>CP103437.1 GCA_024919215.1 Methylophilaceae bacterium LSUCC0665 | reverse complement strand
AGTTTTTTAATTAATCTCGGACTAAGATCATAACGGAATTAATAAAAGTTATCCACAGGTAATCTTTAAATTTTAAAATTAATTAAATTGACTTTTAGCTGTTTTTTGGGTATATTTCGCGATCAAAATTTAATTTAATTGGAATACAAATTATGAAACGTACTTATCAGCCATCAAAAGTTAAAAGAGCTAGAACACATGGCTTTTTGGTTAGGATGAAGACTAAGGGCGGAAGATCTGTGATTGCTTCACGAAGAGCTAAAGGAAGAGCTCGTCTAGGTCTTTAATCTTTGATCGTAAGCTCGCTTACCAGATTAACTAATGCGGATGATTTTTCATCCGTTTTTGTTTTAAAGAAGCGTTTTAACGGTGTTTTCCTAAACATTTATCATAAACCGAATCAATTGCAATTTAACCGTTTTGGTCTAATTGTCAGCAAAAAAATTAACAAAAAAGCTGTTTGTAGGAATTACATGAAGCGTGTCATTCGTTCAATATTTAGAAGTAATGAGACTTCAAAAAAATTTGATATTGTGATCCAAGTAAAAAAACATTTTACCAATAATGATTTTTTAACTGTAACAAAAGATATTCATGACTTTTTAGATCAATATGCTAAATAGTATTCTTATTTTTATTGTCAAGCTTTATCAAAAATTAATCAGTCCTTTTTTTATTTCATCATGTAGGTTTACGCCCACCTGTTCTGAATATACAATTGAGGCTTTAAATAAACATAATATTTTTTACGCTTTGTTTTTAGCTATAAAGCGCATTTTAAAATGCCACCCATGGAACCGAGGCGGGCATGACCCTTTACCATAGACTCAGATAGGAAATTATGGAAACTAAACGTTTAATACTTTTTGTTGTTTTTTCATTCGCGTTACTGTTGTTATGGGATTCATGGCAACAAAAACAATTACAGAATGAATTAGCTCTTAATAATGCTGAGTTAGCAGAAACCCAATCAGGCGATTACGATTCAAGTGCTATGGACAGTCCAGCTTATCAATTAAATAGTGAACAAAAAATATTTGTTAAAACATCTCTATACGAAGCCGAAATAAATACGGTTGGAGGGGATGTCAGAAAATTAAAATTAGTGAACTTTCAAAACGATAACAAAGATGGTTTATATGAAATTTTTACCGATGAAATGAACCCGCTTTTGTATATTGCGCAGAGTGGTTTGATTGGTAAAAACTTACCTTCACATAAAGATGTTTTTAAATCAGAACAATCAAATTATGAATCATCTGATCAAGACTTGGTTGTTCCATTAACTTTTGAAAATGATGATATTAAGGTTGTTAAATCTTATGTTTTTTCAAACGATAATTATCAAATCAAGCTTATTACATCGATTACAAATAAAAGTGATTTAGCTGTTCAACCCCAAATTTATTATCAACTATTACATGATCACAAGTCTGCAGAAACGTCAGGTATGATGCCGACTTTCACAGGAGTCTCGTATTTTAATGATGCAAATAAATTCAAAAAAATTGATTTTGATGACATTGATAATCAGAAGCCATTTAGTCTGAACTCTAATGATGGATGGATTGGAATTATTCAAAGATATTTTGCGAGTGCGTGGATAATACCTGGTGATTCACCAAGACAGTTTTACACAAAACGCTTAACTGATGGTATCTCTTCTGCGGGCGTTAGAGCAAAATTATCAACTGTTGAGCCAGGATCAAGCGCTGAAGTAAGCTCAGTTCTATATTCAGGCCCACAATTAAAAAAACAATTACTTAAAGCTGCACCCGGAATGGAATATACAGTTGATTATGGGTGGTTAACCTTTATTGCCTCCCCATTATTTTCGTTATTATCAGGAATACAAAAAATTGTTCACAATTGGGGCGTATCAATTATTTTACTTACTTTAGTAATAAAAATTTTCTTTTACCCCCTATCAGCTTCAAGCTATAGATCAATGGCACAGTTAAAAGAAGTGGCACCAAGACTTCAAAGCATGAAAGAAAAGTTTGGTGACGATAAACAAAAAATGCAACAAGCCATGATGGAGCTGTATAAAACAGAAAAAATTAATCCATTGGGGGGTTGTCTGCCGATTTTAATTCAAATTCCGGTTTTCATTGCCTTATATTGGGTTTTATTAGGCGCTGTTGAATTAAGACAAGCTCCATTTTTTGGTTGGATTACAGATTTATCCGTCAAGGACCCTTTATATATTCTGCCTATACTGATGGCGGCTTCTATGTTTTTACAGCAAAAACTAAACCCAAAACCAACAGACCCAACACAGGCACGATTAATGATGATGATGCCGATTGTTTTTAGTATTTTCTTTTTCTTCTTCCCGGCCGGTTTAGTTCTTTATTGGTTTGTCAATAATGTTTTATCAATGATGCAACAATGGTATGTGAATAAACAGATACATGCCAATGCACTGAAAAAGAAAGGAAATGGTTAACTCATCATTTCTTAATGATGACGGGACCATTACCGCTATTGCCACTGCTGCGGGGATGGGTGGTGTCGGTGTTATAAGAATTTCAGGACCTGATGCCTTTTCTATAGCCCAAAAAATTACCCAAGTTAAAACAATAGAATCTCATCGGGCTGTATTTTCTTCCTTTTTATTAAAAGATGGACAATTACTAGATAAAGGCTTGTTGTTAGGCTTTAAATCTCCAAAATCGTTCACAGGCGAGGATGTGGTTGAGTTTCAGCTTCATGGCGGTCCTGCTTTGTTACAAACTCTCCTTGAAGAAGTTTTAAGCTTGGGTGCTCGAATGGCTAAGCCTGGAGAGTTTACTTTTCGAGCATTCGTTAATAACAAACTTGATTTGACGCAAGCAGAAGCTGTTTCAGATATCATTAATGCCTCGACCAAAAGTGCGGTGATTAATGCAGCAAATTCATTAAAAGGAGATTTTTCCTTAAAAATCAATAATTTACTGAAAGAGTTAATTGATATTCGCATGTATATTGAGGCTTGTTTAGATTTTCCTGAAGAAGAGATAGATTTTATTGAAAAAGGACAAATAAAAGCAAAAATCGAATCTATTAGACAATCCATTATAGACCTAAATCAAATTGCTGTTAAAGGACAAATTATCCAAGATGGATTTCAAGTTTGTTTTGTTGGAAAGCCTAATGTTGGTAAATCAACTTTAATTAATCTGTTTTCAAAAGAAGAGGTGGCTATTGTTACCGATATTCCTGGGACAACCAGGGACCCTGTGAGAGCATCTATAAATTTAAATGGTATCCCAATAAAATTTGTGGATACTGCAGGCATTCGAGAAACTACTGATGTTGTTGAAAAAGCAGGAATAGAAAAAACTAGGGCAACTATCGAAAGATCTGCTCTTGTAATTGTTATGTTAGATGATGAGTCGGAAATAAAAGACTATTTAAATCACAATATTTTCTCTCATGATATGAATATAATCTGGGTTGTGAATAAGATTGATTTATCCTCTAAAAAAGCAAAAGTTACTCATTATGAAAATAATCCATTGGTTTATGCATCAGCTAAATTTAATTTGGGTATAGATTTGTTAGAAAATGAAATATTAAAGTCATTCGGTTTAGAAAGCTTTGATACAAATGAACAATTATTTTCATCAAGACAAAGACATTTAGATGCCTTGAAACAAATTAATAATTACCTAAAGAAAGCTCTAGAAACGATAGAGCAGCCTGAGCTGGTTGCAGAAGAATTATTTTTAGCTCAAAAAGAAATGTCTTCCATTACCGGTGAATTTTCAACAGAAGATCTGCTAGGTGAAATATTTAGCCGTTTTTGTATTGGTAAATAATGTTTCACGTGAAACATTAATTTATCTTTTATTATTTTGTTTCACGTGAAACATCACTATTTAGAAACTTTTTACAGTAAAATTGCCAAATATATTATTTTTTAAATTAAAACTACATGAATTTTCCTAATCAGTTTGATGTAATTGTCATTGGCGGCGGACATGCTGGTACAGAAGCGTGCTTAGCTTCCGCACGCATGGGAAAAAAAACTTTACTGATTACCCATAATCTTGAAACTCTAGGTCAAATGTCATGCAACCCTTCTATAGGTGGGATTGGCAAAGGTCACCTGGTCAAAGAAGTTGATGCGTTGGGCGGTATTATGGGTAAAGCTTCTGACAGAGCAGGCATTCATTTTAGAACTCTTAATGCAAGCAAAGGGCCTGCAGTAAGGGCAACAAGAGCACAAGCCGATCGTGTTTTGTATCGTTCAGCTGTAAGATCTTTTTTGGAAAATCAAGAAAACTTATGGATTTTTCAGCAACCTGTAGATGATATTAGTATAAAAGACGATGCAGTGACTGGAGTTGTGACGGAATCAGGTATTGTTTTTAATGCTTCAAAAATAATATTGACTGCCGGAACTTTTCTTCAGGGGGTCGTTCACATCGGTTTAGATAATTATGAGGCTGGAAGAGCAGGAGATCCGTCAGCAAAAAGTTTAGCATCCCGCCTTAGATCCTTAAATTTACCCATCGGCAGGCTTAAAACAGGGACGCCTCCTAGAATTGATGGACGATCAATTGATTACAGCGTGATGGATGAGCAACCGGGAGATAAGCCTATACCATATTTTTCAAAAGTAGATAATGAAGTTAAATACCCCAATCAAATATCCTGTTGGATTACGCATACCAATGACAAAACACATAATATTATTCGTAATGGTTTAGATCGATCGCCAATGTATACAGGGGTTATTGAAGGAGTGGGACCGCGGTACTGTCCATCTATTGAAGATAAGATACATCGATTTGCTGATAAAGAATCGCATCAAATTTTTTTAGAACCAGAAGGTTTAAATACGCATGAAGTATATCCCAATGGGATCTCCACTAGCCTGCCATTTGATGTTCAGTATGAATTAGTTAGATCAATTAAAGGACTTGAGAATGCCTTCATTCTTCGCCCAGGATATGCCATAGAGTATGATTATTTTGATCCAAGAAATTTATATAAATCGTTAGAAACCAAAAATATCTCAGGTTTATATTTTGCTGGACAAATTAATGGAACGACGGGTTATGAAGAGGCGGCTGCTCAAGGTTTGTTGGCAGGCATTAATGCTGCTTTGAGCATTGATCAAAAAGAGGCTTGGTGTCCGACAAGAGAGGAGGCATACATTGGAGTACTTATTGATGACTTGACTACACGCGGAGTTACAGAACCTTATCGTATGTTTACAAGCCGAGCCGAATATCGTTTACTTCTAAGAGAGGATAATGCTGATATTAGATTAACAGCAATTGGGCATAAATTAGGGGTGGTGAATGATCAGCAATATCAAGAATTAATAAATAAAAACAGTAAGATAGATGAATGTAATCATTTTTTATCTAAGCTGGTGATAAAACCATCAGATTTATCTGATGAAGAACAATTACGATTGTTTGGTAAAAAATTAGAAAGAGAATATTCGGCATTTGATTTAATTAAGCGACCAAGTGTTGAAGTCAATCATCTCTTAGATAGTTTGCAAAAGAGCAATGAGTTTTCACTAGAAGTGATTTTGCAGGTTGAAATTACTGCAAAATATTCTGGCTACATCAATAGACAAAAAGAAGAAATACTGAAAATACAGTCGCAGTATGATCTAAATATTTCAAAAGAGATAAATTACAATGAAATCAATGGTTTAAGTAATGAAGCAATACAAAAATTAGAACAAGTTAAACCAGAAAATATTAGACAAGCAAGTCAAATATCTGGCATTACACCAGCCAATATTGCTCTCATCGTGGTGTATTTGAAAAAAAATAATTTACTTAAAAATAAGAAATTAAAGGCTTAGGTTGAACTCTTTAATCGTAGAAGGACTTAATGAGCTTGGGTATGAAAACGATTTCTTATTAATTGAAAAATTAGAGATTTATTTAGCAACCTTAAAAAAATGGAATAAGGTGTATAACTTAACAGCTATTAATGAAGATAGTGAAATCATTACAAAGCATTTTTTTGATAGTTTAAGTGTCAATGGGTTTATTCAAAATTCACAACGAATTTTGGATGTTGGCACAGGCGCAGGTTTTCCTGGATTAATTTTGGCTCTTTTCAACCCTGACAAATCATTTGTGTTGGTGGATGGAGTTTCAAAAAAAATAAGTTTTTTACAAGAGATGATTGGTAAATTAAATCTCAAAAATGTCATGGCTGTGCACATAAAAGTTGAAGAATACAAAGTAACTGAGCAATTTGATATCATAATTTCACGAGCTTTTGCTGAAATAAAAAAAATGATTAAACTAACAAAGCATTTAATTAAAGTTAATGGGAAATTTATTGCAATGAAAGGACCTGATGTCATGAACGAATTAGATGATTTGAACTTACCATTTGTGAATTACGATGTCATGGTCCCTTTTTTACAGGGAACAAGAAAAATAATTGAGATTAAAAATTCATGACAAAAATTGTGGCAATATCCAATCAAAAGGGCGGGGTTGGTAAAACAACTACCGCAGTAAATTTATCAGCAGCATTGGGAATCAAAGGAAAAAAAGTCTTGTTAGTGGATTTGGATCCTCAAGGGAATGCCACCTCATCTTCAGGCTTTGAAAAAAACAAACAAACAAAAACTGTTTATGATTTATTAGTTATCGATGAAGAGGTAAAAAAAGTAATTTTAAAAAGTAAATTTTATGACGTCATTCCTGCAAACCAAAACCTAGCCGCTGCTGAATTAGAGTTGGTAAACGTAAAACATCGTGAATCAATGTTGAAGAAAAAGCTTCACCAAAAAAATAAATATGATTATATTTTGTTAGATTGCCCTCCATCATTGGGCTTAATCACAATAAATGCTTTAACTGCTGCACATTCTGTTTTAATTCCAATGCAATGTGAATATTTTGCTCTCGAGGGATTAACTGATTTGATTAACACGATTAAAAAAATAAAAAAACAAATCAATACAGAAATCCAAATAGAAGGTTTGATAAGGACAATTTATGATCGACGTAATAAATTAACCAAAGAGGTATCAGATCAGTTGTCTGCTTATTTTCCAAACAAAGTCTATAAAACAATTGTTCCGCGAAACGTCAGGATTGCTGAAGCACCAAGTCACGGACAATCTGCGATACAGTTTGATAAGCGATCTAAAGGAGCGAAGGCATACTTGGAGTTAGCTGATGAAATTATTGAGAAAGAAGGAAGGGTTTAATTATGTCAAAAGAGAAAAGATTGGGTAGAGGCTTAAGCGCCCTATTTGAATCAGAAATTGAAGAAGATCAGGTTCAAGAAAAACCATTAAAAGGAGAAATGATCGAAAATATTTCTGTTGATCAGTTAAACCCTGGGCAATATCAGCCAAGAAAACGATTTGATGAAGAATCCCTTCAAGAATTAGCTGATTCAATAATCGAGCAAGGTCTAATGCAGCCAATTATTGTTCGTAAATCGGAAAATAATTTTGAAATTATTGCGGGTGAAAGAAGATGGCGAGCAGCAAAATTAGCGAAGTTAGAAACCATTCCAGTGATTGTAAGAGAAATTAACGATCGAACTGCTTCTGTCATTGCCTTAATTGAAAATATGCAAAGGGTTGATTTGTCATCAATTGAAGAAGCTGAGGGCATAAAAAAAATGATTGATGAGTTTGGAATGACTCATGAAGAAGCTTCAGATGCAGTTGGAAAGTCAAGATCTGCAATAACTAATTTACTTAGGTTGCTCCAATTAACTGATTTTGTGAAAGAAAAATTAATTTCAGGCGATATAGATATGGGTCATGCAAGAGCATTGATTCCTTTATCGACTGATCAGCAAAATATGGTTTGTCAAAAAATAATTAACGAAAAGTTATCGGTTCGTAAAGTTGAGGATTTAATCCAATTAGGAATAACAAATATAAAAAACAAAAAATTAATTAAAGATAACAATAAAAATAGCGACATTCAGATACTACAAAAAGAAATTACAGATAAATTAGGTTTTCCCGTAATGATTGAGAATAGAAATAATAATTCAGGTTTAATAAAAATTAAATATCGTAATTTAGATGAATTAGATATTCTGTTAAATAAACTAAAATTAAATCAATCATAAAGCCTTGACTTGTCTTTAATTTCCATTCAAAATTCAGTGTTTTTGTAAGGAACGTTTTCAGTGAGATTATGAATTTAGATATATTCACTGCAAAACTCGGAGGCTTACCTCAACAGATAAAAAAAATGGTATTACGTCAATTTATTGTGGCTTCCATTTTGTTTATTTTGCTAGTCATAAATTATTCAATGGCGCTTGGTATGTCACTCTTGATTGGTTTTGGATCAGTCATTGGGGGTTTTTTATTGGCCTTCCCCATTGCAAAAACAACCATTGAAGGCCAGCCAGCATCAGCAGTTGTGGTTAACTTGATAAAAGCTGAATTGGTTAAATTGTTGTTCATAATTTTAACGTTATGGGCAGCATTTAAATTTTATGATGATATACAGCCTTTTGGATTGGTGTTAGGTTTAGCGATATCTGCACTGATGTCAGGATTGGCAATATCAAAGTTAGATAAAAATTAATTGAGAAATAAATATGGCAGACTCCTATAGTTCACCAAATGAATACATAGGTCATCATTTAGCATTTAATGAATTAAAAATTGGTGATTCGCCTTTCTGGACACTTAATTTAGACTCTGTTGTTGTGTCTATCATCCTCGGCGTATTAACCATGGGATTCATCTGGTGGTTCGCTAGAAAAGCAACATCTGATGTTCCAACAAAAACACAAGCATTCGTTGAGCTCATCTTTACTTTCATTGATAACCAGGTAAAAGCAACCTTTCATGGTGACCGTCACAGCTTTGTTGCACCAGCTGCGATGACCGTATTTTTATGGGTATTTATGATGAATGCGATGGACTTTTTGCCTATCGATATCATGGCCACCATTTTAGGATGGTTTGGTATTCATGAATGGAGAAACGTCCCAACAGCTGATGTCAATACTACATTTGCTTTGGCCTTAGGTGTTTGGTTCTTGATGATTTTCTTTGGCATCAAAGTAAAAGGCCTAGGTGGCTGGGTACATGAGCTGTTCTGTGCACCATTTGGATCAAATCCATTTGTTTGGCCAGCAAATTTTATTTTTAATTTAATTGAATATGTTTCTAAACCGTTATCACATTCGTTACGGTTATTTGGAAACATGTATGCAGGTGAGGTGATCTTTTTATTGATCGCCATGCTTGCAGGTTTTTCTGGAGTAGTGGGTACTGCAGGAAGTGTATTGTTGGGTGCTGGTTGGGCTATATTCCATATCCTGATTGTAACGCTTCAAGCATATGTATTCATGATGCTCACAGTAGTATATTTATCCATGGCTCATGAGGGCCACTAATTTTTTGAAGGGAATTTAAATGGAAGCTTTACAATTTTTAGCAACAGTTCAATCTTATACAGCTATTGGTCTAGGACTTATGGTTGGCCTTGGAGCGCTTGGTGCTTGTATCGGTATCGGTATTATGTGTGCTAGTTTCTTAGACGGTGCTGCTAGACAGCCTGAAATGATTTCACAATTACAAACAAAAGTATTTTTATTATTAGGTTTGATTGATGCCTCATTTATTATTGCGGTTGGTATTGTGATGATGTTTGCTTTTGCTAATCCTTTAACAATGGGTGTTACACCTGGCGTTTAATTTAAGTTTTTAATCTGGAGATCAAATGAACATCCATTTTACTTTAATTGCGCAAGCACTAACCTTTGCAATTTTAATCTGGTTTACAGTTAAATTTGTTTGGCCACCGCTCTTAAACGCAATTGAAAATAGACAAAAAGAAATTGCTGATGGTCTAGCAGCAGCCAGGGAAGGCAAAGCCTCTCTAGAATTGGCTGAGAAAAAGACCACAGAAGTTTTGGATGGAGCAAAAGAGAAGTCATCTGAAATAGTTTCGCAAGCGGAAAAAAGAGCAAGTGAAATTATTGAAGAGGCAAAGCAAAATGCGAAAACAGATGCAGATCGTATTATTGCAAATGCGAAATCCGAAATTGATCAAGAAGTTAATAAAGCAAAAGAAGAGCTCAGATCACAAGTGGCATCCCTAGCAATTGAGGGAGCACAAAAAATTCTTGAAAAAGAAATTGATGCAAAAGCTCATAGCGCGATGTTAACAAAACTTTCTAAGGAACTATAAGAATATATGGCTGAAATTTCAACAATAGCTAGACCTTATGCACAAGCAGTTTTTGATCTTGCAAAAGAACAAAACCATTTACAAGCATGGTCTGACACTCTGAGTTTACTATCTCATGTTGTTGAAGATGAAGCTGTAAAGCCTGTAATTAATGATTCAAAGTTACTGGATACAGATAAAGAAAAATTAATCCTTGATATTTGTAAAAAAAATATCAATAAGGAAGGTGAAAATTTTGTAAAACTTCTCATCGAAAACAAACGCCTATTGATTTTACCCTTCATCAGTGAGGCGTTTGAAAATTTAAAAGCAAATGAAGAAGGATCTGTTACGGCGAATATTGTAGTTGCAACTAAGATTACAAAAAAAGAAACAGACGAAATAATTAAAAACTTAGAAAAGAAATTAAATAAAAAAATTGAAGCAACAGTTGAAATAGATCAATCTATTTTGGGTGGCAGTGTAATCACTGTTGGTGACACTGTCATAGATGCTTCAGTCAAAGGACAACTTGAAAGTTTAGCTTTCTCAATGAAAGCGTAATTACCCAGGAGAAAATAATGCAATTATCAACCTCAGAAATTAGTGAACTGATTAAAAGTCGGATCAAAGATTTCAAATCTTCGTCAGAGGCCCGTACTCAGGGTACCGTTGTATCAGTTACAGACGGTATTGTGCGTATACATGGTTTATCAAATGTTATGTCTGGAGAAATGATTGAGTTCCCTGGCAATACTTACGGCATGGCTCTTAACCTGGAAAGAGACTCTGTAGGTGCTGTTGTGCTTGGTGATTACGAACACATTTCTGAAGGTGATACGTGTAAATGTACGGGTAAGATTTTAGAGGTTCCTGTTGGCCCTGAATTGGTTGGTCGTGTTGTTGATGCTTTGGGTAACCCATTAGATGGCAAAGGTCCGATCAAATCAAAATTAACAGACAAAATTGAAAAAGTTGCTCCTGGTGTTATTGCTAGAAAGTCTGTTTCTCAACCAGTTCAAACTGGACTTAAGTCAGTTGACTCTATGGTTCCGATTGGTCGAGGTCAGAGAGAATTAATTATTGGCGACAGACAAACTGGTAAAACAGCCGTAGCTGTGGATGCTATTATTAACCAAAGAGGTCAAAACATGACCTGTATTTATGTTGCAATTGGCCAAAAAGCTTCAACCATTGCTAACGTGGTTAGAAAACTTGAAGAAACCGGTGCAATGGAATACACCACTGTTGTGGTTGCATCAGCATCTGATTCAGCTGCACTACAATTTTTGGCTCCATACGCTGGTTGTACCATGGGTGAATATTTTAGAGATCGTGGAGAAGACGCATTAATAATTTATGATGACTTGAGTAAACAAGCTGTTGCTTATCGTCAAATCTCATTACTTTTAAGAAGACCTCCAGGTCGTGAAGCTTATCCTGGTGACGTGTTTTATATTCATTCACGTTTATTAGAAAGAGCTGCTCGAGTAAATGAAGAATATGTTGAAAACTTTACTAAGGGTAAAGTGAAAGGTAAAACCGGTTCATTAACTGCGCTTCCTGTTATTGAAACTGCGGCTGGTGACGTGTCAGCTTTCGTTCCAACAAACGTTATTTCTATTACAGATGGTCAGATCTTCTTAGAATCTGATTTGTTTAATGCGGGTATCCGACCAGCTATTAACGCCGGTATCTCAGTGTCTCGAGTTGGTGGCGCTGCCCAGACTAAAGTAATTAAAAAGCTTGGTGGTGGTGTGCGATTAGCTTTGGCTCAATACCGTGAATTAGCAGCATTCGCTCAGTTTGCATCTGATCTTGATGAAGCTACAAGAAAACAGTTAGATCGAGGAAGAATGTTTACCGAATTAATGAAACAAGCACAGTACAGTCCTTTAAGTGTTTCTAAAATGGCAGTAACTTTATATGCCGCCAATAACGGCTATTTTGACGATGTGCCAGTAGAGAAAATTCTTACATGTGAATCAGACTTGCATGGCTTTATAGCTTCTAAACATAAAAAGGTAATGGAGAGTATTGAGAAAAATCTTGACCTATCTGAAAAAGATGAAAAAGATTTAGTTAAAGCTATTGAAGATTTTAAATCTTCTAGCAAATATTAATATTTGGAAAATTTATGGCTGGTAGTAAAGAAATACGAACAAAAATTAAGAGTGTAGAAAATACCAAAAAAATCACTAAGGCGATGGAAATGGTAGCTGCATCAAAAATGCGTAAAGCTCAGGATCGTATGGCTGCTGCAAGACCTTATGCAGAAAAAATTAGAAATGTAGCAGCACATCTTTCTTATGCTCAGTCTGAATCTAAACATCCTTTTTTAGTTTCAAGAGATAAAGTGAAGAATGTTGGTCTTATTGTTGTTACATCAGACAAAGGCTTGTGTGGTGGGTTAAACACTAACGTTTTAAGAACATCGTTAAACCAAATCAAAAGCTGGGAAAAGGAAGGAAAAAAAGTTCAAATCGCAGCAATTGGGACTAAAGGCTTTAGCTTCATGAATCGTATCGGCGCAGATGTGAAGTCGAATATAACAGGTCTTGGCGATACGCCACATTTGAACGATTTAATTGGCAGTATTAAGGTGATGTTGGATTCATATATTAATGGTGAAATTGATCAACTTTATATCTGTTTTACAAAATTCATTAATACCATGAAGCAAGAGCCAATCATGGATCAAATCTTGCCACTGAATGGTGACAAAATTGGTGCACCTGAAGGTCCATGGGATTATATTTATGAACCTACTGCTGATGCTGTTATAGAGGAGCTATTGAAGAGATATATCGAATCAATGATCTATCATGCAGTTGCAGAGAATATGGCATCAGAGCAATCAGCACGTATGGTTGCAATGAAAGCTGCCTCAGATAACGCAGTTAATGTGATTGATGAACTGACGCTTGTTTATAACAAAGCACGTCAGGCAGCAATTACGAAAGAGATATCAGAAATCGTGGGTGGAGCAGCCGCAGTTTCTTAATTTTTTAATTTTTTTGAGATGAGTAAGGAAAAAAAATGAGTGCCAAACAAATCGGAAAAGTAGTTCAGTGTATCGGAGCTGTTGTTGATGTTGAATTTCCAAGAGATTCAATGCCAAAAGTTTTTGATGCTTTAAAGATTGATAGCAAAGATGCAAATGCTAAAACAGCTGAAGAAGGTTTAACGCTAGAGGTTCAACAACAGCTTGGTGATGGCATTGTACGAGCAATTGCGATGGGTTCAACAGATGGTTTAGCTAGAGGCACTCAATTTACTTCAACTGGCGCACCAATTCAAGTTCCTGTTGGCGAAGGCACATTGGGTCGTATCATGGATGTTCTGGGAAGACCAATTGATGAGGTTGGTAAAATTGATTCAAAAGAACATCGTTCTATTCATCAAAAAGCTCCAGAATTTAGTGAGCTATCCCCATCTGTTGAATTATTAGAAACAGGAATTAAAGTTATTGACTTAATTTGTCCGTTTGCTAAAGGGGGTAAGGTTGGTTTATTTGGTGGTGCTGGTGTAGGTAAAACAGTGAATATGTTGGAATTGATTAACAACATTGCAAAACAACACTCCGGCCTATCAGTTTTCGCTGGTGTTGGAGAAAGAACGCGTGAAGGTAACGACTTCTATCATGAAATGTCTGATGCTGGTGTTATTAAGCTAGATAATATGAAAGAGTCTAAGGTAGCTATGGTGTTTGGCCAGATGAATGAGCCTCCAGGTAACCGTTTAAGAGTTGCACTTTCTGGATTAACAATGGCGGAAAAATTCCGCGATGAAGGACGTGACGTTCTGTTCTTTGTTGACAATATTTATCGTTATACTCTTGCTGGTACTGAGGTTTCAGCTCTACTAGGCCGTATGCCTTCAGCGGTTGGATATCAACCAACGCTAGCAGATGAAATGGGTCGACTTCAAGAGAGAATTACATCCACAAAAACTGGATCTATTACGTCAATTCAAGCGGTCTATGTGCCTGCAGATGACTTAACTGACCCATCTCCAGCAACAACCTTCCAGCATTTGGATTCTACTGTTGTGTTATCTCGTGATATTGCATCTCTGGGTATTTATCCAGCTGTTGATCCACTTGATTCAACATCAAGACAACTAGATCCACAAGTCGTTGGTGAAGATCATTATCAAGTGGCTCGTAAAGTTCAAGCAACGCTTCAAAAATATAAAGAATTAAGAGATATTATTGCAATTCTTGGGATGGATGAATTATCACCTGAAGATAAATTAGCTGTGAACAGGGCTCGTAAAATTCAAAGATTCTTATCACAACCATTCCATGTGGCAGAAGTCTTTACTGGCTCTCCAGGTAAGTATGTTTCACTAAAAGAAACAATTACAGGGTTTAAAGCGATTGTTGATGGTGAATATGACGACTTGCCTGAACAGGCATTTTACATGGTTGGAAGTATCGATGAAGCCGTTGCGAAAGCAAAAAAACTTTAATTAATTTTTAGGTTATAACTTATGAGTAAAGTTTTAGTAGATGTAGTAAGTGCAGAAGAGTCTCTCTTTTCAGGCGAGGCTGAATTTGTTGTTGCTCCATCAGCCATGGGTGAAGTAGGTATATATCCTAATCACGCTCCAATGATTACAACTCTCAAGCCGGGTTCTGTTCGTATTAAATTATCAGGTAAAAATGATGAGGAGTTAGTCTATGTTTCAGGTGGCATCCTGGAAGTTCAGCCAGGTTCAGTCACAGTGTTATCAGATACTGCTGTAAGAGGATCAGATCTTGATGAAGCAAAAGCGAATCAAGCGAAAAAGCAAGCTGAAGATGCATTAACAAAACAAAAAGGCGATATTGATTACGCAAAAGCACAAGCTGAGTTAGCTGAGGCGGTTGCCCAGATACAAGCTATTCAGCGTTTACGAAAAAAGAAATAAAAATTCTTAATATAATAAAGCAGCTTTTGGCTGCTTTTTTTGTTTATACTCATCATAATTATGAATTTAGATATTGTAATATTAGCAGCTGGTAAAGGGACTCGTATGCAGTCCTCTAAACCAAAAGTGATGCAAGAATTTATTGGTCAACCTTTTTTAGAAAGCGTCGTTAATACAGCCAGAGAATTGAATCCGAACAAGATCATCCCGATCATTGGTTATAAAGCTGATGAAATAAAAAATTATTTTTTGAATGAAAAACTTGATTTCGTTATTCAACAAGAACAGCTCGGGACAGGTCACGCTGTAATTCAAGCGATTAAAGAAATCACAAGTCAATTTACTTTAATTTTATATGGCGACGTACCATTAATAAATAAAGAACTTCTTCTTAAGCTTACGGATGCTTCAAAAAAAACAGGAATAGGACTTGTAACTTTTGATAAAAGTAACCCCGTTGGTTTTGGGAGAATTGTCCGGGATGAAAACAAACAAAAAATAATAAAAATTGTCGAGGAAAAAGATTGCAACAACGAGCAAAAAAATATCACTGAAATCAATACAGGCATAATGTGTGTTGAATCAAATCATTTAAAAAAATGGCTAACAAAGTTAGACAACAATAATGCACAAAAAGAATATTATTTAACTGATATCATAGAGTTTGCTAATAAGGATAATGTTGATATTGTTGGCATAAAGGCGGATACCGAAACAAGTATTCAGGGCATCAATTCAATGGAAGAGCTTATTCTACTTGAGAGAATGTATATGCAAGAAAAAGCTGCGCAGTTAATTAAGCAAGGCGTAAAAATTATTGACCCAAATCGGATAGATATCAGAGGGTCATTAACATGCGAGGAAAATGTCACCATAGATGTTGGCTGTATTTTTGAGGGCAATGTGTATATAAAGAAAAATACAAAAATCGGACCATATAACATTATTAAAGCATCAGAAATTGGTGAAAATACAAACCTCAATGCATTTAATCATATTGATGATGCACTGATCGGTGATAATTGTACTATCGGTCCCTATGCAAGAATCAGACCTGAAACAACATTAAAAAATAACATTAATATTGGTAACTTTGTTGAGCTTAAAAAATCTAATGTTGATGACCATTCTAAAATAAATCATCTATCGTATATTGGCGACACCCAAATAGGAAAAGATGTAAATATTGGCGCTGGCACAATTACCTGTAATTATGATGGTGCCAATAAACACCAAACGGTAATTGAGGATAATGTCTTTATTGGATCAGATACACAATTAATTGCTCCGGTCATAATTAAAAAAGGAGCAACGATTGGCGCTGGTTCTACAATCACAGAAGATGCTCCAGAAAATAAACTTACCCTCTCAAGGGTTGAGCAAAAAAATATTGATAACTGGATAAGGCCCAAGAAAAAATAATTATGTGTGGAATTATTGGTGGAGTTGCTATAAATAAAAACATTGTTCCAATATTAGTTGATGGTCTAGAAAAATTAGAATATCGAGGTTATGATTCTGCTGGCATCGCTGTAATCAATAAGGGTCGCATTAAAAGAGTTCGATCAGTAGGAAGAGTTGCAACCATTCAACAGAAAGTCAATCAGCAAAAAATAAGCGGCTCAATTGGCATAGGGCATACCCGTTGGGCGACCCATGGTGGAGTGAATGAAAAAAATGCTCACCCTCATATCTCAAATGATGAAATCGTGGTAGTTCACAATGGCATTATTGAAAATCATGCAAAGCTATGTAAATTTTTAAAAGACAAAGGGTATAAATTCAATTCTGAAACAGATACAGAAGTCATTGCACACTTAATTCATTTTTTTAAAAAAGGAAAGTCTTCTTTATTTGATGCTGTTATAAAAACATGCAGCAAATTAGAAGGAGCTTATGCAGTTGCTATAACGGATAAAGTCTCAGAAGAAATAATAGTTGCAAGAAATGGCTGCCCCTTAATTATTGGGATAGCAGATGGAGAGAATTATATTGCATCTGATATATCTGCACTCTTGTCCGTTACTAATCAAGTAATTTATTTAGAAGACGGTGATGTTGGAATATTGAACATGAATGGGTACCAACTCTTTAATCAAAATAAAAAGAAAATTAATCGTAAGATTCATTCCAGTGAACTAAAAAATAATCAGATGGAACTTGGACCATATAGTCATTTTATGCAAAAAGAAATTTATGAACAACCAATTGCTGTTGCTGATACGATTGAATCAATTATTGATGATGAAATTATTAGTCCAAAATTAATTGGTGGAAAAAAATTTGATGCCAGTAGATTTGATTCTGTTCTTATTTTAGCTGCCGGAACAAGTTTCTATGCAGGACTAACGGCAAAATATTGGTTTGAAAATATTGCAGGAATTCCTGTTAATGTTGAAATAGCAAGTGAATATCGATACCGAGAAGTTGTGACGCCAAAAAAACAACTTGTTATTACAATTTCACAGTCGGGTGAAACCTTAGATACATTTGAAGCATTAAAACAAGCGAAAAAAAATGGCAATAGCAAATCTTTAGCTATTTGTAATGTTCAAGAAAGTACTATCGCAAGGCAATCTGATCATGTACTTTATACTCGAGCTGGGGTTGAGGTTGGGGTTGCTTCAACAAAAGCTTTTACAACTCAACTAGTGAGTCTTTTTGTGTTGGCAGTTCTTTTTGGAAGACAGAGTAAAAAAATTTCTAAATCGAAAGAATTAGAATTTATCAATGAGTTAAGAAAATTATCTGGACATATTCAAACAGCGCTGAATCTTGAACCACAGATTAAGGCATGGGCAAAAAAATTTGCAAGAAAAGATAACGCCCTTTTCTTAGGTAGGGGTATTCACTATCCTATAGCACTTGAAGGCGCCTTAAAGTTAAAAGAGATTTCTTATATTCATGCGGAAGCATACCCTGCTGGTGAATTAAAACATGGCCCCTTAGCACTGGTTGATAAAAACTTGCCTGTAGTTGTCATAGCACCAAATGACAGATTACTTGGAAAAGTTAAATCTAACATGCAAGAAGTAAAAGCTAGAGGCGGTGAGTTGTTTGTTTTTGCTGATGCTGATAGCACCTTTGATGCTGAGGAAGGGCTATCTGTGATTAGAACTCATCGACATATTGGAATTCTGTCTCCAATTGTTCATACCATTCCGGTCCAGTTGTTAGCTTATCATGTAGCATTGGTTAAAAAAACGGATGTAGACAAGCCAAGAAATTTAGCTAAATCTGTAACAGTTGAATAACTATAAGATTAATATTTTTGATTTTTAATATAGGAACCTATTAATATAAATAATCAATATATAGTTGTCAACCTATTTTTTTCCACAAAATATTGTATTTTTCCCTAAAAAGAGTAAGGTTTTATTATGTTTAAAGTGAAGAGAGTTTAAACGTAATTTCTATAGTTATTACTACATAAGGAGAAGTAATAGATGGATATTTTAAAAACAGTAAGAAATTGGGCAGCAGCCCTTGCTGAGACAGTAATCAGTCTCTTGGCACTTGGTATCGTTCTGCAAATTCTCATGGGTGGTGCGGCAATTCCATTCTTTGGCGAACCAAGGATTATTGAAACTGTAACAGGGCACATTAATTCACTAGGTGGTGAAGGTATTGTAGGTCTTGTAGCCATCTGGGTGCTTTATTCTATTTGGAAAGCTCGTAAATAGAAGCGTTTAAATCACTATTTTAAAACCCTTGGAAACAAGGGTTTTTTTTTGAACCTTTAAAAACTCTTAAAGTCCATATAGCGTATCAGGTTATTTTGGTACTTAGGTCTATAAATTTAAGTAAATACATGTGGAGAGGTATTCGTTTAAGTTTATGGGTTTTTGTGTTTTTTGTGAGATGAAGATAGTCTCAAAGAACCAATTTATTTAAATGGAGAATCTCTATGGAAGTAGGCGGATATAATTTAGTCTATAACTCACTGTCTTTCGCAATTGCAACATTTGGTGCGGCAACAGTATTCTTTTTTGCTCAGCGTTCTCAAGTCGCTCCAGCATACAAAACGGCACTATCCCTATCAGGGTTAGTTTGTTTAATCGCTTTTTATCATTATCTAAGAATGTTTGAAAGCTTCAATGATGCTTACACATTAGTTAATGGTTCTGTTGAAGCAACAGGTGCTCAATTCAATGACGCTTATCGTTATGTGGATTGGTTACTAACTGTGCCTCTATTACTCTTAGAGTTAGTCTTAGTGATGAGACTCTCAAAAGAGGAAACATATTCTAAAGGTACAAAATTAGCTTTAGCTGCTGCAGTGATGGTTATCTTAGGTTACCCAGGTGAAGTAATTACTGATCCTTCAATGTACGGTGATCGTTGGATGTGGTGGGTATTAGCAATGATTCCATTTGTATATATCGTATGGGATCTTGTTAATGGTCTTGGTGCATCAATCAGCAAACAGCCAAAAGCAGTTCAAGGACTTGTAAGTAAAGCAAGAACTTTAACTATTTTGTCATGGTGCTTCTACCCAATCGTGTTTGTTTTCCCAATGATTGGTTTACAAGCAGATCCAGGCGCTGTTAACCCTGCAATTCAAGTAGGTTATACAGTTGCCGACGTGGTTGCAAAAGCACTGTTTGGTGTAATGATTTATATGATTGCTCAGCGTAAGTCTGATGCAGGTGCATAATAGATCAATATTACATCTAGAAACTTGAGATAAGAAACGCGCCTCTTTAAAAGGCGCGTTTTTTTTAATATGAAAATAATTATCAGCAGTCATTTTGATGAATTTTTTATGCCACCTGAGGCGACAGCTGATTTACATCTTGTAAAAAAAGAAATTCAAAAATCCTTACAAGATAAGAAAATTATCTTAAACGAATGGCTTAAATATCAAAACCGATCTAAAGGGAAATTTATTCGTGCACAACTTGCTCTTGCATCAGGAGAGTTATTAAATTTACCAAAAAATACGGTTATTAAATGGTCTGTTGCATGTGAATTGATTCATACAGCATCTTTAATTCATGATGATATTTGTGATCAAGATGAAAAAAGAAGAGGTTTGACGACCATATGGAAAAAGTATGGTGTGCCAGCTGCCATATGTCTTGGTGACTTTATTATAGCTCAAGCTTTTCAAAAACTATCGGAAATAGAAACAGGTTGGCACCAAAATATTTTATTAAACTCATTATCATTGAGTATGAAACAAATAATCATTGGACAAGTGTCAGATGTTGGCGTGGATATAAAAAAAATAAGTATGAAAGATTATGAAAACATTGCCTATGAAAAAACAGGGCCTCTATTGATGACACCATTAGATGGAATGTTTCGATGTAAAGAACTGTCTGAATCAGAACTAACCGGCCTTAATAAATTAATGTACAGCATTGGTCTGGCGTATCAGATGATTAATGATTATATAAACATAAAAAGTAAAAAAACTGATATATCTTTAAATCATTTAAATTTCATAAGTATCCTAATGAAGGAAAAAAATCAAAAAAATAATGATAAACATGCGATTGAATTATCATTAAAGGATGCGAATGATCGAATAATAAAGAAATTAAATGAGATTGATAAATTCATACATCAAGTCCCCATCGTTCTTCAACCAATATTTATTAGTATCGCCAACCAAATGAAAGAAACGTTATGAAAACAACAGTCATTGGCTCAGGTTTTGGAGGAATAGCAGCTGCATTAAGGTTGCGAGCAATGGGTCATGACGTAACGTTATTAGAAAAATTAGATGCCGTTGGAGGAAGGGCACAACAATTTAAAAGAGCAAAATACATTCATGATGCTGGGCCGACAGTAATCACAGCCCCAAATTTGTTTTACGAACTTTTTGAATTATTTAATGAAAATCTAGAAGATTATCTTGAATTTAAACCATTAGATCCATGGTATCGCTTTTATTTTGTAAATGGATTTGAATTTGATTATGTACCTAATCGTGAACAAATGCTTGATCAGATACAACGTATCAACCCAAAAGATGTAGATGGCTACAATCGAATGTTAAAAAAAGCAGAAGAAATATTTGAAATAGGTTACCTAGAACTGGCTGATAAACCATTTCATAGATTATCCACAATGCTCAAACATGCCCCAGATATTCTGAGGTTAAAGGGGTATCAATCAGTGTATAAGTTTGTGTCGAGTTACCTAAATGATCAAAATTTACGTAATGTTTTTTCTATTCAGCCTTTACTTGTAGGGGGGAATCCATTTCAAACATCATCAATCTATGCACTAATTCATGCATTGGAACAAAAATGGGGGATTTATTTTGCCATGGGAGGCATGGCAAAAGTTGTGGAAGAGTTAAAGAATTTAATGATAAGACAAGGCATCACCATTAAAACAAATCATGAGGTGGAAAGGCTAGAGGTGAATGGAAAAAATATATCCAGAATTCATATAAAAAACCAAGCCAGCATGAATACTGATCTAGTCGTATCTAACTCAGACCCAATAACAGTAAATTCTATTTTCTTAAGAGAAGAAAATAAATCAATCCAAAATAAATTTTTGAACAAGTTTGCAAAACACTCTATGGGATTATTTGTATTATTCTTTGGAACAAAAGTAACTTATCCAAAGATTGCACATCATACAATATGGATGGGACCAAGGTATAAAGAATTGTTAGATGATATTTTTAATAAGCAAGTATTAGCAGAAGACTTCTCAATCTATTTACATAGACCAACAGCCACCGATCAAAGTTTTGCTCCTAAAAATCATGATAGTTTCTATGCCTTAGTTCCAGTACCAAACTTGCAAGCAGATATATCATGGAATGAAATAAAAGATGAATATGCTAATAAGGTGGTCAAGGCATTGGCTAAAACAATTATGCCTGATTTAGAAAAACATATTGATGATCTATTTGTCATGACGCCTAATGATTTTAAAGAGTCTTATATGACACCGCATGGTTCGGGATTTTCAATTGCACCAATTCTTACACAATCAGCATGGTTTAGAACTCATAATAAAGATGATTATTATAAAAACTTATTCTATGTTGGTGCTGGAACACATCCTGGAGCAGGTGTTCCTGGCGTATTAAATTCTGCCAAAGTTATTGAAAGAATATTAAATGAACGTTAGCAGAAAAATAATTAAAAAACATGGTAAGTCATTTTATTGGGCTTCAAGATTTCTTGGTAAAGACTATATTGATCCTATATATTCAATCTACGAAATGTGTAGAAGATTAGATGATATTGTAGATGAGCAAAGTAAAGAAGCTGCAATTAAAGAAATAGATGTATTAAAAAAAGATCTTACAAAAAAAAATTTACAAAATAAGTTTGATTCTTTAAAAAGATTAAATGATGATCAATTCCCTCAAATCAAATACTTTGAAGAATTCATTTTAGGACAAGAGAGCGATATTGACTTTAGACAACCAAAATCAATCAATGAACTATTAAGATATTGTTACCGGGTCGCTGGTGTCGTTGGATTGATGGTATGTGATGCAGTTAATATTAAAGATGAAAATCTTAAATTTTTTGCAATTGACTTAGGCATCGCAATGCAGCTTGTTAACATCGTTCGCGATATTCAGGAGGATGCTCTTAGAGGAAGAGTATATATTCCTGAAAATTTAATTGGAGCAGTATCAGCTGGCGATGTTCTAACAAAACCTGATGTGACTGCAAAGGTAGAGCAAGAGAAATTTAGAATTTTAAATATTGCTGACAAATATTTTAATAGTGCTAATTATGCAATAAAATTTTTACCTAAAGAACTTTCAATAGCATTCGGATTAGCATCAAGTTTATATCAAGGCATTGGAAAAAAAATAATTAAAAAGGAACAACCCTTCACGAATGGGAGGGTGTATTTGAATGGTGCTGAAAAGTTATTACATACATTAAAATTTTTACTCAAAAGTAAAAAAAATAAAAATTATCAGCCTATTCATAATAATATGCTTCATCTTCCAATTAAGAATTCACCGAGTACCAATAATTAATATGTATGACTTAATCATTATTGGGCGTGGGCTATCAAGCTTATTATTTTTAAAACAATATTTACTCACACATTCTGATTTAAAAATATTAATAATTGAAAAAAGTAAAAGTGTTGAAAACAGATATATAAGCAGTTGGCAGGGTCCAGGAATTCTTGATCTTAAAAAAGAGTATGGTATTGATCATGATAAAGTATATAAAAAAATCTCAATCAGTAATGAAGAGATTTTGATTAAAAAAAATATTGCACCATATAGTTACAACACTTATGACTATAAACATACAATTGAAACAATTTTTAATAGTATAAAAGATAAGGTGGAAATTATTTATGATGAGGTTATTTCTATTAAAGAAAAATATAACGAAGTAAACGTCAAGACAAAAAAATATACGTTTATAAGTCAGTATTTAATGTCTAGTACTTCCTTAAATAAACAATCAGCAAATAACAAAAAAATGTTATATCAATATTTTATCGGTACTAAAATTAAGATAAACAATAACCACACACATGATACTTGCCAATTAATGCATTTTTTGCACTCCAATAACGAAGTGTTGTTTAACTATAATTTACCTTTTGATCAGAAAACTATACTAATTGAAACCACGGCGTTTGGAAAAAAAGTACATTTTGAAAACCTTGAAAAGATTCATAAGAGATCATTAGCAACATTTAATATTGCTAAAATGATTAAAAAAGAAAAAGGGGTCATTCCCATGTCGGTGAATCACAAATTCCAGAGAACTGCTCGTATTATAAATATCGGAATTCATGGAGGCTTTGCAAGACCCTCTTCTGGCTATATGCTGCTAAGAGCAGCGCAGTGGTCTAAGATCAATAAAGATAAAAATCTAAAAGACCTAGTTTTCAAAGAAAAAATAATTATTAATTTTTTAGATAAAATATTTTTGAAAGCTTGTTACTATTATCCGGATAAAGCTAATTCTATATTTGTAAAATTATTTAACTCAAATGATATTGCATCAGTGATAAGATTTCTAGCAGATATTCCAAAATTATATGACATTGTCAAAATATTAATGAATACTCCTAAGAAAATAATGATTAATGCACTTATTAAATAAAATAAATATTCATCATCTCCTTTTTGTAATCTTAGGAATACTTTTAATTGGCTTTTATCCAGATCAAAGTCCTGATGAGGTTTATTATTTAGGTATTCATCCCTTAATTTTGCTAATTTTCATTGCCATAACAACCATTGGCTTGGGACATGGCGCTCTCGATGGAAAAATAGTGTGGGAACTCAGTATTAAAAAAAAATCTCGATATCAAATATATTTAATTTATCTAATCATTGTATTGGTTTCAATTTTGATTTGGATAGCCTTTCCAACTATAGGATTATTTATTTTATTTTTGATGTCTATATATCACTTCGGTGATAGCGATCTTAAAAAGTATTCATTAAATAAATTACAGAAAATAACATGGGGTTTCCTAGTCACAATGATCCCAATTTTTTTCCATGTCGAAACCGTCAATTTAATTTTTTTTAATTTAGCTGAATATCAAATGAATAAAATAATAATTACTTGTATACAAATATTATTTATTGTTTGTCTTATAGGATGGTTGAGAATTGCTTATAAAAAGACGCTGTGGAGTGAGACGTCAGTATTATTTATGTTGCTGATATCTGGGTACTTTTTAGATCCACTATTTTGGTTTGGTTATTATTTTTGTTTTTATCATGGTATGAGAGCATTAATGAATCATCACTTTCAGCTAAAAAAAGATCTAATTTGGATGATAATTTTTACAGCCCCAGTTTTGATTGTATGGCTGATATGTAATGAATTTATTCAGGTTTCTTTTATCGGATTATTATTTCCATCATTATTTGCATTAACTGTTGCCCATATGCAGTTGGATAATATTATCAAGTTAGTTCATGTTCGTTAAAAAATAGTTAAGGATGTATGTAACTAGACATATCCCTAAAGTCACTAAAAATAAGGACAGATAAAAATTCATACCTAACTTTAGTAATACTGATAAAAGATATAAAAAGGGCAATACCGGTAGGATATAAAGTACAGTTTCGTGAGTTAATTTTGCAATGTGTAAATTATCTTTATTTTGTTGATAAATCAAAGCAAAAGAAACAAATAGGACAATAGGCATGGCTAAGAGCATGGCTGCGAGGGTAGTGCTTTTTTTGCTGAGTTCAGATGCAATTAAAATGATTGCGACAGCGATAGTTGTTTTTATAAAAAATATCATAAATTGTAGATAAATAAATATAAGAAAGATTCAATAAATGAAACAAATACTAATAATAGGAGGTTCTGGAGCAATAGGGTCAGCCTTGGTTAATGAGTATGATAAAAATGATGTCCACATGACTATTGCATCCAGAAAAAAACAAAATTTAAGCCCACATATTAACCAAATTACCTATGATTATGATCAAAATAATGAGATTAAATTAAATGCAGAAACTAAATTTGATCTAATTATTTTTGCTACAGGACATTTGCATAATGAGGACTACAAACCTGAAAAAAGCTTAAAGGATATTGATAAAAGCGCTTTTCAATTCTCGTATCATATTAATTGTGTTGCACCGCTGATATTACTTAGACAGCTGAGTAATAATCTCATAGATCATACAAAAATAGTTTTTTTGTCAGCTCGTGTTGGTAGTATTTCTGAAAATGAATTGGGAGGTTGGTATGCCTACAGGATGAGTAAAGCTGCACTCAATATGATGATTAAAAATTTATCAATTGAGTTAAGAAGAAAGTATAAAAATATAATAGTTTGTGGGATGCATCCTGGAACAGTTGATAGTAAATTATCTAAACCCTATTCAGGATTTGTTAAGCATGAAATATTTGCTCCATCAAAGTCTGCAATAATGCTAAAAAAAGTGATTGATGAATTAAGTCTTAAGCACTCAGGAAAGATTTATGATTATGCTTTTCAGGAGATAGCTTATTAGTTAACGATTGGCTAAATATATGATAATAATTAGCAATAGAATTAGGATTATAAATATTACTACCTCTATCCAAAAAAAATCTATTTGCATTTAAATTTTCCTGAGGCAATTTCACTAGATTGGATTTTTTTTGGTTTACTTACTGTTGATTTTATTTGGTGATCAAAACTCAGGTCTCTGCTTTCATTATCATAAATAATTTCCATAAAGTATTGTGTTTGGGCAGTTGATTCATGCCGTGTGCCTGTATTAGGGTCATGTTCTCCCATTTCTGATAAATAAGTAGCCTTTTTTAAACATACTATTTTTGATGATTGTTGCTCACATGGGTAATTCATCTCATTATTGATTCTTAGTTTGTTTTCAATATCAAAATTAATTGTTTTGTACTTTTTATCGAATGAAACATTTAATAAGACGTTTGAAAGATCTTGTTGGTCATGAATTTGTTCATTAATTTCGTATCGTTGAGAAACTTGACCAATACACTCTAAAGCAAATGAATGATGACAGATCATTAGAGAGACAAAAAAAAGGTATTTCACTTTTTAACCAGGTAGTAATGAATTAGGAAATATAATCCAAAAACAAGTGAGACAAAAAGAATAGCCTCTAGGTCGCCAATCAATTTAATAATAAAATTATTTGAACAAAATAAATTGAACACCTCACATGCTGATAATGACTTCACCCATACCCCTCCTTTAATATACTTATACAAACTAAAACCAATATAAATAAGAAACGTGATCACAGCTGTAAGGAAGGTTGAGCCTAAAATGATGGCATCAAAGCGTGTAAATTTTGTATCTTTTTGCATATCCATTATTATAACGTCATGAAACATAATTTTTGGTCCAGACTTGGTGGAATTGTTGTACTTATTTCACTCGGCATATGCTTTTGGTTAGGTTTTAAAGAGCAAAAATGGTTATGGGTAATTGCGTTATTGCCCTCCTACCTTGTCGGTTTTTATCTATATCGAATTATCAATAGCAATGATCTGAAAGCCGAGTTTGTTCGTAAGATATTTTTTATAATTATTGCTTCAATCATATCTTTATCAATTGTTTACTATATCGGTTTATTTTTTAATATAATCATAAATATATGAGACCACCAATCCTATCAAAATACCCTGTCGATGAAATCGTTGCTGATCTGAAAAGATCAAAATTATCAGAAAAGTGGATCGTTCGTTTTATCCCACAAATTTTGAGTAAAGATAAACTCAATGCAAATGCAATTTCTTTAACAAAAAGAGTGAGTTTATTAAAAACTGAACCGATTACTAAAGAAGAATTAGATAGATTAAAAAAATATTTTAAAGAATTAAAGCGGGATGATTTAGTTATCATCCGACAAGAGGACAGTAGGCAGCAGCGAGTATTAATATTTTGTGCTCATGATGATGCTCCTGAAACAATTGATGGATTAGAAAGACATATATATCGTGTTATTCCTAATGCTAAATTAAAATTTGGTGCTTCTGATATCAATCGAGATCGGTGCCAAATTGTTAAAAGAAGATCATGGAAAACGGAAAAAGATCGTCCAACCGGCGTATACGCAATAACAGACCTCTCCGGTTCGGATTAATATTTATATTCATCCTTAATCCCCAAATTATTTTTTCTGCTGAAAAAATAAGTGAAAAAAATAAAAATATTAGCTCTAATGAAAACAATAATCTGATTCAATTTTATGAACCAGTCCAGACAAAAATAACAGGAAATAGTTGTGGGCCTGAATCTGACTGGCCATGCATGGACCCCGATGGCTGTTTAATAATTGATGGATTTAAAAAAAAGGAGTAAATAAATATTACTCCTTTTTAAATAAATATTTAAGCAGTTAAAGAATTTAACTGTTGTGATGCAAGATTCTTTATTCCATTAATCTCAATTTTTTTTGGTTTTTTCGATTCTGGAATAACATTTTCAAGCGCGATTTTAAGGACACCAGATTCTAGATCTGCACCTTTAACTTCAATAGTATCTGCTAATCGAATTGTTTTTGTAAATGATCGATTAGAAATTCCCTTATGCAGGTACTGAATATTTGTATCATCTTTTGACTTATCACCTTTGATGATAAGTAGTCCGTCCTTAACTGTGACATCAATATCAGATTTATTAAAGCCTGAAACAGCTAATTCAACTGAATATGAGGTGTCATTATGTTTAATTATGTTGTGTGGGGGAAATTTTTCATGGACGGACTCAATCGAGTTTTCCATAAGTGCTTCAATATCTCTTAAAACAGTTTCAAAACCAAGCGTACTTGGATATAAGTTACCAAATGAAATTTTCATATTTATCTCCTTTAATTAAGCAAAATAAAAATCATGGCATTACCCATTAGGCATAACGACCACAATTAATATATGGGAGCATCTAAAGAAAATTTCAAGTCATTTAACTATTTTCCCATTTTGATATAAATCTTTGGCAATCAATTGACCTTCCTTATTCCAAATCCATTCATGTCCATCTTTAATCCCATTGATCCATAAGCTTTTGGATTTTTGTTGACCATCGTCAAACCATTGTTCCCATAGGCCATTTTCTTTCCCATCTTTATATTCAACTTTAAGTTTTAACTGTCCGTTCTCATACCACTGCTTCCAGTAACCATGTTCCTTACCATCTTTAAAGTCACTTTCCATTTTAATTTGACCATTCTCATACCAAAATTTTTCTTTTCCATTTTTCTTTCCATTTTTATAAGTAATTTCAAATTTCGGAGTTTTATTTTCAAAGTATTCTTGATAAAGACCATCTTTAATCTCTTCAGCAGATAATGAGGTTAAGAACATGACATAGGATAGGATGGTTATATGAAAATATTTAAACATAATCACTCCAAATTTATAATATGAAATGACTTGATCAATTTTGTTAAGTTTCTGTTATTTGAATAATTTTTTATATTCTGGAAAGTAATTTGCTATGACTTCAATATCGAATTTTCTTAAAATAGATTTATTAGATTCCCTCTCTAAAAGAAATATGAATGATTGTTCAATAATTTCTTTTTTTGTGAGATGTTTTATTTGATATTCAGTGACGAAATTATCTGCAATGGTAACTTGATGATTTGTTTCTGTATTTGAATATATTGTTACATCAAAAGCATTAGGCGATAGCTCTTTAATCTTTATTTGATCTGACATTGACCCTCAAAATTCTCAATATAATGACCAAAACCTTTATTTCCTGATATTGAATCAGTAATTTTCAATGTTTGTAAATCTAAATTAAGTGTTCTGATATTTAACAGAGTCGATTTACATGTCATGGTAGTTTTCGACTTATCGCATTCAATGTTATTAAGATCAATTAAAGTTAAATTTTCAAATTTGTATTCCCTAGACTGCTGTTCCTCTTTTGCTCCACTGGCGCCAACCAATTCAAAATGACTTAATCCTTGGCAAATATAAGTTAATTCATCAGCAAATGAATAGTTGGTAAATAACAAGATTAACAAAAGCTTTTTCATTGAGTTAATTCTTGAAGGCAGTTTGCAAAATCTTTAGAACCAACTTTAAAACCAAGCTTTTCGCATTTCTGTTTAGCTACGGTACCATTCAAGCGTTTAGATGATTTCCCATCAATTTCTAACTCGTCAGATAATTTATTAGCAAAATTACATTTGAACTCAAATATATCTTGAAGCAGAAGGTCGCTGTCTTTTTTTTGAATACTATCTTGATTGAGGCCGCCATATATCTTACATGCTCGCATCATATAGTCATTGGCGTCTTCTCCAGCAAAATGTTTTTCAACGAATTTACCTGTAAAGTCATTATGTGGCGCAGGTCGTTGCGTATTCTGATTTGAAGTTGCACATGCAGCTAAGTATAAAGAAATAATGAGTATTAACATAAAACGCATATTTTATTATAGGCATTTTTTTTAAAATAAGCCAAATATTGAAGAACCAAACACCTTTAATATCATCTTAAAAATATGAAAAAACAAAACTTGCCACAAAAAATATGTCTCACATGTCAGCGCCCTTTCTCATGGCGAAAGAAATGGGAGCCGTGTTGGGACGAGGTAAAGTATTGCTCTCAAAGGTGTAAAAATCATCGTGTCACATAATATTTTCTGGTTTAGAAATAACCTAAGAATTCATGACAATTATCCCTTGGTGCAATGTATCAAAGATTCAACAAGTATTTCTTTTGTTTACATAGTGAATCGTCGTTTGAGAATTCTTAATGATGAAGAAAACCATAAGAATAAATTTTTAATTGATGCGCTAAATCAACTTAAGATAAATTTATCCGACTTAGGCCACACACTGAATGTTATAGAGGGTGAGCCTTCAGTCATATTTTCTTCTATAGCTAAACAACACCAGATTAATAAAATATATTGTGAAAAAATAATTAGTCCTTATGAAAAGGATGAGGAATCTAGTATTACTGAACCACGCGTATTGTCGTACTGGGATTCGTCATTGCTTAATATTGATGATCTTGATTTTGATGTAATAGATTTACCAGATACCTTTACAACATTTAGAAAAAGAGTTGAATCAAAGACAATTACAGTCACCCTGCATGAAAGTTTAAAGCTTCCAAAACCTGCAAATCTTTTAAATATTAAATCATGCCAATTACCAAAATATCAAAATACTTATAGTGGCAGTGTAGATTTTTTAAATCATTACACCAACTGTGAAAATGGTGCACAAAATTATCTAAAGGATTATTTTTCTGATACAAAAGCTCATAAATATAAACAGACAAGAAATGAGTTAATGGGAAATGAATTTTCAACAAAATTTTCGGTGTGGCTTGCACATGGCCTAATTTCAGCGAGACAAATTTTTATTTTCCTTAAAAAATATGAGGAAACTCATGGGGCTAATGAAAGTACTTATTGGATATTATTCGAACTATTATGGAGAGATTATTTTAGATTTTTACACTTTAAATATGATAAGAAATTATATTTTCCATACGGTCTCAAAAACAAAGAAATTAATGAGACAAGTCAGGACAAGATAAGTAATTTAGAAGAAGCAAATACAGAGTCATCTTTTATCAATGCTGGTATCAAAGAGTTAAAAAATAGTGGATTCTTATCAAATCGAATGAGACAGATATTAGCCTCTTTTGTTATTTTTGAAATGAAAATAGATTGGCGAATAGGTGCTGATTTTTTCCAAAAGTATCTGATTGATTTTGATATTTACTCTAACCAGGGTAATTGGATATATATTGCTGGATATGGAACGGATCCAAGGGGTGGAAGACGATTCAATATTGAAAAGCAGAAGAATACTTACGACATAGATAATCAATATGAGATGTACTGGAATGAAAACACTTAGATTATTATTAGGCGATCAGTTAAATAAGAAGCACAGCTGGTTCAAGCAAATTGATCATAATGTGATCTATTTGATGATGGAAATTGTTCCTGAAATGACTTATGCGAAGCACCACATTCAAAAAATGCTAGCGTTCATGCATGCAATGCGAAACTTTGCAAAGGAATTACAGCAAGATGGCCATGTTGTAAGGTATATCAAATTAAAAGATCCGGACAATCAGCAATCCTTTTATAAAAATATTCTTAAATTAATTGAAATAAACTCAGATATAAATAAATTTGAATATCAGATGCCAGATGAATATCGATTGGATGAAGAAATGAAAAAGATAACCAATCAAATTGGTTTAGCACACCAATCTTATTCTACAGAACATTTTTTGACTCATAGACAGGATGTATGTGAGTTTTTCACAAATAAAAAAATATGGAGAATGGAAGAATTCTACCGCTACGTCAGGAAAAAATATTCCATCTTGATGGTTGGTGATAAACCTATTGGTGATAAGTGGAATTATGATCAAGACAATAGGAAAAAATGGGATCCAGAACAAACTGTCCCAAATCGAATCAAGTTTAATCATGATGTTGAACATCTTAAGGATGAGATTGATGAATTAGAAATTGGGTACATCGGATCTGTTGATGTGAATAATTTTAATTGGCCAGGTAATGAGAAGGAGTCATTACAAGTTCTAAATCATTTTATAAAATCCAGCCTCGATAAATTTGGTGATTATCAGGATGCCATGGCGAACGAAAATCCATTTTTATTTCACTCATTAATTTCTTTTGCCCTTAATACAAAAATGTTATCTCCAATAATGGTTGCTGAAACAGTAGAGAGATATCTAAAAAAAGATTTATCCAATTTAAGTGCTGTCGAAGGATTTATAAGGCAGATTATTGGTTGGCGAGAATACATTCGAGGAGTGTATTGGGCAAAAATGCCTGAATATGGACTTAGTAACTATTTAAAATTTAAGAATAAGTTACCAGAGTTTTTTTGGCATGGACAAACTAACATGAATTGCCTGCAAAAATCGATACAGCAATCTTTGCAACATGCATATGCACATCATATTCAAAGATTAATGATACTGGGTAATTTCATGTTACTCAGTCAAGTTGATCCACAGCGTGTTCACGAATGGTTTTTGGCAATTTATATAGATGCTATTGAATGGGTTGAAATGCCAAATGTGTTAGGCATGTCACAATATGCTGACGGAGGTTTGTTGGCCACAAAACCTTATGTCTCATCCGGCTCTTATATTAATAAGATGGGTAATTATTGTAAATCCTGTCAATACGATGTGAAGACTAAGTTTGCAGATAACTCATGTCCATTTAATAGTCTTTATTGGAGCTTTTTTTTAAACAACCCAACGTTAATAGAAAATAATCCAAGAATGGGTATTGTTAAGATGCAGATAAATAAAATGAATGAAGAAGATAAGGGTTTATATATTAAAAAGAGTAAACAAATATTGAGGAATATTGAACAACTATGATTTTCTAAATGCAGTCATACATACCCAACCATCTTGATATAAAGAATCTTCAAAAATAAAGTTATTGGCATATATCTCTTTGATTTCATTTTCCTGTGATTGCAAAATTCCAGATAGTGCGATTCGCCCTTCAGGTTTACATTTAGAATGTATTAGTGGCTCTAACACTTTCAGTGCACTCGATAATATATTTGCAACAACAATATCGTAAAGGTCATTTGTTGACTCGTCTGATGTATAAAAATTAATGGTACCCGTTTGGTTGTTTTTTGCATTTTGGTGACTGGCAATAATTGCTTGTGGGTCAATGTCCGTTCCAGAAACTGATTTGGCCCCTAATTTTTTTGCCGCAATAGCTAAAATTCCTGATCCACAACCATAATCTAAAACAGATTTATCAATAAGATCAATTTTGGTTAACCAATCTAAACAAAGCTTGGTGGTAGGATGAGATCCAGTTCCAAATGCCAATCCAGGATCCAGGTGAATGTTAATCGCATTATTATTTTTAATCTTGTGCCAGGAGGGAATGATCCAAATTTTGTCATTAATCTGAATCGGATGAAATTGGGATTGGGTCTCTTTAACCCAATCTTTTTCTGCAACTGGTTCAACTTGAATCTGATCGATATGAATATTAAACTCATTATGAATAGAATTAATCACCACTGAGAGAGTATGATCATTTTGGAAAAGGGCCATGACTTTGGTATTTTTCCAATATCTCTCATGATCATCAGGATCTTCTCCATAAATTGCAACTTCATTATGTGTATCTAAATCAGAATCGCCAAAGCTCAGTGAGAGAGCATCGAGTCCCATAAGATGGTCACCAATGGATTGTGCAATATCATCATCTACTATCAGTGATAAAGAAATCACTTATTTTTTCATTCCCAATTTTTCTTCTAGATAATGGATACTTGCTCCACCTTTAAGGAAGGCCAGGTCTATTAATAAATCACGATGGAGATCAATATTAATTTTAATTCCTTCACAATACATTTCTGAAAGAGCCATTTGTAGTTTTGCAGCAGCTTTTTCACGGGTGTCACCGTGAGCGATTAGCTTACCGATCATTGAGTCATAATGGGAGGGAACTCGATAACCGCCATAAACATGGGTATCAACTCTGATACCAGGACCTCCCGGTACATGAAAACGATTGATGAGACCAGGGGATGGAATAAAAGTAAATGAGTCTTCAGCATTTATTCGGCATTCCATTGCATGACCATTAATCACGATATCTTTCTGGCGGTAACTTAATTTTTCACCAGCTGCAATTTTTATTTGTTCTTGAATGAGGTCAACACCGGTAATCATTTCTGTGACAGGATGTTCAACCTGAATTCGAGTATTCATTTCAATAAAGTAAAATTCATCATTTTCGTATAGAAACTCAAAAGTACCCGCTCCTCGATAACCAATTTTTCTACAAGCATCGGCACATTTTTCACCCATTTTTTTTCTTAATTTATCTGGCAATCCTGGTGCAGGAGCTTCTTCAATGACTTTTTGATGCCTTCGTTGCATAGAGCAATCTCTTTCGAAGAGATGGATCGCATTTTTATAATTATCTGCGAGCACTTGATATTCAATGTGTCTAGGCTTCTCTAGATATTTTTCCATATACACTGCGGCATTACCGAAAAAACTATGCGCTTCATTTTTTGTCATTGAAACGGCATTTAATAGCGATGCCTCAGTGTGAACCACTCGCATTCCTCGTCCACCACCACCACCGGCTGCTTTGATAATCACAGGGTACCCAACTTCTTTTGCTGTTTTAATTATTTCACTAGGGTCATCGCTTAACTCACCATTTGAACCTGGAACAACTGGAATTCCAGCTTTTATCATGGCCTCTTTAGCGCTCACTTTGTCACCCATCAGCCTGATAGTTTCTGATTTAGGCCCAATAAAAGTAAAACCACTTTTTTCTACCTGTTCAGCAAAATCTGCATTTTCAGAAAGAAAGCCATATCCAGGATGAATAGCTTGAGCATCAGTTACTTCGGCAGCGCTAATAATGGCAGGAATATTTAAGTAGCTGAGATTTGATGGCGCTGGACCTATACAGACGGACTCATCAGAAAGTTTGACATATTTTGCATCTACGTCAGCCTCTGAGTGAACAGTGACCACTTTAATCCCCATCTCGCGACAGGCTCTTAGGATGCGAAGTGCAATCTCTCCGCGGTTAGCAATAAGAATTTTTTCAAACATAAATTACTCAATAATAAAAAGTGGTTCACCAAATTCAACCGGTTGAGCATTCTCAACCATAATCTTCTTAACAATTCCATCACGATCGGCTTCAATTTCATTGAGTAATTTCATCGCCTCAATAATGCATAAAGTATCACCTTTTTTGACGCTACTCCCAACTTCGACATATGGGTCAGCTTCGGGTGACGATGATCTATAAAAAGTTCCTACCATCGGTGAAGTTAGGGCATGACCAGTTTCCTGAGCTTCTTCAGTATTTGCACTAGTTGTTGTTGGAACTTGACTTTGAACAGCTAGTGTCGGTTGTTGAGGCATTGTGTATTGTTGAGGTTGTTGCACCACTTGACCTTGGCGACTGATACGAACACTTTCCTCACCTTCGGTTAATTCTAATTCGCTAATTCCCGACTCTTCAACCAGGTCGATTAGTTTTTTTAGTTTTCTTAAGTCCATGATTCTTACCTTTTATGAATTTTTAACAATGTGTTGAATTGCTGCTGAATAACCATCCTTACCTAAACCACATATCACTGCCTTGGCTTTATCTGAAAAATAAGATTTATGCCTAAACTCCTCCCGAGCATGAACATTTGATAAATGAATTTCGTAAAAAGGTATACCTACTCCCAAAATAGCATCTCTGATAGCTACTGAAGTATGGGTAAATGCTGCAGGATTGATAACGATGTAGTCTACTTTTAATGTATGAACAAAATTTACGATCTCTGATTCACTATTGCTTTGAAAAAAACTAAAAGTTATTTCTGGAAATAGAGTTTGAAGTTCATTATTAATTTCTTCTAAACCTTGATTGCCATAGACATCCGGTTCTCGCTGTCCAAGAAGATTTAGATTAGGTCCATTAATTAAAGCTATTTTCATATTAATCCCTACAGTAGAACACCAGTTTGCCGAATTTAACGACATTTGTCTACTACAATAGTGAATTAATATATAAAAAAAATTAAATGCTTCATTGTTGGAGATTTAAAATTTATATAATGATAAATTAACTACATTTAAAAACATTTAAATGCTATTTAACGACATTTAATAGGTCTTTTTCGGTTATTTCACCATAAAATTTATGTAGGACTTGATAGCTTTTATCTACTACGACAGTGAATGGCAATACACCCTTATCATTATCAAAGTGACGACTTAATAAAAAACCATTTTTTTCATCTGTAAGATTCGAGTATGAAATTGGTATTTCCTTAGTAAAGGACATGACTTCATTTATATCATCTATTGCAACGCCAATAAGACGGATATTATTGTCCTTATCCAAACTCTCATTGAAGCTATTAAGCTCTGGTATTTCTTTTTTACATGGTTCACACCAGCTAGCCCAGAAGTTAATGATTAACATTTCTTTAAATTCAATATCGTTTAATGATACCTTGCCCCCATTTTCAATCATAAAGGGAAGATCATTAACTGATTGACTCAATGATTCAGCAATCTGCGGTTCTCCAGATGAATTTATAAAAATATTAGCTCCGATACCAATAATAAAAGCCAAAGAAATTAATAAGATGATGGGTAATTTTTTCATTTAATGTCCTTGATGTGTTCGAGAAAATTTTCAGCATTCATGAATCCAAAAATTTGTTTTTTTGTTAACTCTTCACTATTCGAGTTAAAAAATACAATAGCTGGAGGTCCGAAAATATTGAATCGATTCATAATTTTTTTATCATTCTCATTAAAATCTGTAACATCGACTTTCAAGAGGTTGAAGTTATCAAGCTCATCTCGAACATTTATATCTTGGAAAGTATATTTTTCAAATTCAAGGCAGGCGACACACCAGTCTGCATAAAAATCAATGAGTATTGGCTTGTTTGTTTCTTGAATTATTGAGTTCAATTCTTTCTCAGTTGTGACCATGCTAAATTGAATTTTCTCTTTTTCATTAAGCTCATATTGTTTAAAAGAATTGATGGACAGAAATATGGAAATAATAATGGCTAGTACTAATAAAATAATTTGAATAAATTTGTTAAGTTTTAAAGAAATTAATGTGTAAATAAAAACGACTAGTCCCAACAAGATAAAGAGCAATTCAATCATCAAACTATTTAATACAGGCTTGGAAACATAGATGGCAGATCCAAGTAGAATAAAGCCAATTAATTTTTTAAAAAAGATATTGACTTGATTTGTCTTCGGAATAATTTTTATGGATGTTAATCCAATTGCTAGAAGAGGCAAAGACATCCCTAATGCCAAAAAGAATAGAGAGGCCATTCCAATAAACGCATTCCCCGTTTGGCTAATATATAAGATGGCGCTTGCCAGTGGAGGCGCAACACACGGACTCAATATTAACGAAGAGATCATACCCAATAGGACTATTCCTAAATAATTTTTTGCATTTAAGTTATTGGCAAAATTATTAAGTTTCGTTTGGATAGAAGATGGGAGATTTAAATCGTATACATCAAACATGGCCAGGGAAAATAATATAAATAAGAGAGCTGTGAACAACAAGACAAGTTCACCTTGGAGGTAAATCGATAAAACACTTCCTGTTTTTGCGGCGATGAGGCCAATGAGGCTGTAGGTGATACAAATACCAACAACATAAGCAATCGTAGCAAGCCCCCTGTTATTTTTCAGATTACTTAACATGGCAAGAAGAACTGGAATAAGGGGGAGTACACAGGGCGTAAATGACAATAGAATCCCACCAAATAGGAAAAGTGCAAATGCTTTATAGATATTCCCCTTAAATGCTTCCTGGTAAATATCAGATCCTCCGATAGTGGTCTTATCGAGATTTTTCATGTCATTTAAAATTTGTTGCGGCGGATAACATAGCCCCTGGTCACTACACCCTTGGAAGTGGATCACAAATGAATCATCATCAGCTAGGGGTTCTTTTAAATTTATTTGAAATACCAGTGGCTGGTCATAAATAATTTGTTTGCCAAAAAATTCATCTTCCTTTTCTTTACCTTCAGGAAAATTAAATTGGAAATCAGCATTGCTTGATGAAGAAAATTTAAATTTAGATTGGTAAAGATAGTGACCTGGTTGAGTATTAAATTGGACTGAGATAGAACTATTGGTTGGGGATATAGAAATTTCGTATGGAAATGCCTCCTCAACCGTTAAAATTTTATTAGCATTTTTTGTTAATGACTTTAAATCATTAAATTCATCCGCATATAAAAGCCAAGGTGCTAAAATAAAAATAAATAAGGTTAAGTATCTGGTCATGACTGAAATATGACTTGCAAAAGAAAAATGGTTCAGATCATTATCTCATAGGAAAGCTAACATCATGAAATTTATAGGTATTTGGTTATTAATATTGGTTCCATTTATAGAAATATGGGGCTATTTCAAATTAGGTTCATTGTATGGGTGGTGGTATTTTCTGTATATAGTTGTTGTTGGTGTGCTTGGCTGGAGAATGATAAAAGAAGAAAAGTCCCAACTGCTCTTTAGAATGATGAATTCATTTCAGAGTGCTGGTTCGCCATTTCAGATGATCATGGGCACAGCAAAAAATATGATAGCTGGTGGACTATTTCTTTATCCGGGCATCATCACTGACTTGATAGCAATTATATTGCTGGTTATGCCTTCAAAAAATCCAAACGAAAATTTATTTCAAGAAATGCAAAATCGTTTTAATCAAAAAAAACAAAAAAATGATTCGGTAATTGAGGGTGAATTTAAAAAAGAGGATGACGATTAATGTATGTTGGAAAAGTTGATGGTATTGAATTTGAAATAAAGCCAAGTCAAACCATTCTTGAGGCGGCAATATCCTCTGGGATCACACTCCCTTATGGTTGTCAAAGTGGGTCATGTGGGTCATGTAAAGCAAGAGTTATCAAAGGTGAGGTGTTTCATGACGACATTATGCCAGGGGTACTATCTGACCAAGATAGGAGTGAGCAGAACTTTTTATTATGTAAAACTTATGCGACAAGCAATGTAACAATATCAAGCCGAGTTGAAAAAAAACTTGATGAATTTCCAAAAAAAATAACTCCTGTCAGAGTCGAAAAATTAAGCTTGTTAAATCATGATGTCATGCAGATTCTATTAAAGCTCCCCGCTAGTGAAAATTTACAATTTAAAGCAGGACAATACCTAGAATTTATCCTAAAAGATGGAGCACGAAGAGCATTTTCAATGGCTAATGCACCGAGTGATGATTTGATTGAGTTACATGTTCGTTTAATTGAAGGAGGTACATTTACTAACTATGTCTTTAATGAGATGAAAGAAAAAAGCATCCATCGCATTGAGGCCCCAATAGGGAACTTTTACCTAAGAGAATCAGATCGTCCAATAATTTTTATTGCCGGTGGGACTGGTTTTGCCCCAATAAAATCCATCATTAATGATTACCATCGAGCCGAGGAGGAAAGAAAAATATATCTATACCGAGGCTTTAAAACTTATAAAGATTTATATCAAGATGAGGTTGTTGAGAATTGGAAAAAAAATATTAATAATTTTGAGGCATTTAATATATATTCTGAAGAAGCCATAAACGGACAAGAAAAGAGTTTAGTGCATAAAAAGGTCATTAAAGATCTAGGCCAATTAGATTCATTTGACGTATATTGTTGTGGCGCTCCTGGAATGATTGAAGTGGCATTCCAGGAATTTGTAGAAGCCGGATTGAATGCCAATAGCTTCTACTCAGATGCATTTACCTTTGCGCCGAAATAATCCTATTCAATACATAAGGATTGTAATTTTTCAGGATCCAAATTGGATGTGATTTTTATGTCACACTCAAACACTGATAACTCCTTGGCAATATTTGCATGATTCACTATGAAGTTTATATTATCAAAGTAAATTTGATCAGGGTTTTCAAATAATCCAAGCTGATGAATAAAATGTTGCGCTATTTGAGAGCTTGTAATCAAGATATACAAAGTTTCTTTTTGTGAATAATTTGCGATTACATCGAAATCTATCGTTTTAAAATTTCTCTGATAACACTCAAGGTAAGTTACATTAGCTTGTTTTTTCCCCAACTCATTTTTTAAAAGTTCTTTACCACCAATACCTCTCACAATCAAAATTGACTCATCTGTCACATTTTGCATTTCAGATAATTCAAGGAGTGACTTCGAGTCAAATTGGTCAATTGGGGAAATAATATTCTTATTTAAAAAAGATAATTCTTTTTTTGTGGTTGGACCAATTGCAAATATTTGCACATTATCAGCAAATTTTATTAAGTGATGTTCTGAAATTATTTTGAAGCATTGTGCAGCATTTGAACTGATAAAAATTATTTTTGAAAATGTGAACATATTATCAATAATTTTTACAATATCTGGTGAATCCGATATGGGCTCAATTTCAATAAAAGGATAATTGATGACGTTTAGAGAGCTGTCTTTAAAAAAATTTATGATGGATTGATTTTGTAAACTAGATCGGGTTGCAATTAGATTAGCCATGCCCAATTCCAAGAATATTTTTGGCACCCTGATCAATGAGTGACCGAGCTACATTATTTGCAAGTGAAAGATGCTCTGAACAAGGACCACTGTCTGTAGCACGAATCATTTTAATTCCATCGGGCGAGGATACAAAGGCTTGAATAGTGAGCAAATTATCTTTAATGGATGCATGTGCTCCCATTGGCACTGTGCAGCTTCCTGCGAGGGTTTTACTGATCTTCCTTTCAGCCTCAACTTGAATCTGCGTTTGTTCATCATTTAAAAAATCTAAAAATTCTTTTAACTCAGATTTATTTTTAAGGATTTCAATGCCAAGTGCTCCTTGACCTACCGATGGGGTATATTGATTTACATCAAGTGAGCTTTTAATTCTATTTTCTAGGTTAAGTCGGATTAGACCTGCAGAAGCAAGGATAATAGCGTCATACATTCCAGAATCTAGTTTATTCAGTCTTGTTTGTAAATTTCCACGTAAGCTTTCAATAATCAAGTCAGGTCTTTTATATTTAATCAGGCTCTGGCGCCTTAAGCTTGAGGTACCTACAACAGCATTTTGTGGAAGTTCATCTAGCGAAGCATATTTATTACTGACAAAGGCGTCGCTGGGATTTTCTCTTTCAGAGATTGCGCATATTTCGAATGGTTCTGGCAGATCCATTGGAACATCTTTCATTGAATGAACTGCTAAATCTGCATCATCATTTAATAAGGCATGTTCTAGTTCTTTGATGAACAAACCCTTACCTCCAATCTCGGCAAGAGGTTGGTCCAAAATAATATCGCCTTGAGTTTTAAAACTTAGCACGCTGACTTCTGTGTCGCTATATTTTTCTCTAATTCGATCGGCAATATAGTTGGCTTGCCACATTGCTAATTGGCTTTCACGTGATGCGATTCGGATCATTTTTTTCATGCTGAAATTCTAGCATAGGCCTTGCTTATTAGTGATGTATAAAAGGGTTTGATATATACTTACGACTATGAAAGAACAAAATAAAAAATGGTCTGGCAGGTTCGATGAACCGGTGGATAAGTTAGTACAGATTTTTACGGCATCTGTCGATTTTGATCAAAGATTAGCGCTCTATGATATTCATGGCTCATTAGCTCATGCAGAAATGTTAAAAAAACAAAAAATTATTTCTGAAACTGATTTCAAAAAAATTGATCAGGGACTAAAAAAAATTAGTGAGCAAATAATTCAGGGAAAATTTAAATGGAGCGTGTCTGATGAAGATGTTCATCTAAATATTGAAAAAAAATTAACACAATTAATCGGTGATGCAGGGAAAAAGCTCCATACGGGTAGATCGAGAAATGATCAAATTGCGACAGATTTGAGACTTTTTTTAAGAGACATCACGGATGAAGTTATTCTGAAAATTACAAAGTTACAAAAAAATATTGTCAGTTTGGCCAAAAAAAATATTAATTCTTATATGCCAGGCCTTACTCACTTACAAATTGCCCAGCCAATTAGTTTTGCCCATCATATGATGGCTTATTATGAGATGTTGGACAGAGATAAGAATAGATTTTTTGATGGAAGAAAAAGAATAAATCAGTTACCTTTGGGTTCAGCTGCTTTGGCAGGAACCACCTATCCAATTGATAGAAAATTTGTCGCTAAGAAATTAAAATTTGAGGGCATTTCAATGAATTCATTAGATGCTGTTTCTGACAGGGATTTTGCAATTGAATTTTGTTTTAATGCTTCAATGTTGATGACCCATTTATCTAGACTCTCTGAAGAATTAATTATGTGGATGAGCCCATTCTTTAATTTTATCGATATAGCAGATAAGTTTTGTACCGGGTCTAGCATCATGCCGCAAAAAAAGAATCCTGACGTACCAGAACTCATCAGAGGAAAAGTTGCGAGAGTGAATGGTAATCTTATTAGCTTATTGACACTCATGAAGTCTCAACCTTTGGCCTACAATAAAGATAATCAAGAAGATAAGGAGCCAGTCTTTGACTCCGCTGATACGGTAATTGGTAGTCTTGAAATATATGCTGATTTAGTTAGACACATTACAGTGAATAAGAAGCAAATGTTACATTATGCTGAAGAAGGCTTTTCAACAGCAACCGATCTTGCAGACTACCTAGTTAAAAAAGGAGTACCATTTAGGACCTCACATGAAATCGTTGCAAACTTAGTCAATCATGCGGTGAAGAATCATTTATCACTTCATGAAATTGAATTGGCTGATCTGAAAAAATTTAGCAGTGTGATTCAAAAGGATGTTTATGATTTTTTAACTGTTGAAGGATCAGTTACATCGAGGTCACACATTGGTGGAACTAGTCCAAAACAAGTTATAAAAGCTATTATCATGGCAGAAAATCAGTTAAAGAAAAAGTTGAGATAAGTCGTAACCGGCACCTTTGGCTTGCTCAATAATTTCATTACCCGACATCTTATCTCGATTCGCTAGTGCCCATAGCGTGCATGAGCGGGTGCCTGTCCGACAATATGCAAAAATAGGACCATTCTCTTTTTCTAAAAATATTTGGTTGAATTCATCGACTGCTTGTTGAGTGAATTGACCAGGAAAAATAGGAATAAAATAATAGTTCAAACCAACAGATTCAGCGGCACTTTTGATAATCTCTTGAGGCGTTTGGTCGGCTGATTCATTGTCAGGCCGATTACATATAATGCTATTGAATCCTGCATCTTTAATGATTTTTAAATCATCAACATGAATTTGTTCAGAGACACTTATTTCGTCATTGATCTTATTTATTTTCATAATAATGTTCCTTATGTTAGATTAAATTATGCAATATTTCATTTAAAAACAACACACCCTTTGTAGTCGGTTTTAGTATCTCATGATCTTCATATAATAAATCTTGTTGAAATGATGGATGAAGATTCGATTTGATGTCATCAAATGATAAGCCTGTTCTTTCAGAATATGTTTTTTTAGTAAATCCATGTGTCAGACGAAGCGCATTCATTAGAAACTCAAAAGGCAAGTCTTTTTGAGGAATCGAAGCTTTGTTAGAGAAGAAATTCTGTTTGTTCACCTCTGTAATGTACTGTTTTGGATTTTTAGTATTATCCATTCTAAATATTTTGTTATCATGCGAAAGTTTTGAGTGAGCTCCTGCTCCTATTCCTAAATAGTCGCCAAATGTCCAATAATTTAAATTGTGTTTGCATTGATGACCTGGTTGAGCAAAAGCAGAGGTTTCGTAGTGATCAAAATGTGAATTTTTTAATTCTGCTAAAACAAGATTGAACATCTCATAAGCATCGTCATCCGAAGGAATTTTTGGTTTAATTTTGAAGAATCTGGTTTGCGGTTCGATCGTGAGATGGTAAAAGCTGAGATGTTTAGGATCAAATGATATGGCGGTATCAATATCATCTTTTAATTCATCAAGGCTTTGATTAGGTAATCCAAACATTAAATCAAGATTAAAATTTTTAAAATATTTATTTACGACTTCAATGGCGTACTTTGCTTCTATGGACGTATGAATTCTTTCTAAACACTGAAGATGATTGTCATTAAAACTTTGTATACCGAGCGATACTCGATTGATACCTAATTCGGCATAGGCTTGAAAATTTTTAATGTCAATTGTTCCCGGGTTCGCTTCAAGAGTAATTTCAGTCTCAGACAAGTTAAAGTTTTTATTTATAGCATTAATTAGTTTTGCAAACAGTTTTGGTGAAATAAGACTGGGGGTGCCTCCACCAAAAAAAATAGATGTGATGATTCGGTCCTTGATTAATTCTTGGTAAAAATTAAATTCATCAATCAAAGAGTCAACATATTCTTCTTCTATAGATCTCACCTTTTCTTGAGATGCTTCATGCGAATTAAAATCACAATAAGGACATTTGTGAATACACCATGGAAGGTGGACGTAAACACCAACAGAATGTGGTGTGGATATCATTTTTTATTTTTATAAGGATTATTAAGTTGATTAACTATTTCGTGGAAAACATCTCTAATTTGTTGATCAGATACTTCCATAATCACGCCATCTTCAAAAGCATCTTGCATGAGCTGATTAATCTCATCAAGATTTTCTTTCATGACTTTAATTTTTTCTGTACAAGAAACAGTTGTTCCATCATCTCGTTTCCATACAGGCCATTTATTTTTGCTCATATTTAATTGTAAGTTTCAGTTTTAATTGTTGCAAGGCTTGACCCCTGTGACTTAATTTATTTTTTAATTGTGGATCTAGTTCTGCAGCGGTATTCTCTGTCATAAAATCTTCAAAAATAGGATCATATCCAAAACCATTAGTCCCTCTTGGTCGTTCAACAATTTTACCTTTCCAGATACCTTCGCATATAATGGGCTGAGGGTCATCTGGCGTTGTTACAAAAACAATAGAGCAGTAGTAGTGGGCATTTCTGTTTTCAACGCCTTTTAAATTATCAAGAAGCTTTAATAAGTTTTCATGATCTGTAGCATTTTCGTGAGCAAACCTCGCAGATTTAACTCCAGGATTATAATTAAGATGTTCAACACAAATTCCAGAGTCATCAGCAATGGCAGGTAATTTAGTTTTTGCAGAAGCGTATCTTGCTTTCGCTAGGGCATTTTCAACAAAGGTTTGATATGGCTCTTCAGCTTCGCCGATATTAAAGAATGATTGCGGAATGATTTCCAAATCAATATCAGTGAGTAATTGCTGCATCTCATTTATTTTTTTTTGATTATTAGAGGCAAGGATGACTTTTGTCATATTATTTTTTTTGTGTAATTTGAAATATTGATTGAATTGCATCAGAGCTTAGAGTTAAAATTTCATTTAACTCGTCTTGGCTAAATGGATTGCATTCAGCTGTCCCCTGAATTTCTATAAATTGTTTATCTTCTGTCATAACAATGTTCATATCAGTTTCACAATTACTATCCTCTTCATAATCTAAGTCAACGAGAACTTTTGATTGCACAATGCCTGCGGAAATAGCTGCTATTTTTTTTATGATGGGGGATACAGATATTAACTTAGTTTTTAACATGTATTCAACAGCATCCTCGATGGCACATGCTGCCCCTGTGATGGATGCAGTTCTCGTCCCTCCATCAGCTTGGAGTACATCGCAATCAACCTGTAATGTATTTTCTCCAATCTTAGTTAAATCAATCATAGCCCTTAAGCTTCTTCCAATAAGCCTCTGAATTTCTTGAGTTCGTCCTGATTGCTTTCCTCTGGCAGCTTCCCTTTGCATACGTGATGAGGTTGATCGAGGGAGCATACCGTACTCAGCTGTTAACCAGCCCTGACCCTGACCTTTTAGGAAAGAGGGAACACCTTCAATCACACTGACGTTACATAAAACATGAGTTTGTCCACATTGAATCAATACAGACCCTTCTGCATGACATGTATAATTCCTAGTGATTTCGATTGGGCGATGCTGACTGTTTGTTCGATTGTTGGATCTCATAAGTTACCTAAATTAATTTATTATGTTTAAGATTATAAAGATAAAATGAGAAAAATTTTTTGATTAATTTGGCAAAGTAGAGAAAATTCATATGATTAATAGCATGACGGGATATGCGAACGGATCTTTTAAGCTTGATTCAAGCACAAGTTTGTCTGTTGAAATACGTGCATTGAATAATAGATATTTGGATTTGAATATCCGCATCGATGATGACCTTAAATATATAGAAGCAAAAATCAAATCCCTTCTTGGCGACACCATTAAAAGAGGAAAGGTCGAGTGTCGTATCACTAAATCTTTAAGCCAACAAAGCAAGCAAAATTATTCTGACGAGCAAATTAAAGATGCCTTAAAAATTATGAGAAGAGTAGCGCTTTTATCAAAACAGGAATTTTCGGCTACTCCACATGAAATTATCAACTTTATGAATTTGAATCAGAAACCAAAAAACATAAATATAAATGAAAAAGCTTTTTTTTCGGCTTTAAGTAATGTTTTAAAAAATTTCAATAAAGACCGCTCAAGAGAAGGAAAAAATTTATCCAGTATTTTGAAGCAAAATGTTAGCTCTATTAATTCTCATGTAAAAAATATAAGAAAATTCTATAAAGATGATGCCAAACATCATCAACAAAAATTAATAAAAAAATTAAGTGAAGTTAATTGTGAAATTGACCAACAACGACTTCAACAAGAAGTTATTTATTTTCTCCAAAAATCAGATATAGAAGAAGAGTTAAACAGAATTTTATCTCACAATATAGAAATTATAGACTTACTTAAGAGTAAAGAGCCTGTTGGGAAAAAGCTTGATTTCATGATGCAAGAGTTAAATCGTGAAGCAAATACCTTAGGCTCTAAATCAATATCAACTAGAATTTCATCACTTGCAGTTGATATTAAAGTTTTAATTGAGCAAATGCGAGAACAAATACAGAATATAGAATGACAAATTTAAAAAAAAATAAATTATTTATCATCAGTGCTGCTTCTGGAGCTGGGAAAACAACAATTGTCAAAGAACTTTTAAAAAAACGTTCAAATTTAAAAGTTTCTATTTCTCATACGACTAGAAAGCCAAGGCCAGCTGAGGTTAATGGCAAAGATTATTTTTTCACTGAAGTAACTGAGTTTGAAAAAATGATCGAAGAGGGACGTTTTCTTGAGTACGCACATTGCCATGGAAATTTTTATGGCACATCTAAAAAATCAGTGCACTCATTATTAGAAAATGGTAATGATGTAATTTTAGAGATTGATTGGCAAGGTGCTCAGAGCATAAAAAAAATTTTTCCAGAAGCTGTCAGTATTTTTATTATGCCACCTAGTTTAGAAGTTTTAAAAAAGCGATTAATAGAAAGAAATCAGGATTCAATAGAGGTTATAGAAACTCGGATGCAATCTGCTGAAGAGGAAATCTCTCATGCTAATGAATTTGACTATGTTACAATAAATGAAGATTTAACACACACTGTTAATGAACTAATGACTTTGTTTTCAGTGTAATTTATAAAGAAGGATATGTATGGCAAGAATTACTGTTGATGATTGTTTAAAAAAAATACCAAATCGATTTCAATTAACTCTAATTGCATCTATCAGAGCTCGTCAATTGGCTAATGGTGCTGAATCAAAGATTGAAAATGTGAATGAAGACAAGCCTTCGGTTTTAGCATTAAGAGAAATTGCTGCAGGAGCCATTGGATTGGAATTGTTGACAGGAGATCAACCATCTTCTTCAGATGACAGCCAAGTCACAGATGAATCTGAGGAGCAGTCAGCCCCACTCTAAACTTGCTGGAGAATAATTTTGGCTGACCCAAATTTTTTAATTAAAGATAGCGGCGATGCAATTATTATTCCAGCGGATCATCCTGAATCAAAATTATCCCAAGCAATCACTTATTTAAAACAAAGTGAAATTCAGGATGTTTACAAAGCATATAACTATGCTTTTGAGTGCCATATAGATCAAAAAAGAAGAAGTGGTGAACCTTATATTACTCACCCAGTTTCTGTAGCATGTATTGCTGCTAATCTCCATCTTGATGCACCATCAATCATAGCAGCACTTTTGCATGATGTTGTCGAAGATACTCCAGCCACGTTGAAAGAGGTTGAATCACAATTTGGTAAACAAGTCACAAAGCTCGTTGATGGGTTATCAAAATTAGATAAATTAAATTTTAATGACGTGGTTGAAGCGCAAGCAGAAAATTTTAGAAAAATGCTTTTAGCTATGTCATCAGATATTCGGGTCATGATTATCAAGTTATGTGATCGAATGCATAATATGCAAACCTTGGGACATCTTAATGAGCAAAAAAGAAAACGTATTGCACAAGAAACTGTTGATATTTATGCGCCTATTGCAAATCGATTAGGCCTTAATCGAATATATCAAGAGTTAGAAAATTTATGTTTTAAACATATTCATCCTCTTCGACATCAAACAATTACAAAAGCAATAGCATCTGCTCGAGGAAATCGAAAAGAAGTTGTTGAAAAAATTCTCACAGAAGTTGAAGCCAAATTAAAAAAAGAAAAAATTAAAGCTGAAATTTTAGGCAGAGAAAAACAGCCAGCCAGCATCCATAAAAAAATGTCGGAAAAAAATCTAGGATTTTCAGAAATATCAGATATCTATGCATTTCGAATAATTGTTGATGATATCAAGGATTGTTATCATGCTCTAGGCGTACTTCATGCTTTATATAAACCCATTCCAGGAAGATTTAAAGATTACATTGCAATTCCAAAAGCAAATGGATACCAATCATTACATACGACACTTTTTGGTCCATTTGGAATGCCGTTAGAAATTCAAATAAGAACCTTGCTGATGAATAATTTAGCTGAAGCAGGCATAGCGGCTCACTGGATGTATAAAACAAAAGAAAATCAAGTTACACGCCTTCAACAAGATACGAATCAATGGTTAAAAAGATTATTAGAAATACAGTCCAATAGTGCAGACTCTCTTGAATTCTTGGAACATTTGAAAGTAGACCTTTTCCCAGATGAGGTGTACGTATTTTCCCCTAAAGGAAAAATATTTGTATTACCAAAAGGATCGACGGCAGTTGACTATGCTTATGCTGTTCATACCGATGTTGGCAATAGCTGTTTCGTTTGTAAAATAAATAATGAACTGGTGCCCTTGCGAACAGAGGTAAAAACCGGCGATCATATTGAAATCATTACAGGTCCAATGGCTAAACCTAATCCATCATGGTTAAATTTTGTCATTACAGGTAAAGCAAGATCGCAGATTCGTGCTTTTATGAAAAAAGCTGAATCAAGTGACCTTGTGATTCTGGGTTACAGCATCCTTAATAAAGCACTTAAGGCTTTTCATATTGAACCAGATAGTATCAAGAAGAAACATTGGGAAAAATTACTGCACGACTATCATTTAAAAAATAAAGATGAAATCCTAATAGATATAGCCCTAGGAAGGCGAGTCAATATTATGGTAGCTCATCAACTATCTTCAATTGTTAGTGGTCAAGGTAGTATTGGTCGTCAAGAAAAGTTTTTAGATGTAATTTCTATTAAAGGGTCTGAGGGTATGGCCATTGATTTAGCTGATTGTTGCCATCCAATTCCTGGAGATCCAATTTTAGGTTACATTGATAAAGATAAAGGTTTAATCATTCACACCCATGAATGCAATGAGATTAAAAAAATCAAAGTTGATCCAGAAAAATGGGTGGATGTTGAATGGGAACCAAATCCAGATCGACTGTTTAAAGTTAAATTAGATATTTTAGTTAGCAATGAACGTGGTGTTTTAGCAAAAATTGCTTCTGTTATTGCTGAGATGGAATCTAATATTGATAAACTTACCACTGAAGAAAGTGATGGAGGAGGATTTACGTCAATTAACTTTTTAATTGAAGTCAAGAGCCGAATTCATTTAGCAGATATTATTAGAAACTTAAGAAAAATTGAACAAGTAAGTAGAATTACTAGGTTTAAATGTGGAACTATCAAATAAATTAGGAAAGAAACTTATGACAAAAGAAATTATTTCAACCACAAAAGCACCTGAGGCTATCGGAACTTATTCGCAGGCCATCAAAAAAAATAACTTGGTATTTTTATCTGGTCAAATTGGCTTGGATCCAAACACAATGGAATTAGTAGATGGAATCGAAAATCAAATTAATCAAGTATTTAAAAATCTATTATCAGTGATAGAAGCAGCTGGTGGAAAAAAATCAGATATCGTTAAGTTAAATATCTATCTTACTGATCTAAATCATTTTGTTATGGTTAATAAAATCATGGAACATTATTTTGATTTACCATATCCAGCAAGGGCTGCGGTGGGAGTTGCACAATTACCAAAAGGTGCACTTATCGAGGCAGATGGATTTTTAGTGCTTGATTAATTATTGAAATCTTTTTTTACACCACACCAAGAGAAGCTATTAAATAAACTCAATATTCATAATTGGTTCGATCTTTTATTACATCTTCCGGTCCGCTACGAAGATAGGACTAAGATTACAAATATTAAAGAGTTAAAAGACAATACATTTTCACAGGTGCTAGGTAAAGTAACTAATGTTGAAATTATATTTCGTGGTAAAAGAAATTTAGTTGTCCAGATTGAAGATGCCTATGGCGATCAAATCTCGTTGAGATATATTAACTTTTATCCAAATCAAAAAGCACAATTTGAGATTGGAAAATATGTACTTGCATCCGGAAATATAAAAAAAAACTTAATCTCTTGCCAGATTATTCACCCGGAAACTATTGTATTTAAAACACAAGAAGTTGTTCTTCCAGAAAACTTAACGCCAATATATTCAGTCACATCTGGACTAGGTCAAAAAAATATTTATAGATTAATTAATAAAGCTTTAGATTTTGCTTCGTCAAAAAAACTTTTAAATTTTGAAATATTGAATCAGAAAAGCAAAACAGATGGATTTAATTTAATTGATTCGCTTTGCGCAATTCATCGACCAAGCAAAGACAGTGATTTACAAAAGCTTAATAATTTCTCAACGATATTTCATCAACATATCAAATATGCAGAATTATTATCTCAGCAATTATATTTAAAATTATCTAAGGATGAGTTCAAAAATCAAAAATCAAAAATATTAAATTTAAATAATAATGATTTAAAAGATGACATTTTTAATAGTCTTCCATTCAAATTAACAGAATCACAAGAAAAAGTTATTCATGAAATTGAATCTGATATGACTTCTGGAAAAGCAATGCACAGACTACTTCAAGGTGATGTTGGTTCTGGAAAAACCATTGTTGCTGTTATTGTTTCAACTCTAATTTTAAATAATAAATATCAAGTTGCCTTTATGGCCCCAACTGAAATATTAGCTAATCAGCATTTTAAAAAAATTAAGGAATTATTCTTAAGCACTGATGTAAGAACTGAGCTTTTAACTGGAAGTATTAAAGGAAAAAAACGTGATGAAATTATAAATGATATTGAATCAGGAAAAATTCATTATGTGATTGGAACCCACGCATTATTTCAAGATAGTATTAAATTCAAAAAATTAGGGCTATGTATTATCGATGAACAACATCGATTTGGTGTTAAGCAGAGATTAGATCTAATGAGTAAAGGAAAAACAGATGGATACCAGCCGCATTTATTAATGATGAGTGCAACCCCAATTCCGAGAACACTCTCGATGAGTTATTTTGCAGATTTAGAAGTAAGTACATTGTCAGAATTACCTAAAGGTAGGGTTCCTGTCGTAACCAAACTAGTTCGTGATTCAAGGCGAAAAGAATTAATGAATATACTTAAGTATGAATTAGAAAATGGTAATCAAATATATTGGGTATGTCCTTTGGTGGAAGAAAGTGAAAAGTTAGCTCTCTCTAATACAGTCAATACCTATGAAGAGTTTGTTGATTTTATTCCAAAAGAGATGGTAGGTCTTATTCATGGCAGAATGAAGGACCAAGAGAAAGATGAAGTGATGTCAAATTTTCTTGAAAAAAAGATAAAGTTATTAGTAGCGACTACTGTCATCGAAGTCGGTGTTGATGTTCCCAATGCATCTTTCATCGTGATAGAGCATGCAGAAAGAATGGGACTATCTCAGCTGCATCAACTGCGTGGTCGGGTAGGCAGAGGAGCTAAAAAAAGTGTATGTATTTTGATTTTTAAAGAGAATCTCAGCGAGCTTGCTAAGGAGCGTTTAAAAATTATCTATGAAAATCAAGATGGTTTTTTAATTGCTGAAAATGATCTTAAAATACGAGGGCCTGGTGAGATGATTGGAACGAGACAAAGTGGAATACCTGGATTAAGAATTGCAAACCTTGTTGAAGACGCTGATTTAGTAAAAGAGGTGAGTGATTATTCAGAAGTTGCCATAAAAGCCAATAAATTGGCAGCTCAAAGATTTGTTGAGATCTGGTTTCAAGATAAAAACTATTTAAGAATCTAAATTTATGTGGTCAAAAAAAAATTATTCGAATTTAAGACTTGCTTCATCAAAAAAATCACTTACAAAATATTTAAGTCAATTTGGTGATTTAGAAATACAACTGATATCAAGCAATATAAAAAAAATCAGTGAGTATGAAAAAAAAATCTATGGTGGCGTATCAAAATTTTTTTATGTCAGGGATGTCATCATTGGTTTTAAAAAAAAACCAATTATTTATGCAAGATCCATTACAGAGTTACATAATTCAAAAAGATTAATTTATTTATTAAAAAAACTAAATAATCGTTCACTAGGGAGTATTTTATTTAGTCAAAATTATATTCGTAGCGAGTTTAAATATTCAAAATCCAAACAAATGCAGTTTGCAACTGAAAAATTAAAAAAAATTAATGTTGAATTAGATAAATTATTAGTTCTTAGGCAATCTTTTTTTACTAATAAAAAAGAAAAAATTCTTTTGTTTGAAGGATTTTTAGAAAATGCACAAAACTATGACGAATAAATATTTATATAATTATCTCAAATTGGCAAGACTGGATAAGCCTGTTGGTATTTTACTTTTACTATGGCCAACAATATGGGCATTGATCCTATCTTCTGAGGGTCAGATTATATTTCAAGACCTTTTAATATTTTGTATAGGAGTAATTTTAACGAGATCAGCTGGATGCGTGATTAACGATATTTTTGATAAAGATATTGATGCAAAAGTAAGGAGAACAAGTTATAGACCTTTAGCACAGAATGAATTGACTCCTAGAGACGCATCGATTTTCTTTCTTTTTTTAAGTATAGGGGCACTTTCTTTATTATTCTTTTTGCATAGTTATGCAATAAAAATTATTTGTGTAGCAGCTTTTTTATTAATGTTTTATCCATTATCCAAAAGATTTTTTCCTATTCCACAATTTTTTTTGGGAATCGCCTTTAGTTCAAGTGTTTTAGTGGTTTATGCTCATATTCAACAAAATTTTCCGTTAGAGTGTTGGATTTTATTTTTTCTGAATTTCTCATGGGTAATGGCTTATGATACCGTTTATGCTAAAGCAGATTTTGCAGATGACATAAAATTAAGCATTCACTCCTCCCCTAAATTTTTTAAGAAATATACGGATCATGTAATTGTTATTTTTTATCTGGTTTTTTTCATTTTATACGCCATTTTAATTAAAGATGATCCCTATTTTATTGTCTATCTACTAACTATTATATTAATGTTAGGGATAATCATTCATGAATTAGTTTTTAGAATAAACAAGGATACTGACTATATTGATTTGTTTAGGAAAAACAATTATTTAGGAATAATTATTACATTAACATTTGTATTAACTCAGTCATGGCGATTTTAGGAATATTTATCAATAATGTTTGACAAAACCCTATAAAACATAATAAAATCACGCTCTTTTATAAATTTTTGGAAGTAAAGACTGATGAAAACAATTTCAGCTAAAGGCCACGAAGTCAAAAGAGACTGGTTTCTTGTTGATGCAACCGATGCTACTCTAGGAAGATTAGCTAGTGCAATTGCTCACAGATTAAGAGGTAAGCACAAAACAATTTATACGCCACATGTTGATACTGGTGATTATATTGTTGTTGTTAATGCTGAAAAAATTAAGGTTACAGGTAATAAATCTCAGGATAAAATTTACCATAGACACTCTGGTTTTCCTGGCGGGCTATATTCATCAAATTTTACACAGATGCAAGAAAAATTCCCGGGTAGAGCATTAGAAAAAGCAGTTAAAGGCATGCTTCCTAAGGGGCCATTAGGTTATGCAATGGTTAAAAAATTAAAGATTTATTCAGGCGATCAACATGAGCACAGTGCTCAGCAGCCAAAACCACTAACAATATAATTGAGAGATTTTTATGATAGGTAAATATTATTACGGCACAGGTAGAAGAAAAAGCTCAGTTGCAAGAGTTTTTATGCAACAAGGTAAAGGAGAAATATCTATTAACGGTTTGCCAGTTGATAAGTATTTTGCGAGATTTACATCAGAGATGATTCTCAAACAACCTTTAGATTTAACCAAAAACGAAACTACATTTGATATCAAGGTGAATGTTTCTGGCGGTGGTGAATCTGGACAGGCTGGTGCGGTAAGACATGGAATTACAAGAGCCTTACTTGATTATGATGCTGAACTGAAATCAGAACTTTCAAAAGCTGGATATGTTACACGTGATGCACGTGAGGTTGAAAGAAAAAAAGTTGGCTTACGCAAAGCGAGAAGACGCAAACAGTTTTCAAAACGATAACGTTTTTACACATATTAAAGCCGCTTTCATGCGGCTTTTTTTTTAGGAAATCATTTATAATCGAAAAATGAATAAATTACATGTTTCTATAGTTGGCGGATCTGGATATACTGGATCCGAACTTTTAAGATTATTAGTCAATCATCCCCACATTGAGATTGATCAAATAACATCGAGACAAGATGATGGAAAGAATGTCACTGAAATTTTTCCATTTCTTCCTAAGAAAATTACAAATAAATTTATTCATCCTGACAATGCGACTTTTGATCAGTCAGAATTAATATTTTTTGCTACACCTAATGGGATCGCGATGAACTTTGCTGAAAAATTAATTAGTAAAGGCAAAAAAATTATTGATTTAGCAGCTGATTTTAGAATAAAAAATATACAGTTGTGGGAACAGTGGTATGGAATGAAACATGCCTGTCCAAAATTGGTTGAGATGGCAGTATATGGCTTATCTGAACTAAATAAAAATGAAATAAAAAATGCCAAAATTATAGCTAATCCAGGATGTTATCCAACAGCAATCCAACTTGCGCTTTATCCGCTAATAAATAAAAAAATTATTAATGAGCAAACTATCATTATTGATGCTAAGTCAGGAATAAGTGGGGCTGGTAAAAAAATTGATGACAATCTCTTGATGGCTGAAGCATATGACAACTTTAACGCTTATTCGGTTCAAGGTCATAGGCATGAGCCAGAAATTGAAGAGAATTTAAAAGAAATAACAAAGAGAAAAAATATAAAAGCTTTATTTATTCCTCATCTGCTGCCGATGGTGCGTGGGATTTACGCAACTATTTATGTCGATTTAATTGAAGATCTAGGTGAAACAGAACTCGATTTAATTTTTTCTACAACTTATGATCAATCTATTTTTGTTGATTATATGGGTATTAATAAAATACCAAAAACAAAAATGGTGAGGGGCTCAAATCAATGTAAAATATCGATCTTTAAAAGAGATAAAAAATTAATCGTATTATCAACCATTGATAACTTAGTAAAAGGAGCTGCTGGACAGGCTATACAAAACATGAATATTATGTTTGATTATCAAGAAGATGCCGGGCTCAATTTGCTCCCTTTAGCTCCATAAAAAAATGTTAAATAAAATTCAAAGAAAAAGACGGATAAAGCTTGTTCAAGGAAAACCAAATATTAAAGTTGGTTCAACATGGTTGAAGACGATCCTATTCGCGATTTTAATTTTTTTAATTACTACATTTTTTTCATATAGAATTTTTGATGGAGGTAATTCATTTCAATATCTTCTAACGATTAATGAACAAAATAATGAAATCTCAGAATTAAAAAATAAAATTCAGAAATTAAAATTAGATTCACAATTAATAGAGATTTCCTCAATTAAAAAAGATGAAGAGTTGAAAAAATTAAAAGAAGAAAATAATGATCTTCAGGAAGAAATTCTTTTTTATGAGAAAATTGTCGGAAAGAGGAGATAAGATTGTTTAAACGTAAAAAGAATCATGCAATTGATACCCTAATTGATGAAACAATGAATATTCGCGGGAGCATGAATTTTTCTGGAGGAATTCGTTTAGATGGTAAATTATATGGAAATTTAACATTATCAGATGGCGCATCTGGTTCACTAATTATGGGACCAAAGAGTAAAATTTTAGGCGATATTAAGGCTGATACTGCAATTATTGCTGGCGAGGTAAAAGGTAATATTGAGGCTCAAGACTTTCTAGAACTTCATTCCACTGCGGTTGTCCATGGTGATGTAGCTTATGGGGATATAGAAATACACTCAGGCGCAGTATTAAATGGAAATGTAACTAAAATGAAGACTAACAAAACTATAAAAAAAATACTCAACAAAAAGGAAAAAACTGATGACAAGTGATTTAAAAATGCCTGATCCATTAATTTTTACAGATAATGCTGTAAACAAGGTGAAAGAGCTAATTGCGGAAGAAGAAACACCTGATCTCAAGCTTCGAGTATTTGTGAGTGGCGGAGGGTGTTCAGGGTTTCAGTATGGTTTTACATTTGAAGAGACAGTTAACGACGACGACACCCAGGTTACTAAGGATAATGTGACTCTTTTAATTGATCCAATGAGTCTTCAGTATCTTGCAGGATCTGAAATTGACTACCAGGACAATGTCCAGGGCTCTCAATTCGTGATTAGAAATCCAAATGCTACAACAACTTGTGGTTGCGGTTCTTCTTTTTCAGTTTAAAGCTTAATCTTTTGAAACATTTCTATCTAAAGATACGTTCCTAGGTAGCCTGCCTTTATAGATTTGTCTTGGTCTGCCGATTTTTAAATTATCAGCAATAAACATTTCATTCCAATGGGCTATCCAACCCGCTGTTCGCGCTAATGCAAACACAGCAGTAAACATTGAATTAGGAATTCCTAGAGCTCGCATCACTATACCTGAGTAAAAATCAACGTTCGGATATAATTTTTTCTTAACAAAATAATCATCCTCAAGTGCAATTTTTTCTAATTTCAAAGCAAGTTTAAATATTGAATCATTCTCTAAACCAAGTTCGGATAATACTTCATGACATGTTTTACGCATAATTTCTGCACGAGGATCTTTATTACGATAAACTCTGTGACCAAAGCCCATTAACCTAAAAGAATCAGTTGAGTCTTTTGCTCTATCAATATATTCACCAATACGACTTTCACTTCTGATCTCTTGTAACATTTTAAGGGTTGCTTCGTTAGCTCCTCCATGAGCAGGACCCCATAGGGATGCAATACCTGAAGAAATACAAGCAAAAGGGTTAGCGCCACTAGAGCCGACTAATCTAACAGTTGAGGTAGAAGCATTTTGTTCATGGTCAGCATGTAAAATTAAAATCCTCTCAAATGCACGGACTAGTACGGGATTAATTTCATATTCTTGTGTTGGACTTGAAAAAAGCATATTTAAGAAATTTGCAGCATAGCTTAAGTCATTTCTTGGATAATTGAATGGTCTACCTAAATTGTAAAGATATGACCATGCTGCTATGGACGGTACTTTCCCAATTAATCTATTAGCTGAGATTTTTCGATGATTTCGATTGTACACATTCATTTCATCAAAATAAAAAGCTGATTTTGAAGCAACAACAGCAGCCATGACGGCCATTGGATGAGCATCACGTCTGAAACCTCTAAAGACACTATTTAGTTGATCATGAAGCAGGTAATGTTTCTTTACTTCTGATACATATTTTGTTTTTTCATTTTGATTTGGAAGCTCCCCATTTAGTAATAAATAGGCTACATCAAGAAAGTCACAATGTTCCGCTAATTGTTCAATTGGATAGCCGCGGTACAGTAGGATACTTTTTTCACCATCAATAAATGTTATAGCCGAACCGCAAGAGGCTGTTGACATAAATCCAGGATCGTATGTATGCAAACCATGCTGCGATAATTGCGAAATATCAATTGCAGGCTTACCCATTTTCCCTTCAATGAAAGGAAGCTCAATGGTTTTTCCATCGGGTAATGTAAGCGTAGCTTTTTTTTGTTCCATCTTAATATTTATTAAATAAAAGGATACTAATTATAACTTAGATTTAAATATGTTGAATTAAGGATGAACAACAACACCCAAAACATTATCTTTTATTGCACCAGTTATAGCTTTGTAATTTAACTTATTATTATTTATTGATTGACATCCAAGCCAAGCAAACCCAGCTGGTTCAATTAATTCAGGTTTAATGCCGAGATATTCTGTGGAACGAATATTTATTCGACATCGCTTAGATAATTCATCCATAAGATAGGTATTATTTGCGCCACCACCACAAATAAAGATATCTTTTAAGCCTTTTAATTTTTCAATTTCTCTTAAAATCAATATGGTACTTAATTCTAAAAAAGTTCTTTGTACATCTTCAGGTTTGAAATCATTTAGATTAAATTTATTTAACCAATCCAAATTAAAATAATCACGACCTGTGCTCTTGGGAGGCTTTTTTTTGAAAAATGAATCATTTAACAATCGCCTCAAAAGATCATCGGATACGGTTCCACTTTTTGCCCATGACCCGTTTTTATCATATTTTCTTTTTTTAATTTTGTTGATCCATATATCCATAAAAACATTACCAGGACCTAAATCATAGCCTCTGATTGAGCTATTATTGATGATAGAAATATTAGAAAATCCTCCAATATTGACAAATACTCCTTTTTTAATATTTTTTGTATGTAAAAGATACTTATGAAATAAAGGAATTAAAGGTGCTCCTTCACCATTTGAGGCGATATCCATATTTCTAAAATTAGAAACTGTTTTTATTTTTGTACGACTAGCTAGTAAAAATTCGTTTCCAATTTGAAGACTATAAAAATCTTTTGGTACATGCCTGATAGTAGGACCATGAAAACCAATGGCTTTAATTGATGATGGGTCTAAATGATTATTCAATAATAATTTTTCAATTAATTTTATGCTTATGTTTGCAATTTTGTTCCCAAGGATTTTACTTTTGTTAAGTTCATCAATCGACGGTGAATTTAATTCAATTATTTCCATTTGTAATTTTCTGGAATAACTTTGAGATATGGAATCTATGATTTTGATTTGATTATCATCAATGGAGCAGAGAACCACATCAAGACCATCTGAAGATGTACCTGACATTATGCCAATAAATAAGTTTTTTTTATCTGACTTGATCTGCATTTACTATTAAGATTAACGCAATATGACTATATAATCATGTTTTATTTATAAGCTCAAATAATTATGTTAGATGAAATAAAACGCGGTGCTGATGAAATTTTAGTTTTTTCTGAGTTCGAAGAAAAAATAAAATCTGGGAAAAAACTAAAAATTAAAGCGGGCTTTGATCCAACGGCACCAGATTTACATCTAGGTCATACAGTTCTTTTAAATAAACTAAGACAATTTCAAAACTTCGGTCATGAGGTAATTTTTTTGATTGGAGACTTCACTGGCATGATTGGTGATCCCACAGGTAAAAATGCAACAAGACCTCCTTTAACTGAGGATGAGGTCAAACAGAATGCAAAAACTTATCAAAATCAAGTGTTTAAAATTCTTGATAAAGAAAAAACTCAAGTTGTATTTAATTCTGAATGGCTCAAGAATTTAGGTGCTGATGGCATGTTAAAACTTTCTGCCCAATACACTGTAGCAAGAATGTTAGAGCGAGATGATTTCAGCAAAAGATTTAAAACCAACCAATCCATTTCAATACATGAATTTATGTATCCATTAATGCAAGGTTATGACTCAGTTGCCCTGGAGGCAGATGTTGAGTTAGGTGGAACAGATCAAAAGTTTAATTTGTTAATGGGGCGAGAATTACAAAAATCATATGGACAAATACCACAGACTATTTTAACAATGCCACTTTTAGAAGGATTGGATGGCGTCAACAAAATGTCAAAATCATTGAATAATTATATTGGTATTGATGAAGCCCCTGAGGTTATGTACGCAAAACTATTATCTATTTCTGATGATTTAATGTTGAGATACATCGACTTATTGTCGCTTAAAAATAATGAAGAAATCGATTCATGGAAAAAGCGTTTACAGGATGGTGAAAATCCGAAAAATATCAAGGATGAATTCTCGCAAGAGATAATTGAGAGATTTCATGATCATGAAGGTTATTTAAAAGCAAAAAAAGATTTTGAACAAAGGTCATCGGGCTTTGCTCCTGAAGAGGTTCCAGAATTTAAACTCAATAAACAAGATAATATGGCTATTCCAAATATCTTGAAGAGCATCAACTTTGTTGCAAGCACATCTGAGGCTTTGAGATTAATGAAAAGTGGAGGAATAAGGGTTGATGGAGAAAAGATTGATAAGGATTATTCATTAAACACTGATGAATTTCTCATTCAGGTTGGAAAAAGAAAATTTGGCAAAATAAAACTAACCTAACACATTGATTTAAAAATTTATTTTTATAAAAATTCATAGTATAATCAGTTTCTTTGAGATGGGCCTTTAAGGCCCATTTTTTATTTTTGATGGTTTTGTGATGGATTTGGAAAAAATTATAAGTGAATCAATACAAAATATAGGCTACGAGTTGGTTGAGTTCGAGCACAACCATAACAGCGGCCTTATCAGAATTTTTATTGATAACGGCAATTTAATATCTGTCGATGATTGTGTGAAGGTCAGTAATCATTTGAATCGCGTTTTGTCAGTTGAGTTAGATTATGATTTCTCAAGACTAGAAGTATCTTCACCTGGTGTAGATAGGAAATTAATAAAATTGTCAGATTATAAAAGATTTGAAGGTGAAAAAATTAAAATCAAATTGTATTCATTGATAAATAATCAAAAAAAATTTGATGGAAAATTAATTGATTCTGATGAAAATAATATAAAGATTTTATTATCAGATGAAAAAATATTAGAAGTGCCGTTTGATGAAATTCAGATGGCTCGTTTAAACCCTGATTTATAAATTGGAGAACGTAAATGAACCGTGAGATGTTAATTTTAGTTGATGCTCTTGCTCATGAAAAAAATGTGAGCAAAGAAATTGTTTTTAATGCCCTAGAGCTGGCTTTAGCATCAGCGACAAAAAAGAAATATCCTCATGGTACAGATATTCGAGTAAAAATTGATCCAGAATCAGGTGCTTATGAGTCTTTTAGGTGCTGGACTGTCGTTGAGGAAGAAAATCTTGAAAACGAGGAAGCTGAAATTCTATTGATTGATGACCGTGCAAAAGACAAACAAGTGGGGGACATTATTGAAGAATCTATCCCTTCAGAAGAGTTTGGCAGAATCGGAGCGCAGGCAGCAAAACAAGTTATCTTGCAAAAAGTAAGAGAAGCAGAAAGAGAACAAGTACTTAAGGAATTTCTTGCAAGGGATGAAAAATTAGTCATGGGTCAGATCAGACGCATGGAACGTGGCAACGCGATTATTGAAATTGGTAAATTAGAAGCAATCTTACCAAGAGATCAAATGATTCCAAAAGAGAATTTAAGAGTTGGTGATAGAATCAGAGCAGCCTTACTGAAAATAGAGACATCGATGCGAGGGCCACAATTAATACTCTCTAGAACATCGCCTGAATTTTTAATAAAATTATTTGAAATTGAAGTGCCTGAAATTGAAGAAGGATTGTTAGACATTATGTCAGCTTCAAGAGATCCTGGATCAAGATCAAAAATTGCGGTAAAGGCAAATGATCAAAGATTAGACCCTGTTGGAACCTGTGTAGGAATGAGAGGATCAAGAGTTCAAGCTGTGACTACTGAATTATCTGGGGAGAGGGTTGATATTGTCTTATGGTCAATTGAGCCTGCACAATTTGTAATCAATTCAATGGCTCCTGCAGAGGTTTCAAGTATTGTTGTTGATGAAGAAAAAAGAAGTATGGATGTTGTTGTTGATGAAGATCAGCTAGCGCTTGCCATTGGTAGAAATGGACAAAATATTCGTCTTGCATCCCAATTAACTGGTTGGACATTAAATATCATGACTGAAGAAGAATCTGAGAAAAAGCATGAGGAGGAATACTCTGCGGTCAGTAAGCTATTTATTGAAAAACTGGATGTTGATGAAGAAGTTGCCGATATTCTTGTTAAAGAAGGATTTACTTCATTAGAAGAAATTGCATATGTTCCAACTGAAGAATTAAATCAAATGGATATTTTTGATGATGATACCATTGATGAATTAAGATCCAGAGCAAAAGCTGCTATTTTAACTGAGGCGATAGCTAATGAGGAGAAAGTGCCTGAAGCTCAAGAAGACCTTTTAACAATGGAGGGAATGGACCAAAATACAGCCAGCCTTCTTGCATCTAAGGGAATTATTTCAATGGAAGATCTAGCCGAATTAGCCGTTGATGAGTTATTAGATATCGTAAAAATTGACGAAGAAAGAGCCAAAGAGCTTATCATGACTGCGAGGGCCCCTTGGTTTACAGAATAACGGAGAAAATATGAGTCAGTATACAGTTGAACAATTTGCATCAGAATTAAAATTACCGGTTGATTTACTTATAGATCAACTTAAAAATGCTGGTGTAGAGAAAAATAATTCTAGTGATGAATTATCTGAGGATGATAAAGCTGCACTCCTATCTTTTTTAAAACAATCTCATGGCGATTCACAAAAACCAAAAAATAAAATTACCTTAACTCGTAAACAGAATACTGAAATTCAAAAAACTGATAGCTCAGGTAAGTCCAGAACAATTCAAGTTGAAGTTAGGAAAAAAAGAACACTCACTAAAACTCCAGAAGTTGAAAAAAATGAGCCTGAAATTGAGAAGCCGAAAGAGATTTTAGATGATAATCAAGTGAAAATTAGAGACGATGAAAAGGCTAGGCATGATGCTTTGATGCAGGCTCAGGCAGAAGACAGAAAAAAATCAGAAGATAAAAAACTAGAATCCAAAAAAAATATAGATGGGACAATTCACAAACCAGAGAATAAAGAAGTAAACAAAGATACAAAGAAAAGTAATTGGGAAGATGGCCCAAAGAAAAAAGTGTTAAAAACAAAAAACGCAAATCCAGTTCCTGATGGATGGAGATCACCAAAGTATAAAAATAAAAAACAACATAATAAAAATACTAAAGATCAAGAAACAACTTTTGTTGCGCCAACAGAACCTGTTATTAAAGACGTTATGGTTCCGGAGACAATTACTGTAGCTGATCTTGCCCATAAGATGTCTGTTAAAGCTGCAGAAGTCATTAAATCATTAATGGGCATGGGCATGATGGTAACTATCAATCAGATCTTAGATCAAGATACGGCGATGATCGTGGTTGAAGAGTTAGGCCATGTTGCAAAAAAAGCAGAACAAAATGATCCAGAGTCTTTACTCGACACAGACGAATCAATCGAGCCTATATTTAAAACAAGACCACCTGTGGTTACTGTTATGGGCCATGTTGACCATGGAAAAACTTCATTATTGGATTACATCAGAACCACGAAAGTCGCATCAGGTGAAGCGGGGGGCATTACTCAGCATATTGGTGCTTATCATGTTGAGACAAAAAAAGGGATGGTTTCTTTTCTTGATACTCCTGGCCATGAAGCATTTACAGCAATGCGTGCAAGAGGTGCCAGCGTAACTGATATTGTTGTCTTGGTTGTTGCTGCCGATGACGGAGTGATGCCACAAACAATTGAGGCAATTAATCACTCTAAAGCAGCCAATACCCCATTAATTGTTGCAATTAATAAGATTGACAAGCCAGAAGCTAACCCTGAAAAAGTAAAGAATGAACTCATGACTCATGAAGTTATTCCTGAGGAACTTGGTGGCGACTCTATGTTTTTGGAACTATCAGCTAAAACAGGCCAAGGTATTGACGAACTGTTAGATGCAATTTTACTTCAAGCAGAAATTTTGGAATTGAAGGCCCCAATAAACACTCCAGCAAAAGGGATTGTGGTTGAGTCTCGTTTGGATAAAGGTCGAGGCCCTGTGGCGACTATTTTAATTCAATCAGGGGTAATGAAATCTAGTGATATGCTTTTAGCAGGATCAAGCTATGGTCGTGTGCGGGTGATGTTAGATGAGGGCGCAAATCAAATAAAAGAAGCAGGACCATCCATACCTGTTGAAATTGTTGGTTTATCTGATGTTCCAAATGCCGGTGAAGATGTGATTGTCCTTAATGATGAGAGAAAAGCAAGGGAGATTGCACTCTTTAGGCAGGGCAAATTTAGAGATGTCAAATTTGCGAAGCAACAGGCAGCAAAGCTAGAAAATATGTTTGATCAAATGGCTGAAGGAGATGTCAAGACCTTACCGTTAATTATCAAATCTGATGTGCAGGGATCATTTGAAGCGCTTAAAGGGTCATTAGAAAAATTATCAAATAATGAAGTTAGGATTAATGTTATACATAATGCAGTTGGTGCCGTAAATGAATCTGATATTAATTTAGCTGTTGCTTCAAACGCCATCATTATAGCGTTCAACGTCAGAGCTGAAGGTGGAGCCAGGAAATCAGCAGAATCCAATGATATAGAAATTAGATACTACAGCATCATTTATGATGCAGTTGATGATGTCAAAGCAGCTTTAACAGGCATGTTATCCCCTGATGAAAAAGAAAATATCTTAGGTAGTATTGAAATTAGGGAAATTTATAAAGTATCTAAAATTGGTACTATTGCAGGTTGTTATGTTACCGATGGTCTTGTTAAGAGAGAATCAAAAGTAAGAGTTCTTAGAGACAATGTTGTTATTTATGACGGAGAACTATCATCTCTAAAAAGATTTAAAGACGATGTGAAAGAAGTAAAATCGAATTTTGAATGCGGGCTGTCTATTAAAAACTTTAATGATATAAAAGTAGGAGATGTTGTTGAACCATATGAAATTGTTAAGGTTGCTAGAAAACTTCAATAAAAATGGCTAAAGATTATCCTCGTTCTAATCAAATAGGGCAGCAGATAAAAAAAGAAATTGCTGAGATTTTGCAGTATGAGATTCAGCATCCAACTCTAGCAAATGTCACAATAACTGATCTTGAATTATCAAGAGACCTGAGACACGCGAAGATTTACTTTATCTCAAAGCAAGATCAAAGTGAACTTGAAAAAGCTTTAAATAGATCGATGAGCTTTATTCGTCAATCTTTATCAAAGAGAATGACTACAAGAGGTATTCCTAATTTAGAATTTATTTACGATCATTCAATCGATCATAATGATCGAATTACTGAGTTATTAAATTCAGCATTCAAAAAATAATTTCTTATGAGTTTAGGACTAGACCTTAATAATTCAGGTTACATATCAGTTATAAAACCAAAAGGCTGGTCATCCAATCAATTACTCTCGAAATTAAAATGGCTCTTTCAGATAAAAAAGGCTGGTCATGGCGGGACTCTTGATCCATTTGCAACTGGAATTGTCCCAGTTTTTTTTGGAGAGTCTACAAAGTTTTCTAATAGAATTTTGGAAAGTAATAAAGAATACATTGCGGAATTAAAATTAGGTTTTGAAAGCTCAACAGGAGATACTGAGGGTGAAATAACTAAAGATAGTTCATTTGATAATGAGAACTTACCTCACAACTTAAAAAATATTCTTAATGAATTTATTGGTGTTCAAAAGCAGACGCCACCCAAATATTCTGCCCTTAAATATAATGGTAAGCCTTATTATGAATATGCGAGAGCCGGTATAGAAATTCCTTTAAAAAAAAGAGAAATAGAGATTTTTTCAATTGATTTGGTAAATTTTACTAATCAGCAAATCACCTTTCAGGTCTCCTGTTCTAAAGGGACGTACATTAGAACTTTAGGTGAAGATATTGCAAAAAAAATAGGTACAAAGGGTTATTTAACCAACTTAGAACGAATTAGGGTTGGTACAATAAAAAAAATTGATAGTTTTTCAGTTGAACAGATAGAAGAATTATCGATAGATAATAGAAAAAAGCTCTTAAAGCCAATCTATGAACTCCTCGAATTACCCAAAATACAATTAAATCATACCGATACAACAAATATATTGAATGGTCAAAACTTGGTTATCGAAATTGAATCTGGTGAAATTTTATTATTTTCTGAAAAAAATTTTATTGGTATAGGTATTTCAGATGGAAAAATCATAAAACCTGTTCGATTAATTAGAAGTAAAATAAATTAACTTAAACCATTGTTATTTATTGCAATTTTATATAAAATACACCGTTCTTAAGTGAAGGAAAAAAACAAATGGCGTTTACAGCTATAGATAAAGAAAAAATTGTTAAAGAGTATGCTCAAGGCACGAACGATACAGGCTCCCCTGAAGTTCAAGTTGCCCTGCTTACGAATCGAATCAATTATTTGACTGGACACTTTAAAACTAATGCTAAAGATAACCACTCACGTCGTGGTTTACTTGCAATGGTAAGTCAAAGAAGACGTTTATTAGATTATTTGAAGCGTAAAGATCTAACTAGATATCAAGATTTAATTAAGCGTTTAGGTTTAAGAAAGTAATTACAAATCAACTAAATTATTAAGAAGCCGATTTTAAGCGTTATGCTTAGTCGGCTTTTTTTATAATTTTTTACTGGGAAGAGAGTAAAAATAATGTCAAAAAGTATGTTTAATAAAGTATCAAAGAGCATGAAATTAGGAGCTCATGAATTAAAACTTGAAACTGGAGAAATTGCACGTCAAGCTGATGGTGCAGTAATGGTAAGTTATGGTGAAACGGTTGTTCTAGTTACAGTTGTTGGAAATCAAAATGTAAAAGAAGGTCAAGATTTTTTTCCTTTAACAGTAGATTATCAAGAAAAAACCTATGCTGCAGGGAAAATTCCGGGAGGATTTTTTAAAAGAGAGGGTCGACCTAGTGAAAATGAAATATTAGTCTGTCGTTTAATTGATAGACCTTTAAGACCACTTTTCCCTAAAGGCTTTTATAACGATGTACAAATAGTTGCTACAGTTTTGTCATCAGATTCTGAAATTGATGCAGACATTCCTGCAATCATTGGCGCATCTGCTGCACTTTCTATTTCAGGTATTCCATTTTATGGTCCAATTGGGGCGACTAAAGTTGGCTATGTGGACGGTGAATATATTATCAATCCAACCAAGACTCAATTAGAAGAATCAGAGCTTGATCTAGTAGTGGCTGGAACTAAAGATGCAGTTTTGATGGTTGAGTCAGAAGCAAAAGAGCTCAGCGAAAAAATAATGCTAGATGCTGTTTTAGCTGGACATAAAGCAGCTAAAGATGTAATAAAATTAATTAATGATTTTGCAAAAGATTCTGCAAAAGATCCATGGGAATGGAATGCTCCTGAGCCAAATCAGGAATTAATTTCAAAAATCAGTAAGCTTGCGGAAAAAGACTTAAGCAAAGCTTTTTCAATCAAATCCAAATCTGAAAGATCGCAAAAGATTAGTGAGATTAAAGATAAGGTTCAAGCTGAATTGATCACGGATGATATGGGAACACTTGAAGTCAATGAAGTTAATAAAGAGTTTTTCAATTTGGAAGCAAAAATTGTACGTTCCAAAATTCTTGATGGAGAGCCTCGAATTGACGGACGTGATACAAGAACCGTGAGGCCAATTGAAATAAGTACAAGTGTGTTACCGAGAACTCATGGGTCAGCTTTATTTACAAGAGGTGAAACACAGGCACTCGCAGTTGCGACCTTAGGCACACCTCGTGACGCCCAAATTATTGATGCTCTTCAAGGTGAGTATACCGATAGATTTATGCTGCACTATAACTTTCCTCCATTTTCAACTGGAGAGACTGGAAGAGTTGGATCTCCGAAACGAAGAGAAATTGGTCATGGTCGTTTAGCTAAAAGAGCATTATTGGCTGTTCTTCCTGCACAAGAAGATTTTGATTACACTATCCGACTTGTTTCTGAAATTATGGAATCAAATGGTTCAAGCTCAATGGCATCAGTGTGTGGAGGATGTATGGCAATGCTTGATGCTGGAGTACCATTAAAATCTCATGTTGCTGGTATAGCCATGGGTTTGATCAAAGAAGATAATCGTGTCGCAATTCTTACTGATATTTTAGGTGATGAAGATCATTTGGGAGACATGGACTTTAAAGTTGCTGGATCAGAGAATGGGATCACGGCGCTTCAAATGGACATTAAAATTGATGGTATCACGACCGAAATTATGCAGGTTGCTCTTAAACAAGCAAAAGAGGGAAGAGAGCATATTCTTGGCTTAATGAAAAAAGCTTTGAAATCAAGCAGAACTGAGTTATCGAAGTATGCACCTAGAATAATGACCTTAAAAATTCATCCAGATAAAATCAGAGATGTTATTGGTAAAGGCGGTGCTGTCATTAAAGCTCTAACTGAGGAAACTAATACTACAATTGATATTACAGATGATGGTTTGGTGAAGGTAGCCTGTACGTCAGGCGAGGAAGGCCAGCTCGCTATTGAAAGAATTAAAGAAATCACAGCTGATGTAGAAGTTGATCAAATTTATGATGGTAAAGTTATCAAAATTTTAGACTTCGGTGCAATCGTTCAACTCATTCCTGGTAAAGATGGGTTGCTTCATATTTCACAAATTGCTCATGAGCGTGTGAATTCTGTTAAGGATCATTTGTCTGAGGGCGATGAAGTGAAGGTAAAAGTGATTGAAGTTGATCAAAAAGGTAAAGTAAGGGTCAGTGCAAAAGCATTAATTGAAAAGCCAGAAGAACCTGCTAAATCTGAAGAAGAATAAAAAAGGGGCTAAAAAGCCCTTTTTTTTATTTACTATTTAACTATTTTGCCATTTGCTTTTCTCTAATTTCATCAAGAGTTTTGCAATCAATGCACAAAGTTGCAGTGGGTCTGGCTTGAAGTCGATTTAGACCAATTTCTTCTCCACATTGTTCACAGTAACCATAATCATCATTATCAATATTTCTTATAGTCTGTTCAATTTTTTTAATGAGCTTTCTTTCTCTATCACGATTTCTAAGTTCGAGTGCCATATCTGATTCCTGACTAGCTCGATCATTCGGATCAGCGTATGCAGTCAAATCATCTTGCATGTGTGAAACTGTCTTATCTATATCATGACTTAATTCATTCTTCCAATCAGCTAATATGTCCTTAAAGTGTTTCATTTGATTTTTGCTCATATAGCTTTCATTTGCTTTAGCTGAATATTGCTTAAAGGTTTTATTACCACTGGCAACGGCTTTCTTAGCTGCAGGTTTCGCTACGGCTTTCTTAGCTGCAGGTTTCGCTACGGCTTTCTTAGCTGCAGGTTTCGCTACGGCTTTCTTAGCTGCAGGTTTCGCTACGGCTTTCTTAGCTGCAGGTTTCGCTACGGCTTTCTTAGCTGCAGGTTTCGCTACGGCTTTCTTAGCAACCTCTACAGCTTTTGCAAAAATTGACTTTTTCTCTGCCATGTATTTTCCTTTTCAAATGAACCGCGAAAGTTTACTCTATTTTCGTTAAAAAAAACAGTTATAAACTATTTTTTTGGGCATCTAGGGTATTGCTCATCAGGGTAGCCACTGTCATTGGACCAACCCCGCCGGGCACTGGTGTTATGAATGAAGCATTATATTTCGCTACCTCAAATTCAACATCGCCAATAAGTTTGTCTCCAACCCGATTAATACCAATATCAATTACAACAGCACCCTTTTTGATCCAAGAGCCCTTGACCATTTCTGGCCTTCCAACTGCTGCGACAACAATGTCCGCATTGTTGATTTTGTCTTCAATATTTTGAGTTTTGCTATGACACTGTGTAACCGTTGCACCAGCTAGCAAGAGTTCAAAAGCCATTGGTCGACCAACATGATTTGATGCCCCAACCACTACAGCATCTTTGCCTAATACATCTATTTGCATAGCTTTTAGCATCTTAATGACACCATATGGTGTGCATGAGCGAAACTTTGGTTGACGCATGGCCAACAAGCCCAAGTTAATAGGATGAAATCCATCGACATCCTTATTTGGTGAAATAAGATCAAGAATTCGGTCTTCATCTAATGGGTGAGGTAATGGCGATTGAACAAGAATACCATCTACATCTTTATCATTATTTAAATCTATAATTAGTTTTTCTAATTCAGTTTGTGAGGTTGTAGCTGGAAGGTCATAAAATAAAGATTTAATTCCAACCTTTTCGCACGCCTTTCTTTTATTGTTGACATAGACTGATGATGCAGGATCATCACCAACAAGGATAACTGCAAGTGCAGGATTTCTTATTCCACTTTGTTGCCTCTTCGTTATTTCTTCCTTTAATTCTTCAAGAAGGCTGTTGGCAATCTTTTTGCCATCGATTATTTGTGCTGTCATAAATCCTCCATCAAATTGCTTGATTATATATAAATACCTTTAATTTTTCCATTTTGGGGATTTACCATTTGACCAAATAAACAAATTGCGATATATTTGCGCGTTCGGGGTGTAGCGTAGCCTGGTAGCGCGCCTGCTTTGGGAGCAGGATGTCGGGAGTTCGAATCTCTCCACCCCGACCATTGTTACTCATAATTATAGAGTATACTGTAGCAAGCTTTATTATTACGTTAAGCTGCCCGTAGCTCAACTGGATAGAGCAACGGCCTTCTAAGCCGTAGGTTACAGGTTCGATTCCTGTCGGGCAGGCCAATTTCATTGGTGGCTGTAGCTCAGTTGGTAGAGTCCAGGATTGTGATTCCTGTTGTCGTGGGTTCGAGCCCCATCAGCCACCCCAAATTCTAGTTTATAATTTAATCAATAATGAAGATATCTACTTTAATTCTATTTTTTATAATTAGTGGTTGTAAAACTGTTAGTACTATATCAAGTAAAAAAATGGATTTTGAAAGATACGCAGATCCAGAAAACATTTCTTCATTCAAAATACTTGAAAATATTGAAAGTTATAGACCTGCAACTTGTTCGGATTTGTCTAGAAATCCATTTATGACCAACAGGTATGAATTTAAGATAAATGAATGATCAAGATTTAGAAAGATATGGAAGACATATTCTACTTCCTGAAATTGATTATGATGGCCAACAAAAGCTTTTAGATAGTCATGTTTTAGTAGTTGGTTTGGGAGGTTTGGGATCGCCAGCATCAATTTATCTTGCTTCTTCTGGTATTGGTGAATTAACCTTATGTGATTTTGATAAAGTGGAATTATCAAATTTACAAAGGCAAATAGCACACACAGAAGATAAACTACAAATCAACAAAGCACATTCTGCTAAAAGTTTTATTGCATCTATAAATTCGAATATCAATATTAATGCTATAGATAAAAAATTAAGTCAAAATGAATTTGATTCATACATAAAAAATAATTCAGTGGATGCAATACTCGATTGTTCTGATAATTTTCAAACTAGATATATTGTTAATAAAATAGCTTTTAAAAATAAAATCCCACTTATTTCCGGTTCAGCTATTAGATTCGAAGGACAGCTCGCCATTTTTGATTTTAGGGAAAACAGCTCAGCTTGCTATGAATGTTTGTTTCCTGACAATGGCGAAGAAAATGAACTCAGATGTGCTGATCATGGAATACTTGCTCCAGTGGTTGGCATAATTGGGGTAATGCAAGCACTAGAAACAATTAAAGTATTATTAAACCTCAGCCCTCCCCAAAATCAATTAAAGATCTTTGATGGGAAAAGTAATGAATGGAAAACAATCTTATTTAAAAAAGATAAAGGATGCACAATCTGTTCATCTTCATCCGATCATTCCTAAAAGCATCGTGATAAAATATCATCCTTATGCAAGAATTAGAAAAATCCTTTAATCCATCATCTATAGAGTCAAAGTGGTACGCCTTCTGGGAGCAGCAGGGTTATTATCAATGTGGATTAGATCAAGCAAAAAAAGATAATTTTTCTATTTTACTACCTCCTCCTAATGTCACCGGAACACTCCACATGGGGCATGGCTTTAATCAAACTTTAATGGATAGTTTGACTAGGTACCATCGCATGAGAGGGTCCAATACTTTATGGCAGCCAGGTACAGATCATGCAGGCATTGCAACACAAATAGTTGTTGAAAGACAATTGGATCAAAAAAATATTTCAAGACATGATTTGGGACGGGAAAAATTTATAGAGAAAGTTTGGGAATGGAAAGAAGAATCCGGGGGGAAAATTACTCAGCAAATGAGACGGCTTGGCACTTCACCTGACTGGAGTCGTGAAAGATTTACTATGGATGAAGGTTTGTCCAAAAGTGTGAATCAGGTCTTTGTTAAGTTATACAATGATGGACTCATCTACCGAGGAAAGCGTTTAGTTAACTGGGATGTAAAGTTACAAACCGCTGTCTCTGATCTAGAAGTGATTCAAGAAGAAGAAAATGGTCATTTATGGCATATCGATTATCCTCTTGCAAATAATCATGATGACAAACTTACTGTTGCAACAACAAGACCAGAAACAATGCTGGGTGATGTTGCCGTGATGGTGCATCCTGATGATGATCGTTACAACAGCCTAATTGGATCACATGTGATTCTTCCTCTGACTGGAAGAGAGATACCGATTATTGCTGATGAATATGTGGACATGGAATTTGGAACAGGTGTTGTAAAGGTCACTCCTGCACATGACTTTAACGATTATGAGGTGGGCAAAAGACACTCTTTAGAAATGATTAACATTATGAGTCTTGATGGCTATATTAATGAGAACGGCGGGGAGTTTGAAGGGCTAGAAAGATTTGAAGCGCGAAAAAAAATTGTTGAAAAACTCAAAGAACAAGGCTATTTAAATAAAGTTGAAGATTACCAGCTAAAAATTCCACGAGGTGATAGAACCAATGTCGTTATAGAACCACTCTTAACGGATCAATGGTTTGTGGCGATGTCTAAAGAAGTTAATCAAAGCCCAAGTATCGCTGCAGAAGCTCTAAATGTTGTTAAATCAGGAGAGGTGAAGTTTTACCCTGATAATTGGAAGAATACCTATAACCAGTGGTTGGAAAATATTCAAGACTGGTGTATTTCACGACAGCTCTGGTGGGGCCATCAAATACCTGCATGGTATGGACCTAACGATGAGATTATTGTTGCTCATAATAAAAAAGAGGCTGAAAAAATTGCCGCCGATAAAGGCATTGACCCAAAGAATTTGCAGCAAGATGATGATGTTCTTGATACATGGTTTTCATCTGCCTTATGGCCATTTTCGACATTAGATTGGACACCGGAATATCCAAGCGTATCTAATCCTGTGCTTGATAAATACCTCCCATCCTCAGTCCTGGTAACAGGTTTTGACATCATTTTCTTCTGGGTGGCGCGAATGGTCATGTTGACTAAATACGTTACGCGAAAAATCCCATTCAAACATGTTTATGTGCACGGACTGATACGTGACTCAGAAGGCCAGAAAATGAGTAAGTCGAAAGGTAATGTTCTTGATCCTATCGATTTAATTGATGGCATTGATTTAGACAAATTAATTGATAAAAGAACTTATGGATTAATGAATCCAACACAAAAAGAATCAATTGCTAAACGTACCAAAAAAGAATTTCCAGATGGAATTCTAGCTTATGGAACAGATGCACTGAGATTCACGTTTGCAAGTCTAGCCTCTCCTGGCCGAGATATTAAATTTGATCTGAATCGATGTGAAGGATATCGAAATTTTTGTAATAAGATCTGGAATGCATCTAGGTTTGTGTTAATGAATTGTCCAGATGATGATAATGGTTTTGAACAATGTACAGATGGCTTTATGAATTTCTCGCAAGCTGACCGGTGGATTTCATCTATTTTTCAAAATACATTAAGAAATATAGAATCTAATTTTGAAAATTATCGCTTTGATCTTGCTGCTCAAGAGATGTATCAATTCATCTGGGATGAATATTGTGATTGGTACCTCGAAGTCGCCAAGGTACAATTAAATAAATCTAATTCTCAGGCAACGATCCGGGGAACAAAAAGAACACTATTGGGCATATTAGAGAAAATCCTTAAAATGATCCACCCTGTGATGCCATTTATCTCAGAAGAAATTTGGCAAATTATTTCTCATAAAACAGGCACTCACTCTGAAACGATTATGTTACAAAGTTATCCTTTATTCAGAGAGAAAAAAATTGATAAGGATGCTGAAGCCTGGATGCAAACCTTAAAACATATGGTAGAAGAGTGTCGAAAATTAAGAGGGGAGATGAATATATCTCCTGCAGAAAAAGTTCCTCTTCTTGTTATTGGGAACCCAGAGACTATTCAAGCATATCAAGATTATTTATTGCAACTTGCAAAATTGGAATCCATTAGTGTCATTGATAAATTTGAAAAAATTGATGCACCAGTGGCTATTGTCGGTGAATACAAATTGATGCTAAAAGTTGAAATTGATGTTGCTGCTGAGAAACAAAGATTGCAAAAAGAAATAGATAAATTAACTGTAGAGTTAAAAAAAGCTGACGGGAAATTAGCGAATCAATCTTTTATAGAGAAGGCGCCGGAAAGTGTTATTGCTCAGGAAAAAGAAAGACAGAAAAAGTTCTCAGATGATTTGCAAAAATTTAAAGAACAATTATCAAGATTAGATAGCTAGCCTTTTAATATTCGAATTATAAAAGTTTCGTTTTCACTTCGATCATCAATAAATTCATGATCGGTATATTCACAAAAAGCCTTAAGATCTTTAACTGCATTTTGATCTGTAGCAATAATTTTTAAAATCTGACCTCTTTCAATATTGCTTAAAGCTTTTTTTGTAGAAAGTAGAGGCATTGGGCATTTCTGCCCAATTGCATCTAATTCTACTTCGATATAATTTTCACTCATTTATTAAATGGTTCCATATCACCAGGATTTCGTAACATCTTGTCTACTTCACCTAAATGGAGCTCCTCATTGTAAATCATCTCTCTAGCATATTCCTCTAACATCACTGAATGACCTTCAACCAATTTTAGTAACTCTTTATATGAGTTTAAAGCAGCCATCTCGTGATCCAAAGATTCTCTTAAGATATCGCCGATATCATGATTTTCAGTTTCTAATAAAGGACCTATTGCAAGAGATGGGTGTCCACCTAGATTAGTAATTACTTCTCCAGCTTTATTTGCATGATCAAGAGATTCAGTCGCCTGATCTCTTAGCCAGGAAATGATTGGAATACGGCTATAGCCATAGACCATTAAGCTGTAATGAGTATAACGAACAACACCAGCAAGTTCTAATTCTAAAATTTTGTTCAGTGCATCAATTATTTTTTTGTTATCCATGATAAATCCCTAAAGTTAAAATTTAGATTGATTTAAACATAAAATGCCAAAGATTGCAGAAACAAGAATGATTGCTATTTAGATTCTTATTAAGAAGCTAACAATATTAAGTACAGCCATAACGACCATGGTCCAAAAGGTAAACTTCATTCCTTGTACCCGCTGTTTTAAGTCCATTGTTTTTTTCAGGAATGATTTAGCATGGATAATCCTGCCAAAGGTAAAAGAAATACCAACTAAAAATATGATTGAAAAGTGAATTTTATTTAATTCCATACATGCCATCATAATTAATCCAAGTGGAACATATTGGTTAAAATTTGAGTGCGCTGCAATGGCTTGTTCAAGCTCTTTATTTTTTGCAAAACCTATCGCAATTTTGTTATTACGTCGAATTTGAATGACATTTTTAGCTAAGTAATAGTATAGAAAAAATAGTATCGCACTAAATAGGGCAGTAACTGGGATCATGGAATGTCTCTAAAAAGTAATGGTTTGATTATATTCATAATAAATTTTATTTCAACAGCGCTGCTCCATAAACTCCAGCAGAATCCCCAAGCTTATTCATAACAATGGGTGTTTTGAAAGATTCAGAAAATACATACTTTTGAATTTCTTCAATACCCTGGCTATAGAGACCTGATAAATTAGATAGCCCTCCTCCTAATACAATGACATCTGGATCAATGCTATTAATAATATTAGCAACAGACCTTCCAAAATTATTCATAAACTCATCATAAATTTTTATTTCTAAATCGCTCTTATTTGATTTGTTAAAAAATTCTTGAGCAGAGTAATTCAAATTATAATTATGTAAGCGTGTCTCTATCCCGCTACCTGATATGTATGTCTCTACACATCCTTTTTTTCCACAATAACAGTCGTTGCCATGAGGATGTAAAATGGAATGCCCCCATTCGCCACAAATTAAATTTGGGCCCAAACGTATTTGATTATTGAATACAAAACCACCCCCGCAACCTGTGCCCATAATAATTCCAAAGACCAACTCATAGCCCTTGGCGGCACCCAAGATAGCTTCAGCTAAAGCAAAACAATTCGCATCGTTCTCGATTTTGACTGAATGATTGAGCCTGTCTTCAATCATTGTATGAAAGGCAATTCCATTGAGACAGGTGGTATTTGAATTTCTCAGTAACTTTGTGTCAGGCTCAATTGAACCAGGGGTACAAATCCCGACTGTAAAATGTTTTGTGTCAACTACATCTAATGCTTGATTATAAATTTTTGATATTTGGTTGAAGATATGATCTGGGCCTTTGCCAGCCTCAGTTAGAATACGATCTCTAAAAATAGGCGTTTCATCTCTCAGCACAATCGTTTCAATTTTTGTACCACCAAGATCGATGCCAATCTTATATTTAGTTTCCATTGAGAAAAATATATTTTTAAATTAATGTTTGGTCAAGTTTTTGTTAGTATTGTTTTATGGAATATCTATATCAATTAATAGCTTTAATCTTTTTTTTCATTATTTTCAAACATTCATGGGATGGCTACAAAGAATTTAAAGGCGCCAATGATGAGCGTAAGTCTGAAATTAAAAGAATGTGGCTACTCTTTTCAGTTATTACTGTAATTTTTATCTATATTCTTTTAAGTGATAGATAACGTCATTTCAATTTACACTAATCTTTATAAAAAGAAAGGATCAAAATTATGATTAAGTGGATTAGTACTGCATTAGTTTTAACAGGAATACTTTTAACCAATTTAAATATTTATCCGCTAAATATTTATTTTCATGGTGTAGGAGTGATTGGTTGGACGATCGCTGGCTTTCTTTATAAAGATAAAGCCATCCTTGTCAATTTTGGATTGCAGATACCATTATTTGCCCTGGGCTTTTTTAAAACGATAACTTAGTTAATTAGGTTTTATTGAAAAAATATTGATGGGACATAAAAAAGTGGTGGCCAGAGACAGAATCGAACTGTCGACACGAGGATTTTCAGTCCACTGCTCTACCGACTGAGCTATCTGGCCAAATTTGAACGTGAAATTATATCAAATAATGATAATGAAAGGCTAACTTCTTTGTATGAATTTCAAGAAATAGTTTTTGAGGTTAAGTTGATATAAAGTAAAGACAATCATTCCGTATATTAAATTTGGCATCAAATAAGCAGGGAAATAATTCCAGCCATACTGAATTGATGTGAAAAAAGAAGGGCTGCCAAATTTATCAGAGAACATATAGTAAGTATTTGTTGAAATTATAAAAGCGAGTGTGATGCTTAATAGAAGTGCTACAAAAAATAAATTAAATTTAATATCGTAATTTTTTATTAATTTTCCGGTGACAAACATTGCAAGGTAAGTTGGGATAAGGCCCCAATAACCATCCGTTAAGCAAAACGCCAAACTATTATCAAAAAAACCAGAACCAAAATCAATGACTGCAGTAAGTATAAAAAATAAACAAAATAGTAAAATCGATGGGATAAAAAGACCAAGAGTTAAAAAGACAATTAAACTTGCATCAGGAATCGAAAACTCAGTTAAAAAATGACTTCCTCTTGTTAGAAAAATCAAAAAAACTAAAAAACTAATCAACAATAAATTATTTTTACTAAATACTTGCATCATATTTCAACTTCCATTCCGATAAACCAAGTTCTTCTAAAATTATACGGATATGTTGTTCCATATCCATAGCCGTTTGTAACTGTTCGTATGCCATTTTTTTGCTCAAATATATTATTTACTGATGCAAAAATATTCAGGTTATTAAATTGTAAAACATTTCTTAAATTATATCTCACAAAAGCATTGGTCGATTCATAGGATGGAGACATCATATTTGCATTGTTGTTAAAGTCGTCAAAAATGTAACTACGATCACGCCACATATGATTGAGGGCAGCATTCCAATTATCATAATCATAGTGAATAGCTAAATTAATTGAATTTTTTGGCACCCCTGGCAATAACTTTCCACTGGGAAAGGTTGAGCTGTCAGTATCATTTAAAATTTTTGCAATGGTATAGCTGTAGTTAAATTTAAGATTAAATCTGTCATTGAGCTTGCGCATGAAAAAGACTTCATAACCATATTTGTTGGTGCGGTCGATATTTTCATTTTGAAAAGTAGATGGGTTATAAACAATTTCATTATCCAGGTCGGCGTAAAAGGTACTGATTTTTAACTTTTGTACCGGATCAATATAATTCAAACCGATATTGATTGTTCTGCTTTGCATTGGTTTAATATTTGGATTGAGGGTATCGTAATTTCCTGTGAAAAAATTATAAGGAAGCATGCGGTCAATATCTTGAGATTGCATGCTTTTGGAAAAATTAGAAAATAAGTTAACTTGATTATTCACAATATAATTTAACCCAGTTTCAAACATGGATAGACGGTCTGACTGGTCGGTATTAATACTAATGTTATTAAATTTGGTGATTACTCTCTCTGATCTCGCCCCATAAGTAATAGACAATTTATTATTTTTATCTATTAGGTGCTTGGCTTGTAAATAGATTGCCTCATTTTGCTTGTTTGCTTGATTGACATGAGAAGTTGAATTTCGATAGGCATTTAATTCTCGTTCACTTAAAGACATTCCTGATGTTAAGTTAAAGCTTTTACCGGAATAATCAAATTCAAGTCCGTTAACAATGGCACTTGTTTTTCTTAAGTTGGTTGCGTAATCCCTGGCATCATATTTTTTTCTTTGTCCCTGATGGTACACTTTGACTGAAAAATTATCTGAAAAATGTGTGACATAATCCAATCCCCAGATATCATCGTTGTAGTCAAACTCATTGTATGAAGATACACCTGCCCTTGAGGGATCTCTCTGAAATTGAAATCTACTAAGAGCGGAGGGAAAAAGTGAATTTGATTCCGTATTCGAATATTTAAAATTAATTTGAGAATTTTGGTCTGGTTGATAACTTAATTTGATGGCTTGGTTGGTCGATTTATTTTTGTCTTTGTTACCTTTGGAATCTTTTTGACTGTAGCCGTCATTACTCTCGTAACTTGTTGATAATGATATTGAAAAATTATCTATAGTTTCCCCTGTGCTAAAGGAATGATTCTTTTGCCCATAATTGCCAAATGCTGATGAAATCCGAGTTTTGTTATGATTTTTGGTATAAATATTTATTGATCCAGCGTTAGAGCCATCCCCATGAACTACGGATCCGCTGCCTTTTAGAATTTCAATACGATCAATATCATTGGTGTTAATGGTTCCTAAAAAACTTGGTGCCATATCAATGTTATTAATTCGATATCCATCCACATTAATCACAATATTTTGATATCCATTCTCTAATCCATAACCTCTCATATCAATCGATGGGGCAGCCTTGTTTCCTGAGTAGGATGAAACATTGAGTGATGACTTGTTTGATAAGAAATCAAATAAGTTATTTGTCCCTGAATTAATTATTTCCTGATGATCATAGACCTCAACATGATGAGCGGAGTTACTTTCCGAGGTATAAAATTTATTTGAATAAACAATTACTTCATCAGTGTTAAGACCCTCTGAATAAATTAATGAAGAATGTAAACTGAAAAAGACAACAGTGAAGATAATTTTAAAGTAACGCAATGAGCCTCCCAGGCTAAAATCATGATGATTAAGCGTCGATAGGAAGCTTAATACACACCCGTATAAATAATAATTGATTGGCCGGTATCCGGACTCAAGAGACAAAATATAACGTCTTCCCAAGAAAATCTCAGTGACATATGGTTATATCCACACTCTTTGACCGTTGCGGGGGCAGTATTGGATTCTCACCAATTTCCCGATTATGCCTATGTCTAGGCCACCATCAGATTTGACTATATCATAAGAAAGACTACAATATAAGTATGGTTTTAAGAAGAATTGCTATTTTTTCGCTGATTATTTTTGCATTTATGCAATGGACATCCTTGCAACATGACATCGAGCATTTGCAAGAGGCTATGTATGTTGCACACTGTACTGATGAGTCAAAAGAGGACAGCAAAGAGCTTAACCATTGTGAACATTGTCATGTGTTAAATAATCTTACTTATGCGAATATTTATAATGATCAATTAGAATTTAATAAACAATTAAATTCAACTTTAAATGATAGCTATAGGGTATTTGCCTTTACGCATTTCTATAGCATCAATTCCGTTAGGGGCCCACCACTTATCTCTTAATTAAATTATTTCAATTTTTTTAGGAGAAAACTAATGCAACAAAAATATAAATTTTTGTGTTTGTCTTTATTAATAGCACTACAAGCACAAGCTTATGCTGATCAAAAAATAGATTTGCCAACCACACCAGTTACCGCAAACCCTTTGGGCGTCAGTTCTGATGAGTTTATTGTGCCAATATCAGTTTTGAATGGGCATGAACTCGATATCAAGAGAAACAATAGTTTTGCAGAGACGCTTGATGGAACCCCTGGTGTTTCATTTTCAAATTGGGGACCTACCATAGGAAGACCTGTGATTCGAGGAATGTCGGCAGACCGAATTCGTATCATGCAGAATGGGATAAATTCGTTGGATGTATCATCATTTAGTTCTGATCATGCTGTGGCAATTGATCCACTGGTGATAGAACAAATTGATATTATTCGCGGCCCTGCGACTGTTCTTTATGGAGGAGGAACCGTTGGCGGGGTGGTGAATGCGATAGACCATCGAATACCAAGGCAAAAAATTACTGGTGCAACCGGTCGAGCAGTAACCCGATTTGGGGGAGCAAACAGTGAACGGAGCTCAGCGGTGGTCGGCGATGTTGGTTTTGGAAATTTTGTTATTCACCTGGATGCATATACCAGAAAGACCGGTAATTTAAATATTCCCGGATATTCCGTTTCTGGAAAATTAGCTCGATCTGACAGCGAGATCAGTCGCAACCAGTATGGTAAAAAGGGACAGTTAAGGAATTCAGGATCTGATATAGATGGCGGGGCAGTCGGTGCTTCATACTTTTTTGAAAAGGGCTATGTGGGAATGTCCTATGCCAAGCATGAAAGCGAGACAGGCAATCCTCTAACAGCAACTGGATTTTTTGATTTGGAAACAAACCGATGGGACCTGCATTCTGAATTTCATGATTTAGATGGATTCTTTAACCATTTTAAGTTTAAGATGGCTCATACCGACTATAAACATGATGAACATCATGAGCCAGGAGAAATTGAAAATACATTCAAGAATCGAGGTTTAGATGGAACACTGGAATTAGGCCATCATGCGATCGCTGGCATGAGTGGTGTGGTGGGTCTTCATTTTGAAAATTCATCTTTCAAACAACCCAATGGGGTGTTATTACCAAACGCCAATACCGATTCACAATCCGTGTATGTGTATGAGGAATTACCAATCAATGAACATAAACTGACCTTGGGCTTTAGGCGGGGTAATCACGATGTAAAAAGGAATAGCTTTACGGGGGATGGTGGGTGCAGTATTTCTTATACTGACCTTGTTGATTGCGCAGCTTCTGGGGGTTCTGAAGATGATCAGTCCTTTGGGGAAACCGAAAAAACATTTCAAACAAACAATGCTGCCATCGGGGGTGTTTATAAAATCAACCAAAACTGGTCTCTAAATTCGAATGTAGCGCATTCCGAAAGAGCCCCAGCATTTTTTGAATTATTTCCTTACGGGGCACACCATGCCACGGCCCAGGTACATAAAGGAAACGAAAATTTAAATACCGAGCTATCGAATACGATTGATTTTCAAATTAAGTGGAAGAATAATGGACATGCTTTTAGCGTTGGCCCATATTACACAAAATTTAATCGATTCATTGGAATATTTAATACGGGGAACGAGCTCTATCATCTTCACGAAGGGGAAGATGAGGCTGAAGGGATGAGCGTCTTTCAATATCGTTCTGTCGGAGCTACTTTTAAAGGCTTAGAATTCGATGGTAACTATCAAATTAATGATCAGTTTGATTTTTCCTACAAGGGCGACTATGTTCGCGCTGAACAGGATAACGGTGATGATTTACCAAGAATTTCTCCACTGCGATTAGGCGCCGGGATTGCTTATGAGAAAAATAATTTTTATGCAAGGCTAGATATCTTAAGAGCGTTTGCTCAAGATAACATTGCGACACATGAGCTTAAGACAGACGCCTACACAAATGTGACTGCTTATGCGTCATATCAATTACCGGTTGAATATAATTTACAACTCTTCCTGAAAGGGCATAACTTACTAGATCAAGAAATACGTGATCATTCTTCTTTTATGAAGGATAAGTTTTTAAGGGCTGGCCGGTCAGTTCTATTTGGTTTGCAGGGAGAGTTTTAATAGAAAATAATGATTAACCAAACCGCGGAGAGGTTTACTAGGCTTAGAAAAACGGCAGCACTGCCAATATCCTTCGCCCTCTTTGCGAGTTTGTGTTTCTCTAGACTGATTCGATCCACAGTCGCTTCGATGGCAGAATTTAATAGCTCAACTATTGGGACAAGTAACGTAGAAAAAATGAGCAGCACTAGTTCAATGCCATTGTTCGATAAATAAATGGCAAGAGGAATTAGGATCAGGGTCATTAGAACCTCTTGTCTGAAGGCGTCCTCTTTCTTGAAAGCCACTTTAAATCCAGCAAATGAATAACCAATCGCATTGATTAACCTTTTTATTCCTGTTTTTCCTTTAAAAGGACTTTCCATGTTACCCCTCACTTGATAAAATTTGCACTCATTATAAATGAATGTGAGAAAAAAATGGCAAGACTTGTTAATTGCGTTAAATTGGGAAAAGAAGCTGAGGGGCTTGATTTTGCTCCATACCCAGGTGAGTTAGGGAAAAAAATTTTTGAAAATGTTTCAAAAGAAGCTTGGGCAGAATGGCTAAAGCACCAAACCATGTTGGTAAACGAAAACCGTTTAAGTTTAATTGATCCTGAAGCAAGAAAATACCTAACCCAACAAACGGAAAACTATTTTTTTGGTTCAGGTGCGGATCAGGCTGAAGGGTATATCCCTCCTCAAGAATAAGGCCTTAGAAACCTAAGACCTCAACTCTTTTTTAATTTCTTTTGGCGAAGAATGTCTAACATCTGCACCTTTGACAGAATAGACCACGTGTTCCGTAATGTTTTCGGAATGATCTCCAATTCTTTCAAGAGCTTTGGCAATGTAAATCACTTCTAAAGCTGATGAAATTTTCCTTGGGTCTTCAAGCATAAATGTCAGTTGATGCCTCATGCATAGTTGATACTTTTCATCAACCGTTTCATCTCTCTTGATTAATGCCAACAGCGTTTCAGGGTCCATTCTGACAAAAGAATCTAATGCATCATGAAGCATTGCCGACACAAGCTTATAAAGTGAGTTGATATCAGCCAATGTAGGTTTAGCCATTCGATCGTTTTCAAAGATTCTCTTTGCAGCGCGAGCAATTTTTGTTGCCTCATCACCTATTCGTTCAAGGTCAGTCGTTATCTTCTGAACACACAGAACGAAACGAAGGTCAGATGATACTGGAGTTCTTTTCACTAAAACTAACTCACAAGATTCATCAATGAGCATTTGTAGTTGATTCACTTCTTCGTCTCGAGCTATGACTCTGTTGATCTTTTTAGAATCAGCATCTTTTAGGGTTGAGATTGCGTCCTTGATTTGTTCTTCTACAATACCACCCATCTCGATAACTTGAGCACGGAGTTTTTCAAGCTCTTGATCAAACGCGGAATATGAATGTATTGCCATAATAATTCCTTAATAAAATATAAGACAATTTAAATAATATAATAATTTGTTTTAAAAGACAATATAATTTAATAATTAATTTGTCTTAGTAATCCCATATTACTTTTTATGTTGGTCAATGAAATCATTTTGTTATTGTTTTGACACCCTCTGAGGTTGCCAATAACAGTGTATTTGCAGGTCGTGCCGCAAACAGCCCATTGGTGACCACTCCAACAATCTGGTTAATTTTTGCTTCCATTGCAATCGGATCTGAAATCACGAGATTATGTACATCAAGAATGACATTGCCATTGTCCGTTGTAAAATCTCTGAGCACAGGGTTACCACCAAGTTTAGTTAATTCTCTGGCAACAAAGCTTCTTGCCATTGGGAGCACTTCAACAGGTAGAGGAAACTTGCCAAGTACATCCACATATTTTGATTCATCACAGATGCAAATAAAGTCTTTGGCATTTGCTGCAACAATTTTCTCTCTTGTTAGTGCACCACCACCACCTTTTAACATGTGCATGTGTTCGGTAATCTCATCTGCGCCATCCACATAAATCTCCATACCATCAACACTATTTAAATCAAAGACCTGAATGCCATGTTCTTTTAATCTATTAGCTGTGGCTTCACTACTGGCAACTGCGCCATCAATTTTGTGTTTTACTTTAGCAAGTTCATCGATAAAGTAGTTAGCGGTTGAGCCAGTTCCTACACCTATGATTCCAGATTCAACATATTCTACTGCTGCTTTTGCGACTTGTTGCTTTAATTCATCTTGCGTAAACGCCATCATTTTCCCTTCAATGTATCTTTAAAGATTATATTAAAAATTTTGATTACAATGATACACCTCTGTAGAATGAACTAAAATACTAAAGATAAATGACAGTAGTATGAAGATAGATCTAAAACAGTTAAAAAAATCCATTGATCGCGTCAATAATTACAACGTGGTTAAAAAAACACCTCTTCAAAAGTTAGATCAGCTTTCTCAACGATTTAATAATAATATTTTTGTGAAACGAGAAGATCAGCAACTAATTCACTCGTTTAAAATTCGAGGGGCCATGAATAAGTTTTCCAAATTAACTAAGAAAAATCTCAGTAACGGCGTCATTGCAGCATCTGCAGGAAATCATGCGCAAGGGGTAGCGTTAAGTGCAAAAAAAATAAAGTGTCGTGCTGTTATTGTCATGCCAGAAATTACTCCCGTAATTAAGATTGAAGCTGTAAAAAGTTATGGAGTTGAGGTGGTATTGCATGGTGATAACTTTGCTGCCGCCATGGCGCATGCCTTTGAATTAGCAGATAAAGAAAAATTAACATTTTTGCATCCGTATGATGATCTCGATGTCATTGCTGGTCAAGGTACCATTGGCAAAGAAATTCTTGATCAATTTAATAAACCAATTCATGCTATTTTTTGCTGTGTAGGTGGAGGTGGTTTGGTGTCTGGTGTTGCCGCTTATATTAAATCGGTCGATCCGAACATCAAGGTCATTGGAGTCGAAGCAAAGGGAGCTGAGGCAATGACAAAATCAATAAAAGCGAATAAGAGGATTAATTTGAAACAAGTGGCCTTGTTTGCTGAGGGTGCTGCTGTGAAACAAGTGGGAGAACATAACTTTGCATTATGTAAACAACTTGTTGATGAAATGATTGTTGTTGATAACGATTCAATCTGTGCAGCAATCAAAGATATGTTTGAAGATACACGCACTGTTCTGGAGCCAGCTGGTGCATTAGCTTTAGCCGGGATGAAACAATACATAGACAAAAATAAGGTCTCAAATGAAAATATGATTGGTATCGCCTCAGGGGCGAACATGAATTTTGATCGCCTTCGTTTTGTCTCTGAACGGGCAGAGATCGGTGAGCAAAGGGAAGCCATTATTGCAGTCACTATTCCAGAAAAACCTGGAGCGTTTAAAAGTTTTTGTGAAAAGATTGGCAAAAGGAATATTACGGAGTTTAATTATCGGTTTTCTGGTAAGGAAAATGCGCAAATTTTTACTGGCATCAGCATCAGTGACCCCTCTGAGGTAAAAAAAATTATTAATTCCTTAGGCGCCGCTGGATTAGAAGCCATTGACTTAACTGCTAATGAAATGGCGAAATTACACCTCAGGCACCTGGTGGGTGGTCGAGCACCGCAGGCAAAAAATGAATTAATTTATCGTTTTGAATTTCCTGAGCAACCTGGTGCATTGATGAATTTTTTGGGTCATTTGAATAAAGGCTGGAACATTAGTTTATTTCATTACCGAAATCATGGAGCGGATACGGCTAGAGTTTTAGTAGGTATCCAAGTCCCGACCAGACAAAAACAAACTTTTAAAAAGTTTTTGAGTCAATTAGGTTATCCTTATTGGGATGAATCAGAAAACCCGGGATACAGTCTTTTTTTAGGCGGTTAACATATAGGAATATATCCTATTGAAATTATTTTTTATTCTATGAAAATGATTTTGATGATTAATTTTAAATAAAGTTAGGAAAATGAATGAAGTATTTAGCAGCTGTTTTATTTTTAGCCTTAGTGTCGTGTGGCGCTCCTGAGACTCCAAAGGCATATGTCACTTCTCAAAAGGGAGGCATATCAGTCATTGATATTGAATCTAAGGAGGTAATCAATAACATTGATATTCAATCTTCAGGCCCTAGAGGTATAGGTATTTCTGAAGATGGAAAGTATCTAATCACAGCCAATAAAGGTGACGCCAATTTAAGCATTATTGACCGAGAAAGCGGCACACTGGTGTCTCATGTTGAGGTTGGTAAAAATCCAGAATTTATAAGAGTGTTTGGTGATTTAGTCTTTGTCTCCACTGAACCTGCATCTTCTGGTAAGCCACCAGCACAAAAAGATCATGAAGCTAAGGACGACGACGACGACGACGATAAGACACCTGCTCAAATTGCTGTGGTAGACATAAAGAGCGGAAAGAAATTGAGGGAAATTCAGGGCGGACCTGAAACCGAGGGAATTGAATTTAATAAAGACGGCACACAAATCATTGTTACCAATGAAGCAGATAACACGGTGACTATTCATGATCTCCAGTCAGGGGAATTATTGAAAACTTTTGATGTGAAGCCATATGGCGACAGACCGAGAGGGATCAAAATGTCACCTAACGGGAATATCTTTGTGTCAACGCTAGAGCATAGTGATAATTTGATTGTATTAGATCAAGACTATAATCATTTACAAACCGTAGACACAGGAAAGAATCCTTACGGAGTAGCATTTGATGCATCTGGCGATCGATTATTTGTTGCATCAAGTAAATCTAAACTCCTTGAAGTGTTTGAAACAGAAGGATTTACAAAGCTTAAGGATATTCCGCTTGAGGGCAAAAGATGTTGGCACTTTACGTTTACTCCCAATAACGATGAGCTACTTTTAGCGTGCGGCAGATCTGATGAGCTCATAGTCGTTGATACGAATAATCTTGAGGTGACCGGCTCAATTCCAGTATCCGGTATTCCATGGGGTGTGGTCACTTATCCAAAATCAATTGGAAGTCTTGACGACGTCAGATAGTATTAATTTGATTGATGTAGTTCCATTCATCTTCTGTTAAAGGGGTAATTGATAAACGGTTTCCCCTTTGCAGAATTTTCAACGTTTCTAATTGTTGATGCTGTCTTAATTCATTTAAGCTAACCAGCGGAATTTTTTTAACAAACGCAACATCCACATTGACCCATCTTGGATTATTTGGATCTGATTTCGGGTCATGATATTTGTGACCTTTAATAAACTGTAATTTATCAGGATAAGCTAATTTAGAGACTTTCATGATGCCAACAATACCTGGCTCTTTACAGTTCGAGTGATAGAAAAAGGCAAGGTCTCCAATTTGCATATCATCTCGCATGAAGTTTCGTGCTTGATAATTTCTTATGCCATACCAATCTATTTTGCCGTCCCTTTTTAGGTCATCAATTGAATAATCGGAGGGTTCTGATTTCATGAGCCAATATTTCATTTATACTAATCCTAATTAATTTATTAGTAATTTTAACGATGATGCAAAAGAATGTAAAAGGGACAAATCTGCAAGTGTGCAGCCTAAATCCAAAAACTGGTTTTTTAAGAAATGGATTATGTGAACAGTGTGATTCTGATCAAGGAAATCATACGGTCTGCGCAGAAGTAAGTGATGAATTTTTAATTTTCTCAAAAGCATTAGGTAATGATTTATCTACCCCACGCCCAGAATTTCAATTTGCTGGCTTAAAACCTGGCGATCGTTGGTGTTTATGTGCAAGCCGATGGTTAGAGGCTGCAGAAGCAGGTATGGCACCACCGGTCATATTGGAGGCCACGAACGAAAAATGTCTTGAATTGATCGATATTGCCGATCTGGAGTATCACAGTTTAAGGTAAGTTTGCTTTACTGTTGCCTAGACTAGCATCTAGAACCAAAGGTTCAGGTGGTAAAAGTCTATGATGCTTTAGGTTTGTTAACAAGAGCCCTTAAAAGGTAACCCAATTGTAACAATCTCACCACACCAGATGGACTTCAACCGATGCTAATGACTAGTTCAAAGAATATATAGCCTAAGCAACAGTAAAACAAACTTCATTAATAATTACTCAAAGCTTGGTCTAAAATTGTATCAAAATTGTTCAATTTTTCTTGGACCAACTTTAATTGAGTTAGATTTTCAGGATTGTTATTCGTTGATTCGTGGATAATATTTAAGGAGGCCATCAGCAGAAGTCTGTCAAATCCAGTCACTCCGGAATCTTTGAGTTGATCCACTTTTTGATTAAGGTATTTCGCTGATTCTAAAAGCGCTTCCTCCTCACCATCTGGACAGTTAATTTGGAAATCTCGACCTAAGATGTTTATTTCGATAATTTTACTCACAACAGTTCCTCATGAGGTATTTGTCCAAGTAGATTTTCTAATTTTTGAGACGCTTCATAAATTTTTAAATTTAAACTCTTTATGGTCTCATCTTGATTATTAATTTTATCTTTTAGAACCTTATTTTCTTGCTGTAAATCATTTAAAAGATTTACTATCGTCTTGATCTTCTGTTCGATGATATCTAGGTCTTGTTTCATTTTTTTACTATAAGTGATTATTGATTTTGGATCAATCTATCTTTTTTTTGATCTTGGATGAGCTTGATCATAAATTTTAGATAGATGTTGAAAATCAAGATGTGTATAAATTTGTGTCGTAGAAATATTTGAATGCCCTAAAAGTTCTTGAACCGCCCTTAAGTCTTGGCTGGATTGTAAAACATGACTGGCAAAGCTATGGCGTAAAAGGTGGGGGTGAATGTTCTCTGGGATATTATTTTTTTGAGCCCAAAACTTTAATCGGTATTGAATTGCCCGTGCAGTTAATTTTTTTCCATGTTGATTAAGAAACAACAATTCAGAATCAAGAATCTTATTTAATTTATTCCTTTGAAGAATCCATAAGTTCAATGCTTCAATAGCCTTTCTTCCTATAGGAACAATTCTAAATTTATTTCCTTTACCTAAAACCTTTAATGTTTGTTCGCTCATGTCGATATCACTGATATGTATATTCACCAGTTCAGATAGCCTTAGTCCTGAAGAATAAAAAAATTCTAGAATCGCCTTATCTCTTGTATCAATAAAACCAGTTTGTGGAATATTTATGAGGTTAAATACTTGATCTATCGAGAGTGTTTGAGGCAGTTTCTTTTTTGATTTAGGTGCTTTGATTCCAGATGTTGGATCATATTTCATCAGTTGTGATTTATTTAAAAATAAAAAACACCCCCTCCAGGAGGATAGAATCCTTGATAAAGATTTACCACTTAATCCAGATGCATGCAGTTTGGAGAGTGATAAACGAATATCCTCAGAATTAATTTCCGTTAGCTTTTTATCATTGAGTTTTATCAGTCGATTGATATCATGCTGATAATTTTTTATTGTGAGTTCACTTAATCTTTTTTCAAACTTAATATAGTTGAAAAATAGATCAAGTAATTCATTGCTCATAAGTCAATTACACCCTCAAAGACTATGGATGCATCTCCCTTTAAAAACACATGGTTATTGTCAGAGGATTGGGTAAATATTGAGCCACCTGGCATGTTAACTTTGATTAAAGAGTTTTCCACTTTTTTAAGATGAATTGCAGCTATTGTGGCCGCGCAGGCACCAGAGCCGCATCCAAGCGTTAGCCCTGAGCCACGCTCATAGACAACTAATTCTATTTCGTTGCTATTGATAATTTCACAGAAACCGACATTTACACTATGAGGAAAAATTGAGGATTCTTGAATACTCTTCCCAGTTCGTATGGCATCAACATCTCTGACACTATTAACAAAAAATACAATATGAGGATTGCCTAAATCAATACAGATGCCTTGCATTTTTTCACTGTCATTATTTAAATAAATTTCAAAAAATAACGATGACTCATCTTTGTTGCCAATTGAAAATTTTCCCATATCAACTGAAATCAAGCCATTATCTTGAGTTAATGAAATAGAGCCATTAAGAGTTTGAGCTGTTATTGGGTTTTTTGAGGATAGCTTATGATGTTGGATATATTCATAGAAACAGCGCGCCCCATTTCCACAATGTTCAACCTCTGATCCATCTGCATTAAAGATTCGGTACCTATAGTCAAAGGTTGGGTCATCACTTTTTTCAATAATCAATAGTTGATCAAAACCAATACCAAAATGACGATTTGATAATTTTGTGATTTGGGATTGACTAAGGTTATAGTTTTGATCGATTTGATTAATAATGATGAAATCATTACCTATGGCCTGCATTTTGGTAAACGGTATTTTCATGATTTGGGTAGTTTATATCTTCTATAATTCCATAAATATTGTTCAGGCGATGTTTTCACGATATTTTCGATGTATTCATTAATTTTTTGAACGGTGACTGAACCCTTAAATTCATATAATTCAATTTCAAAACCTGACCCTATTTTAAGTCGTCTCCCAATAGCAAAAATAATTGGCGCTTTAGTAAGTGTATGTAATTTTTGTACTAATGTCATGGTGTAAACTTTTTGATTAAAAAAATTAGACCACTCGCCATGACCTTCTGGAGGAACTTGGTCCGGAAGTATGCCAACCGCTTCACCATTTTTAAGTGCCTTAAGTATTTGTTTCATGCCGCCCAGCTCAATATTTACAGGCGTGACTAGATTTTTGTTTCTTCCATCGTATATCAGTTGATTGATCCATTTTTTCTTGGCTGGCTTATACATTACTTTGATGGGTGAAAAAAGCCCATAGTATTGAGCCGTGATTTCAAAGGAGCCAATATGGGGCGTTAGAAAAATAATACCTTTATTGTTTGCTTTAAGCTTTTCAATAAGATCCCAATTTTTTGTTTTTTTAATCAACCTTTTGATTCGTGAATTGGATGCAAACCAGATACTAAATGATTCCATAAGCGCCATACCGATATGCATTGCATTCAAGATAATCAGATTTTTTGTAGCAACTTTACCGGAGACGACATGACTTTGGCTAATGTGTTTTACAGTCCGCTCACGAAATTTAGCATCCAGTAAATACATCAGGAGACCCAAAAAACAACCAAGAAGATGAATAATAATCAGTGGAAGAGAAAAAAAGACTTTTAAAACAATATTCATTAATATTTAATAATAACTCTAATTCTGGTATTCTAGCGCGATTATTAAAAAACATGATTGATTAAAGCTATGAGTGATTATTTTTTTACCTCAGAATCCGTTTCAGAAGGTCATCCAGATAAGGTTGCTGATCAAATTTCAGATGCTATTTTAGATGCCATTTTAGAACAAGATCCAATGGCAAGAGTGGCTGCTGAAACATTAACGAATACAGGATTAGTTCTATTAGCTGGCGAAGTGACTACAAATGCTCGTGTTGACTATATTAAGGTTGCCAGGGAAGTTGTGAAAGATATTGGATACGATCATCCGGATAAAGGTATTGACTATAAAGGTTGCTCTGTTCTAGTTGCTTATGACGAACAATCACCTGATATTGCCCAAGGGGTTGATCACGCAAATGATGATCCCTTAGATCAAGGAGCTGGAGATCAGGGGCTGATGTTCGGTTATGCTTGCGACGAAACTGCTTCGTTGATGCCATTACCTATTTGGTTATCTCATCAATTAGTAAAAAAACAGTCAGAGGTGCGAAAATCAGGAAAGTTATCGTGGTTAAGGCCGGATGCAAAATCTCAAGTGACATTAAATTATCAAAATAATAAACCTGTAGCAATAGATACAATTGTATTATCAACACAGCATGATCCTGATGTATCTCAAAAAGATATTCATGAAGCAGTTATTGAAGAGATAATTAAACCAACACTTCCAGCTGATATTGATACAACTGAAACTAAATTTTTAATTAATCCAACTGGAAAATTTGTCATAGGTGGTCCTCAAGGCGATTGTGGTCTGACGGGTCGTAAAATTATTGTTGACACATACGGGGGAGCAGCCCCTCATGGTGGAGGAGCCTTCTCAGGTAAAGACCCATCAAAAGTTGACCGATCTGCTGCATATGCCGCACGATATGTTGCAAAAAATATCGTGGCCAATGGGCTTGCATCAAAATGTCTAGTGCAATTATCTTATGCTATTGGCGTTGCACAACCAACGTCGATCATGGTGGATACTTTTGGAACAGGAAAGGTGTCTAATGAGGAGATGGTCGCAATAATTAAGCACAATTTTGATTTAAGACCTAAGGGTATTGTTCAAATGTTAGATTTATTAAGACCGATTTACAGAAAAACTGCTGCCTACGGTCATTTTGGTCGCGATGAAGATTCCTTTTCTTGGGAAAAAACGGATAAAAAATTAACATAAACAACAACTTAACTTTTTAAATAATTTCAAGTATAATCTCAGATGTCGAGGAACGCTGCGAGATTCTTTCCCAGGCTCGACATTCTAAACTGCGTTCACCTAACCTTGCCAGTCAAGGCTTCAGGTGAAGAAGCCAGCTGGTCACTTATTAAATTTAAAGGATAAATTTATGAATAACGTGACAGAATCTAACATCCAATTGGATCATGTTGTTGCAGATATTTCACTTGCTGAATTTGGACGTAAGGAAATATCAATTGCCGAAAAAGAAATGCCAGGCCTGATGGCCATTCGTGATGAATATAAAACAGCTCAGCCTTTGAAGGGTGCTTTAATCACTGGCTCATTACACATGACGATTCAAACCGCAGTTTTGATTGAAACCTTAGAAGCACTCGGTGCAAGAGTTCGCTGGGCGTCCTGTAATATTTATTCAACCCAGGACCATGCTGCTGCAGCCATTGCTAAAAATGGTACCCCTGTCTTTGCGTTTAAAGGTGAAAATTTGGATGACTATTGGGACTTCACTCATCGAATTTTTGAATGGCCAAATGGTGAATATTCAAACATGATTTTGGATGATGGCGGAGATGCAACTTTATTACTTCACTTGGGAGTCAAAGCAGAACAAGATCAATCTGTTTTAGATAATCCTCATAGTGAAGAAGAAACAGCGCTATTTAAAGCAATTAAAAATAAGCTTGCAGAACATCCAACTTGGTACAGTGACAGAATCAAGCATATTAAAGGTGTGACTGAAGAAACAACCACTGGTGTACATAGACTTTATCAAATGCACAAGAATGGTGAGCTAGCCTTCCCAGCAATTAATGTTAATGACGCTGTCACAAAATCAAAATTTGATAATTTATATGGATGTCGTGAGTCTTTGGTTGACGCTATCAAAAGAGCAACTGATGTCATGATCGCTGGAAAAATTGCAGTTGTTGCTGGTTATGGCGATGTTGGGAAAGGTTCTGCACAAGCATTAAGGGCTCTATCTGCTCAAGTCTGGGTAACTGAAGTTGACCCTATTTGTGCATTGCAGGCCGCTATGGAAGGTTATCGAGTTGTGACGATGGACTATGCAGCTGAGCATGCTGATATTTTTGTCACCGCGACTGGAAATTATAATGTGATCAATCATGAACATATGTCTCGTATGAAGGATGAAGCGATTGTTTGTAACATTGGCCACTTTGATAATGAGATTGATGTTGCAAGCTTGGAGCAATATACTTGGGATGAAATTAAGCCACAAGTGGACCATGTCATTTTCCCTGATGGTAAAAAAATAATTCTATTAGCTAAAGGAAGATTGGTTAATTTGGGTTGCGCAACAGGTCACCCTAGTTATGTGATGAGTTCTTCTTTTGCAAATCAGACGATTGCTCAAATTGAGTTATTTAAAAATACCCAAAATTATCCAGTGAACGTGTATACGCTGCCGAAGCATTTGGATGAAAAAGTTGCTGTCTTGCAATTAAAAACTCTAAATGTTCAACTCAGCAAGTTAACTGAAGAGCAAGCTAAGTATATTGGTGTCAATGTAGATGGCCCTTTTAAACCTGACCACTACAGATACTAGATGAAGGCAAGCTCATTTAGTTTTGAATTTTTTCCTCCTCGAACTCAAGAGGGGGAAGAAAAGTTAAAGACTACATTAAAGAACTTATCAGAATTTAATCCTGAGTTTTTTTCTGTCACATTTGGTGCAGGGGGCTCTACAAAAGATAAAACAATTGGTATTGTTGAATCTATAAAAGATCAGGGGTACAGTGCAGTACCCCATATCTCATGTATCACTTCAACCAAAGATGAAGTGTTAGAGCTTATTACTAATTATAAAAACAAAGGTATTGATCGTTTAGTTGCCCTAAGAGGAGATAATCCGTCCGGTATCGCAGGATATGGCGATTTTCATCATGCCAGTGATCTGGTTGAGTTTATCAGAAGGAACACAGGGGACCATTTCCATCTCGATGTTGCAGCATATCCCGAATTTCATCCTGAATCAGCGAACTCTATTGATGATTTAAAAAACTTTAAGACCAAAGTCGATGCAGGGGCTAATTCAGCCATTACTCAATTCTTTTTTAACGTAGACTCATATTTTAAGTTTATTGAAGAATGCGGGCACTTTAATATCAATATTCCTATTGTTCCCGGAATTATGCCAATTTATAATATCAAACAACTTTCTAGGTTTGCTCAAACTTGTGGGGCTGAGATTCCAAGGTGGTTAAAATATAAACTAGAGTCCTATGGAGACGATATTGATTCACTTCGAGAATTTGGGGTCGATTTTATTTCGGAATTATGCGAAACCTTGCAGCAGTTTGGTGTAGAGTCGTTTCATTTTTACACACTCAATGAGAGTGGGATTGTTACAAAAGTTTTAAAAAATATTTCTAATTAACTAATGTACCGCTCCATTTTTTGGATTGAATAGTGCATCCTCAACAAATAAGTATTCGTTCTCTCGTCCAAAATGCCATAAGGTCATCATGACGATCCATTTTAGTTCATCAAGATTCACATCAGTTTGATCAACAGCCATTGCACGATCTATAATAATCTCTCTCTCAGCTGGTGATAAAATTGTTGCCTTTTCAAGGAAGATGAGAAAACCAATACCCTCAATGTTAATTTTTTCATACTCTCTTTTGGAGTAAATTCTTGATTTAAGCCCTGATTCGTTAATTTTCTTATCATTAATTTTTTCTGATAACACTTTTAATGTGGCGAACCAATCAATAGCAAATTCTATCTCTTTATATTCAAACCCAGCCTCTTCTAATTCAGTTGTCATCTTTGATAAGTCAGAAACATTATGATGAGATGAAAGGTAATTTTCAAATACATAGACTAATAAATCAAACATATCTTTCTCCTGGATAAAATTTATTTGAATTAAAGAGTGAAAAAATGTGAGTCTCTAAAAGAGTATAATATTGTAAGTAAAACTTATAAGATTTATAACTATTCACTAATTTTTAATTTACAGTATTAAGAATAAAATGCAAGTAAAAATATGGCTTTATTAGAAATCTTAAAATACCCTGATCCAAGGCTTCATAAAATTGCTGAGACTGTAGAAGTTTTTGATGAATCTACTGAGAGGCTAGTGAAAGATATGGCAGAAACAATGTATGAATCCAAAGGAATTGGATTGGCGGCGACTCAGGTAGACGTTCATCAAAGAATTATTGTGATCGATATTAGTGATGACAAAAAAGATCTGTTGGTATTAATTAATCCTAAATTAATAAAATTTGATGGACAGCAAGAATACGATGAAGGGTGTCTGTCAGTTCCAGGTTTTTTTGAGACTGTGAAGCGATATGAAAATATCACAATCAGTTACCAAGACCTAAAAGGAAATTTACATACTGTGGATGCTGATGGCTTGTTGTCTGTTTGTATTCAGCACGAGATGGATCATCTTGTTGGCAAAGTTTTTGTCGAATATTTATCTCAATTAAAGCAGCAAAGAATTAAGAAAAAAATAAGCAAATTAAGTCGAGCAAATTAATGTTAAAGATAGTATACGCAGGCACTCCCGAATTTGCACTTCCTTGCCTCAAGAGAATAAACGAATCGGAGATGGAAATTATTGCTGTTTTGACTCAACCTGACCGGCCAGCAGGGAGGGGCATGAAAATAAAAGAAAGCCCCATTAAAAAGTATGCAAAAGATAATCAATTATCTTTTTATCAGCCAGAAAAAATTGATGAGGAATTTACAAACTCTATTAAGCAATTAAGACCAGATGTATTGATTGTTGCAGCTTATGGACTTATCCTACCAAAGCATTTTATTGATATATTTACAAAAAAAGCTTTTAACATTCATGCATCTATTCTTCCAAGGTGGAGGGGCGCCGCCCCAATTCAAAGGGCAATAATGCATGGAGATGATCAGATTGGTGTCACTATTATGGAAGTCGTTGAAAAGCTAGATGCAGGAAATATTTATTTAATAAACAGCAGAAAGAGAGATCCTAAATTAACATCGGCTGATTATTTTGAAATCCTTGCAAAAGATGGTGCCAATTTAATGATGCAGCATCTGAACAATATAGAATTAGATAAAACTATAGAATCAAAAGTACAAGCTGAAGAGGAAGTGACTTATGCAAAAAAAATATCTAAAAGTGAAGCCTATTTGAATTTGGAAAATAAGGCAGAAAATATTGTAAATACAATCATGTCACTAAATCCATTTCCAATCTCAAGAACCTCTTTCAGGCAAAAAGAGGTAAAAATTTTTCATGCGGAGTTAAGTAATATTGTATCAATTGAAAATCAGCCAGGGAATATTAGTATTTCAGAAGATTTATTAGTTGCGACAGCTGATTTTTATATCAAGATAAACTCAATTCAGATGAGTGGCGGTCAAATGTTAACAGGAAAAGAATTTATTAAAAATTATCAATTAAAACCATCTGAAAAATTTTCTAATGTATAAGGATTTAATCCAGGCAGCACAAATATTATCAGAGGTTTGTGGTGGCAGAAACATTGACGCGGCATTTAATCAGCTTATAAAAGAAGAAAATAACAAAAACTTTGTTAAAGATATTGTTTACGGCAGTATTAGAGATTTCTATCTCAATGATTTCATTCTAAAGAAATTTGTGAAAAATGATATTAAGGATCATCTGATTCAGTATCTTTTGTTGAACACAATTTATCAAATAAATCACCAGTCAAAAACTGAATTTACTGTTGTTAATGAGGCTGTTAAGGCTGCAAAAAAAATAAATAATAATTTTTATAATTTGGTCAATGCTGTTCTTAGGAATTATTTAAGAGAAAAAGATAAATTTGTTATACCAGACGATCTAAAAATAAAGTATTCATATCCAGAATGGTGGGTTAAAGATCTGGTAAGAGAGTACCCTAGTGATCATGAAGCGATTTTAGCCATTGGTAATACGAGAGCAACAACAGTTATAAGAGTAAATCTAAGACAAATCTCTACGTCTGACTACATTCCTCTTTTAGAACAAGCAAATGTTGATTATGAATTAATTCTTGGCGATCAGTACATTCAAATCAATAATGTAAAAGATATTACTATGCTGCCCGGTTATGAAAGAGGTAATTTTTATGTTCAAGATCCAGCAGCTCAATTAGCATTAAATTACCTTGATATACAAAATGGGATGAATGTTCTTGATTTATGCTCTGCGCCGGGTGGAAAAGCGACACATATGCTTGAGAGATTCAACATTCATTTAGACTGCTATGATATTTCAAATGACAGAATTAACCTTATTAAAAGTAATATGAATAGATTGCAGTTGAAAGCAAATATTATCGATCAAATAGGTAGCAATAAACGATATGATCGTATATTAATAGATGCCCCATGCTCAGGCTCAGGAGTAGTCAGAAGGAATATTGATATAAAATTAATGCGTAAACAAAAAGATATTGAAAAATTTAGCAATCAACAACTTCAGCTACTTGAACAGGGCTGGAAAATTTTAAAAAGTGGTGGCAAATTACTGTATGTGACTTGTTCCATTTTTAATAAAGAAAATGACAGTGTTGTAAAGAATTTTTTATCAAAAAATAAAGATGCTTTAACTCACGATCTGATTATCCCAAATATTTTTAAATTCCAAAATACACAACTAATCCCTAATCAATATCATGATGGCCTATATTTTAAAGTCTTTATTAAAAATTAATTTAGCTTGGTTAGTTTTTTTTAATACATCATATGCAAATATTGTTATTGAGGATCAAGCATTAGATTCAACAAAAATAAAATATTTTTTAAACTATGAGCTAGATAACGAGTTAAAAAAAATAATAGACAAAGGTATATCTATTCAGGTTTTAGAAACGATTATTTTAAAAAGAAAAAATCAATATTTTTTCGATCATGTTTTGTTCAAAAAAACTAAAAATATAAAAATTGAATACCATCCTTTAATTAAAAAATATTATTTATTTGAAGAGAATGAAAGATTTTCATATACAGAACTTAGTGACCTCATTCGTTTTATTAATAAACCAAGATATTTAACTTTAGACAATTTTCAGGATTCAAAAAATAAAGAACTTACAATTACATGGGAGATTGATCAAAAAAATCTTCCAAAAAGCTTACAATTAAGTTTAAAAAAACCTACATGGATGATAATAAAAAGATTAAGACATAATTTATGAGATACCTGATTACTTCAGCATTAGTAATAAGCTTAGCATTGTTAGTGATTTTGATAAGATCATTGTCTAATTCTGACTTTATTTCTAGTGAAACTTTTCAATTACTTCTAAAGATAAATTTAGCATTTGTGGTTTTATTGTTTATATTTATTGCATTACAAGTTTATCGATTATTTAAGGAAGTTAAAAAAGAGGTCACTGGAAGTAGATTAACATTAAGGTTAGTTATTTCTTACAGCGTTATGATCATAGTTCCTTTGATGGTTCTCTATTTTGTCTCAGTAAACTTTTTAACTAAATCAATAGAGTCTTGGTTTAATGTCAGAGTGGAGTCCGCGTTGGAAAGTGGATTAAATATTGGTCAAAAGACATTAGATATTTTAAGAAAAGACGTAGAGTTAAAGTCAAGGAGCATTAGTTACTCATTATCAAATTCAAAAATTAATGAATTTAATCCCATACTCTCTGATCTGACTGAAAAATTTGATATTTATGATGCAATGATAATCGATGATGAAAGTCAAATTTTGGCTATTTCATCAAGAGATAATATAGAAATTGATGCAGTTTTTCCTGATGAAAAAGATTTAATTCTTGCAAATACCGGCTTTCACGGGAAGATAGACATTACTCAAGAAAATATAATTTATCTGAAAACTTACCAACCTTATTTTTTAATTGATGACAAAATTCAGAAGAAATTTTATTTAATCCTTACTCAGAAAATACCCGAAAGTATTTCACAGGCTGCATTATCTGTTGAGTCAGTATTTGAAGATTACCAAGCTTTAACATTTAGTAGAAACTCTTTAAAAGTCATTTATCAAATAACATTAAGCATTATCCTTTTTTTAGCGATCCTTCTTTCAATATCTTTAGCACTTTATTTCAGTAGAAGATTTACAATGCCTTTATCAACCTTATCTGAAGCAACACAAAGTATTGCCAAAGGTAATTTTAAGAAAAAAATACCAGAACAAGGAAAAGATGAGCTAGGTATGTTGGTAAGATCTTTTAACATTATGACCACCAAGCTAGAAACTGCGACTAAAACGCTAGAGCTGAATAGGCAAAGAATTGAATCATCAAGAAACTTCCTAGAAAGTATTATTAACAACATGTCATCGGGAATCATTGTGATTGATCCAAAAAACAATATAAGGCTTACAAATAAGCTTGCCTCAAAGCTTTTAGGATTTAATTTAGAATTACTGAATGGGCAAAGATTTAACCAAATTTTAGAACATGGAAGTCAGTTTGAAGAAATTGTTACATTGGTGAATAAAAGCAAAATTATATATAAAGAAAAAGCACTGATATTAAAATTTAAAAGAAGGATACTATCGATTCAACTGACTGAAGAAGATGTTGGAAGAAATAAAAATAAAATTATTATTATTGATGATATTTCAGAGATTACCGCAGCCCAAAGAAATGAGGCATGGTCTGAAGTGGCGAGGCGTCTTGCTCACGAAATAAAAAATCCATTAACCCCGATCCAATTATCTGCTGAAAGAATTGATCATAAATTTTCAAAACAATTAGAGAAAAAAGACCGAGCTATCCTTAGCGATATTACTAAGACCATAGTAAATCAGGTGGATGCGATCAAAAAAATGGTAAATGAGTTTACTGAATATTCTAGATCACCAGAATTAACCAAAACAGAAATTAATCTTGTTGATTTGATAAATGAATTAGTTAATTTATTTCAAAAAGAAGATCTTACAATTAAAATACTTTCTAGCTCAAAAAAAATTAACTTTATCTGCGATGAAATAAAAATAAGGCAGGTGTTTGTAAATCTTATCAACAATGCATATGAAGCAAAGAAAGATGATAGTGCATGTGAAATTGATATAAGGCTGAGAAAAACGAAGAGTTCTATGATTATTAATTTTATCGATAATGGTTCTGGTATCAACGATGACATTGATATTTTTCAGCCTTATGTGACTACTAAAAAAACTGGCACGGGGTTAGGATTAGCTGTTGTGAAAAAAATAATTGATGAGCATGATGGATCAATCAGTATTAAAAATAATAAATTATCAGGGGCAAATGTAGAAATACAATTCAGTATTTAATTATGACAAAGAAATCAACAATTCTTATAATCGATGATGAAAAGGATATTAGAGAGTCTTTATCGGAAATATTACTTGATGAAGGTTATGATACATTTTTAGCAGCAGATGCAAATGAGGCAAGAAAGCTAATTAAGCAAGAAAGTAATATAGATATTATTTTATTGGATATCTGGATGCCTGATTGTGACGGAATTACTTTGCTTAAAGAGTTGAAGAGTAATCAAAAGTTGACTCAACCTATTATTATGATGTCTGGTCATGGAACAATTGATACAGCCATTGAAGCAACCAAAAATGGCGCCTTTGATTTTATCGAAAAGCCAATTTCGTTACACAGAGTTTTAAAGGTTTTAAATGATGCAATTAATGAGTCATTGGATTTTAATACCTTGACTATTGAATATTTCAAAAATAATAAAGATAAGGACTTATTTGATTTATCTAAAAAATTAACTCACAAGGTAAATTATTATTTTTTTAAAACAAATTGCAAAGATGCCCTATATTCTTTTCTATCTTCTAATGAGGAACAAGTATTTAAGATTGATCAAAATTTTATAAAAAAAATAGATAACTGTGATTCTTTTTTAGAGGATAAGAAAAACTCTTTAATAATTTTTGAAAATTTTTCTGATTACAATGAGAATGCCATATCGATCTTTAAGATCATTGAATCAAAATCAAAAAAATTTAATGTAAAAATTGTTATTAGTTGTGATAGTGATTTAACAGAGGAATATAAACAAAAAATCAATTTTTCAGATTTTTCTATCTTGGACTTCAAGGTGTTTGGACCGAATGATGAAGATAGATTGATTAATGCAGCCAAGGAAATTCTTACTTATCATTTAAACTTTGTTTCGAATAAAATATATAAAGAGTTCGATATTACTTTTTTAAACAAAATTAGATCAGATAAAAATTGTTATGATATTTTATATCTTGATCAGATTATCAGAAATTGCCTAAAATTTACTCATGGAGAAGTCATTGATGAGGAAGATTATCTTAATGCCATCAAATTAAGCCCAATTAATTTACATGAGATTATAAAGCATGATCCTATTGACCATTTATATGGTATGGAGCTCAAAAGTGCAAGAGATGAATTTGATAAAATTTATTTGAAACATCATTTAAATAACAATGTCAGCATGAAAGACTTATCAAAAATATCTGGTGTTGAAAGAACACACCTTTATAGAAAACTAAAACAATTGGGACTTAAAAACTCAAAGTAAGCATGATAGGTGCGTGGTCTGAAGGCCTTTCTAATTTTCGATAATCACTAAGTATGGTGAAGTCTTTTAAAAAATTGATTAAGTTATTTGATGCTAGTATGTGGTCAATTCTTAATCCCAAATTTCTTCTAAAAGCTGCCATCCTATAGTCCCACCAAGTAAATCCTGGTTCAATTTTATTTAGATGGCGATAGCTGTCCGTAAAGTTACATTCTTCAATTTCTTTGAATAAATTTCTTTCAATATCGCTAGTCAAAACAGTACCAGTCCATTTGTCTGGATCATGACAATCAACATCATTAGGAGCGATATTAAAATCACCCATTAATAAGGAATTAGTATTTTTTGTTTTAATAAATGCCAAAAGTGCATTAATCCATGATTGTTTATAAATAAATTTATCACTATCCAATGATTGACCGTTTGGAAAATATCCATTCATTATTAAAATTTTTTGCTTATTAAAATCAACCTCGGTAGATATAAATCTTTTTTGCTCATCATGAAAATTAGGAATATTTAGGAGAACATTTTGATATGGGAGCTTTGTTATTATTGCTACCCCATTAAATGTTTTTTGTCCGGTAAAGATAGATTCATAACCAAGATCGAGAAAAGACTGGGTGGGAAAGTTGTCATCTTGCGTTTTAGTTTCCTGTAACGAAATCACATCAGGACTGTATTTATTAATAATATCGATTAGCTGGTCATGGCGAATCTTAAGAGAATTAACATTCCATGAAATAATTTTCATGCTGCAAGCCCGTTATGTCTCAATAACGCATTGATAGACGGCTCTCTTCCCTTAAATTTAATAAATGATTCTTTGGCGGATCTAGAACCTCCAACACTTAAAATTTCTTTTCTAAATTTGGATCCTACTTCTTTATTTAAAACCCCATTATTTTCAAATTCTTCAAAAACATCTGCTGATAAGACTTCTGCCCATTTATAGCTATAGTATCCGGCAGCATAACCACCTGCAAAAATATGGCTAAAACTATGAGGAAAACGATTCCAATGAGGTGGACGCACAACTGCAATCTCATCTCTCACAGACTCCAGAACGCTTATAACATCTAAATTGTCAGGATTACTTTCCATGTGAATTAACATATCAAATAATGCAAATTCAACTTGTCGAAGAGTTTGCATACCTGATTGAAAGTTTTTACTTAAAATTAGCTTGTCAAATAATTCTTTTGGCATGGATTCTTTTGTATGAACATGTTGTGTCATATTTTCGATGACATTCCAATCCCAGCAAAAATTTTCCATAAATTGACTTGGTAATTCAACGGCATCCCATTCGACACCTTTAATTCCTGAAAGATTAAACTCAGAAATTTCAGTCAGAAGATGGTGAAGTCCATGACCACACTCATGAAACAATGTAATAACTTCATCATGAGTAAATAATGCTGGATTCTTTCCGATGGGCGAAGCAAAATTACAGGTGAGGTAGGCCACTGGATAATCAATATTTGTATTAAATTTACTTTTTGAGATACATTCATCCATCCATGCACCACCTCGTTTATTTTTCCTAGCATAAAGATCAAGATAAAAAGAACCAATGACTTTGTTGTTTTGACATAATTCGTAATACTTTACATCCTTGTGCCATACAGAAGCAGCTGACTCAACTACATCGATGCCATATAAATTTTTTATTACGTTAAATAAACCTTCTATAACTTTATTCTCTGGAAAAAATTGTTTTATTTCTTGATCATTGATGCTGTACTTTTCTTGTTTAATTGCTTCAGAATAAAATGCTACATCCCAGGCTTCAAGATCATTAATACCATTTTTTTTTGCAGCTTCTTGAAGTTCTTCAAAATCTTTTAATCCGTATGGCTTTGCTTTATGAGACAAGTCTCTTAAAAAAGAACAAACTTCTTCAGGATTGTTAGCCATTTTTATATCTATGCTTAATTCGGCGTAATTATCGAATCCTAATAGCTTTGCAATACTTGCTCGATGAGAAAGAATATCTTTTATGATGGTTGTGTTATCAAATTTTTTATCAGAAAATTCGGATGCCTTTTTCGCATAGGCTTCATACATTTGTTTTCTTAAGTTTCGGTTTTTGGCATATTGAAGTAAAGGAACATAACATGGGAAATGAAGAGTAAATGTATGACCTTTTTGTCCATTTTCCTTCGCTAAAGATCTTGCAGATTCAAGAATATCTTCAGGTATGCCATCTAACTGACTATCATCTATTATATTTAATGTGAAATTATTAGTTTCATCCAAAACATTCTCTTCAAATTTTGATGATAATTTTGCAAGTTTTGATTGTAGTTCTTTAAATATAGTCTTTTTATCTTCATCAAGATCAACCCCGCCTAGTTTGAAGTCTTTAATTTCATCATTAATTATTTTTTGTTGAATTGCATTTAATGAATTAAAAATAGTAGATTCTTTTAATGCTTTATATAAGTAAAATATTTTTGTATTTTGCGATAAGTTTGAATAGTAGTCAGTTATTAATTCTCTACATTTGTTATATTCACCTCGATATAAATCAGAGTTCATTACCGAATTAAGATGACCGATCTGTGACCATGCATTACTGAGTTTGTAATCTAGTTGGCTTAACTCATCTACAAAAGCATAGTCAATTTTGGAGGCATTATAGTTTTCTATAACTTTTATTTTGCTGTTATTTTCATTGATGATTTTTGTAATAGCAGGATAGATATGCTCTGCTTTAATGTGGTCAAAAATAGGTAAGTCTATTTGTTCAAGAATAGGATTGTTCATATTGTTTAATTATTAAGGTTATTGATTAAATTTTCAATTTCAATTTTGTCGTGAGTATTGAGAATTTTCTTAGCTTTCGATTTTACTTTAGAAAACTCAGATTCTAAGATTACTTTTTTTACTTTTAATAAGCTTGAAGGATGCATTGAAAAGTTAGTTAGACCAAGCCCAATTAGTAATTTAGTTAATTTTGGATCTCCTGCCATCTCACCACATAGAGACACTTCGATACCTGCTTTAGTTCCAGCGTCAATTACACCTTTGATTAGCTTCAGAAGTGCAGGATGGGATGAATCATATAGGTGTGATACGGCGTCATCTGTTCTGTCTACGGCTAATGTATATTGAATTAAGTCATTTGTCCCTATAGAAAGAAAGTCTAATTGGTTTGCAAAACTTTCCGCATCAATGGCTGCAGCTGGCACTTCAATCATTCCTCCAACTAATGTTTTGGGATTAAACTTTTTTCTTTCAGAAGTAAGAATATCTTTTGCTCTTTGAATTAATAGTTTTACTTGCCTTAGTTCGTTGTCTGAGCTGAGCATAGGTATCAATATCCTGATATCACCATAATGTGCAGCCCTTAATAAGGCTTTGATCTGCGTAATGAATACGTCTGGCTCTGCTAGACAAAATCTAATAGCTCTAAGCCCAAGAGCTGGATTTTGATTTGTATTAGGCATATGTTCAATAACTTTATCACCGCCTGAATCAAGAGTTCTAATAATTATAGTCTTGTTAGGTAGGGCTTTTGTTAGATTTTTATAAATTGTGAACTGCTCATTTTCATCAAGCATTCGATGTTTATCCATAAATATAAATTCTGTTCTAAATAATCCAACACCTTTGGTATTATTCAAAATTACAGATTCAATATTATTGGTATCTTCAATATTTACATATAAATTCACAGGGACTTTATCAATAGTTTTTGAAGTGAGTTTTTGTAGATTAAGTAATTTTTTACTTTCTAGTTCATATAAATTTTGTTTTAATCTGTATTCATTAATGACTTCATCAGTAGGATTAATAATTACGCAGCCATGGTCTCCATCAACAATTAAATTATCTCCGTTTGAGATCAAATTTTTAGCATTTTGTGTTCCAACTACTGAGGGTATGTTGATACTTTTGGCAAGAATAGCGGTATGAGATGTTGTCCCCCCAATATCTGTAACAAAAGCAATATTATTGCTATTCTTGAATTTAAGTGCATCTGCAGGTGAAATGTCATGTGCAACGATAATCCTATTTTTATCATTTGATAATTGCTTAGATTCATGACCAATTAGATATTTAATCAGAGTTTCACATACTTGATAAACATCATTCTTTCTCTCACGAATATAGCTATTTTCAATAGAATTGAATTTAGTGATTATTTCTTCCATTTGAACTTTTAATGCCCATTCAGCATTTTGCTTTGACTTTTTTATAATCTCTAGTGGGTTTTTTGAAATTTTTGGATCATTTATGATGGCTAATTGAACATCGATAAATGAACCAAATTCATTCATCCTATTTTTTTTTAGCTCTTTTTTTAAATTTAATAATTCACTTTTTAATTGCTTTATAGCTTGGTTAAACCGTTTAATTTCATTTAGGATATTTTCTTCAGAAATCAGATAAGGCTCTACTTCATTTAATGCATGAGCTAGTATATAAGCTTTACCAATTGCCACGCCCGAGCTGACAGGGATGCCGGAGACAATTAACAATTATTTACCCTCACCAAATAAATTATTGATTAATTTTTCAATCGACTCGAGTGCTTTTTTTTCGTCTACACCACTTATTTTAATTGTAAAAGTATCATGAATGCCAATTGACAACATAAGTATATCCATCATATTTTTACAATCAATTATTTGATCATTAAAGATAATTTCAATCTTAGATTTAAATTTTGTGGCCTCAGTTGATAATTTATTTGATGCTCTTGCATGAAGGCCTAATTCATTTTTTATAGTAAGATTTTTTTTGATCATAAAAAATTAATAATAGATTTGTTGCCACATTTAATAATTTCATCAACCATCATTTGTATGTCATCTGTTTTTAATGTAACGGCTTTCATCAACATTGGCAAATTCAATCCTGATATTGCATAAACATTTTCACCAGAGGTATGTTTTTTAACAATGTTGCTCGAAGAGGCTCCATAGAGGTCTGTTAGGATTATGATGTCGAAATTCTTATTTTTTTTTACATATGTATCAAGCTCTTTTCTAGAAAAATCAATGTCTAATGCATTTAAAGAAATAATATCAATAATATTCTGACAATTTTTTTGTAAGTTATTTTCAACACACTCAACAAGTGATTGACCAAGGTTCCCGTGAGTGATTAATAAAAATTTAAACATTGATTTCTCGATGAAAAGTGGAAACATATAAGTCATTATTAGTATTTTTTATAATATTTGCAATTTCCTCTGTCATGAAAACTGATCTATGTCTTCCTCCGGTACAGCCAAATCCAATTGCAAGATATTTTCTTCCTTGGAGCGCATATTTTTTTATTCTTGGACTTAAAAAAGATGAGATGTCATGGATAATTTCTTTGGTCTCTTCAAGTTTTGATAAATATTCTATTAAAGGCTTATCTAACCCTGTCAGTTCTTTAAATTCATCTTTATAAAATGGGTTCGGTAATTCTCTTACATCGAAAATGAAATCGTTATCTAATGGAATTGATTTTTTATAAGCAAAAGAAGACAGGTGAATATGAAAATCTAATTTTGAATCAATAAGGCTATTTATTTTGATATTAAGTGAAGTTAGATTTAGGTTGCTGGTATCAATATGAACAGAATCATCTTTGATTAAACTTAAAATATCTTGATCTTTAACAATCGCTTCTCTTAAGCTTGTCTGATTTTTACTAAGTGGATGTTTTCTTCTTGATTCATTAAATCGTTTGATTATTTGTTCGATGCTTGCCGATAAAAATATTAATTTATATGAAATTTTTAAAAGTTTGAGTTCTTCCAATATTTCAGGAAGCATTTCAATATTAAGTGTTCGACTATCAATACTTATGGCAACTGATTTAATATGATTATTATCTAGATCTTTGATTGCGTTTGGTAAGAGTTTAGCGGGTAGATTATCAATGCAGTAATAGTTATTGTCCTCAAAAGTTCTTAGGGCATTAGTTTTTCCTGCTCCAGACAATCCTGTAATGATGTATAAATTCAAAATTTATTGGTTATGCTTTCTAATGAACCCCTCAGATTGATGATGATCTTTAGTCTTTTCTTTAATTTTTATAACTTGCCTATCTATCTTGTGGATCAAATCGTCTATGACTTTATACATATCTGATCCAGAAGCATCACTGAAGATTTCATTATGCATGAGATGTAATTTACATTCTGCGATATGGTTATGATTTTCTACCTTCAAAATAAACTTTACATCAGTTATATTCTCAAAATGCCTTGTTATTTTATTAAATTTTTCATGAATTAATAATTCAAGTGCGTCAGTTATTTCAATATTTTGTCCAGTGATTGTGATATCCATTTTTTTTATGCACCTTTCTTTCGTTTTGAGGCAGGAAGTATGCCTAGCTGTTCGCGATATTTAGCAATTGTTCTTCTACTAATTGTAATATTTTCTTTACCAAGAGTTAAGTGTATTTCAGAATCAGAAAAAGGTTTAAATTTATCTTCGTTTTTAATAATGGTTCTAATTTTATCTAAAATAGTTTTATTAGAATTATTATTTACTTTATTTAAGAAAAAATACTTTAAGTCAAAAATACCGTGAGGCGTTTCAACGAATTTATTATTTACAATTCTACTTACAGTTGATTCATGAATTTGTAGTTCATTAGCTACAGTCTTTATATTTAAGGGTGACTTCAGAATGTTCCCTTTTAAAAAATCTTTATGATGTGTGAAGATAAAATTGACGACTCGAATAATATTTATCTTTCTGTAATTTAAATTTTTTATAAACCACTTTGCTTGATTGTATGCTTCTTTATCATTAATTTGTTCTTTATTTAAATTAAATAATTTTAGGGACTCATAATTATTTTGTAGTGAAATATTAAATTCATTTCCATTATTTTTTATTATTATATCCGGAGTAATAAATTGAGAAGTATCAGAGGAGAGGTAGGCAAGTCCAGGTTTTGGGTTGAGTGAAACAATGAATTCATTGCATTCAATAATATGGTTAACAGAACATTTAAAATCTTTTGCTATTTTTTTAAAGTTTTTATTAGCTAGTTCAACCAAATGATTTTCAATAATTTTTTTTGAATCTAAAACAATTTGATTTTGAATAAATTGGTCTAATTGAAGTTTTAGACATTCTTGTAAATTTCTTGCACCAATCCCTGGAGAGGAAATATTATTTAACTTTAGGATTATACTTTCAATTTTTTTATTAGCTTGAATAGTATCTAGTGCTAATTCTGATATAAAAAACTCATAGTCTTTTGTCAAATATCCATTGTCATCAATATAATCTACTATTAATCGTGCTAATAACTCATCTTCATAATCAAGGCCTAAATCAAATAAATTATTTAATAAATAATCCTTAAGACTAAGGCCATAAATACTTTTTTCTGAAATGTTCTCTTCATTACTTTCTATAGAGCGTGCGGAATAATTTAGATTAATTTTTTCTGAATCATCTAAGTGTAAATATGGATTTTTGGATAGAAAATCATAAATCAATAATTCAATTTCAATTTCATTTGATTTTAATAAAGTGACTGATTGTTCAATATTCGGGGATAATTTAAGTGAATTTTTGAGTGTTAAATGTGCGCTTAAAGCCATATTTTTTTATAAAGAGAAGTCTTGGCCTAAATAAATATTTTTTACGTTCTCATTTTCTACGATTTCATTAGGGGTGCCTGAAGTAAAAATTTTACCTTGATTTACAATGTAGGCTCTATTACATATACCGAGTGTTTCACGCACACTATGGTCTGTAATAAGAATTCCAATACCCCGTGAAGATAAAAATCTGATTATTTTTTGTATATCTAAGACTGCAATTGGATCAATGCCAGCAAATGGTTCATCAAGCAGAATAAATTTTGGGTTTGTTGCAAGACATCTGGCAATTTCAACCCTTCTTCTTTCTCCACCAGATAGGGAGATAGCGGTATTTTTTCTTATATGCTCTATTCCAAGCTCATTGAGAAGCAGATCAAGTTTAGTTTTTATATCATTTTTATTTAATCTTCTTAACTCCAAAATGGAGATAATATTCTCTTCAACATTCATTTTTCTAAAAATTGATGGTTCTTGAGGCAGATAAGCAAGACCAAGTTGTGAGCGCACATGAATTGGTTTTTTTGTTATATCAGTATTATCAACCAATATAGATCCATGTTCAGGTTGAATCAAACCAACAATCATATAAAAAGATGTAGTTTTTCCAGCTCCATTTGGTCCTAATAGACCGATAATTTCACCACTCGATATCTCTAAGGAAATATCTTGGACAACGTTTTTATTTTTATAACTTTTTTTTATATTTTGTATTCTTAATGTCGTCATTTTATTTCTTGTCAGGTCGAATAATGGCTCTTGTTCTTCCCTTTTTTACTTCTTCTCCGTTTTTTGATTTTGTGTTGCCTGACATTGCTTGTGCAAATTCTGAACTTGCATCGTACATAATATAGTCGCCAATGACTAAATCATTTCCTTTTTTGACTCGTGCTTTGCTATATAAATGTATCTTATCCATATTGCCATCATACTCAATCTTTAATGCTTGCCCTTCAATATAATCATCACTTCCCTCCATTTTTTGTTTAAAAGTTGTGGGTTTTCCTTCGGAGGTGGAATGTTGGAACCCTTGTTTATCTTCTCTAATGATCAATTTATCACCACGAATTACCAATGTTCCTTGCTGTAAAATTACATCTCCTGAATAGGTGCTAATATTTTTTGAGTCATCAATTATCAATTCATCTGAGTCAATAATAATTGGTTGATCTTTGTCAGATTTTTCAGCAAAAGAGAAGAGGGATATAAATAATAGTATGTAAATAAATTTATTTGTCATAATGCACTTTTACTGAATCAAAGATTTTGATGAGCCCAGTTTTTTTATTATAGTTAAAACCTATTCCGTCAATCTCGATATTTGGTTCCTGAATAATTTTAATTTTCTGATCTGAAGATAAAATTTCTTGATCGGGAATAATTGTGATTTCATCAGATAATAATTTCATTACCTTTTTGGATTTGGTTTCATGCCTGATCATCTGTGCATCATTAAGCATTTTTATTTTTTCACCATTTTCAAAAATAACCCCTTTCTTACTTATCAAATCTAAAACTTTTTTCTTTTCTTCATATTTTTTAAAAGCTGGTTTTTTTAAAATAGACTCATCATTGTATGAGTAATAGTTCATTAGCTCAGCCTCTAAAGAAAAATTTAAGTTTCCATGCTCGTCAGTTTGTTTTGAGACAAATTTTTTTAAGAAATAATCTGGATTGTTAGATAGTTTGCTTTCTTCTATCTTTAATTCTTTTTTGACCTCATTATTGAGCCAAAATGAAACAACTGAAATTATTACAAGTAAAGTTATTGTAAAAAAAACTGAATATTTACTCATTGTTTATATTACTTTATTTATCAATAAATCTTGGAAATTAATTACACCTACAAGCTCATCCTTGTAATCAAGAACAACTAAACTTGATATTTTATTTTTTTCCATTAGCTCTGCTGCAGATGTTGCTAAATTATCTTCATGAATAAAAAAGGGATTTGTACTCATCCATTTTGATATTTCATCTAAAATAGATGCTTCATTTAGAAGTGATCTTCTTAGATCGCCGTCAGTAAAAATACCTACATATTTTAATTCTTCAGCCACAATGGCATAGCCTGCTTTTTTTTCTGTAATTAATTTAATAGTCTGCTTAAGACTATCTCTGGGTTTCACAAGAGGAACTTCATTGATACTTCTCATAACTTCTTTAATTTTTATAAATTTATTTTTTCCCAAAGCGCCACCAGGATGTGATTTTAAAAAATCTTCAGCTGTAAAACCCTTTAATTGGTATAAGGAAATAGCGATGGCATCGCCTATGGCTAACATTAATGCCGAACTTGCTGTAGGAGCTAAACCTAAAGGGCATGCTTCTGTTGAGACTTTTGAAGAAATATGGTGATCAGCATATTGAGCAATTTCAGATTTTTCGTTACTTGTGATAGCAACTATTGATGCCCCAATCCTTTTTATACTTGGAATTAAGTTATAAATTTCATTGCTTTCACCAGAATTTGATAGAAAAATAACAATATCTTCATTAGTTATCATGCCTAGGTCACCATGGCTTGCTTCACCTGGGTGCATAAAAAAAGCAGGGGATCCAGTGCTGGATAAAGTCGAGGCTATTTTGCCTGCAATATGACCCGATTTACCCATTCCACTTAAAATGATTCGGCCAGCGCATTTGCTAAGTTTAATAATTATGTCTGCAAAACTTTCATCAATAAATTGTTGAGCCTTATGGATTTCTATTGATTCTATTTCTAAAACTTTTTTTGCCGAGTCGGCGATAATTTTTTTAATATCGTTCATAATAATCTTTATTATAGTTAATTAAATCTTAAATATAAATTTATTAAATGTATTCATCACTCGAATTAATTATTCTTCTTTTATTCTGTTCTGTTGGGCTAGTTGCTCTATTACGAAATGCAAAGCTTCCGCCTATGATCGCCTACTTTCTGGTAGGTCTTATTTTAGGACCCAGTGGATTCTCTGTTTTAGCTGATTCTGAATCCAACAGGCATTTAGTGGAATTTGGTATCGTCTTCTTAATGTTTACTATTGGTCTTGAGTTTAGCTTGCCCACATTAAACTCGATGAGAAAGATTCTTTTTGGAGTAGGTTTAACACAAGTTGGAATTACGCTTTTAATATCAACCATGCTAGCAATGTTTGTTGGATTGAGTTTTGTTGATGGGTTTGTTGTGGGAGCAGCCGTAACAATGTCCTCAACTGCAATAGTTTCAAAAATTTTAATGGAGAGATTAGATTTAAATACCAGGCATGGAAAATTATCGATAGGAATTTTGTTATTCCAAGATTTAGCTGTTATACCAATTTTAATTTTGATCTCAACACTTTCCAATCCAAATTTTGATTTATTTCAATCATTTTCTAATGTTTTACTCAAAGCAACAGCACTATTTGTTATCGTGTTCTGGGTCGGTAAACCTATTCTTAATTGGTGGTTTGGAATCATTGCAAGGCAGAAATCAAGCGAGCTTTTTGTTTTGAACGTTCTAATGGTCACTCTTATATTTGCTTATGTAACTGATTTTTTTGGACTTTCCTTCGCATTAGGTGCTTTTGTGGCTGGCATGTTGATTTCAGAGACACATTATAGATTTCAGGTTGAATCAGATATCGCTCCATTCAGAGATATTTTGTTAGGATTGTTTTTCATCACTATTGGCATGATGCTTAATTTAAGCCTGCTTTTTTCAAATATTTTTTTGATCTTATGTTTTTTAATCATTCTTATTCTATTTAAATCACTGCTTATTGCAGGTTTAATTAAAATTTTTGGTTACGAAACAGGAGTCGGAATAAGAACTGGAGTGATTTTGGCCCATGCTGGCGAATTTAGTTTTGTTATTTTGGCTTTGGCTCAACAAGAGAAAATACTAAATGATTATGTCTCTCAATTAGTTCTTGCAGTTGCTTTGCTTTCAATGTTAATCGCACCTTTTATTATTCAATTTAACGGAAGAATCGCCCGAAAATTATCTAAATCTTACTTAAAAAATAGCCAAGAAAACATAAATAATATTCAAGAGCTTGGTCAAAAATTTAATGATCATGTAATTTTGTGTGGCTTTGGCAGAAGCGGCCAATACTTATCAAGATTTCTTGCTGAGGAAAATATTCCTTATATCGCTGTTGATATCGACATGACAAGAGTAAATGATGCTGCGATTGCTGGAGAAAGTGTAGTCTATGGAGATGCAAGTAGGTTAGAGGTACTCAAAGCTGCTGGCATTGACAGCGCTAAAGGGTTGATTGTGACCTACGCAGATGACAGAGCTTCTGAAAAAGTTTTAACTGTTGTCAGAAGTTACAATAAAGATATACCTGTGATTGTAAGAACAATGGATGAAAGCGGTATAGAAAAAATAAGAGCTGCTGGCGCCAATGAAGTTGTTCCAGAAGTGCTTGAAGGGAGCCTGATGCTAGCATCACATGCGTTAGTAATTTTTGATGTCCCTTTGTCGAGAGTGATAAAAAAAATTAGAGAATTTCGCGAATCAAAATATAAAATTTTTAAGGGTTATTTCAAGGGCGTTTCTGATGAAACAGATGACTTAATAAACCATCATCAGCTTCATTCAATTGAGATAAAGAGTAAAAGTTTTCTTAATGGTAAATTATTATCCGATATTTCATTTGAAGAATATGGGGTCACTATTCATCATATAAGAAGACCCAACATGCTTGAAGATATAGAGCCTAGAGATGATTTAAGATTAAATACAGGTGATGTTGTTGTTGTTTTAGGCCATTTTGAAGAAATAAGGTTATTTGAAAATTATTCTTTAAATGGAAAATAATTTGAAAATCAACATCATTGGTGGTGGAGTTATTGGTTGTATTCAAGCAATCGAATTAAATAAATTAGGTCACCATGTAACAATTTATGAGAAAGATACAATTGGTTCAGGGTCATCAATTTACGGCGCTGGTATCTTATTTCCACTTCTTCCAAATAATTATTCATCTGAGGTTTTTGATTTAATTGATAAATCTAAAACATACTATTTAGAATTGAGTGAAATACTTAACTCTCAATTTGGAATTGATATCGAATATATTAGATCAGGCATGACCGTTATCCTTGATGATTTACAAGATATAGAATTATGGTTAAAAAAGAATAAATTGTCTTTTTCATTAGAAAAATTTAGATCATTTAATGCAATCACCATAGATGATGTGTATCAGATTAATCCAAAAAAATTAATTTTAGGCCTTCAAAAATATCTAGATTATCTTGATATCGAAATTTATGAAAATAATTTAGTTAGCAATGATTTACATAATGAATTTATTGACAGTAATGGAAAAAAAATAATTGGTGATAGGTTTATTTTAGCTTCGGGGGCTTGGACTCAGGATTTGGATCATAGTATGCATAAGAAAATATACCCAGTTAGAGGCCAGCTCATTGAATATAAAAATTCTAATAATATTAAGCTTGAACACATTCTATTCAAAGATGGCTTTTATCTTTTGCAAAGAAAAAATGGATCCTTAATCGCAGGAAGCACATTAGAAAATGTGGGTTTTGATGATAATTTAACTAATCAAGATTTAGAACAGCTAAAGAATAATGCTGAGAAAATTATTCCAGAATTGCGAGAGTTAGATATTATCAATCATTGGTGCGGATTTAGACCAGGTTCAAAGGATAATATACCTATCATTGTTCAAGATAAAAAAATAAAGGAAAAATTTTATAACGTTGGCCATTATAGGTATGGAATTTCAATGGCTCCAGCTTCAGTAAATAAATTAATTAGTTTATTTTGATGAACTATCCCAATCACCAGACTTCCCGCCTGTTTTTTTTAATAACTTAATATCCGTAATTTGCATATCCTTAGAAATACCTTTACACATATCATAGATAGTAATTAATGATCCATTCACTGCTACCAAAGCTTCCATCTCAACTCCGGTTTTATGAGACGTTTTTACAGAGGCTGATGCAGTGATAGTTAAACTTTTCTCATCAATTTGAAAATGGATATCAATGAAATCTAATGGGATTTGATGACATAAAGGAATTATGGCTTCAGTCATTTTTGCAGAATTTATTCCAGCTATTTTAGCTACCGTAAAAACATTTCCCTTTTGAATAGAATCTTTTTTTATTGCCTCTAAGATTTCAGGTGTAATATGAATAACACCAGATGCTAATGCGGTTCGCGTTGTTGTCTTTTTATTTGAAATATCAACCATAGTTGCATTTCCATTTGTATCTAAATGAGTTAGCATTTAGTAAGCTCCTTATAGAGTATCGTATGAAATTTTCCAAGAAATTTTTTATAACTTTTTTAATATTTAGTCACCTGTCATGGGCTAACAATTTACCCGATCTTGGTGAGTTTAGTGATCAATTTATACCTCCATATCAAGAAAAAATGATAGCAAGGGAAATATTATATCAAGTTCATTCTAGTCCAGATGTAGTTCAGGATGAAGAAATAAATGATTATCTAAACTACCTCGGTGATAAATTAGTTTCTCACAGTGATACCCCGCAAAGAGACTTCACTTTTTTTGTATTAAAAGATGACTCAATCAATGCTTTTGCAATGCTGGGCGGCTTAATTGGTGTTCATACAGGTTTATTTATTAGCGCAGATAACGAATCTGAGATAGCAAGTGTCCTTGGTCACGAAATTGCTCACGTTACACAAAAGCATTTGCAAAGAGTGATTGCTAAACAGGACAGGGATAAGTATAAAAGTATTTTTCTACTTGCATTAGGCCTTTTAGCTGCCAGATCAAATCCTCAGGCTGCAGCAGGAGCGATGATGGCATCACAAGCAATGAACGTACAAAACTTTTTAGATTATACAAGAGAGCATGAGCAAGAAGCAGATCGAATTGGTATCGATATCTTGTATAAGGCAGGATATAACGTAGGCTCTGCAATTGATTTCTTCAATACACTTCAAAAGGGAAGTAGGTATTCATCATCAGCCCCATCATACTTACGAACGCATCCAATAACTTCTGATCGTATTTCAGATATAAGTGATCGTTTAAAGGATTATCCTTATCGGTATGTAAATAATAGTAATTATTTTCATTTTATCCGTGGAAAAATTCGCGCTCTTTATTCTAATGATAATAATATAAAAATTTTTGAAAAAAATATAAAAAATAAAACTTACGTTAATTTAGAGGGAGAGCAATATGCCCTGGCTCTTGCATATCTAAAAAATAAAAATATTAATGATGCAGAAAAGATATATGTAGATTTACAAAAAGAAAAAAATCCTCTGGTTGATAATTTAAAAATTGATATTTTATTGCAAAAAAATAAGGTCGAAGAGGCTAAGCAAGAACTTGAAAAGTTATTAATAAAACACCCTTTTTATAGAGCATATGTTTATCGTTTGGCAGAAGTTAATTTGTCGTTGGGTAATTATGCTGAGGTACAAGAGACCATTATGCAATATATTCTTAAATATAGGTCCGACCCTAATTTATATAAACTATTGGCGAAAGCTTACAAAGGGTTAAATAAGGATATTGAGTATCATGAAAATATGGGTGAATATTTTTATTACCAATACAATTTAAAAGATGCAATTGTTCAATTTGGTATTGCAAAAAACATACGAAGCAATGATTTTTACGCGAAGTCACGAGTAGAATCGAGATTAAAACAACTTCAATCAGAACAGCTAATGTTAGAAGAGGGAAGAAAGAAATAATTATCAATAAGTTTTAATTATCAAAAATATAACAATAATTAATTATACATATCTTTAATAATTACCTAGAATACGGATTCAATTCATTTTATTAGGAGAATTTGTATGTCTTCATTAATTAATACACAGGTAAAACCATTTAAAGCCCAAGCTTTTCATAATGGTAAATTTGTTGAAGTAACAGAAGAAAAGTTAAAAGGTAAGTGGAACGTTTTCGTATTTTATCCAGCTGATTTTACATTTGTTTGCCCTACTGAACTAGGTGATGTAGCCGATCATTATGAAGAGCTACAGAAGATGGGTGTCGAAGTATACAGTGTATCGACTGATACTCACTTTACTCACAAAGCATGGCATGATGCGTCAGAAACCATTAAAAAAATTACATATCCAATGTTAGGTGATCCAACAGGCGCGATTTCAAGAAACTTTGACGTGATGATCGAAGAAGAAGGACTTGCTCTCAGAGGGACTTTTATTATTGATCCCGAGGGTATCATTAAAACAGCTGAGGTAAATGATTTAGGTATTGGTCGTTCAGCTGCTGATCTTGTTAGAAAAGTTCAAGCTGCTCAGCACATTGCTGCAAATCCTGGTCAAGTTTGCCCAGCATCTTGGAAACCAGGTGCTGAAACACTTGAGCCATCGCTTGATCTGGTAGGTAAGATTTAATGTAATTAGGGATTTGGTTAATGCCGAGTCCCTTTTTCAATTTTTTAAAGGAAAATTATGGCTCTAGATCAAAATATAAAAAATCAATTATCAACTTACTTGGCTAAGATTATAAACCCTATTGAGATTGTATATTTTGAAAACGACAGTGATAAGTCTGTTGAAATGGTTGATCTATTGACTGAAGTAGATGCTATGTCTGCAATGATTACTATCAAAAAAGGAGATTACTCTTCTCATAGAAGTCCTTCATTTCAGGTTAATCAGCCTGACTATAAAACAGGTATAGTTTTTGCAGGCGTTCCTATGGGACATGAATTCACTTCATTCATTTTAGCCATTTTGCAAACAGGCGGCTATCCTTTAAAAATTGAAAAAGAGTTAATTGAACAAATTAAATCAATAAACGGCTCATATAAATTTGAGACCTATATTTCTTTAAGTTGTCATAATTGCCCTGATGTTGTTCAGGCTTTAAATGTGATGTCTCTTCTCAATCCAAATATAACCCATACGATGATTGATGGCGACGTTTATCAAGACGAAGTAAAAGATAAAAAAATTATGTCTGTGCCGACCATTTTTTTAAATGATGAAGAGTTTTATCAAGGAAGAATGGAGTTGGAGGAAATTGTCGGAAAAATTGATTCTCGAAGTGATGCTATTGAATCAGAAAAATTAAATAAGAAAGAAGATTTTGATGTTCTGATCGTTGGCGGTGGCCCAGCGGGTGCTTCTTCAGCAATCTATGCCGCAAGAAAAGGTATTAAAACAGGGATTGTTGCTGAACGATTTGGTGGACAAGTTATGGATACACTTGGTATTGAAAACTTTATTTCAGTCAAGGCAACAGAAGGACCTAAGCTTGTGAAGGCCCTTGAAGAACATGTTTTAGATTACGAAGTTGATGTCATGAATCATCAACGAGCGCAAAAAATTCATATTCCAAAAAACAAAGAGGATAAGTTTGAGCTAGAACTTGCAAATGGAGCTAAATTAAAATCCAAGACATTGATCTTATCAACTGGTGCAAGATGGAGAGAACTTGGAGTTCCTGGAGAAATAGAATTTAAAGGAAAAGGAGTAGCCTACTGCCCACACTGTGACGGCCCTTTATTTAAGGGTAAACATGTTGCAGTCATAGGTGGTGGAAATTCAGGTGTTGAAGCGGCAATTGATTTGGCTGGTATTGTCGGTCATGTAACTTTATTTGAATTTATGCCTAATTTAAAAGCAGATCAAGTATTACAGAATCGATTATATTCATTGAAAAATGTTGATGTGATGCTAAATACTCAGACTAAAGAAATCCTTGGTGACACAAAAGTCACAGCAATTAAATACATGGATCGCGACACTCAGGAAGAGAAAGATCTTGCTCTTGAGGGGGTTTTTATTCAAATTGGTTTGATACCAAACACAGATTGGTTAAAAGAAGATATTAAATTAAGTCAGTATGGCGAAATAGAGGTTAATGACCATGGTGAAACATCTGTTCCAGGAATTTTTGCTGCAGGTGATGTAACGACAGTTCCATACAAACAAATTATCATTGCCATGGGTGAAGGATCAAAAGCTGCTCTGGGGGCCTTTGACTATCTAATTAGAAACTAATCAAATTATATTATTTCTTTGCAAGTCTTTTATAAGATTGATCGTGATGGCCCTTTTGGATTTGAGGGACCACTCATCAAGGGCTTGAAATGTGTTAATTAAAGTGTGAAGATCTCGTCTGAGGTGACGTAGGCAGTAATTGATTACTTTATCCTCAATGTGGTAGCCGTTTTCTTGTGATTTTATTTTTATGATTTGATACTTATCTTCATCTGTAAGGGGAGATAAATTGAGAACCAAACCCCATTTTAATCGGCTATGTAAATCCTCATCAATGCCAACTAGTTCGTCTGGCGATCGATCACAAGTAATAATTAGTTTTTTATTTTGTGATTTAATGTCATTAATTAACATGAAAAGGTTCCTATTCTGATCATGATTAAAATTTTGTATATCTTCAACTTTCTCAATATTATTATTAGTTAATGAATTTATTAAATGACTTTTCCCCGACCCTGCACAACCCCATAAAAAAATAAGCTGCGTTGATTCTGAATCATTATTAAATTCTTGAAGGGTAGAAACTATTTCAATATTTTTTCCAGCAACAAAATTTTCAAAATTTTTTTGTGGCACGGGAAGAATGTTGAGTAATAATTGATCCATGATATATATCTTGGTAAATAAAAATGAGTTAAAATTTAATATTAATTAATTCTACTACAAGCCAGGAAATCAATTGTCTGAAAAAAAACCTATTCCCAACAAAATTGACTATAAATCTTCCGGTGTGGACATTGATGCTGGAGAGGATTTGGTTGAAAGAATTAAGCCGTTTGCAAAAAAAACCTCCAGGCCAGAACTATTAGGTTCGATTGGTGGATTTGGATCTCTTTTTGAAATTCCAAAGGGGTATAAAAAACCAGTCATTGTTTCTGGAACCGATGGCGTTGGAACAAAACTAAAACTGGCAATTGAATTAGAGCGACATAATACAATTGGACAGGACTTGGTCGGAATGTGTGTAAATGATATTTTAGTCCAGGGCGCTGAGCCATTATTTTTTTTAGATTACTACGCATGCGGAAAGCTTGATGTAATTCAAGCGTCGAGTGTAATTCAGGGTATTGCAAAGGGCTGTGAATTATCTGGATGTTCATTAGCGGGTGGCGAAACAGCTGAGATGCCCGGTATGTATAATGAGGGCGATTATGATTTAGCAGGTTTTGCTGTCGGAGTAGTTGAAAAAGATGAGATTATTGATGGTAAAGATATTAAAGAAGGTGACATTTTGCTGGGATTGAAATCATCAGGACCACATTCCAACGGATATTCATTGATAAGAAAAATTATTGAAAGTCATGATATTAATCTTCAGGATCAAATTGGCGAAGAAACAATAGCCTCTCTATTGATGGAGCCAACTAGGCTGTATGTCAAATCAATTTTAAATTTGAAAAAAGAAGTCAAAATTAAGGCAATGTCGCATATCACAGGGGGTGGATTAACTGAAAATCTTCCCAGAAGTTACCCCAATTTTTATAAAGCACAGATCAATAATAATAGTTGGAAGATGCCTTCAATATTTGAATGGATCATGGAAAAAGCAAATCTTAATATTGAAGAAATGTATCGAACTTTTAATTGCGGTATTGGATTTGTTGTTATAGTAGACTCATCAGATGTATCTATTACTAGAGAAATACTTGAAGCTAATGGCGAAGAAGTAACTCAACTGGGACAAATAGAAAAGAGAGGGTCGAATGAGAATCTGGTCACTTATATTTAGCCTCTTATTAAGTCACTCTATCCTTGCCAAGAATTTGCCTGATTCAATTGATATCACTTATGATTTGAGTTTTGAAAAGAAACCACTTGGATCTATAGATGTTAAATACAGAAAAGATAAAAGTCGATATAAGATAATTGCATCATCAAATTTTCTTGGTGCCATGAATCTTCTCGGTAATTATCGATTGATTAGTAGCGGTCACATCAAAGGTAAACATTATTTTCCAGATACGATTATGCGGAAAAATTTAAAAAAAAACAGACAAACAATAACAACAATTGATTACAACACAGAAGTAATTAACATAAAAAGTGAAAAAAAAATAAAGGAATATCAATTAAAAAAAAGCACCCAAGATGTATTAAGTTATTTTTTTGAATTTAATGGTTTTGAGAAGTTAGGTGAAAGTCATACATTCTTTATCTTAGATTCCCATGATTATAAAAAATATACTTACCGAAAAATGAAAGAAGAAAATCTTAAAATAAATGATCGATTTATAGAATGTATCAAATATCAAGGGAGGGTAAATGAAGAGGAATTAACTCATGATATTTGGCTTTCAAAAAAAAACCATATCCCTTTGAGAATAATTACACCAACACCTATTGGGTTGGTTGTTGATCAGATAATCTCAAAAGGGAATATATTTAATTTATTGTGAGCATTCTATTTTGAACATATTTTTATTTAAAAAGATTTCATCCACACTGTACGATCATTTAAATTCAGAACATCCGGCGGATTCTAATCTCAGTTATTTTTTTAAGAATAATGCTAATTTAGGCTTAAAAGAAAGAAGCGAGGTTGCAGAGATATACTATGGGATTATTCGAAATAAACTATTATATGAAAATTTAATGCAATCTTTACAACCAGAGCATTTTGTCATTGCACACTTGATAATTGAGAAAAATTTTTCTGATGAGGAGATTAAAACTTTATGCCCTGACTTTACTTTTTCAACACAAACATTAAAGGAAAGATTGAAAAAAATAAGTGATCTATCAATCCGCTATAGTCTGCCAGAATGGATATTCCGAAAATTAGCAGAAACATATGATGATAAAAATATAAAACTAGTACTTAATAAATTAAACTCACCTTCATATCTTGATGTCAGGGTAAATACAATAAAAGAGAAATCTAGAGACGTTATAATTAAGAATTTTCAAGATAATTTATCAATTAATCCAAAAAAAGTAACCGCATCAATTCATAGCCCTATTGGCATTCGTCTTCCCAGGGGATCACAAATACAAAACTTACCAATTTTTAAAGACGGTTTAATTGAAGTTCAGGATGAGGGAAGCCAAATATTATCCTTTATTGTTGATGCCAATAGAAAACATATGGTGGCAGATTTTTGTGCAGGAGCTGGTGGAAAAACTCTTGCTCTTGGCGCAATGATGTCGGGTTCAGGCCGGCTTTATGCTTTCGATGTGAATGATAAAAGATTAATGAATTTAAGAAAAAGATTAAAACGATCTGGACTCTCCAATACCGTGTGTCATCACATCAACAATGAAAATGATATTCGCATCAAGCGATTGAGGGGAAAATTTGATCGAGTTCTGGTTGATGCCCCTTGCTCTGGACTTGGAACGATAAGAAGAAATCCAGACCTTAAATGGAAACATGACCTAGAATCTATTTTTGAAATGCAAAAAAAACAATTAAATATTCTCACTGCAGCTTCCAAATTAACAAAACTAGGAGGACGACTTATTTATGCGACCTGCAGCTTTATCCCAGAAGAAAATGAAGATGTTATAAATAGTTTTTTAAAAGATAATTCAGATTTTAAGATAATGAGTATTCAACCAATACTCGATAAGTATAATATCTCAGTAAGTTCAGAGGACTTTTTTAAAACTAAATTTGATGAGCATGATATGGATGGTTTTTTCGCAGCTATATTAGAAAAAGTTAACTAATGGGTTCACTTAATCAAAGAATTGGTATTGCCGTTATTTTAGCCATTCTATTCGGCCTTATTTTACGTCACTATCAATCGCTTCAGTTAGTTGAATTTACTATTCCAATCTTAGAAATCATAGGTGACGTTTTTATTTTATTACTAAAGATGATTATGATTCCTTTAATCTTCTTTTCATTAATAAGTAGTATTTCTTCTTTGAAAAAAAACAAAAGCTCTCAATTGTTGTGGAAAGGAGCTATATTTTACTACCTGTCGACAATGGTTTTTGCAGTTATCTTAATGATGGTTGTAATGAATTTATTTCAAGATAATTTGGGAGGAATTCAGCTGGGTCTTGAAAATAATGAACCCCAGTTAATAATCGATTCTGAAGAATCTTATTCAGTAAAAGGCACCATCAAATCCCTCATTATGAATCCATTTGAGGCATTGTCACAAGGCAATATAATGGCTGTTGTTATTTTTGCAATATTCTTCGGGATGGCTCTAAGGTCAGATAATGAACATGTCAAGAAAATAAAAATCTGGGCGGATGGAATTTTTGAAGTGGTAATGAATATTGTAAATAGTATTATGACAGTATCCCCAGTTGGTGTGTTTGCTTTATTGAGTCTTTTGATTATCCAACAAGAATTAAGCATGTTTTACCAAATTGGTTTTTTTATCGTCCTGGTCTTAGGGGTCATTATTTTTCATGGGTTAATTTTTTTACCACTACTTTTAAAAATTTTTTCAAATGAGAACATAAAAAGTTTTTGGCATGGTATAAAAAATGTTCTTATTACTGCTTTTGCCACAAGCTCATCTGCAGCAACCCTTCCAGTAACGCTGAGTACTTTAGAAAATGATTTTAAGGTAAATAAAAAGGTCTCAAGATTTATGCTTCCATTAGGAGCAACTATAAATATGGACGGCACTGCCCTTTATGAGGCGGCGGTTGCATTATTTGTTGCCAGCCTGGTTGGGGTAAACCTTGGCTTGTATGATCAAATTTTCTTGGTTTTTTTAGCTATGGCAGCTTCTATTGGCGCACCTGCTATACCAAGTGCAGGGATGGTGACCTTGGCTATTGTGCTCAGTGCGTTAAATCTTCCAGTAGAGTACGTGGCAATTTTTATTCCAATAGATCGTCTCATTGATACATTCCGTACCACTGTGAATGTGGAGGGAGATGTTATAGGCACTTTAATTATAAATAAGCACTTTAAGTCTTAATTTTTTTAATTAGCTCAGATGATATTGAGTAGGCTGCTGGAATAACAATTAATGTTAGAAGTGTAGAAGAAATCATTCCCCCAATAATAGCTACAGAGAGGGGCCCGTTCTCTTCAGACCCTGCTCCAACCCCAAATGCTGCTGGCAGGAGGGCAAGAATTAAAGTTAGAGATGTCATTAAGACTGGTCTTAGTCTAACAGGGCATGCAAGAATCAATGCCTCATCCACTTTTTTCCCTTCTTGAATATGATGATTTGTCAGATCAACTAATAAGATTGAATTCTTCGCAACAAGGCCTACTAATAGAACGAGACCGATCATCGAATAAATATTCAAACTATTTCCTGTGAGCCACAAAAGAAAAACTCCCCCAATAACTGCTAATGGTTGCGCAAGCATCACAATAAAGGGCTGGAAGAAAGAATTAAATAAACTTGAAAGAACCATATATAACAACACTGTGGCTAGAGAAAAAATAAATATGATATTGGAAAAGGTCTTACCAAACTCTTTTGCTTGGCCAGAATATTTGATTGAGTATTCACTTGGTATGATTTGGTTACTAATGTTCTCAATATTGTCGATAGCTTCTCCAAGAGGAATGCTTGGGTTGGTATAAAAGTTTGCCGCATACTGTAATTCCTCTCGACCTATAATGGCCGGACCCAATTCTTCTTTAAACTTAGTAAAGTTATCAATTCTGACAAGGTCGCCCGATTTTGATCTCACGTAAATTTTATTAAGATCTTGAATGTTTTCAAATGAACCTTCTTTGGCTTTAACTCTTATTTCATATCGTTGTCCGTCCCCAGGATCGTCGTTATACTTTGCAATATCATATCCATTACTTAGAATAGAAACGCTTTCTGCGACCTGTGTAGCTGATATTCCAAATAAGGCTGCTTTCTCACGATCAATATCGAGAATCATTTGTGGTAAGTTAAGTTGGAGGTCCAGATCAATATTACCCATGCCATCGATCAGTGATAATTTTTCATTTAATTGATCAGCCAAATTAGAAACGTTTTCAATTCCGGGACCAATCAGGGTAAATTGTAATTTTTCTGAGCGATTTCCTCTAGCTATAGATACTCCTGCAGGGAAAGCCCTTACCCCAGATAGTGACGCTAAATCTTTTTTGAGGAGCGCCATGATCTCTGTTTGACTTCTTTCTCGCTCCCCTTTTTCTTTTAAGCGAATACTGATGTATCCTCTATTTACTTGGCCTCGACTCCCAAGGCCAACAGAAGAAAAGACGCTGGCGATATCAGAATCATATTTTTGAATAACAGATTCAACTTCAATTAGTTTACTGACGGTATAATCCATATTTGATCCAAGCGGAGTCTTGAATGTAACCGTGAACCGACTTTCGTCCGTCTCTGGAACAAACTCTTTCTTGGCTGCCTTAAAAAAGAATCCAGATGTTAGAACAATTAATAATGTAATAAGTAAAATTTTCAGTCGATGCTTGAGTACCCATATAAGAGTATTTTTATAGTTTTGTTCAAGTTTTTCAAAAAATGAATTTAAAAAATTAAAATAATTTTTTTTAGCATCTTGTTTATTAAGATACCTCGAGCAGAGCATTGGTGTCAGAGTAAGAGACACTAAGAGAGATACAATAATTCCTACAGTCACAACCACTGCAAAGGATTCAAAGAACTTGCCAATTATCCCATCCATGTAAATTACAGGCGCAAAAATACTGATCAGGGCTAAAGATGATGCGATGACAGCAAACACAACCTCACGACTCCCCTTGATGGCAGCCTCGATATTATTTCTTTCTATTCTTTGATGCCTAAAAATATTTTCTAGAACAACAATAGCGTCATCAACTACAACTCCTATTAAAAGAATTAATGCCAAAAGAGTCATACTGTTAAATGTGTATCCAAAGAAATACATCACAGCTATTGCGCCGAATAATGAAATAGGTATTGCTGCTGAAATAATCAATGTTGAGCGTATCGATTGTAGGAATAAAAACACAACCAGAGCTGCCAAAAGAGTTCCCTCGATAATGTGATCTATGAGTGACTTGATCATTTCTTTAATAAAGACTGAATCATCTGTAGAAATATTAAGGTTTAATCCAGGGGGTAAGTTAGGGCGAATTTCTGTATCAATCTTCTCTTTCACTTTATCAATAATTTGCACAGTATTAGAGTTTGCCACTTTGATAATTCCTAAGCCAATGGAAGGATTAAAATTGTAGCGCGCTATTTGACGGTAATCTGTCAGCCCGTCCTCAATATCAGATATATCTTTTAACTTAATACTCGTTTTGTCTCGATAGCTAACAACTAAATTCTCTAAATCTTTTACCTTGTGAAATTCAAGATCGAGCTTAAACATTTTTTCTGATTGGTTTCTGATCAGATATCCACCAGGAAGCTGTATATGCTCTTTTTTAAAAGCAGACTTAAGATCCTCAGCAGTGACATTAAGAGCTGCCATCTTTTCAATGTCAAGATTGACGCGAATCGTCCGATCTCGTCGTCCCCCTAGCCGAACTTCTCCCACACCATCAATGGTCTCAATTTTCTTTTTGAGAATATTATTTGCATATAAATTAAGCTGTTGCGTGGTTCTATCCCCGGTTAGACCTAACCACATAATCGGGCTTGCGTTTGTTTCTACTTTCCTCACCACGGGCGGGACAATGTCATCAGGTAACCTTCGACTTAATTGACTGACTTTGGATTGAACTTCATTAAAAGCGACTTCAATGTCTTTATCCAATTCAAAGGTTATCGTCACCACTGAGACTCCAGGGGAGGATTGTGACTTTATCGATTCAATTCCAGTTACCGTATTTACCGCAGTTTCAATCAGATTGGTAATTGAGGAGTCAATAATTTCAGGATTAGCTCCCTCCAGTGTGGTTGTGACTGAGAGCACTGGAAATTCGATCATCGGAAAACGATCAACTCCAATCTTTTGGTATCCAATGTAGCCAAATAGGATGAAGATAAAAGAAATCATCCAGGCAAACACATGCCTTTTAATTGAAATTTCAGGCAGGGTCATCTTTTTTTAATATAATATTTGCATCATTTGTTAGGTAACCAGCGCCATCGACAATGATTTCTTTATTGGCCTCAAGACCATCAATAATTTCAATCCAGCCATCTTGAGTGATGCCTGTTTTTATATTTCTCGCAACAGCTTTTCCGTTGACAGCTTCATAAACAACCGTACCAGATGGCCTTAAAACAACAGAAGGCTCTGGAACAGACACAGATTCTTTTTTTTCAAAGACAATGGTTCCCTTAACGCTTGCTCCCGCCTGCCAGCTATCTTGTTTTTCGATATCAGCAATGACATCAATTGAGCGACTGTCAGCAACAATCTGTGGTTTCAGTTCTTGAATTACTGTGTTGTATGGTAAATCAGCGGTCGGCGTTTCGAGTTTTATATCAATACCTGGTTTTAAAATATGCGCTAATTTTTCAGGAAACATTATGTGCGCTCGTAGTTTTTTATTATTGATAATTTGATAGAGTGGATCACCAATTTTTACATAGTCACCAATTGAAATAATTTGCTTTTCAATTTTTCCAGATATTGGAGCATAAATTTTAGTTCTATTATTATTTAATTTTGCTATTTCTAGCCGAGCTTCTGCTGAATTAAGCTCTTCCCGTGTTTCTTCAATTTGAACTTCAATGGTTTCAAGCGCATTTGGGGAAATAAAATTTTCATCAACCAGTTTTAAATTACGCTCATAGGTGATTTTTTGATTACTTAATCTTGCCTTTAATTTCTTCACCTCTGCTTCAGATAATGACAATTGATAACTGGTGTCTGCATTATCAACTTCAGCCATGAGCTGTCCTTTTTTAACGGTTGTTCCAGGGCGAACAAAAATCTGGGTAATTTTTCCAGCAACTTCAGATGCTACTGTGGGGTCGATGATTCCTTCGATGCTTCCAATGGCAGATTCTTGATATCGAAATTCCATTATTTTTGATTTTGTTGAAGTGACATATATGTCTCTTGATTTGCTTTTCTTATCGTCAGTTTCATCTGTTTTACTACACGACATAAGCATACAAATAAAAAATATAGCTAGTAAATTCAATTTCATTATTTTATTTTTTTCCAATCAAATAAAGGTCCTGGATCAGTTTTTCTATTAGGAGAAATATCTGAATGACCAACAATGTCATGGACATTGTATTCTTTTTTCAGACATTCTAGTAATTCTATTAGTTTAATATATTGATCATTTTCATAGGGGGTTTTATCGTCACCTTCAAGCTCAATTCCGATTGAAAAATCATTACAGTTTTCTGTTCCTTGATAGCTTGAGTCTCCAGCATGCCATGCACGATCATTGCATGAGACAAATTGAATTAGCCCCCCATTTCTTTTTATAAGAAAATGAGCGGACACTTTTAAATCTTTAATTTGTAAAAAATAAGGATGTGCATTTGTATCCAATTGATTTAGAAAAAAATCTTCGATGTAGTTATTGTTATATATTCCTGGAGGTAGGCTAATGGAATGAATTACAACAATATATTCTGGAATATTTTTAGGTCTAGAATTAAAATTTGGTGAGGACAGCTGTTTACATTCTGAATACCAACCGTCCGCATTAAAAAAATTGTTTTGCTTCATAGTAATAGTAATTATAATTGATTAGCATTTCTTAATTAAACTTATAAGGAAAAAATATGCACTTTTTTGATGGGATTATATTTGGAATTATCGATAATGGAGTTTTAATTATTGGTGCACTATTTGGACTGAGTATAGAAAAATATTTACCAAAATATTTTCATAAAGGGATTGGGACTGTATTTGGTGCTGGTATTGGAAATGCTGTGAGTGACTTTCTAGGAGGGGTACCAATTGCAATCGATTTCGCCTGGGGAACCTTTGTTGGCTGTATCACCACATTAATATTTATTCCAATTTTTGTTGAAATAAAAAAAAGAAAATCAAAATTATAATCAATCAAATTAATGTTTTATTTAAAGTTAGTTATTGTTTTACTTTATGAGTTATTACTCCTCATTGCTATATCATTTATTGTTGGCTTTTTATTTCTAATTTTTTTTGATAGCTTTGAAAATAAACTTTTAAAATATGTCCACCAGTTCTTAATATGGGCTGCTTGGGGTGCATATTTTGTCATCAGTTGGAAAAAGTTTGGACAGACGCTGCCGATGCGCTCATGGAAGTTAAAAATCAACTTTGAAAATAGTACTTATAAATATTTATTATTGCGTTATCTAAAAGTGTCAATATGTTGGATTTTTTTCCCATTCAATTTTTTAGCTGTAGCTTTTTTAAAAAATCAATTTTTGCATGACATTAAGACGCAGAATAAGATTATTGACGTTCGAAATAAAATATTAAATAAATAGCAATTCCTAGGATAAACAACGATGGTGCAATTGCAGTTAATATTGGCTCCCAGTCGTTGAGAACGCCAATATGACGGATCATGGAGTTCATAATTTGATATATAATCCCAAAAATAATACCTAAAAACATTTTTAAATATTTACCACCTGATCGTTCCTGAAAAAAACCGAATGGCACTGAAAATAAAATCATAATGATTGGCATCATCGGCTGGATAATTTTTTCCCAAAAAGATACTTCATACCTTGATGTTTTTTGATTATTTTTTTTCAGATAATTAATAAAATCATTGAGGTCAAAAACAGACATCCGATCCGGTGAAATTAGCAAAACATTCATCATCTCAGGTTTAATCATTGACTTCCATGTGCCCGATGAGATTGCTCTAACATCAAAACCTTCTTCAAGAATAAAAGATTGTTTAATCTCTTCAAGCTCCCATATGCCATTTTGGTATTTCCCTTTCTTTGCATCAACAATGGATCGTAATGCAAAATCATTATCAAATTCATAAATATGAATATCCCTTAACGAGGCATCTGGGAGAACATTTTCAATGTTGACAAAATTATTACCATCCTTCATCCAGACTCCAGATTTAAAGTCTGTTGAGACTGAACCATCAGTCGAGCTAATTTTTATCTGCTGTGCATTTTTTTCACTAATTGGAGTTATCAGATTACCTACTAAAAAAGTCATCACACTGAAGAATAACGAGACTAAAATGAGAGATGAAGCAATTTTCATAATTGACATACCACTCGTTCTCATCACCACTAATTCTGAATTCCCAGACAGTTGGCCTACTGTAAACATTGCACCAATTAAGCAAGACAAAGGAATAATTTCATATAAATGACCAGGCATGCTTAGTGTGATAAAAACAATAATTTTTGAGAGGTCATATTTTCCTGAATTTATATTTCCAATTTCTTGTAAAAAATCAAAAAAAGCGAATAAAAAAACTAGACCAATTGCTACAAGACTTATATTGATAAAAAATTCAAAATTTATATACCTCGCCAGTTTCATTTTTTCCGTCTCAGATTTCTTACTTGTGATGGCAATAAAGGTAGATTTAGATTCCTTCTTAACATGAGATAGCTTGCAATAAGCAGGATGAATAGATGAACAATTGACCCACCAATATAAGGGTTTAATTTACCGAGATTAATATAACTCTGAGTGACACCCATTAGGTTGTTATATATAGCAAAAATCATAATCGCAATGATGATATTGACCGACCTTCCTGACCTTGGGTTAATAAAACTCAGTGGTATAGCCAAGATTATTAAAACTATTCCTGATATGGGTAATGAAACTCTCCAGACAAATTCTGCAATCTCACGATTCCCTTTTGTTAAGAGAAGGAGGAGTGTTGGCATCGCTTCAACTTGGTTTACATCAATTATAGGTGGTAGTTTTTTTTCGACCAGGAATCCGTAGTCACTAAATTTGATTTCCGTGAAATGATTATTTTCATGATTTACTTCATAACGTTTCCCTTTTTTAAGAACAATGTATTCATCATCCGTATTTGTTGAAACTCGACTACCTTCATTTGAAACAATGATTCCAAGTTTTCCATTTTGCTCAGATTGAACAAAAACATTTTTTACTTTCGAACCTAAATCACCAAAACCCTCCACATAAAAAACTCTGTCTTTGCTTTTTGATTCTTTAAAAGATCCCGGGGAAATTGTCGCCAGTTCATCTCGATTTTTTAAGCCAGCCTTATACTCCTCAGATTTTTGAGTAGCCCATGGACTTAAATAGAGACTCAAAAAGCCTATCAATAAAATTATCGGTAATGAAAAGAAAAGAATAGGCCTGATGAAGCTAGTTAAGCCTAAACCTGAACTGAACCAGATCATCATCTCACTGTCTTTAAACCATCGACTCAACGTTAATAAAATTGTTAAAAATAAGGTGAGGGTGAGTAAGATGGGGAGATATTTAAGTAAACTAAAGACCAGTATAGTTAGTATTGAATCATTGGGTATAATACCTTTCGATGCAAGCCGAAAAACAATAACACCTCGTTGAGCAACAACGATACCGGATAAGATTAGTATTGTTGAAAGAGAGTTGAAAAATAACTCATTTTTTAATTTGTTTTGATATAACATTTATTAAGGATACTGTATGAAATTTGATATTACCTCAACCGAAAAAATTACTCATTCATCGGATATTATCATATTAGCAATTGATGATAAAAATAACCTTATTAATGGGAATGGAATCAACAAGGTTGATGAGTCACTTGTAAAAAATTCTCTAAAAAAAGATGTTCTCGGCCAGCCTGAGGGAGATACGGTGATTCTTAATGATTCAACTGGATCCAGACAATACCTTTTACTGCGTGTTGGCGATCTTCAGAATATAAATATTAAAAGATTGGGTAAAGTTTTTAATAAGACGTTTGCACATTTATCAAAATTATCTTTTAAGACTGTCCAAATGTGTTTGTGTAAGTTTGCTGGAACTGAAGTTGGAGCTGAGGAAGCTGTTAAGTTGTATGTCAGAGCATCTTTACATAATTTTTACAAGATCAATGCAGTCAAAAGCAAGAAAGTTTCTCAAGCTGGCGTCAAGAATACCATCCACCTGAATAGTAAATATCTGAAAGAAGCAAAACTGGGCCTCAAGGTTGGTCAGGCGATTGCTGATGGGGCTAATCTAACCAAGGATCTCGGTAATTTACCACCGAACTATTGCACTCCGACATACCTGGGTTCTGTAGCAAAAAAAATAGCTAAAGATAATCAGATGAAGGTTAAGGTGCTTGGAAAGACAGAAATTAGCAAGTTGAAAATGGGTTCATTTCTATCTGTTGCAAAAGGCAGTCGCGAAGAGCCAAAGTTTATTATTCTTGAGCACATGCAGGGTGCTAAGAGTCAAAAACCTATTGTTCTAGTGGGCAAGGGTATTACTTTTGATGCAGGAGGAATATCTTTAAAACCTGGGTTAAATATGGATGAAATGAAATGGGATATGGGCGGTGCCGCAACTGTACTGGGTGTGATGCATACCGTTGGCCAATTAAAACTTCCGTTAAATATTGTGGCTCTGGTTCCTAGTTGTGAGAATTTACCTGACGGTTTGGCTGTAAAACCAGGAGATGTGGTCACCAGTATGTCGGGACAAACAATAGAGATTTTGAACACCGATGCTGAGGGTCGATTAATCTTATGCGATGCTTTAACTTATGCAGAAAGATATAAACCTGATTCAGTGATTGATGTTGCAACATTAACTGGAGCATGTGTTATTGCTTTAGGTCATGAGGCAAGCGCGGTGTATTCAAATATTGATTCTTTGGCCGATGAGTTAATCAGTGCCGGTGAAAAAGCTAATGATCGTGCATGGCATATGCCGCTTTGGGATGAATACCAGCCATTGCTAGACAGTAATTTTGCTGATATGGCAAATATTGGTGGTCGTGCTGCAGGTAGTATCACTGCCGCATGCTTTTTGTCTCGCTTTGCAACTAAATATAATTGGGCACATTTAGACATTGCAGGAACTGCATGGATTTCTGGAGGAAAAGCAAAAGGCTCAACTGGAAGGCCCGTGAATCTTTTATCAGAATTTCTTTTGAACCGTCTAAAGAGTAAATGACCCAAATAGAATTTATCTATAACTTAGATTCATACGAGGAGGGTTTGTCTCTAATTCTAGATAAGCGATATAAGAATCAGAAGACGATGATTTTTTGTGATAATGCAAAAAAAAGTCATGAGCTTTCTGATTCCTTATGGAAGCAGTCAGGTTTTTATCCAAACATCATCTGGAGTGAACAACTCTCATCGAACCATGTTCCAAGTGAAGATTTTTTAATTGGCGATCAATTCAATAAAAATTTTGATGAGCTTTTGATAAACGCATCAGGTCAGGAATGCTTATTTTTTAGTCGTTATGAAAAGACTGTTGAGTTGGTATTGACATCAGATGATGAAAAAAACAGCGCTCGAGATCGTCTAAAAAAATACAAAGAACTCGGGTATGAAGTAAAATTAATCGATGCAATTAATTAACCAACCAACTTTTCGTATTCATCGATACTCATAGATTCGTAACTGCTTAGAACTTCAACTTCACAAATCCATGCTTCATATGGACGGTCATTGACATCTGTTAAATTATCCATCAGTTCTGAATTAACACGTTTTATTTTTAGGTCACATGGGCTAACAAGGTCTGAGGCGGTTTTGACCGACTCGATCACACCAAATGGATCACCAGTTGATATAATCTGGTTTTCTTTAAGTTCAATGAAGACGATATCTCCTAATAAATCTTGAGCATAATCAGAAATACCCACCTGTATGATTTTGTCCTCTATCGGTTTAATCCAGATGTGATCCTTAGTTAGCAATAATTTATCTTTATTCATATGTATTTTTGTGACAAAGAAAAAATAATTGTATATGATTAGAGAAATAAATAAACTTCAAAAACCATGTTTAAAAGCCTATTTGTCGCCATCCTCATTTTTTCTATTCAAAGTGTAACTTCCGCGCAACAATTAGACTACTCAAAATATTACAGCCAGTTAACTGTAAAATCTCCAAAAGCTATTGTTTATGATGCTGAATCAGGTGACATTATTTATCAAAAAAAGGCTCACGAAAAAAGCGCGATTGCTTCATTAACAAAATTAATGACTGCAATGGTGATTATAGATTCCAATCTAGATTTGGATAAAAAGATAACTATTACGAAGAATGATTTTGATAAAATTAAAGGGACCACTTCTCGTTTATGGTTGGGGTCTGAGTTGTCACGCAAGGAATTATTGTCTATTGCTTTAATTGCTTCTGATAATCGGGCAGCATCTGCAATTTCAAATTCCTATCCAGGAGGAAAAAAAGCTTTTGTACAAGCAATGAATGTGAAGGCAAAACAACTTGGTATGGATGACACATTATTTGCAGATCCAACAGGACTGGATAAAAATAATATTTCTACCGCTATTGATTTGGTCAAAATGACTCAAGCAGCACAGCAATACCCACTCATCAGAGAGTTATCTACATCATCCTATTATGAAGCTCACATTAAGAATAAAAAAATTAAATTAAACTATAACAATACTAATCTTTTAGTAAGGCAAGGATTGTGGGATATTGATATCTCTAAGACTGGTTATATTCGCGAGGCTGGGAAATGCCTGATAATGCAAACTACGGTAATGGATAAGCCCATTATTATGGTATTTTTGAAGTCTTATGGAAAATACACTAGAACTGCCGATGCAAAAAGAGTGAAGAAATGGCTCGAAAGTGTTCATATGCAAGCCAACTTAGCATCAAACTAAGTTATTTCTTTTTTTTCTTTTTAGAAGTTTTTTCTCGATCCAATTTAGAATCAATGATCTGCATCGCTTCTTCAAGAGAAATTGTTTCATAGTCATACTTTTGACTTAGTGGCGCCTTAGCTTTCCCTCTCTGCAAATATGGACCCCATCTTCCTTTCAGCACTTCTATATTCTCAGATGTATTGATATCTGAACCAATTACCCTGAGGGGTTTATTTTTTTCAATCAACTCGGCAACCAACTCAACGGCTCTATCGAAAGTAATGTCAAAGATATTATCAGCCTTGGGAATGGATTTAAATTTTCCATCATGGCTAATATAAGGCCCAAAGCGACCAATATTTGCAACCATAGGTTTACCTGTTTCTGGGTAATCTCCTAAGGTTAAAGGGAGACTCATTAACTGTTTTGCGACATCCTCATTGATGCTGCTGATGGAAATATTAGGGGGTATGGAAACTCGCTTGGGTTTAGTTTTGCTATCTTCTTCCGGCATACCTATTTGCAGATAGGGTCCATAAGGGCCCTTAAGGAGCAATATATCTTTGTCAGTTTCTTGATCATGAAAAACGACCTGTGGTTCATTCGCACCATCCTCTTCGTTAACATTGCGTGTGTAATCACAATCAGGATAACCTGAACAACCAATAAACTTTCCTCTACGGCCAAGTCGTGAAAATAATGCTTGACCACATTTTGGACAAGACTCATTAATATCTTCTTGGGTGATGGCTGCTCGATCAATATTCTCTTTATCAGATAGTTGTTGATTGAAGTCTTGCCAAAAATTTTTCAAAATAGGAACCCACTCTTTAGAGTCAGCCGCAATGGCGTCTAGATCAGATTCAAGATTTGCAGTAAATTCATAATCAACATACTTATCGAAATGTTCGGTCAAAAATTTATTTACAACGATTCCTACATCGGTTGGAGTAAATCTTTTTTTATCAAGCAGGACGTATTCCCGATCTTGAAGGGTAGATATAATTGAAGCATAAGTGGATGGACGACCGATACCATATTCTTCTAAGGTTTTCACTAAACTTGCCTCACTGTATCGAGGTGGTGGTTCAGTGAAATGCTGAGAACCATAGATTTTTTTTATGGACAACTCTTCGCCAATCTCGAGATCAGGAATTTTTTTATCATCGGTATCATCTTCTTTATCATCATCTCCTTCAATATAGAGTGCCATGAATCCAGGAAAGCGCAATGTTTGACCATTTGCTCTAAAAATTGATTCACCTTTACCAACTTCAAGATCAATACTTACTGCATCAAACTGAGCAGGAGTCATCTGACAAGCAATAGCTCTTTTCCAAATAATTTCATAAAGCTTAAATTGTTCTGGGGTAAGAAATTGTTTGATTTTTGCCGGGACTCTCTGAATGTCTGTTGGACGAATAGCCTCATGGGCTTCTTGGGCATTCTTAGATTTTGTCTTATATCCAATTGAATTTGAAGGGAGGTAATTTTCATCATAGGTTGTTTTAATATAATTTCTAATCTGACCTAATGCCTCGTTGGATAAACTAAAAGAGTCTGTTCGCATATACGTGATCAGCCCGACAGTCCCCTCCGCTAAAGAGATACCTTCATACAATTGCTGTGCAATTCGCATGGTTCTACTAGTGGTAAATCCCAATTTTCTTACAGCCTCTTGTTGTAATGTTGATGTTGTAAAAGGCGGTGCCGGATTTCGAGTTCTCTTCTTTTTATCCACCCGACCTACGCGACATTTACCTGATGATTTTAAAAGTAAGTCACCAACAATTTGTTCCTGATCTTTATCAGATGTGATTGTAAATTGCTCAACTTTTTCATTATTAAGTTGAATTAATTTTGAAGAAAACTGTGTACCCTTTTTTAGTGCTTCCAGGTGAATGCTCCAATATTCTTGCGATTCAAATTTCTGAATTTCAGCCTCTCTCTCACAAATTAATCTGAGAGCAGGGCTTTGAACTCTCCCAGCTGAGAGGCCGCGTCGTATTTTCTTCCATAACAATGGAGATAAGTTAAAGCCAACAAGATAATCAAGAGCTCGTCGAGCTTGTTGAGCATTGACTAAAGACATAGAAACATCTCTTGGTTGAGTTATCGCCTGCTGAATCGCATCTTTGGTAATTTCTTCAAAAATAACTCTTTTAATTATTTTTTGTTCCGTAGAAATTTTTTTCGATTTAAGAATTTCTACAATATGCCATGAAATTGCTTCACCTTCACGGTCTGGATCTGTTGCGAGGTATATTTCATCTGACTTCTTTGCAGCGGCAATAATGGCATCAAGATATTTTTTATTTCGATCGATAAGTGCATATTCCATTTCGAAAGATTCTGTATTAATTGCACCTGATTTTGGTAAAAGATCTCTTACGTGTCCATATGACGCTAGAACATTAAAGTCACTTCCGAGATATTTATTGATGGTTTTAGCTTTGGATGGTGATTCAACAATTAGTAATTTGCTCATAGTTTATCTTTCAAATCGAAAGAGCATCATAAATAGAAAAAATTAAAATGACAAGTTTGGAGAAATTAATGATTAGAAATATCGAAAACTTTTTTTAATTTTTTTAGATTTTTAAAATCATAGAGGTTTGTATCTGCAAGGTGAGAGGGTTCAACATTCATGAGTGATTGGAAGATGTTATTTAATCGCCCAGGTTGCTCTTTTTCCCATGAATTAAGCATAGACTTAACTTTATTTCTTTGTAAGTTTTCTTGTGATCCACATAAATTACATGGAATGATTGGATAATTCATAGTGTTGGAAAAAGTGATGATGTCCTTCTCTTCAATGTAAGCCAAAGGTCGAATAACAACATTAGTCTGATCATCAGATAATAATTTTGGCGGCATAGACTTTAATTTAGAGCCAAAAAACATATTCATAAAAAACGTTTCTACAATATCATTTTTGTGGTGTCCTAAAGCAATCTTATTAGCGCCAATTTCTCTAGCAACTCTGTAAATAATTCCTCTTCTCAGCCTTGAGCATAATGAACAAGTAGTTTTTCCTTCAGGTATTTTTTCTTTCACAATAGAGTAGGTATCTTCATTTATGATTTTGTAATCGACTCCATGTGTATTTAAATAATCTGGAAGTACATTTTCTGGAAACCCAGGCTGTTTTTGATCGAGATTCATTGCAATAATTGAAAAATCAATGGGGGCCCTTTTTTTGAGTGCAAAAAGAAGAGAGAGTAGTGTATAAGAATCTTTACCTCCGCTGAGACAAACCATCACAACATCTTTATCTTCGATCATATTAAAGTCTGCAATCGCTTTTCCAGTTGCAGAAATTAATTTATTTCTTAATTTAATGAAGTTGCCGCTGACGTTGGTAGGTAAAAAAGGATCTTTATTCATAATGAAAATGATCTGCCCCCATCCACTTCTAGAATATGCCCAGTGGTATAAGAGGCGCTAGTCAATAGATAAAAAATAGCTTCTGAAATATCAGTTGGATTACCTACTTTTTTTAATAATGTTTCTTTAATAACTTTTTCACGATAAGTTTTTGAAAATTCATTTTTATCATCAGGCCAAAGAATAGGTCCAGGCGCTACTGCATTTACTCTAATATTTGGGGATAACTCTTGAGCCAAAGAATGAGTTAAGGTTACTAACCCAGCTTTGGCTATCGAATAAATAATATAGCTTTTTTTAGGACTCTTAATATGAGTATCAGTAATATTGACTATCGATCCTTTAGTTTTTTCAAGGAAAGGCGCTGCATATTTAGCTAGAAATAGAGGAGCTTTTAAATTACTCCCTAGCAGATCATTCCAGTCTGTAATGTTTAATTTATTTAATGGGGTAGGGTAATATGATGAGGCATTATTAATTAAAAAATCTAGTCTCTTAAAATGATCTGTCGTGAATTCAATTAAATTTTTATAGACATTTTCATTATTTAAGTCCGCTTGAAAAATTTCAGCTGAATTTCTTCTTTTTTTGTTTAATTTTACCTTTAACTTTTTCGCTTCGCTTTCTGACTGTCGATAGTGAATCAGAACATTCATCCCTTTACCATGCAAATATTCAGATATGTGAGCACCAATTCTTCTAGCGCCACCGGTAATGAGTGCAGTTTTATTTGTGATATTCTCTGACATTTACACATTATAAATGATGCACTTGGTTATTCGATGGTTTTATTGATTAAAAATGAAGTCTAATCTGAAAAAAAAGATTATTGAAACAATAAATAATGAAATGGATAGAGCCATTTCATTCTCAAAATTTATGGACATATGCTTATATGACTCAGCTAATGGTTATTATTCGTCTCAGTCTAATCAATTTGGGAAATATGGAGATTTTTATACAGCCCCGATGCTTGGCCAAACATTTGCGATTTCATTAACAAAGCAAATTGAACAATGTTTTCTAGATGTCGATAAAAATATTTTAGAGATTGGTGCAGGAAATTCTCAGCTAGCAATAGATATGATTCTTAACTTGAATCAAAGAGGTGTTGAATTTAATAATTATTATATTCTTGAGAAAAGTCATGCATTAAAAAATTATCAACAGCAAGTATTACAAGAAAAATTAACGACTGAGTTATTTAAAAAAATAACATGGGTTGAAGAATTTATTGAGCAATTTAACGGTGTCATCATTGCCAATGAATTATTTGATGCAATACCTGCAGATGTTTTTGCTTCATTTGAAAACGAGATAATGGAAAAAAAAGTTGGTGTGGTTGATCAAAGCTTTACTTGGATATTGTCTGAAAATAAAAAGTATTTTGATTATGAAATAGCACTCGGTGATGGAATATTTGAGTTTGAATATTCTGCAGATTATAAAAAAATATTTTCTGAATTTTCTAAAGCTGAACAAATGGTGTGCTTTCTTTTTGATTACGGTATGGATGAAAGACAATTATTCCATTCAAGTCGACCTCGGGGAACATTAAGAGGTTTTAAGAGGAATCTTCTGAGCGAAAATATATTTCAAGACATTGGAGATCAAGATATTACTTATCACGTTAATTTTACTCACCTAGCCTTTTTAACTCAAAAATTTAACTTAAATATTTTAGGATATACTCACTTAAGTCATTTTCTAAATAACTTAGGTTTAGAGATTGATGATGCTAATACAATTAAAGACCATTTGAAGTTATTAAGTGATATTAATTTATTGACAAGTCCAGCTGAAATGGGAGACTTAATGAAAGTGATGGCTATTTCAAAAAATTGTCAATCCTCATTAGACGGCTTTAAAAATTTTGATAAAACTCACCTTCTATAAAGTATGGAATATAAACCAATTAGAACCTATGTAAAGAGGCAAGGGAGGCTGACTAAAGCGCAAAAAATTGCGATAGAAGTAAATGGCAAATCATTCTTAATAGAATTTAAAGAAGAGCTATTACAAGAAGAGCAATTATTTTTAACTGAACAACCTATTTGTTTTGAGATTGGTTTTGGGATGGGGGGTGCAACTCATAAAATTGCGCAGAATAATTCTGATACCAATTATATCGTTACAGATGTTCATCAACCTGGTATTGGAAATTTAATTAAATTATCAAATGCAGATAATTTAACGAACATCAAAATTATCCCTCACGATGCGCTTGAAGTTTTGAGATTCATGATTAAAGATAGTTTTTTGTCAAAAGTTAATATTTTCTTTCCTGACCCCTGGCACAAAAAAAGACATAATAAAAGAAGGTTGGTAAATAATGAAAATCTTAATTTAATTATCAGTAAATTAGTTGATGGCGGGATACTTCATATTGCAACAGATTGGGAACCCTATGCCCTAGAAATTATTGAAGCAATAAAAACACGTGATAATTTAACATTAATTACAAACAACTTTCATGAAAGACCAGATTGTAGGCCAGAAACAAAGTATGAATCTAGGGGGATGCGGCTTGGCCATGAAGTTTGGGATATCTTAGCCACCAAAGGGTAGCCACTCAAGAAAAATATCCTCCACAGCTTCAAGTCCATCTTTTTTAAGACTGGAAAAACTCTGAAAAGAGATAGGAACCTCAAAATTACAACTTTTTATTTTTTGACTAAATTTTTGTAGTTCTTGATTGGCCTGATTTCTTGATAATTTATCTGCTTTGGTTAATAAGATATGGATTGGCTTCCCTGTTGGAATAAACCATCGAATCATTTGATCATCGAGTGGGGTAAGTGAATGTCTTATATCCATCACAATAATAAGGCCTACTAATGCTTGTCGTTTTTGCAGATAATGAGGCAAAACAATGTCCCAATGTTTTTTCATATCAATATTTACTTTTGCAAAACCGTAGCCCGGAAGATCGACAATTTTGAAATTTTCACTATGATGTAATTGAAAAAAATTAATTAATTGAGTACGCCCAGGTTGTTTACTGACATAGGCTAATCGATTATGGTTCGCTAATGCATTAATGGCACTTGATTTGCCAGCATTTGAGCGACCAGCGAAAGCGATTTCAAATCCAGTATCTTGAGGCAGATCATCTATGAAATGAGCTGAGTGGATATATTTTAAATTATGAATTATTGACATTTCAACATCATATCAAACTACTATTGGGAAAGCTTTTAGTTTAATATTATGTTTCTTAAATCAATTACAATTTCAGGTTTATTATGTTTCAAAAATATTTAATTCTTACTATTACTTTAATTTTTGTGAATAGCGTATCAGCAGAATCTATAAATGTTGAAAAGATTGTTCAAAATGTCTGCGTGGCTTGTCATGCTATGGATGGCAATAGCATCATTGCAGCAAATCCAAAATTATCTGCTCAACACCAGTCGTATCTTTACAAACAATTGATGAATTATAAATCTGGTGAGCGAGATAATGGGGTGATGGCTGGCATAGTCACTAATTTATCTGAGGATGAAATGAAAAGTTTGTCAGAATATTTTTCTAAACAAGATCTAAAGTTATCCAAAGCAACTTCCAATGGTAAAGGAAGTCTTGGGGAAAAAATTTTTAGAGCAGGCATCAAGGAAAAGAAAGTTCCAGCATGCGCAGGCTGCCACGGACCATCTGGTCATGGTATACCTTCAAAATTTCCTAGACTCAACGCTCAACATGCTGATTATTTAAAAACTCAATTACAAAACTTTTCTGCTGGACTTCGTGCAAATGATTCTGAGAAAGTCATGAGAATGATTGCAGAAAAATTATCAGAAAAAGAAATGGATGCGGTGTCTGACTATATCCAAGGTTTGAAATAATTACTCGAACATTTGTGAATATCTTTTGTCATTGTTAATTAATCATTCTTATTTAAATTTTTAGTGGCTAAAACAAGATCATTCATACATCTTTTGAGCACGATGCGCTTTGCTATCACTATGCTGAGTGTTGTAGCAATTGCATCAATTATTGGTACGGTTGTTAAACAAAGTGAGCCTTACAATAATTATCTCGTTCAATTTGGACAATTTTGGTTTCCAATCTTTGAAGTTTTTGATGTATACAATATTTACCAGGCCTTTTGGTTCCTAATAATTTTATTATTTTTAGTCGTATCAACTTCATTGTGTGTGTCGAGAAACTCCCCAAAAATAATTAAAGATATTCGACGATTTCAAGGCAGCTTAAGTCATAGTTCTTTTAAAAAATTTAAAAATTATTATGAATTTTCTTCAGATAAGTCTTTAAATACTTTGACAGAGATATTAAACAAAGCAGGTTTTCGTATTAAGGCTAGTAAGGACAAGGATATTCTTGTAGCAAAAAAAGGTGACCTACAAAAACTTGGATACATATTTACTCATCTAGCCATCATTGTGATAAGCATTGGCGGTATTTTGGATGGAAATCTATACTTCAAGCTTCAGGAATCTTTTGGATTTAAAAAAATTGAATCAAGAAATCTTAAATTTAGTGAAGTTCCAGCCGAGAGTCAGTTAGATATCGATAATTTTTCATACAGAGCAACGCTTTTATTGAATGAACAGGAAAAAAATAACAAGGCTCTGTTGAGAATAAAAGATGGTTATCTTGTTCAACATCTTCCATTTGAAATTAAATTAGATAAATTTCATATTGAGCACTACTCCACTGGTCAACCAAAAGCTTTTTTGAGTGATATTAAAATTCGTAAAGATGGACAAGAGTTTACAGAAACAATTTCTGTTAATAAGCCATTTACTATGGACGGCATAACGATTTATCAATCTGACTTTCAAGATGGTGGTTCCAGACTAGATTTAACGCTAATAGACTTATTTAATCGTTACCAACCGATAAACTTATCCTCTGAAGTGTATAAGCAAAATTCATTTAATACTGATCAGCAAGAATATGTTTTTGAGTTTGATGATTTTAGAGAATTTAATATCTTTCAGATTGAGAAAGACGGTAAATTAAAAACACAAAATATAGGTCCGAGCGTGGTGTATAAATTTAGAAATGCTTCTGGGCAAGCGGTGGAGTATCAAACATATCAAAACCCGATCCCTGAAAACGAAAAATTCTTTTTTATGAGCGGGGTGCGAGAAGATCTACAAAGTGAGCTTAAGTTTTTACGCATCCCAGCAGATAGCGATCTATCGCTCCAAGGTTATCAAACGTTTTTAAAAAATATTCGATCAGAGGAATTATTACTTAAAAATATAAACATACTTGCTGACCAAGCAAGTTCTCTCAATAGTGTTGAGGCAAAAGAAAATTTTAAAAAAAATACTCAAGATATATTTAATGTTTATTTGAAGAGCGGTTATTCTGGCCTTGCAGCAATGATTGAAGATACAGTTGCGCTGGAGAATCAAGAGTCCGTTGCAGATTCTTATATTAAGATCATTTACTTTCTTGCAGAGTCGATGAATCAGCAATTAATTACCAATAACATAATAGAAAATGATTTTTTACAAGATGCTTTAAATGCATATAGCGACAGTTTTTTTTATGGCGACAGTCCATTTCTCATTTTGAACGAATATGAAAAAATCTATGCTAGTGGAATGCAATTAACCAAAGATCCAGGGAAAATATGGGTGTATATTGGATCTTTATTTTTAGTGATTGGAATTTTTTGTATGATTTATGTCCAAGAAATTCGTTTGTGGCTTATAAAAAAATCACCGAGGAAGTATGCCGTGGCGATGGCCTCTAATCGCGAACACATTGACTTCGATAATTATTGTAAAAATTTGACAGAAAAATTTAAGACTAAGGAATAGAAATGATTCTAAATATATTATTTATTTTATCTATTATTTTTTCAGGAATATATAGCTTTATTAATTTCAGGGAATTTATGGATGCATACGAAGTAGCAATTCTTGTTTTCTCAGTCCCAGTTTTTATATGGCTTGGTTATTTTTGGAGTTCTTTTAGAAAATTATTTTTAGCGATATTTTTTCTGACTATCATTGCTGTAATGATCTTTCAAAATGATCTTCAAATGCAGGAGTCAAATTTTTTCTTGAAATATTTTTTTTCAAGTCAATCAATGATCATGTGGATGACATTTTTTTTCCCGCTGAGTCTGGCATCCTATTTATATTCATCAATTAAATCGAATCAATTTAGTGCGAATTTAGGATCAAATTTTTCATGGATAGCTTTGACAACTGGTTTTACTGGGCTGATGGTAAGATGGTATGAGTCATATCTTATTAGTCCTGATGTGGGTCATATTCCCATTAGTAATTTGTACGAGGTTTTTGTTTTATTCTGTTTAATTACAGGGGCAATGTATCTCTATTATGAGCAAAAGTCGCAAACTAAAAAGTTAGGCAGCTTTGTCTTAATCATCATTAATGCAGCTGTTGCATTCATTTTGTGGTACACCTTTGCTAAAAATGCAGATGCGATTCAACCTCTTGTGCCTGCACTGCAATCTTATTGGATGAAAATTCATGTCCCAACAAATTTTATTGGCTATGGAGCTTTTTCAATATCCGCAATGATCGCGGTAGCCTATTTGTTAAGAAATCAATCTTTGATAAAAAATATTTTACCAAGTGAATACGTAATGGAAGATTTAATGTACAAATCGATCGCTATTGGGTTTATCTTTTTTACGATTGCAACTATTTTAGGAGCCATCTGGGCGGCAGAAGCATGGGGCGGTTATTGGTCTTGGGATCCAAAAGAAACCTGGGCACTCATTGTTTGGCTTAACTACGCTGCATGGCTGCACTTAAGATTGGTTAAGGGTTTACGAGGAGATATATTAGCTTGGTGGTCTGTCATTGGATTGCTCATAACTACCTTTGCTTTCATTGGTGTCAACCTATTTCTATCAGGATTACATTCTTATGGAGAACTTTAAGCATATAAGTTTTCAAATTTAAAATAATGTAAAATATCTAGACCATGCAAAAAGATTTAATCGTCTCAATTAAAGATCTCGCCTTTGGCTATGCCGAAAGACAAATCCACAAAAAAATTAATATGAATTTTCATCGTGGCAAAGTTGTTGCCATTATGGGGGGCAGTGGCTGTGGAAAAACCACAATACTGAGGTTAATTGGAGGCCAAATCAAACCAACTTCGGGACAAGTTGAAGTAGACGGACAAATAGTTCATAAACAAGGTCGAAAAGGCATTTATGAACTGAGACGAAAAATGGGAATGTTGTTCCAGCATGGAGCCCTCTTTAGTGACTTAAGTGTCTTTGAAAATGTGGCGTTTCCGATTAGAGAGCACACAAACTTAAGTGAAGAAATTATCAAAGATCTAGTCCTCATGAAACTGAATGCGGTTGGTCTTCGCGGAGCAAATCACCTAATGCCAACTGAATTATCTGGAGGTATGGCAAGAAGAGTGGCTCTTGCAAGAGCTATCGCATTAGATCCAGATATCATTATGTATGACGAACCCTTTGCAGGACTTGATCCAATATCAATGGGCGTCATATGTGATTTAATCAGAACGCTCAATGATGCTCTTGGAGCAACATCTATAATTGTAACTCATGATGTCACCGAAACTTTTGCATTTGCGGACTATATTTATTTTATTGCTGATGGAATTGTGGCCGCTGAAGGGTCGCCAAGTGATCTTAAAAAATCTCAACTTCCTTTTGTGAAACAATTTGTTCATTCGCAAAAAGACGGCCCTGTTCCATTTCATTATCAAGCTAATGATTATTTAAGGGATCTGAGGTTATAGATGTTAAATTTTTTTGAAAAAATTGGGGCTGCAATTCGATCAAAAATAACACGCTTGGGCGCAGCAACTAGATTATTTTTCAGCATAATCAGTTATTCATCTGACAGTTTTAAAAGATTTAATCTCACGATTAGAGAAATTTATTTCACCGGTGTTTTATCCTTGGTCATTATTGTCGTGTCTGCATTTTTTGTTGGCATGGTATTAGGCCTTCAAGGCTATTACACATTACAAAAATATGGATCTTCTGAAGCTATTGGAGTTCTGGTGGCTTTAGCACTTGTGAGAGAATTAGGACCTGTCGTCACAGCATTACTTTTTGCTGGCCGGGCTGGAACCGCGATTACTGCAGAAATTGGATTAATGAAAGCGACTGAACAATTATCGGCAATGGAGATGATGGCCGTTAGTCCGGTGGCTAGAATTGTGGCACCTCGTTTCTGGGCAGGGATTATTACCATGCCACTCCTTGCTTCAATTTTTTCGATGGTGGGTGTTTTAGGTGGATATGTTGTTGCAGTTCCGTTGATTGGTGTGGATGAGGGAGCATTTTGGTCACAAATGCAAGCTAATGTTGACTTTAATTACGATATTGTGAATGGTTTTATCAAGAGTGTGGTTTTTGGAATCGCATGTACAATTATCGCTCTCTTTGAAGGTTATGATGCACCGCCGACTGCTGAAGGGGTTAGTCGTGCAACAACTAGAACAGTAGTAACATCGTCATTAGCCGTCCTTGGATTGGATTTTGTGTTAACTTCATTTATGCTAACGGTATAGGTTGGGAGATTTTTATGGATAGAATTAAATTAGATGCATGGGTCGGAATATTTGTTGCACTTGGACTAATAGCTTTGATGGGCCTTGCAATGAAGGTTGGCAACTTAACATCTAATGATATAAAGACCACATACTATGTTACTGCAAATTTTGAAAACATAGGAGGCTTAAAACCACGAGCACCTGTAAAATCAGCTGGTGTAGTAGTAGGTCGTGTTGATTCAATTGTGTTTGATACAAAGATTTATGAGGCTATCGTTACGATGAGTATTGATGAGAGGTATGTTTTTCCAAAAGATACTTTTGCCAATATTTATACAGCAGGTCTTTTGGGTGAGCAATATATAGGTCTTGAAGCTGGAGGTGATCCAGACAATCTTGAAGCGAATGACAAAATTATACAAACTCAAGATGCAGTTGTCCTGGAGAAGCTCATCAGTCAGTTTCTTTATAATCAAGCATCAAAGGAGGAAGAATAAATGAAGTTATTTAAATCATTTCTTTTAACTTTTTTTATCTTAATTTCATTTATAACAATGGCAGCTGACGGCCCTTTAGAGTTAGTTCACAAAACTGCTGATGATGTTTTAGCCGTTTTGAAGTCAGACGACTCAATACAACAAGATAAAGAAAAAATTTATCAATTGGCTGAAGAAAAAATTTTACCGAATTTTGATTTAGATCGTATTTCAATGCTTGTCCTAGGAAAAGCATGGAGAAAGATTAATGAGGATCAACAGCAACAATTTAAATCAGAATTTAAAACCATGTTACTTAGAACTTATGCGGTTGCTTTGGGAAAATATAAAGACCAACAAATTGATTTTAAACCAATGCGAATGGAACCAACCGACAAACAAGCAACAGTGAAAACCCAGATTATTCAGGATGGAGCACAACCCATCTCTGTCGACTACACCTTGGCTAAAAAAGATGATCAATGGAAGGTGTTTGACATTGTGATTGAAGGGGTGAGTTTGGTGACTAACTACAGGTCTCAATTTGCTAGTGAAATAAAAAATAATGGAATAGATTCATTAATTTCAAAACTAGCAGAAAAAAATAACAAAGGCGACTGATGGAAATTAGTCAAAATACATGGATGTTTGATGGCGATTATACTTTTGCTGAGATTCCTAACCATATTAATCAATTAAATAAAATTGCAATTAAGCAGCCGATTACTTTAAATTTTTCAAAATTACAAAATATAGATACCTCGTTGCTGAGTTTTATATTTGAGATAAAGAGAAAAGCTAATTTATCAAATCAATCTGTTACGCTAATTAACATACCTAAAAACTTACTGAATCTTGCCTCATTGTATGAGGTCCAGAATTACCTTAAGTAACTCATAAAATAAAAATGAAAAAAGCAATTGTTTTTAAAAACATAAAAAAAACCTATGGTTCTTTTGAAGCCGTCAAAGGAATTAATTTATCGATCGAACAAGGCGAATTTTTTGGTCTCCTTGGTCCAAATGGTGCAGGGAAATCAACCCTGATTAATATGTTGGCGGGGATTGTTAAGCCGACATCTGGAACAATAAAGGCAATGGGTTTTGATGTAGAAAAGCAGTATCAAGAAGCTAGACATTCTCTAGGCGTTGTTCCTCAGGAATTAGTATTTGATCCATTTTTCAATGTACGTGAAATGTTGAGATTTCAGGCTGGATATTTTGGTAAAGGTAAAGAAAATTATGATTGGATTGATGAGATCTTAGAAAAACTAGATCTTCAAGAGAAAGCTTCGACAAATATGAGAAAGCTATCAGGAGGAATGAAAAGAAGAGCCTTGATAGCTCAAGCTTTAGCTCATCGACCCCCAATTATTGTTTTAGACGAGCCTACTGCGGGTGTGGATGTTGAATTGAGACAAAAACTTTGGACATTTATGAAAGAATTAAATTCGAAAGGTCACACCATTGTTTTGACTACTCATTATCTTGAAGAAGCAGAAAATTTATGTGGTCGAATAGCTATGGTCAATTATGGCAAATTAGTTGCGCTGGACAATACAAAAAAGTTAATTCGAAATAATTCGTCTAAGAATTTAAATATTAAAATTGATAGAAAAGATAAACAAAAAATACTAAAAATATTGAATGGATTTGATGTATTGATTGAGGAAGAAATGCTAACAATTACATTAGAAAAAATTGATGAATTAAATAGTATTATTACGTTATTAAAAAAAAATAAAATTAATTTTTTTGATATTCAAACCACTGAGCCTGATCTAGAAAAGGTATTTTTACAAATTACAAAAAAATGATTCATTGGAAAATACAATTAAAAGGCGCATGGACTCTTTTGAAAAAAGAGTTGTTGAGATTTTGGAGGGTTGTCTTTCAAACAGTTGCTGCGCCAGTCATTACCGGAATCTTGTATTTACTTATTTTTTCTCATGTCCTGGATAGCAGGACAGAGGTTTATGAAGGAGTGCCATACAGTGCATTTTTGATTCCTGGATTAATAATGATGTCTTTATTGCAAAATGCATTTGCAAATAGTTCTTCAAGCTTAGTTCAGTCCAAAGTGATGGGTAATATTGTATTCATTCTTTTAACCCCATTAACTTACATGCAATTTTTTGTTGCCTTCTTGATTGCATCAATCGTTAGAGGTTTATTTGTTGGCCTTGCCATTTATTTACTAGCAATAATTTATATTGATTTACCATTAATGCATCCATGGTTCATTATTTCATTTTCAATTTTAGGTGGAGCATTACTTGGTACTTTTGGTATTTTAGCTGGAATTTGGGCTGACAGATTTGATCAAATGGCGGCCTTCCAAAATTTTGTAATTATGCCATTATCTTTTTTATCGGGCGTTTTTTATTCGATCCATTCTTTGCCACCAATATGGCAAAGCATTTCAAAATTTAATCCATTTTTCTATATGATTGATGGATTCCGTTATGGATTTTTTGGGCAATCTGATATCTCACCGTACATAAGCATGACGATTGTTCTAACTTTTTTTATAATACTTGCCAGCATATCAATTCGGCTTTTAAAAACAGGATACAAATTAAGAGGATAATCATGCATAAAGATGAAATAAAAAAGGTAATTGAAAAAGGCATTGATTGTCACCATATAAATGTTATGGGCGATGATGGAGCACATTTTGAGGCGCTTGTAATTAGCAATGAGTTTCTTAATTTAAATCGAGTCCAAAGGCATCAGTTGGTATATAAATCTCTTGGAGATTTAATGAACGAAAAGATACATGCGTTATCACTAAAACTGTACGATCTATCTGAATGGGATCAAATTAAAGGAGAATAAATAAATGAGCGCTCAAGAAAAAATAAAAAGCATGATTGATGAAAATAAAGTGATGTTATTTATGAAAGGGGATCGAAAATTTCCTCAATGTGGTTTTTCAGGAATGGCTTGTCAGATTCTTGATCATGTGGGCGTCGAGTATACGACCAATAATGTTTTAGAAGATAATGAAATAAGAGAGGGTGTAAAGGTATTTTCTAATTGGCCAACTATACCTCAACTCTATGTAAATGGAGAGTTTGTAGGGGGCGCTGATATTATGAGGGAAATGTTTGAATCAGGCGAGTTAAAACAGTTACTGGAACAAGTTGGATAAGTTAAAAATAACGGGAGGTTTTCCTCTTTATGGCGAAGTAGAAATATCTGGAGCTAAAAATGCCGCTTTACCGATTTTAATTGCTTCCATTCTATCTTGCGAACAGCTTCATATTTCAAATGTCCCAAAACTAAAGGACATCGATACAACCATTAGATTGTTAGACTTCTTAGGAGTCAGCGTTCAGCGGTCTGATGAAAATGTATCGTTAACAGCCAACAATATTACTAAAACTGAAGCTCCTTATGATTTAGTGAAAACGATGAGAGCATCGATACTGGTTTTGGGCCCTTTGTTGTCAAGATTTGGGCGAGCCCATGTCTCTTTGCCTGGTGGATGTTCAATTGGAGCTCGTCCCGTAGATTTGCATATTCAAGCCTTAGAGAAAATGGGGGCTAAAATTTCCATCCATAATGGATATATTGATGCCAGCACAGAACATTTACCTAATAAAAAACTTATAGGTACAAAAATTTTTATGGATCAAGTGAGTGTAACGGGCACTGAAAATATCATGATGGCAGCATCTTTGGCTAATGGAAAAACATTTATTGAGAATGCAGCGAGAGAGCCTGAAGTAGAAGATTTGGGTAATCTTTTAATTAGCATGGGCGCCAAAATTAAAGGCTTAGGAAGTGATGTCATTGAAATTGAGGGTGTTGATGTATTGAGTGGAACAAGATATAAGGTAATGTTTGATCGAATTGAAGCGGGAACTTATATGGCTGCAACTGTTGTCAGTGGCGGAGAGGTTAAGTTAAGAAATGTTGACCCCAGAAAAATGGAATCTATTATTGAAAAGATCAAGCAAACGGGCGCTGATGTAATTGAGGCATCGGCAGAGATCACAATTAAAAAAGAAAACCAGCCAATACTTCCTGTGAATATAAGAACGGGGGTTTATCCACTTTTTCCAACTGACATGCAGGCTCAGTTCATGGCAATTAATGTTCTAGCGAATGGCCCATCAGAAATTACTGAAACGATATTTGAAAATCGATTTATGCATGTCCAAGAATTGGCAAGAATGGGAGCTAATATTGATGTTAAAGGAAACACTTCTTTTGTGAAGGGTGTTCAAGCCATTGATGGAGCTAATGTGATGGCGACTGACTTAAGAGCTTCAGCCTCACTTGTGATTGCTGGTTTAGCCGCCAAAGGGGAGACAATTATTGAGCGAATCTACCACTTGGACCGAGGTTATGAGAGAATTGAAGAAAAATTAAATAAGCTTGGCGCTAAAGTTGAAAGATTGAATTAAATGTTAACAATTGCATTATCTAAAGGAAGAATATTTCAAGAGACACTTCCCTTACTTCAAGGGGCTGGGATAGAGTGTAAAGAAAATCCTGAAACATCCAGAAAATTAATCTTAAATACAAATAATGAAAATATTAGATTATTAATTGTTCGAGCGTCAGACGTGCCAACATATGTGGAATGTGGAGGAGCAGATATAGGCATTGCCGGAAAAGATGTTTTGGATGAGTTTGATTCTGCCAATCTTTATCAAATATGTGATCTTAAAATTGCTAAATGCAAAATGATGGTTGCCGGACCAAAGAGCTATGACTATCAAAAAGCTATGCAGCAAAGGTCAAGATTAAAGGTGGCAACCAAATACACAAAAATTACTAAAGAATTTTTTGCTCAAAAGGGAATTCATATCGATGTTATTAAGCTTTACGGATCCATGGAATTAGCTCCTCTTGTTTCAATGAGTGATTTGATTGTTGATTTGGTGAGTTCAGGACAGACCTTAAAAGCGAACAATTTGGTTGATTATGAAAAAATTTCTGATATTTCATCCCAGCTTATCGTTAACAAAGCATCATTAAAGTTAAAATTTGATGAAATACAACCAATCATTAATGCAATTAAAAATAGCGTCAAATGAAAATTAAAACCTTAAAGCTATCCGATAAAGATTTTTATCAGTCTTTAAAGAGTGCATTATCTTTTGATGAAGAAGATAACACTCAAATACAACAAACGGTAAAAGATATTGTTCAAGCTGTAAAAATTAATGGTGATCAATCACTTTTAGAATTTACACAAAAATTTGATAAGTTGGATTTAACGAATCCAAGCGATCTAGAACTCCCAAGAAATATTCTTAAGGAAGCTTATGATTCATTAGACATTTCAACACAAAATGCTCTTAATGAATCTGCACAAAGAATTAAAAATTATCACGAAAAACAAGTGCAAGACTCATGGAGCTATCAAGAAGAAGATGGGACCGTTCTTGGTCAGAAAATTACAGCTCTGGATTCAGTTGGACTATACGTTCCTGGTGGTAAAGCATCATATCCTTCTTCAGTTTTAATGAATGCAATCCCTGCAAAAGTTGCAGGTGTAAAAAATCTTGTCATGGTTGTACCAACACCAAATGGTGATAGAAATGCATTAGTTTTAGCAGCAGCTTACGTGGCTAATGTTGATAGAGTATTTACTATTGGCGGTGCACAAGCTATTGCCGCACTGGCTTATGGTACCAACACAATTCCTCAGGTTGATAAAATTGTTGGCCCTGGGAATGCATATGTTGCAGAGGCTAAGAGGGTGGTTTTTGGAACAGTAGGCATCGATATGATTGCTGGCCCCTCAGAAATATTAGTCATTACTGATGGAAAGACAAATCCAGACTGGTTAGCGATGGACTTATTTTCGCAGGCTGAACATGATGAGTTAGCTCAAGCAATTCTCATATCATCTGATCCGAGTGTCTTTGAAAAAGTCATGTTTAGTATTAATAAGTTGATAGATACAATGCCAAGAAAAGAGATTATCTCTACTTCACTTCAAAATAGAGGATTGTTTATTGAGGTTAATAATTTAGATGAAGCGGCCGAGGTGTCAAATTATATTTCACCAGAACATTTAGAATTATCTGTGCAAGATCCTGAATTGTTGCTAACAAATATTAATCATGCAGGCGCTATTTTTATGGGAATTAATACTTGTGAATCTATTGGAGATTATTGTGCTGGACCGAATCATGTATTACCCACTTCCAGAACGGCAAGATTTTCTTCACCTTTAGGCGTATATGACTTTCAAAAAAGATCAAGCATTATTAATCTATCATCCAGAGGAGCATCAACTCTGGGAAAAATTGCATCAGTAATGGCTGAGGGTGAGGGATTATTCGCTCATGCTAGGTCTGCTGATTATAGAGTTAAATCTGATGAGTAAATTTTGGAGCCATTTTGTTAAAGATTTAGATCCCTATATCCCAGGTGAACAGCCTCAAGGTGAGATAAGATTAAAATTAAATACAAATGAAAATCCTTACCCACCATCACCCAAAGTTATCGAAGAGATCCAAAATCATGGAGCAGACCGAATAAATCTATACCCAGATCCAGAGTCTAATATTTTAAGAAGTACAATTGCAAGGTACCATGATGTCGATATATCTAATGTTTTTGTTGGCAATGGTTCTGATGAGATTTTGGCTTTTATTTTTTATGGTTTTTTCAAAAATAAAAAGAATTTGCTATTTCCTGACATCACTTACAGTTTTTATCCGGTTTACGCGAAGTTATTTGATATTAGTTATCAACAAATTGCATTAAATGATGATTTTGAAATAGATTTATCTTTGTACCACAACAAAAATGCAGCAGTCATTTTTCCTAATCCAAATGCGCCAACAGGTATTCCAATCTCCGGAAAAAAAATAGAAAGTTTTGTGCAAGAAAATCCATTATCCATCATTGTTGTGGATGAGGCCTATGTTGATTTTGGAACAGACTCCTCTGTGAATTTAGTCAAAAAATATAAAAATTTATTGATCACAAGATCGATGTCAAAATCCAGATCTCTGGCAGGACTAAGGGTTGGTTATGCGGTTGGGGATGCCAGTTTGATTGATGGATTGATAAGAATAAAAAATAGCTTTAATTCTTACCCTCTAGATAGAATTGCCCAAAAAGCATCTGTGACCTCTTTTCAAGAAGATAGCTACTTTAATGAGACGTGTAAAAAAATTATTGATACAAGAAATAGCTTTACAAAAGCTTTAGAAAGTCTTCAATTTGTTGTATTACCATCTGGTGGCAATTTTATTTTTGCTCACCCCCCATCGCCATTATCTGCAAATATAATTTACTCTCAATTAAGAGATGTTGGTGTTTTGATAAGATATTTTCATAAGCCTGAAAAATTGAAAAATTTTTTAAGAATTACAATAGGGACTGATCAACAAATGGATTTATTTCTTGATGAGCTAAAAAAAATAATAAACCATTGAAATAATTTGTTTAATATAAGTTAAAATTTGTTTAAAAATAATTACGAGACATTATGAGTAGAAATTCTTCAGTAGAGCGCAATACCAAAGAAACCCAAATCAAAATTAATTTGAATTTGGATGGCACAGGTATTTCCAAATTAGAATCAGGAATTGGTTTTTTGGATCATATGCTTGATCAAATTGCGCGTCATGGATTAATTGATCTTGAGGTACAGGCTAAGGGCGATTTACATATTGATGCACACCATACGGTCGAAGATATTGGCATTACTTTAGGGCAAGCTTTTGCCAAGGCAGTTGGTGATAAAAAAGGTATTACTCGATATGGCCACTGTTACGCGCCATTGGATGAAGCACTATCTAGGGTTGTGGTGGATATCTCCGGCAGACCAGGCCTCGAATTAAATGCTAATTTCAAAAGAGCATTGATCGGGGAATTTGATGTTGACTTGATTTATGAATTCTTTCAGGGTTTTGTCAATCACGCATTAATTACCTTACATATTGATAACCTTAGAGGGGATAATGCTCATCATCAGGTGGAGACAATCTTTAAGGCATTTGCTCGAGCCCTAAGAATGGCTCTCACCATTGACCCAAAACAGGCTGACCAACTACCATCAACTAAAGGGGCTTTATAGCAAAATCAATGATTGCAATTGTTGATTATGGGATGGGTAATTTAAGATCTGTATTTAATGCATTTAAAAAAGTATCACCTAATCAAAGAATTTTAGTCACTTCTGATCCAAGTTTAATACAGGCAGCTGATAGAGTAGTATTTCCTGGACAAGGAGCGATGCCTGATTGTCTGAGGGAGCTATCTGAAAGAAATTTAACTGAATCGGTAATTGATGCAGCAAGGAATAAGCCATTTTTGGGAATATGTATCGGTTTACAAATGTTGAATAACTTCTCTGAGGAAGGGAATATTAAGGGTTTAGAGATTATTGATGGTAAGGTCATAAAATTTAAACCTAAAAATCATTTTAACAAGGTACCTCACATGGGTTGGAATAAAGTCCATCGCCCTAAAAATCATTTTATGTGGAATGGCATTTCTAATAATGAAAGATTTTATTTTGTACACAGCTATTATGTTCAACCACAAAACAGAGACCTTGTCGCCGGCGAATGTGTTTATGAGAAGCCTTTTTGTTGCGCTGTCAGTAAAGAAAATATTTTTGCAGTTCAATTTCATCCAGAAAAAAGCTCTCAGGCTGGCCTCCAATTATTACAAAATTTTACAAGATGGAAAGTTTAAGTTATGCAAGTAATTCCTGCGATTGATCTAAAAGAAGGTAAGTGTGTTCGTCTTAAACAGGGCTTAATGGACCAGGCAACCATATTTTCAGAACATCCTGCAGAAATGGCTGCCCACTGGAAATTAAAGGGCGCTAAAAGACTTCATTTAGTTGACTTGGATGGAGCTTTTGCGGGCCAACAAAAAAATTTACCAGTGATTCGTGAAGTAATCCAAGAGATGGGAGAAATCCCCATTCAGCTTGGAGGCGGCATCAGAAATTTAGATACCGTTGAGAGTTTAATTAATGCAGGGATTGATTCAGTCATTATCGGTACAGCCGCAATAACTAACCCAGGTTTCTTGCATGAGGCATGCTTTGCATTTCCAGGACAAATTATTGTTGGGTTAGATGCAAAAAATGGTGAAGTGGCAATTAATGGGTGGGCTAAGATGACAGGCCATACGGTATTTGAGATGGCTGAAAAATTTGAGGATTATGGAGTGGCTTCTATAATTTATACAGATATTGGACGGGATGGCATGTTAGAAGGAATCAATATTGATGCAACAGTTGAGTTAGCCGAGCGAGGAAATGTCCCAATTATTGCTAGCGGAGGATTATCAAACATTAAAGATATCGAAAATTTATGTGCAGTAGCTAACGTTGGAATTAAAGGAGTGATTGCGGGAAGATCAATATATGAGGGGACCCTTGATTTTAGTGAAGCCAATAAACTAGCTGAGCAACTGACGGGATAAAATATTGTTAGCGAAAAGAATTATTCCTTGTCTTGATGTTACAAATGGCCGAGTTGTTAAGGGCATTAATTTTGTCGACTTGATTGATGCTGGCGATCCGGTAGAAATCGCAAAAAAATATAATGACCAAGGTGCTGATGAATTAACATTTCTTGATATCACTGCAAGTTCAGATAATAGAGATTTGATTCTTGGAATTATTGAGCGTGTTGCCGAACAGGTATTTATTCCTTTAACAGTCGGTGGAGGGGTCAGGGCTGTCAATGATATAAGGAGACTTTTAAATGCGGGAGCAGATAAGGTCAGCATTAATACTGCAGCAATAAATAACCCATCACTTGTATCCAATGCAGCGGAAAGGTTTGGTTCTCAATGTATTGTTGTAGCCATTGATGCAAAAAAAACTGGAAACGATTGGGAGATTTTTACTCACGGTGGCCGAAATCCAACAGGTTTAAATGCTATTTCATGGGCAAAAGAGATGGTGAGAAGAGGTGCGGGTGAATTGCTAATAACCAGTATGGATAAAGATGGAACCAAATCTGGTTTTGACAATGAATTGAATGCTGCCATTTCATCAGAAGTGGATGTTCCAATTATTGCCTCCGGTGGTGTTGGCAATTTAGATCATCTTGTTGATGGCATAATAGAAGGTAAAGCCGATGCAGTTTTAGCAGCCAGCATATTTCATTTTGGTGAATACACTATAACGGAAGCTAAAAATTATATGCGTCAAAAAAAGATTGAGGTTAGATGATGAATGTGTTTGATCAAATAAAATGGAATGATCAGGGTTTGGTGCCCGCCATACTTCAGGACAATAATACGATGAAGGTTGTCATGATGGCTTGGATGAATAAAGAAGCATTATCAAAGACTATTGAAGCTAAACAATGTTATTTTTATTCCCGATCTAGGAATAAGATTTGGCTTAAGGGAGAAGAGTCAGGTAATTTTCATGACGTGGTTAGCATTTTTTTAGATTGTGACTTTGATTCATTACTCGTTAGGGTTAATGTAAAGGGCGGCATATCATGTCATACAGGAAGAAATTCATGTTTTTATAATGAAATTGCTAATAATGGAGATACAATAAATATTGTTGAAGAAGTTTTGAAAGACCCAAATTTAATTTATAAGAAATAAAGCCATGAATGAGCTGGAGCAATTACAACAATTAATACAAAGCAAAAAAGATAGTGACCCGTCACTTTCTTACACAGCGAAACTATTTTCTCAAGGAATTGAAGAGATTCAAAAAAAATTTGGCGAGGAATCAATTGAGCTAATTATTGCGTCCAATCAAAATAATAGGAACAACATAATAAATGAGACAGCTGATGTTCTTTATCACCTTCTCGTGTTGTTATCAGAAAAATCAATCAGCTTAAAAGAGGTTGTTGAAGAGCTTGAGAGAAGATCTAGTATGTCTGGATTAGAGGAAAAAGCAAACAGGAGTAAGTGATGACTTCATGTATTTTTTGCAAAATTATCAATAAAGAAATTCCCGCAACTATCGTATATGAAGATAATGAATTTTTAGCTTTTAATGATATTAAGCCAATAGACAAAGTCCATATCTTGATTATTCCTAAACAACATATTGAAAACCTAATCTCTGCTGAAAAAGATGGAATTGATTCAGGAATTTTTGGCAGGATGCTTATGCTTGGAACTAAGCTTGCCAGAGAGAACGGTTTGGATGGCTTTAGGACGATGATTAATTCTGGCGCCAGCGGAGGTCAAGAAGTGTTTCATATACACTTCCATGTGTATGGTGGTAGCAGTCAGCTCAAAAAAATATAAGGAGATTGAGAATGCCAGGTTTTAAAGAATTACTAATTATTTTGGTTGTTGTATTAATTATATTTGGTGCTGGAAGATTAAAAAATATTGGTAAAGATCTTGGAGCAGCTATTAAAAATTTTAAAGAGGGCATGTCTGATAAGTCGGATAAAAAAGATAAATAATGTTTGATATATCTTTTTCTGAATTTATTATTGTTATCGTTGTTTTTGTATTATTCGTTAATCCAAAAAATATTCCAAAAATTTCTCATTATCTTGGAACAATTTTAAAAAAAATTAACCATCTATTTTTTAATGTTAAAGAAGAAATTTTTCGTGAGGAGACATTTAAGAAGTTAAAAAAAATTGAAAAAGAAATCTTTTCAAAGAATGAAAAATAAATTTAGCTTTCTGGATCATTTTTTTATTTTTAAAAAACTTCTGTTAAGGGTGCTTATTGTTTTTTCAATATTTTTTTCGTTCTTCTTTTATAATCATCAAGTTATATATGATTTTTTTTCTGATCCTCTATTAGCAGGTCTTGAAGTTTTTGGCGGTGAAATAATTGCTACACAATTATTATCAACTTTTATTGTACCTATGAAGCTTTCATTTTTATCAGCGTTTTACTTGACCTTTCCTTACTTAATTGCTGAGCTGTGGTTTTTTATTAAGTTAGGTTTGTATGAGCAAGAAAAAAGTTTTACAAAAAAAATATTTTTAATCAGCACTGTTTTAATTTTTACAGCATTCTTATTTTGTTTTTATATTGTATTTCCTGAAATCATTAATTTTTTTATGAACTTTGCTCCTAATGGATTGAATTTAAAAATTGATATTAACTTTTATCTAGAACTTTTAGTAAATTTAATTTTTGCATTTACCATTGCTTTTCAAATACCAATTATTGTAATTTTTTTGGTTAAGTTAAAAATTATTAACATATCTAAGATTAAAAAAGCACGGCCTTATTTGTATGTTTTTTCATTTATCTTAGCTGCTATACTTACACCACCCGACGTTTTATCGCAAATATTTTTAGCATTACCATTGATTTTATTATTTGAGCTAGGTTTAATTTTATCTAAGTTAGTTACAAAATAAACCACTTTCACAAACTGGTTGAATTAAGTGAGTCAAATTTTGTATAATAGTCCCTCAATTCTGAATTTACATTTCTCAAAAGGAAATTAATGTCGAAAAAAGATAAAGGTTTTGACAAAGACCGAAGAAAATTTTTGTTAACAGCTACTGCACTTACTGGTGGACTTGGGGTAGCGGCAGCTGGAATTCCCTTTCTTTCAAGTATGTCTCCAAGTGAGAAGGCTAAGGCTGCTGGAGCTTCTGTGGAGATTGATACCTCAAAAATTAAAAAAGGTGAGTTAATTACCACGGAGTGGAGAGGACAGCCTGTTTGGGTATTAAATAGAACTGATGAGATGATTAAAGCACTTCCCCAGTTAGATAAAAACCTGGCAGACCCAGATCTTAAGGTCACCTCACAACAACCTAAGTATTGTCAAAACCCAACACGTTCGATTAAGTCTGATATGTTAGTTGTGGTTGGCATATGCACACATCTTGGCTGTTCACCATCGGCCAAAATAGAGCCAAAAGGAGATATGGGGGATGATTGGTCTGGTGGCTTTTTCTGCCCATGTCATGGGTCAAAATTTGATCTTGCTGGAAGAGTGTATAAGGGCTCTCCTGCGCCGACAAATTTAGTAGTTCCTCCTCATAAATATATTAATGAAAGTACTATTTTGATTGGCGAAGACTCAAAGGATGAAGCATAATGCAAAAAAATAATGGATTTATGAGCTGGGTTGATCAGAGACTTCCTGTCTCATCTTTTATTAAAAATCACTTGACTCAGTACTATGCTCCAAAAAATTTTAATTTTCTTTATTTTTTTGGAGCTTTAGCTATTGTCTTATTTGTTCTGCAAATTTTGACAGGAATTTTTCTCACCATGCACTATAAGCCAGATGCGCTTCATGCATTTGCTTCGGTGGAATACATTATGAGAGATGTGTCGTTTGGTTGGGTGATTCGGTATATGCACTCAACAGGGGCGTCATTATTTTTTGTTGTCATTTATATGCACATGTTCAGAGCTCTTATTTATGGATCATACAAACAGCCTAGAGAATTGTTATGGATATTTGGAGTGCTAATATTTCTATTACTCATGGCAGAGGCTTTTTTCGGATATTTACTCCCATGGGGTCAGATGTCTTATTGGGGAGCTCAGGTCATTGTTAATCTATTTGCCACCGTTCCTTTTATTGGTCCAGATTTAGCAGAATGGGTTAGGGGCGATTACCTCGTCTCAGATGCAACACTCAATAGATTTTTTGCTTTTCATGTGATCGCACTCCCCCTGGCACTAGCTGGCCTTATTTTTCTTCATCTGGCTGCGTTACATTCAGTAGGTTCTAATAATCCTGATGGTATTGAAATCAAAGAAAATAAAGATAAGAAAACTGGTATACCTCTAGATGGAATCCCATTTCATCCTTATTATACGGTTAAAGATTTAATTGGCCTTACTGTGTTTTTGATTGTATTTGCCTCAATTATCTTCTTCATGCCTGAGGTTGGGGGATACTTTTTAGAACATAATAATTTTGTTCCAGCAGATCCACTTGTGACTCCAGCTCATATAGCCCCTGTATGGTACTTCACTCCATTTTATTCTATTTTACGTGCCGTTCCTCCTATTTTGAATAGCCAATTTCCCGGAGTCGCAGCGATGGGTTCAGCGGTATTAATTCTTTTTTTAGTTCCATGGTTGGATAAAAGCAAAGTGAAGTCCATCAGGTATAAAGGAAGCTTATATAAAAAGTGGATCATTGCTTTTGTCATTAGCTTTTTAGTTTTAGGTTATCTTGGGACTGTCCCATCAAATGTGTGGGGACAAATGCCGAAATTTATTCCACTTCTTGGGGGTTTAGATTGGGCAACATTTGTTGCGAGGATTTTCACCGTCATCTATTTTGCTTTCTTTATTTTAATGCCTTGGTATAGCAAGAAAGATAAGACAAAACCGGTTCCGAAGAGAGTGACAAAAAAATGAAAAAATTTATAGCAATTTTAATTAGCCTTTTGGTAAGCTTCCACTCTGGCGTGGCACTTTCGGCTGATGGCTCCTATCATTTAGATAAAGCAAAAATTAATCTAGATGACGAACAGTCGCTACAACGAGGGGCGAGAAATTTCATTAATTATTGTTTAAATTGTCACAGCGCTAATTACATGAGATACAACAGGTTGGCTGATATTGGCCTGAGCGATGATGTGATTAAAGAGAACTTACTATTCACTGCAGATAAAACGGGCGATTTGATGGATATCAGCATGGATAGCTCGGAGGCTAAAAAATGGTTTGGAGCCAACCCTCCTAATTTAACTGTAACAGCAAGATCTAGAGGTAAAGATTGGATCTATAGCTACTTAAGAACATTTTATGTAGATGATTCTAGAGAGCTTGGATGGAATAACTTGGTGTATCCAAATGCCGCAATGCCTCATGTGTTATGGGAGCTTCAAGGTATTCAAAACTTAGAAGACAACAAATTAAAATTAAACAAGCCCGGTTTATTGTCAACTGAGGAATATGATCAGTTCGTATTGGATACAACGAACTATATGGTTTTTATGTCAGAGCCAGCAAAACTAGTACGACATAAAATAGGTTACTACGTCATAGGTTTTCTCTTAATCCTACTGATTTTAGTAATTAATTTAAAAAAAGAATTTTGGAAAGACGTTAAATAATTATGATGAAACTTTATTCACATTCCACTGATCCTCTAAGTCATAGATGTAGGATTGTATTGTTTGAAAAAGGCATGGACTTCGAGGTAATCGATGTTGACATGGATAATAAACCAGAGGAGCTGACAACATTAAGTCCATATGTTGATTCTCCAGTATTGATAGAGCGCAACTTAGTACTAACAGATCCAAATATCATTAATGAATACATTGATGAGAGATTTCCTCACCCTCAGTTGATGCCTCCTGACCCAATTATGCGAGCTCGAGCAAGACTTTTTTTGAAAGATTTTGAAAATCAACTTTTTATTCATATGATGGATGTGGAGGGAACTGATGGTGCAAAAAAAAATAAAGCACTTAAAACCATTACAGAAGGATTACTTCAGTTGGTTCCAATTTTAAATAAACAACCTTATCTTTTATATGATGAATATTCAATGCTAGATGTGGCAATGGCTCCATTACTTTGGAGACTGGATCACTATGGCATAAAACTTCCCGCAAGCGCAAAACCATTAATGAAATATGCCGATTCCTTGTTTAATCGACCATTGTTTGATGAGGCAATGACTCCAGCTGAAAAAGCTATGAGATAGGGTTAATTTCATTATTTTCATTAAAGCATTTTTCTCTTTTCGTGGCATACTGAAGTTTAAAACATAATTTCAGGAGAGAAAAATGGCTTTAAAAGGAAGTAAAACTGAACAAAATTTAAAAGATGCATTTGCTGGAGAATCTCAGGCTAATCGTCGTTATCTATATTTTGCAGCTAAAGCAGATGTAGAAGGTTTTAATGATGTTGCAGCTCTTTTTAGATCTACAGCTGAGGGTGAAACAGGTCATGCACATGGACATCTTGAATTTTTAGAAGAATGTGGCGATCCTGCAACAGGACTTCCCATCGGTAGCACTGAGGATAATCTCAAGGCCGCTGTTGCTGGAGAGACTCATGAGTACACTGACATGTATCCTGGTATGGCAAAAACAGCACGCGATGAGGGGTTTGATGAAATTGCTGATTGGTTTGAAACTCTTGCTAAAGCAGAAAGATCACATGCGAATCGATACGAGAAGGCATTAAACGAGCTTGCTTAGACCGTGTTAGATTTCATTTAGCATAGATCAACATGGACACACCAAAAGAGGGAAACTTAGAGGCCCCAACCAGGCATCCTATTGATTGGAAGAATCCTGATTTTTATAATGAGGATCTTCTTAACCTGGAATTAGAGCGCGTGTATGACATTTGTCATGGCTGTCGTCGCTGCGTCACCTTATGCAACTCTTTTCCAACCTTATTTGATTTAGTTGATGAATCTAAAACAATGGAGGTTGATGGAGTTGCTAAATCAGACTACAAAAAGGTAGTTGAGCAATGTTATCTGTGTGATTTGTGTTACATGACAAAATGCCCTTACGTCCCACCTCATGAATGGAATGTTGATTTCCCCCATTTAATGCTAAGAGCAAAAGCTGTTTATTATGAAAAGGGAGATTCAAAACTTCGTGATAGGGTTTTAACGAGCACGGACACGGTTGGAAAATTTGCTGGCATCCCAATTATTGCCCAAACAGTAAATATTGTTAATAAGATTAGTATTTTTAGAAAGCTTCTTGAGTTGATCACAGGCATCCACGCAAAGGCTTGGCTCCCAAAATTTGAAAGTAATACCCTCAGAAAAAGATTGAAGGGCTATGAATCGAGTCTTATTCCAGAAAAAGTTGGAAAAACATCTGGAAAAATTGCTTTATTTGCTACATGCTTTATGAATAAAAACGAACCTGGACCCGGGGAGGATTTTTTTAAAGTTTTTGAACACAATAATATTCTTGTTAAATTAACAGATAAAGAAGTATGTTGTTCAATACCAAAATTAGAATTAGGAAACTTAAAGGAAGTAGAAAAAGCCAAAAATATTAATATTCCAATCTTATCAAAACTTGTTGATGAGGGATGGGATTTGACTTCATTAATACCATCATGTGTTTTAATGTTTAAACAAGAATTACCATTGATGTTTCCAAATGAACCAGATGTGATTAAAGTGAAAAATGCTTTTTATGATCCATTTGAATATTTAATGCTTAGAGATAAAGAAGATAAATTTATTAAGGATTTTAAAAATAGTCTTGGGAAGGTTTCCTACCAAGCATCATGCCATCAGAGAGTTCAAAATATAGGACCCAAAACCAAAGAAACATTATCCAAGATTCCTGATACAGAAGTACAAATTATAGAGCGATGTTCTGGCCATGATGGCACGTATGCTGTAAAAAAAGAATCTCATGAATTTTCAGTAAAAATTGTAAGACCCGTTGTGAATAAAATTAAACAAAACGAGCCGAATCATTACGGAAGTGATTGCGCCATGGCAGGCCATCATATAGGCCATGTTTTAAACAATGGCACAAATCCAGAACACCCAATCACATTATTGAGAAAGGCTTATGGAATTTAATATGGCCCATTTAGAAAAAAAAGATCTTTTTAGTTTAGAAAAATATGCAGAAATTAGAGATGAGTTTAGAAAACAAGTCATGCATCATAAGAAAAACAGACGTTTAGCACTAAATCCACATGCAGTTCTTTATTTTGAAGATATTCTCACTATGAAATATCAAATTCAAGAAATGTTAAGGATTGAAAAAATTTTTGAAGCCGAAGGAATTCAAGAAGAGTTGGATGTTTACAACCCTCTAATTCCGGATGGATCGAACTGGAAAGCAACATTCATGATTGAATACACCAATGTGATTGAAAGAAAAAAAGCTCTGGCAAAATTAATCGGAATTGAGAAAACCATCTGGGTCAAGGTTGACGATAGCGAAAAGGTTTTTGCAATTTCAAATGAAGATTTAACTCGAGATAATAATGAAAAAACAGCCTCAGTTCATTTTATGAGATTTGAATTAACAAAAAATATGCATGCTCAAGCCAAAGTTGGACTTCCAATTTATTTTGGAATTGACCATCCCCTATTCAAAACAGAAGTAGTCGTACCTCCTGAAATTCAAAAATCATTAGTTCAAGATTTAGATTAATAATTTTTGTTTTATTATTTTAAAAAAATTGTTATAGTATCGTTCTTTCAAATGCCGGATTAGCTCAGTTGGTAGAGCAGCGCACTTGTAATGCGAAGGTCGTCAGTTCGAATCCGACATCCGGCACCATTTACATAGAATCATATCTTTAATTTAAAAAATAAAAAATTCTTTATAAACCCTTATTTTTGTTTGACATTTCAATAATTTAAATGGATAATTTCGGGTTCGGTTGGGAGGGGTGGCCGAGTGGTTAAAGGCGACGGACTGTAAATCCGTTCTCTCTGAGTACGTAGGTTCGAATCCTACCCCCTCCACCATTTAATTCTGTAAAACAGATTTTACGTGGGTATTCGGAGGATAAAGCGGGCGTAGTTTAATGGTAAAACCTCAGTTTTCCAAACTGATCTCGTGGGTTCGATTCCCATCGCCCGCTCCAGAATTAAAGGAATCGCCCATGTGGCTCAGTGGTAGAGCACTCCCTTGGTAAGGGAGAGGTCGCGGGTCCGATTCCCGCCATGGGCACCAGGATTTTGTTAACGAAAGAGTAATTTTTTAAGGAATATATTATGGCTAAAGGTAAATTTGAGCGTACCAAACCCCATGTCAACGTCGGCACAATTGGCCACGTGGACCATGGTAAAACAACATTAACAGCTGCAATCACAACGATTCTGACTAAGAAGTTCGGTGGTGAAGCTAAAGATTATGCAGCGATTGATTCAGCTCCTGAAGAAAGAGCTCGTGGTATTACGATTAATACTGCACACGTTGAATACGAAACTGAATCACGCCACTATGCTCACGTTGATTGCCCAGGCCACGCGGATTATGTGAAAAACATGATTACCGGCGCTGCTCAAATGGATGGTGCAATTCTGGTATGTTCTGCAGCTGACGGCCCAATGCCACAAACTCGTGAACACATCCTTTTATCACGCCAAGTGGGTGTGCCATACATCGTTGTATTCCTTAACAAAGCTGATATGGTGGATGACAAAGAATTACTCGAATTAGTCGAAATGGAAGTTCGTGACTTATTAAATAAATACGAATTCCCAGGTGATGACACTCCAATTGTTATGGGTTCTGCTCTTAAAGCTCTTGAAGGTGACCAATCTGAGATTGGTGAGCCTGCAATTCTTAAACTTGCAGATGCACTTGACTCTTACATCCCAACTCCAGAACGTGCAGTGGATGGTACCTTCTTGATGCCAGTAGAGGACGTGTTCTCTATCTCTGGTCGAGGCACTGTGGTGACTGGTCGTATAGAGCGTGGCATTGTTAAAGTTAACGAAGAGATTGAAATCGTTGGTATTAAAGCAACTGAAAAAACAGTTTGTACTGGTGTAGAAATGTTCCGTAAGTTACTTGATGAAGGTCAAGCAGGCGACAACGTGGGTGTACTTTTAAGAGGTACAAAACGTGAAGATGTTGAACGTGGCCAAGTGCTTGCGAAACCAGGTTCAATTACACCACACACGAAATTTACTGCTGAGATTTACTGCTTAAGTAAAGATGAAGGCGGTCGACATACTCCATTCTTCAATGGATATCGTCCACAGTTCTATTTTAGAACAACAGACGTAACAGGCGCAGTGGAGTTACCAGAAGGTACAGAAATGGTAATGCCAGGCGATAACGTATCGATTACAGCAACATTAATTGCTCCGATCGCGATGGAAGAAGGCTTACGCTTCGCTATCCGTGAAGGTGGCCGTACCGTTGGTGCGGGTGTTGTTGCAAAGATTGTTGAGTAAGGATTTAGGCCAGTAGCTCAATTGGTAGAGTATCGGTCTCCAAAACCGAGGGTTGGGGGTTCGAAGCCCTCCTGGCCTGCCATTATTTGATAGGAGTAAATAGTTTGAGTGATAAATTAAAAACAACATCAGCGATTGTTGTTTTCACATTAGGAATTGTTGGATTCTATGTTTTAGATGGCCAACCACTTGTCCTTCAAGTACTGAGTGTGCTTATTGGATTAGGTTTATCACTATTTATTTTTAAGCAATCAGCTAAAGGTAATGAATTATTTACTTTCTTAAATAGTGTTGTTTTGGAAGCAAAAAAAGTTGTATGGCCGACAAGAAAAGAAACAGTGCAAATGACACTGGTGGTATTTGTGGTAGTCGTTTTAATGGCTATCTTTTTAGCATTAATAGATATTGGTTTTACTTATATTGTTAATTTAGTTTTGGGACGATGAATATGACGAAGAGATGGTATGCAGTTCAAGCTTATTCTGGTTACGAAAAAATTGTTCAAAAAGGTTTACTTGAACGTATTGAACTTTCAAATATCAAGGATCAGTTTGGTGATGTTCTTGTTCCTGTTGAAGAAGTAGTTGAATTAAAGTCTGGGCAAAAAACAATAAGTGAGCGAAGACTCTACCCTGGATATGTTTTGGTTCAGATGGATATGAACGATGATAGTTGGCACTTAGTGAGAAGCACACCTAAGGTGACTGCATTTATTGGTGGTTCTGCACTAAAACCAACACCGATTAAAGATAAAGAAGTCGAGTTAATACTTCGTCGTATGGATGACAGTAAAGTTAATCCAACACAAAAATTAACATTTGAAGTTGGTGAATCAATTCGAGTAATTGATGGACCATTTAAGGATTTCTCTGGATCAGTCCAGGAAATTAATTATGAAAAAAATAAACTTCGTGTTGAAGTGGTCATCTTTGGTCGAGCTACTCCAGTAGAACTTGACTTTGGCCAGATTCAAAAAGAAGTTTAGACATTTGGGAGCTTGACTTAACAAGCGCTTGTACCAAAAGGAGATCATTTATGGCAAAAAAAATACAGGGATATATTAAGTTACAAATCCCAGCGGGTAAAGCAAACCCAAGTCCACCAGTTGGCCCAGCACTTGGTCAACAGGGCTTAAATATTATGGACTTTTGTAAAGCTTTTAACGCTCAAACACAAAATATTGAACCGGGCCTCCCAGTGCCTGTTGTTATTACTGCTTACTCAGATAAGAGTTTTACGTTTGTAATGAAGACAACACCTGCTGCTATTCTAATTATGAAAGCAGCTAAAGTGCAAAAAGGTTCACCTGTTCCACACACCAATAAAGTTGGAAAAATTACTCGTGCTCAGGCCGAAGAAATTGCAAAAGCAAAGGAACCTGACTTAACAGCTGCTGATATGGATGCGGCCGTAAGAACTGTTGCAGGTACTGCTCGTAGCATGGGTATAGAAGTGGAGGGTGTGTAAATGAGCTTATCTAAAAGAATGAAATCAATTGTTGAAAAAGTAGATGCAGATAAACTTTATTCAGTTGCAGATGCACTCAAATTAGTAAAAGAAAACGCAAAAGCAAAATTTGATGAATCAATTGATGCTGCAATAAACCTCGGTATTGATGCTAAAAAATCTGATCAGTTAGTGAGAGGCGCGATCGTACTCCCTAATGGTACTGGTAAAACAGTTAAAGTTGCTGTCATGGCTGAAGGCGATGCTGCCGAAGCTGCAAAAAAAGCAGGCGCTGATAAAGTAGGCTATGAAGATCTTGCTGATGACATCAAAAAAGGAAATATGGATTTTGATGTTCTTATTGCTACACCAGATGCAATGAAAATCATTGGAGCCCTTGGACAAATTTTAGGTCCAAAGGGTTTAATGCCAAATCCAAAAGTGGGCACAGTAACTCCTGACCCTGCTAAAGCAGTTGAAAATGCGAAAGCTGGACAAGTTCAGTATCGAACTGATAAGGCAGGTATTATTCACTGCAGTATTGGTCGAGCTTCATTTGATGCCGACAAATTACAACAAAATTTATCAACTTTAATCGATGCTTTAAACAAGGCAAAACCAGCATCGGCTAAAGGTGTATTTATTAAAAAAGTGTCTATTTCCAGCACAATGGGGGCTGGTATTAAGGTAGATCAAGCCAATTTATTGGCGTAAATAATTTTGGTCGTTGACCAATAAGAGCTTTGGGTCCGTCGCAAGACGGGGTTATCAAAGACCGTAGGTACCGAAAGGTTTAATAAGTGATTACCTACGCAGATGGCGAAACCTAAGGGATAGCATCCTGATAAAGTCCGCCGTAAGGTGAGTGTGAAAACACTTTGATTTTAATACGGAAGGAGAAGACTTTGAGTCTGAATCTTGAAGAAAAAAAGGCTGTTGTTGCTGAAGTTAGTAAACAAGTTGAGTCTGCACAAGCGTTAATTCTTGCTGAATATCGTGGTGTAGGTGTTGCTAAGTTAACTGATTTAAGATCAAAAGCACGTGAATCCGGTGTGTATTTGAGAGTTTTAAAAAACACTCTTGTAAAAAGAGCGGTTGAAGGAACTCCATTTGCAGATCTTGCTGGTGATATGACAGGACCATTGATTTTTGGTATGTCAGAAGATCCTGTTGCGGTTGCTAAGGTTTTAAATAACTTTGCAAAGGAAAATGACTTATTTGTTATTAAGTCTGGCGCACTACCTAACGAAAAAATGGATGAAGCTAAGATTAAAGCTCTTGCTTCGTTACCAAGTCGTGAAGAACTTCTTGCTAAATTGATGGGCACTATGCAGGCACCAGTTGCAAAATTTGTTCGTACTCTTAATGAAGTACCTGCAAAGTTTGTACGAGGACTTGCTGCTGTTCGTGATCAAAAAGAAGCTCAAGCATAATTTTTATTAAGGAGAAATATAAATGGCTATCTCAAAAGAAGAAATTTTAGAAGCAATTGGATCTATGTCAGTTCTTGATTTATCAGAATTAATCAAAGAAATGGAAGATAAATTTGGTGTTTCAGCTGCTGCAGCTGCTGTAGCTATGCCTGCGGGTGGAGCTGCTGCTGGCGCTGCTGCTGGCGCTGCTGAAGAAAAATCAGAATTTGATGTTCATTTAACTGCTACTGGTGACCAAAAAGTGAACGTAATTAAAGCGGTTCGTGAAATTACTGGTCTTGGCTTAAAAGAAGCTAAAGATTTAGTTGATGGAGCACCAAAAGTAATTAAAGAAGGACTTGCAAAGGCTGACGCAGAAGAAGCAGCTAAAAAATTAACTGACGCAGGCGCAACAGCTGAGCTGAAGTAATTTTATTTGTTAGAGGCTGGCACACATTATTTTGTGTGTCAGCCTTTAGTTATTTTTAAAAGCGAGTTTATATAAAAAATAATTTTTATATACATTTGTTAACTTTGGAGACGCTATGAGCTATTCCTTTACCGAGAAGAAACGCTTAAGAAAGAATTTTGCAAAACGACAAACAGTTGCTGAAGTTCCCTACTTATTATCAATGCAGTTGGAATCTTACAAAGATTATCTTCAAATTGATGTCCCAGTTGATGAAAGAAAAGATCAGGGATTGCAAAATACCTTTAATTCCGTATTTCCTATATCTAGCCATTCAGGTAATGCAAAATTAGATTTTGTTTCATACTCACTTGGTAAGGTTGTATTTGATGTTAAAGAATGTCAGCTCCGAGGACTAACTTTTGGTGTCCCATTGAGAGTTAAAGTTCGCTTATCAATTATGGATAAGGATGCCTCAGAACCAACAGTCAAAGAAGTAAAGGAACAAGAAGTTTACATGGGTGAAATGCCATTAATGACAAATAACGGTTCTTTCGTGATTAATGGTACCGAGCGTGTAATTGTTTCTCAGTTGCATCGTAGCCCAGGGGTCTTTTTTGAGCATGATAAAGGCAAAACTCATAGCTCAGGCAAATTACTATTTTCTGCAAGAATTATTCCTTATCGTGGCTCATGGTTAGATTTCGAGTTTGACCCAAAGGATTATTTATACTTCCGAATTGACAGAAGAAGAAAAATGCCCGTGACAACATTATTGAAGGCATTAGGCCTATCTTCTGAGGAAATACTATCAACTTTTTATGATTTTGATCAGTTCTCATTTGATAAAAATAAATTAAATTTTACTCTATACCCTGAAAGACTAAGAGGTGAGATTGCAAAATTTGATATTGTTGATAAAAAAGGTGAGTTGATTGTTGCTAAAGACAAAAGAATCACTGTTAAACACATTAGAGAGATTGAAAAAGCGAATATCAAAAAAATTGAAGTTTCTGAAGAATTTATGATCGGTAGAAAGCTTGCCAAAGGCTTAATTGATGCTGATACCGGTGAGGTAATAGCAGAAGCTAATGCTGAAATTACAGAAGAATTGATGGCACAAATTAAAGAGTTGTCTCTAAATGAAATTGAAACTCTTTACTACAATGATCTAGATCAAGGTGACTTCATATCGCATACCTTAACGACTGATGAAATACCGGATGAATACTCAGCTCGTGTAGCAATTTACAGAATGATGAGGCCGGGTGAACCTCCAACCGAAGATTCAGTAAAAGCATTATTTGAAGGAATGTTTTTCTCAGAAGATAGATATGACTTGTCAAATGTTGGTCGAATGAAATTTAATCGTCGTGCTTATCCTAAAGCATTTGAGAAATCAGCGGGCTGGATGCAAAGATTTTATCAAAGAGTTGGCGAGAACAGTGATGAAGGCCCTGGAATTTTGTCTATCGATGATATTTTAGCAGTAGTTGGAATACTGGTTGAGCTCCGAAATGGACGAGGTGAAATTGACGACATTGATCATCTTGGTAATAGAAGAATTCGTTCGGTTGGCGAGCTTGTTGAAAATCAATTTAGAACTGGACTTGTTCGTGTTGAAAGGGCAGTTAAAGAGAGGCTAGGTCAGGCTGAAGCTGATAACCTTATGCCTCATGATTTAATAAATTCAAAACCAATTTCAAGTGCTATTAGAGAGTTTTTTGGTTCATCGCAGTTGTCACAATTTATGGATCAAACTAACCCATTGTCAGAAATTACTCATAAACGTCGAGTATCTGCACTTGGACCTGGTGGTTTAACTAGAGAGCGAGCTGGTTTTGAGGTTCGTGACGTTCACTCAACACATTATGGTCGTGTTTGTCCAATTGAAACACCTGAAGGACCAAATATTGGTTTAATTAATTCATTAGCACTATTTGCGAAAACTAATAAGTATGGATTTTTAGAAACTCCATATCGACGAGTTGAGAATGGAAAAGTAACTGCAGAAATTGATTACTTGTCTGCAATTGAAGAGAGTCAATTCACAATTGCTCAGGCTAATTCTGAATTAGACGATAAATCTAACTTTAAAGAAGAGTTAGTATCCAGCCGATTTAAAAATGAATTTGTGCTTTCTAATAAGAATGAAATTAATTACATGGACGTTGCCCCTGGTCAAATTGTTTCAGTTGCTGCTTCATTGATTCCCTTCCTCGAGCATGATGATGCAAACCGTGCATTGATGGGAGCAAACATGCAGCGTCAAGCTGTTCCATGTTTAAGAGCTGAAAAAGCAGTTGTTGGTACCGGCATTGAAAGAACAGTAGCAATGGATTCAGGAACAACAGTACAAGCAGGACGAGGAGGGGTGGTCGATTATGTTGACTCAAGAAGAATTGTTGTAAAAGTCAATGATAAAGAAACTTCTGCCGAAGATGTGGGTGTAGATATTTACAATCTGACTAAATATACTCGTTCCAACCAAAATACTAATATTAATCAAAAACCTTTAGTTAAAATCGGTGATACGATTTCAAGGGGCGATATTATTGCCGATGGAGCATCAACTGATCTTGGTGAATTAGCTCTTGGTCAAAATATGTTAGTTGGTTTTATGCCTTGGAATGGTTATAACTTTGAAGACTCTATTTTGATCTCTGAAAAAGTAGTTGCAGATGATCGCTACACTTCGGTTCATATTGAGGAATTATCTGTAGTGTCCAGAGATACTAAACTTGGACCAGAAGAAATTACTCGTGATATTTCAAACCTATCCGAAAGAATGTTAGGTCGTTTGGATGAGTCTGGAATAATTTATGTAGGTGCTGAAGTTGAAGCTGGCGACGTCTTAGTAGGTAAAGTTACCCCAAAGGGCGAGACACAATTAACTCCAGAAGAAAAATTACTAAGAGCTATTTTTGGTGAAAAAGCATCCGATGTAAAAGATACTAGCCTTCGAGTTCCATCTGGAATGTCAGGAACTGTAATTGATGTACAAGTATTTACTCGTGAAGGTATAGATCGAGACGATAGGGCCGAACAAATCATTCAAGAACAGTTAAGTGATTTTCAACAAGATTTGAATGACCAATTAAGAATTGTTGAAGATGATACCTTCGCTAGAATTGAGAAATTGCTGGTTGGTAAAACTGTATCTGGTGGCCCTAAGGGGATTAGCAAAGGGGACAAAGTTACGAAAGATCAGCTTAAAGAAATTGGCAGATATGATTGGTTTGACATTCGCTTGTCTGATGATAAAGACTCCAAATCTCTTGAGTCACTTAAAGAGAATCTGAATAAGGCGAAGAAAGATTTTGATATTCGTTACGAAGAAAAGAAACAAAAATTAACGCAGGGTGATGAACTTCAGCCAGGCGTTCAAAAAATGGTAAAGGTATATCTAGCGGTTAAACGCAGAATTCAGCCTGGCGACAAAATGGCCGGTAGACACGGCAACAAGGGTGTTATTTCTAAGATTGTGCCAGTCGAAGATATGCCGCACATGGCTGATGGAACAACTCTAGATATCGTTCTTAACCCTTTAGGCGTTCCTTCTCGAATGAACATCGGACAAATTCTTGAGGTTCATTTGGGCTGGGCAGCAAAAGGTCTTGGTAATCGAATCGATGAAATGTTAAGAGAAGAAAGAAAGGTTGCTGAAGTAAGGGATCTTTTAGAAAAAATATATAACGAATCATCGGGTATAAAAGAAGATATCAAGCACCTTAGGGACTCTGAAGTTATTGAGATGGCTCATAACCTAAAACAGGGTGTGCCTTTTGCAACTTCAGTTTTTGATGGCGCTGCTGAGCCTGACATTCAGTATATGCTTGATTTGGCCTATCCAGATGATCATGAATTAACGAAGAAATTGAATTTTTCAGCTAAGAAAACTCAACTACAGTTATTTGATGGAAGAACAGGTGAGGCGTTTGAAAGACCTGTCACAGTTGGATACATGCATGTTCTTAAATTACATCACTTGGTGGATGACAAAATGCATGCACGATCCACAGGACCGTATTCTCTTGTTACTCAACAGCCACTTGGCGGTAAAGCCCAATTTGGTGGTCAGAGATTTGGTGAGATGGAAGTCTGGGCTCTCGAGGCGTATGGAGCGTCTTACACCTTGCAAGAAATGTTAACCGTGAAGTCTGATGATGTTTCTGGAAGAACAAAAGTCTATGAAAATATCGTCAAGGGTGAACATAAGATTGACGCAGGAATGCCAGAGTCATTTAATGTTTTAACAAAAGAGATTCGATCGCTTGCGATTGACATCGATTTAGACAGAGATTAATTAAGGAGATTATGCATGAAAGCTTTATTAGACCTATTTAAGCAGGTTACCCATGAAGAGGAATTTGATGCAATTAAGATAGCTCTTGCATCTCCTGAAAAAATTAGATCTTGGTCATTTGGTGAGGTCAAGAAACCAGAAACGATCAACTACAGAACTTTTAAGCCAGAACGTGACGGTCTATTCTGCGCAAAGATTTTTGGTCCAGTGAAGGATTATGAATGTTTATGTGGAAAGTATAAAAGACTCAAGCATAGAGGCGTTGTATGTGAAAAATGTGGAGTTGAGGTAACACTTTCAAAAGTTCGTCGGGAAAGAATGGGCCATATTGATCTGGCAACCCCTGTTGCCCATATTTGGTTTTTAAAGAGTTTGCCTAGCCGCCTTGGAATGGTTCTCGATATAGCGTTAAGAGATATTGAGCGAGTGCTTTATTTTGAAGCATATATGGTTGTTGATCCAGGCATGACCCCTTTAACCAAAGGTCAATTGTTAACAGAAGACGATTACCATGCAAAAATTGAAGAATATGGTGATGAATTTGAAGCGGTAATGGGTGCAGAAGGCGTAAAACAATTATTAGCAACCTTGGACATCAATGCTGACGTTGAGGCTCTTCGTGAAGAGCTAGGCAGTACAAATTCAGAAGCAAAAATTAAGAAAATTGCAAAACGATTAAAAGTGCTCGAAGCATTTCAAAAATCAGGTATTAAACCTGAATGGATGATCTTAGATGTTTTACCAGTATTACCTCCAGAACTTAGACCTCTTGTTCCTTTAGATGGTGGGAGATTTGCTACTTCTGACTTAAATGATTTATATAGAAGGGTTATCAATAGAAATAACCGTTTACGTCGATTACTTGAATTAAGAGCTCCTGAAATTATTTTAAGAAATGAAAAAAGGATGCTTCAAGAATCTGTTGATTCATTACTAGACAATGGTAGACGAGGCAAAGTAATGACAGGCGCCAACAAGAGACCTTTAAAGTCGCTGGCAGATATGATTAAAGGAAAAGGTGGTCGATTTAGACAAAATCTTTTAGGTAAGCGAGTTGATTACTCAGGTCGATCAGTTATTGTTACTGGACCTCAATTAAAACTTCATCAATGCGGCCTACCAAAAAAAATGGCCTTAGAGTTATTTAAACCATTTATTTTTAATAAGTTAGAGTTATTAGGGTTGGCGACGACCATTAAGGCGGCAAAGAAAAAAGTTGAAGAAGAGGGTCCGGAGGTCTGGGATATCTTAGAAGATGTAATTAAAGAACATCCGGTCCTGTTGAACCGTGCACCTACTCTTCATAGATTAGGTATCCAGGCATTTGAACCTGTATTGATTGAAGGTAAAGCGATTCAATTACATCCATTAGTTTGCGCAGCTTTTAATGCTGATTTTGATGGTGACCAAATGGCTGTTCATGTTCCTCTGTCACTTGAAGCTCAGATGGAAGCAAGAACTTTAATGCTTGCCTCGAATAATGTTTTATCTCCCGCTAATGGCGAACCAATTATTGTGCCATCACAAGATATTGTTCTGGGACTATATTATATGTCTCGAGAAAAAATTGCTGCAAAAGGTGAAGGTAAAATATTTAGTGATGTTGCCGAAGTTCAGCGAGCATATGACAATGGAGTGGTTGATCTTCATGCCAAGATTACCGTTAGAATTAGGGAATTTGAATTGAATTTTGATGGTAGTAAAACGGCAAAAACTAATCGTTATGAAACCACTGTGGGACGAGCTATTCTGAGTGAAATTCTACCAGCAGGCCTACCTTTTGAGTTGATCAACAAAGCTTTGAAGAAAAAAGAAATTTCAAAATTAATTAATACTGGATTTAGGAAAATTGGTATTAAGGATACCGTAATATTGGCTGATAAATTAATGTATACAGGCTATTCTTATGCTACTAAAGCAGGGATGTCTATTAGTGTTCATGACATGCTTGTTCCTCAAGAAAAATCTTCAATTCTCGAAAGTGCTGAATCTGAAGTGAAAGAAATTCAAGACCAGTACTCTTCAGGATTGGTAACCCAGGGAGAAAGATACAATAAGGTAGTTGATATCTGGGGCCGCGCTGGAGATAAAGTTGCTGATGCAATGATGAAGCAACTTAAGGAAGAGGACGTCTATGACTTAGACGGCAAAATAGTGAAAGACGATAATGGTAATGTATTAAAACAAGAATCATTTAATGCAATTTATATGATGGCTGATTCTGGAGCTCGAGGTTCCGCTGCACAGGTGAGACAGCTAGCTGGTATGAGAGGATTAATGGCTAGACCAGACGGCTCAATTATTGAAACACCAATTACAGCGAACTTTAGAGACGGTCTTAATGTTCTTCAATACTTCATTTCAACCCATGGTGCTCGAAAAGGTCTTGCAGATACTGCTCTTAAAACTGCTAATTCTGGTTACTTGACCAGAAGATTAGTTGACGTTACTCAGGATTTGGTAGTGACTGAACAAGATTGTGGAACTGAGGAAGGTCTAGTCACTAAAGCATTAATTAAGGGCGGTGAGGTTGTTGAACCTCTTGGAGATAGAATTCTTGGACGTGTTGCAGCTCTTGATATTCAAGATCCTTCAACGCAGGATGTTATTTATCCAGCCGGAACATTGCTAACAGAAGATGAGGTTGAAAAAATTGAATCTTTAGGTATTGATGAGGTTAAAGTTAGAACTGCTCTGACATGTGAAACTCGTCATGGCATTTGTGCTAAATGTTATGGTCGCGATTTAGGCCGTGGTAACTTGATCAGCGAAGGTGAATCTGTTGGTGTAATTGCTGCACAATCAATCGGTGAGCCAGGAACTCAATTGACGATGAGAACATTCCATATTGGTGGCGCCGCTTCAAGATCTGCTGCTGTTAGTCAAATTGAAGTGAAATCTTCAGGAACTGTTAGATTTACCTCAACCATGAGATACGTTACCAACGCTAGAAATGAGCAAATTGTCATTTCGCGTAATGGAGAATTCATTATTGAGGATGAAAATGGAAGAGAAAAAGAAAGTCATAAAGTACCTTATGGTTCGACTCTGTCAGTTATGGACGGTAAAAAAGTTAAAGCTGGAGAAGTTTTAGCTAACTGGGACCCGCATACAAGACCAATTATTTCGGAATACTCTGGAAAAGTTAAATTTGAAAATGTGGAAGAAGGTATTACAGTCGCAAAACAAATTGATGATGTAACTGGACTTTCAACATTAGTTGTTATTGATTCCAAACAAAAAGGAACTCAATCAAAAACAAGTCGACCACAAATTAAGCTTTTAGATAATGCTGGCGATGAAGTGAAATTATCTGGAAGTGATAACCCTGTAAACGTTACGTTTCAGTTAGGTTACATTATTACTGTATCTGACGGTCAAGAAATTAATGTTGGAGATGTAATTGCAAGAATTCCACAAGAATCATCAAAAACAAGAGATATTACTGGTGGTCTTCCAAGAGTCGCAGAGCTTTTTGAGGCAAGAGCTCCGAAAGATGCAGGTGTTTTGGCTGAAATCACCGGAACGGTATCATTTGGTAAGGATACTAAAGGTAAACAACGTTTGGTGATTACTGACTCTGAAGGTGAAGCTCAAGAGTTTTTAATACTTAAAGACAAACATATCACTGTCCATGATGGTCAAGTTGTGACTAAAGGTGAGGTGATTGTAGATGGACCGGCAGATCCCGCTGATATTCTTAGACTTCAAGGGAGAGAGGCGCTTGCAAGATATGTGATTGATGAGGTTCAGGATGTTTATAGACTTCAGGGCGTTAAAATTAATGACAAACATATTGAAGTGATTGTCAGACAAATGCTTCGAAGAGTTAAGATTACCGATGCTGGTGATACTGGTTTTATCCCTGGTGAACAGCTTGAAAGAGCGGTTGTGTTAAATCGAAATGACGAGGTGATCGCTGAAGATAAAAGGCCGGCTGAATATGAGTATGTTCTCTTAGGCATTACTAAAGCTTCTCTAGCAACCGATTCATTCATTTCTGCAGCATCATTCCAGGAAACAACAAGAGTTTTAACTGAGGCTGCGATCCTTGGAAAACGTGATGATTTAAGAGGATTGAAAGAAAATGTTATTGTAGGACGATTAATTCCCGCAGGTTCAGGCCTTGCTTATCATAAAGCAAGAAAAGAAAATGCAGATGTTATGAATCCTGATAATCATGTTGTTGAGGTGCAAAATGAGCCAAGCCCAGAATTAAAAGAAGCGGAAGCTTTATTTGCAACTGAAACAGTAGCTCCTGTTGAGGAAGGTGAAGTCCCCTTAGAAGAACAGGCGCCAAATGTGGATGAGAATCAAGAATAAAACAGTTGACAATCATCTTGAAGAACAATAAAATCTTGTGCTTTTTCCAAGATGGAAAAAGTGCAAGATTAGAAAATGAATTTGATAAATTTAAAGGAAACTTATGCCAACCATTAATCAATTAATTCGTAAGCCTAGAAAGCGAATCGTTGAGAAAAGTAAGGTGCCAGCACTTGAAGCATCCCCACAAAAACGTGGTGTTTGTACTCGTGTTTACACTACAACTCCGAAAAAGCCGAACTCTGCTTTGAGAAAAGTGGCTAAGGTGAGATTAACCACTGGTTACGAAGTAATTAGTTACATTGGTGGTGAAGGCCACAACCTGCAAGAACACTCAGTTGTGTTGATTCGAGGAGGTCGAGTAAAAGATCTTCCGGGTGTGAGATACCATACTGTTCGAGGTAGTCTTGATACTGCCGGTGTTAATGATAGAAAACAAGCCCGTTCTAAATACGGTGCAAAACGTCCTAAAGAGGCTTAATTAATTAAAGGTTAAAATACTATGCCAAGAAGAAGAGAAGTTCCTAAAAGAGAGATCTTACCTGATCCTAAGTTTAGAAGCCAAGAGGTTTCCAAATTCGTTAATGTGTTAATGACCAGCGGCAAAAAAGCAGTTGCTGAAAGAATTATTTACAGTGCATTTGATCAAGTGCAAGGTAAAAGTGGTAAAGATCCAATCGAAGTATTCTCTGTTGCATTAGATAACCTCAAACCACTAGTGGAAGTTAAAAGCCGTCGTGTTGGTGGCGCTAACTACCAAGTACCAGTTGAAGTTAGACCTTCTAGAAGACAAGCATTAGCCATGCGTTGGTTACGCGATGCGGCAAGAGGTCGTGGTGAAAAATCTATGGATATTCGTTTAGCCAATGAAATCATGGATGCATCAGAAAATAAAGGCAATGCCATGAAGAAAAGAGAAGAAGTGCATAGAATGGCTGAAGCTAACAAAGCGTTTTCACATTTCCGTTTTTAATAATTACTGAGGATAAATTAAGTGGCTCGTAAAACTCCCATTGAAAGATATAGAAATATAGGTATTAGTGCTCACATTGATGCTGGTAAAACTACAACCACTGAGCGTATTCTCTACTACACTGGTATCAGTCATAAGATTGGTGAGGTGCATGACGGAGCAGCCACTATGGATTGGATGGAACAAGAACAAGAGCGTGGTATTACAATTACGTCTGCCGCGACAACTTGCTTTTGGTCTGGCATGGCCCAACAGTTTAATGAGCACCGTATCAATATTATCGACACTCCTGGCCACGTAGACTTCACAATTGAAGTTGAGAGATCAATGCGAGTATTAGATGGCGCATGTATGGTTTATTGCGCTGTAGGTGGTGTTCAGCCTCAATCAGAAACGGTTTGGAGACAGGCAAATAAATACAATGTTCCACGTCTAGCTTTTGTTAATAAGATGGATAGAATGGGTGCCGACTTCTTCAAAGTTTATGAGCAAATGAAATTAAGACTCAAGGCCAACCCTATTCCATTGCAAGTTCCAATCGGAGCTGCAGAAACATTTGAAGGTGTTGTAGACCTTATTAAGATGCAGGCAATCTATTGGGATGAGGCTTCAATGGGTATGAAGTTTGATTATCGAGATATTCCAGCTGACTTGATTGACACCTGCAATAAGTGGAGAAGTGATTTAGTTGAAACGGCTGCTGAAGCAAATGAAGAATTAATGAATAAATATCTTGAAACTGGTGACTTATCTGAAGCGGAAATTATTGAAGGTTTGAGATTACGTACGATTGGGAACGAAATTGTTCCAATGATGCTTGGTTCTGCTTTTAAAAATAAGGGCGTTCAGGCCATGCTTGATAAAGTTATTGAATTAATGCCATCACCTGTTGATGTTCCAGCGATTAAGGGGACTGATATTTCAGGTGAAAAAGAGATGTCACGTAAACCTGGTGACGAAGAACCTTTTTCAGCACTTGCATTCAAAATCATGACTGATCCGTTTGTGGGATCACTCACGTTCTTCAGGGTTTATTCTGGAGTTATTAATGCTGGTGACTCAGTTCAAAATGCTGTCAAAGGGAAAAAAGAACGTTTAGGCCGAATTCTCCAGATGCACGCCAACTCAAGAGAAGAGATTAAAGAGGTGCGTGCTGGTGATATCGCTGCGGCTGTTGGCCTTAAAGATGTTACCACTGGTGATACTTTATGTGCTGTGGGTAAAGATATTGTTCTTGAAAGAATGATTTTCCCAGAACCAGTGATTCACGTCGCAGTTGAGCCGAAAACAAAGGCTGACCAAGAAAAAATGGGTATTGCTTTAAATAGATTAGCGCAAGAAGACCCATCATTTAGAGTTAAAACAGATGAAGAAACAAATCAGACCATCATTTCAGGTATGGGTGAGCTTCATTTAGAAATTTTGGTAGATCGTATGAAGAGGGAATTTAACGTTGAAGCCAATATTGGTTCTCCTCAGGTTGCATACCGAGAAGCGATCAAAAAATCTGTTGATGCTGAAGGTAAATTTGTTAAACAGTCTGGTGGTAAAGGTCAATACGGCCACGTTTGGTTAAAAGTTGAGCCAAATGAACAAGGTAAGGGTTATGAATTTGTTGACGCCATTAAAGGTGGTACCGTGCCTCGTGAATTTATTCCGGCTGTAGATAAAGGTCTTCAAGAGACGATTGTAGCCGGTGTTCTTGCAGGTTATCCAATTGAAGACGTTAAAGTTACACTCTTTGATGGTTCATATCATGATGTGGACTCTAACGAAAATGCATTTAAGATGGCTGCTTCATTTGCATTTAAGGATGCATGTAGAAAAGCTGATCCTGTTCTACTCGAGCCAATGATGGCAGTTGAAGTTGAAACACCTGAAGAATACATGGGTGATGTTATGGGCGACCTATCATCTCGACGTGGAATTGTCCAAGGAATGGACGATAATGCTACTGGAAAAGTAATTACTGTTGAAGTGCCTTTATCAGAAATGTTTGGTTATTCAACAACATTAAGGTCATTGAGTCAGGGTAGAGCAACATACTCAATGGAATTTAAACATTATGCTGAAGCTCCAAGAAATGTGGCTGAAGCAATTATGAACAAAGAGTAATTTTTTAAGGAATATATTATGGCTAAAGGTAAATTTGAGCGTACCAAACCCCATGTCAACGTCGGCACAATTGGCCACGTGGACCATGGTAAAACAACATTAACAGCTGCAATCACAACGATTCTGACTAAGAAGTTCGGTGGTGAAGCTAAAGATTATGCAGCGATTGATTCAGCTCCTGAAGAAAGAGCTCGTGGTATTACGATTAATACTGCACACGTTGAATACGAAACTGAATCACGCCACTATGCTCACGTTGATTGCCCAGGCCACGCGGATTATGTGAAAAACATGATTACCGGCGCTGCTCAAATGGATGGTGCAATTCTGGTATGTTCTGCAGCTGACGGCCCAATGCCACAAACTCGTGAACACATCCTTTTATCACGCCAAGTGGGTGTGCCATACATCGTTGTATTCCTTAACAAAGCTGATATGGTGGATGACAAAGAATTACTCGAATTAGTCGAAATGGAAGTTCGTGACTTATTAAATAAATACGAATTCCCAGGTGATGACACTCCAATTGTTATGGGTTCTGCTCTTAAAGCTCTTGAAGGTGACCAATCTGAGATTGGTGAGCCTGCAATTCTTAAACTTGCAGATGCACTTGACTCTTACATCCCAACTCCAGAACGTGCAGTGGATGGTACCTTCTTGATGCCAGTAGAGGACGTGTTCTCTATCTCTGGTCGAGGCACTGTGGTGACTGGTCGTATAGAGCGTGGCATTGTTAAAGTTAACGAAGAGATTGAAATCGTTGGTATTAAAGCAACTGAAAAAACAGTTTGTACTGGTGTAGAAATGTTCCGTAAGTTACTTGATGAAGGTCAAGCAGGCGACAACGTGGGTGTACTTTTAAGAGGTACAAAACGTGAAGATGTTGAACGTGGCCAAGTGCTTGCGAAACCAGGTTCAATTACACCACACACGAAATTTACTGCTGAGATTTACTGCTTAAGTAAAGATGAAGGCGGTCGACATACTCCATTCTTCAATGGATATCGTCCACAGTTCTATTTTAGAACAACAGACGTAACAGGCGCAGTGGAGTTACCAGAAGGTACAGAAATGGTAATGCCAGGCGATAACGTATCGATTACAGCAACATTAATTGCTCCGATCGCGATGGAAGAAGGCTTACGCTTCGCTATCCGTGAAGGTGGCCGTACCGTTGGTGCGGGTGTTGTTGCAAAGATTGTTGAGTAAAAAATAAAAATTAAAAAGCGCCTCACTTTTTGTGGGGCGTTCGTTCTTTGAAAGGTAAATGGAAATGCAAAACCAAAAAATTAGAATTAGATTAAAGGCTTTTGATTATAAGTTAATTGATCAATCAGCTCAGGAAATTGTTGATACAGCAAAACGTACTGGAGCTATTGTTAAAGGACCTATTCCTTTACCTACCAAAAAAGAGAGATATGATTTACTTCGTTCACCGCACGTAAATAAAAAATCAAGAGATCAGTTTGAAATCCGCACTCATTTAAGATTAATGGACATTCTAGATCCAACTGATAAAACTGTAGACGCTCTAATGAAATTAGAACTGGCTGCAGGTGTGGATGTTGAAATCAAGTTGTAATATTTTAAGAGTTCTGTATAATTCACGCTCTTAATTGTAATAAAGCAGAAACTAATCAATTGTAATTAGTTTTTTTAATAATAATAAGATAAAGGAAAAGATCATGAGCTTAGGGCTTGTTGGTCGCAAAGTGGGGATGACTCGCTTATTTACTGAGGACGGAAACAGTGTTCCTGTCACAGTACTTGAGGTTGTTCCTAACAAAGTGACACAGATCAAAAAAATTGATGATAATGGCTATAATGGACTTCAAGTGTCCTATGGCAATTCAAAATCTTCAAAATTAAATAAGTCAATTAAAGGACACTTAGCTAAGGCTGGTGTTGATTCGATTGACGGACTCAAAGAATTCAGAGTTACTGGTGATGATTTAAATAACTTCCAACTAGGCGGCGAATTAAAAGTTTCAATTTTTGAGGCCGGCCAAAAAGTGGACATTACCGGTACTACAATTGGTAAGGGTTTCCAGGGCGGAATTAAACGCCATCACTTTCGCTCGCAGCGAGCAACACACGGTAACTCAATTTCACACAATGCTCCAGGTTCAACAGGTATGTGTCAAGATCCAGGCCGGGTTTTCAAAGGTAAGAAAATGGCTGGGCATTTGGGTGCAGTTACGAGAACAACGCAAAATCTTGAGGTGATTAGAGTAGATGAAAATAGAAATCTGATTATGATTAAGGGTGCAGTCCCTGGCTCTGCTGGTTCTAATGTAACAATCAAGCCTGCAGTAAAAGCAAAGGAGACTAAATAATGGATATTAAATTAGTCGATAACAAAGGTAAGGCATCTACAAAAAAAGTTAAGGCATCCGATGCTATTTTTGCTGCTGATTTTAAAGAATCATTAGTTCATCAATTAGTAGTGTCTTATATGGCGAATGCTCGTGTAGCAACCCGAGCTCAAAAAACAAGAGCTGAAGTTAAACACAGCACAAGAAAACCTTTTAGACAAAAGGGAACAGGTAATGCTCGTGCAGGTATGACTTCTAGCCCTATTTGGAGATCTGGTGGCCGTGCATTCCCAAATCGCCCTGATGAAAATTATTCTAAGAAAGTAAATAAAAAAGCTTATCGTGCAGGAATGAAATCTATCTTTTCTGAATTGGTTCGCCAAGATCGTCTTACGGTAGTTGAGGAATTCAAAGTGGATAAGCCAAAAACTAAGTCTTTCAACGAGCTAATTAAAAACTTTAATATTGAAAACAATGTTTTAGTAATCACGAATGAGTTTGATGAAAATTTATATTTATCATCAAGAAACATTCCGACAGCTCTTGTTGTGGAAGCTAGATATATCGATCCTGTAAGTCTTGTTCATTTCTCAAAAGTAATCGTGACTGAGCAAGCACTTAAAACTATTGAGGAGATGTTTGCATGAGTGAACTAACTATTAAAAACAGCCAAACACTTAATGCAATTGTTGCTCCACAAATCACTGAAAAAGCAACTTATGTGGCTGATAAATTTAACCAAGTAGCGTTTAAAGTAAGAAAATCAGCAACCAAGGATCAAGTGAAAGAAGCAGTTGAATTAATGTTTAAAGTTGAAGTTACTGCAGTTAATCTTCTTAATATGAAGGGTAAAACTAAAAGACGTGGTAACAATTTTGGTAAACGCGCTGACTGGAAAAAAGCTTACGTATCACTTAAGCCTGGTCAAGAAATTAACTTTGTTGGAGATTAACGAATATGTCTATTTTAAAAGTTAAACCTACAACGCCAGGACAAAGAGGATTACAAAAAGTAGTGACTGATGGTTTACATAAAGGTAAACCACATACTCCTCTGCTTGAAAAGAAAATTCAAAAGTCTGGAAGAAATAATAACGGTCGAATAACTGTTCGTCATCGTGGAGGTGGCCATAAACACCACATCCGTATTGTTGATTTTAAGCGTAACAAGCATGACATTCCTGCCAAAGTTGAACGTATTGAATACGATCCTAACAGAAGTTCACGCTTAGCTCTTTTGTGCTATGCCGATGGAGAAAGACGATACATTGTTGCTCCTCGTGGTCTCGATGTTGGAACAGAAATATTAACTGGTCAAGTTGCTCCAATTAAAACCGGTAACGCGATGCCAATTAAGAATATCCCTGTAGGTACAACTATTCATTGCGTCGAGCTTAAACCGGGTAAGGGTGCTCAAATTGCTCGATCAGCCGGAACATCTGTTCAGCTTTTAGCTAGAGAGGGTGAATATGCTCAGCTTCGTTTAAGATCGGGTGAAGTGAGAAAAGTCCACATTAATTGTATTGCAACAATTGGTGAAGTAGGAAACGATGAACACTCATTAAGAAAACTTGGAAAAGCTGGCGCTGTTCGATGGAGAGGCGTGAGACCGACTGTTCGAGGTGTTGTGATGAACCCAGTTGATCACCCACATGGCGGTGGTGAAGGACGAACTTCTGGTGGACGTCATCCAGTAAGTCCATGGGGTGTTCCAACGAAGGGATACAGAACTAGAAATAACAAACGTACTGATAACATGAGAGTTAGCCGCAGACCGGCTAATAAGAGGTAATTAATTATGTCAAGATCAATTAAAAAAGGACCTTTTGTTGATGCGCATCTATCCAAGAAAGTAGATGTTGCTCAAGAAACGAGAGATAGAAAACCAATTAAGACTTGGTCAAGAAGATCAATGATTTTACCTAGCTTTATCGGTTTAACCATTGCAGTTCACAACGGTAGACAACATGTTCCAGTATTAATCACGGAAAACATGGTTGGACATAAACTAGGTGAATTTGCTGCAACAAGAACTTTTAAAGGTCACTCCGGCGACAGGAAGGCGAAATAATTATGGCTACAAATGAAGTTTCTGCAATCTTAAGAGGTGTGAGAATTTCTCCTCAGAAAGCCCGCCTTGTTGCTGATCAGGTCCGAGGAAAAAAAGTTGATAATGCTTTAAACATTCTGACTTTTAGCCCAAAAAAAGGCGCTGAAATTATCAAGAAAGTTGTCGAATCTGCTATCGCCAACGCCGAAAATAATAATGGCGCTGATATCGACGAATTAAAAGTTAAAACCATCACTGTTGATAAAGGTATGGTTTTTAAAAGGATTCGAGCCCGCGCTAAAGGCCGTGCTGGAAGAATTATTAAACCAACATGTCACATTAAAGTGACAGTAGGAAGTTAAGAGAGAATTATGGGTCAAAAAATTAATCCAATTGGTTTTCGTTTAGGTGTTCAAAAGAACTGGTCGTCTAAATGGTTTACTAGCACTAAAAATTTCCCTGTATTTTTAAACAATGATATTAAAGTAAGAGAATTTTTAAATAAAAAGCTAGCTAATGCCGCGGTGAGTAAAATTATCATTGAGCGTCCAGCAAAAAATGCGAAAGTAACAATCATGACTGCCAGACCAGGTATTGTTATTGGTAAAAAAGGTGAGGATATTGAGAACCTTCGTTCAGACCTTCAAGGATTAATGGGAATTCCTGTTCAACTTAACATTGAAGAAGTTAGAAAACCTGAAATCGATGCTACTTTAATTGCTCAGAGTATTGCTCAACAACTTGAAAAACGTGTGCAGTTTAGAAGAGCTATGAAAAGAGCGATGCAAAATGCTATGAGACTTGGTGCTCAGGGTATAAAAATCATGAGTTCTGGAAGACTAAATGGTATCGAAATTGCTAGATCAGAATGGTATCGCGAAGGAAGAGTACCACTTCATACATTGAGAGCGGATATTGATTATGGTGTAGCTAGAGCTCAAACACAATATGGAATTATTGGGATTAAAGTTTGGATTTATAAAGGTGAGGTGTTCCAAGACGATAAAGTTTCATCGCCGATTGCAAAAGATCGTGTTAGTGATTTACCGGCAGATGACAATAAACCAGCAAAAAAAGCAGCTAAACCTGCAACAAAGAAAACAACAGTAAAAGCTGCGACAAAGAAAACAACAGTAAAAGCTGCGACAAAGAAAACGGAAGTAAAAGAGGAACCTGTAGTCACAGATAAAGCTGACACCACAGAGTCTTCAAATGAAGATTCAAGCAAAGAGAATAACGAGGCTTAATTATGTTACAACCAGCAAAACAAAAATTTAGAAAACAACATAAAGGCAGAAATACTGGTATAGCAACTACTGGTAATAAAGTCAGTTTTGGTGAATTCGGTCTGAAAGCGGTTACTCGCGGACGAATTACAGCTCGTCAGATTGAGGCGGCTCGAAGAGTGATGACGAGACATATCAAGAGGGGCGGCCGCGTATGGATACGTATGTTCCCAGATAAGCCGATTTCAAAAAAACCTGCTGAGGTTCGAATGGGTAAAGGTAAAGGCAGCGTTGAGTATTATGTTGCTGAAATCAAACCTGGAAAAATGTTGTATGAAATGGATGGTGTACCTGAAGAATTAGCGAGAGAGGCCTTTAGGCTTGCAGCTGCTAAACTTCCAGTGCAAACAACATTTATAACAAGACACATTGGAGGTTAGTTGAATGAAAGCTGTTGAATTAAGAAAAAAATCTGTTGAAGATCTGGGTAAAGAGTTAATTGAATTGAGAAAAGCACAATTTAACGCAAAAATGCAATTAACAATGCAGCAGTCAAATAAAACTGATCAAATATCTAAAATTAAAAAAGATATTACTCGTATTAAACATGTAATGGCTGAAAAAGTGGAGGCTAAATAATGGTTGAAGCTCAAAAAAATGTTAGAACTATGCAAGGTAAGGTTCTGAGTAACAAAATGGACAAGACTGTCACCGTACTAGTTGAGAGAACAGTAAAGCATCCGGTGGTTGGTAAAGTGATTAAACTGTCTAATAAATTTCATGCTCATGATGAAAAAAATGAAATTGGTGAAGGAGATTTAGTAGAAATTGCTGAATCCAAACCAATGTCAAAAACGAAAACATGGGTAGTTACAAAAGTTTTATCAAAAGCGCCGCAGATTAATTAATACTTGTTTTTTACAAGCAAATATTATAAAATTTGCGTCTTTTTTTAAGTGGTGCATGCTAGCACCCCAATACTGACCGTAAAAGCAGTTAGTTAAACTGGGTTGAAATAGCGGATTAAGTTGGAGAATATTTCATGATACAAATGCAATCAAAATTAGAGGTTGCCGATAACACTGGTGCACGTTCCGTTCAGTGCATTAAGGTTCTTGGTGGTTCAAAACGCCGTTATGCTAGCGTTGGAGACATTATTAAAGTCAGTGTCAAAGAAGCTATGCCTCGAGGAAGAGTTAAAAAGGGTGAAGTCTACGATGCAGTTGTTGTTCGTACAGCCAAAGGTGTAAGAAGACCTGATGGCTCCTTAATTAAATTCGATGGTAATGCAGCTGTTTTATTAAACAACAAATTAGAGCCTATTGGCACACGTATTTTCGGTCCTGTTACAAGAGAACTAAGAACAGAAAAGTTTATGAAAATTGTTTCATTAGCACCGGAAGTTATATAAGGAGTAAACAGTGAATAAGATTCGTAAAGGCGACAAAGTGTTCATTAATACAGGTAAAGATAAAGGGAAAGATGGTATTGTTTCTTCAATTCTTGCGAATGGCAAGGTTTTGGTAGAAGGTATCAACATGGTAAAAAAACATGTTTCTCCCAATCCAAATCTAGGTGTTCAAGGTGGTATTGTTAGTCAAGAACGTCCACTCGACATCTCTAACGTGGCTATTCTCAATAGCAAGACTAACAAGGCCGATAAGGTTGTTTTTAAAACTCTGAAGGATGGGAAGAAGATCAGGGTATTTAAATCAAACGATGAAGCGATTGACGTTTAAGGATAAGATATGGCTCGTTTAAAAAAATATTATGAAGAAACAGTTGTTAAGCAATTAATGGATCAATTTAATTACAAATCAGTAATGGAAGTTCCTAGGATTGAAAAAATTACACTTAACATGGGTGTAGGCGAAGCTGTTGCTGACAAAAAAGTAATGGAAAATGCGGTTAGTGATTTAGAAAAAATTGCTGGTCAAAAACCTTTAGTTACTAAAGCAAAAAAATCAATTGCTGGCTTTAAGATCCGTGATGATTATCCTGTGGGTTGCAAGGTAACACTCCGTAAAAATAACATGTATACATTTTTAGATCGCCTTATTTCAATAGCAATTCCACGAATTAGAGACTTTAGAGGAATTTCTGCTAAATCTTTTGATGGAAGAGGCAATTACAACATGGGTATCAAAGAACAAATCATCTTTCCTGAAATTGAATATGACAAAATCGATGCGTTGAGAGGAATGAATATTACTATAACAACTTCAGCTAAAACTGACGATGAAGCCAAGGGTTTATTGTCAGCATTTAGTTTTCCATTTAGAGGGTAACACGAATATGGCTAAAAAATGTATGACAGAACGTGAAATCAAGCGCCGCAAGATGGTTGATAAATTTAAGACTAAACGCGCTGAATTAAATGAAATTATTAAAAGCTCAAAATCTACTATCGAGCAAAAAATTGAGGCTCGAGCTAAATTGGCATCACTACCAAAAAATTCTAGCCCAGTAAGATTGAGAAATAGATGTGCTTTAACTGGTAGACCACGCGGCACTTTTAGAAAGTTTGGAATCGCACGTGGAAAACTTAGAGATTTAATGATGGCGGGAGAAGTTCCTGGCGTCATTAAAGCGAGTTGGTAGGAGAACATTATGAGTATGCATGACCCTATAGCAGATATGTTGACAAGAATTAGGAACGGACAAATGACTAATAAAGTTCATGTTTCTATGCCAGCATCAAAATTAAAAAAGTCTATTGCCGAAGTTCTTAAGGATGAAGGTTATATTGAAGACTTCAGTACCAGTGAAAATAATGGCAAACCAACATTGACCGTTGAGTTGAAATATTATGCTGGACGACCAGTGATTGAAAAAATAGAGAGAATTAGTAAACCTGGTTTGAGAATTTATAAAGGGGCCGAAAACCTTCCTAAAGTAATGAATGGTTTGGGTGTTGCTATTGTAACTACCTCTAAAGGCGTAATGACAGATATTAAAGCAAGATCTGCCGGTATCGGTGGCGAGATTCTCTGCTACGTTTCATAAGGAGAATAATATGTCAAGAATAGCTAATTCGCCAGTCAATATTCCGGAAAAGGTTGAGGTTGTTATATCTCAAGATAATGTTCTTGTTAAAGGTCCATTAGGAGAATTAAGTCAGTCATTAACAGGTGATGTGAAAATTAACAAAGAAGACAATGTCCTGACATTTCAAGTTAATAATGAATCAAAATTTGCTAAATCAATGTCAGGAACTTTGAGATCATTAGTGAATAACATGGTAACTGGGGTATCAGCCGGATTTGAAAAGAAACTTACATTAATCGGTGTTGGATACAAAGCTCAAGTCCAAGGCAATAAAGTCAACTTGGATTTAGGTTTCTCGCATCAAATCATTCATGACCTTCCTGAAGGCATAACTGCTCAGGCAGCATCTCCAACAGAACTTGTTATCAAGGGTCCTAACAAGCAAGTTGTTGGTCAAGTTGCTGCTGAGATTAGACGCTATAGACCACCAGAGCCATATAAAGGCAAAGGTGTCCGTTATGCTGATGAGCATGTTGTTATGAAAGAAGCTAAGAAACAATAAGGATTAATTATGGTTAATAAAGAACAATCAAGAATCAGAAGATCAAGAAAGACTAGAGCTAAGATTGCAGAATTAGGTCGTACAAGATTGACCGTTTATCGGTCTAACTTGAACATTTATGCGCAAGTTATAGATGGAGCAACCAATAAGGTCCTTGCTAGCGCGTCTACAGTTGAAGCGGATATGAGAAAAAAACTAAAAAAGACAAGTGACATTGCTGCTGCAGCTGAGATAGGAAAAAGAATTGCTGAGAAAGCTAAAAAAGCAGGCATTGAAGATGTTGCTTTTGATCGCTCCGGATACAGATATCACGGAAGAATAAAGGCTCTAGCTGATGCAGCTAGAGAAAACGGACTTAAATTCTAAAATATTAGGAAATAAACTATGGCTCAAGATCAAGGATTACAACAACAAACAGACGGTCTTAAAGAAAAGATGATCACAGTTAATCGTGTCACCAAGGTTGTTAAAGGTGGTCGTATTATGAGTTTTGCCGCATTAACGGTTGTTGGTGATGGTGATGGATCAATCGGAATGGGTAAGGGTAAAGCTCGTGAGGTTCCATTAGCAGTGCAAAAAGCAATGGAAGAAGCTAAAAGAGGTATGTTAAAGGTTAATCTTACTAAAACTGGCACTCTTCAGCATGCGGTTATTGGTAAACATGGTGCTGCAAAAGTTTTGATTCAACCAGCTACTGAAGGTACAGGAATAATTGCGGGTGGGGCGATGCGAGCAATTTTTGAAGTGATGGGAATGCATAACGTTACTGCTAAAAGCTTTGGATCATCAAACCCATACAATATTGTTCGAGCAACACTTAATGGTTTAGCAAATATGAATACACCATCTGAGATTGCAGCTAAACGCGGAAAAACAGTTGAAGAAATTAGAGGTTGATTAAAATGGCTAAGGATAAAACAATCAAAGTAACGCAAGTAAAAAGTACTATTGGGGCAGGTAAAAAACATACTGCAACCATCAAAGGTTTAGGCTTGAGAAAAATCAATCATACTGTTGAATTAGTTGATAGCCCGGAAGTAAGAGGCATGATTAATTCAGTTAATTATTTATTAAGAGTAGAGAATTAATATGAAACTTAATACACTTAAACCATCAGAAGGATCAAATCCATCAGCTAAAAGGGTTGGAAGAGGTATAGGATCTGGGTTTGGTAAAACCGCAGGCCGTGGTCATAAGGGCCAAAAATCTAGAGCGGGCGGTTCTGTGGCTGTAGGTTTTGAAGGTGGTCAAATGCCAATTCAAAGAAGGCTCCCAAAGAGAGGTTTCAAATCATTGCAAAAAGATTACAAGGATCAAATCAGAACATCCGAGTTAAATAAACTTCCTGCTGGAAAAATTGATTTATTAACTCTTAAAAAAGAAAATCTTGTTTCTGAGTTAGCTTTGTCAGTAAAAATATTTTTATCCGGTGAAGTTAAAAATAAATACACCATTTCTGGCCTAGGTGTTACTAAGGGAGCTAAAGAAGCGATTGAGGCTGCCGGTGGGAAAATAGAATCCTAAGATAATGGCACAAAATCCTTTAAATTTTAGCGGTATGTCAGAGTTAAAGAGTAGAATTTTATTCCTATTAGGTGCTCTTATTGTTTTTCGTCTTGGCGCACATATCCCTGTTCCAGGGATTGATCCTCTAGAATTAAAGAAATTATTTGACAGTCAAAGTGGCGGCATTTTAGGCATGTTTAATATGTTTTCTGGCGGAGCTCTAAGTAGGTTTACTGTATTTGCTTTAGGAATAATGCCTTATATTTCAGCTTCAATCATTATGAATCTTCTGCAAGCAATGTCCCCCGCTTTAAAAGAATTAAAAAAAGAAGGAAAAAGTGGACAAGAAAAAATTGCCAAATATACAATTCAAGGTACATTAGTGCTCGCAGCATTTCAATCACTTGGTATTTCTGTGGCACTGGAAGCGCAACCTGGCCTAGTTCTTGATCCTGGTTTTATGTTTCGTATTACTGCTATGCTGACATTGGTTACTGGAACAATGTTCCTAGTATGGCTTGGAACCCAGATTACATCTCGTGGAATAGGAAATGGTATTTCCATGATTATTTTTGCTGGAATTGTTGCTGGACTTCCGAGCGCTCTTGGAAACACCTTAGAACTTGCTAGAACAGGCGCTTATTCAATTCCATTGGTGTTTTTCTTGATTGCTGCAGTAGTGCTTGTCACTGCGATAGTGGTTTTCATTGAAAGAGCTCAGAGAAGAATCACTATTAACTATGCTAAGAGGCAGGTCGGTAACAAACTTTATGGTGGTCAGTCATCTCATTTGCCTCTTAAAATTAATCAAGCTGGAGTAATTCCAGCAATTTTTGCATCAAGTGTAATTCTTTTCCCTGCTACAATCGCTGGGTGGTTTGGATCAAATGAAAGTTTCTTTTGGTTAAAAGATATTTCCGCACTGTTGTCGCCCGGTCAACCAATTTATATTTTTCTGTTTGCTGTTGCTATTGTCTTTTTCTGTTATTTTTACACTGCTCTTCAGTTCAATCCTAAGGAAACTGCTGACAATTTAAAAAGAGCAGGTGCTTTTGTTCCTGGTATAAGACCAGGAGAGCAAACAGCAAAATTTATTGACACCATAATGGGTAGATTAACGCTTGTCGGTGCAATATATATTACTTTGGTTTGTTTGTTTCCTGAGTTTTTAATTTTAAAGTTTAATACCCCATTTTATTTTGGTGGAACGTCATTGTTGATTATTGTAGTTGTTGCAATGGATTTTATGACGCAAGTGCAATCACAAATGATGTCCTATCAATATGATAGTTTACTTAAAAAAGCAAACTTCCGTGGACAACAAGGAATGATAAGGTAATGGCTAAAGAAGATATCATTGAAATGCAGGGCGAAATTTTAGAAAACCTACCGAATGCAACTTTTAAAGTTAAGTTAGAAAATGGACATGAGGTATTAGGTTTTATATCCGGCAAGATGCGCATGAACTACATACGAATACTTCCCGGAGATAAAGTTACAGTTGAGATGACGCCTTATGATTTAACTAAAGGCAGAATTACTTTTAGAGAGAAGTAAAAAATAGAGTAAATAAGGAAAGATTATGAGAGTGAGAGCATCAGTAAAAGCATTGTGTAGACACTGCAAAGTTATTCGAAGAAGAAGAGTTGTTCGAGTAATTTGTAAGGACCCTCGTCATAAACAAAGACAAGGTTAACTAATTGTATATTCACACAAAAATTGATATAATTTACGGCTTTATTTTTAGTAAATTGCCTAATATTTTGGAGAAATTATGGCTCGTATAGCAGGTGTAAACGTACCAGATAATAAGCATGCAGATATAGCATTAACAGCTATTTATGGTATTGGAAGAACAACGGCGCAAAACATTTGTAAATCTGTTGGCGTTGATGCGGCAACTAAAATCAAAGATTTAGATGATGCTGCTGTTGAAAAATTAAGAAATGAGATTGCAAAATATCAGATTGAAGGTGACCTAAGAAGAGAAGTTACCATGAATATCAAGCGCCTCATGGATCTTAATTGCTATAGAGGCCAAAGACACAGAAGAGGGCTGCCTGTTAGAGGTCAAAGAACAAAAACAAATGCACGTACCAGAAAAGGTCCGATCCGTGCTATTAAAAAATAAAGGCTAAATTGATATGGCAAAATCTAATACTAGAGTAAAGAAAAAAATTAAAAAGAACGTTGCTGAAGGCATAGCTCACGTTCATGCATCATTTAATAATACAATTATTACTATAACTGATAGGCAAGGTAATGCTTTATCTTGGGCTACGTCAGGTGGAGCTGGGTTTAAAGGCTCTAGAAAAAGTACACCATTTGCTGCGCAGGTAGCAGCAGAAGCAGCTGGAAAAGCTGCTCAAGAGTATGGAGTGAAAAATGTTGAAGTTCGAATCAAAGGCCCTGGCCCAGGAAGAGAATCTTCAGTTCGCGCACTCAATTCAATAGGGTTGAAGATTACAGCGATTCAAGACGTTACACCAGTTCCTCATAACGGCTGTAGACCACCTAAGAAAAGAAGAATTTAAGGAGATTAAAGTTGGCAAGAAACCTAGATCCAAAATGTAAACAATGCCGCAGAGAAGGTGAAAAGCTTTTTCTGAAGGGTGAAAAATGCTTCACTGACAAATGCGGAATTGAAAAAAGAAGTTACCCACCTGGCCAACACGGTCAAAGACGAGGTGGAAGATTGTCTGACTACGGCGTCCAATTACGTGAAAAACAAAAATTAAGAAAAATATACGGTATTTTAGAAAAACAATTCCGTTCATATTATGCAGAAGCAGATCGTTTAAAAGGCGTTACAGGTGAAAACCTATTACAACTTTTAGAATCCAGACTAGATAACGTTGTTTACAGAATGGGAATTGGAGTATCTAGATCTGAATCTAGACAGCTTGTGAGGCATAATTCAATTACCGTTAATGGTAATAGAGTAAATATCCCGTCATATCAAGTTAAACCTGGTGATCAGGTTGCAGTTGCAGAAGCTTCTAAAAATCAGTTAAGAGTTAAAGCAGCAACAGAGGCTGCCGATGAAAGAGGTTTCCCTGAATGGGTTGAGTTCGATGTTAAAAAACTAACTGGAACATTTAAAAATAAACCACAAAGAGATGATTTACCACCAACAATTAACGAATCTTTAATTGTTGAATTGTATTCAAAATAAGCTAAATATTTTATAAGGATTTTTATGCAAAATAGTCCAACAGAGTACTTAAAACCTCGAATTGTTGAAGTTGATTTAGTTAATCCAAATAGAGCAAAGGTAGTTCTTGAGCCGATGGAACGTGGCTTTGGTTTTACATTAGGCAATGCATTAAGGAGAGTTTTGCTCTCTTCTATTCCTGGTTTTGCTATTACAGAAGTAAAAATTGATGGCGTAGTTCACGAATACTCAACAATTGATGGTGTTCAAGAAGATGTGGTGGATATCTTATTAAACTTAAAAAAAGTTGCACTTAAAATTCATGACGGTGCAGAAGCAACAATTCACTTAAAAAAAGACTCTGAAGGTGAAGTGACCGCAGCTGATTTCGAGCTTCCTCATAACGTTGAGATTGTTAATAAAGATTTAGTAATTGCAAATGTTAACAAAGGTGGCAATCTTAATATTGAAGCTAAAGTTGAAATGGGACGTGGCTATCAACCTGTTCCTCAGCGTATCAATAAAGATCAGGATAATGTAATTGGTCACTTAATGATTGACGCTTCTTTTAGCCCTATTGTTAAAGTGAGTTATTTGGTTGAAAGTGCTCGCGTTGAACAAAGAACAGATCTTGATAAGTTAATTATGGATGTTGAAACTAACGGTGTAGTTGATGCAGAACAAGCTATCAGAGATGCCGCTAGAATTCTAATGGGTCAATTATCTGTTTTTGCAAATTTAGAAAGTGAATTAACTGAGGTTGAAGTTCAGCAAGCACCTCAAATTGATCCTGTTCTTTTAAGACCTGTGGATGATCTTGAATTAACAGTTCGCTCAGCTAATTGCTTGAAAGCAGAAAATATTTATTACATAGGTGATTTAATTCAAAGACAGGAGAACGACCTCTTAAAAGCACCAAATCTTGGTAGAAAATCACTCAATGAAATTAAAGATATATTAGCTACTAAAGGCTTATCGCTTGGTATGAAAGTCGACAATTGGCCACCACAAGGTATTGAAACTAACTAAATTTTGGAAATATTATGAGACACGGAAACAGTCATAGAAAATTAAATCGAACAAGTAGTCATCGTAAAGCTATGTTTAAAAATATGGCTGCATCTTTACTTGCTAACGAAGTTATTAGAACAACACTTCCAAAAGCTAAAGAGCTTCGCAAGTATGCGGAACCATTAATTACGTTAGCAAAAGAGAGTTCTGTTCATAACCAGAGAAAAGCTTTTGCTCAATTAAGAAATGATGAGGTAGTTGCAAAATTATTTGCTGAATTAGGCCCAAGATATAAAACGCGTAATGGCGGTTATTTAAGAATATTAAAATGTGGTTTTAGAAAAGGTGATAATGCACCAATGGCCTTTGTTGAGCTTGTGGATAGACCATTAGTAGCTGAGAAAGTTGACGACGCTCCAGCAGCTGAGAAAAAAGCAGCTAAACCAGCAGCTGAGAAAAAAGCAGCTAAACCAGCAGCTGAGAAAAAAGCAGCTAAACCAGCAGCTGAGAAAAAAGCAGCTAAACCAGCAGCTGAGAAAAAAGCAGCTAAACCAGCAGCTGAGAAAAAATAAATAAATCTACTTATTTTTCGATAAAAGCCGGTAATGCCGGCTTTTTTTTTGTAATTAATGTTTTGATTATTTAGATAAATAAATCATAATTAAATTAAAACTCTATGGATCCAAAAAATAAAGAAAATTTAAGCAAGCTACTAAAGGATGTTAACGGTCTTCTAGGAAAAAACAAGATCGTAGAGGATTTAGTTGATAAGCAAGAAATGCCAAAACAGAAGTTAATTAAAAATTTGGTACAAAAGCAGAATCTATCATCTTTAGGCAAACTTCTTAACTCTCTTCACTCAGCTGATGTTGCCTTTATTCTAGAATCATTGCCCTTAGATGATAGGTTGATTGTATGGGATCTTGTTAGAGCGGATAGAGACGGTGAAATTCTTCTGGAAGTTTCGGATAGTGTTCGTCAAACACTGATTGCCGATATGGACAGTACGGAGTTATTAGCCGCTGCTGAACAGCTTGACACTGATGAAATTGCAGATATTGCAGCCGATCTTCCAGAAGATGTCCTTCAAGACCTTCTGCAAAGTTTAGATAGTAATAATAGAGAAAGACTAGAATCAGCTTTATCTTACCCTGAGGAGCAAGTTGGGGCTTTAATGGACTTTGATATAGTAACGATAAGAGATGATATTTCATTGGAAGTGGCTCTAAGATATCTAAGAAAGATAAAAAAACTTCCAGAGCTCACCGATAAATTATTTGTTGTAAATCGATTGCAAAAAATTTTAGGAGTGCTTTCCTTAAAAAAAATAGTCGTGAATGAGCCTGAATTGATGGTGAAAGATGTAATGGCTCAGGATGCTGTTTTATTTAAGGATACTGATGACGCTGCGGAGGCTGCAAAAGCATTTGAGAGATATGACCTTGTAACAGCTCCTGTTGTTAATGATCAAAATAAATTAGTTGGAAGAATTACAGTGGATGCTGTGATGGATTATATTCGTGAAGAAACTGATAACAATGCATTATCTATGGTTGGTTTACGAGAAGGCGAGGATATCTTCTCTTCTATTTGGAAATCAGTAAGAAATAGATGGGCATGGTTGGCAATTAATCTAATCACTGCCTTAATTGCATCCAGAGTAATTGGTGTTTTTGAAGGTTCAATTGAAAAAGTAGTTGCCCTGGCTGCATTAATGCCTATTGTTGCAGGAGTTGGAGGAAACTCTGGCAATCAAACAACAACAATGATTGTGAGAGCGATTGCACTTGGGCAAGTGTCTGTAAGTCATTTGCGGCAATTATTATTCAAAGAGATTGGTGTAGCAATACTTAATGGGATTTTATGGGGAGGTGTCCTTGGATTTATCGCATTCTATCTTTACGGAAATTCAAGCTTGGCTATAGTTATGACAACCGCAATGACTTTAAATTTAATTCTTGCAGCTATAATGGGTGTTATGATACCTTTCACATTAAGTAAGTCAGGCAGAGATCCAGCAGTTGGATCGAGTGTTTTAATTACAGCTATGACCGACAGTGGGGGATTTTTTATTTTCCTGGGTCTAGCAACATTAATATTAATTTAATTTTATGAATTTTCAATTATCTAGTTTTGACGATTATATAAATTTTTATACATTAATTGAATTTTTAATTCTTTTATCCTCGCTCTTGTTATCTTATTACTTTGTTGCTGATAATTTAAAAAGACTTGTATCTAATAAAGCAAAATCAAAAATTTTAAAAGATGGTCTGGTAAGGATATTATTTCCACTATGCTCAATAATATTAATAGGTATTGCACAAACAATAACATCATTATTCTTTGTACAAGGATTGTTGTTGTTTGGCCAGAAACTACTGATTGCTCTTTTGATTATAAGGACATCTGTTTACTTGGTTCGATTTTTAACAAATCAAAACTCCATAGTTCGCTCGCTTGAAAACTTAATTTCAATAATAATTTGGGTTCTTTTCCTCTTGCAGATATTAGGAATACTTCCTCAAATTATTGATGCGCTAGATAGCATTACATTTAAAATAGGGGAGCAAAAATTATCACTTTTAGTTATGATTCAAGCAGTTTTTGCAATTTTTATAGCTATTTTAATTGCTATGATAATAAGCAGGTTTATTGAAAAAAAATTATTAACAACTTCACAACTCGACCCCAATGCTCGAGTAATGTTAGGAAAAGTTTTTCGAATATTTTTATATTTTATCGCGGTTGTAGTTTCATTATCATCCATTGGAATTAACCTTACTTTCCTGAGTGTTCTTGGAGGTGCATTTGGAGTCGGCCTAGCTTTTGGGCTTCAAAAAATAGCTAGTAACTATGTTTGTGGATTTATTATATTAATGGATAAATCAATCCATATAGGTGATATTTTGCTTGTTGGTGAACACTATGGTGTAGTTACTCTAATCCGTTCTAGATATACTGTCTTAAGAAAATTAGATGGTATTGAGGTAATCATACCAAACGAGACTTTGATATCAGAAAATATTATCAATCACTCGTTTTCTGATCGTAAAGCTAGAATATCGATTGAAGTGCAAATTAGCTATAAGTCTTCAGTGGATAAAGCTTTTGAAATCATGTTGAATGCAGCAAAATCTGAAAAGAGAGTTTTAAAAGATCCAGAACCTGCAACATATTTGAGAGGATTTGGTGATAGCGGTATTGATTTGTTGTTATCTTTTTATATTGTTGATCCTGAAGAGGGCTCTTGGGGTCTTAAATCTGATATAAATCGTAAGATTTGGAAGAAATTTCAAGAGGAAGGTATCGAAATACCTTACCCTTATAGAACAGTTGAGATTGTTAACAAAGAAAAATTATAGAAGTATTATTTAATTTTATTTTCTTTGTAAATGACGTGTTTCCTAGCTTTTGGATCAAATTTCTTAATCTCCATTTTATCAGGCGTATTTTTTTTGTTTTTGGTCGTTGTGTAGAAGTGACCAGTACCAGCGGTAGATTCTAATTTGATTTTCTCTCTCATACCTTTTTACCTTCAGCTTTCATTTTAGCTATCACTGCATCAATACCTAGCTTATCAATAGTTCTTAATGCTGCATTAGTTATTTTTAAAGAAACCCAACGATTTTCACTTTCAACCCAAAACTTTTTATTTTGAAGGTTTGGCATAAAACGACGCTTAGTTCTGTTATTTGCATGCGAAACGTTGTTTCCGCTTACTGGTTTCTTGCCTGTAACTTGACATTCTTTTGCCATAATAAAACTCTTAACTTAATTTTGAAAGATCGATATTAAACCATAAAATGGGCCTAAAACCAAGTGTTTTTTAGTTCTTACCAGTGCTTCCAAAGCCTCCCGATCCTCTGTCGGTTGCCTCAAAATCTTTCACTATATTTAAATTAGCCTGCATGACTGGAACAATAATCATTTGTGCGATGCGATCAAGAGGATTGACGGTGAAATTTTCACTAGATCTATTCCAACATGACACCATTAATTCACCCTGATAATCAGAATCAATCAAACCTACTAAATTACCTAGAACGATACCATGTTTGTGGCCTAAGCCTGATCTCGGCAAAATACAGGCAGCATAGTCAGGATTTTTTAAGAACATTGCAAACCCGGTTGGAATTAAAGCTGTTTCTCCAGGTTTAATTGTTATTTCCTCATTGATGCAGGCCCTCAAATCTAATCCAGCAGAACCTATTGATCCATAATCTGGCAGATGGTCTTTGATCATTTCATTGATAATTTTAATATCTACATTAATTTTCATTGGTTTTAAACCTGTCGTAAATTTCAGCAAGAATGCTGTTCGCTAAAAGTTTTTTTTCCATTTTGGGTAGAATTTTTTCTTGTTTCTTGTCCAGAATAATCACTTCAGCTGTATCTTCACCCATAGTTTTTTGGAGCTCATTGGCGATGATCATATCTAGGTTTTTTTCAACCAATTTTTGTTTAGCATAGTTAATTAAATTATTACTTTCTGCCGCAAATCCTACACAAAAAAGATTTGGAAATAATTTTTTTGTCGACTTTAAGATATCACTTGTTTTAACTAATTTTAAGTTAAGGACATTTTCATCTTTTTTGATTTTACCTGGAAAAACATGATCTGCTTTGTAATCTGAAACAGCGGCAACACTAATAAAAATATCATGTCTTGATGCCTCACTAAGCACACTTTGTTCCATCTCCTTATGATTATTTGCTTCAACTATCTTAATTCCTTTATGTGGCAACACTTCTGTTTTACCTTTAATTAGAGTTACTTGTGCGCCTTGGTCAAAAGCTTCGTTGGCTATTGAAATACCCATTTTCCCAGAGCTATGATTGGTAATCGTTCGTGCATCATCGATATTTTCAGAGGTTGCGCCCGCTGATATTAAAATTCTTAGATCTTTTAGTTTTGAGTTTGATAAAAACCGGTTAAGATTTATTAATATATCTTGTGGTTCAGTAAGTCTCCCAAGGCCCGTTTCCCCGCATGCTTGATTACCTATTTCAGGACCAATAAAAGCTACTCCATCATTTTTCAATTGCTCTATATTTCTTAGGTTTGGAGGGTTCATGAACATATAGGTATTCATTGCAGGACAAATAACAAGGTTACAATTTCTTGCAGCACAAATATTTGTTAGAAGATCATCACAGATACCCTGATTTATTTTTGCAATAAAATTAGCTGTTGCTGGTGCAATAAGAATAAGATCAGCATTCCTTGAAACATGAATATGCTCCATCGTTTCATTCGAATTAGTGGTCCAAAAATCCTCATTGGTGAGAACCTTGTTGTTTGTTATTGCTTGAAAAGTAAGGGGCGTAATGAACTTTTTAGCTGCATCAGTCATTACCACTTGAACATTGATATTACTTTTAACTAGCAGACGTGCCAGCTCAGCAGATTTATATGCGGCAATACCACCGGAAACACCAAGTATAATAGTTTTTTGCATCTAAATATTATAACAAAAATGCCTACAATTATTGGTCTTGATGGATGTTCGGCGGGCTGGGTGTCTGCATCAAAAAATTTAAAAACTAGCAAGGTTGAATTAAGATTAATTGACCGTCTTGAGCAAATTAATCAAATATATGATGAGCCTAAAATAATTGCAATTGATATGCCCGTGATTTTACAGAACGGACCTCGTTCTGTTGATCAAAAAGCAAGAAAATTACTGGGGAGGAGAGCATCTACGATCTTTAGTGCTCCAGCCAAGAATGTTTTGGTTAAAAATGATTATACTTTAGCTTCATCAGAAAACTTTAAACTTACTGGAAAAAAACTAAGCGTCCAAAGCTTTAATTTATTCCCTAAAATACGTGAGGTCCAAAGTTTTTTGAAGAACCATCCTCAAATCAATATTTTTGAATCACACCCCGAGTTAGCTTTTATGAATTTAAATAACAATCAAGTTTTGTCCCAAAAGAAGAAAGATAAAGAAGGTTTTGAAATAAGAGTGAAATTGATAAATAAAAGATTTAAAAATTTTAGCTTTGATAGATACAGAGCGCTCTATCCCAAAAAATTTGTTAAGGATGATGATATTTTAGATGCATTTGTGACTTTGCATGTAGGTTTAAAGCTATATAATAAATCTTCAGAAATGATAGTGGATGATGATTTAAAAAAAATGTCTATTAGTTTTTAAATGAAAAAAATAATTTGGTTTCTAATTAGTATTGCCGGAGCTATTGCCTTCTCTTTTATTGCTCTGGCTCGTGATGAGTCGATCAATGCAATCTGGTTTATTATTGCCGCTGTTTGTATTTATCTCATCGCTTATCGATTTTATGCTGCATGGATCGCTGCGAAAGCTCTTGTGATCGATTCTAGTAAGATTACTCCCTCAGTTAGAAATAATGATGGCAAGGATTTCATCCCCACTGACAAGTGGATTGTCTTTGGCCACCATTTTGCTGCTATTGCCGGTCCAGGCCCATTAGTCGGCCCAACCCTGGCTGCACAATTTGGTTATCTGCCTGGGACAATTTGGATTTTGGTTGGTGGTGTCCTCGGCGGGGCTGTTCAGGACATGTCCGTATTATTCTTCTCAATTAGAAAGAATGGAAAAAGTCTGGGGCAAATGGCTCGGGATGAGTTAAGCAAACTTGCTGGAATAGCATCTCAGTTGGGTACCTTTGTGATAATGATAATTCTTATTGCTGTGCTTGGTTTAGTTGTTGTTAACGCAATGAAGCATAGTCCATGGGCTACATCTACAGTAGCTGCCACCATCCCGATAGCGATTCTTATCGGACTTTATTTAAAAAACATTAGACCAGGCCGAGTCCTAGAAGCAACAGGCATAGGAATTTTTCTTCTCTTATGCGCAGTTTACTATGGAGGAGAGATTGATCAATCTGAATCTCTCAGAGGCTTTTTTGATCATGATGGTTTAACCCTTGCCTACGCAGTTATTATCTACGGTTTTTGTGCCGCTGTACTTCCTGTTTGGCTTATTCTTGCACCCAGAGATTACTTGTCGACATTTGTAAAATTAGGCACAGTTATTTTTCTTGCTATATCTATTGTTATCATAAGACCTGAAATAAATATGCCTGCCGTTACACAGTTTGTTGATGGTTCGGGGCCAATTTTTGGTGGTTCGCTCTTTCCGTTTGTTTTTATTACGATTGCCTGTGGTGCGATTTCAGGTTTTCATGCTCTAATTTCATCAGGCACAACACCAAAACTAATAACAAATGAAAAATATATTCCCATGATAGGTTATGGTGGTATGTTGCTTGAGAGTTTTGTGGCCATTATGGCCATTGTCGCAGCCTGTGTTTTAGAGCCTGGTGTTTATTTTGCAATTAATAGTCCTCCAGGAATTGTAGGTGCAACGGTAGCAGAAACGATTGAAACTATTAACAGTTGGGGCTTTAGTGTAACCCTGGAGCAAATGCAACAATTAGCTGACGATGTTGGGGAAAGCACCTTATTTGCTAGAACGGGTGGAGCACCATCTCTGGCTGTTGGCATGGCAACTATTTTTGCTGAGGCCTTTGGTCAGCATTTGTTAGCCATGTGGTATCACTTTGCCATCATGTTTGAAGCCGTTTTTATTTTAACCACTTTAGATGCTGGAACGCGGGTTGGACGCTTCATGCTACAAGATATCTTAGGAAACTACTATAAACCCCTTGGCAACCATTCATCGGTCACTTCGAATATCTTAACAAGTTCATTTGTTGTTTTATGCTGGGGTTATTTTTTGTATATCGGTGTGATTGATCCTAATGGCGGAGTGAATATTTTATGGCCTTTATTTGGGATTGCAAATCAAATGCTGGCTGCGATAGCATTATGTGTAGTCACTGCTATGATCCTAAAATATAGAAATAAAATTTATGCCTTAATTACTGGGATTCCGCTCATATGGTTGTTAGTGATCACAACTACGGCAGCCTTTGAGAAGATTTTTAGTAGCGATGTAAGAGTTGGGTTTTTATCTGCAGCAAAAAATATAGAAAATCAAATCATGAGTAATTCTTCAAATATTGATATTAATGTATTGCAACAATTATCTTTTAATCTTCATCTTAATGTGGTGATTGTTTCCATATTAGTGGTCATCTTATGGATTGTGGTGTTTGATGTTTTCAAGCTTATTTTTTGGAGAAAACATAGTGAAAAAACTATTTAAGAATATTTTTTACTTCTTGAAAGAATTGGCTGGGGAGAATCATTACCAAAGATACCTCAAAGATGCTCAGAACAGGCACGCACCCCGTAAACTAATGACCCAAAAAGAATTTTATCTCCATCAAATTGAAAAAAAATGGAATAAGATTAATCGTTGTTGCTAGGTTTAATGAGATAAATACCGACAAGTACCATTGGAATGCAAAGTATTTGCCCAAAACTGAAGAAATTTATAAGTAAACCAATATGAGAATCAGGCTCTCTAAAGAACTCAGCAACAATCCTAAAGAAGCCATAAAAAATCAAAAATAATCCAGAAATATAGCCAATCTTTCTTTGTTTGCTAGATATTGCCCAGAGTATTAAGAAGAGTAGTATCCCTTCAAGGAAAAATTGATATAACTGAGAGGGGTGTCTAGGAATGCTATCAACGTTGGGAAAGATCATTGCCCATGCGATATCTGTTGGGCGACCCCACAGTTCTTGATTTATGAAGTTACCTAATCTTCCTAAACCCAAACCCAGTGGAACAAGGGGAGCTACAAAATCAGTTAACTCTAACCATTTTTTTTTATATCGATTTGCAATAAAGATTAATGCACCAATTACGCCCAATAAACCTCCGTGAAAAGACATTCCACCTTGCCAGACTGCAAAAATCTCAAATGGGTTTGAAAAAAAATACACTGGTTGATAGAATAAAACGTATCCTAGACGTCCACCTAAAACGACGCCCAGCGCGCCATAGAAGAATAAATCGTCAAGGATTTTCTCATTTAAATTGCTTGGGTTTGGATGATTTTTGATTTTATATTTTCCAAGCTGGATAAATAAAATAAAAGCAAAGAAATACATTAATCCGTACCAGTGGACTTTAATTATTCCAAGATCCACAGCAATAGGATTTATTTCTGGGTAGTTAACCATCGTCATATTATAATGTTTTTTTAAGGAAGCATAATGCCAAAATATAGATCACATACTACAACACATGGAAGAAACCAGGCTGGAGCTAGGGCCCTTTGGAGAGCAACGGGGATGGGTGATGGCGATTTTGAAAAACCTATCATTGCAGTAGTTAATTCTTTTACTCAGTTTGTACCAGGCCATGTTCATTTAAAAGATCTAGGTCAGCTGGTTGTCAGTGAAATTGAAAAAAATGGTGGTGTAGCCAAGGAATTTAATACCATTGCGGTTGATGATGGTATTGCGATGGGACATGATGGCATGCTGTACAGCCTGCCTAGTAGAGACCTGATAGCAGATTCAGTTGAATATATGGTCAATGCCCATTGTGCAGATGCGATGGTGTGCATTTCAAATTGTGACAAAATAACTCCAGGGATGCTAATGGCTGCGATGCGAATAAATATTCCAACAATTTTTGTATCAGGCGGCCCAATGGAAGCTGGAAAAGTTAAGTGGGGTATTGAAGAAGTTAAGGTTGATTTGGTGAGTCCGATGATTGCCTCTGGAGATAATAATGTTTCTGAATCTCAACTTGAAAGCTTGGAAAGATCTTCCTGCCCAACATGTGGTTCCTGTTCAGGAATGTTTACAGCAAATTCAATGAACTGTTTAACAGAAGCGCTTGGATTAAGTTTGCCTGGTAACGGGTCAACGCTTGCAACTCATGAAGCTAGAAAAACTTTATTCCTTGAGGCGGGCAAAAGAATTGTTGAGATCACTAAAAGGCACTACGAAGAGAATGATAGCTCTGTTTTGCCTAGATCAATTGGTTCAAAAAAAGCATTTGAGAATGCAATGAAACTTGATGTGGCAATGGGCGGTTCGACCAATACTGTTCTTCATCTTCTAGCAGCGGCAAAAGAAGCAGAAGTGGATTTCACGATGAGCGATATTGATCAGATTTCAAGAAAAACACCATGTGTTGCAAAGGTATCTCCGGCAACTCAAAAATATCACATGGAAGATGTTCATAGAGCCGGAGGAGTTTTTGGAATCTTAGCTGAGCTTAATAGAGGCGATCTCATTCATCGAGATGTACCAACTGTTCATTCAAAATCTATGGGAGAAGCCATTCAGACATATGACATAGTGACGACAGAGGATGAAAAAATAAAAAATTTTTTTCGAGCAGCTCCCGGTGGCGTGAGAACAACTCAGGCCTTTTCACAAAATAAATTGTGGCCAACATTGGATGATGATCGTCAAGGCGGATGTATTAGAAATATAAAAAATGCTTATTCCCAGGATGGTGGATTAGCTGTTTTATATGGAAATATTGCGAAGGAGGGCTGTATTGTTAAAACTGCCGGTGTTGATGAAGATATTTTAAAATTTACTGGCAGAGTAAGGCTTTTTGAGTCTCAAGAAGCATCGATTAAGGCAATCCTTGGCGATCAAATTAAAGAGGGGGATATTGTGCTTATTACTTATGAGGGTCCCAAGGGCGGGCCGGGTATGCAAGAAATGTTGTATCCAACTTCATATCTTAAATCTAAAGGTCTCGGTAAATTATGTGCTCTTTTGACAGATGGAAGATTTTCTGGAGGTACATCGGGTCTGAGTATTGGGCATGTCTCCCCTGAAGCTGCTGAAGGTGGAGAAATTGGTTTGGTTGAAGAGGGGGATGAAATTGTGATTGATATTCCTAAAAGGAGTATCAATGTTTCTTTATCGGATGATGAGCTTCAAAAAAGAAGACATCGTATGGAAAGTAAAGGTGCCCAAGCATGGAAACCTCAACCAAGAGAGAGAAAAATATCACAAGCATTAGAAGCGTATGCGCTAATGACAACCAGTGCAGCTAAGGGTGCAGTGCGCGATATTAATCAAATCAAATCATCATAAAATGACATCAAAGTACTTAAAAATTGAAGAAAGTAATGGATTGCAATATCTTAAAATTGACAATCCACTTGCTGAGGCGACTGTCTCTTTGCAAGGAGCTCATGTGTCTTGGTGGCGACCTAAGTCAGCAACTGAAGATATTTTATGGCTTTCAACTAATGCCCGCTTTGAAAAAGGAAGGTCAATCAGAGGTGGTGTACCTATTATTTGGCCATGGTTTGGTCAGCATCCTACAGATAACAGTTTTTGTATTCATGGTTTTGCAAGAGTCATTCCTTGGGAGCTTGTTAAATCTGAAGATTTAAAAAATGGTGCAACAAAATTAGCATTAAAAATGATGCCTACACAAGAGGTAAGAAAACAATTATCTTATGACTTTACATTAGAGCTGATAATTATTATTGGTGAAAGTTTAAGTATGAATCTAACGACAACAAATAACTCAAGTTTTCCATTTGTTATTTCCGAGGGTTTTCATACTTATTTTTATATCTCCGATATCGAAAATATTAAAATAAAAGGTTTAGAAAGTGCGGTCCTAACTGATAAGGTAAATGATTTTAAAAAAGATATAGAAGGGGAAGTCATTACTTTTAGTGGCTCTGAATTTGATAAAGTTTACTTGAATAACAGTAACGACTGCTTCATTGAGGATGAAAAATTTAATAGAGTGATTACCGTTAAAAAATCAAACAGCAATTCCACAGTAATCTGGACACCAGGGGAGAGTAAGGCAAAAAAAATGGGTGACATGGGAACTGATGCTGAATGGCGAAGAATGGTTTGTGTTGAAGCAGTTAATGCGTTAGAAAATAATGTTGTCATATATCCAGGAAAATCTCATACTATTGGCTCTGAAATTGCAGTCCAAGAATATTAAAACATATAAAACTTATCAATCCCGTTGGAACTTAATCTTAATTAGTTAGACAAAGTTTAAATGAAAAAAATAATCCTACTTATTCCATTAATGCTTACCTTCTCCTTTTTACATGCTGATGAAATTGGTAAGCAGCTAGCTCAGGAGAGCGGATGTTTAGCTTGCCATTCTGTAAAAACTAAAGTTTTAGGCCCGTCTTACCAAGATGTTTCCAAAAAATATAAGCAAGATAAAACAGCAAAATCCATGCTTGTAAAAAAAATAAAAGATGGCGGAAAAGGTAATTGGGGTAATGTACCGATGCCTCCACATCCCCAATTAAAAGAAAAAGATATTGAAAAGATAGTTACCTGGATCTTATCAATTTAATTTGCTGTTCTTAAACCCGTACATAAAGTAGATTACCAAGCCAATTAGATTCCAAACAATGAATTTCAACCACGTGTCTGTGGGAAGAAAAAAGATGAGAGAAGAGCAAGATAGAACTCCCAATACAGGAATTAACGGGTGATATTTATTTTTGAAAACCTTTTGTGATTTAATAATGTTTTGACTTCTTATTCTGATCACACCGATACAAACAAAAATAAATGCAGTTAGTGTGCCGATGTTAACAATTTCAGCTAAGTCGCCGAGGGGAATCAATCCTGCAATAATTGATATCAAGATCCCTGTGATTAAAATTATACGCACGGGTGTTTTAGTTTTATTGTTGATCAAAGATAATTTTTTAGAAATCAGCTGATCATTACTGATAGCCAGAAGAATTCTGGTTAAAGCATAAAAAAGCACCAGGATTACTGTCGTAAGTCCGGATATAACTCCAGTAGCAACAAGAGCCGATGCCCCTTTGAATCCAATTTTCATTAAAGCATAAGCGACAGGGGATGATGTATCCAGCTCTTGGTAATTCACAACGCCTGTCAATAAAGCTGAAACAATAATATAGATGATGGTACAAAAAATTAATGAATAAATAATTCCTCGTGGGAGGTCACGTTGAGGATTGATAGCCTCATCGCCTGCAGTTGATACTGCATCAAAACCTACGTAAGCAAAAAAGACAATAGATGCTCCTGCAAGGACACCAATTGTGTTTCCATTGTCTAATTTTTCAAACCATCCATAAGGCATGAAGGGTTGCCAATTAGAAATATCAACATTAAAAGCAGCAACAAATATAAATGTGAATATGGCTATTAATTTTACAAGAACCATAAGAGCATTAAATTTAACACTTTCTTTAACACCGATGATGAGCAAAATCATAATTAGGATTATGATTAATGAAGCCGGTAAGTTAATCAATCCTCCCTGGCTTGGACCTTTCGATAATGCTTCAGGAATTTCTAGTCCTATTGATGTTAACGCACCCTGAAAATAACCTGACCAACCATTGGCTACTGCAGCAATTGACATTCCATACTCCAACAACAAAATCCAGCCAATCATCCACGCAATAAGCTCACCAAAAGTAACGTAAGCATAGCCGTAAGCACTTCCACATCCACCCACTGAAGAGGAAAGTTCGGCATAAGACAGAGCTGCAAAGGTACAGGCTAGACCTGAGATAACAAATGATAAAACTACCGCAGGGCCAGCAAGATTGGCGGCTGCAATACCTGTTAGAACAAAGATACCAGTTCCAATAATACAGCCTACTCCTAAAAGAGTTAGGTCAAAGGTGGAGAGACATCTTTTTAGACCGCTTGCTCCAGCATTAATACTTTTTTTTCTAAATAGCCGTTCAAACATTTTTTAACCAATCTTTTTTAATTAAAAAATTTTTATAAAGTTTTTCTTCTGCACTACCTTTCTCAGGAGTCCAATCATAACTCCAGTTTACTTTGGGCGGCATAGACATGAGGATAGATTCAGTTCTTCCTTTAGATTGAATGCCAAACAATGTTCCACGATCTTGGAGAAGATTAAATTCAACATACCTTCCTCTTCGGTAATGCTGAAAATTTTTATGATGTTCCGTAAATTTTTCTTTTTTTCTTTTTTGTACAATTGGCATATAAGCATTTAAAAATAAATCCCCGATCGAAAAAACAAATTTCGAGGTATCTGCAAAACCAAATTTGTTTAAATCGTCAAAGAATATTCCACCCACTCCTCTGGGTTCATTTCTATGTTTTAAAAAAAAGTAGTCGTCACATTGATTCTTGTAATTAGCATAAAGACTCGTGTCAAATTTATCTAATCCATCTTTTAAAGTTTGATGAAAATGAATCACGTCCTCTTCAAATGGGTAATACGGAGTTAAGTCCATACCACCTCCAAACCACCAGATATCATCATGTCCCTCTTTTGATGCAACAAAAAAACGAACATTTAGATGCACTGTAGGAATAAAGGGGTTAAAAGGATGGAAAACAAGTGAAACACCCATAGCTTCCCATTTTCGATTAACTATCTCGGGATGTGCATTAGTGGCGGATTGAGGGAGTTGAGAGCCATGAACATGGGAAAATCCAATTCCTGCTCTTTCAAAAACCTCCCCATTTTCAAGGATACAGGTATTACCTCCACCACCCTCAGGCCTTTGCCATGAGTCATGAAGAAAGGTTTTAGATTCTGTCATTTCTATTGTTTCAATAATCTTATGCTGGAGCAATTGAAACTTATCGTTCACTAATTCTTTGTTAACCAATATTATTTCCTAATTATTTTTTTGGTTTCAAAATCAATAATTGTTGAAGGTCTTTTGTAATTTCCTACCCTTTCATTCATTATGATACAAGATTTGCTAGAAAACTTTCTGCAACAATGTCTCCATAACTTTAAACTTATTTGGCCAGAAAAGTTTGCACTGGTTGACGTAATAGGAAAATTCAAATTTTCTAAAGTTCTTTTTATTTTTTTATGATCTGGAATACGACACCCAATCTTTTCCTTTTTGGGAGAGAGTAACATAGGACTTCTTGGATTTTTTTTAAATAAGTAGGAAGTATGTTTTGGCCAGTCAGAAATATGTTGCAAATTTTTTTCTGAAAGAGATACATATCGAAAAAATTTTTGTACCTTATCTGATATAAGTAAAAAAGATTTATTCTTGGATCTTTTTTTTATGATTAGTATTTTCTTAAGTGCATTAATATTGTTTGGATGACAGCCAATCCCAAAGCATGACTCAGTTGGGTGAATTAAAATTTTCCCTGTGAGTACTTTTCTTTGAATGCGAGGTGTAAGCAAATTAGTTTAATGCCTTTTTTCCTATATCTGTTCGAAATTGAACGCCATCAAAGTTAACAATATCAGTGAGTTTATAGGCCTCATCAAATGCTAATTGAAGATTCATGCCTTTTCCAGTCAAGCCAAGTACTCTTCCTCCATTAGTCAGAATATCACCATTTTCTTTTTTTGTTCCAGCATGAAAGATATACTGTGTTGGACTTTTAAAATTAGAGTTTAAAATTTTCTTACCTTTTTCAGGAGTGTCAGGATAATTTTTAGCAGCTAATACCACAGTTAAAGCAAAATCATCCTCCCACATGGGCGTATGTTTGTTTAGCTGTCCATCGCATGCATCCTTGATTAATTCGTAAAGATCATTTTTCATTCTAAATAGAATCGGTTGTGTTTCAGGATCACCCATGCGGCAGTTAAATTCCAATACCTTAATATTATTTTCATCAATCATTAAGCCAGCATACAGAAACCCTTTAAAGGTAATTCCATCTTTTTTTAATCCAGAAATAGTTGGATGTATGACTTCATGCATTATTTTTTCATGAAGTTCAGGGGTAACAATTGGGGCGGGGGAATAAGCACCCATTCCGCCTGTATTAGGACCAAGGTCATTATCAAGAAGCCTTTTATGATCCTGACTGGATGCCATAGGAAAAATATTTTCACCATCGCTCATAACAATAAAACTGGCTTCCTCACCTCGGAGAAATTCTTCAATAACAATCGAGGATCCAGCATGCCCAAACTTATTATCCTCCAACATAAAGTCTACTGTTTGATGAGCCTCCTCTAATGAATTCGCAATGATTACACCCTTACCTGCTGCTAAACCATCTGCTTTAATAACAATAGGCACGGTTTGCTGTTGGTCAATATACTGATGTGCTAACTGAGGGTCGCTAAAAGAAGAATAGAATGCGGTTGGTATATTATGGCGGGTCATAAATTCTTTTGCATATTTTTTTGAGGACTCTAATTGCGCCGCTTCCTGTGAGGGCCCAAATATTTTTAGATGGTGTGCTTCAAATTTATCTACTATGCCCTCTGATAAGGGTTGTTCAGGACCCACTACAGTGAGATCAATAGAATTAATCTGAGCAAATTTAATTAATTCATCATGACCTGTGACATCAATGTTTTCAATTTTTGGTTCAGAATCTGAACCACCATTTCCTGGGGCCAAAAAAACTTTTGTGACATGCTCACTTTGGGATATTTTCCATGCGAGTGCATGCTCTCTACCACCACTTCCAATAATTAAAACTTTCATTTTTTTTATATCTTTAATGTTTAAAATGACGAACTTTAGTAAACAGCATTACTAGTCCAAGTTCATTTGCAGCCTCGATCACTTCATCATCGCGAACACTGCCACCTGGTTGAATGACACATTTAGCACCAAATTTTGCTAGAACATCAATGCCATCTCGAAATGGAAAAAAAGCATCAGAAGCTACCACGCTGTTGCTAAGATCAAGGTTTGCGTTCTCAGCTTTGATAGCGGCAATTCGAGTACTGTCAACACGACTCATTTGTCCTGCACCCACTCCCAATGTCATATTATGTTTACAAAAAATAATGGCATTTGACTTCACATACTGTGCCATATGCCAAGCAAAGCTCATATCATTTAATTGGTCTTGATTCGGTTTTAATTCACTCACAACTTCACATGCATTAATGTCAAAATCAATTTGATCGGGTGTTTGAATTAAGAAACCGCCTCCAATCTTTTTAAAATCGAAGTCATCAGATCCTGCTTTATTAGGAATTTCTAACACCCTAAGATTTTTTTTAGAATCAAAGATGTTAAGAGCATCCACAGAAAAACTTGGGGCAATAATTATTTCTGCAAATTGTTTATTTATTTCCTCAGCCGTTTCTCCATCAACGGTACAGTTAAAAGCAATAATGCCTCCGAAGGCTGATGTTGGATCTGTCATGAAAGCTCTTCGATACGCTTCTTTTGGCTTATCTGCCATTGCTGCACCACAAGGATTAGCATGTTTCACAATAACGCAAGATGATGCAGACATATTCTTTACACACTCCCATGCATTTTCTGCATCATTTAAGTTATTGAAGGACAGTTCTTTTCCTTGAATTTGATTAAAGTTTGATAGCGCTCCTGCATAGTTTGTTTTATGTTTGTAAAAAGCAGCCTGTTGATGTGGATTCTCGCCATATCTCATGTCCATTGCCTTTTCGAGTTGAATTGAAATATTTTTCGGAAATTTATCGCCGTCATTGTTAGCACTTTGTAGGTATTGAAATATTGCCTGATCATAACTTGAGGTATGTTCAAATGCTTTCAAGGCAAACTCTTTTTTTAAATCAAAACTCACTTCCCCATTATTTTTATTTAACTCATCGATTAATGATTGGTAATCATTTGGACTGGTCACTATGGTGACATCCTGGTGATTTTTTGCCGATGAGCGAATCATTGCTGGACCACCAATATCAATATTCTCAATGGCATCCTCGTATGTTGAATTTGGATTTTCAATTGTTTTGACGAATGGATACAGGTTAATGATAACTAGATCAATAGTCCCGATATTATGATCTTTGAGTGTACGCATATGATCATCTGATTCTCTTTTTGCGAGTATCCCACCATGAATTATCGGATTTAGAGTTTTTACTCGTCCATCAAGCATTTCTGGAAAACCAGTATGATCCGAAACTTCAATCACGTCGATTCCTGCTTCTTTTAAAGTATTAGCACTTCCGCCAGTGGAAAGAATTTTAATCCCAAAAGAGTTAAGTGCGGCTCCGAGTTCAACTAAGCCTGATTTATCTGAAACGCTTATTAATGCTGTTTTTATTTTATTCATAGTTAATAGTTAAGATTGTAAAACTCTAGTTTTTTTCTTAATGTATTTCGATTAAGGCCTAATATTTTTGCTGCTTTGGTTTGATTGCCTTGAGCATAATTCATAATATAGATGAGCAGTGGTTTTTCAACAGAATGTAAAACCATGTTGTAAACGTCATTAGGTTTTTCCCCATCAAGATCTTTAAAATAATTATCCAATAACGTTTCTATTTTATCCTGAAGGTTCTTACCCATAATCTATGCTGGCTCCAGAGTATCTTCGTAGGATATGAAGTTAGAATTTTGTTTTTGACTTTCAAAAAAATCTTTTATGAAATTAAGCTGTTCTTGATTGTCATTGATTAAATTCATTTTTGCGCGAAACATAGCTGAATTTTTTAGCCCTTTTGTATACCAGGATATATGCTTTCTTGCGATTTTAAGACCGGATTCTTCACCATAAAAATCATAAAGATCAGTCACGTGCTCAATCGTTGTTTTTTCAACTTCATTAATGGTTGGTGGAGATAGGTAATCTCCTGTTTTTATGTAGTGATCAATTTCACGGAAAATCCAAGGTCTTCCTTGAGCAGCTCGACCAATCATTACTCCGTCAGCAGCAGTCTTTTTAAGAACATGCAGAGCTTTTTCGGGTGTTGTGATATCACCATTAGCAATTACAGGGATTTTGATTTGATCTTTTACTGCTGCAATCGTTTCATACTCAGCATCACCCGTATAGTGACAAGCTCTGGTTCGCCCATGAATAGCAAGAGCCTGAATGCCTGAATTTTCTGCAATTTTTGCAATGGTGATTGCATTTTTATTCTGTTTATCCCATCCGGTTCTAATTTTCAAAGTGACTGGAATAGGTGATGCTTTGACAACGGCTTCTAATATTCTTTTAACGAGATCCTCATGCTGAAGAAGAGCTGAGCCTGCCATAACATTACATATTTTTTTTGCTGGACAGCCCATATTAATGTCGATAATCTGAGCTCCTTTGTCGGCATTGTACTGAGCAGCTTCAGCCATCATTTGTGGATCAGCTCCAGCAATTTGAACAGATATTGGCTCAACTTCGCCATCATGGTTTGCTCTTCGAATAGTTTTTGAGCTTCCATACAGAAGAGAGTTAGATGTAACCATTTCACTCACAGCCATCCCGGCTCCATATTTTTTGCAAAGCTGTCTAAATGGTCGGTCGGTCACTCCAGCCATCGGAGCAACAATAATGTTATTTTTTAAAGTGTAAGGACCTATTCGCATTTTTTGTTTTTGATTGAAATGAGTTGCCTATTTTATAGGCAATCAGGGTTTTTTAAAAGTGATAACCTAATTCTTTTATGTATTTTTTTACCATTTCCATTGCAGACAATACTTGCCGTTTATCACCCTTTACGCCAATCTCTACTTGTTTTTGCGGAGTTATTTTAGGCAGGCTATACATTTTTACCAAGGGAAAGTCATTTTCAATTTGGTTCATTAAATCAATAAGCAAACTTTCTGCAATATTAGGAATGATAATCGACTGATCAAATTCAATTTTATTGGATGGAGGAAGCTTATTTTTAAATATCCACTCCATCATTGGCCATGCCATTTCCGGAAAACCTGGCATAAAAAAATGTTTATTTATACAAAAACCCGGAATCATGTTTATTGAATTCGGTATTAACTCAGATCCATCTGGAAGGTCTGCCATCAGAATTCTTTTAGGATAGGCCTCTTTCCCAAACTTATTCTCAATTAATTTTACTGCATCAGCATGTTGAGTTAGAAGCTTGTTATGTGCATTGGCAGCACTTAATCTTGTGTGATCATCTGGCGTTGCACCAATACCTCCAAAACAAAAAATAATTTTATCTTTTAAATTTTCAATTTTTGATTGAATTTCATACTCACTATCAGGCAAGTAGGTGACGCTTTTAATTAAATAATTATTTTGTTTTACTAAATCCAGAGATTTTTTAAAGTGCTTGTCTTCCCTTTTTCCTGAAAGAATTTCGTCACCAATAATGATTAAATGTATTTCATTTCTATCCATTTAGTGAGCCTCTTCCCAATTCATGCCTGATCCCAAATCGGCAATCAATGGAACATCTAATTTGGCTACATTCGACATGATCTTAGGAATCTCAGTTTTGATCATATCTAGCTCAGCATTTGGAACCTCAAGAACAAGTTCGTCATGTACTTGCATAACAATTAAGGTTTCCAATTTATTGTCTACTATCCATTGTTGAACATTATTCATTGCCATTTTGATTAAATCGGCTGCAGTACCCTGCATCGGAGCATTAATAGCTGCTCTTTCTGCAGCTGCTCGCTGTATCCCATTAGAGCTATTGATTAATGGGACCCATAATCTTCTGCCAAAGACTGTTTCAACATATCCTTGTTCTTTTGCAATCAATTTTTCTTGGTCCATATAGTTTTTAACCCCAGGATATTTTTCAAAGTATTGATCAATAAAGTTTTTAGCAGAGTTTCTATCAATATTAAGGGTTTGAAATAATCCAAAAGCGCTCATACCATAAATCAAACCAAAATTAATTACCTTGGCAAACCTCCTTTGTTCTGAACTTACCGAAGCATCATTGGTGTTAAAAATCGCACTTGCCGTTGATTTATGAATATCTTCATTTTGATTAAAAGCATCCAAAAGTCTAGGATCTTTGGATAAATGCGCCATAATTCTAAGTTCAATTTGAGAATAATCACAAGAGACAATCTGACTATCAGAGTTTGCTATAAAAGCTTCTCGAACCTTTCTTCCCTCTTTTGTCTTGATTGGAATATTTTGTAAATTAGGTTCTGAGCTAGCCAATCTTCCAGTGATTGCAACAGCTTGATTGTAGCTGGTATGGATTCTTCTTGTGTTGAGATTAACCATCTTAGGAAGCTTGTCAGTGTAAGTATTTTTTAGTTTACTCAAACTTCTATGTTCCAAAATAACTTGTGGAAGTGCATGATCATGTGACAGTTCTTCAAGGACATCCTCGCTCGTTGACGGTGTGCCGGTTGGCGTTTTTTTTCTAGGGATAATTTTCATTTTGTCAAAAAGAATCTCACGTAACTGCTTAGGTGATGACAAATTGAATGGTTGTTCGGCTATTTGGTATGCTTCATTTTCGAGATTGAGAATTTTTAAACCTAGATCTTGGCTTTGATCATTCAAGATTTTTTCTGAAATTAATACGCCGTTGCGCTCGATATAAAATAGTGTAAGTAGCGACGGTATTTCTATTTCTTTGTAGATATAATTTAATTTTGGTTCAGCAGTAATTTTTTTATTGAGATGCTCGTAGAGTTGCAATGTGACATCAGCATCTTCTGACGCATATCGGTATGCATCAGTAATTGAAACTTGATCAAAAGTGAGCTGTTTTACACCCTTTCCAACAATGGATTCAAAGCTAATGCAATCATGATCTAAATATTTTTTTGCAAGCTTGTCCATCCCGTGAGATTCAGTACTGTCAATGACATAACTCATGATCATAGTATCTTCAATTGGACCTTTGAAGGTGACATCATAATTTTTTAAAACATGTATGTCATATTTAATATTCTGGCCAACTTTTGTAATATTTTCATTTTCAGTAATTGATTTAATTTTATTTAAAACCTGATTTAAAGATAGTTGGGAAATAGACATGTCTTGATGTTGCAAGGGGATGTAGCATGCCTTCCCTGCCTGGTAAGCTAGAGAAATTCCAACCAGTCGTGCTTCCATAAAATTTAAGGAATCTGTTTTTGTGTCGAGTATGCAGAGATTATTTTGTTCAATTTGAGTAATCCAATGATCAAGATCACTCTCTGTATTCACTATAGAGTAATCTTGGTTTTGATTAAATTCTGCTTGAGTTTCACTGTTTGAAGAATGGAGGGCGACGTCAGTAACAGAATCTTCAAATTCTTTCTTAAGCCATGAGCTGAAGTTGTAGTATTGGTAAATTTTATGCAATTCTTTTTTGTCTTGTTCGGCTTTTATGAAGTCATCAAATAAAACATTCATTTCCACATCTTTTTTTATAGTAATGAGTGATTTTCCGGTAGGGAGCCATTCAATTGCATTTTTGAGGTGTGTACCTACTGCCCCAGAAATTTGATCGGAGTTAACGATGATATTGTCAAGGTCACCGAATTCATTGAGCCATTTAACCGCTGTCTTAGGACCCACCTTGTCAACGCCTGGAATATTATCAGCCTTATCTCCTATGAGGGTTAAATAATCAATAATTTGTTCTGGAGGAACTCCAAATTTTTTTAACACACCTTCAACATCAAGAACCTCATTGGTCATAGTGTTGACAAGAGTGACATTCTTATTGACAAGTTGTGCTAGGTCTTTATCACCTGTGGAAATAATGACTTCCATGTCTTGTTTTTCTGCATTTTTAGCAAGTGTTCCAATGACATCATCAGCTTCTACCCCTTCAATGGATAACATTGAGATACCAAGTGCACGGATTGCTTTTTTTAGAGGCTCAATTTGGATAGCAAGATCTTCAGGCATATGAGGCCTATTTGCCTTGTAATCAGAATAAATATCGTTTCGAAAAGTTTTACCTTTAGCATCAAAAACACAAACAACATAGTCTGAAGAGTATTCAGTTATAGTCTTTTTTAACATATTCAGAACACCATAAATAACTCCAGAAGGCTCATTATTCTGATTTCTTAAATCAGGAAGAGCATGGTATGCTCTATACAGATATGATGATCCATCGATAAGTAGTATTTTTTTCATATAATTTTATTATGGCCGAATCAAAAAAAAATCCTAGTAATAGTTTGTCAGATTTATTGATGCAAAATGAATTTGACAATGAGTCATGGCACGCATTTGAAATTGTATCTGAATATGTGAGTGCTACCCAATCTTTAGATCGAATAACACCTGCAATTTCTTTTTTTGGAAGCGCTCGATCAAAACCAGCAGATAAATATTACAACTTGAGTGAAGAGATTGCTTTTAAATTATCCGAGTCAGGATTTAACATTATTACTGGCGGCGGACCTGGTCTAATGGAAGCTGCAAGTAAAGGTGCTTTTAATGGAAAATCTAAAAGTATCGGCTTAAATATCATTCTTCCAAAGGAACAGAACCCGAACTCATATCAAGACATCAGTATTAACTTTAAATATTTTTTCATGAGAAAAGTAATGTTCGTAAAGTATGCTTTTGCTTATGTAGTTGCACCAGGAGGATTCGGGACTCTTGATGAATTTTCTGAGGTACTAACTTTAATTCAAACTAATAAATCAAAAAAGGTCCCTGTTATTTTAGTTGGTGTTGATTTTTGGCAAGGCTTACAAGATTGGTTGCAGAATAAAATTATTCAAGAAAAATTTGCTGAGCAAGAAGATTTAAGTATTTTTAAGATGAGCGATGATCCTGATGATATTGTAAATTTTATATTTGATTGTTACTACAGGAAAGATAATGATCTTTCTTTTAAAAGCAATAACCTAAATATTCATTTATAATTAACCTGATTATTTAAAGGAACATTAAAAGCATGACAAAAATTTTCACTATATTTTTACTAGCTGTGATTCTTCCATTTGCTACTGTCGCTTACTCTGCGGGTGAGCTTGACCCTCCAGAAACTAATTACGATTATGATCCATCCATCGATCAACCAGAGATTACCATTAGAGAAGAAAAAGAAGAGTTCATTGAGGAGTATAGAATGAATGGAAATCTTTACATGATGAAAGTAACTCCAAAAAACATGCCTTCATATTATTTGATAAAGCATGAACAAAATGGAGAATGGGTTAGGGAAGATACTGAAGGAAAGGCCATTTCATTACCTATGTGGGTAATTGGTGAATTCTAAAACAATTTATGGCGGTTTATACATCTCTTAGCCAATCCGAAGTTGAAACTTTTATCAGCAAATTTAATATTGGAAAATTAAAAAGCTACGCAGGTATCTCTGGTGGCGTCACAAATAGTAACTTTTTTATCAACACCGATAGCTGCGAGGTCGTCTTAACTATTTTTGAAGAACTTAATTTTGAAGATCTAGATTATTATTTCAGCTTTATGCAACATTTATCAACTCATGGATTTTCATGTCCCAAACCTATTTCGGATAGTAATAATAATCTTATCCATGATTTAAAAGGTAAACCTGCTGCATTAATTTCTAAACTGCCAGGAAAAGTTTTTGAGGAGATTAATGATCATCAACTTATTGAACTTGCAAAATCTTTTGCCGAAATGCATCTAATTTCACTTAAATTTAATACTCAGAAAAAAAATGAGAGAGATTTACAGTGGATGAAGGATACATTTTCCATGTTCGCTAATAAAATTTCCTCTGAGCAAAGAGAGCTGATTAATGAGGAATTATCATTCTTGGAAAATTTATCTGAAAATCTTCCTCGCGGAGTGATTCATGCTGATTTATTTAGAGATAATGTTTTATTTGAGGAAAATAGATTAGGTGGAATTATTGATTTTTACTATGCATGTAATGATTTCTTCATTTATGATATTGCAATAGTGATTAATGATTGGTGTATTGACCCTAATGGCAAAATTATAGATAGAAAGAAAAAATTATTTATCGAAGCCTATGATTCCATCAGACAACTCAATAACAATGAGCATGAAGCATTAAATTCATACCTTAGATTAGCGGCAATGAGATTCCTGATTTCAAGATTTAGAGATCAGTTTAATGAAAAAGATGCTGAATTGAACACAATAAAAGACCCATTATTCTTTTATGAAATTTTAAAAAATAGAAGGCAGAGTTTAAATTGAATGCTATTCGTCAAACGCAATCTTGGCTAAGAGATATTTTCCTGATTTTAAAAAAAACAAAAAATTATTCTCTGATGATTGGTTACACGTATTTATTCATTTTTCTGGTGTTGCCATCTTTACCGCTCATACAATTCTTATCTCCAATTGTGATAATTTTATGGCCTGTGGTGGTGGTACAAATTATCACTTTTTATCAAAGCCAAGAAAATAAAAAAATTTCAATTTTTAAACTTGATAGTCAATTAAAAAAAAGTATCCCCCAGTTGCTGAGAATTGGGTTAATTACCTTTTTTTATGCATTGCTCGTGTCAACCTTTTTATCACCACAAATGCAAAGTATTGTAGAGCAGGCAAATGCTGGAGACTCGGTTATAGAAGCAGCGGTCTTCATAAAGTTAATATTAAAGTTATTTTTATTCATGTTGCCTTTGTTTGCAGCGACTTGGTTTTCACCAATGATTATTGTCTTCCGGGGTGAGGGTGTATTCAAAGCTTTAAAATCCAGTATTGCGGCAATATTAATATATATCATTCCTTTATTGATGACTTGGGCGTCAATGATTGTAATTTTTGCCTTATTGATTTATGTCTTGCAAAATTTCTTATTACTTTTTGGATTTTCTCAAGCAGTATATATTGCTGTATCCACTGTTGTAATTTTCAGCTTAACTGCCGTATATATTGCAGCTTTATTTATTTTTCAGTTTCTTGGATATAAGCAGATATTTAAATTATAGTTTTTCTAATTTAGCAAATTCAAGAGCAAGCCATTTTGTTCCAGCTTTCGAAAATTGAACCTGAACACGCAGATCATTCAAGGATCCTTCATAGGATAACACGACACCATTACCAAATTTTTTATGCAATACCTGTGATCCAATCTTGAAAGGATATTCTGAGTTACTGAAACTTTGTGTCACTTGTCTAGGTTGATTATATTGTCTAATCTGAGGCGTTTCGATTACATTGATTTTTTTAATTAGATTCTCTGGAATTTCATCGAGAAATCTAGAAGATAGATTGTATTGAGTTTGTCCATACATAAGCCTTGATTGAGCATAAGTCAGGTATAAATTTTCTCGGGCCCTGGTTACAGCGACATACATCAACCTTCTTTCCTCTTCCAAACCATCTGCTTCAATAAGACTTTGTTCATGAGGACATAAGCCTTCTTCAAGACCGGTAATAAAGACAATATCAAACTCTAAGCCCTTAGCTGAATGGATTGTCATTAACTGAAGTGCATCTTGATTTGCCTTTGCTTGTAATTCCCCACTTTCAAGAGAGGTATAGTTTAAAAATTCTGTTAACTCAAGATTTTTATCTTCCCCATTAAAATTTTCTGAGAAGGTGGTTGCTGCAGAAACTAATTCCTCCAGATTTGATACTCTATCTTGCCCATCCTTATCGTTTATATAGTGACTTTTTAATCCACTGTAATTAATAACAACATCCATTGATTCCGCTAGAGTTAAACCTTGAATCTCATCTTCTATTTTTCGAATTAAATCAATAAAATAAGAAATTCCTTTTTCTGAAGTAGGAGTTTTATAGGATGATTTTGCAGCTTCCCACAAGCTTGTATTATTTATTTTTGAGATGTCTTGAAGTGATTCTAAAGACCGATTACCTATGCCTCTTGCCGGGAAGTTCACTATTCTTAAAAAGGCATTATCATCTTGCTTATTCGCAATCAAGCGAAGGTAAGCCAGCGCATGCTTCACTTCTGCGCGTTCAAAGAATCTCAATCCTCCATACACTCTATAAGGGATGTTATTAGATACCATGTTGTGCTCAAGAATTCTTGATTGAGCATTGCTTCTATATAAAATGGCAATATTTCGGAAGCACTTTCCTTTTCTATGCCACATTTTTATTTCATCTAAAATATATTGAGCTTCATCTGAATCAGATAGCGCCCTAAACACTTTTATTGGATCGCCATCACCAGCAGCAGTCCACAAGTCTTTGCCTAGTCTTTTTTCATTATTTTTTATAATTTCATTTGCAGCATTTAATATATTATTTTTGGAGCGATAATTTTGTTCTAATTTAATAACTTTTTTAATGTTGAAATCATGTTGCAATGATTGCATATTTCCCACATTTGCCCCACGAAATGCATAGATCGATTGATCATCATCCCCAACAGCAAAAATAATATTATTTTTACCAGTTAATAATTTTAACCAGCGGTATTGAAGTTCGCTGGTATCCTGAAATTCATCTACAAGGACATGATGAAATCTATTCTGATAATGCGTTCTTATAATTTCATTATTGACTAAAATCTCATACGATCGAAGGAGTAGTTCACCAAAATCTGCAACACCCTCTCTTTGGCACTGTTTTTCATATTCAAGGTATATTTCATTAATTTTCTGAGTGTGCGCATCGTACGTTTTAACATCTTTTGCACGCATGCCGTTTTCTTTAGATCCGTTAATATGATATTGAATTTCTTTTGGAGTTATTTTATCAGGATCAATTTGTAAAATTTTGCATAATCTTTTAATGGCAGATAATTGATCACTGCTATCTAAAATTTGAAAAGTCTGAGGAAGGTTTGCCTCTTTGAAATGCAATCTTAAAAAACGGTTACATAAGCCATGAAAGGTTCCTACCCACATTCCTCTTGGATTCATTCCTAGCTGCGAAGAGATTCTGGATAACATTTCATTTGCCGCCTTATTGGTAAAAGTGACGGCCAAAATTCCATTGGGTGAGACGATTTGGTTATGTATCAGCCAACTAATTCTTGAAGTCAATACTTTAGTTTTGCCGCTTCCCGCACCGGCTAAGATGAGAGCAGATTCATTTTGGAGTTGAACTGCTTCTGACTGTTTTTCGTTAAGGTCTTTTAAATAATCTAATTGCATGGATCATGATGCTACCTTATTTTTTTTATTTTTAAAGTCTTATTCGAACTTTTTTATTTTTTTTAAATCACAATAATAATTCTGGAATAAGCATTGTCCTCCCCAATGCACCAGAAAAAAGAAAGGGCCACATATGTGGCCCTTTTTTGTATCCTAATGTAGGATTCGTTACTTACATCATACCTGGCATACCGCCCATACCACCCATACCACCCATACCGCCCATATCAGGACCTGCTGGCGCATCTTCTTTAGGTAATTCAGCAATCATGCAATCAGTCGTTAACATCAAACCTGCAACAGACGCTGCATTTTGTAATGCCGAGCGAGTTACTTTAGTTGGATCTAAAACACCCATAGCTACCATGTCGCCATATGTATCATTGGCTGCATTGTAACCATTGTTACCTTTTTCAGATTTCACATTGTTGATGACAACTGAAGCTTCTTCACCTGCGTTTGATACAATTTGTCGAAGAGGTTCTTCGATCGCTCGAACAACAATCTGAATACCTGCATCTTGTTCAGGATTGGTACCTTTGGTTTTTGAAATTGCATCTTGAACTCTTAACAATGCAACGCCACCTCCAGGCACAATTCCTTCTTCAACTGCAGCACGAGTTGCATGAAGTGCATCTTCAACACGAGCTTTTTTCTCTTTCATTTCAACTTCGGTTGCCGCACCAACTTTAATTACTGCAACACCACCAGCAAGCTTAGCTACTCGTTCTTGAAGTTTTTCTTTATCATAATCACTGGTTGATTCAGCAATTTGCGTTTTGATAGTTTCGATCCGTGACTTAATTGTATCTGCCTTGCCCGCACCATCAATGATAATCGTATTTTCTTTACCAACCTCGATGCGTTTTGCTTGACCGAGATCCTCAAGTTTTACATTCTCTAATGTAAGACCAACTTCATCAGATATGACTGTGCCACCTGTAAGGATAGCGATATCTTCAAGCATTGCTTTTCTTCTATCGCCAAAACCGGGCGCTTTTACTGCAACAGTTTTGATTGTTCCACGAATGTTGTTTACAACAAGTGTTGCTAAAGCTTCGCCTTCAATTTCTTCGGCAATGATCAGTAATGGTTTACCAGCCTTTGCAACTTGTTCTAATGTTGGCAGAAGATCTTTAATATTTGCGATTTTTTTGTCATGAAGCAATACATATGGATCATCTAGAAGCGCAATTTGCCTCTCATTATTATTAATGAAATAAGGAGACAAATAGCCACGATCAAATTGCATACCTTCTACAACATCTAGTTCATTGCTCAGACCTGATCCATCTTCAACAGTAATCACTCCCTCTTTGCCAACTTTATCCATTGCGTCAGCAATGATCTGACCAATTGATTCATCGGAGTTTGCGGAAATCGAACCAACTTGTGCTATTTCTTTACTTGTATTACAAGGTTTACTTAGTTTATGAAGTTCAGCTACACCTGTTTCCACAGCCTTATCGATCCCTCTCTTAAGATCCATCGGATTCATACCGGCTGCAACTGCCTTCATACCCTCACGAACAATCGCCTGAGCCAGAACAGTAGCAGTAGTAGTGCCATCACCAGCATTATCTGATGTTTTGGAAGCGACCTCTTTCACCATTTGAGCACCCATGTTCTCAAATTTGTCATTTAATTCAATTTCTTTCGCGACTGATACACCATCTTTAGTAATCGTTGGCGCCCCAAAAGATCTTTCAAGAACAACATTACGACCTTTAGGACCAAGAGTAACTTTAACTGCATTAGCAAGAGTGTTAACCCCTTTTACCATTTTTTGGCGAACATCATCACCAAATCTTACATCTTTTGCTGCCATTATTTTTCTCCGTATTTAGTTATAATTATTCAATGATTGCCATGATGTCGTCTTCTCGCATAACTAGAAGCTCTTCACCATCAACTTTAACTGTTTGCCCTGCATATTTTCCAAACAACACCTTGTCTCCGACTTTAACATCTAGAGCTTTGGTATTTCCGTCTTCAAGGATTTTGCCGTTGCCTACAGCTTCAATAACGCCTTGATCAGGCTTTTCTGCTGAAGCACTTTCAGGAATTACAATTCCTGAAGCAGTTGTACGTTCTTCTTCAACACGTTTAACTATTACACGGTCATGTAAAGGACGAATTTTCATTTGTTAGATCTCCTAATAGTGTATTCTTGTTATTATGTTAGTTATAAATTAGCACTCTATAACTAAGAGTGCTAATAATAGGGACGATTGTTCTTAATTTCAAGGGTAATTATCAAAAAAAAGGTTATTTATGTTTTCAGCGACTGATTATCGCCAGTTAAGTAATAGCAATATCAAAATATCGCCACTTACTTTAGGAACCATGACGTTTGGTGATCAAAATAGTAAAAGTGAGGCATATGAACAGTTGGATTTTGCTTTAGATATTGGCATAAATTCAATTGATATAGCTGAATTGTATCCAGTTCCTCCTAAAGCAGACACCTATACCAAAACTGAATCTATTCTTGGAGATTGGTTACAAACACAGGATCGAGACAAAATAATTATTTCAAGCAAGGTCGCTGGTCCAAGAAGAAAGTTAAATTGGATACGTGGCGGGCCAACCTCTTTAAACGAAGAAAATATTGTGAATGCTTTGGACGCATCGCTCAAAAGACTGAAAACAGACTATATAGATATTTATTATCTTCATTGGCCTGAAAGAAATGTCCCAATGTTTGGGCAATATAAATTCGACCCTGAAGGGGACCAAGAGGATGGCAAACAAATTTCTTGGGTGAGCATTTATGATCAACTAACAACTCTATCAAAATTAGTTGATTCAGGAAAAATTAGAACAATTGCTCTTTCGAATGAACAACCGTGGGGTTTAATGGAGTTTATTAGAGTTGCAAGACAACATAAATTACCAATTATTAGCGCATTACAGAATAGCTATAGCTTATTGAATCGTACTGTAGAGTTCGGTATCAGTGAGATTTTATATCGTGAGCAGCTGAGTTTTTTAGCTTATTCACCGCTAGCTTTTGGATATTTAACAGGTAAATATATTGAAAACGACCAAGCAGCTGGAAGAGTCAATCTTTTTCCAGGTTATGCAAAAAGATTTGATAAGCCCGGGGTCAGATATGCAGTCAAACAATATGCGCAATTAGCGAAGAAATATCATCTGTCCCTAACTGAAATGTCATTAGCTTTTGTAAGGTCACAATGGTTCATGACTTCAACAATTTTAGGAGCAACTTCGCTTAATCAACTAAAAGAGAATGTTGAAAGTTTTTCTCTAGAGCTATCGGATGAAATATTAGATGAAATCGAACAAATTCATCTATCAGTAATGAACCCGGCCCCTTAAGTCAATGAGCAAGGACAAGATCAATTTAATAAGAGAGAGTATTGAAAATGTATGGCATCCATGTTCTAGAATGGATCAATACAACGATCAAAATTTAATTGCTATTGAGTCAGGCAACAAGAGCTGGCTAAGGTCAGTGGATGGCAAGGATTATTTTGATGCCATAAGTTCATGGTGGGTAAATTTGTTTGGCCACAATAATCCCTATTTAAAAAAAAATATTATCAGCCAGCTTAATAAAATAGAGCATGTCATGCTGTCAGGCATGACCCATCAACCTGTAATTGATTTATCTAAACGACTCAATGCCCTAACTAACCTGGACCATTGTTTCTATTCGAGTGATGGATCTAGTGCAGTCGAGGTCGCCTTAAAAGTGAGCTACCATTATTGGAAAAACAAAGGGCAAAAGAAAACAAAATTTGCTCTCCTCAGAAATAGTTATCATGGCGAAACCCTGGGTGCTTTATCTGTGACAGATGTCGATATTTTTTCTAAGAATTATTATTCTTTGTTAAATAAAAATATTATTCTTCCCAATCCATCCCCAAAAAATTATGAATCTCAAAAACAACTTAAAGAGTTTGCGTTAGAAAGTTTTGAGAAAGCAGAAGCAATCTTAAATAAACATCATAAAACAATTGCAGGATTGATTATTGAACCGATTCTTCAATGCGCCTCAGGCATGAATTATTACCACCCTGTTTATTTAAAAAAATTAAGAAAATTATGTTCTAAGCTTGATATTCATTTCATTGCAGATGAGATTGCTGTTGGTTTTGGACGCACAGGAAAAATGTTTGCTTGTCAGCATGCCAATGTTCAGCCAGACATCATGTGTCTGTCAAAAGGCTTGTCAGGAGGCTATCTTCCTATAGCAGCCACTCTTGTTTCCAAAAAAATATATCGCGAGTTTTTAGATCCAGATGTTGAGAAAAACTTTCTACACTCACATAGTTTTACTGGCAACCCCCTTGCGTGTTCAGCAGCCATTGCAACTCTAGATTATTTTAATCAAAAATTAAATATAGATAAGATTAATGAGAAGTCTAAATTATTTAACCAGGTCATGATGAAGTTAACAAAATATAATATTAAAAATTTTTTTAATATCGGAATGATTTGGCGTTTTGATTTACCTGAAAATCAAGAGCCCTCGAATTTTGAATCTTTTGCTCGAGAAGCAGGATTGTTAATCAGGCCGATTGGCAGATGTGTTTATATTATGCCCCCTTACACAAGCACCTTGTCTGATATAAAATTTGTAGTAAGAGTGTTAGAGAAAATATTTAAAAGAATGCAGATGGATATTTCATGATACGTTTACTGCTGATCATTAGTTTCTTTATTACAACGGCATATTCTCAAGAGCTCGTTATTAAAAGCAAAATTAATCCGCAAGATTTTGCTTATTCTATAAAAAATATCTCAACAGATGAATCATGGAGCAAGGATGCTAATAAGTCATTTAATTTTGCATCAGTAAATAAGCTTATCACTGCCACCATTGCACTCGATGAATTAGGCCCAGATTTTAAATTTCGAACGTTATTCTTTTCTACTAAGCAAATAAAAGATAATAAAATTATAGAAGATTTGATTATCAGGGGGGAGGGGGATCCAACTCTATCAATTGAAAATTTAAAAGATATTTTTAATCGTTTTAAAGCTAAAGGGATTGATCAAATTACAGGAAATATCTTTTTAGATGATTCATACTTTAAAAATCAACTTAATCCAAAATATATTGATGACCTAAGTTACCGAGCCTATAACATCCAACCCAAGTCCTTATTAATTGAGGCGGGGGCGATTGAGATTCAATTTCTAAATCAGGATAATAATGTGAGCCTATATCACAAGCCTTTCATGGAAGGAATTAAGGTTGTTAATAATTTAAAAATTACAAATAAAGCCTGTGAGGACTGGAAGTCTAAAATTCGTCCTGATGTGATATTTGCTGATGAATTAATTCAGGTTACCGTTAATGGATCTTTCAGTAAGAAGTGTAAAAATAAATCTTTATACTTAAATGCATTAAATCAGGATGGATATCTTAAAGCTGCTATTATCAACATCTTAAACGAAGCGAAAATTGAATTTGAGGGTGAAATAGAACAACAAAGTTTTAGTGATGACGAATTAAATAGTTATGTGTTGCTTGATGAACATTTTTCAGATCCTCTTAATCAGTTGATGTATCAGATGAATAAGTACAGCCTCAATTTATTTTCAAGGAATCTGGCTCTGGTTGCAATGAAATACAAGACAGAATTTGACGCTGATGAATTCAATACCGATATTTTTTTTAAAAGCTGGTTTGAAAAAAAGGGAATTAATGCCAATGAGTTTTTTATTGAGAATGGGGCAGGATTATCACGAGATAGTTATGCTAACTCCCTGTTATTTCAGGAAATCTTGGCTTTTATTATCGCATCTGACTGGAAATCAGAGATTATTAGCTCACTTCCAATTACTGGTATTGATGGCACATTAAAGTCTATGTTTAAAGAAAAATCTTTTTCGAATGCAACTCATCTTAAAACAGGTCGTCTTAAAAATGTATTTGCTTTGTCAGGATTTATGAAGTCAAGCAAGGGTGAGGAATATATAGTAACATTCGTACTAAATGGACCTCAGTATGAATCCTTCTTAAAGTTCATTGAACAAAGCCTAGAATATTTATATCAACATTAAAACTAACAGGAATTTATATGAGATATTATTTTTTGATTTTTTTAATCATGACGTCATCAGTTTTTTCAATTGAATTAATAGGAGAAAAGGAAAAAAGTATGGAGCAAGAATCTGCTAAAGTTTACGACAAGGGGTTGCAGCTCATTGACAATGTGGTCGGAGATGGAAGAGAGGCTGAGCCTGGACTTATTGTCAAAGTTCATTACACAGGGTGGTTATACGATGCAAATAAAAAAGATAATAAAGGTGAGAAATTTGATAGTTCACTTGATCGAAATGATCCACTAGAATTTACATTGGGTATAGGACAAGTCATTAAAGGTTGGGATATTGGCGTGCAAGGTATGAAAATTGGTGGTAAAAGAACAATTATTATTCCTTCTGATTTGGGATATGGGCCAAGAGGCGCAGGAGGGGTTATTCCGCCTAATAGTGATTTAATTTTTGATGTTGAATTATTAGGGCTAAATTAAGATGAATTTGACCGTAACTTGGGAACAAGACGTTTGTTTTAAAGCTGAATCTGAATCACGTCATAGTCTATTAATGGATGGTCCGCAGGATCTTGGAGGAAAAGATCAAGGCATGAGACCAATGGAAGTTTTGTTATCTGGTATGGGTGGATGTACATCATTCGATGTTGTGACTATTTTGAAGAAGTCACGACAAGATGTGACAGGATGTCAGGCATTCATTTCATCAAAGCGAGCAGAGTCAGTTCCAAAAGTATTTACAGATATTCACATTCACTTCAAAGTAACAGGAAAAGATTTAGATGAGAAGAAGGTGGCTCGTGCAATAGAATTGTCAGCGACCAAGTATTGCTCCGCATCAATAATGCTAAGTAAAAGTGTAAATATAACGCATGCGTTTGAAATTGTTGCGGCTTGAAAGATTAATTTTTAATAATTTTTACTTGTAGGGTTATATCTGAATCAATAACGTCTAGTAGCCTATCAATATTCGGATGTTTCCCTGGGTTATTTTGGGCATCTTCGGTATGTTCAGCATACAGGTCAATCCCCTCCATAGCAGCATCACTATTTATTACACCAAAAGTTTCGTATAAGTAATTGTAGACTTTAATAGAACCCATAGAGCCGGGTTTGCTTTTAATTACACCATGCAGCTGTTCTTGATGATAAAGCTGGATCTCTTTGATATGATCTGCGGAGTTGAGTGTTTCTAATATCTCTTTAAAATTTTGCATTAATTCAAATCCAAAAGGTTGTTTTAGTCATTAACTTTGAAGTCACATTCATTATTTTTTGAACAAAACTTGGAAGCTCTTTTGAGCCAAGCGACTTCGCTGTTTTTTGATGACACTGCTCATCATATTTCATTTGTTTTAAAATAGCATGCGTTTTTTTATCATTTTTTGGTATTTTTTTTATATGGCTTTCGAGATGGGCGGCAACTTGTTTTTCGGTCGCCTCTAAAAAACCTAAATTAATTTTATTATCTATTTTTCCTGCAATCGCCCCAAGACTAAAGGAGCTCATATAGAAGATTGGATTAAGATAGCTTGTCCTGCCTCCTAATTCTTTAATGCGTTGCTCACACCAATTGAGATGGTCTATTTCTTCAAAAGCAGCCTGCTTTAGAGATTTTTCAGTGACTTCATCAGAATTAAAAAATAGTTGCCCCCTATAAAGAGCTTGCGCACACACTTCACCAGTGTGATTAACCCTCATTAGTCTGGCAGTTTGTTTCAAGTCATCATCAGTAAGATCAGGTTGGGTGTTTGCAAATCTTTCTGAGGGTGAGGACCTCTCACCTTTTTGTGGCAAAGTAAAAAGTTTAAGGGCAAAATCAACTTCAGAAATTATCTTATCAATCATGGATTAATTAATCTTTTTATAAATATCTATACCCTTTAGAATATTCAAAGCTTCTTGAAACTGCTTATCATCAGCCGTACCGAACTCAACTGGCTTAAAGTTTTTTAGCGCCTCTCCTCCATCATCAGCTTTGGTTGATGTTTTTTGTTTTTCATCATTTTTCGATTCTTCTGAATTTGCACTCTCATCTTTCTTAGATTCAGTGTCGTCAGGGTTGGATAAGTGATGATTAAGATCAGCCTCACGAGACATTAAACCACTGAAACCATCTTCTACAACTATATCTGGATCAATACCTTTTGCCTGGATTGAACGCCCATTAGGAGTAAAATATCTAGCAGTGGTCAGCTTAATTGCTGTTCCGTTATTCATTGGTAAAATGCTCTGTACCGAACCCTTGCCAAAGCTTTTAGTGCCAACAATTAATGCTCTTTTATGATCTTGAAGTGCTCCCGCAACAATCTCAGAGGCTGATGCAGAACCATTATTTACAAGAACGACCAAAGGAGTTTTTTTAATTTCACTTGGGAGTTTCTCAATGTAGTTATTTTTTGGGTCACGAACAAAGTTTTCTGGGATTGCAGTTAAATGCATTTTTGAATCTCTTGCGCGCCCTTCAGTATAAACAACAAGCTCACCCTCAGGTATAAAAGCTGCCGAAACTGCCACAGCAGCATTTAATAAGCCACCAGGATTATTTCTCATATCGAGCACAAGACCGCTTAATGGCTTTTTATTTTCTTCAAAAAGTTTATTGATTGATTTGGCAACGTCCTCACCAGTTCTTTCCTGGAATTGTGTTACACGAATGTATCCGTAATCTTCTTGAATCAATTTAGCCTTTACACTTTGGCTTTTTATCTGAGCACGAGTAATCTTTACATCAAAAGGAGCGTTCTGCCCCTTTCTTAATATTTGAACATTTAATGATGTACCTGGTTTTCCTCTCATGATCTTCACGGCATCATTTAATGACATCCCTTTGGTCGATTTGTCATCTAACTTGATTATCAGGTCTCCACTTTGTAAGCCAGCTTTAAATGCAGGAGTATCTTCAATAGGAGATATGACCTTCACAAAACCATCTTCCATACCCACTTCAATTCCTAAGCCACCAAATTCTCCCGCCGTTCCTTGTTGCATTTCCTTAAAGTGATCTTGGTCAAGAAAGGTGGAATGGGGATCAAGGCCTGCCAACATTCCATTTAATGCTTCAGTTAAGAGCTGCTTGTCCTCAACTTCTTCTACATAGTCAGCTTTAATCTTGCCAAATACCTCAGCAAAAATTCTCAAATCTTCAACCGGAAGCTTTTTAGCTTCACTCTTTTTGTCAGCAAAGACAGATAAATTGACACTTATTAAAATGCCAAAGACTAGGCCAAAAGTTATTAGAGTAAAGCTTTTAAATTTATTTTTCATACCAAACCTTAAATAGAAGAGTAACTTTAAACATGTACAATATTACATCAGATCTCTGACGAATAATTGACAACTTATGCAAAAAAAAAATTACATTGAAATCAAGTTTTGCCCCAAATGCAAGTGGCTGTCAAGGGCTACTTGGATATCTCAAGAATTATTAAACACTTTTGAATCGGACTTGTCATCTGTAACGTTAGTTCCTTCTGAATCCGGTGTTTTTGATATTACTTGCAATGGAAGTTTAATCTTTTCAAGAAAACAAGAAAATGGTTTTGTAGATGTTGCCATTATCAAACAAAGAATCCGAGATTTGATCGATCCAGATAGAAATTTAGGTCATGTTGATAATGTCAGATAAATCAAACTTTTTTGATCATTTTTTTAATGAAAATGGTCCATTGGCCAGCTATCTTTCCAGCTATCAAAAAAGAGACGGCCAAGTTCAGATGGCACAATTCATCGATGAATCAGTTACTTTAAAAAAAACAGTAGCTATAGAGGCTGGAACAGGAATCGGAAAAACATTAGGTTATTTATTACCGTTGGTCCGACAAAATAAAAAAATTATTATCTCGACAGCAACGAAGAATCTTCAGGAGCAATTATTAGATAAAGATTTTCCGATTCTTCAAAAAGCATTGAAGCTCAATTTCAATGTTTCAGTATTAAAAGGACGATCTAATTACCTATGTCATCATCGAATCAATAATCACAGTAAAATGTTTTTTTCAAAATCTGATGCTTCAACATTTTCCGACATAGAGGATATTTTAAAAAAAACAAATACTGGCGATGTGGTTGAATTAAAAAAAAATTTATCAGGAAATATTTCGCATGCCGTCACATCAACGAGTGAGAATTGTCTATTTGGTGATTGCAAGTTTAATAATGATTGTTTTGTAAATAAGGCAAGAAGGAGAGCGCATTCTGCCGAGGTGATTATAGTGAATCATCACTTATTTTTTTCAGATTTTTTTAATGAAAATGATGATGCTAATAACTTATTGCCAAAGTCAGATGTGGTTGTCTTTGATGAGGCTCACAATTTAATTGATTTGGCAATGCTGTATTCCAGCAAAATATTTTCTTCCCTAAAATTGAATCGTGTTCTTGATGACCTAATTAATCACTTAAAACATTCAGTCATTGGCCTAGAAAACTTTTCAATGATTTTCAATCGTTATAATTTTTCAATGTCTCAACTCCTTGATTTAGTGAAAGATGAACCACAAAAAATTTCTCTTTATAAGCTTAACCAATTAAATGTTTTCAAAGATCATTTGGTTGGAATTATGGACAACCTTGAAGAGCTCAATAATGCTATTAAAGCACCAGGCTTTATTAATAAGGATATTGATGCTTCAGCTAAGGAGCTAAATAACTTTATTGAGCTTTTAAAAAATATCATTAATCCCTCGGAGAAAAAAAACGCACTTTGGTTGGAAAAGTTTAATAACTCCATCTCCATTCATATCACCCCAATTGATGTCAAAGGAATTTTCTCAAAAACAACAGCCTCAAGTGACTCGATGGTATTTACCTCAGCAACAATGACGACCAATGGTAATTTTGATTATTTTAAAGATTTAACAGGATTAAAAGACATAGAAACAAGAGTCTTTGAAAGCCCTTTTAACTATGAGAAAAATGCGGTGTTACATATTCCAATGGGGCTACCGAACCCCAATGAAAAAGAATTTTTTTCATCTTTAGTAGATTATGTCTATCCAGCGATAAAATTAAATAAAGGAAGAACATTATTCTTAACAACCTCATTAAATGGTGTTGAGCAAGTAGCTAATCAGTTTGAATTTATTAACCACAGAAATGTTGATCCCTTAAATATCTTAAGACAAGGAATGTTGCCAAATCAATTACTTATCGAAGAATTCAAAAGCAATCAAAATTCTGTTTTGATTGGTTCATTTTCTTTTTGGGAAGGTATTGATTTAATAGGAGACAACTTAACGCTATTAATTATTGATAAGTTACCATTCAAATCACCCGATGATCCTATCGTGGATGCAAAAATAAATTTATTGAATGAAAAAGATTTTTTTATGAAATCACAAATTCCAATGACAACTCTACTAATGAAGCAAGGGATGGGTCGGTTAATAAGAAATTTTTCTGATAAGGGAGTTGCGATACTTGGCGATAACAGAATTCAAAAAAAATATTATGGAAAACAAATTTTAAAATCCCTACCCCCGTTTCAATTAGTGGAGGATTATAATCAGGTTTTAAATTTTATTGAGGAACTTCGTTGAATCTATTAGCAATAGACACATCATCTATAAACTTTTCTTTATGCCTCATTCATTCTGCTGGAAAAGAAAATGTTGAATTTAATGCTGGCATGACTCATTCCTCAGTTGCTTTGAGCGAAGTCCAAAAAATTTTAAAAAAGGCGAATGTCGCCTTTAAAGATTTAAATGTGATCGCATTTTCTGCAGGGCCTGGATCATTCACTGGGATTAGGATAGCCTGTGGCGTTGCCTATGGAATAGCTTTTTCTCACAAAATTCCTTTGATAGGAATAAGTTCGTTAAAAACAATTGCATCAATGACAGAGTCAAATTATATTTTATCGACCATTGATGCCAGGATGGGTGAAGTATATTTACAATTTTTTAAAAGAAATAATGATAAAAAAATTATTCCCCTCTCAGAACCCATGGTAACTGCACCGGATAAATTACCGATCCCTCCAGACGAAATTACTAATAGTTTTTCTGTGATTGGTACAGGTTATGAAATGTTTACAGACCATTTTAATGACACATACTTGTCATATTCTTTAAACAACCAAAACCTAAAAACAAATATGGCTAGCTATATCGCCTCTATTGCATTGGAGCAGCCACCAGACAAATTTTCCTTTGATGGAATTCAACCCATTTATGTCCGAAATAAGGTGGCGCAAACTATTGATGAAAGAAAATAAATAATGGAATTCATACAAGATCCAAAAGATTCAGACTTGAATGAAGTTCATGCGATCGAACAAGAAAATGAGGTTGAGTTATGGAGTATAAAAAATTTTAAAGACTCAATATCGGTGAAGCATTTCTTCAAAATATTTTTCTTAAATGAAACTATCGTTGGTTTTATTGTGGCTAGACTCATCCCGCACGATTGCGAAATCTTAAATATTGGTGTTACTAAAAGTGTGCGGAAAAAACAAGTTGCCTCAAAGTTAATGGACGCACTCATTGGTGAATGCCATAATAAAAATATCAAACATATTTTTTTAGAAGTTAGAACTTCAAATATACCTGCCATCAGTTTGTATAAAAAATTTTACTTTAATGAGATTGGAGTTCGCCCCAATTATTACTTGACCAAGAAGGGTCATGAGGATGCCATTATTATGGGAAGAGATTTGCCATGATTTTTAATGAAAGAGATCAGCTAGAAGAGCTTGAGTTGCTCACCATTTTTGATATGTATCAATCTAGTCATGATAAGGCCGATGATTCATCACCAAAAGTTAAAGAAAAAAAATATCATTGCGCCATCATGGAGATTGACAATAAGACGCTCCTCATGATTTATGATGTTGCAAAACAAGATACAGAGAGTACATCCTTAATGAGCAGTATTAACTTGTTCTTGAAAGGGGTGGGTTCACTTAAATTGCAGGACATGAGTGTTTCTGAATTTTTGTCAGAACCGCTTAAGGATTCTGTTAAAATTTTACTATCCGATGAAGTTAAACCTATGTCTGCTGATGTTTTTCAATTAGCTTCATTAAAAAAAATGTGTACAAATGCAGAATTAAAAAAAGAACTATGGAAGACCATTAAAGGCAGTTTAAATCTATGAAAACAAGTCAATTTTTTATATCTACCTTGAAAGAGGCTCCTCAAGACGCTGAACTCAAAAGTCATCAATTAATGGTTCGAGCTGGCTATGTAAAAAGATTGAGCTCAGGACTATATACATGGATGCCAATTGGTTTGAGAGTGTTAAGAAAAATTGAAAATATTATCAGAGATGAAATGAATGCTTCTGGGGCGGTAGAGTTATTGATGCCAGCGATTCAGCCAGCAGAACTATGGCAAGAAACAGGTCGGTGGCAGCAATTTGGTCCGCAAATGCTTAAAATAAATGATCGACATGAGAATGAGTTTTGTTTTGGACCGACGCATGAAGAAGTTATCACCGACATTGCCCGAAAAGAACTAAATAGTTATAAGCAACTTCCCATCAACTTTTATCAGATCCAAACAAAATTCCGTGATGAAATTCGTCCTCGTTTTGGCGTAATGCGAGCCAGAGAATTTTTAATGAAAGATGCATACTCCTTTCACGCGGATGCAAATTGTTTGCAGAAGATGTATGAGGTGATGTTTGAAACTTACAATCGAATTTTTTCAAAAATTGGTCTTCAATTTAGATCAGTAGCTGCTGATTCTGGAGCAATTGGTGGGGATGCATCACATGAATTTCATGTTTTAGCTGATTCTGGAGAGGATGTGATTGCTTATTCTGATCAATCGGATTATGCCGCCAATATTGAAAAGGCATCAACCATATTTAAAAAGGGATCCACAGAAAATAAGCCACAAACAGAGAAAGTATATACCCCTGAAATTTCCACTATAGAAGCACTCCAAGAGTTTTTTAAAATAGATACACAAAATATTTTAAAAGGGGTTGTATTCAATTTAGAGGATGAGCTGATAATTTGTTTTGTACCGGGTAATCGGGAAATTAATCTGGTTAAATTAGAAAAAGTAATCGGTAGCAATCGCTTCAGGGTAGCAAAAGATGAGGAGCTGAAAAAGCATGGGTTAATTCCAGGATTTATAGGGCCCGAGGGGAATGAACATATCAGAAAGTTGTTTGATCACTCCATTATTGAAATGGAAAATATGATCTGCGGAGCAAACGAAGAGCATTATCACTTTAAAAATGTTCAACTTACCAATGTTGAAACATTTGTGGATATCACAAATGTGATTGAAGGAGATGTCAGCCCTGACGAATCTGGCAAGCTTAAATTTTGCAGAGGAATTGAGGTAGGCCATATCTTTCAACTTGGAAAGAAATACTCTGAAGCTATGCAAGCCTCAATTCTTAATGAAGAAGGTAAATCTCAAACCATGATGATGGGATGTTATGGGATTGGGGTGTCAAGAATTGTTGCCGCAGCCATCGAGCAAAATAATGATGAGAATGGCATGATCATGCCAAAGAGTATTGCTCCATTTGAATTGATTATTGTACCAATTGGATATCATAAAAATGACAATGTTAGAACTCATGCCAATAAAATTTATGATGACTTATTGGAGAATGGTGTTGATGTCATGCTGGATGATCGTGATGCGCGTCCAGGGATTATGTTTGCAGAATCTGATCTGATAGGCATTCCAAACAGAATAGTGATTGGTGAAAAAAGCCTTAACGAATCCAAAGTAGAATTTAAATCAAGATCTGAACCTGATTCGGAAATGATCAATATTCCAGATCTTATACATTTTATAAAATCAAAAATATAAAAATTAATTCAACACTTTGTATGCATGATACGTTCCAAACTCACCTTCAGAGTCGATATATAAAAAGAATAAACCGTTGTTGGTATATCCTAATCCATTAAAATGATTTTTCGCCCTAATTTTCAAATCTTTTGCAAGTTCAGAGGTTCCTACTAGTTTCCCATCTAAGTTGAATATCAAAAACTTTTTGTGGTCCACATCAAGCAAAATAAGTTCATGACCAGTAACATTTGTGTATGCTGCATAGTGGTCAGTTACATCATGGTGCTCAACTTTGGCTGCAGAAAAATCAAGAGCAATTTCTTTTTTAATTTCATTTGAAGATGCATCTATGACTCTAACAATGTTACTCTTTTCTTGTTTGGCAAAGTACTGATTATTTTTGGCATCATATGTTGGCATGGTACCAGCGCTTCCAAAATTTTCTGAAAATCTTGAAACAGTATCAGACCGGTTTGTCAACAATCCTTGATCATCTAATTCTAGTTTAAAAATTCCTGTATTAGGAAAAAATCCCGCTGCGCTGGAAATATTATAAGTAATCGTCTCTAGTGTTTTGGAATTTTCATTGTAGTAAATTGAACGATTATCAAAACCAGGGGAAAAAGATTTAATGTAGGCTCCGTTTTCATCATAAACATGAACTTGTGATTTTGAGAAAGGCTCATTTCCAATTGGGGATAAGCCACCATCAGCAATATAGTACTTTTTCTCACCAGGAATATAAGCAACCGTCATCGGGCGTGTAGACGGTTCCTTTTTTAAAGGAATTTTCATTTCTAATTGGGCTTGAGGCAATATTTCAGCTTGTATGTTTAGTGATACAAAAAGTGTGAATAAAATGGTGTAGATGATTCTCATATTAATTTCTCTTGATTGATTTATGTTTTTATTTTGTCTTCTTAGGTTAATTTTTGTTCAATAAACATTGCATCACCGTAACTAAAAAAGCGGTATTCTTCTTGAACAGCATGCGCATAGGCTGACATTGTAAACGAATGACCAGCGAATGCCGAGACTAACATAATTAAAGTACTCTTTGGTAAGTGAAAATTAGTGAATAAGCTATCAACAATTTTAAATTGATAACCTGGGTAAATAAAAATATTAGTTTTTTGAAAGTTTGTATCTTTTCTAGGTTGATTGTAAGCTGATTCTAACGCCCTCAAAACAGTAGTGCCAATTGCAATGATCCGGCCGCTATTTTTTTTTGTTTCCTCGATCCGTTCATATACGTCTTGACCGATCATGAATTCTTCCGAATGCATTTTATGGTCAGTTATATTTGAATTACGAACAGGCTGAAATGTTCCAGAACCCACATGAAGCGTAATGAAGCCAAAGTTAAAATTTTGTTTTGATAATTCTGAAAAAAATTGGTCATCAAAATGAAGTCCAGCTGTTGGGGCAGCTATAGCGCCATCATGTTTTGCAAAAACAGTTTGATAGCGATCATCATCAAAATCCTCGTTATCTCTATTAATGTATGGAGGCAGAGGGAGCTTTCCATGATTATCGATGATATCAAAAATATTATCATCCGTCTCAATGATAAACATATTTTCTTCTCGATTTTTTACTATCAGTTTAAATTTGTCCACCATAATTTCTAATCCAGCATTGATTTTTTTGGATGTTCCAATATGGCCAACAAATGAATTTTGATTGATTATTTTTTCGATAAGGACTTCGACCTTACCCCCGCTTTTTTTATGACCATTGATCCGAGCTTTAATTACTTTTGTATCGTTAAATATTAGAAGATCATTACGATTAATAAGTGATAAAAAATTTGTAAAATTATTGTCTTTGATTTCTTTAGTGTTTGGATTGAGTTGCAATAATCTACTAGCAGACCGTTTATCTGTCGGGTATTGCGCGATCAATTCTTCCGGTAGTGAGTAATTAAATTCTTCTATATTCATTTAATAAAAGCTTGTTATAATTTCCATTCTGCCGGGATGGCGGAACTGGTAGACGCACGGGATTCAAAATCCCGCGCTGGCGACAGCGTGCGAGTTCGATTCTCGCTCCCGGCACCATTTCAGAATTATACATTACATGATTGAAAATAAATTTGATAAACAGAAAGACACTCAGTCAATAATTATTAGACCTAATCCAGCCATGCCATGGCATATAATCAAGAAGGTTTATTTCTATTTTGGTTGTTTCATTCTCCTAATAGCAATCGCTTTAAGCTACGTTAATTTATATCTGGCTATTCCCTTTTATGGAATTGAATTTTTAATTTTAGGTTATGCACTTTATATTACAGCTCTTAAAAGTACCTTCTATGAAGAAATCTTAATTAGCCCGTACAATATAAAAGTTAGATTCGTGATGCGAAAAAAAATTAAAGAGTATGAATTAGTGAGAAATTGGACTAACTTTCAATACGAGCCACCAACGAGACTAAAACACTCAATTTTTTATTTTATCAAGGATGGGAAAAAAGTCTTTTTAGGTCAAAGAGTTACAGACGAAGAGCGAGAAAAGTTAAAAAATTTAGTTAAAACCATTTAAACGAAATGGTTGACAACATTGTTACAAATTAGTTACATTTACACAGTTAAAAAAATCTTTACTTTAAATTATTTAAGCATTGCGAAGAGAGAAAGCATGACAAGTATTTTCAAAAAAATTATTCAAGCATTAGCATTAGTTACTTTACCTATATCAGTGTTTGCTGAGTGGGGTCTTAACATGCGTGAGGGCGTTACACCGATCAGCCAAAAAGTTTATGACATGCATATGGTGTCCTTATGGGTTGTGACAATCATCGGTATCGTAGTGTTCGGTATCATGTTCTGGTCAATATTTCACCACAGAAAATCAAGAGGCGTCAAACCTGCAAAATTTTCTCACAGCACAACAGTTGAAATTATTTGGACAGCTATCCCTCTGCTTATTATTATCGGTCTTGCTATTCCTGCAACTAAACTACTGATTGAAATGGATGATACATCCGATACAGCACTAACAGTAAAAGCAGTAGGTTATCAATGGAAATGGAAATACGAGTATCTTGAAGATGATTTAACTATTTACAGTAACCTGGATGAAAAAAGTGTTGAATTAAGTCAACGTGTTGATTCTGTAGATCCAATGGAGCATCCAGATTACTTATTGGATGTAGATGAACCGCTAGTATTACCAACCAATACTAAAATTAGAATTTTAACTACAGCAAATGACGTGATTCACGCATGGTGGGTTCCAGATCTTGGATGGAAGCGAGATGCAATCCCTGGTTTTATTAACGACAACTGGACAATGATTAATGAGCCTGGCACATATCGAGGTCAATGTGCTGAGATCTGTGGTAAAGGTCACGGATATATGCCTATCGTCGTAAAAGCCGTATCCATGGATGAATACAAAACATGGGTAGCAGAGAAAAAACAATCACAAGAAGCAGCTGCTGCGGCATCAAATAAAGAGATGTCTATGGAAGAACTCATGACTAAAGGCGAGGCAGTCTACAAAGCTAACTGTTTAGCTTGCCACCAAGCTAATGGTCAAGGTGTACAAGGCGTATTCCCAGCTCTTGCAGGCAGTGAGATTGCTACTAAAGCTGAGAACTTAAAAACACATATTACTCACATCATTTACGGTAAAAACTTAATGCCTGCATTTGGTGAGCAGTTAAATGATGGAGATATTGCTGCAGTAACAACCTATGAGCGTAACGCTTGGGGTAATGACACTGGTGATATGGTACAGGCAGCTGACGTAGCAGCTGAAAGAAAATAAACTTTAATTAATTGAATAAATATTTTATGAGGAAAATATTATGAGTACAGTAGCACACGAACATGATCATCATCATGCTCCAACCGGTCTAAAACGTTGGATTTTTTCAACCAACCATAAGGACATTGGAACGCTCTATTTAATATTCTCATTGATGATGTTCTTCATCGGTGGTGCAATGGCAATGATTATTCGGGCTGAATTATTTCAACCGGGATTACAATTTGTTGATCCACAATTTTATAACTCAATGGTTACCGTTCATGCCCTCATCATGATCTTTGGTGCCGTGATGCCTGCTGGCGTTGGGTTGGCAAACTGGATGATTCCTTTAATGATTGGTGCCCCTGATATGGCACTTCCTCGTATGAATAATATGAGTTTTTGGATCCTTCCTTTTGGTTTTGCTTTATTGATCAGTACATTATTTATGAACGGCGGAGGTCCAGCTGGTGGTTGGACAATGTATCCACCACTTGTGTTGCAGTTAGGTGATGCTTTCCCATTCTTAATATTTACAGTGCATATTTTAGGTGTCTCTTCGATTATGGGAGCTATTAACATTATTGCAACCGTATTTAACATGCGTGCTCCAGGTATGACATTAATGAAGATGCCACTATTTGTATGGACATGGGTGATTACAGCATTCTTGCTTATTGCTTCACTTCCAGTGTTAGCTGGTGCAGTGACAATGTTATTAACCGATAAATACTTCGGCACAAGTTTCTTTAATGCAGCCGGTGGTGGTGACCCAGTGTTATTCCAACACATCTTCTGGTTCTTCGGACACCCTGAAGTATATATTTTAGCGCTTCCAGCATTTGGTATCGTTTCAACAATTATTCCTACATTCGCTAGAAAGCCATTATTTGGTTATGCATCGATGGTTTACGCGACAGCATCGATAGCAATCTTGTCATTCTTTGTGTGGGCTCACCATATGTTTACTGTGGGTATGCCAATCAAAGGTGAATTGTTCTTTATGTATGCAACGATGTTGATCGCTGTGCCAACCGGCGTGAAAGTTTTCAACTGGATGGCAACAATGTGGAAAGGGGCAATGACATTTGAAGCGCCAATGTTGTTCTCAATCGCATTTGTTATCTTATTTACGATCGGTGGTTTCTCAGGATTGATGCTTGGTATTACACCAGTTGATTTCCAGTACCATGATACATATTTCGTTGTGGCTCATTTTCATTATGTTCTTTTAACGGGTGCAGTATTCTCACTCATGGCAGCGGCTTACTACTGGTTACCAAAATGGACAGGTTATATGTATGATGAGAAGCTTGCGAAGATACACTTCTGGTTATCTACGATTGCTGCGAACGTGCTATTTTTCCCACAACACTTCCTTGGTCTAGCGGGTATGCCTAGAAGGATCCCTGACTACAATATTGTTTTTGCAGATTTCAATATGATCTCAAGTATCGGTGGATTTGCTTATGGTATCAGTCAGTTACTTTTTGTTTATATTGTTATCAAATGTGCATTGGGTGGTAAGAAAGCTAAGGCACAAGCATGGGAAGGCGCTAAAGGTCTTGAGTGGACAGTTCCTTCACCAGCACCATTCCACACATTTGAAACACCTCCAAAGCTAACTAAATCAATGCTTGAAAACTAATTGATGGCATTAGCTGAGAAGGATAAAAAGAATTTAGCAAAAAAGAATAAGCGACTAGCTATAGTATTAGCACTAGTTGCACTTTCTTTTTACTTATTTTTTGTTTTGAGTCACTTATAAAATAAGATGGCTTCAAAACAGAGAGGCATAAAAAAAACAACGACCATCTTATTTGTGGTTACAATATTGATGTTCGGTTTTGGTTATGCGATGGTTCCTTTGTATGACGCCTTTTGTCAGATTACTGGCCTAAATGGAAAAACACAAAGAGTAACCGAAGGTGCAGGGGAGGCGTCACCTTTAATTGATCGTGAAGTCAGAATACTTTTCGATTCCAATGTAAATGGTGATTTACCGTGGAGATTAAAACCTTCACTTAAATCGTTGAAAGTTCAACCAGGAAAGTTCTACGATGCCACGTATACTGTGACTAATATGGCTGATGTACCTGTAGTAGGTCAAGCTATACCAAGTGTATCCCCCCAAATAGCATCATTATATTTTAAGAAGTCAGAATGTTTTTGTTTTGTGAATCAGGTGCTAGAGCCTGGAGAAACCAAAGACATGCTGGTGAGATTTGAGGTTGATCAAGATTTGCCTAAAGATGTTGGAGCGCTAACACTCTCCTACACTTTTTTTAGGGCAAAAGGCGATAATTCATAAATTTGAATAGGATTTATTATGGCAGCTAAAGATATTTATTACGTTCCTGAAGGCAGTAAATGGCCAATTTTTGGAAGCTTTGCACTATTTGTGCTTTTTATTGGTGGTGCATTACTTTTTAATGGAAATGCAAATGCCAATGTGGTTCTTTACATCGGCATTGCTCTAGTTGCATACATGTTTGTCGGTTGGTTCAATGACGTGATCGGTGAAAGCCGTGCTGGAAAATACAGCGAGCAGGTTGATGTCAGTTTTAGAATGGGTATGGGTTGGTTTATTTTCTCCGAAGTGATGTTCTTTGCAGCATTCTTTGGTGCTCTATATTATGCGAGAATGTTTTCCATCCCCTGGTTGGGTGGTTTAGGTTCAGGCACCGCAACCCATGAATTTTTATGGTCAGCTTTTGAGGCTGCATGGCCTCTGAGTGTGACACCTGATCCTACAAATTATGATCAACCAAAGGATGTAGTTCCAGCTTTTGGTGTGCCAGCAATTAACACATTGATACTTCTAACTAGTGGCGTTACTGTAACTTTTGCTCACTGGGCCTTAAAAAATAGTAAGCGTACAAGCTTAAACTTATGGCTTGCTGCTACAGTATTACTTGGATTTGTATTTGTGTATTTTCAGGCTGAAGAATATATTCATGCTTATAATGATCTTAATCTAAAATTAAGTTCGGGCATTTATGGTTCAACCTTTTATTTGCTAACCGGATTCCATGGCTTCCATGTGACTATGGGTGCGATTATGCTTCTTGTTATCTTATTAAGAACCATGAGAGGTCACTTTAGCAAGAAAGATCATTTTGCTTTTGAGGCAGTAGCTTGGTACTGGCATTTTGTGGATGTGGTCTGGCTTGGTCTATTTATATTCGTTTATTGGATATAATTATTTATTGGATTAAAAAAAACGTTACCTAATGGTAACGTTTTTTTTTGTGTTACATGTGGTTTGGTTGAATTAGCCCAAGTTTAAAACCGATAATAATCATCAGAAATAAAATAATTGATAGAGTGACTCGAATGGTTAAAGAGGTCACCATCTTTTTACTTTGATCGACATCCTTCATTAAGAAATGTAAGCCACTGGTTAGTGATAAAATAACGACAATTAAAAGAATAATTACGATTGATTTATAAATAGCTTGAATATCCATCAACTCATATTATAGGAACATCCGGGACATTGAAAGTAAAAAATAAAAGTTTAGTGTTGGACATATTGTTTGTCGTCACATTTTTAATTCTTCTCCGACTAGGATTTTGGCAGCTAGATCGAGCAGATCAAAAAAATGAAATAAATCAAAATTACTTAGAACGTCAATCCTCCCTGGAGGTATTTGATGAAACTGATATTAATGAAGAAAATTTATGGGGTAGGTTTTCAGTCGAGGGTGAATTTACATCACCCAATCTTTATTTAGATAATCAAACCTATAAGCGTGAAGCAGGATATGTGATTTATTCACCCTTTTTAACTCGAGAAAATAAAGTCATTTTAGTTAACCGGGGTTGGCATGATCTCATAGAAGATCGAAATGAATTACCGGCTGTAAAGAAAATTAAAGACACTATGATCAGTGGAATTCTTACCAAGGTTCCATCTCATGGCATTATTTTAAATACCGAGAACATAGAAAATATTAATGATTCTTCGATTCGCATACAAAGAATAGATGTTGGTGAAATAAAAGAAGCATTGAATATTCAGTATGAGATATATCCATTCGTTTTAACGTTGGAGCCACCAATTGATGAAAACCTTAAAAGACATCTAATATTGCCAGTATCAAATTCAGAAAAAAATTATGGATATGCGTTTCAGTGGTTCGCGTTCGCACTCACACTGCTGATTATATTTATTACATTAAGGAAAAAAAATAAATGATTTCAAAAGTAGTTAAAGCAAGAATTGTGCTAGTTGTCATCGTTACATTGTTTACTGCACCTTTCATCGTCTCATGGTATCTCGTGTTTTATACAGATTTTAAAAAAAATGATATCGGCGTGCAAAATGGCTCATTGATACATCCTGTCATCGAAGTTGGGGTAATTGAGGCTATAGCTATTGGTGATGAGACGAAACAAAAATTACTTGGAAAGTGGACTTTAACTGGATTTGTTTCAAGTGGATGTGATACAGATTGTGAAAAGCTATTGTATACATTAAGACAAACAAGGTTAGCCCTTGGAAAAAATTTAGATAAAGTTGGACGATTGGTATTAACAGATAGCGATGAAGTACTCAGTTATGAAGAAGATTATAAGGGCCAGAAGGTGGTTAAAGATCCAGAGGAGTACGGTCGATTAATGAATAAATTTAGAGAAATTGAAAATTTTGATGCCAGTGAAATCTATTTGATTGATCCGTATGGTTTTATTATGATGCGCTATGATAGAAGTTCGAACCCAAAGGGAATCATTAAGGACGTTGAGAGGCTTATAAAAAACTCATCTTAATTTTAGAATAGTCTCTTTCAAATTCTCATAGTTAATTTCACCTATGATGGTCTGATAAATAGTTTTATTCTTGTCAGCAATAATAGTTGTCGGTGTTAATTTAACTTGTTCAAATTCCGATAAAATCCTATTATCAGGATCGATAGCGACCTTAAATGGCAAAGCGTTTTTATTTTTAAAGTTGATGACACGGCTTGGAAGATCGTAAGGCATGGCAACTGCAATGAGCTCGATATCATCTTTAAATTCATGATGAATTTTGGCTAAATCAGGCATTTCTTTGATGCAGGTTGGACAATCAGTTGCCCAAAAATTAAGGATTAAAATTTTATTAATATCATCACTTTTTAATTTTTCACCATCAAGAATATTGAACTCCATTGAATTTATTTTCTCTGGTCGAATGAGAAAAAAAAGAAGCACGATGAGGACTATAAGAGACAATAGGTAAATAAAATTTTTCTTATTTTCTTGCATATCAATACTGAGACTTTGTTATAATCAAACGTTCGAATTTTATCAACAATCATTACAATCACAAAGAAATGAATTTTTATAAAAGACTGACTTTTTTTGCAACATTGCTCGCACTAATAGTGGTGTCCTTTGGGGCATATACAAGACTTACCGACTCGGGCCTTGGCTGCCCAGATTGGCCTGGCTGTTATGGCACCTTGAGTGTGCCAGAGAGTATTGACCAGATTGAGAAAGCACAGGCTGTTTATCCTGACAGTCCTGTTGAAATTGAAAAAGCATGGATAGAGATGATTCATCGCTATATAGCTGGAATACTCGGAATCATGATTTTAGTAATTGCTTTCATGTCAATCAGACTAAGAGAACAAATTAATTACTCACTTAAATGGCCATTTTTTTTACTTGGATTAGTAGTTTTTCAGGCTGCCCTTGGCATGTGGACGGTGACCTTACTCCTAAAACCTGCTGTTGTTACATCACATTTACTTGGCGGTATGACAGTATTGGGTATCTTAACTTTTCTGATGCATCGAAACTACGGAACGCATAGAGAAAATTTTGTTTCAAATAAATTTGAAAGAAAGATAATAAGATTTTCATTAGTTTTATTATTCATTCAAATTGCTCTGGGTGGATGGACAAGTACTAATTATGCTGCGCTAGCATGTACAGATTACCCAACATGTCATGGCTCCTTGATCCCAGAAATGGATTTTTATAATGCTTTTACTATTTTTCGAGAGCTTGGGGTCACGTCAATAGGTGAGCCACTATCACTTGAAGCGCTGCATGCGATCCAATGGGTTCATCGGATAGGGGCCATTGTACTCTTAGTATATTTATTATTTGTTGCTTATATCCTTAAAGTGAATCAAGGCTTCAACATGTGGAGAAATGTATTAATCCTTGTAATTAGTTTGCAATTTATTATAGGCATTGCCAATCTTCTTCTTCATTTGCCAATCGTTCTTGCAACTCTTCATAACCTGGGCGCAGCTTTGTTAGTAGTGATCTTAGTCGGTATTAATTCAAGAATTACAAAACCATGGCAAAACTAGGTACAACAAGCATGAGGGCATTGCTGAGCATTGATGCACTAAAGAGCTTTTATGCATTGACCAAGCCACGAGTGTGTGCCCTTATTGTTTTTACAGCTATCATTGGCATGTTTTTAGCCACACCTGGAATTGTTCCTTTGGATGTTTTATTTTTTGCATCCATCGGTATTGCATTTGTATCTGGCGCTGCTGCGGCGTTTAATTGCTTAATTGAAGAAAAGATTGATGCAATGATGGCTAGAACAAAAGGCAGACCACTTCCACTAGGTCAAGTTTCACAAAAGGAAACTATAATTTTTTCAAGTGTGCTTGGCGGGTTAGGTTTATATCTCCTTTACGCCTTTGTCAATCCATTAACCGCATGGCTGACGTTACTAACCTTCTTTGCCTATGCGGTAATTTATACAGTTTTTCTTAAACCAGCAACGCCAATGAATATTGTGATTGGTGGAGCTTCTGGTGCGATGCCACCAGTTCTTGGATGGGCTGCAGTTACCAATCAAGTGACTCCTGAATCTTTAATTCTTTTTTTGATCATATTTTGTTGGACACCCCCACATTTTTGGGCGCTAGCGTTATATCGCCGAAAGGAATATGAGAAAGTTGGGATGCCGATGCTCCCAGTAACTCATGGTGAGAAGTTCACTAGACTGCAAATTGTTTTATATACAATTATTTTAGTTATTGTGACCATGATGCCATTCAGTGTAGGGATGGCAGGATTGATTTATATTATCTTTGCAACCCTATTGAACGCTTATTTCTTGTTTTATACGGTGATGCTATATCGAGAATATTCTGATAAACTAAGCATGAAAATATTTCGATATTCAATATGGTATTTAGGGCTAATTTTCTTAGCTTTTCTGATTGACCATTATTTTAAATTTAAATTTATTTAGTTTTAGATACAAAGGATTGTTATGAGTAAAAATAGTGAATTAAGAAGTGTTATTGAGACAACTGCAGTAGTGATTGGTAGTTTTGTGGCTGCTGTTATTTTAATTGTGCTTTTGACCAAGGATTATTCTTCAAATGAGCCTGCTGCTGAAAAAGTAGTTGACGCCTCAACAACAGAACCTGTAGCGCAGGTAGAAGTTGATGATCAATCAGACAATGCTTCAGATAAAGTAATTGACGCTAAACAAATTATTGCTGCCAACTGCGCGATGTGTCATGAAGGTGGTTTAATGGGAGCACCAAAAATTGGTAGCGAAGAGCAATGGGCTCCAAGAATCGCTCAAGGCAAAGAAACACTTGTAAGTCACGCAATTAATGGAATTAGAACGATGCCAGCTAGAGGTGGAAATGCTAAACTCAGTGATGAAGAGGTGGCTGCTGCTGTTATCGATATGGCCAATGGCGCAGGCGCAAATTTTTAATTTATAAGCTAACTATCCATAATCATGGCAGTTTATGCAATCGGTGATGTGCAAGGCTGCCATTTTTCTTTTCTAGACCTTCTTCAAAAAATAAAATATAAATCTGATCGAGATGAACTTATCTTTGTTGGTGATTTGGTAAATCGTGGTCAAAATTCTCTTTTATTTTCTCAGTGGTGCTTAGCCAATCAGTCAAATATTCAAACAGTCTTAGGAAATCATGACCTCCATTTAATTGCTATTTATTTTGATCAAAAAAAACATCAAAAAAATGATACCTTAGAAAATCTTTTATATTCAAATCAGATAGATCTTTTCATTGAATGGCTGATAAAAAAACCTTTAGCAATATTAAGAGATAATTACCTGGTGGTGCATGCTGGAATCCATCCAACTTGGTCTATCAATAAGTCTTTGAAATTGGCAGACAAAGTTCACCTAGCGCTGAATAATGACCCAGCTAATTTTCTAGGAAAGATGTATGGTAACCAACCTGGATATTGGAGTGATGATTTAAAAAAATCCTTAAGGAGAAGGATGACAATTAACATCATGACAAGAATGAGAGCCTTAAATTTTGATTTGAGTTTAAATTATGACTTTAAAGGTAAGATTCCAAAAACAATAGATAGAGAACCTTATCGACCTTGGTTTGAGTTTGAAAGAATTGATGACTCCAGAAAGATCATTACTGGCCACTGGTCTGCAATAGGCGTGCATCGGCATTCTTATGGGATTTCGATAGATAGTGGATGTGTTTGGGGTCAAAAATTAACCGCTTTTTGTTTGGAAAGTCAAAAAACTTTTAAAGTACCGGCTAATCCAAAAGATTTAATTAATTAATTTTGAATCCAGCTAAGCTCTGAATGTCATCAACATTCGGATTATGATTTTGCCCACCCTTGTAATTGACTTTTAATGAGGCAAGGGCGGATGCTAAATTGCCACTCTTCTCCCAATTCCAATTTTTCACTATTCCATAAGCAATACCAGCTCGATAAGCATCTCCACATCCTGTCGGATCGACTGGATTTTCAACATTAAACGCTGGTATATGGATTTCGTCTGACGAGGTCATAATTGTAGAACCTGAAGAGCCTTTTGTAATAATCAGAGCCTCAACCTTTTTTCGTATTTCACCTAAGGACAAATGAGAGTTCCTGCTCAGCAATTGAGCCTCATAATCATTTACTGTAATGTAGGTTGCTTTTTCAATAAAATCTTTTAATTCTTGCTCGTTGAACATTGGGAGACCCTGACCCGGATCAAAAATAAAAGGAATTTTTTTACTAAAGGCCTCCTCAGCATGTTTAATCATCCCTTCCTTCCCATCTGGCGAAATAAGAACAATTTCAATATTTTCATTCACTTCGGATATTGAATTTACTTCACTCTGAGTCATTGCGCCAGGGTGAAATGCAGTGATTTGATTGTCATCTAGATCTGTTGTAATGAATGCTTGAGCCGTGAATTGATCACCAAGTTTTTTGATGTATTTGGTATTTATTTTTCTTTTTTCAAGCCAATCACTGTAGCTATCAAAGTCCTTACCAACAGTGCTCATAATAAAAAAATCAGTTTCAAGTAGATTTAGGTTGTGTCCGATATTGCCCGCAGTGCCACCGTAATTTTTTTCCATCTCAGGGGTGTAAAAAGCAACACTGAGTTTATGAATTTGATCCGGCATGATATGGTTTTTAAAATAATCCCGAAACACCATAATAGAATCATAGGCCATTGAACCGCAAACTAAAATACTCATTCAAAACTCCATTAAGGTTTATAGATAACTAAAAAAACAATTGCAATGAGCATTATCACCGGAATTTCATTAAATATTCGATAAAAAATGTGACTATGATTATTTTGATTATTTTTGAATAAATTTAAATATTTCCAGCAATAGTAATGATAGATGACTAAAAGACCAACCAAAATTAACTTGTAGTTTAACCAAGCCCCTTGATAATCATAATTTATGATTAACAATAAGCCGAAAAAAATTGTTAGGATCCCGCCGGGGGTCATGATTCCATAAAAAAGTTTACGCTCCATAATTTTAAATCGCTCATGACTGATCTTATCTTGAGTCTCAGCATGATAAACATACAACCTTGGCAGATAAAACAAACCAGCAAACCAGGTAACCATAAAGATAATGTGCAAAGACTTCATCCAAAGCATACATAATTCCTTAAAAAATTAATAACCCTACTGTGATCGCCGTTGATACTAGCAAGCCCGCATGGTATTCTTAGGTTTTATTTCAATAAGATTAATGAACGCACCAATTTCAACAGACTTTCTCAAAGCGCAATCCAAATTTGCTAGCAAAATTCGAGAAATTCCTTACAACTATACTTCTTTTTCTGACAAAGAAATAGTCTTTAGATTTCTTGGAGAAGAGATGTGGAATGCCATTGAAGAACTGCGTTCGGAGAGAAAAACAGGCACTTCAGCACGAATGCTCTTTGAGGTCCTTGGCGATTTGTGGGTTGTAACTCGAAATCCTTATCTGCAAGATGATTTATTAGATAACCCAAAAAGACTGAAACAGTTAATTGATGCCCTTCATCATCGAATAAGTTCGATTGAATCGAGAAGTTTTGGAAACATTAAAGTTTCTCAGCTGGTTGTCTCTTCAAGGAAAGCTGTTGATGACTTTGAAGAGTCATTCAAAACAACCAAGTTGTTGCGTAAAAAAGTTCTCAGGAGTTTAAAAAAATATACCAATAAAGATAATATCCAATTTGATGGTTTGGCTCGTGTCTCACATGTTACTGATGCAACCGACTGGAGAGTTGAATTTCCTTTTGTCGTCCTAAATCCTGATAACGAAATGGAAATCCCGGAATTGGTTAAAGAATTAATTAAGCTAGGCTTAACAATTATTCCTCGAGGCGGCGGGACTGGATACACTGGTGGAGCCATTCCTTTAACAAGCAAATCTGCTGTTATAAATACGGAGAAGCTAGACTCAATATCTGAGGTGTTAAATGTTGATCTTCCTGGTGTGTATAGCAAGGTACCTGTAGTTCATTGTGGAGCAGGCGCAGTGACTAGAAGAGTAATGGAAAAGGCAAGTGCTGCAGGTTTAGAGTTTGCAACTGATCCAACTTCAGCTGACTCATGTTGCATTGGCGGAAATGTTGCTATGAACGCAGGAGGTAAAAAAGCCGTTCTATGGGGAACAGCCCTCGATAATCTTGCCTCATGGAAAATGGTTGATCCTAACGGTGATTGGATAATCATTGAACGACTTGATCATAATCTTGGAAAAATCCATGATATAGATAATGCAAGATTTCAAATATCTTTCATTGATTCAAAAACATCAAAAGAAATCAAAGCTAAAGAAATTTTGGATATTCCAGGTCATAAGTTCAGAAAAATTGGACTGGGTAAGGATGTTACAGATAAATTTTTAAGTGGTTTACCTGGTGTGCAAAAAGAAGGATGTGATGGTCTAATTACTTCTGCCTCATTTATTTTGCATAAAATGCCAAAATTTGTCAGAACAGTCTGTTTAGAATTTTTTGGCCAAGTTGGTGACGCTGTTCCATCTATTGTCGAAATAAAAAAATATATTGACGATACCTCTGGTGTTGTTCTTGCTGGTTTAGAGCACCTTGATGATCGTTATATCAAAGCAGTCGGATATTCAACCAAGGCTGCTAGATCACAAAGGCCTAAAATGGTTTTGATTGCTGATATTGCCTCTGATAATGAAACCATCGTTGGTCAAGTGTGTTCGCATGTCGTTACCATCGCTAACCGAAGATCTGGTGAGGGTTTTATAGCTGTATCACCAGAAGCAAGAAAAAACTTCTGGGCTGATCGTGCGAGAACAGCCGCCATAGCAAAGCATACCAATGCATTCAAAATCAATGAAGATGTAGTGATTCCTCTGGAGAGGCTTGGAGAATACTCCAATGGTATCGAGAGATTAAATATTGAGTTATCAATAAAAAATAAGTTATTGATACTTGAAGATGTTAAAGACTTTATCCAAAACTATAAACCTATTATTGAGGATGAGGACTTTAATGAGAATCTTTTCAAAGATAAATCTATATTAGCAAGCAATTTAATTGAAAAAGTAAAATCTAAATGGTATTGGATTATTAATTCTCTAGATTTAAGTGGAGATGACTTGAATAAATTTCACAATAATGAGACTCAATATTCAGATATACCAATTATTAAACTTGTCCAGAACCACGAGATTGTAATTTCCTGGAAAGCCGAAGTTTTAGCACCTCTGAAAGAAATATTTATTGGTCGAGAATTTGAAAAAATTATTTCAGGCATTGTTAAAACCCACCAACAAAAATTAAAATCTAGAGTTTTTATTGCTTTACATATGCACGCTGGTGATGGAAATGTACATACCAATATACCTGTGAACTCAGATGACTATCAGATGATGAGTGATGCGCAAATTGCTGTTTCCAGAGTAATGAATCTTGCGAAGTCACTTGATGGCGTTATTTCTGGTGAGCATGGTATTGGTATTACTAAAATGGAATTTTTAGATAATGAGACGATTGAGGTCTTTAAAAAATACAAAGACAAGGTTGACCCTCATGGTCATTTTAACAAGGGTAAACTTCTTCCAGGTTCGGGTTTAAAAAAAGCGTATACCCCAAGCTTTGGATTACTTGAAGAAGAGTCAATTATCATGGAACAGTCTGAAATGGGTGAAATCGCAGATTCGATTAGCTCCTGTTTAAGATGCGGCAAATGTAAACCAGTCTGTACAACCCATGTTCCAAGAGCCAACTTAATGTATAGCCCAAGAAATAAAATCCTTGGAACATCATTATTAATTGAAGCATTTTTATATGAGGAACAAACTCGTCGAGGAATATCACTTAAACATTTCGATGAGTTTAATGATATTGCAGATCATTGCACTGTTTGTCATAAATGTTTAAATCCATGCCCAGTAAATATTGATTATGGTGATGTGAGCATTCAAATGCGAAACTTTCTTCGTAAGCAAAATAAGAAAAAATTTAATTTAGGTAGTTATGTTGGCATGACATATCTGAATTTAAAAGATCCCAGAACAATTAAAGTGATGCATCAATTGATGATTAATATTGGATATCGGGTACAAACTACTATACACAAGATTGCAAAAAAATTGGCATTAGGTAGTCGAATGTTTACTAAGAATCCACCTTCGACTGTTGGGAAAAGCAATATGGTGTCTCAAGTCATTCACTTTATTAATAGACCGATGCCAAAAAATGTTCCTACAAAAACATCAAGAGCGATGCTTGGTATCGAAGATGACAAGATCGTTCCAATCATTAGAAATCATAATAAGATAACTGATGAGTCTGATGCTGTTTTTTATTTTCCTGGATGTGGTTCTGAAAGGCTTTTTTCTCAAGTAGGGTTAGCCACCCAGGCTATGTTGTATGAAGTGGGTGCAATTACTGTTCTGCCCCCAGGGTACTTGTGTTGTGGATACCCTCAAACATCTTCTGGAGATATTGATAAAGGTCATGAAATCTCATCTGACAATAGGGTGCAGTTTCATAGAATTGCAAATACTCTTAATTATTTAGATATCAAAACTGTGATTGTCTCTTGTGGAACCTGTATGGACCAACTCTCTAAATATCAATTTGAATCCATCTTTCCTGGCTGCCGTCTTCTTGATATTCATGAATACCTGATGGAAAAAGAGATTAAGATGAATGATGTATCTGGTGTGCAATATATGTATCATGAGCCTTGTCATAACCCAATGAAAACATACACTTCTGCAAATGTCACAAAAGCATTGTTAAATCAAGATGTTAAAAAGAATGACAGATGTTGTGGGGAGTCTGGGACCTTTGCTGTGACTCGACCTGATATTGCAACTCAGGTAAAAATGAGAAAATCTGAAGAAATTACAAAAGATAAGAATATTCTTATTAAAGATAATAAAGATGATGTCAAGATACTTACATCATGCCCTTCGTGTTTGCAAGGCTTATCAAGATACGGGGATGAAACGGGAACAGACGCTGACTATATTGTCGTGGAAATTGCAAAAAATAATCTAGGAGCTAACTGGCTTCAAGATTACGTCGAGAAGGCAAACAACGGTGGTATTGAGAAGGTCTTATTGTAATCTTAGCATCTAGTTTTTTAAATGAATGGTAAAAATAGTCTAGTCGAGACGCTCTGCACAGCCCTTGTAATTGTCCGCTCAGTTTTCTCAGATAGCGTGTATGCAAAATAGTCAGATCGCCCAATAATTTTTCCAAACTCTCTTTCAAAGCTCAAATTTTGCTCGTTCCCAGAGATTGAATTTGAAATTAAAAAAGGTTCCCCATTCTCCATTTTTTTAGTAGATAATTTCCATACGACCACTTCGATATTTCTGGCGACGTTGTAAATATTTTGTGGATCTAATTTATCAAAAAGATAGAAATCTGTTTTGTTGCCATGAGATTCAAGGAGCATGGTTTTTAGGCCAGTCATCAAAGCCAAAACTCTGTCTCCATTAAAACTTTCATCAAAAACTAAATTCAAACACTCAATATCTTTTTTATTTTGTAATTGTTCAAATTCATTATTATGATCACCATGGAAAATCCAATTTACCATTTTTTCGGCATTATCTTGAGTTGATTTTTTTAACTGACTAGGGTTTCGTTTGTAAAATTTCAAAGCTAGGATTTTTAGACTTTCCATATTCTCCCTTATCTCAAGGTCAGCCATCCGATCAAAGTCTGTTTTTGCGAATTGATTAACTGAGCTTTTATCATATTGTGAAGTAGGGGATTTAATTTGGTTTGAAGAACATGAAGTAATGAAAACTAAAAGAAATAAATAAAATATCTTATATAACATTCTTTATAGAACTCTTTCTTTTGGAAAGACAAGCGAAAATGTACTTCCTTTGCTCACATCACTTTTAATATCTATTGATCCATTATGGTGATCCATAATATTTTTTACAATTGCTAAGCCCAAGCCAGTGCCCCCTGAATTTCTGCTTCTATCGGTATCTACCCTATAAAATCTATCAGTAATTTTAGTAAGATGTTCTTTTGAAATTCCTATACCTGAGTCGGTAACTGATAAGACACCTTGTCCTTTAATAATAGACCAATTAATTGAAATGGATCCTTTGTCTGAATATCTAAATGCATTTGAGACTAAATTTTCTAGAGCGCTATACACTTCTGAAAAGGAACCCAGAATATTTTTTTTAGAATCTATATTAAATTCAAATGAAATATCTTTTTTTAGTCTTAAAGATGACAAACTGCTAAGAATTTGATTTTTCAAATCAGTAACCATGACCTTTTTATCTCTTAGTATAGTTTTTGTTGTGTCAACGCGATTCAAAGATATAAGATCAGCTATTAAAGTATTCATTCTTTGTGCTTGATCTAAAGTTGCGTTCAGTAAAATTTTTTGTTGTTTTTGTTCGATATCGGCATTGAGCATCAGCTCACTATTACCCATAATTACTGTTAAAGGTGTCTTTAATTCATGTGAAACATCAGAAATAAATCGTTTGCGAATTGCTTCAGATTTTTCTTCATTATTAATATTCCTACATATTAATAATTTATTTTCTGCTCCAAATTCAATTAAATTGATTTGGTATTTATTATCATCAATTATTATTGATATTGATTTTTTGTTATCATTTGCATCTATTAGGTCTAATAACTTAGTATCCCGGAAAATATAGGTAATTGGTTTGTTGAGATCATCCGGAATTTTGATTCCTAGCATGCGCTGTATTTTTTTATTGGCCCATAAAATATGATTTGACTGATCTAACGATAAGACTCCATCAGGTAATGCTTGAGCCCCAAGAATGAATTGATCTAATGCCAGCCCTAAGTCTCTTTTTGTTTTAACAATATTTTTATGAAATTGGTAAAGTTTTGAAAAAGTTGGCTCCCATAAATTATTCCCGATTGGCACTGTGTGTTGTGAGGGTTGATTAAGCCAATTATCTAAACTAATTAAATAATAGGTTTGATTGTAAACATATAGAATTAAAAGAAAAATAAATAATAACAAGCCATAGATTATTGAAAAAAATAGCCCAACAAAAAAAGAGCAAAGAGCAAATATAAGTAATTTTGTGATTATTTTTATGAAAATCTTATTCAAAATTCATTTCATCCGCTAACTTATAACCAGCACCCCTTATAGTGTCAATACTATTTTCAATCCCATATGATTTTAATGTTGACCTTAGCCTCTTGACATGAACATCGATTGTTCGTGCGTCAATTTCAGATTCATTATTCCAAATTTTATCAACAATGATTTCACGAGAGAGGACTCGATTTTTATTCATACATAATAAAAATATTAATTTGAATTCGGTTGGCCCAAGTTTGATAAATTTTGATTTATAAAACACTTCATGACTATCTGGATTAACTTGAAGACTGCCGTGTTCAATCTTGTCTAAAACGGATTCTGGATTCTTTCTTCTAAGTATGGCCTTGATCCTAGCAACTAACTCTTTTTGACTAAATGGTTTTGCTAAATAATCATCTGCACCAACTTCAAAACCTTCAATTTTATCTAATTCTTCACTTTTAGCAGTGAGCATTATGACGGGTATACTCTTGGTACTAGAATTTGTACGAAGTCGCTTGAGAAAATCAATACCGTCCATGCCAGGGAGCATCCAATCAAGCAAAATAAGATCAACTTTATTTTTATTTAAAAAACTTTCAGCATTTTCTGCATTGATTGCTCTTAATGGTTGAAAGTTGTTGTGATGAAGATTCAAAGCTATCATCTCTAATATAGATTCCTCATCCTCAACAATTAATATATTTGGCTTTTTCATATTTCTAATAAATTTTAAGGAATTTTAAATTTAATTGTAAACTAATTAATGGGGATAATAAGGCAAATAGGCTTTGATTTTTTATGAATTTTTCATTATGGTTTAGTTATTAATTTAAATATGGGCTTTTTGCAATGTTCAACTCATTAAATAAAGAAAATATTATTGCTGATAAGAATTTTAACAGATGGTTAGTTCCTCCAGCTGCGCTCTTAATTCATTTGTCGATTGGTATGATTTATGGCTTCAGCGTTTTCTGGAAAAGACTTACCGAAATCGTGGGTCAACAATGTGCAGATAATATTACTTTCTTTGAGAGAATTTTTATAACATCATGTGATTGGAAAATGAGTGATTTAGGGTGGACGTTTTCATTAGCTATTGTTTTTCTTGGCGCATCTGCAGCGATTTTTGGACACTGGCTAGAAAAAGCGGGCCCAAGGAAAGCTGGCGTTGCTGCTGCGCTTGCGTGGGGCGGAGGATTAATTGTTACCTCCTTAGGCGTCTACACCCACCAGTTGTGGATCATTTGGCTAGGAACTGGTGTTATCGGCGGCATCGGACTTGGTCTAGGTTATATTTCTCCTGTTTCAACATTGATTAAGTGGTTCCCTGATAGAAGAGGGTTAGCAACAGGTATGGCTATTATGGGTTTTGGTGGTGGAGCAATGATTGGAAGTCCATCAGCAGAATACTTAATGAATCATTTTTCTTCTGTGGATGGAGGAGTCTGGCAGACTTTTCTCATTATGGGAGCTGTTTATTTAGTGGCTATGCTTTTAGGAGCATTTGGATATAGAGTTCCTGCTAATGGTTGGAAACCATCTGGATGGGTCCCAAAAGAAAAAACAAATAAATTAATTACCAATGATCATGTGCATGTAAAAAATGCTCATAAGACAAACCAGTTTTGGCTTTTATGGATTGTACTTTGTTTAAATGTTTCTGCTGGTATTGGAGTGCTCGGTGTTGCCTCTCCAATGTTCCAAGAAGTTGCGGTTAATGTATTTGATCAAGGACAGATTGTGGCAATTGCTGCTGGTTTTGTTGCATTATTATCTTTATCGAATATTCTTGGGAGAATTTTCTGGGCATCATCATCTGATTATTTGGGACGAAAGAATACTTATTTCATATTTTTTGCTCTTGGTTTTTTAATGTATGTGAGTTCACCATGGGCTGGAAGCACCGGAAATATCCCATTATTTGCCCTTATTTTTTGTATTATCTTAACAATGTATGGTGGCGGTTTTGCTACAATACCAGCTTACTTGGCAGATATTTTTGGAACGCAGCATGTGGGAGCAATCCATGGCCGCTTACTCACTGCCTGGGCTACAGCAGGCATTCTAGGCCCAATGTTAGTTTTTTATCTTAGAGAGTATCAAATTGAACAAGGTGTCGACCCTTCTCAAGCATATAATCTAAGCATGTACATACTGGCAGGATTATTGGTTATAGGGTTAATTTCAAACCTACTTGTGAAGCCAGTCAATAAAAAATATTTTATGAGCAAATCTGAGTTAGATAATGAAAGAAAAGTAATGACATCATCAAATTCAAGATCTTTAAAAACACAATCGAGCAATATCGAGCTACAAAAAATTATTTTACCTATTGCATGGATGGTTGTTGGCATCCCTCTAATTTTTGCAATTTATAATACGCTTGAAAAAGCTTTAGTCATCTTCTACTAAGCATTATGAGCATGGATTTTGGTTCCTTAAAAGTAGGACTTTGTATTTCAAGGTTTAATTATGAACATGTTTCTGTTTTAGAGAGTTCAATTGTAGATGAGCTTATTAAATTAGGTTTTCAAGAAGCTAATTTAGATAAGTTTTATGTCCCTGGCGCCTTAGAACTGCCGCTCTTGTTAGCAAGATGCTGTAAATCAAAAAAATATCATGCACTGATTGCAATTGGCGCAGTCATCAGGGGTGAAACTTATCATTTTGAGGTTGTATCAGATCAATCAGCAATGGGAATCATGAATGTTCAATTACAATATGATGTTCCTATCATGAATGCAATCTTAACCACTAATAATGATGATGAAACAATTCAGAGGACAAGTACAAAAGGTATTGAAGTGGTCAATGGTTTGATTGAAACCCTCGCCACCCTAAATTCAATAACCTAATATTTTATGAAAAAAATCAATAGCAGAAGAAAATCTAGAGAATTGGTAATGAAATCAATTTATCGAGGCCTAATGAATGCATTCGATTACGATGATATAAAAAAAGATATTCTTGAGGACCCAGATTATTGTAGATGTGATGAGGAATTTTATAACTCTTTAATAGATGGTATAAAAGAGAGCTACCAAGAAATTATTGTAGATTTAGATAATTACATAGATAAGAAAAAAGAGGAATTAAATCCAATTGAGCTATCAATTCTTATAGTTGCCTATTATGAATTAAAAACAAGATTAGATATTCCTTTCAAGGTTTCAATAAATGAAGCTCTAGAGATCACAAAAAGTTTTGGTGGTCAGGAAAGTTTCAAATTTATTAATGGGTCTCTTGATAAGTTAGCTAGAAAGTATAGAGCATTAGAAATTAGTTAAAAGTTCGAAATTCAAAACCTTGTTCTTCTTTCCATATCAAATAACTTCCCTGATTATCGTTCCAATCACCTAAAACAAATCTTGTAAATTTATTCTTATCATTATATTGGTGAGTATTCTGACGATGAGTATGACCATGAATTAATATCTCAACAGGGAAATTCTTTTCAATTATAGAATTAATTGTTGTTTCATTTACATCAATGATGTTTTCCGGTTTGTTTAGATTTAATTTTTTACTTTGTTCTCTGAGGTCCTTAGCAATAGTGATTCTTTCATCCAATTCTTTGGCTAAAAAATTATCTTGCCACACTTTTGACCTTACTTTTTTTCGAAAATCCTGATAATCTAGATCATCACTGCAGAGTGTATCACCATGCATTAGTAAAACTTGATGATGACCAAGAGAAATACGAGTTTCATCATTTAGAATGGTGATATGATTTTCTTTGAAGTATTTTTTGGTGATTAAAAAATCTCTATTTCCATGTATGAAATATATACTTTTTTGTTCTCCTAGTTCTTTTAAAGCCTTTAATTCTTTGGAGTACATCCTCGCATCATCACCAACCCAGTAATCAAAAAGATCACCCAAAATAAAAAGGTTCTTGGTCAGGTTTGAGCTATGCTTAAGAAAATTTAAAAATATAGCATTTTGCGCATTATCATGAAGATGCAAATCTGATATAAATACAGCACTATCAGTAATATTAATTTTTGGAGCCTTCATCAATAATGATTGGTTCTTTTGGAACATCCTGATGACCCGTTGGATGATTTCCAGTCGGCACTTTTGCAATTTGATCAACTATATCCATACCTTCAATCACTTTACCAAATACACAATATCCAAAACCATCTTGACCTGGATAATCTAAAAATGCATTGTCAGCTACATTGATAAAAAATTGTGACGTTGCTGAGTCAGGAATGCTGGTTCGAGCCATAGCAAGGGTATATTTTAAATTTTTTAATCCATTGGCTGCTTCATTTTTAATCGGGTCACTTGTTTCTTTTTGATTCATGTCTTTATCAAAGCCGCCACCTTGAATCATAAATCCATCGATTACTCTATGGAAAATTGTTCCATTAAAGAAACCAGAATCAACATAAGCTTCAAAGTTTTTTACTGTGATTGGAGCTTTGTCAGCATATGTTTCAATGACAATATCGCCTTTAGAGGTTTTGAGTGTAATCATTATTATTCCTATCTAATTATTTTTAATTATTTCTTTGATACTTATTTTTCTTATCGGCACATCAGCATGGCCTTTTTTGGAAGTAGTCGGCACTTTTGCAATTTGATCAACTATATCCATACCTTCAATCACTTTACCAAATACACAATATCCAAAACCATCTTGACCTGGATAATCTAAAAATGCATTGTCAGCTACATTGATAAAAAATTGTGACGTTGCTGAGTCAGGAATGCTGGTTCGAGCCATAGCAAGGGTATATTTTAAATTTTTTAATCCATTGGCTGCTTCATTTTTAATCGGGTCACTTGTTTCTTTTTGATTCATGTCTTTATCAAAGCCGCCACCTTGAATCATAAATCCATCGATTACTCTATGGAAAATTGTTCCATTAAAGAAACCAGAATCAACATAAGCTTCAAAGTTTTTTACTGTGATTGGAGCTTTGTCAGCATATGTTTCAATGACAATATCGCCTTTAGAGGTTTTTAATACAAACAATTGTTCTGATTGTGCCAGAAGTGAAAAAGTTGAAACGATAAAAAATAATATACATTTAATAAGTTGATTCACTGATAATTTTCCATTCATTAATAAATTTTCTCCATATTTGTTTTTTTTGCAATGTTTGTTTTAATAAATCACTGTTATATGTTTGAGTAAACTCGACATACTTCACATTCTCTTCTTCTTCAGGGTAATCAATAATCGTAAGATTATCAATGGCAATTTGAATATCATTAGTATTCTCAAACACTTTTTTCTTTTTTGATGACCATATTTCAAACGCTTTTGAGTTATATTTTGCGTTTGCATCATAAAAAGCTATATATTCAGAATAATTCTTTAATGTCCAATTGCTGATCCATGATTCAAAATAACTCATGAAATTATTGTGTTTATCTATGTTATTTTCAGCATTAAAATATTGGTCATAAGATAACTTTGATAAGATTACTTTTGTTTGCTTATTTTTCAAGATGCTTTCTAATGCATTAAAATTTTCATTTGAGATAACAATACAGCCATCACTTGATTTTGGAGCACGACTATAAGTATCTTTTGGGGTCCCATGAATCCAGATACCATGACCCGTTTTGTTTAAAAGTTTATCGTACACATTGGGGTAATCAATTGGAAAAGCACCCTCACCATAGAAATCACTTAATGGCTGAGTAATTTTTTCGCCTAAGGTGTAAACTCCCAGAGGGGTTTTTTTATCTCCTTCGAAATTTTTACCTGAACCATTTTTTCCAATAGAGGCATATTCATCAAAGATTTTTATTAAAGTATGGTCTCTAATTTCAAATAAATATAGTCTCGACTTATTTGTATCAACATAAATTAAATTATCTATGTTTTGAGGAAGGGTAACTCTAGGAGAGTCAATGATGTCAGTGGCATTATGGAGGTGACTTTCGATTCTTTTTTTTGCTTCTTCCTTTAAATCCTCAATTTTATCTTTTGAAAAATTACTTGATGATCCAAAATCTGAAATTCCATGAGCATAAGCCTGATATATATCTCCTCTTATAAGATGCGCTAATTTGAAATTTGGTTTTTGTTTGATTATTTCATCTAATGTAATTAATGCGTCATTAAGCTCACCTGCAGATATTTCATAAAGTGATTTGATCAGAAGATTTTCGATATTATTAGCTTGATAATTTTCGCTATATGCGAAAGCATTGCTGCAAAAAAAAGCAGTAAAGAGAAATTTTTTAAGAAATTTCATTGACTATTTTTAATTGATTATCAACCAATTCAATTAAAAGTGTTTTTTTTGTAGTTGAATCAATACTGCCAGATTGATATATCTGAGTGAAAGAAACACTGAATAAATTATTATTTTTAGAAATTTCTATATTTTCAAGCTTTAATTTAATAGATGGTTTGTTAATAACTCTTGGTTTCCTAAATTGTTTCCATTGCTCTAAGTCCATCCCTTTATTATTTTTAAAGTTAGTTGAGTAATATCCAATATATTGATCAAAGTTTTGATTCATCCAGGCTTTTTTCCAGTTATCAATCATTACAAAAATCTTCTCATTCACGCTAACTTCGATGTCTTTGATTTCTTGAAATGACTTTGGTTCTTGAGAGATATCTTCTGTTAGAGCAATATTCTTATTGATAGGTTGAAAGTTAAATAATTTTTTTATCAACGAAAGTTTTGTTTTTGCATTTTTATTTGATTTGTCAATTTGAAGTGCTTGATTATAAGATTCACTTGCCATACGCGTATATAGGTCGCCTAAGTTAATATGAGCCGTCGCATAACTTGGATGCGTTTTAATGGACTTTTCTAATGCTATTTTAGCTAAATCAAAATCACCATTCTGCGCATATAAAACTGCCAAGTTATTATATGGTTCAGGTAATGCTGGATGAGATTTTGTTAATGACACAAATACATTAATTGCATCATCAATTTGACCCAATTCTGAAAGCAACACTCCGTTAATAAAAAGTAATTGAGGATTGTCGTTATCAGAATCAATAAGCTGATCAACAATTTTTTTTGCCTCTAGGTAATCTTTGTCTTCTATGAGTTTATTTAATTTTGGAATATCAGCAAAAGAATAATTTGCAAAACTGAATGCAAGAAAGATAACTGCTATTAAAAAACGTTTTGACATACTATAATTCCAAAAAACACACTATATTTTACCAAATAAGCTCGTCTCATACTATTTATGATTAAAATTTTTAACACTTTTACCAGTAAAAAAGAAGATTTCAAGCCAATAACTGAGAATCATGTAAAGATGTATGTGTGCGGTATGACTGTTTATGATGATTGTCATGTTGGTCATGCAAGAGTTCTGATTGTTTTTGATTTAATTTACAGATGGTTTTTAAATTCTGGCTATGATGTAACGTATGTTAGAAATATTACTGATATTGATGACAAAATAATTAAAAAGTCAAATGATGAAGGGTGTCACTTCAAAGAATTGACAGCAAGATATATAGAATCAATGCAAGAAGATTCAAAAGTCTTGAATATAATTCCTCCGACATTTCAACCTAAAGCCACTGAGGCAATCTCTTCAATGATAAAAATGATTAGTATTCTGGTTGAAAAGAGTTTTGCCTATGTTGGTAAAAATGGAGACGTTTTTTTTGAAATTTCAAAATTTAACAATTATGGAAAATTATCCAAAAAACATATTGATGATCTCAATGCTGGCTCAAGAGTCAAGGTTGATGATAATAAAAAGAGCTTTGGTGATTTTGTTTTATGGAAGTTATCAAAAGATGATGAACCGTCATGGGATTCTCCATGGGGGAAAGGACGACCAGGTTGGCACATTGAGTGTTCAGCTATGAGTAGTGACATACTTGGTGCGAGTTTTGATATTCATGGCGGTGGCCAAGATTTAATTTTTCCTCATCATGAGAATGAGATTGCTCAATCAGAATCATGTCATGATCATAAAATGGCTAATTATTGGATACATAATGGCTTTGTCAATGTTGATGATGAAAAAATGTCTAAGTCTTTAGGAAATTTTTTTACATTAAAAAATGTGTTAAAAAATTACAGCGGTGAAATTATTAGATTTTTTGTATATAAATCTCATTATAGAAGCCCATTAAATTATTCAGATCAGAATCTAAATGACGCTAAAGCTGCAGTAGAAAAAATTTATTTAGCATTAAGACCATACAAATGTATTCAAGTAGATTTAGATTGGTCAAAACCATCCTTAAATAATATAAAAGATGCTTTAGATGATGATTTTAATTCTCCAAAGGCCATTTCGATAATATTTGAACTCATTAGCGAGCTCAATAAGTCGTCAAATGAGGATTTAGCAAATGAAATATTTAGTGTGTTAAAAGCTATTGGTTTAATGGCAATTCCACAAGAAGAATTTTTTATTAAATCGAGTAAGATTGATCAAGATCATATTGAAAAATTAATTGAAAAGAGAATGCAGGCAAAAAAACAAAAGGATTATCAAAAAGCTGATGAATTAAGAAATGAAATTGATTCTCTTGGAGTAATTTTAGAGGATACTCCAGATGGAACAGTTTGGAGGATTAAATGACGGTAAATTTAAAAGTCCCGCTAAAGAAAACTATACTTAATGTACCTGGTTTTAGATTTTTAACCTTTGGCGCAAAAATAAAATTAAAAAATATAAAAAACGATATTGTTATTGTGGAGCTTAATAAAAACTCAAAAACGGTGGCTGTCTTTACCAAGAATAAATTTTGTGCAGCTCCCGTGCTGTTAGCAAAACATAACCTAACCTTGAATGACCCGCAATTATTTGTTATTAATTCAGGAAATGCAAATGCGGGTACAGGTCAAAAAGGAATTGAAGATGCTAGGGAAATAAATAGAGAATTAGGTAAATATTTTTCATTAGATCCAAATTTAATTTTGCCATTTTCAACGGGTGTTATATTGCAAAACCTTCCTCTTGGGAGAATAAAAGATTCTTTTAAGAATAATTTAGCAAATATTAAATATAGTTCAAATTGGATTGACGCTGCGAAGTCAATTATGACAACAGATACTGTTCCAAAAGCTGTAAGTAAAAAATTTAATCTTGGGAAAAATGAGATTACCTGCACAGGGATTGCAAAGGGATCAGGAATGATTCATCCAAATATGGCCACAATGCTAGGTTTTATTTTTCTTGATGCAAAAATATCTAAGACCTTGCTTAAGGATTTGGTTAAATATGTTGTTGATAGATCATTCAATTTGATTAGTGTAGATGGAGATACGTCAACAAATGATGCATTTGTCATATCAACGTCAAATCTTGCTCAAAATTCAGTAATAAATAAAAAAGATAAGATGTATACACGGTTAAGAAATAATGTGCTTGAAATTGCTAAAGACCTAGCAGAAAAGATAGTCAGAGATGGAGAGGGCGCAACAAAGTTTGTTGAAATAGAGGTAAGAAATGCGAAAGATTTGAATGAATCTAAAATAATCGGTAAGGCCATTGCAAATTCACCGCTTGTAAAGACTGCTTTTTTTGCATCAGATCCAAACTTGGGAAGAATATTATCAGCCATTGGTAACGCGCCAATAAGTGATCTCGATGTTTCTGTTATAGATCTTCATCTAAATAAGAATATTGTGGTTAAAAATGGAATGCTGTCAAAACGATACTCTGAGGATAAAGCCATTCAGGCCATGAAATCAAAAGAATTTAAACTCAGTATTGATTTAAAAAGGGGAAAAGAAGTAGCAACAATTCTAACTACGGATCTTTCTTATGAATATGTAAAAATTAATGCAGAATACAGAACCTAAAATAATTAAAGTCGCTGCAGGAATTTTAATTAATAGTAAAAATGAAGTTTTGATCTCTCAAAGACTATCTTCTCAGCCTTGGCCTAATTATTGGGAGTTTCCTGGCGGGAAAGTTGAGGAAAATGAATCGCTTGAAGAATGTTTATCAAGAGAGTTATTTGAGGAAATTGGTATAAATCCTGTTTCATATTCTGAATGGATCACTCGAGAATTTTTGCAAGATGATCGAATTATAAAGATTACTTTTTTCAAAATCATCCGATGGGCTGGCGAAATTAAAAAAAAAGAAGTCAATGACTATAAGTGGATTGATGTTGAAAAAATTTCTTTATGGCCAAAAAAAATACTGCCAAAAAATATATATGTCCTTAAAGCACTTATATTGCCGAGTTATTATCTAATAACAAATTTTTTTGAGGACGAAAATTTTATAACAAAAGTAATAAATTCAAAAGATATCTGGGTTCAATTTAGAGAACCATTTTTATCAATTGATAAAATCCATTATTCTTATGAGGTTTTAAAACAAAGGTGTACCTCAAAAATTTTAATTAACTCAAGACACAAAGATGTAATTATCTGTAAACATGGAATTCACTTTACATCAAAAGATTTAAATAACATTGAAAAGCTTGATAAAAAAATTATTAATTGTGCCTCAGTCCATAATCTTGATGAGGTTAATCGTGCAAATAAGCTTGGTTTTGATTTTATTGTATTATCGCAAATTAAAAAAACATTAAGTCATCCTGAGAGAGAAGGAATGGGCTGGGACAAATTTAAGAAAATTGTTAATCATTCAGATGTACCTGTTTATGCTCTTGGAGGTTTGAGTCCATCAGACTTGGTTGAGGCCCATAAAAATGGAGCTGTAGGCATTTCTTCCCAAAGAGATGGATGGAGTTTATTGAACTAGAAAATCAATATCTTTATTAATTATTTCCCCACTTTTGTTTTTAAAAGTGAAAGTAAAGGCTACATTTTTTAAATCATCAAGATTTTCTGTTAATTCATAGATCATTAGATGATCTCCGCTTTTCTTTAAGACAAATGGCTTATTTTTAATAATAACTGGTGAGTCGATTTTTCTCATTTTCATTACATCACCCTCCATTAGCATCGTATGAACCTCAATTCTCTTGCTTATTTTTGAAGATATTGAAACTATTTCAAGATCTTCATCTGAAGAAATTGTTGCAAAGCCAGCAGTAATCTTTTTGCCAAAATTATTTTTAATAATAGGATCTTTAAAAATAATATCAGCCAGAAGAGGGCTAGACATTAACAAAAGAATTATTGATATTAGTTTTTTCATATTTTTTCCTTATAAACTATGTAATGAAGCAGAAAATTTAATTATACGTTTGGTTTTTTTATCATCGCTTGGGTGAGAAAAATTTATATTAATTGCATACTTGTTTGCAGAGATTGATGGCTCATAGACCGAGTTGCTTTTTAAATTAATAGTTAGTAAATCAAACCTTACTAAAGGATCTAGCTTGAGTTGAGCAATCATATTATACGCAGTTAAATTTTCTTTAATCGACAGTTTTCTTAAAATTTTTAAAATAAATGTGAGTGATTCATTGATGATAAATAAATCCTTAAATAGATCCTTAAAAAATAAATTACGCGATTTGGTAGTTTGTAGTTCTGACCATATTTTATATTTTGAAAAATCTATATCATTTATGCCATGGGGCGAATCCGATCTGACTCTTAATTCCTGAATCATTTTATTTCCACTTAGGCCAAAGGGCGAAAAAGAATTTATTTTTTCAAGTGCTTTTTTAAATTTTAATGCTTCGTCAGCGTGAACATTATATTTGGTGATGATTCTTTGAAGATCATTAATTAATTCTACTTTGATGTCAGCCCTAGCAGCATTTACATTAAGTTTAAATAAAAGTTGAAAAAGAATATTTGAGATATGGTCAGAATGTTTTTGCTTAATAAAAAAATGGTATTGATTAAATAAATATTCTATTTTTAAATATTTTCTATATTTTTCATTTATTGGGAACTCAACATTAATCATAAAATACTCTTTAGTTGGATAATTTGTTCTTCCAGATCTGCTGAAGAGTCAAAAATGAAATCTGGTTGAATTAATTCATAATTATTCTCTTGGTAAGCAATAATTTTTTTAATTATATTTTTTCCTAAACCATCCCTTGATTTTACTCTTTTTATTTGATCATTGATATTGCAGATAACTTTTATTTTTAGGTCAAATTTTATTTTTTTTCTTAGCATTTTAACAAGTGGTGAGATGACAACATACGAATCTTTTTTTTCAATAAAATTTTGAAGCTCGTCAAATATTAAAGGGTGTAAGAGATTTTCAATTTCTTCTCTAAATATCTTGTCATTAAATAAATTAATTTTTAATTTTTTTTTATTTATTTGACCATCAATTTGAAAATATTCTGAGCTAAGATTTTTTTTTAGTTGGATATATCCCAAATTTCCAGGCTCAATTAATTCTCGATTAATTTCATCTAACTCTATTAGTGGAAGATTATTGAAAAATTGTCTCGAAAAGGTTGTTTTTCCAGAGCCAATTGAGCCATATATTAAAATCTTTCTACCTAACATATCTATTGATCTGGTTTTTTAGAAGTCCCTGTGAATAGATTTTGAAATGAATTTCATTATCTGATCTTTATACGCGCTATCATTAAAATTCGATATTTTATGGTCAAGCTCAGCATATTTAGTAATAATAATTTCTTTGACGGATTCAATTGCATTTGTTTTATTAATAATGGATATGATTTTGGTTAATTGGCTTAAATCGCCATGATTAATAGAATTTTTGATAATTTCCCGATCATTTATATTTGCTTTTTCAGCAGCAAATATAAGAGGGAGTGTCATTTTCCCATCTTTTAGATCATCACCTAAATTTTTCCCAATTTTTGCGGCATCACCAGAATAATCAAGCATATCATCTATTAATTGATATATTTGACCAAAAATTTCACCAATCGTGGAGAGTGAATTTTTTTGATTAAAAGAACATTCATTGCTAATAGAGGCTAATTTTCCGCATGCTTCAAAAAGAACCCCTGTTTTTGCTTGTATAACCTTAAAATAATCTTCTTGAGAAATATCAAAATTATTTTTATTGATGAGTTGAAGAACTTCACCTTCTGCAATTTTGTTCGTGGTGTATGCAAGAATATCCATAATCTCAATATTATCTAGCTCCACCATCATCTGAAATGACCTTGAATAAATAAAATCACCAACCAGTATGCTGGCTGAATTTCCAAATTTTATATTGGCGGTTGGAGAACTTCTTCTCGTATCTGAGCCATCCACAACGTCATCATGAAGAAGAGTTGCTGTGTGAATAAATTCTACAATTGCAGCTAATTGATAATGTATATCTTTTATACCACCAGCAAGACCTGCTAAATTCAGCAAACATTGTGGCCTCATTTTTTTCCCACCGCCATCGATAATATGCTTACCGACTTGATTGATTAAAGGGACTTCTGAGTCTAATGATGACCTGATGACATTATTTACTTTTCGTAAATGATCTTCCATGCTGTCATCTAGTGTTACATTTTTTTTAGATAGAGTTTTCACTTTAATTAATTTGCATTTTTAGCATTGTATTGTCTATTTGTTGATAGTAATTATACTATGCTGAATATGATTATTTAGTTGATTAAATTCAAGTTTTTTCATATAATGTGCGATCTTTAGAAACAAACAAATTGTTTAGATAATAGGAATTATAATGCAAGCTGTAATCAAAACTGGTGGAAAACAGTATAAAGTATCCGAAGGTGATATTTTAAGGGTAGAAAAACTTACTGCTAAAGAAGGCGATAGTCTAAAATTAGACAATGTTCTAGCATTGGTTGACGGTGAGAAAACTACAATTGGTGCCCCAATAGTTAAAGGTGCAAATGTTGATGTATCTGTCGTTGCTCATGGTAAACACGATAAAGTTATGATTTTTAAAATGAAAAGACGTAAGCATTACAAAAAAACTCAAGGACATAGACAAACTTTTACTGAGCTTAAAGTAACTAAAATTAACGCAAAATAATATTTAGGAAATAATATGGCACATAAGAAAGCGGGCGGAAGCTCAAGAAACGGAAGAGACTCAAACGCGAAACGTTTAGGACTTAAGGTTTTTGGCGACCAGTTTGTAAAAGCTGGTGGCATAATCTTGAGACAGCGTGGGACGAAAATGCATCCTGGTGAAAATGTTGGTATGGGTAAAGACCATACCTTATTTGCAAAAGCGGATGGTAAGGTAAGTTTTAGTGTTAAAGGGCATTTGAAAAGAAAATTAGTTAGTATTGTTACTAATTGATCTGAATAAAACCTTTGATTTGAGCCCTATCACCTGATAGGGCTTTTTTATTTGGTGTAACCAATGAAATTTATAGACGAAGTTTTAATAAAAGTGTTTGCTGGTGATGGAGGCAATGGTATTGCTTCGTTCAGAAGAGAAAAGTTTGAGCCTATGGGAGGACCTAGTGGAGGCGATGGCGGTAGGGGTGGATCCGTATTTTTTCAAGCTGATGAAAACTTAAATACCCTTATTGATTTTAGATTTAAGAAGGAACATCGCGCTCAAAGAGGAGAAAACGGCAGGAGTTCTGATCAGTATGGAGCAGGAGGAGACGATCTTATTCTTAAAGTTCCTGTTGGAACTGTCATCAAAGACAGTTTCTCTGAAAATATTTTTGGTGATTTGACACATCATGGTCAAAAAATTTTAGTCGCCAAAGGAGGTAAGGGCGGTCTCGGCAACATACATTTTAAATCAAGTATTAATAGAGCCCCCAGGCAGTTTACGCATGGTGAGCCAGGTGAGGAATTTGAATTATTTCTAGAATTAAAACTGATTGCTGACATTGGTCTGGTAGGTTTACCAAATGCAGGCAAATCTTCTTTTATTCGAAAAGTTTCGGCAGCTACCCCGAAAGTTGCAGATTATCCTTTTACAACTTTGCAGCCTAATTTGGGTGTTGTTAAATATGATGTTGATAAAAGCTTTGTCATTGCAGACGTTCCTGGATTAATTGAGGGGGCCTCTGATGGGGTAGGTTTGGGGGATAAGTTCTTAAAACATTTAACTAGGACCAGATTATTACTTCACTTGCTTGATGGACTTTCTAGCATAAAAGGGTCAGACCCAATAGATGATGCACAAACGATTATCAGTGAGCTAAAAAAATATGAGGAAACATTGTTTAATAAGCCTCGATGGATTGTGTTGAATAAAATTGATCTTAATTACGATGCAGATGGGCTGAAGAAACTAATTAAAGAAAAAATAGGGTGGGATGATAAAATCTTTGTTATTTCATCTCTAACTGGACAAGGTTGTCAGGAGTTGATAAAAGAAATTGCATACTTTTTAGAAAATGAAGATCAATAAAATAAAAAAAATAGTTATAAAAATTGGCTCAAGCTCAATTTCATCGATCAAGAACGGCCTTAATCAATCAAATATTAATATTCTAGTTAATGAAATTGATTGGTTAAAAAAGCATGGTGTTAAGGTTGTTCTGGTATCAAGTGGAGCAATTTCTTTAGGTCTGCATGTAAGCGGAAAACAAAACAGGCCAACTAAATTAGCTCAGCTTCAGTCTTTAGCAGCCATTGGACAAATTGAGTTAATGCAGGCTTATAAAAAGTTTTTTCATAAAAACAATAAAGATATTCAAATTGGTCAAGTGCTCTTAACCAATGATGATTTAGTGTCAAGAGAACGCTATTTAAATGCAAAAAATGCACTGGATGAGTTATTAAAATGTGGAGTGGTTCCAATTGTCAATGAAAATGATACGGTCGCATATGATGAAATTCAATTTGGGGATAATGATATGCTTGCCTCAAGGGTAGCCAATCTTATTCAAGCTGATTTACTAACCATCTTTACTGACCAAGATGGTCTATTTGATAAAGATCCTTCAAAGCATCTAGATGCAAAACTCATCGAGAAGATTCAGTCAGACGATCCATTATTAACAGATATTTCTCAAAATACATCATCAAGCTCAGGCATTGGCTCTGGAGGAATTAGATCAAAAATTTATGCTGCAAAAACGGCAGCTCGAGGAGGAGCATCAACGATCATAGGAAAGGGGATGATAAAGAATTTCTTCAAAGATTTTTTTGACAATAACCTGAAAGTAACAATTATTTCTCCAATTCAAAAAAAGAATAACGCTAAACAAACTTGGATGATTGATAATAGCAAACCAATTGGTCAATTATTTCTTGATGATGGAGCAATTAAGGCTTTGATAGAAAATAAAAAAAGCCTATTACCAATTGGAGTAAAAAGTTTCTCTGGAAATTTCCAAAGAGGAGATCTGTTGTCATGCATGAATAAAGATGGTGTCGAGGTAGCAAGAGGTTTGTCAAATTTTTCAAGTATAGATGTTGAAAAAATTATAGGACAACAGACAGATCGTAAAAATCAATCACTTGAAAATATGATTGAGGAAAATTTAATTCACCGCAATAACTTGGTTATTATTTAGTATTGGAAAAATTATGAAACAGAAAAAAATTGCAATTATAATGGGATCGAACAGTGATTGGCCGGTAATGAAAAATGCCGCTGATGTGCTTGATCAATTTAAAATTCCATATGAAGCAAAAGTTGTTTCAGCACATCGAACCCCAGATCTTATGTTCGATTTTGCGGAATCATCAAATGATAATGGCATCAGTTTAATTATTGCCGGTGCTGGAGGTGCAGCCCATTTACCTGGGATGGTTGCGTCGAAGTCAAGAGTTCCAGTTTTGGGTGTCCCCATTCCAACTAAATATCTGAATGGACAAGACTCTCTATATTCGATTGTTCAAATGCCTAAAGGGATCCCTGTAGCCACTTTTGCGATTGGCGAGGCTGGAGCAACAAATGCTGCATTATTTGCTATTTCAATTTTTGCACAAGAGGATAATGATTTACTGGAAAAACTAAAAAAGTTTAGAATTGAGCAAGAAGAAAAAGTAAAAGCTATGAAGCTTGATTAGGAAGTCTAATTTGATAATCTATCCAAAAAAAATGTTAGCCATGCTTGGTGGCGGTCAATTAGGGAGATATTTTGTAATGTCAGCCCATAAAATGGGTTATAAAGTTACTGTTTTAGATCCAGACCCACAAAGCCCTGCTGGAAGAATTGCTGATGTACATTTATGTAGTGCCTATGATGACAGGAATGCACTTGATCAAATTATTAACTCATGCAAGGCAGCAACTACAGAGTTTGAAAATATCCCTGCAGATTCATTAAATTACCTAAAACAAAAAATTCAAGTTTATCCTGATGGTGAATCAGTAAGAGTGGTGCAGAATAGAATTAGAGAAAAAACATTTTTAAGAGAAAATGCTATACCTGTTGGAAGGTTTCACATCATTAATGATCAACAAGATATTGCCAATGTTCCAGAGGATTTATTTCCAGGAATCCTAAAAATTGCTGAATTTGGTTACGATGGCAAAGGGCAAAAATCCATCAACTGCAAGACAACTTTAATGCAGGCTTTTAATGAATTTCAGCAGAAACCATGCATTCTTGAAAAGCGAGTTAATCTGGAAAAGGAAGTATCTGTTGTCTTAGCAAGGTCTGCGGCTGGACTAATTAAATGCCATCCAGTAGCTGAGAATGTCCATGTCAATGGTATTCTGGATAGCACTCTTGCACCTGCCAATATTGATCAACTCACTGAAAAAAATGTTACCGACTTAGCAAAAATGGTTGCCTTGAAGTTGAATTATGTTGGAGTCATGGCGGTTGAATTTTTTATCTCAGGTAAAGAGATATTTGTTAATGAGATAGCGCCTCGACCTCATAACTCTGGTCATTACACTATTGATGCCTGCTACACATCTCAGTTTGATCAGCAGGTCCGGACCCTTACTGAAATGCCTATTGGGAATCCAATGAATCACTCGAATGCATTTATGATAAATTTATTAGGAGACTCATGGGAATTACCCAGATCTCATGAACCTGAATGGACTAAAATATTAAATGAAAATAATTTCAATCTTCATTTGTATGGCAAAGAAGAGCCAAGGGTTGGAAGAAAAATGGGACATCTTACTTACTTAAGTAAAGACACTATTAATAAAGATGAAATAGATAAGCTCCAAAAGATAAAGAAAAGTTTATAAAAAAAGGCGCCTTATGCGCCTTTTTTTGAATATAACTTGGTTATTTTAAAGAGCTTTAATAGCTGAGTTCAGTCTACTTTTATGACGTGCAGCTTTATTTTTGTGCACAATTTTTTTATCAGCAATACGATCAATAATTGCCACGTTAGAATCAAAAGTCTCCTTGGCAACTTTTTTATCGCCGGAGGAAATTGCCTTGATTACTTTTTTAATTGCTGTTCGAAAGGCTGATTTTAGGCTCGCATTATGAGCGCGTTGCTTATCATTTTGTCTAGCTCTTTTTCGTGCTTGTGCAGTATTTGCCATATATAATTACTCAAAATTTGTAAGATTGGCTATTCTAGCGAAAACATCGTTTTTTTTCAAGTTTTAAATCATTTAAATACCGTCATCTGCGATAATAATAATAGATGAAAACAAAAATCGTAAACAATTTAATAAGTTTCAGTAGCCTAACCATTATCTCTAGAATTTTAGGTTTTTTAAGAGATATGGTAATTGCACGAGCTTTTGGAGTCAGCATTGCAACTGATGCCTTTTTTGTAGCTTTTAAATTACCGAATATGTTACGACGAATCACTGCTGAAGGTGCTTTTACTCAAGCATTTATTCCAACCCTTTCTGATTATAAAAATAAGTCCAAAAAAGAATTCAATGTATTTTTAAACAAGGTCGTGACTCTTTTGAGTGTCATTTTATTAATTATTACTCTTATAGGAATCTTTGCATCACCTTGGTTGATTTATATAAGTGCACCAGGATTTGAATACGGTTCTTACCAATTTAATTTGGCTTCTGACCTTTTAAAAATTACTTTTCCATATATTTTTCTCATATCGATTGTTGCAATGTTTGGAGGAGTATTAAATACTTTTGGTAAGTTTGCAGCCCCAGCATTTTCTCCAGTATTTCTAAATTTAAGTTTTATTTTTGCAGCATTATTTTTTAATGACTTTTTTGATGAGCCCATCACTGTTCTCGCATGGGCTGTATTTTTTGGGGGAGTGATCCAGCTTTTATTTCAATATCCTTTTATATTAAAACTAGGCTGGTCTCCTCAGTTAGATTTTAATTTAAAAGATGACGGTGTGTGGAAAGTTCTTAAATTGATGGGTCCAGCAATTATCGGTGTGTCTATTACTCAGATTTCATTATTAATTAATACTATTTTTGCTTCTTTTCTTCAACAAGGGAGTGTATCTTGGCTGTACTTTGCAGATCGGCTAATGGAATTCCCTGCTGGTGTTTTGGGGGTAGCATTAAGCACAGTTTTTTTACCAGCATTATCCGCATCATTTTCCAGTAAAAATTATGAAGAATTCAACAAACTCATGAACTGGAGCACAAGAATAGGGCTCTTGGTGTCAATACCTGCAGCAATTGGTATTGCAGTTTTATCCCTCCCTTTAATCACAACCCTATTTTATTATGGTAAATTCAGTGAGCTTGATTTAGTTATGACGCATAAAGCATTATTTGCATATAGTTTTGGATTAATTGGGTTAATCATGATTAAGGTGTTTGCTCCAATTTTTTATTCTCAAAAAAATATTAAAACCCCAGTCAGAATCGGAATCATCACTTTATTCGTTACTCAAGCAATGAATTTAATCTTAATTCCTTACTTTGAGCATGTTGGTCTAGCTCTGGCGATTAGTATCGGAGCAACATTTAATGCAGCCATGTTGTTTTTAGCGATAAAAAAAATGAATGACTTTAAAATTGAGTCTACAACATTTATTTTTCTAATGAAGGTTATTTTATCTGCATCTATGATGGGAGTAATTTTATACCTCATCAACCCAGATTTTCAGTATTGGATAACTATTAATTTTTTTAGTAGGTTGATTTTGCTATTAGCGTTAGTTGCTCTGGGAGCAGTTGTTTTTCTGGGCTTACTTTTTCTTCAAGGCGTTAAATTAAAAAACTTAAGAAATAATAATATATGAGAATCTTTCGCCATTTTGCTCAAGCAAGTAATCCATGTATTGCTACGATTGGAAATTATGATGGCATTCACTTAGGTCATCAATCTCTGATAAATCATGTCATTTCTGAATCTAGAGCAAAACATTTAGAGTCTGCAATCATTACATTTGAACCACATCCTAAAGAATATTTTCAGCCCAAGGCTGCACCAAAAAGAGTTATAAGCTTAAGGGAGAAGTTAGAATTTTTTCTCTCACATAAACTTGATAGAGTATATGTGATTAGGTTTGATGATAATTTTGCAAATCTTGTAGGAAATGATTTTATTGAAATTTTACAAACAAAATTGTTGGTAGAAGGATTAGTTGTTGGCGACGACTTTCGTTTTGGCAAGAAAAGACAATTTGGAATAATTGAATTAAAACATTCTGGTATTCAAGTAACTCAACCAGGAACAATTTTTATCAATAATGAAAGAATTTCCAGCTCTAGAGTTCGAAATGCATTACAAGATGCAGATTTCGAACACGTTGAATCCTTACTAGGTAGGCCTTACGTTATATCAGGAAGAGTCATTCATGGAGAAAAAAAAGCCAGGCTGTTAGGTTACCCAACGGCAAATATTCATATGTTTCATAAAAGCCCACCATTGTCCGGAGTGTTTGCTGTAAAATTAGATTCTTTTTTTGGGGTTGCCAATTTAGGTTTAAAGCCAACTTTTGGTGGCGTAAAAAATTTAGTTTTAGAAGTTCATCTATTTGACTTTGATAAGAATATCTATGGAAAACATGTGCATGTTACTTTTTTTAAAAAAATTCGTGATGAAAAAAGATTTTCCTCTTCAAATGAATTATCTTCCCAAATAGCTTCTGATGTTAATCATGTTAAAGACTTTTTCAATCTATGAGTAATGATAATAAAAAATATAGTCTAAATTTACCGGATACAGAATTTCCTATGAGAGGTAATTTGGCTCAGCGAGAGCCTGATTGGGTATCTTCATGGGTGGAAGAAAAATATTATCAACAAATTAGGGATGTGAAAAAAGGAAAACCTAAATTTATTCTCCATGATGGCCCACCTTACGCCAATGGAAATATTCATATCGGTCATGCGGTCAATAAAGTATTAAAAGATATCATTATTAAATCTAAGGGATTGTCAGGTTATGACGCTCCCTATATTCCTGGTTGGGATTGTCATGGCTTGCCAATTGAGTTAGCTATTGAAAAAGAGCATGGCAAAAACCTTGATTCGAAAAAATTTCGACAATTGTGCAGGGAATATGCAAATCTACAAGTGACTAACCAAAAAAAGGATTTTGTTAGGCTGGGCGTCTTAGGAGACTGGGATAACCCATACCTTACATTAAATAAAAAAACAGAAGCGGATATTGTTCGATCGCTAGGCAAAATTTATCAGAATAATATGCTGTATCAGGGTAACAAGCCAGTACATTGGTGTCTTGATTGTGGATCTGCGCTTGCTGAAGCTGAAGTTGATTATGAAAACAAAACTTCAACATCGATTGATGTGGCTTTTAAAGGGGTTGATCAAAAAGGTTTGCATCAATTATTTAAATCATCAAAGACGGAAAAAGCTATTTACGCTGTTATATGGACAACCACACCATGGACGCTTCCAGCTAATGAGGCAATTTCAGTTAACCCAAAACTATATTATGTTCTGGTCGAAATAGAGGAGAAATTGTTAATTATTGCTGATGAGCTTGTTGATAAATTTGAGGCAAGAACGGGTCAGAAAATTAATAAAATACATTCTATTGTTGGCCAGGAGCTTGAAAATTTCTTGTTCAATCATCCTTTTTATTCGGAAAAAAACGTCCCAATCATATTGGGGGAACATGTGACCACTGAAGATGGAACCGGGTTAGTACATACCGCCCCAGCCCATGGTTTGGATGACTACATTGTTGGGATGAAGTACAACCTTCCTGTAGAAAATCCAGTTAACGAAGAGGGTAGTTTTAAGAGTAATGTGGAGTTTTTTGCTGGAAAAAATATCTGGAAAGCTAACTCTGAAATTATCGACCTGTTAATAAAGAACGATGCGCTTATTTTTAAAAAATCATTTGAACATAGTTACCCGCATTGCTGGAGACATAAAACGCCAATCATTTTTAGAGCCACACAGCAGTGGTTTATTGGCATGAATCTTTCTCCAGGCCAAAAGACTTTAAGAGATATAGCTAAAGAAGAGGTTGAAAAAACACAATTTATTCCATCATGGGGAAAAGCACGGCTAGAGGGAATGATGAAAAATAGACCGGACTGGTGTATCTCTCGACAAAGAAATTGGGGAGTACCCATCACACTTTTTACTCATAAAGAAACGGATGAGCCGCATCCTAAGACCGTTGAGTATTTCGAAAAAATTGCCTTACTGATCGAAAATCAGGGAATTGATGCATGGTTTGATTTGGATATTAATGAATGGCTTGGGGATGATGCAAAATATTACAAGAAAGTCACGGACACTTTAGATGTGTGGTTCGACTCCGGAACTACTCATGAATCAGTGCTAAAAACGAATGATAATTTAGATTATCCTGCTGATCTCTATCTTGAAGGTTCGGATCAACATCGCGGCTGGTTCCAGTCTAGCTTACTAACAGCCTCAGCCATCTCTGGGCAGGCGCCATACAAAGCCTTGCTAACTCATGGTTTTGTGGTGGATGGTCATGGAAAAAAAATGAGTAAGTCTAAAGGGAATGTAATTTCACCACAAAAGATAATGGATCAGTATGGCGCAGATATTCTAAGATTTTGGGTGGCAATGACTGATTTTTCAGGTGAGTTAAATATTTCCGATGAGATTATTAAGAGGTCTGCTGACGGTTATCGAAGGCTAAGAAATACATTAAGATTTTTATGTGCAAATATTTCTGACTTTGATACATCTTCCATGATGGTTGAAGAATCCAATCTATTATTATTAGATAAATACGCCCTCCTTAAAACTCAAGAACTACAAAAAGAAATAGCTCAGTTGTATGAAAGTTATGACTTTCATCATCTAACAAAAAAATTAGTCAGCTTTTGTTCTGAGGACATGGGAGGATTTTATTTAGATATTATTAAAGACCGACTCTATACTATGTCCGAGAAATCTCCAGAGCGACGTTCGGCACAAACTGCCTTATATCACATCACTCATGCATTAACACGAATGATCGCTCCAATTTTAAGTTTTACTGCTGAGGAATTGTGGCAGACCATTACTAATGATCAAAATATTTTCAAAGAATCATGGTATGAATTTACATCAACCTCATTACATCAAGCAGAACTTCAGTTTTTGCAAGAGATTGAAAAAATTAGACCGATTGTGAATAAGAGTATTGAAGCTGAAAGGGAAAAAGGATTAGTCGGCTCAGCATTGGAATGTGATATTGAATTAGCATGTGAGCCAGAAACTTTCAAAATTCTTAAACCTTATGAATCAGAGCTTCATTATATTTTGATTGTGTCAAATGTGAGATTGATTGAAGAGCAAAATGGACTCGCTGTTAATGTTAAAAAAATTGCATATGATAAATGTGACAGATGTTGGCATTATGAATCCTCTGTAGGAACTCATCAAGAGCATCCCTCAATCTGTGAGCGTTGTGTTTCAAATCTTTTCGGCGATGGAGAAAAAAGAAAGTATGCATAAGTTTCTTATCGGCTTATGCATCATAGTTATCGATCAGCTTTCTAAGAATTGGGTTGAAAAAAATATCCCGTTTACTGAATATGTGGAAATTAATAATTTTTTTAAAATTGTTCACTTCCAAAACACAGGCGCTGCATTTAGCTTTTTAGATAGTGCATCTGGTTGGCAAAATAATTTTTTTATTTTTTTGACTCTAGCGATCTTAACCTACTTAATTTATTTATATAGACAAAACACATCTAGCCCATACGGGTCGATATCGATTATGTTGATTATTAGCGGTGCTATTGGAAATTTAATTGATAGACTTTCAAATGGACATGTGACAGATTTTATCTATGTGCATATAAATAATTATTACTGGCCAGCATTTAATGTGGCAGATTCGGTAATTACAATTGGAGCAATCATATATTTCTTGGGTTTATTAAAAGAAAATTAAATGACATTAAAAAAAGGAAAAATTCCTTTTTTTAATATTGAAAATTGTAGCTATAATATTGCGATTATTTATATTCATATTATGCAAAAAATACTATTTTTAATCCTAGTTATTCCTTTTTTATTTAGCAATGTCGTCAAGGCGGAAGAGGGTTTATCTTTAAGAGAGATCTATGTCATCACGGATGTTGTAACTCCGGGCGAGATAACATCCGGTGAGAGCGTGAGCTTATCGAAAATTAATCAGCAATTCAAGCAGGATACCTCGTCACTTCTAGAGTATTTCACTGGGATTGATAATGCTACGAATGGATCAGTATCTTCAATTCCATATATGCATGGATTAAATGATGACAGAATTAGAATCAGTGTGGATGGCGTGGATCTAAATTCTGCATGTACATCTCACACCGACACTGATCTATCCTTTATCGATATCAATGACGTCGATTACATCAAAGTATTTGCCGGGATCACACCTGTTAGTGTAGGGGGTGATAGTATTGCCGGAAGTATAAAAATAAAAACGAAAAATCCTACCTTCAGCCAAGATGATCAGTTAATTTATTCGACAAAGCTTAAAAGTTTTTATAAAAGCAATAATGACGAACAAGGGGTTTATTTCAAATCATCTGTGGCGTCTAGTAATGCATACTTGAAATATTCTGGAAGTTATTCCCAGTCGAATAATTATTCCAGTGCAAATGATTTTAAAGGAACCAATTACGGAGGCACATCAGATAAAAGTGGAATTAGAGATGATGAAATTGCCTCTAGTGGTTATCGAATGGAGAATCATCAGCTAAGTTATGGTTATCAAATAAATAATCATTTACTTGAAATTAAATTTGATTATCAATCGATTCCATACCAAGGTTTTATGAACCAGAGGATGGATGTGGTGGGTCAACACAGCCATAAGATTCAACTTAAAGATACGATCTCTTTTTCTTGGGGAAAGCTTGAACTTCAGGCCTATCACCATAAAGTGGAAACCAAGATGAATTTTGGAAAAAATAAAAACTTTAATTATTCTGGCACCCCAGGAATGTCCATGACCCACCACGGGTATACCTCGGGATTCAATGCAACGGCAGATATTTATCTGAATGATAAAAATACACTTCGATCTGGATTGGAAACTCAGTTTTATGAGGTGGATGATAGCTGGGATCCAACGGGAGGCATGATGTCTCCAAACGTCATGAAAAATATCAATGACGGGAAGAGAGATAGATATAGTATCTTTACAGAATTAGACCGCCAATGGTCCAAAGAGTGGTTTACCCAAACAGGGGTTAGACTTACCCGGGTAGAGATGGATACCAGTGATGTTCAAGGATACAACAACATGGGCTATCTAGCAGATGCTAATAGCTTTAATGCTTTAAATCATAAAAAAGATGACCATCATCTGGATTTATCTCTATCTGCGGCGTACTCACCCAATCTCAACCAAACACATGAGTTTGGTTATTCCATGAAGAATAGATCACCAACCTTACAAGAAAGGTACCTATGGTCTAATAATGCGATGGCGGCTTCCATGGCGAATTGGTTTGGAGATGGTAATGGGTATGTGGGCGATGTGAATTTGGATCAGGAGACTGCCCATACCTTTGCTTATGCCGCTGTATTCCATGATGCTGATAAACAATTATGGAATGTTAATTTTAAACCTTTTTTAACCTACATCGATGACTATATTGATGCCGTTTCCTATACTTCTAGGGGTGATGGTTTTCGTACTCTAACCCTTGGTAATCAAAATGCACGACTATGGGGATTTGATGTGAAGGCTTCTCAATATTTAGGGAATATTTCTAAGCTTGGAGATTTTTATTTTGACTCGAAATTAAGTCATGTCAAAGGTATTAATACCGATGCGAATGATGATCTCTATCATGTGATGCCAACTAATTTAAAATTGATCTTTAGCCAAAAAATTAATCATTGGAATAACGGACTCCATATTCAACTGGTGGATAACAAGAAAAACGTCAATGATATCCGACAGGAAATGGAAACTAGTGGTTATGCACTTGTTGACTTGAAATCTACTTACCAAAAAGAAAATCTACAACTAAATCTCGGTATCTATAATGTATTTGATCGAAATTACGATCATCCTTTAGGTGGCGTTTATATGGGCCAGGGAAAAACTATGAATACCTCTGGCATGGGATTAACATATGCTAATGCTGTCAATGTCCCTGGGATGGGAAGGTCTATCTTCACATCCGTTGAATATTCTTTCTAGTCAATTAAAAATTTGAAATAATTAATTTCATCACCATATAAGAAATATGAACAATTCTTATATGGAAAATGAAAGATGAGATTTGATAAATTAACCACTAAATTTCAACAAGCAATTGCTGAGGCTCAATCCTTAGCAAATTTGGCTAATCATACCCAGATTGAGCCAGCACATGTTTTAAAGGCAATGATTTTATCTTCGAATAATGATGATATTCAGGATTATCTCCGCTTGTCAGGAATGAAAAATACTGCCTTTGATGCAATTGAACAGTTAATTACAAATTTTCCACAATCGCAATCCAATGATAATGAACCAGCTATTTCGAGACAATTAAATTCACTCTTTAATTGGGTTGAAAAAAAAGCTTTTGAATTGAAAGACGATTATATTTCAGCGGATTTATTTCTTTTAAGTCTTGAGACAGATAAAAGTGGTCTCAAAGAAACCTTAATTGACCACGGAATAAATTTTAATAAATTAAAGGAGATTGTTATGAGCGCAAGAAATGAGGAAAATATCAAAACTCCAGATGCTGAAAGTCATCGTCAATCTTTGCAAAAATATACGATTGATCTGACCCAATTGGCAAGAGATGGTAAGTTAGACCCAGTCATTGGTCGAGATGACGAAATCAGAAGAACAATTCAAGTGTTACAACGCCGAAGTAAAAATAACCCAGTCTTAATCGGGGAGCCTGGAGTCGGTAAAACAGCAATTATTGAAGGCCTTGCACAAAGAATAGTTAATCAGGAGGTGCCTGATTCATTAAAGAATAAGCAGGTGCTGTCACTAGACATGGCCTCGTTATTGGCGGGAGCAAAGTATAGAGGTGATTTTGAAGAACGACTCAAAGCTGTGTTAAAAGAAATTAATGCAAGCCAGGGAAATATTATCTTATTTATCGATGAAATCCATACCATGGTTGGAGCCGGCAAAACTGAGGGCGCTATGGATGCCGGAAATATGCTTAAACCTGCTCTAGCGAGAGGTGAATTGCATTGTGTTGGAGCAACTACATTGAATGAATATAGATTGTATGTTGAAAAAGACGCTGCATTAGAACGTCGTTTTCAAAAAGTTCTGGTAGATGAGCCTGATGTTGAAGCAACCATTGCTATCTTAAGAGGATTACAAGAAAAGTATGAGTTACATCATAATGTTGAGATTACAGACCCAGCAATTGTAGCTGCCGCTGAATTATCCAATAGATATATCACGGATCGATTTCTTCCGGATAAGGCAATTGATCTCATTGATGAGGCTGCTTCAAGAATAAAAATTGAAATTGATTCAAAACCTGAACAACTCGACAAATTAGAAAGAAGACTGATTCAACTTAAGATTGAACGAGAGGCTGTAAAGAAAGATAAAGACGCTGCCTCAAAAGAAAGATTTGAGATCATTGAATCTGAAATTAAAAAAATTGAAAAAGAATTTGCGGACTTAGAGGAAATTTGGAAGTCTGAAAAAGCATCCCTAATTGGAGTGAGAGATATAAAAGAGAAATTAGAATCTCTAAAAATTACTATGGAAGAAGAAAAAAGGAAAGGTAATTGGCAGAGGGTGTCTGAAATACAGTATGGCGAAATACCTGAACTTGAAGATCAATTAAAAAAAGCTGATGTAACAACACCAGTGTCACAAAATAAAATGCTGCGGACTGAAGTTGGAGCTGATGAAATTGCTGAGGTTGTTTCACGAGCAACTGGCATTCCAGTTGCAAAAATGATGCAAGGTGAGAAAGAAAAATTAATTAATATGGAGTCTGTTTTGCATCAGCGTGTCGTTGGTCAAGACGAGGCAGTTAAATCAATTTCAAATGCTATTAGACGATCAAGATCTGGTTTGAGTGATGAAGGAAAGCCGTATGGATCTTTTTTATTTTTAGGACCTACTGGTGTTGGCAAGACTGAGCTTTCAAAATCATTAGCTAGCTTTCTATTTGACAGTGAAGATCATTTAATTCGAATTGATATGTCTGAATTTATGGAAAAACATTCTGTTGCCAGACTTATCGGCGCCCCTCCTGGTTATGTTGGTTATGAAGAGGGTGGCTATCTAACAGAAGCAGTGAGAAGAAAGCCATATAGCGTGATATTGCTTGATGAGATTGAAAAAGCTCATCCCGATGTCTTTAATGTACTTCTTCAAGTTTTAGACGAGGGAAGACTCACGGATGGTAAGGGTAAGACCGTAGATTTTAAAAATACGGTAATCATTATGACTTCTAATTTAGGCTCTGACCTAATTCAGAAAATGACTCAAGACGATTATCAGATAATCAAGATTTCAGTCATGGCGGAGGTAAAAAATTACTTCAAACCTGAATTTATCAATAGAATAGATGATGTTGTCGTATTTCATGGACTAGGTGAAAAGCATTTATGTGATATAACAAAAATCCAATTAGAAAACTTATTGCTTAAGCTTAAAAAAATTGGAATAGAAGCAAAGGTGACAGACAGAGCAATATCCGAAATTGGCAAGGCAGGTTTTGATCCTATTTATGGTGCAAGGCCGCTAAAAAGGGCTATTCAAAATGAAATTGAAAATAAACTTTCAACAGAAATTTTATCTGGTAAATTTTTAGATAAAGATATTTTGGAAATTGATTTTAATAATGGTAGTTTTTTATTTAATAAATTAGATCATGCAAAAGTTTGAAGATATTAAAATAACAACCTCAAGAGGAAGGGGATTTTATGACATTACCTCAGATATTAAGAGCATTGTAGGAAACTCTGCAATTGACAATGGGTTGTTTACTGCTTATATCAAACATACATCGGCTAGTCTTTTAATTAATGAAAATTATGATCCAGATGTTTTAGTTGACATGGAAACCTTTTTTTCAAAATTAGTACCGGATGGTTCATTGGACTTTATTCATACGATGGAAGGCGCTGATGATATGCCAGCACACATAAGAACGGCATTGACTCAGACACACCTATCAATTCCTATACAAAACAATGTACTTCAAATTGGTCAGTGGCAAGGAATTTTCTTGTATGAGCATCGATTGTCAGCTCACAACCGATCTATCGCCACTCATATTATCGGCGACTGACTAACGCTATTTTTTTGTCCAAGCCAGGGGATTAAATGGTTTGCTATTTTTGCGGAGTTCAAAATATAAACCATTTATACCAAGGCCTCCTGTATTTCCAACTGTAGCAATCACATCACCTTCTTTGACCTCGTCATTAACATTTAGCAAAACGGATTCGTTATAACCATATAGACTCATGTAGCCCTGGCCATGGTCAATGATGATGAGGTTGCCAAAACCTCTTAACCAGTCTGCATAAGCAACTTTTCCATTACCAACTGATTTAACATCTTGACCTTCTTTGCCGGTAATAAAAATCCCTTTCCATACAACGCCTGTATCTTTTCGCTTTGTTCCATATTTGTATTTAATCGACCCTTTCAGGGGAAGATTCAGCTTACCTTTTAACTTACTAAAGTTTCCACCTTGAAAAGGAACAACTTTTTCGGTTGACTTTGTCTTTCTTGACTCTTTTTTTCTAAGTTCTTCCTCTTTTTCTTCTTCTTTGGCTGCTTTTTTGACTAACTCATCAATAATTGATTTTAATTTTTTTTCATCATCAATTAATTTTTTTTTCGCTTGTTCTTTGTTTTTTATCTCTTTGGCGACACTTGCAAGCATCTGTTTTTTTTGATTTTTCTCAGACTCTAACTGTTTTTTTATTTTATTTTTATCCTTTTTTTGGCGGTCAATCTTGGCTATGGTTTTATTGATGATTTCTTTAGTATCAATTAATTTTTTTTTGTCTATTTGTAATTGGGTTATTAATTCAAATTGCGCATTAGTAAAGTAGGACTTTAATTTTTGTTCTCGCAAGATTTCGCTGGGATTGTCTCCATCAATAATTGATTTTAAGTAAGAAGAATCCCCCTTTTTATGAATGTCTAAAAAAAAGGCTGAAAGATAAACCATTTTTTTTTCGATTTCCTGCTCAAGTTTTTTTTGATCTAGATTGAGTTGTTCTAATTTTTTTTGATTTTGTTTTGATTTCTTATTGATGCTATGGATTTCTTTTCGCGTTTTACTTATTTTCTTATCTTGTTGTTTTAACTCATTGTCAATGTTCTTCTTCTTATCCTTATTTTTCTTGATTTCTTTATCTATATCCTTGATTTGCTGCTTAACACTATCTAAGTTTTTCGCACTTTCGTCCATACCACTGAAAGCAGATGTAAAATTTAACAGAAGACAAAGAGTAATAACAATTATTTTCATTAAAAGGTGACTAAATTTTTTCCTGTCATTTCTCTTGGGGCCTCTAAATCCATCATGGCAAGTATAGTTGGGGCAATATCCGACAAGCTGCCATTATCGGAAATTTTTGATACTTTCTCATCCATGACAATGAATGGAACAAGGTTGGTTGTATGTTGTGTGTGGGCTTGGTTATTTTCAACGTCAAGCATCAATTCAGCATTTCCATGATCAGCAGTAATTATTAGTGAGCCGGATATATTTTTTGTAGTTGCAATAATGTCACCAATACATTTATCCATAGCTTCAACAGCTTTTTTTGCTGCTTCCATATTGCCTGTATGACCTACCATGTCTCCATTGGCAAAATTACAAATAATGACATCATATTTTTTTGAATTAATAGATTCAATCAGCTTTTCAGAAACCTCATAAACGCTCATTTCAGGTTTTAAATCATAAGTTCTAACATCAGGAGATGGAATGAGTATCCGATCCTCATTATTAAATTTTGCTTCTTCCCCGCCGTTAAAAAAGAATGTTACATGAGGATATTTTTCTGTTTCAGCAATTCGAAGCTGAGTTAACCCCTTGTCGGCTAAAAACGAGCCTAAAGTATTAGATAATTTTTCTGGGGGAAATAATACTTGAATATCTTCAAATGACTGGTCATAGCAAGTCATGGTGATATAGTTGAGATTGGTTAATTTTGTTGATCTTTCAAATTCTGTAAAACTTTTATCTTTAAAAGCACGCGATAATTCTCTTCCGCGATCCGACCGAAAATTAAGAAAGATCACCATATCATTTTCTTTAATTATGCTTTCTGAATTTATTAAAGAAGGCAAGATAAACTCATCAGTTTCCCCTCTCTGATAAGAAGCATTTAGAGCTTCAACGCTATTTTGATAAACATGGTCAGTTTTTCCTTCTGTGAGCATATCATAGGCTAACTTAACTCTATCCCATCTGTTATCTCTATCCATAGCATAGAATCTGCCAGTAATAGATCCAATGGTGCCGTAACAGTTGGATGATATCCATGCGTCTAATTTATTAAGATATTTTGCGGCACTTTTTGGTGGAGTATCCCGTCCATCTAAGAAAGCATGAATGAAGGTATTTTTAATAGCATTGTCTTTTGCAATCTGAAGGAAAGATTCAAAGTGATCATAATGGCTGTGCACGCCACCATCAGAAAGTAAACCTAGAAAATGTAATCTACCTTGATTTTTCTTTAGCCGATCGAAACTATTTTTGAGTACCTCATTATTTTGCACCTCATTATTTTTTAATGAGTTATTTATTTTTTGAATGTCCTGATAGACTACACGACCAGCTCCAATATTAATGTGCCCAACCTCGGAATTTCCCATTTGACCCTCTGGTAAACCCACATGATTTTCTGAAGCATTTATAAGACTGTGTGGATAATGCGATTTAAGATAATCAATATTTGGAGTTTTTGCGTGAGAAATGGCATTATAGTCATTGCTTGAAGAGTGACCAAAGCCATCAAGAATTAATAAAGTGATTGTTTTTTTTGACATGTCTTGAATTATATCATTTGCAAAATCGACTATATATAATGAAAGATTAGTTTTTCAATAAAGTATTGAATTTTTAAAAAAAAGACCCATATAGATTATATGAAAGTAATAATGTACACGAGCAATTTTTGTCCTTACTGCACTCATGCTGAGAAATTACTCAATAAAAAAGGATTGAATAATATCAATAAAATTTTTATTGATAAATCTCAAGATGATCTATTGCAAATGATAGAAATAACAGGGAGGAGAACTGTTCCTCAGATCTTTATTAATGATCAACATATTGGTGGATTTGATGACTTACGGAAATTTGACCAATCGGGAGAATTGGATAAAGTGATTTCTAATTCAACTATTTAAGACTATGTTTTACATTTTTAAAAGTGTAAAATCACCCTTTAGAAATTTAAGTTGGAATAAATATGGCTGAAGATAAAAAAAAGAAGGTAACTAAAACAAAAAAAAGTGATGCAAAAGGTGTTGACCCATCTCAGGCTCAGCAGCCTGGATTTGCAATTGAAAAATTATATTTAAAAGATGCGTCGGTTGAAGTGCCTAATGCGCCTGAGATTTTTACGAATCGTGAGGCGCCTAAAATTGGTATTGAATTGAATAATACAGCCAAACCGTTAGCGGATGGTTTTTATGATGTTTCATTGCAAGTCACGGTTACTTCTAAGCAAGATGATAAAGTAGCTTTTCTTGTTGAAGTGACTCAATCTGGTATTTTTCAAATTAATAATATTCCAGAAGAGGGCCTAGAAATGGTTCTTGCAATTACATGTCCAAACATTCTCTTTCCTTACGCTAGAGAAGCGGTATCAGACATGGTAACGAAATCAGGATTTCAGCCAGTTCTCTTGAACCCCATAAACTTTGAAAATTTATACCTCCAGCAAAAACAACAACAAGCTCAAGAGCAAAAAAAGAATGATTAAAAAACAAAAGTGGTTTCCACTTTTGTTTTTTTGTTTCATAAGCTCTTTTGCTTATGCAGATTTTATGTCAGTTAATGCTGATCAAGCATTTCTTCACGAGGCTCCATCAGGTTCTACAAAAAAAGTATACATTGTTACAAAAGGTTATCCTCTTGAGGTAGTCGTGAGCCTAAAAGAATGGAAAAAAGTAAAGGATCATGAGGGATTAATCAATTGGATTAAAACTAGTGATTTGTCATCTAAAAGAACTGTCTTAAATTTAAAGAATAATAATTCAATATATCTAGAACCCTCCTCTTCAAGTCCTATTTTAGCAAGGGTGAATGAGAACGTTTCGCTCGAGCTTGTAGATACAAAAAAAATTGACGATTGGATACAAGTATATTCAAAAGTGGGGGACATTGAGGGTTATATTAAAGCCGCTGATTTGTGGGGTATTAAATAATGAAGGTTTCTGTTATTGGTGCAGGTGCATGGGGAACTGCTTTAGCAATTCAGGCGGCAAAAGCATATCCAGTAAAATTATGGGCACGAGACTCTGGCCATATTTCAGGAATGAAAAAAGCACGCTCCAATCCAAAGTATCTTGGAGATTTTACTTTCCCTGATCATCTTGAATTAACAGCGTCATTGGATGAAGCAGTATTAACATCTGATGTGGTTATCTCATCAGTACCAACATCAGCTTTTGCTGAGATAATTCAAAATATACAATCTATCGATCCTGCTAAGCCAATTATATGGACTAATAAAGGACTGGAGGCCAACTCCAGTCTTTTTCCACATGAAATAATTCATGATCATCTTATTAATAAAGACCTTGCTTACGGCGTCTTGTCTGGACCGAGTTTTGCTGCTGAGTTGGTAAGAGATCTTCCGACAGTAGTTACCCTTGCAACTACCAACTCAGATTTATCAAATTCTGTAGCAAAAATTTTTCACCATGGCAGCATGCGTGTCTATCTCAGTGATGATATTGCTGGCGTGACAGTTGGAGGTTCCTTAAAAAATATTATTGCAATTGCATCTGGAATATCAGATGGTATGGGCTTTGGAAATAATGCGCGAGCAGCTTTAATAACGAGAGGAATAGCTGAAATTACCCGATTTGGGAAGACATTGAATGCATCTGAGGAAACATTTATTGGTTTAGCTGGTATTGGTGATTTATTACTTACGTGTACAGGCCAGTACTCTCGAAATCGTGAAGTTGGGATTCGGTTAGCGGAAGGTAAAAGTTTAGATTCAATTCTTTCATCTCTTGGCCATGTTGCTGAGGGTGTTAATGCATGTTTTGAGTTGGTTAAGAGAATTAAGGATACAAATATTGATATGCCCATTACTTGTGAAGTTTATAGAGTTTTAACCAATGAGATATCTGCTAAAGATGCAGTCAAAAATCTTCTATCCAGATCACTAACAACAGAAAATTAAAGGCCACCTGAGAAATTATTTTGCCTCCAGGCTTCGAACAAGATAATAGATACTGTATTCGCTAAATTAATACTTCGACTATTCTTTGCCATTGGCACTCTTAGCAGGTGATTAGGTTCGAGTTGATTTCTTATAAGATCTGGCAAACCCCTAGTCTCCGGACCAAACATAAAAAAATCATCAGGTTTAAAACTCACCGAGTGATAGTAATTTTTACCTTTGGTTGATATGCCAAAGATGTTGATGTTTTGATTTTTTGATAAAAAATCAGAATAGTTTTCATAAGTGACAAATAAGTCATCCTTAATGTAATCAAGTCCAGCTCTGCGTAAAGTTTTTTCACTTAATTCAAACCCAAGAGGTTTTATTAGATGTAACTTGCAGTTAGAATTAAAACAAAGCCTAATAATATTCCCAGTATTAGGAGGTATTTCAGGCTCATATAGAACAATATTAAACATTTGATTATTTTTTATACAATTGTTAGTTAATTTAAATTTTTAGTTTACTTCATCTGATATTATAATATTTAAAATACAAAAAAAAGGATTAATATGGACCAACCCATTCATTTTAATAAGATTGATAAAAATTTATCAACTGACCAGTCAATATCAATCGAATATATTAGATCTTTGTTTGAAAAACCCTTTAATGATCTAATTTTTCAAGCGCATCAGGTTCATAGAGAAAATTTTAATCCTAATCAGGTGCAATTGAGTACATTACTGTCAATTAAGACTGGAGGATGTTCAGAAGATTGTGCATACTGCCCCCAATCTGCAAGATACGACACTGAGGTTGAGAATGAAAAGATTTTAGGGCTTAATGAGGTAATCAATGCGGCAAAAGATGCTAAGGCCTCGGGTGCAACTCGTTTTTGTATGGGTGCGGCATGGCGAAGTCCAAAACAGAAAGATTTGGATCTCGTTAAAGAAATGATTTCGGAAGTAAAAAAATTAGGCATGGAGTCATGCGCAACACTTGGTATGTTGGATGAAGATCAGGCAAGGCAGTTAAAAGACGTTGGACTGGACTACTATAACCATAACTTAGACACTTCTCCGGAATTTTATGGAGATATTATTACCACCAGAACTTATGAAGATCGACTGGACACCTTAAAGAATGTTCGTGATCAAGGGATTAATGTCTGTTGTGGCGGAATTGTCGGAATGGGCGAATCTCTTAATGAGAGAGCTGGTTTGTTAGCACAACTATCCAATCTCACACCTCAGCCTGAAAGTGTTCCAATCAACTTATTAACTCAGGTGGAGGGAACGCCACTATTTGGAGAAAAAGAGCTAGATCATTTTGATTTTGTTAGAACAATCGCTGTAGCCAGAATAATTATGCCTAAAAGCTATGTGCGGTTGTCGGCAGGCCGTGAAAAAATGAATGAATCTACTCAAGCTTTAGCATTTTTTGCCGGTGCCAATTCAATCTTCTATGGAGATGAGCTTCTAACGACAGAAAATCCAGCATCAGAAAAAGATCAGGAATTGCTAAGAAAGCTTGGAATCAAAACTAATTAATAAATGTTTGAGAAAAAAATATCACGTGAGCTTCAAGAAATTGAAGAAAACAATTTATTAAGGATCAGAGAAGATAGAAACTATGACTTATTAAATTTTTCAGACAATGATTATCTTGGGCTTAGGAATAATAAAACTATTGCAAAGGCCATGAAAAAATCAATTGATGAATTTGGTAATGGCGCAGGAGCATCTCATCTTATTTCAGGCCACTTTCAAAGTCACACAAATCTTGAGTTAAAAATAGCAAATTTACTTCAGTTTGAGGATGCACTTTTTTATCACAGTGGTTTTAATGCGAATGTATCCTTTTTTAAAAATATAATTAACGGTGATTTTGATATATTCCTAGATAAACTTTGTCATGCATCAATCTATGATGGAATATTATCAACTCAATCAACTGTTATTCGTTACCCACATCTTGATTATGAAGCTCTAGAACAAAAGATAAAAAAATCAAAAAAAGAACATAAAATTATCGTAACTGACTCTATCTTTAGTATGGATGGCGATATAGCAGATTTATCAAGACTGTATTCATTATCAAAAAAATATAAAACATACTTATACATTGATGATGCGCATGGTTTTGGAATTTATGGTTCAAAAGGATTAGGACTGCTTGAGAGCCAAATGCCAGCTGACATCGATAAAAGTAATATTATTCACCTGACAACTTTTGGAAAATCAGCAGGGCTTTCTGGAGCAATAATTTGTGCGTCAAAAAAAATTATTGACTACCTCAAACAAAAATCAAGAGAATACATATATACAACTGCCTCACCTCCATATCTTGCTGATGGAATTATCAAGTCTATTGAATTAATAATAGATGGTGAAAAATTAAGAAAAAAGTTAAATGAAAATATTAAATTATTTCGCCATTTAATTAACAAGAAGCAATATTTGGTGAATGTTTATGGTCCAATACAACCTATCTTGATCAAAAATAATCAAATGGTCATTCACATTCAAAAAGAGTTAATAAAAAGTAATATTCATGTTGCAGCGATTCGCTCGCCTACGGTGCCTCTATCAGAATCTAGAATAAGAGTAAGCATATCTGCTAGGCATTCAAAAAGTGATATTGTGCAGTTAGCCGATGTTCTAAATAAATCACTAAAGCATGTTAATTGATACATTAGGTACAGGATATCCAATAATCTTTATTCATGGATGGGCAATGAATAAAGATATTTTTATGCCATTTTTTGAGAAGCTTGATAAAAATAAATATCAACTATTATTTTTTGATTTACCTCAAATGGATGAAAATGATCACTGGGAAGAATGTATCAAGCAGATTAATGATGCAATCCAAGATCATAATTTTGATTTCTTTGATATATTTGGATGGTCATTGGGTGGTCACATAGCGATAGAAATTTATCGTTTAAATAAAGATAAGGTCAAAAAAATTATATTTACCTCATCAACTCCAATCTTCGTTAACAAGCATGATTGGGAGTATGGACTTAATGAAGAGATTTTCGATAATTTTGCAAATTTGATTATGAAAGATCATCAGAAAACTTTGCTAAATTTTTTTAATCTTCAATTACTAGGTCAAGATAAACGTAAAGAAACATTAAATTTTTTGACGAATAACGTTTCAACTAAAAGCGTTGATATTAATTCTCTTAAATTTTATTTATCACATATGAAAAAAAATAATTTTTTAACATTAATGCATAATGTTAATTGTGATTTATATTTAATTGCTGGCGAACAAGATAAAATTGTACCTATTGAATCACAAGTATTTATGCATAAAAATAATATGAATGTAAAAAATATATTATTTATTGATAAAGCTTCACACATTCCTTTTTTATCTCATCCGGAGGAGTGCGCCACTTATCTTGATAACATATATGCATGAATAAGTTAAAAAAAATTAAAGACTTTAATAGCGCAGCAGACCATTACGACAGCGATGCAATAATGCAATCGATGATTGCTGAAGAGTTAATCGACAGACTACATTATATAAAAATCAATCCAAAGCGAATCTTGGATATTGGGTCTGCAACAGGAAGAAATGCTGTTCTTTTAGCAAAAATATTTCCTGCCGCAGAAATATATGAGCTTGATTTTTCAATTGACATGTTAAGAGTGTCGATGAATAAAAGCTCAGGTTTCAGAAAATTATTTTCATCAAAAAAAAGATATTTTATTAATGCTGATATGGATCTATTACCATTCCATGACAATACTTTTGATCTAATCGTTTCAAGTAATTCGATTCAATGGTCCGAGAATATTAATGCACTATTTAAAAATATAAATAATTTATTAACTATAGATGGCTTATTTCTATTTTCTTCTTTTCTAAAAAATACATTAATTGAATTGCAGTATTTTAAAGAACATGCATTAACTCAAAATTTTTTAACTATCCAAGAGTATGCTGAGATATTAAATAATAATAATTTTTATGATCCGGTTTTAATAAGGGATGAGTATCAAAATGAATATGATGGTGCATTATCAGCATTACGTGATTTAAAAAAAATTGGCGTGACCAAGTCTGATGAGTCTCATAAAAGTTTAAGGGGTAAAAATTATTTATTGAAACTGATTGATCATTTAGATCAATTTAAAAGAAATGATAAGAATATCCTCAGTTATGAAGTGATAATGGCCCATGCCTGGAAAATTCGTAACAAAGAAGAGAGTGTCATAAGGTTTACAAAATCATGAAAAAAGTCTTTATAACCGGCACTGGTACAGGGGTTGGTAAAACTTATATTACCTCGATCATTCTCAAAAATCTTTTATTGAGACAAAAAGTCATTGGCATTAAACCAATCTCTGCTGGAATTAGTCAGGATCATTTATTAAATGAGGATGTCCAGACCCTTCTAGATTGTCAACCTTCAATTGATGATCATCAAAAAATTAATTTTTATTCTTTAAAAAAAGCAGTCTCACCTCATATTGGAGCAGAAGAAGAGGGGATGCAAATTGACTTTAATTTTATTAAACAAAGGATCAGTGCTCTAGAAAATGAATACGACCGTGTTCTGATTGAGGGTGTTGGAGGCATATTATCCCCAGTGGATCAATCAAGGACTAATCTTGACTTGATCAAACATCTGGATATCCCAGTAATTTTAATAATAGGGTTAAAGCTTGGGTGTATAAATGATGCATTATTAACTCAGCATGCGCTTCAATCAAGTGATATTAGGATAGTTGGGTGGATTGGAAATCAAATTGATCCGGAGATGGAGGAGGTTGACAAAAATATTGAATATCTAAAAAAAAATATTACATCAAGTTGTTTAGAGGTAAACAAATACGGGTCTGATAATTTATATTTAAATATATAATTTATTTTTAATGATGTAATTTAGAACATCATCACAGACTAAATTATTGGCATCTTCAATATGTTGATTTTGAATTAATTTTTTTATTTCACTAGATGAAGCCTCATATCCTTGTCCATCATGATAATAAACACAATTACTTTGTCTAAATTGAAATTTTTTAAAATTATCTTCTACATCAATTTTTTTTGTTTTTGCTGTTTGAAAAAATTCATCAATATCCGATTTTCTTTTAATTACAATTATTTTGACCAGCTCTAATATTTCCTTCCAATCTTTCCACTGATCAAAGGTGTAAAAACAGTCTTCTCCAATTACAAGAGCAAGTTGTGGGTATGTTTTCAGATAAAATTTAATGGTTTCTATTGTGAAATTGATTTGGCTTGATTGATCTACTTCATACTTACTTATCTCAACATCTTTAGTTGCAATATTTATCATATTAATGCGATGTTGAGCTTCAGTTAAATTCTTATTGAATGCAGAAACTCCAGTTGGCACAAGAATGATTTTTTTAAAATTTAATAATTTGAGTTGATTAATAATGTATTGATGACCATTATGGAAGGGGTCAAAAGCACCGCCGAACAGCGCGACATAATTTTGCATTATGTGCGAGTTTGCCCTTCACCAAAGACGACATATTTTTCTGAAGTTAATCCCTCTAGGCCGACAGGTCCACGGGCATGAAATTTATCTGTTGAGATTCCGACTTCAGCACCTAAACCATATTCGAATCCATCTGCAAATCTTGTTGAGGCATTTATCATTACACTCGACGAATCGATTAATTTTAAAAAAGTTTGTGCATGGGTATAGTTTTCTGTGATTATTGCTTCAGTATGTTTGGATGAGTGCTTGTTAATAAAATCTATGCCTGCTTTTAGGGAATTTACAATCTTAATGGATATGACTGGGGCTAAATATTCCTCATAAAAATCATCTGCAGTAGCTTTTGTAATGTTGGTTAGTATTTTACATGTCTCATTACAGCCACGCATTTCAACTTTATGTTTTTTAAATTTAGATGCAATTTTTTTTAAAAATTGATCGGCAATAGATTTATGTACAACTAAGGACTCAAGAGTATTACATGTTCCATATCTTTGCGTTTTCGAATTTTCAACTATCTCTAAAGCTTGATTAAGTGATGCAAATTCATCGACATAAATATGACAATTTCCATCAAGATGTTTTATGACTGGTATTTTTGCATTGTCGCTAATATTTTTGATCAACCCTTTTCCGCCTCTAGGAATAATCACATCAATATAGTCTTTTGCTGTGATCAATTCAGTAACTAAAGACCGTTCAGCTTTATTGACTATTTGAACTGCATTTGAAGGTAGTTTAGCTAATTGCAAAGCTTTTTGAATCAACTTTCCTAAAAATAAATTTGAATGAAGAGCTTCAGAGCCGCCTCTTAAAATTACAGAATTTCCTGATTTTACGGCTAAGGCCGCTACATCGATAGTAACATTAGGCCTGGATTCATAAATGATTAGTATGACTCCTAATGGGACGCGCATTTTCCCTATTTTTAACCCATTTGGCCGTACACTGATTTTTTCAATATTTCCTATAGGGTCATTTAAGGAATGAATATTTCTTAAACCTTCACACATTGAGTCGATTGCCTTATAACTAATAATTAACCGGTCAATAAAAGCTGGCTCTAATTTATTTTTTTTAGCTAGAGTTAAATCTTTTTTATTTTCACTAATAATTTCATCTTTATTAGAAATTAATTGTTTTTCAAGATATGAGAGAAATTCATTTTTTGAAGATGATGGGGCGTTTGCTATTGAAGCTGAGTCTTTTTTTGCATTAACAAGTAAATTTTTAATATATTTATCCATGACGTAACTTTAAAAAACTAATGTGTAAAATTTTTTTTATTTCTAACTTTGCATCAAGATCAATATATTGACCTTTACTTATTTTATCAACTAAGTGAATTTTTTGAATAATATTTTCTAAAAGTTTGAGACTCATTTTTGAAGAGGCGACGAGGCAAAATTTTGAAAGATTTCCAAATAATCTTAAATTCTTTAAATTAATACTAGAATTATTTTTATGGCGATAAACAGATTTAAAAAACCAAAATAATAGACTATTAAATTGAATTGGATCATTTAATGATTGTAAAAATTTATCAATTTTATGAATAAAAATTTCTTGCTTATCATTGAAAATAGAAGCAATGATATCAAATCCCTCGTAAGTGGAATGGTTCTCAATATGATTTTTTGAAGTTAAAGTTTTTAATTTTAAAATATTATGTAAGGCTAAATAGTTATTTGCAGTAGTAATTTCAATTGAGTTTATCTCATCTAAAGTTAAATTAAGCCCATAAGATTTGATTAAATAACTAAGGTATTTATTTTTTTCAAATTCTTTGATCTCTGTATCAATAAATAATGATTCTGATAATTGATCAAATTTAAATATATCTTTTTTTGGGTATTTGATAATGAAAATGTTATCGCTTTTATTTTCTTTTAATAGCGCATTAATTTTTGGAATATTTTTTACGTTTTTGATATTTATTATTATCAGATATTTTTCGCCAAATAAATCTGATGAAAGATGTTGATTAAGATCTTGCTCTAAAGATGCTTCATTGATTTCTACAGATTGACTTTTAATTTCAAAATTAATTTTTATCTTATGCATAGAATGATCAGAAATGCACGAATCATGCTCGTATAAGAAAAAAATATTATGTTTTTTTATCACATCGGATGTGAGTTCAAAAACTTTCAATTTTATTTACCTAGATTATTAATTTCAGTGACAAGGGAACGGGAAAGTTGCTCAATCATTGAGTCCTTTAGGTAGCTTTCTTCAGCAGCCGCAGCATTATAAAGGGTGGGGTCATAGGTATATTCTCTGATAGCCTCTAACCTTCTTGGTTCTGTCCATTGACCATTTGTTTTGAATCTATATTCAATAGTTTGGACAAGTTCAAATTCTCCAACTTGACCATTGCCTGCCAGTGATAAGATTCTCTTTGCAAAATTATTATTCAAAATTTCAATCACAAGTTCAGCATTACCATCTTTATTTTCTTTGATATCGCTAAAAGAAAGCTGTTTGTGAACAAGTTTTGATAAACCTGAAGAGTCTCCTGTGAGAGCATAAGACTGATAGTCCAAATCTATTGGTTTTCTTAATTGAAAGCCACAAGAATTTAATACTAATAGCAATGATATACAGAAAATTAAAAAATTATTTTTTCTCATATGACAATATTAAGTATTTTATTTTTAATAAAAATAACCTTCTTCACTTTAGATCTTTCTCCTACAAATCTTAACACTTTTTCGCTTGCAAAAGCTTTTTCCTCAATGATTTCTTGAGGCGCATTATTATCAACTTCAATATTATCTCTTACTTTTCCATTCACCTGGATTACGACTGTTTGAGCTGATTGCACAAGAGCGTCTTTATTTACTGCAGGCCATGATTCTTTATCAATACTCTGTTCAGTAAGTTGTGCAAAAATATATTCGCTGAAATGTGGAACAAATGGCGATAACATGATCAGTAAATTTTTGTATCCAAGGTAAAGTTCATTTGGCGATTTTTGTTTATCGAGAGTACCTAAATAATTAAAGAATTCCATTAATGAGGCAATTGCTGTATTAAAACTTTTCCTTCGATCGATATCGTCAGTTACTTTTTCAATAGTTTTATTGAGTTGATATTTAAATTCAATATCAAGGTTTGATTCGTCTTGATTAAAGGTATTCACACCATTTTGGTTTTTTTTAAAATTAAATATCTGAGCGTAAACCTTTTTTAAAAATCTATGCGACCCCTCAATACCTTTATCAGACCACTCAAGACTTTGGTCTGCTGGCGCGGCAAACATGATAAATAATCGAGCTGTATCCGCACCATATTTCTCTATTAACTTCCCTGGATCAACAGTATTTCCTTTTGATTTTGACATTTTGGAACCATCTTTTAGAACCATCCCTTGGGTCAGTAAATTTTTAAAGGGTTCAGACACATTAATTAATCCTTCATCTCTTAGTAGCCTACTAAAAAATCTAGAATAAAGTAAATGAAGAATTGCATGTTCAATACCGCCTATGTATTGATCAACCGGTAACCAATAATTTGCCTCATCGTTTAACATTAATTTATCTTCATTTGGGCATGCATATCTGGCAAAGTACCATGATGATTCAACGAATGTGTCCATGGTATCTGTCTCCCTTTGAGCTTCATTACCACATGCTGGACAAATACAATTTATAAAATTAATCTCAGTTTTGAGAGATTGATTATCAAAATCAAATCTTTCTTTCTTTGGGAGTGTGATGGGAAGATTTGATTCATCTTCACAAACTTCGCCACATTTTTTACAATGAATGATTGGAATAGGGCAGCCCCAATATCTTTGTCTTGATATACCCCAATCCCTTAATCGATATTTGGTTTGTTTTTCTGCAATTTTTTTACTTGAAAGTTGTTTGCCAATCTCATCAATGGCATCATCTGATGACAGACCATTAAAATCTTCTGAATTAATGAGCGTGCCTTTACCGGTATATAATTCTTTTTCAGATTCGATGACTTGAATGACATCAAGAGAGTATTTCTGAGCAAACTCAAAATCTCTATCGTCATGAGCGGGTACAGCCATGATCGCACCTTCACCGTACCCCATTAAAACGTAGTTACTTATCCAAATAGGGATAGATTTACCATTAATTGGATTGGTAGCGTACAAACCAGTAAAAAAACCTTTTTTCTCAGCCTTTTCTAATTCCGCAGTGGATACCCCGCTTTTTTTATTTTCATTAACAAACTCATTGATATCTTTATTTGTTTTGCATAACTCAATTGATATTGGATGATCAATAGCAATGGCTAAAAAAGTAACTCCATGAATCGTATCAAGACGAGTTGTGTAAACAGCAATGGAATTAAATTCTTTTTGTTGAAAAACTACTCTGTAACCAAAACTTTTACCGATCCAATTTTTCTGCATTAATTTCACTTGTGAAGGCCAATCATCAAGTCTGTTGATGTCTTTATCCAGCTCATCTGCAAAGTCAGTTATTTTAAAAAAATATTGAGGAATTTCTTTTTGTTCAATAAGCGCACCAGACCTCCATCCCTTACCATCAATCACTTGTTCGTTAGCCAAGACAGTTTGATCAATAGGATCCCAGTTCACTTTTGAGGTCTTTTTATAGATCAACCCTTTTTTAAATAGCTTTATAAAAAGCCATTGTTCCCATTTGTAATAGCTGGGATCGCAGGTTGCAATTTCTCTACTCCAGTCCAAGGAAAAGCCTAGTGAATTTAATTGCTGCTTCATCGCATCAATATTTTGATATGTCCATTGGTCAGGAAGTGTTTTATTTTGAATTGCAGCATTTTCAGCAGGAAGCCCAAAAGCATCCCAGCCCATAGGCTGCATAACATTAAATCCCTGAAATCTTTTGAATCTAGAAATTACATCACCAATCGTATAATTTCTTACGTGACCCATATGCAACTTACCGCTGGGATAGGGGAACATTGATAAGACATAATATTTCTTTTTTGATGTATCTTTTTTTGCAGCAAACCTGTTTGAGCCAAACCAAGACGCTTGGCATTCTTTTTCAATCTCATGAAAATTATATGTTTCGAACATTTTATTTAATTGTATTTTTTAAAAATTGATTAATAGATTCTATTTCACGAGTCCCATCTATATCGATGAATTTTAGACTAGGCTTGTTTTTATAAAAATCTTCTAAAGGTTTTGTGGCTGTATGATAATTTTTAAGCCTTGTCATGATGGTTTCTTTTTTATCATCATCTCGAATGATAAGATCTTCATTGGTCACATCATCCTTATTATCATTCTTAGGCGGATTAAATTTTACATGGTATGTTCTTCCTGATGCAGGATGAACTCTTCTTCCAGAGAGTCTTTCAATAATAACTTCGTCAGGAACGGATATAGATACAACATAATCGATTTGGATCTCTGCATCATCAATTGCTTTGGCTTGATTTATTGTTCTCGGAAAACCATCTAACATGAATCCATTTTTACAGTCGTCATGGCTTATTCTTTCTTTGACAAGATTAATGATTAAAGAGTCAGGTACAAGCTTACCCTCATCCATGTAATTTTTTGCCTCAATCCCAAGTTCAGTTTGGTTAGACACTGCAGCTCTTAACATATCACCAGTTGAAATTTGTGGGATTTGATATTCATTGTTTAAAAATGAAGCCTGTGTTCCTTTGCCTGCTCCAGGGGCACCAAGAAGAATAATATTCATACTTTTTCCTTATTAAAGAATTTAACATTATATCAATAAGACTTATTTCTATGCATTTGAGATCACATATTTGGTGATCTTAATAAAATCCTCAATTGTCAAATCCTCTGCTCTATTAGTAGGTAAGATTTTGAGATTTTCAAAGTCACTTTGCTTTAAGATATCTTTTAAATTATTTTTGAGATTTTTTCTTTTAAATTTAAATGATTCCTTTATTATTCTTTTAAAGTCAATATATGGAATATCATTGATATAGTCATTGTGTCTTGTCAATTTGATAAAGCTTGATGTGACTTTAGGAACAGGACTAAAAGATTCTGGATTTATATCAAAGCATTTTTCAGCTCTAAAATTAAAACCGATAAGATTTGTTAACACTGAGTTATCTTTTGAACCTTTTTTAGCAGCCAGCCTATCTGCTACTTCTTTTTGCACCATGAAATATAAAGTATCTATATTTTTAATTGGAATAAATCTAAAAATTATTTCTGTTGAGATGTAATATGGAAGATTTCCTAAAACTACGTTATAGCTCTCAAAGAAGTCATCATCAAAGCTGAGAACATCTCCTTCAAAAAGCTGTGTATTTTTATTTAATTTGGCTCTTAGAATTTTGATCATGTCAGGATCAATTTCAATAAGACCCAAATTTTTTGTCTTTTGTTGAAGCTCGATGGTTAATGCTCCCATACCAGGACCTATCTCGAGGTATTTACTTTTTTCAGAAAATTTTATTTCATCAATAATGGATTTAATTATTTGATAATCGGTCAGAAAGTTTTGCCCAAACTTTTTCTTGGCTTTAATCATTCTTGTGAAAATTTTTGCGCAATATTTAGTGCATTCAAAAAGCTTTTTATAGATATTTTATCTTTTTTACCAACCAATTCTTCTGCAGTGCCATGATCTACAGATGTTCTTATAATTGGTAAACCAAGTGTGAGATTTACTCCAGTGTCAAAAAATAAGGCTTTAAAGGCACATAGGGCTTGATCATGATACATATAGTAAATACAGTCATACTTATTCATGTTGTCTTTGAATAACGCAGTGTCAGCAGGAATAGGACCATCTACTAAAATGTTTAATTTTTTGAGTTCATTAATGGCTGGAATAATAAATTTACTTTCTTCATTTCCAAACATGTTATTTTCTCCAGCATGAGGGTTGAGGCCTGTAACTAGTATTTTTGGATTTTTGATATTTAATTGATTTATCAATGAGGAATGTAATAATTTTAATTTTTTGATTAAGTTATTTTTTTTCACTTTTTTAATGGCGCTGAGAAGACCCATGTGAGTGGTGTGAGTAGCTACTATAAAATTATTTTTTCCAACAAAAGTCATAATAGGTTTGTTATTGCCTTTAAAAAATTTTGCAATATATTCAGTATGTCCGGTAAATAATTTTTTAGGCGTGGATAATTTTTTTTTATTTACTGGTAGGGTTACCAAAGCACTAGACTTTTTTTGTATACATGACATAGCTGCGCTATTAATGCTCTCTAATACAAGCTCTCTGTTATTTTTTATTTTTTTGCTTTTTTTAACATCATAAATAGCAATTTTTTCATTTTGTAATTTTTTTATGCCGAGTAATTTTGCTCTGGACAAGAGAATTTCTTGATCACCATAAATAACAATTTGACAATTGAGTTGTTTTTCATAAAGAAGGGCACATAAATCATAGCCAATGCCATCTGGATCACCAGCAGAAACAGCAAGAGTTGTTATTTGATTCATTCTCTTACTTCGATAAAGCTTTCAGCTTTTAATGATGAAAACCAATCTTGGTAAAGAAGTTCGGTTCTTTCATTGATTAATTCAAACTTTATTTTATTATCAATATTTTCAGCAGCAATATCATCGAACTTGTAATCCGAATATTGTATGATGTGCCAACCAAGATCTGTTTTAAAGGGCTCGCTGACTTCATTTTTTTCAATGATAGATAATTGGTCATCAAAATTTTGCTCAAGACCTTCTGAAATCCAGCCAATCTCGCCTCCATTAGTTGCTGAAAAATCTTCAGAATATTTTTTTGCAATAATACTGAAATCTGCTCCAGATTCTATTTCATTCTTATATCTTTTAAGTTTTTTAATAACATCATCTTCAGATGCCACTTCACTGGTTTTTAATAAGATTTGTTTAATAAAGTATTTTTTTATTTTTTGTGAAGAATTTTTTGCTTCATTGTAACTTTCAATTTGATTAACTTTAACTATATGAATACCGTTGTTTGATTCAAAAGGGGCTGAATATTCACCAGCACTTAGATCATTTATTTTTTCAATAAATATTTCTGGCAGTTCACTTTGTTTTAATTTGCCCAATGCACCACCTTCATTAGCATCTGGCGAGTCGGAAAATTCATAAGCAATTTTACCAAAATCTTCCGTTTTTAATTTGTTAAAAATTTCTTCTCCAAGCTTTCGCTTCTCTTTCTTTTCTTCTGCAGTTGGCTCTGATGAGAATTTAACAAGTATGTGGGACAAGTCATAGATGTCAGGTTTAATTTTTGCCATTTTTTCTTTGTGTTTCTTTATTTCATAATCAGAGATATTTAATTTAGAACTAATTTCCCGGTTTTTTACTTTTTTTAAAATAATTTCATAACTTAAGCTTTTTATTAATTTGTCATAAGATGAATTCTGTTGCTTTAAATTTGATTTCAATTCGTCAAGTGTAATTCCATTGGCTGAAAGAATATTTTCTATCAGTGAATCAATATCTTCTTGGGATGCTTTGATATTCCAATCTTCTGCATAACCCTCAATAATTTTTTGTTCTATCAATTCATCGAGTACTTTTTTTTCGATAATACTTGTTTCTGGAGGCTGGATCGAGTTTTGTTGAAAAAAAAGTAATGCCTTATCAACTCCTTCAGAAAGATCATTAAATGTAATTACATCCTTATTGACGATTGCAATAATTCTATCCATTTCTTGATAGGCGGAAATAAAGCTACTATTTACTAATAGGTATAGAGCAAAAACAATTCTTGTAAAATAATTAATCATAGTTTTGTCGTCGTATTTCATCATCTAATGTACTTGCCCAGGCCGCCCCAGGAACATTTCTCATAAGCACTCTGTCAAGTTTCCTTGCTTTGCCAGAACCTATACTGCCTAAACCACCCAATTCTAACTGAAACCATAAGCTGTAATTTGGTTCTTCTGCGGTAGCAAGAGATAATCTGTGGAGCATCACCCTCGATGTCCAGCATCCAGCGTCATATTCTAAACCTCCAAGAGACTCAGTTACCTTAGAGTTATCTAAATCAAAATTATATCTCCCGACTGCATAATAACCTTTACCAAGAGGCCATTGACCGGATATGTTGGCTTGTTTAAGCCTTGTTTGATTAGTGGCAGCATTTTCAATAAATCGATAATCGAACCTCAGTAACTTGCCTGGATTGGGGTTATACTTAAATCCATATTGAACTCGTTTGGTCGAACTTTGTTCAGGATTATATTGGGTCAGTGCCCTAAATGTGAGATCTTTTGTAAGTTTTGCATTTGCTCCAAATAAAAAGTCACTGGACGCAGTTTCAAGGCTTGAGCCGGCATTTGAATAGAGGGGGTCATTCAAAACTTGACGGTCACTAAGATAGAATCTTTGAGCAAATGTTAGGGATAGTCTTTCAACAGAGTCTGAATCTATGAACCTTGAGGTTAAGCCTGTTGTTATCTGATTTGAGTCTTGTATACGATCGTAACCAATAAACTGATTTTCTGAAAAAATATTATACATATTTAGGTCCATCAACCTAGTATCATAAATTGGGATCATGGATTGATTATGAAATGGTGTATAAGAATAGAAAGCCCTTGGTTCCAATGTTTGAGTTAAATTGCTGCCAAAGAAATTAAATGTGCGATCAAAAAACATTCCGCTATCCACCGAAGTAGTCGGTATGACGAAACTTTCATTGTTGGATAAAGCCCCATGATTGATATCATAATGCCTAAAATTTAATGATAATTTGGGTCTTATGTATGAGTAACTATTTTCATGCAGAGTGGTTTGAAATTCTTGGTTGTATACAAATCGACTGCCGGTTGGTTTAAAGTCTCCGACAACATAACCTTTTGGTAATAGATCACCGCTTACAAACTTGTTTCGTTGGTTATTAGCATCAAATTGTGTAAGTTCAAATTGACTTGAAGATTGAATTCCATAAAATTCATCACTACGATTCATAAAAACTTGCGGCAACTTCTCGTAAGGAGATTTTGTGGTTAGGGATTGAAATTTTTGCACTCTGAGGCCCGTCTGCCATCCACCAATTCGGTAATCTAGGCCAAACTCTTGCGGTAAGATAACTCTTGATGTCCTTGTCACTAATGACGACATATCGGCAAAGTAATCATTGTCAGAAACTTTTTGATAATTATAGAAGCCAGAAAAATTATCAGAAAATTTTTGTTTATGTTTTAGGTTGAGTAGGTATCTTTCTTCATTGGTCATGTAATCATTATTAAGAAACTCTACGTTGGCTTCACCACTATGATTGTCACCTAGGTAACGATATTGTCCACCAATTTGTAATCCTCGTTTACCCATATATCTCGGGGTAATCGTAGCATCTTTGTTAGGCGCAATATTGAAATAGTAAGGAGTTTTGACTTGAAAACCACTTTTGGTGGTTGTGCCCCACGTGGGGCTTAAAAAGCCGGACTTACGCTGATTATTGAATGAAAAGTTTACTTTAGGTGAGTAAAGGATTGGCACTCCTTTAAATTCCATTCTTGCATTAGTGGCATCAACTGTTTTTGTTTTGTTGTCTACATCTATTTTTGTCCCTTTGATAAACCAATCAGTTTTTCCAACCTCACAGGTGGTAATTTCTGCACCTTCAAGACTAGTCTTATTTGAACCAAGAATGGATAACTTTTCAGCAAATCCACGAATAGATTGATTAATCGCAGACTTATTCTCTGTATCCGAGTCAAATGTCGCATTAGGAATTTCACCAATTGAATCATCAACATTGAGAAATAGTTTTTCTCCAGTAATTAGTTGATTTCCAGATTTTAATTTTACATTTCCATCAGCTTCAAGTTCATTCGATATTTGATCAAAAACAATTTGATCAGCCTCAATACGCTTACCTGATTTAATTAAAATAGCATCACCTTTAGCTTTAATTTGTTTATCCACAATATTTTCGAGGGTCTCCCCCTCGATAATTAAATCTGTATCATTAGGATTGTCGATAGCGAAAACAAAACTCGCATGCAGGCAACCAAAAAAAACTATAATGGTGAAAATGAAATTTAAGAATGTTTTTTTATACATCAAATAAAAAAATATAAATCCAATATCTGGGGGGTATATTTTAAATGATATTTTTAATAAATCAAATAAAATCAATAATTTATATCAATTCATTAATTTAAATTTTTTTGTGAAAACTTGGAAAAAGAAATATTAAATCTTAATAGCGATATTCATAAATTTATAGAGATGAATGTCGACTCAGAATTTTCAATTACCAAAGCTTCTGAAGATGCAAGTTTCAGAAAATATTATCGAATTCAAGATAAAAATAAAACATGGGTTTTAATGGTCGCTCCACCTGATAAGGAGCCATTAGATCAATTTTTATTTCTTGCTAAATCCTTGAAAAACAGATCTGCAAGGGCTCCAAAGGTTTATGCGTTTGATCATCAGCTAGGAGTTATTTTGCAGGAAGACTTCGGGACATGTTCATTAATGCAATATTATCAGGAGCATGATAATGAAAATAACCAGCTTATTTTTAATAAATTAAATGAAACCATTATCCATTTGCAAAAAAAATGCTCGGATATTGATCTGCCAATTTATTCATCCAAGATTCTTATTGATGAATTGTCTCTTTTTCATGAATGGTACTTAAAAGGCCTAGATTTTAAGCAAAATAAATTAGAAGATATTTACTCATTTCTTCTGACTAATATAGAAAACCAAAATAAAAAGTTTGTGCATAGAGATTTTCATTGTAGGAATCTACTTATCCATGATGACCAAATATGTTTAATAGACTTTCAGGATGCGCTTATTGGTCCCATTACCTATGATTTAGTCTCTTTTTTAAAAGATGCATATCATAAAAAAAATGATTTACAAATAATGGATGTGTGCATTAAGTTTTGGGAATTGGCCAGAAGTAATTTTGACGTGCCTCAAGATTTTGGTGATTTTTTCATTGATTTTGAAATGATGGGGGTCCAGCGACATCTTAAAATTTTAGGTATTTTTAAAAGATTATATTTAAGAGATGGCAAAAACCAATATTTAAATGACATCCCTTTGGTGGAGAATTATGTTCTTGAGGTTGCAGAAAAATATCCAAAGTTAAGCTACTTGAAAGATTTGATCTTTCAAAAACGTCAGGTACAGATATAAATATGAAAGCAATGATCCTTTCTGCAGGAATGGGCTCTCGTATGGGAGATTTGACTAAAAATACTCCAAAACCATTATTAAAGATTGGCAATCAAACCTTACTAGAAATTCAATTAAACAAATTAATGCAGGCAGGTATAAGGCGGTTTTTAATCAATGTTTCATATTTAGGGGATCAAATTGTTGAATTCGTATCGAGCAAATATAAAAATGCAACAAATTTAGATATACAATTTTCAAAAGAGGAGCATCCTCTTGAGACCGCTGGAGGTATTGTAAACGCTTTAGATTTTTTTGATGAGACTCCTTTTTTAGTGACTAATGCTGATATTTTTACTAATTTTGATTACAGTTTTCTTTTAAAGTATGAACTTCCCATGAATGTATCAGCCTTTTTAATTCTTGTTCCTAATCCTGAATTTAAAGAAATTGGAGATTATGGTTTAGAGAGAAACAAGTTAACATTCAGTAAAGATTTTACCTATTCTGGGATTGGAATTTACAGGAAAGAAATGTTTCAGGAATTTAAAAAAGGTGAAAAAATAAAGTTAAAATCTATTCTTGATGACAATATTTTGAAAAATAAAATAGATGGATCTTTATATCATGGGTATTGGTCTGATATAGGAACAGCAGAACGACTAGAGTTTGAGAATAAAAAAAATGATCATTAGAAATGTAGTTTACAAACAAAGAAGAAAACAGTTAGCCAAAATATTAGGTGATGGAGTTGTTATTATTCGAAATTCTTCAGATCAAGTCAGATCAAACGACACCACGTTTCCTTTTAGATCTAATAGTTATTTTCATTATTTTTCAGGGTTTCCAGAATCTAATGCTGTAATGGTAATCAATTGCAAACCTTTTAGTGCTTGGATTTTTTCAAAAACAAAGGATAAAACTAAAGAGATATGGGACGGTTTTATTTATGGACCCAAAGAAGCTGCAAGAAAATTTTTGTTTGATCAAGGTCTTGACCTTAAGCATTTTGATGACTCAATATCAGATTTATTAGCAAAAAATTCGAAAGTTTACTTACTTCAGGAAGATTTAAATTTAAGAGATTTGGTTTCAAAAAAACTGAATCATCTTTCAAATAATAAACGAGCCGATGTCTTTTTAAAAAATGAAATAATCTCTTTAAATACTTTTGCTGATCCGATGAGGTCGATAAAATCTGCAGATGAATTAAAAGTTATTAGACATGCGGCTAATATTTCATCTAAAGCACATCAGTTTGTCATGGCAAATATTCATGCTGATTCATTTGAGTATCAGATTGAAGCACGATTGAAATATTTTTTTGGAGTTCATAATGCAAGAAATGAGGCTTACAGTTCAATAGTGGCATCTGGAAAAAATGCATGCATTTTGCATTATATTAATAATCAATCCAAACTTAACGAATCTGAATTAATATTAATTGATGCAGGATGTGAGTATGAGGGGTATGCATCAGATATTACCAGAACGTTTCCTATCGGCGGTAAATTTAGTAAGCCACAAAGAGATCTTTACTCGATTGTTTTGGAGGCACAAAAAGCTGCTATAGCTCAAGTTAAAAAAAATAATAGTTTTAATGATCCACACTTTGCTGCTGTTAAAGTGTTGGCTCAAGGACTTAAGGACTTAAAAATCTTACAAGGCTCTGTGAACTCAATTATTGAAAAAGAAGAGTATAAGAAATTCTATATGCACAGGACATCTCATTGGATGGGTTTAGATGTTCATGATGTTGGAGACTATTTTGATCATAGAGGTAAGCCAGTCAAATTAAAGAATGGACAGATTCTCACGATTGAGCCGGGACTGTATTTTTCAGATGATAGATCAGTACCCAAGGCATTTAGAAATATTGGAATTAGGATTGAGGATGATGTATTAGTTAATAATAGTCATCCTGAAGTTTTAACATCCAGCTGCCCCAAAGAGATTGACGAATTGGAATCAATCATTGGTAAAGGTTAGAAACATTGACTTAATTAGAGTAATCGGAGGAGGACCTACTGGTCTAATTTTTTCATTACTCAACGCGCATGAGAGACATAAAATAGTTATCCATGAGAAATTAAATATCAATACTCTGCTTCAACAATCAAGAGCCCTAGCATTATCAGCAAGCTCTATTGACATTCTTAAAAAGATAAATATTAACCCTAAAAATGACTTAAATTTTATTCCAATTAATAAAATTCATACCAGTCAAAAAAAATCATTTGGTAGGGTGGTTATTGATCAAAGCAAATCGGCCCCTATTGGGTTTGTAATTCGCTATGATCAATTAATAAAAGCTTTATTAGAAAAAATATGTATCAATAAATATATTTCAATTCATTTTGAGTCTGAAATAGTTAGTATGGATGTTAAAAAAAGTTTCTTTAAAGACATTGATAATAAAAAATATAATTACAATTTTTTAATTTTCTCTGATGGTATTGGCAACTTACTTAATAATCAATTTGAATTCTCTGTTGACAATGAAATGTCTAATTACTCAGCGTTAGTATGTGAGGTAACTACTCAATTAAAACATCAGAATATTGCATATGAACGATTTACCCCAGATGGTCCAATTGCATTATTACCAATTAATAATGAGTCATTGTCTAAATTAGTGTGGACCGGTAACAGTAATTTTGTTGAGAGCCTATTTAAATTAAATAACAACCAATTTATTGAGTGCTTCCATGAACAGTTCGGTGAGAGATTGGGGCAGTTGGTAGATTTTGGAAAAAGAATAGTTTATCCATTAAGACAACAATATATTCTCAAACCATATATAGAAAATCTGTTGGTATTGGGAAATGCAGCTCATACTATGCATCCTGTTGCAGGACAGGGTTTAAATTTGTCTATTCGAGACATTGCATATCTGACGACAATTTTAGAGAAAAATCAATATTCAATAGATACTGACATCTTTAAAGAATACTTTGAGAATCGTGTAAAAGAAATGAAATCATTTATGAAACTGACTCATTTCCTGGTAAAAGGATTCTCTAATGATTACGTAGGAATAAATAAAATACGTAGCCTGTCTCTTTTTATGTTGGATAATCAAAAATTAATTAAAGATAACTTTATTAATAAATTCAATTATGGATCAAACTAATATTCTCGTTCTTGGTAATAATTTAATCTCAAATTTGTTGAGAAAAATTCTTAGAAAAAATAAGATTGATCATTTGAATTTTGCTTATCCTGTCCAAGAAGCCGAAAGAAGGTTTTTTGCGATAAAGCCAATGTTTTTGAAATGGTATAGTGACAGTTTTAGTGAAGACCTTGATAATCATTATCCAATCAAGCATATTCAAATTTTTGTTGAAAATGAAAAGCTGAATTTAAATGATAGTTTAACCAAGCCATTTCCACTGTTTAATATTATGGCAAGTGATTATTTATTCTCATGTTTCTCAAAAGATCTTGATAATACCAATAAAGTGATTAACTCTGATGAGGAGCTGGAATTTGTTTTTGATAATAACGAAGTAATTTTTAAGAATTATCAAATTTCTTCAAAGCTCATTATTAACACTGATTTTAGATTCAATAAATTTTTAAATTTAAAGTCTGAGCGGGAAGAAAAAAAAGAATATGATGAGTTTGCTGTGACCGCTAGCTTCAAAACAGACACTAATTTGGAGAATAGGGCTGAGCAATATTTTAGAGAGGCTAAAATTTTAGCTATTCTTCCCTATGCAGATCATGAATTTTCGATTGTTTTATCTGGATTAAAAAAAGGTGATGAAAAATTGCTTAATGATTCAGGTGAAAAATTAATTAACTTTATTAATAAACATACTAATTTAAGATCAGTAAAATTATCATCTAAGATCAACCATTTTCCATTATCTTTTTATAAAATAAAACACGACCCAAAATTAAGATCATTATATATTGGGGATGCTGGACACAGAGTTCATCCCTTAGCTGGCCTAGGATTAAACTTGGGATTGGGAGATATTCAAATGATAGATTCTCTGATTTCAGATAAAAGAATTATTGATCCTGGGCAGGAGAATTTTATAAAAAAATATGCGATATCTCGCTCTATCGATGAATCTATCGTTATGCATTTAACCGATCACCTTGATGAAGCCTTGGTTAATAACAGTGAAGTATTTTCAGCATTATTCAAGTATCCTATTAAAATAGCTGAGAATTCAGAATTGTTAAAAAAAGCTTTAGTAAGGATGGTTTAAATGGTTAAGTTATTTGTTTTTATTTTTTTGTTAAATATTTATAGTTTGCAAGCCAACGAGAAGAGCCTTCAAAAGCTGATTGAGCAACAATATCCAGACATTAAAATTCAAAGCATAAAAAAAACTAACTTTAATGATTTATATGAAGTTTATTTAGGAAATCAAATTATTTATACAGATCAATCATTTAAATTTTTAATCATTGAGGGTCAACTAGTTGATCCAAGGAGTAAAAAAAATATTACAGCGGAAAGATTAGCAGATCTGCAAAAAATAGCATTTGAAAATCTTCCATTAGATTTAGCAATCAAAATTAAAAAGGGAATTCCTCAAAAAAAGGTTGCTGTTTTTTCGGATATTGATTGCCCTTTTTGTCGAAAACTAGAAAAAGAAGTATTAATGAAGTTGGATAATGTGGAAATTTATACTTTTATTTTTCCTCTAGCTATTCACCCTGAGGCAGAACAAAAGTCATTAAAAATATGGTGCTCTGATGATCCTGCAACAAATTGGGTAAACTTTATGAAAACTGCTGATTTGCCTGATAATAATGGCGACTGTGCTTCACCTGTTGATGAAATTCAAAATTTTGCAAAGAAATATGGCATTCAATCAACACCTACAATTATATTTGAGGATGGTAAAAGAGTGTCGGGAGCGATACCAAAAGACGAATTTAAATCATTGTTATAAAAAGAATTTCTTGACTTTAATATAATTTTTCCGTAACTTATGAAACTCAAGGTGTTTGCATTAAGTTGTTTTGTATTCTGATTCCAAAATTAAGTATCCAAGCTTCCTTAATCCAAACTTAAGGGGCGCCTCCCCAACAACATATGTAGGAAGTTTTATGGCTGAAGGTACAGTTAAATGGTTTAATGATGCAAAAGGTTTTGGTTTTATCACTCCGGATGATGGATCTGAAGATTTATTTGCACATTTTTCATCAATTACAGGTGATGGGTATAAAAGCTTGAAAGAAGGTCAAAGAGTAACTTTTGAAGTTACTGATGGCCCTAAAGGAAAACAAGCTTCTAATATACAAAAAGCTTAGTTTTACTTAATATTCTCAATAATTGCTTCGGCAAAGCCGCTTGTCGTTAATGCCGGCACACCCATATGATTTGAAAAATCTGCAGTTACTTTTTTCTCATCCAGGGTTTTTCTAAAAGCTTTATCAAGCACAGATGATGCTTCATCCCATTTAATATATGAAAGTAGCATTTGTGCTGAGAGAATGAGAGAGCTTGGATTGGCAATATTCTTTCCCGCGATATCAGGCGCAGTGCCATGTGTTGCTTCAAATATAGCGAGTTTTTCTGATAAGTTTGCACCTGGTGAAATACCAATGCCGCCAACTTGGGCAGCTAGTGCATCCGAAATATAGTCGCCATTAAGATTTAATGTGGCAACAACATCATAACGTTCTGGACGTAATAAAATTTCTTGTAGAAATGCATCTGCTATACAGTCTTTGATAATAATTGAATCATGGATCATCAATTCTCCTGAGCTATTTTTTTTAGCACCAAACTCTTCTATTGCGACATCATAGCTCCATTGTTTGAAACTACCCTCAGTAAACTTCATGATGTTTCCTTTGTGAACAAATGTCACCGATTTACGGTTATTATCTATAGCATATTGAATAGCTTTCCTGGTGAGTCTTTTTGTTCCTTCTTCGGACACTGGTTTTATTCCGATGGATGAGGTTTCTGGAAATCTTACTTTACTTTTATCATTAAATTGTTCGAGTAAATTTAATATCTCATGGGCTTCTTTTGTACCTTTGGAGTATTCAATACCAGCATATATATCTTCTGTGTTTTCTCTAAAAATCACCATATCGGTTTTTTCTGGATTTTTTAAAGGGCTTGGAACTCCTTGATAGTATTGCACTGGCCTTAAACACACATACAGATCAAGTTTTTGTCTCATAGCAACATTAAGAGACCTGATACCTCCTCCAACCGGAGTAGCTAAAGGTCCTTTAATTGAGATGATATATTTTTTTAATGCATCGATAGTTTCCTCTGGTAAGTATTGATCTTGACCATATAAATTCGTCGCTTTTTCACCTGCATAGATTTCTAACCAATCAATCTTTCTCACGCCATCGTATGCTTTTAAAACAGCGGCATTAATGACCTTTTGCATTGCTGGTGAAATATCCTGACCAATTCCATCTCCCTCAATAAATGGAATAACTGGAAAATCTGGTATATTGAGTGCATTATTATTTATAGTTATTGGCTCACCTTTAGGTTGAGATATTAAATTTTGACTCATTTTATTTCCAATTCATATGATAGTATTATTTAACAAACCGTTTGGGGTGATCTGTCAATTTTCTAAACATGAAATTCATCAATCATTAAAAGATTATATAAATATCCCGAATATTTATCCAGCTGGAAGGCTTGATACTGACAGCGAAGGGCTGTTGGTTCTTACAGACAATGGAAAGATTCAGTATGAAATTTCATCTCCGAACAGCCTTAAGTATAAAGGATATTGGGTTCAAGTAGAAGGAGACATCGATAATGAGGCGATACAAAAATTACAAAATGGCATAAGCTTAAAAGACTACGTGACTATGCCAGCTAAAGCTGAGAAAATTCAAGAACCAGAAATATGGCAACGATCAACGCCAATTAGATTTAGAAAAGACATACCAACCTCATGGGTTAAGTTACAAATTATGGAAGGCAAAAATAGGCAGGTGAGAAAAATGACTGCAGCAGTTGGCTTTCCCACATTAAGGTTAATTAGATATCATGTGGATGAATATTATCTTAATAAATTACTGCCTGGAGACTACCAAATCATCAAGTAAAAATAAGTTAGATGGTATAATTAATCATATTTTTAGGAAAATATTTTGTCTGGTAATTCAATAGGAAAAAATTTCACATTAACGACATTTGGTGAATCCCATGGCGTTGCCATTGGTGGAATCATTGATGGCTGCCCCCCAGGTTTGGAGATTTCTGAGCACGATTTGCAAATTGATCTTGATCGCAGAAAACCAGGATCCTCAAAATTTGTAACACAGAGAAAAGAGTCAGATAAAGTGCAAATTTTATCAGGGGTTTTTGAAGGGAAAACAACCGGCACTCCGATTGCCTTAATTATTTACAACGAAGATCAAAGATCAAAAGATTATTCTGAAATTAAAGATACATTTAGGCCGGGGCATGCAGATATTACTTATCAACAAAAGTATGGAATTCGTGATTATCGTGGAGGAGGTCGTTCCAGTGCTCGCGAGACAGCCATCAGAGTTGCTGCTGGCGCAATTGCAAAAAAATGGCTATTAAAAAAACATAAAGTTAAAGTCCAGGCTTGTATCAAGAAGATTGGAGAGATTGATATTCCGTTTTCAGCATGGAAGTACGTAAATCAAAATCCTTTTTTCGTACCAAACATAAAAATAATCCCCACGCTAGAGGATTACATCAATCAGATAAGATCAGAAAAAGATTCTGTGGGCGCTTTGGTGCATGTTCAGGTCGCTAATCCACCAAAATGTCTTGGCGAGCCTATTTTTGATCGTCTGGATGCAGATATTGCTCACGCCATGATGAGCATCAATGCTGTTAAAGGGGTAGAGATAGGAGCAGGTTTTTTATCAGTTGAGCAAAGAGGTTCTGTACATTCCGATGAGATTATTCCTGAAGGTTTTTCCTCAAATAATTCTGGGGGAATTTTAGGCGGCATCTCAACTGGACAAAAAATTACAGCGAATGTTGCTTTTAAACCAACCTCCAGTATTCCACAAGATCGCCACTCAATAAATAGATCAAATAAGCCAGTTTTGATGAAGACCAAAGGGCGTCATGATCCTTGTGTGGCTATTCGAGCTGTTCCTATTGTTGAAGCAATGATGGCACTGGTATTAATGGATCATCTACTAAGAGATGTTGCTCAAAATTATTCTGTCAAAAGAAAATAATTAGTTGTCACATAAACTGCACTTCAATCTTTCTCGTTTTTACTTTATATATTATTTTTTTGTTGGACTATTTGTTCCTTACTGGGGTTTATATCTGACATTTAAGTCATTTACACCAATTCAAATTGGCTTCATGCTTTCTTTTTTTCAATTAAGTAGAATTTTTGCTCCAAATATATGGGGTTGGCTCGCGGATCGAACTGAAAAGAGATCTCTTTGGATTAAGTTAACAGCTTTCTTTGGTTGCTTGGGTTTTTTTGGAATTTTTTGGGCTGATAATTTTTTTGAGGTATTCCTCATCATGATGGCAATGTCTATCTTTACCAGCTCAACACTCCCTTTAGCTGAGTCCTTAACTTTATCTCACTTGGCAACGACCAATGGACATTACAGTAGAATTCGAGCTTGGGGTTCTTTTGGATTTATTGTTGCCTCTTTTGGGTTCGGGTTTGTTTTTGATCTTCTAGGAATTCATCATTTATTGGTTACTCTTCTTATCACTCAAGTGTTAATTTTTATATTTAGTTATGGAATACCTGAAAAAGCATATGAAAAAGAGATGAAGATAAATTTAAGCTTTTTTAACATTCTTAAAAATAAAGAGGTGATTTGCCTACTTTCCTCTTGTGCTTTGATGGTGACGTCACATGGATTATTATACAATTTCTTTTCCATTTATTTAGATGAGCAGGGCTATTCAAATTCCGCTATTGGATTTCTTTGGTCTCTGGGCGTGGTTTGTGAAATTATAGTTTTCTTATCCATGCCAAAAATACTTAAATTTTTGAATTTCAAACAAATATTAATGATTAGTTTGTTTATTGCCGTAATACGCTTTTTTATTATTGGCAATTATGTTGACTTCTTAGTCCTTATTATTTTAGCGCAGATGATGCACGCATTTACATTTGGTGCATTCCATGTGGCCTCAATCGAAATGGTAAATAAATTTTTTCCGGGTAAAAATCATGCAAAAGGTCAAGCACTTTATAATAGCATTACTTATGGTATTGGCGGTGCTTTAGGCGGTCTTGGTGGAGGCTTTGTTATTCAAACTTACTCAGCATCTAGTGCATTTTTACTATCAGCTTTATTTCCATTGCTTGGATTAATTATTGTGGCTTGTGGTATTAAATCAAATAAAATTAATGCTAAGTTATTTTCTTAAGAGCTTTGAATCATCGCATAAGCAGAATGATTATGGATTGACTCAAAATTCTCAGATTCAACGATATATGATGTAATTTTATTATTTAGATTTAAGTCTGTTGCAATATCTCTTACCATGTCTTCAACAAATTTAGGATTATCATATGCTTTTTCAGTAACATATTTCTCATCAGGTCTTTTCAATAATCCATAGAGCTCTGATGAAGCATTTTTTTCAACAAGCTCGATTACATCTTCAATCCAAACAAAATCATTTGTTTCGACCGTCACGGTGACATGAGATCTTTGGTTGTGGGCTCCATAGTCAGATATTTTTTTTGAACAAGGACATAGGCTTGTGACTGGAATGACTACTTTAATTTGATTAACAAATTTATTATCTTTGATTGAGCCGATAAAAGTGACTTCATAATCCAGGAGACTTTCTACTCCAGATATGGGTGCTTTTTTATTCACAAAGTATGGAAAAGTCATTTCAACATCACCTGCTTTACTTTCAAGTCTTTCCAGCATATCTCTTAAAATCTTTTCAAAATTTTTGACACTAATGGTTCTTTCATTTTCATTGAGAATTTCTACGAAGCGTGACATATGCGTACCTTTAAAGTTGTGAGGTAAATGTACATACATGTCAAACATAGCGATTGTGGCCTGATCACCACCAGTTTTATCTTTTACAGATATCGGATGTCGAATAGATTTAATTCCGACTTTATCGATATCTAAGTGTCGTTTATCAGGTGTATTTTGAACGTCTTCAATTTTGTCGGTAATATTATTCATTGGTGTAAGTCTAACATCAGGAAATTAAGTTCACAATTTTATTTTCTATTGATTCGATATCTAACTGATAAGATTTAAGTATTTCATCTTGTGAGCCATGTTCTGGAAAAAAATCTGGAAAACCGAGAAGAAGGGTTTTGTTTTTTAAATGATTTGCAGATAAATTTTCTAAAACTGCAGACCCCGCACCCCCTGCTATAACATTATCCTCAAGGGTTACAATAAATTCATGTTCTTTAGCAGTTTTGTTTATCATTGCATGATCTAACGGTTTAGAAAATCGCATATTGATTACAGTATGGTCATATTTTTTAGCCAAAGGTAAAATTTGATTGATTAAAGGGCCGAAGCAAAGGTATGCTAATTTCTTACCTTGTCTAATGGTCTGCGCTTTTCCGATGTTTATATTTTTTTGGTTTTTTATGTCATATGCAAAACCTCTTGGGTATCTGACAAAACAAACATTATTACTTTCGTAGCCTAAAGACAACATTAATTTTAATTCCATTTCATTGCTGGGATGCATAATGACTGTATTGGGTATACATCGAATAAATGAGACATCAAAATTTCCAGTATGCGTTGCACCATCAGCACCAACTAATCCAGCTCGATCAATTGCAAATAACATGGGGATTTTTTGTAAAGCAACATCATGAATAATTTGATCATATGCTCTTTGCATAAAGGTTGAGTAGATTGCTACAACTGGCTTGTATCCATGAGTAGCTAACCCAGCTGCAAAGGTGACGGCATGTTGTTCAGCAATACCAACATCGTAAAAACGTGTTGGATATTTTTTAGAAAATGCTGTTAATCCACTGCCATCTGACATTGCAGGTGTTATAGCAATTAGCTTTTTATCTTTTTTTGCATAACTTAGCACCCATTCTTCAAACACTTGAGTAAAAGTTTTTTGTTTGGTTTGGGAGGTGGTTTTTTTTGATATTCCATGAAATTTGTTAGGATCTTTTTCTGCAGGAAGGTAACCATGACCTTTTTTTGTAACAACATGAAGAAATTGAGGCCCATTTAATGATTTGATATTTTCAAGTGTATCAACCAGAATATCGATGTTGTGCCCATCGATTGGACCAATATAATTAAAGCCAAATTCCTCAAATAATGTTCCAGGCGTTACCATGCCCTTGACATGCTCTTCTGTTTTTTTTGCTAGTTCTAAAATGGAGGGTAATTTTTCAAATATTTGTTTACTGGTTGACTTAATACCACCGTATATTTTTCCACTTAATAATCTGGCTAGATAGTTATTCAATGCACCAACATTTTTTGAGATAGACATATCGTTATCATTGAGTATAACTAGAATGTTACTTTTTGATTCTCCAGCATTATTCAGCGCTTCAAATGCCATGCCGGCAGTCATCGCTCCATCTCCAATAATTGCGATCGATTTATTATTTGATTTATTTTTAAGCATAGCTTCAGAGATTCCAAGAGCAACAGATATAGAAGTACTGGAATGACCTGTACCAAAATGATCATGAACACTCTCATCCCTTTTTGGAAATCCTGAAATACCATTTAACTGTCTTAATGTATGCAATCTATTTTTTCGTCCTGTGAGGATCTTGTGGACATATGTTTGGTGACCTACATCCCATATTAAAACGTCATCAGGACTGTCATAGACGTAATGAAGAGAAATGGTGAGTTCAGTCACACCTAAATTAGATGATAGGTGACCACCCGTTTCCTGAACAGACGTAATAAGGAAATCATTGATTTCAGTAGCTAGTAAAGTTAATTCTTTTTTAGTAAGATTTTTTAAATCTTTTGGAGAATCGATATGATCTAATATTTTTTTATTTGATTCGGTCATAGACACTGTTAATTAAAAAATTAAATTCATTTGGTAATTTAAGCTTCAACGATATTTTATCGATTTCATCTTTAGTTGTATCAATGACATTTAATAATTTTTCTTTTCCATACAAAGAGAAGTAGGTTGCTTTTTTTCTTTGAAAGTCTTTACCAGGATTTTTTCCAAGTTTCTCTACATCTGATATAGCATCTAAATAATCATCAACCATTTGATATAAAAGACCTAAATTTTCTCCAAGAATTATTAAATTTTTATGAATAGAATTTGTTTGTTGAGAAATTACTGATGGGATGAGGATGCATGCTGAGATTAACATTCCTGTTTTTTTTTTGTGAATTTTTTCAATAATTTTTTTTGTTGGCTTCTTGTTTTCATAAATCATATCAAGCGATTGCCCAAGAACCATACCTTGCGCGCCTATTGATGAGGCTAATAAATTAATACATTCTATTTTTAATTTTGGATCAATTTTTAGTTTATTTGAGCTAAGTAATTCAAAAGAAAGTGATTGCAAGGCATCACCAACGAGAAGTGCCTGAGCTTCATTGTATTTTTTATGACAAGTTAGCTTTCCTCTCCTGAGAACATCATCGTCCATACAAGGTAGGTCATCATGAACAAGCGAATAAGCGTGGATCAGCTCAACTGACGCACCAAGAATATTTAAATTGTTCTTTGAGATACCAAAATGTTTTCCGAGAATAAATAAAAGGTATGCCCTTATTCTCTTCCCCCCATTAGAAATCGCATATTTTATTGCTTGATGGCAAATTTCGTTGCTGTCGGGTATTTGTAACGAAAGAAATTTATTAAACTCAGATTTAAATGTTAAAAATTTTTTATTCTGGTTCATTAAAGTCTTCTAATTCGTTCTTGCTATTTAAAATTTGAACCTTTTTTTCAAAATTTTTTAAAGATGCTTGAGCTTGCTTAATTAACTTAATTCCTTTTTCATATGACTCAATTGTTTCTTCAAGTTTTAAGCTACCGTCATCCATTGACTCTACTATAGCCTCAAGCTCTTTAAGAGTTTCATCAAAATCTTTATTTTTTTCAGACATCATGTTTCCTTTAAGAAAGATAGAAGATCAACGACTTGTTTTTCAATCACTTCATGACCCATATTGTAACTCTTGGACACCAAATTGGAAAAACTTAACAAATCAAAAGTTTTTTTTGATATTTGAAAATTAATAATATCATCATAGATGCCATGAACTTTAAGTATTGGTTTTGTGACAATTTTATTTTGATAATTAAATTTTGGCAGAAAGCCAGAAAAAGAAATCACCCCATTAATTTTATAAATACTATTTAGACCATAAAAAATTGACAATGCCGCCCCTTGAGAAAAACCACCTATATATATTTTAGTTTTTGGATTTTTTTTTAATTTATCTACTATGATCGCATCTAATATTTTTGATGATTTCATAAAGTCTTCTTCATCCAAATCATCTAGATTTAAGCTTTTCATATCAAACCAGGCGCGCATTTCAAAATTTTGATTTAAGGTTATTTTTCGATGTGGAGCATTTGGGAGAATAATTTCGTATTCATTAAAACAGGAATTAGAAAAAAAGGGAGCGAAATCATTTGAATCTGCGCCTAACCCATGTAACCAAATAAGTGTTTTATTAGACGCAGATCCAGAATTAATATGCAGCAATATTAAAAATCTTTATTTTGATTCAATAAATTTTTTCAATTCAGGTAATGCTGCATCTACCACAGCATTCATTGCATTTAAAGCGGACTCATCATCCTGACCTTCTGGAATAGGAGGATTTAGTTTATATACTCTATAGAATCTTGCAGTCCACTGAACTTCAGACTCATTATCATTGGCACCTTTAGCAACAGTAATATACATATTACAGTCAGCAACCGGCACATCACCTTCTACAATTTCAAACTTAATTTTCATTAAGTCATCATCGATACCTTTTAATCTTTCTAAAACTTTGCCACCTTCTTTTAAAGTTAAAGTCCGAAATCTATCTTCACCTTTAACTTCAACTTTGATGTCAGATACGAATGGAAGCCATTTATTAGCGTTATCAAAATCTTTTACGACTTCCCAAACCTTATCAGGGCTAGCAGCAATTTTTACTGATTTTTGCACTTTTTGCGGGGTTGGACCATGCGCAAAGACAGTGAATGCAAACAAAAGTGAGGTGATAAGTAATACTATTTTTTTCATTGATAATCCTTAACTTATTTCAAAACAATCATCATCTTACTATAATACAGATTAGTTTTAATTATTTTGCCCAAATAAAATTTCCAAATGAGCGGCTTTCTCTACCTGTAGGTATCTCTTTTTTTAATTTTAAAGTATCTAAATTAAAAATGCTTATGGAATTTGATCCCCAATTTGTCACAATTAATTGATTATTTAATAAATCAAGGCCAAGATTTTCAGGTACCTCTCCAGTTTTTAGGGTTTTTAGTATAGAAAAGTCATCTTTATTTATAACGCTAACAGAATCATCTTGAGTGTTTGTGACAAAAAGGTAATGATCGGACGAAATAATGTTATATGGGTGGTCCCCAACATTAAATTTAGATGAATCATAAGTGTTTAAATTTATTTTTGATACATCGTTGGAATATACATTCACAGAGAATACAGAGTCTTCTGATAAGTAAACACCAAAGGGGTGGTCACCAACCTTAATAGTTTTAATGACTTTATTATCTTGAATAATCGTTAACAAATTTTCATCTCTATTAGACACAATAATTTGATCTCTTTTTTTGTCGTAGATGATTCCAGATGGTGTCTTTCCAACTGGGATGACACCATCTCGTTCCCATGTATTGGTATTGTAGTAATATAATTTATTTTCATACCATGAAGATATGTAAAGTAAATCTTTACCCTCAACATAAACAATCCCTAGCGGAGTAAAGCCCAAATTTATGGTGTCAATAATCTTAAAGCTATCTAGATCTATTAACTGCAAAGATTCATTTTTTGTATTTGAAATTATTGCTAAATTATTTTTGAGAATCTCAACTGTCAGTGGCCCAGGATTGGTTTGTATTGTTTTTATGATATTTAGATTTTGTAAATCGACAATCGATATTGTATCCTCGCCTTGGTTGGTAATAATTGCAAATGACTCCTCTTTGCAGCCTTGAAAGATTACAAGAAATATCAACAGAAAAAAAAATTTTAAAAAATTATTTATCAAAGTCAATTAATATGAAAAAATTAGATTATTAAGTTTACGTTTTTATAAAAGTTTAACAATGATTGATGAAGATGGATATAGGCCGAATGTGGCTTCAGTAATAATTAATAAAGATAATAAAATTCTTTGGGCCAAAAGAGTTAATGAAGATAATTGGCAATTTCCTCAAGGGGGTATTCAAAAAGGGGAAACTCCCGAGCAGGCAATGTATCGTGAGGTCTATGAAGAAGTTGGCTTAAGTAAAAATAGCTTTGAGATACTAGGCAGATCATCTGACTGGTTAAGATACGAAGTTCCAGAGAAGTTTGTGAAGACTTATTGGCAGGGAAGATATAGAGGGCAGAAACAAATCTGGTTTTTATTAAAATTTATTGGATCTGATGATTTAATTAATTTGAACCTACATGACTCACCAGAATTTGATGACTGGAAATGGGAAAATTTCTGGTTTCCTCTCAAGGAAGTGGTAGATTTTAAAAAAGATGTATATTCAACCGCTTTAAATGAATTGTGGAAATTTGTGGAGGCTATAAATTAAATTTCTGCAAGAATATCCTCAGTATTTTTAACCTTTTGTCCCAACTTTACTTTTACCTCAGAGTTAATTGGAATGTAGTGATCCACCCTAGATCCAAAACGAATGAAACCATATCGATCACCTTTTACTAGTTCTGATCCTTCATTCGCGTAACATAGAATTCTTCGAGCAATTAAACCAGCTATTTGAACAGAAGTAACAATTTGATTATTAGATGTCTTAATTGTGATAGCACAGTGCTCATTTTCGCTTGATGCTTTATCTAGAGCAGCGTTAAGAAATTTTCCAGGTTTGTAAATTTTATTAATTACTTTTCCAGAAATTGGTGCTTTATTAGAATGAACATTAAAAACATTCATGAATACGCTAATTTTTATTGCCTCTCTTTTATTGTAAGGATCATTTGTTTTTTCAATAGCAATTACCCTTCCGTCTGCAGCAGATACAACTTCATTCGGTTTTGCAACAATTTTTCTTTGCGGATCTCTAAAAAATTGAATAATGAATAAACAAATCATTCCTGACAAACCAGAAATAACGGGATTGATAAAATAAATTGATATTACAAAAAACATGATCGCGAGAGTAATAAACGACCAACCCTCACGAGCAAGAATGGGATAATTTTTGTTCATTAGTTTTTAGATTGATCAACTAATTTATTTTTTGAAATCCAAGGCATCATTGATCTTAATTGAGATCCAACTTTTTCAATTTGATGATCATCGTTTTCTTTTCTATGAATTGTCATTTCCGGGTATCCATCATTACCTTCATCAATAAAACGTTTTGCATATGATCCATTTTGAATATTCTCTAATGCTTTTTTCATTGCTTTTTTAGATTCAGCATTAATGACTTCTTTGCCAGTGACATATTCTCCAAATTCTGCATTATTAGATATTGAATAATTCATGTTGGCAATTCCACCTTCGTACATTAAATCAACGATTAGCTTCAGTTCATGTAAGCATTCAAAGTAAGCCATCTCAGGCGCATAACCAGCTTCTGTTAGAGTTTCAAAACCAGCTTTTACAAGCTCAACTGCTCCACCACATAAAACTGCCTGCTCACCAAATAAATCAGTTTCTGTTTCTTCCCTAAAGTCTGTTTCAATCACGCCACCTTTAGTTCCTCCATTCGCCATAGCGTAAGAAAGCGCCTGTTCTTTAGCTTGTCCAGACTTATCTTGATAAACAGCAATCAGTGTTGGAACACCTCCACCTTTGAGAAATTCTGATCTCACTGTGTGCCCAGGTCCTTTGGGTGCAATCATGATTACATCAACATCATCTTTTGGTGCAATAAATTTATAATGCACATTAAAACCATGTGCGAAGGCGAGTGTAGCATTAGATTTTAAGTTTGGTTCAATTTGTTCCTTATAGATAGCTGCCATAGTTTCATCGGGAATAAGGAGCATTACGATATCAGCATCTTTGACAGAATCTGCTACCTCTTTAACAACATGACCTGCATTTAAAGCTTTGGCCCATGATGACCCATCTTTTCTAAGACCAATTGTGACATTAACACCTGAGTCTTTAAGATTAGCCGCATGAGCATGGCCTTGTGAGCCGTAACCAACAATGGTTACATTTAAATTTTTTATGATGTTCAAATCAGCATCTTGATCGTAATATACTTTCATTTTTTTATCCTAAATTAAATTTTCAGTATTCTATCACCTCTACCAATTCCGGATGCTCCAGTTCTAACAGTTTCAACAATTGCTGATTTGTCCAAACTATCAAGATAAGCATCTAATTTAGTAGATGATCCAGTAATTTCAATTGTAAATGTATTATCAGAGACATCGATGATCCTTCCTCTGAAAATATCACTAATTCTTTTCATTTCTTCGCGGTATTGGTGGCTTGCCTTTACTTTTACAAGCATTAGTTCTCTTTCAATATGTTTTCCGTCATTTAAATCTAAAACTTTAACAACATCAATTAATTTATTAAGTTGTTTAATTATTTGTTCGATAACATCATCCGAACCAGAGGTGACAATAGTCATTCTTGATAAAGAGGGATCTTCAGTAGGAGCCACCGTTAAAGACTCAATGTTGTAGCCCCTAGCTGAGAAAAGACCTGCAACTCTCGATAACGCACCAGCTTCATTTTCCATCAGTAAAGAAATAATATGTCTCATTATAAGTCCTCAGATAAGATCATCTGAGATAATCCTTTGCCATTTGGCACCATTGGATAAACATTTTCGGTTTGATCAGTAAGGAAATCAAGAAAAACCAAACGCTCTTTATTTTTTTCAGAAAATGCTTCTTTTAGAGCATCAGTAACCTCTGAGGGTTTTTCGATTTGTAAACCAACATGCCCATAAGATTCAGCAAGCTTTACAAAATCAGGAAGGGCATCCATGTATGATTCTGCATAACGATTTCCATAGAAAAACTCCTGCCATTGTCTGACCATTCCCATATATCTATTATTCAGATTAATAATTTTTACTGGTAAATGAAACTGTTTGCAGGTAGAAAGCTCTTGAATACACATTTGAATTGATGCTTCGCCAGTTATACAAGCAACTTGAGCTTCAGGGTGGGCTAGTTGAGCCCCCATAGCGTAGGGTAGTCCAACACCCATTGTTCCAAGACCACCTGAATTTAGCCATCTACGAGGTTTGTTGAATGGATAATATTGTGCGGCCCACATTTGGTGTTGACCGACATCTGATGTAATAAATGCATCACCATTTGTAACTTTATGCAATTCTTCCACCACATACTGAGGTTTAATTACTTTGTCACTGTTTTTGTATGAAAGAGATTTTTTTGATTTCCATTCTTCAATTGTAGCCATCCAATCAGATTGAATCTTTTTGTCATGATTTTTTTCCAAAGTGGAGTAAACTTCATTCATATCCTCAAGTACACTTTTGACATTACCTACAATTGGGATATCAATTTTGACCCTTTTGGATATCGATGCTGGATCAATATCAATGTGAATAATTTTTCTTGGTTTTGATAAAAAGTGATCTGGATTGCCAATTACGCGATCATCAAATCTTGACCCAATAGCAATTAATACATCACATTCTTGCATGGCCATATTAGCTTCATATGTTCCATGCATGCCGAGCATGCCTAAGAATTGATTTTCATCTGCAGGGAATCCACCTAAGCCCATTAAAGTGCTTGTGATTGGAAATCCCAATTTTTTAATTAATTTGGTTAATTGTTCGGAGGCATCACCTAAAACAACACCACCACCTGTGTAAACCATTGGTTTTTTTGATGAGATTAATAATTCGAGCGCTTTAGTAATTTGACCCTGATGACCTTTTTCAACTGGATGATATGACCTCAATTCAATTTCAGATGGATATTCAAAGACAGCTTCTTCGGCAGTAATATCTTTTGGAATGTCAACTACTACTGGGCCAGGTCTTCCAGATCTGGCGATATGAAAAGCTTTTTTAATTGTTGGTGCAATGTCTTCAATTTTTTTGATTAAAAAATTATGTTTTACACAGGGCCTTGTTATTCCGACCGTATCACATTCTTGAAAAGCATCTTGACCAATCGCATGGGTAGGAACTTGGCCTGAAATGATAACCATAGGAATTGAATCCATGTGGGCTGTAGCAATTCCTGTCACAGCATTTGTCGCACCAGGACCAGATGTCACAAGCGCCACTCCAACCTTTCCAGTAGATCTAGAATAGGCATCAGCTGCATGAACAGCAGCTTGTTCATGGCGAACTAAAACATGTTTGAATTTTTTTAATTGGAAAATGGCATCATAAATATTAAGAACTGCACCACCTGGATAACCAAAGACAAATTCTGTATTTTCTTTATGCAAGGAGTGAATAACAATTTCAGCTCCTGTAAACTTTTTTATGCTCATGTTATGTTTTTAAACCAAACAGCTAAAATAACCTATTTACATAGGTTTGGTCAAGTGTCATGTGACTTTTTATCTTCAATTAACATTGAAAAATCAATAGCTTGAATGTTTTTTGTCAAAGAACCAATAGATATTCTTAATTTACCTAGTTCAGCAATTTTTAATACTGTTTTTTGATTCACATTGCCAGAAATTTCAAAAATAGTATTTTTATTTGCCATACCAATAGCTTTTTTAATATTTGAATGAGAAAAGTTATCTAAAAGTATATTTTTAACTGAATATTTAAGGGCAATTTTTAATTGATTTAAATTTTCAACTTCAATTTGAATTGAATTTATGAGATTTTTAGCTTTAATTTTTTTAAGCAAGGTTTCAAAAGTCTCATTTGCTGAAAAATGATTTTCTTTAAAAAGAGCCATATCAAAAAGACCCAATCTCTGATTACTTCCGCCACCAACTTTTACTGCATATTTTTGTGAAAACCTCATACCAGGTATAGTTTTTCGAGTATCGTAAATTTGTGATTCCGTCTTTTTAATGATACTTACAAATTGATTACTCAATGTCGATGTTCCGGAAAGCGTTTGAATAAAATTTAAACATACTCTTTCAATAGATAAAATTTCTCTAGTAGATCCACTTATTTCACAAACGCAGTGGTCTTTTTGAATTGAGTCACCATCCTTAACATGCCATTTTATTTTTAAACTTTTTTGCTTTTTAATAATTTTATTAAGCCAAGCTTTCCCACAAAAAATAGCATTTTCATTGCAAAAAATTTTAGCATTACTTAACGAATTTTTTTCAATAAAGTTGGCAGTGAGGTCACCTTTACCAATATCTTCTTTCAGAGCAATAGAGATATTTCGATTGATTTCTTTTTCAAGTAATTTTTTAAAATAAATGGTCATAAATAAAGCTTATTGAAAACTATTGAATCCAGATCTGATCACAGCGCCGCCAAGGCATATATTACTGTCATAAAAAACAATATATTGACCAGGGGTAACGGCCCATTGTTTTTGTCCAAAAAAAGAAACTAACCCATCTGAATGAAGTTCGTTGATTTGGCATGCAGCATCAGGCTGCCTATATCTAATTTTTGCACCAATCACACGCTGGATGGGAAACGAATTCGAAATGGTATGAATTTCTTCAGCTTTGATTGCATCGTGATATAAAGCTGGGTGATTTTTACCTTGAGCAACAATTAATTGATTTTCACTCATATCTTTTTTAGCAACAAACCACGGCTCTCCACTTCCGGATGATGTTCCGCCAATTCCCAAACCCTGTCTTTGGCCTACAGTATAAAAAGTAAGACCATCATGCTTACCAATTTTTTTCCCATCAACAGTGACAATGTCCCCTGGATTTTTTGGTATAAATTGATTTAAAAATTCCGCAAAGGGTCTTTCTCCAATAAAACAAATCCCAGTTGAATCTTTCCTGTCATGGTTGTGTAAATTATTATCTTTAGCAATTTTTCTGACATCTGTTTTTAATATTTTCCCTAAAGGAAAAATTGATTTGGATAACTGTTGTTGATTAAGTTTATGCAAGAAGTAACTTTGATCTTTTGAAGAGTCCATTCCTTTTAAAAGATAAAATAAACCATCTTTTTCTGTAACATTAGCATAATGTCCAGTTGCAATATAATCAGCCCCCAGCTGCATTGCGTGATTTAAAAAAGCTTCGAACTTAATTTCTGAATTACAAAGAATATCAGGATTAGGCGTGAAGCCCTTTTTTAAACCGGCTATAAAAAGATTAAATACCTTTTCTTTATATTCTTTTGCAAAATTAACAATTTCAATATCGATCCCTATTTTCTCGGCAACACTAATTGCATCAATTAAATCTTGCTTACTTGAACAAAATTCATCGTCATCATCTGCCTCCCAGTTTTTCATAAATAAACCGCGAACATTATGTCCCTGTTTCTTTAAGATATGGGCAGTGACTGCAGAATCAACTCCGCCAGATAAACCAACTATAATGTTCTTTTTTTTCATTAATTAATTTTTATTTTCTTGATTAATTTCAAGTGCTCTGTTGTATGCGTTTTTAACTGCTTGGTTAAAAATTTCTTTAATATTTCTTTCATCAAACGATTTTATTGCTGCTTCTGTTGTGCCTCCTTTGGATGAAACGTTCTCTATTAACTTATCAAGATCATCAAGATTTTTTTTAGCAGTAGCACATGCACCTGCAAATGTTTCATATACAAGCTTCTTGGCATCCTCTAATGGGAGGCCAATTTTAGTAGCTGCTTCAATAAATGATTGCATTAGATAAAAAACATATGCTGGGCCACTTCCTGAAATAGCAGTGGATTGATCGATCATTAATTCATCATCAAAAATAATATTCTGACCAATACTGGAAAATATGCTGCCAATGATTTTCCTATCCTCAGATTCAATGAGATCATCAAAATAGATAGTATTTATACTCTTGCCTTCAAATGCATTTAAATTAGGCATAACCCTTACTAGTTTTTGGTATCCTTTAAGATGCTTTTTTATTGTGTCTAGACCAATACCTGCAGCGATACTGATTACAATGGATCCATTTACATTAAGATTTTTACATGCTTCAGCTACATCTTTTGGCTTAACAGATAAAATAACAATATCAGTTTGATGGTGATCTAGATTGTCAACGATTTCTACTTTTAGTTCTTTTTGTATCTTATTTTTTAGTTCTTCATTTTTTTCTATCACGTATATATGAAATTTTTGTTTTGACGCACGGAGACCAGAAATCATAGCTTGTGCCATATTTCCACAACCAACAAATGTAATTTTTGTCATATTCGTTCTCCGAAAATTTTGGACCCAACTCTTATCATTGTTGAACCATGATTCATTGCCAAAAGATAATCATTAGACATTCCCATAGATAATGTGTCAACGGTATGAAAACGCTCTTTCAGAGAAATAAAAGCTTTATTCAATAAAGAAAATTCTGTTTTTAGGAGATTGATGTTTGTGGTATTACGTGGAATAGCCATAATTCCCCTAAAACATACAAAATCATCATTTGGGTCAATACCATCTAAAATTGCATCAAGATCATTGATGTTTATGCCACTTTTTGTGTTTTCTTTACTAATATTAATCTGGATAAGAAAGTTAATTTTTTTACCTAAACTATTCGCTTCATTTTTTATTCTGTCATATATTTTTAAACGATCAACGCTATGGACCCAATTAAAATATTCCGTTATTAGTTTTGTTTTATTACTCTGTATAGGGCCAATAAAATGCCAAATAATAGAAGGATTTGAAATAGATTTAATTTTATCAACTCCTTCTTGTACATAATTTTCTCCAAAGTCTAAGTGCCCATAATTGATTAAACGGTGAATTTTTTCAATCGATTGTTTTTTGCTCACAGCAATTAAACTGATTTTTCTTTTATGATGTTCTTGAAAAAGAAGTATTTCTTCTTTGATGCGGTTATAGTTTTTAAATTCCATATGTAATTATAAAAAAAAACCAAGCATTTGCTTGGTTTTTAATAGAGATATGTTTATTTTTATTATTTTCTAGCTGCTGGTTTCTTAGCTGCCGGTTTCTTAGCTGCTGGTTTCTTAGCTGCCGGTTTCTTAGCTGCCGGTTTCTTAGCTGCCGGTTTCTTAGCTGCTGGTTTTCTAGCTGCTGGTTTTCTAGCTGCTGGTTTTCTAGCTGCTGGTTTTCTAGCTGCTGGTTTCTTAGCTGCTGGTTTTCTAGCTGCTGGTTTTCTAGCTGCTGGTTTCTTAGCTGCTGGTTTCTTAGCTGCTGGTTTCTTAGCTGCTGGTTTCTTAGCTGCTGGTTTCTTAGCTGCCGGTTTTCTAGCTGCCGGTTTCTTAGGTTCTGACTTAGTATCTTTTCCTAATAATGCATTAATTAACTTTTCTAACATATCTCATTTACTCCCTATAAATAACATTTATCTAAGAATGGTAATTATATTGCTTCTATTTAATGTTGCAAGTGCTTTGTAATTACAATTTAAAGTTCATAGATTTTTTTTCCATCCACAAATGTATGACTTACTCTTCCTCGGAGTTCATATTCAAATGGGATATTTTTTCCTGACGTTTTCATTGAGCTTTGCGATGGTATCCAGCTTAATGATTCGTCATACAAGCAAAAATCTATATTAGTACATGTATTTAGGTCATATTTTTTATTATTTAAAATTTTATATGGCTCTAAACTAATTTTTGAAAGCAGTTTCGTAATATTAATTTGATGATCCTGCGCAACTTTAAATACCAACGGCAGGAAAGTTTCAAAGGATGATGCTCCAGGCTCTGATTCTTCAAACGGAAGCATTTTTTTATCTAAATCCACCGGACAGTGGTCGGATGAAATAGCATCAATAACATCATTTTTAATACTATTAAAAATTTCCTCTTGATCAATCTTTGATCTTAGCGGGGGGGTAAGATGATAATTGGTGTTATACCCATCAATATCTTGCTCACTAAACAAAAGTTGATTAATAGATACATCACATGTCACATTTATATTTTCATTTTTTGCCTTTTCAATAATATCTAGCGACTCTTTACAGGAAATTTTGGATAAATGAATTTTTGTACCAATATCTTTTGATAAGGCAAGATATTTTAAAATTTCAATTATTTCTGAATTTCTATTCAGTCCTTTTAAACCAAGTCTAGTCGCAATTGAACTTTCGTTTGCATAAGTATTTTTCGATAAGTAATTTTCTGTTGGACGCAAGAAAAGAGTAAACCCAAAAGTTTTTGCATATTCAAAAGCGCTCAAGAGAACCTTGGTATCTACAATTGGTTGCTCAGCTTGTGAAAATCCAATAGCACCAGCATCAAATAATTCTTTCATTTCAGATAGCTGATTTCCGGCTAAATTTTTTGTTATAGCTGCATATGGTTTGATATTGATTGGAAAGATTTTATTTGCTTTAGATATAAGATCCTTTATTAGACTGGGTTCATCAAGGACTGGATCTGTCGATGGTAGGCAGCAAACATTAGTAATCCCTCCTGCAATTGCTGCCGATATCTCTTGATCTAATATTGATCTATGCTCCTCACCGGGAGTTTTAAGATTGGAATAAAGATCTGTTATTACCGGGATTAATAATTTATTAGTACCATCGATAATTTGACATTTTTTATCAATATTTTTTTCATTGCGTGATAAATTTTCAATTTTTCCTTTACCGATATAAATACTTTGATTAGTTTGTATTTCACTATTAGAATCAAAAACATTTATATTCTTGATAAGGTATTTCATTTTTTCTCCATCAATAAAGACATAACAGCCATTCTAATTGCAATTCCAAAGCTGACTTGAGGAAGAATAACAGCCTTATTTGAGTCTGCTACTGAGGATTCAATTTCAACCCCTCGATTCATTGGCCCTGGGTGCATAATAATACAATCTGGATTAGCCAACTCCACTCTTTTTGATGTTAAACCATATGTTTTGAAATATTCCTCTTGGCTCGGAATTAAAGCACTATCCATTCTCTCTTTTTGTAAACGAAGCATCATTATCACGTCTACATCTTTTACCCCGTGGTCAAGATTATCAAAAGGGATTACCCCAAGATCTTTAACACCAAACGGCATTAATGTCTGTGGCGCAATAACCCTTATTTCTGGAACACCTAGAATATTCAGTGCATTAATTTCAGATCGAGCAACTCTGGAATGCTTAATATCTCCAATAATTGCAATTTTTAAGTTTTTAAAATCTTTTTTATAATGTCTGATTGTAAAAGCATCAAGTAATCCTTGGGTTGGATGTGAGTGATAACCATCACCAGCATTAACAACTTTGATGTTTTGATCGATATTTTTTGCTATGAAATGCGCAGCACCTGATTGGTTATGTCGGATGACAAACATGTCAGCATGCATTGCTATTAAATTATTTATCGTATCAAGAACAGACTCACCTTTAGATTGAGATGAAGTGCTTACATTAAGATTAATAACATCTGCAGAAAGTTTTTTTGCAGCAATTTCAAATGTAGTTCTAGTTCTAGTACTATTTTCAAAAAATAAGTTACAAATCGTTTTGCCACTTAATAAATCAGTTTTTTTGACATTGTTATTTTTAAGATCCAAAAAGGAATCAGCTCGAACAAAAATTTCGTCAATAATCTGTCTAGAGAGACCTTCAATACACAATAAATGTTGAAGTTGTCCATTTTTTAATTGAATATTATGCATCTAAAGACCTCATTTGTTTCTCAACTTCATTAAAGTGTGATTGCAATATTATGTTTGCAGCAACTTGATCAACAAGAGCGTTATTATTTTTTTGTTTTTTATTGCCTAAATCTTTAATAAACTCCTCTGCAGACGTTGAGCTGAAGTTTTCATTCACAAAAAAGATGGGTAGGTTAATATTTTTTTCGATATCTTTTGCAGTATTTATACAAAACTTTGTTGTATCATTAGCACTTAAATCCTGATTTAAAGGGAGTCCAAGAACTAGGTATACTGGCTGCCATTCATTGACAAGTTGTTTGATTTTTTCTATTCGTTGAGTTTTATTTTTTGAGTAAAAAGTAATCAAGTTTCTTGAAGTTTTAAGAACGTTATTACCGACTGCTACACCAATTTTTTTTATGCCTAAATCAAATGCAAGTACTGACCCTTTTTTTTCAATAATTTCTTTCAGATCATAGGTATTAAATTGCGTCATGATTTAAAAAAAAGGGAGGGGAAAGGTTTTAGGAAACCAAGGTTGAATTTAAATTTTTTATAAGTGTTTTTCAACGCATTGAATAATAACACAATTTTATTTTTCTATAAATTCTTTTACCTCTAAACCAAAACCCATCATGCTAGGCATTTTTCTAGGTGATGCTAATAATTTCATATTTTTTACACCAAGATCAACTAATATTTGAGAGCCTATTCCATAATTCCGAAGATCATTTTCTTTATTTTTTGGCTGTTGATCTAGATCACCAATTTTCTTCAGATTTGCTGAAGCACCATAATTTAGAAATAACATGACACCATTCTTTTCATTCGATATTTTTTCAAAAGCTTCATTGGGTGTCCATGAATGTTTATCATCTTTTACAATAAAGTCGAGGATAGTTAGTGGCTCATGAACTCTAACCATCACATCATCGTTGGAATCAATTGCTCCTTTCACAAAAGCTAAATGAATGCTGTTAGAAATTACATCTTTGTAAGTAATAAGTTTAAATTCTCCAAATGTTGTTGAAACAACATTTTCTTCAGTTCTTAGAATAAGTTTTTCTTTTTTTCTTCTATATTCAATGAGATCAGCAATCGAGCCAATTTTTAAATGATGTTTTTTTGCAAAACCTTTTAAATCATCTAGTCGCGCCATTGATCCATCATCATTGAGAATTTCACAAATAACCCCATAGGGTTGAAATCCAGCAATTTGTGATAAATCACAGCCTGCCTCTGTATGACCTGCTCGATATAGAACACCGCCTGAATGAGATATTAATGGAAAGATATGACCAGGTCGAACGATACTATTTTTTGTTGCATTCGGATGAATGGCGGCTTTAACAGTGGTTGATCGATCACTAGCTGAAATGCCAGTGGTTACTCCATCGGCAGCCTCTATAGAAACCGTAAAGTTAGTTCCTAGCTTTGCTTCATTCTCTTGAACCATTAAGGGAAGATTAAGCTGGCGAGCTTTTTCTTCAGTAAGCGTTAGACAAATTAGGCCTCTTCCAAATTTGGCCATAAAATTGATAATTTCAGGTGACACATTATCTGCTGGAATAAAAAGATCACCTTCATTTTCCCGATCTTCATCATCAACCAGGACAACCATTTTGCCTAGCTTAAGGTCTTCAATTATTGATTCAATATTATCTAACATAAATTAAATTAACCATTTAACGCATAGCGTGCAAGCATATCAATTTCAAAATTAAATTGATCATTTATTTTATTAGTCTTAAAAGTGGTGTTCTCTATTGTATGTGGAATAAGGTTGAGGAAAAAATTATTTTTATCAACACCGTTTACCGTAAGACTAACTCCATTGATTGCCACCGATCCTTTTGGGGCTATAAATTTTTGAAATTGACTTGGTATCTCCATAACCCAAATTTGTGAATCTGATGCTTTTTTTATATCTTTTAATATTGCTTTTGAATCAATATGGCCAAAAACGAAATGGCCACCGACTTTATCACCAATTTTTAATGATTCTTCCAAATTAACTTCTTGATTCAAATAAAATGGGACAACTTTTGAAAGTGTCTCCTGAGATAAATAAAAATCAAAGGTATTATGAGTTAAATTTATTATTGTAAGACATGCGCCATTAACACAAATGCTATCGCCAAGATCGGCATTAAATGTTCCGTTATATTCAATTGTCAATTGAATGTCAGTATCAATTTCTGTGATACTTATGATCTTACCAATTGTTTTAATAATCCCTGTAAACATGCCATAATTCTAACAGATCAACACATCTTCATTTAACAAATGATTTTTTTCATATGAAATCTTTATTTTTAGATTTTTGGGTATCCCGCAAAATTTTAATCAATGGTAGTAACAACCGTTTTTTATCTTTTATTGGTTTTTCAAGTATTTTGGGAATATCTATTGGAGTTATGGCACTAATTGTTGTGATGTCAGTTATGAACGGATTTCATTTTGAATTGAAGAAAAGAATCCTTGATGCTACATCTCATATTGAAATAACCGGTGGCCTAGATGATCAAGATGAAATTAATCAATTAATAAATAAAATTATTGATTTGAAACATGTTAAAGCGGTTTCACCCTATGTTTCAGGAGAGGGTCTTTTATCGAGCGGATCAATTAATAGGGGAGTCCTCGTAAAAGGAATCGATCCTCAGCACGAAAATAATGTTAATCAGCTTCTAAATAAGGTAATTAAAGGCTCTAAAAAATTTTCAAACAAGTCATTTGAAATAATTATTGGCGTTGATCTTGCAAGATTATTAAATGTTGATATTGGCGATGATGTTTCATTATTGATTCCGAAGCTCAATTTTAGTCCAATTGGTAATTATCCAACAATAAAAAAATTTAATATTGTTGGAATTTTTGATGCTGGCATTTATGAGTTCGATAGCAGCTTGGCGCTAATAGATTATCAAGATGCTCAGAAAATTTTCTTTAAAAACCAACAAACAAAATTTTCTGCAATGCAAATTCAATTAACAGACTCTAACGAAACCTTAAATGTTGAAACAAATATCAAAACAATCCTAATGGATTTAAATATCAATTCATTTATTAGCAACTGGACAAATAAAAATAAAAATTTTTTTAGTGCAATTCAGATGGAAAAAAGAGTGATGGCTATAATTTTAACTTTAATTATCGCAGTTGCTGCTTTTAATTTAGTGGCATCATTAGCTATGAGTGTGCAGGATAGGAAAAAAGATATAGCAATTTTGATGACTATTGGATTTTCAAAATTTCAAATTATAAGAATTTTTGTATTTCAAGGATTTATTATTGGCTTTATAGGGTCTTTATTAGGATTGGCACTTGGAGTTTTGATTGCGTCTAATATCAATATTATTGTTCCATTCATTGAAAGCCTATTTAATATTCAATTTTTGTCAAAAGATATTTATTACATCAACGAGCTTCCCTCAATAATTATTCCTATGGATATATTTTTTGTCATACTGATATCAATTGCTTTATCGCTTATTGCTACCATTTATCCGAGCCAAATGGCAGCAAAATTAAATCCTGGTGAAATTTTAAAAAATGAGTAATGTTATTGAGATTAAAAATTTAATAAAAAGATTTCCATCGTTGGAAAAGCCTCTTTTTAATCGATTATCAGTTGAAATCAATGAATCGACTGTCATAATTGGTGTATCTGGGTCAGGTAAAACAACTTTTATGCAAATCATTGCCGGACTGGATACATTTGATCAGGGGGATGTTAATGTTCTTGGAAAAAGTTTAAAGTCTTTAAGTTCTTCCCAGGTGACAAATATCAGAAGAAAAGAATTTGGATTCATATATCAGTTTCATCATTTATTAAATGATTTTAATGTTTTGGAAAATATTAAGTTACCTTTATTGCTTAATGGCCATGACGACGACAAAGCTTCAATAAAAGCAAAAAGTTTAATTTCCCAGGTAGGTTTAAGTGAGAGATTACATCATTTTCCCAACCAATTATCTGGTGGCGAGAGGCAGAGAGTTGCTGTGTGTAGAGCTGTGGTTCACGATCCAAAAATTATATTTGCAGATGAACCAACGGGAAATTTAGATAAAAAAAATTCTAAGATAGTAATAGATTTACTAATCAAGATGGCTAAAGAAAAATCGATTTCATTAATAATGGTGACTCATGATTTATCTGTGTTAAAAAAATTTAAAAACAAACTTGAGTTTGTCGATGGAAAATTGAAAAAATGTTAATATTCTTTTTGAATCATTAATGCTTATTAAGGAGTTGTAGAGTGTGGGATATTATTCAAGGCGCTGGGTGGCCAATTTGGCCTTTAATTTTTGCTTCAATTCTTGCTCTAGCAATTATTATTGAAAGACTGTGGGCGTTACGGTCAGAAATAATTGCACCAAAAAATTTATTAAATGAAGTGAGGTCATTAATTGACCAAAAAGGCGTCAATAAAAAATCTATCGATCTGCTTAGAGAACATTCTTACTTAGGTGAAATATTTGCCACGGCACTTGATCATATTTCAAGCTCCCCAGGACTTATAAAAGAATCAATCGAAGAAACGGGAAGGGCAGTTTTTCATAAATTAGAAAAATACTTATCAACTTTGGGAACTATTGCAACGATAGCGCCATTACTTGGTTTGTTTGGGACAATTATTGGTATGGTTGAATTATTTAGCTCGTTCACAAGCAGTGGTGCTGATGTTACTGTTTTTGCTAGAGGTATTTCAATAGCTTTATACAATACTGCAGGAGGAATTGTTGTAGCAGTTCCGGCGATGATTATGTACAGATTTTTTAAAAATAAAGTTGAATCACTGATTGTTGAAATGGAACAACAGGCTATTACTTTAGTGGAAATTATTCATCATAAAGGAAAATAACTAATGAATTTCAGAAGAGGCAGTCAAGAAGATGAGTTGGAGATAAATTTTATCCCTCTGATTGACGTTTTACTGGTGATCATTATATTTCTTGTGGTAAGTACGACATTCTCTAAATTTAGTGAATTAAAAATCAACCTTCCAACTGCTGAGGCAATTCCTCAAGAAAAGGATCTTGATAAAGTCGATATTGTTATTACAAGCGATAATCAATACTTTATTAATGATGTGCAAATTAATAACAATACGATTGCTGGCATTCTTGAGGAATTGCAAAAATTAAAATCTAATAACGATCTTCCTACAGTTATTATTAATGCTGATGCCATGTCGAATCATCAATCTGTAATAAATGTTATGGAAGCAGCAAGACTTTCTGGTCTCAATAAAGTCACTTTTGCTACAAAGGTTAATTAAACCTCTCAATGCCAGAGTTAAAAAAACATCCTCTTAAGTTTTCAGAATTTAAAGAAATATATCAGCAACTTTTAAGATATGCGCTCAATTATAAATTTTCCTTATTTTTGAGTATTATTTTTATGCTTATATTTTCTTTAACTAATACTGGTTTTTTAGCACTTTTAAAAGAGATTACCGACAACGGTTTTGATACTGAAAATTCAATAATCAAAATAATGTTACCCATTTCACTGATGGTGCTGATGTTAATCAGAGCTTGTTCATCATTTATTTCTGGTTATCACATGAGAAAAACTTCAAGAGGTGTGGTTGCTGATCTTAGGATTGATACCTTTAAAAAATATCTCAAACTACCCGTGTCATATTTTGATAACAACAACGCAGGAATGCTTGTTTCAAAATTAACTTATGAAGCAGATCAATTGTCAGCAGTTATAACGAGAATTGGTATAACTATAATCAGAGAATCATTTACTATCATTGCTTTATTTATATACATGGTTTACTTAGATTGGTTTCTCACCTTAGTCTTTTTATTAATGACACCACTAATTATTAGATATTTAAAGAAAGTATCACCTCGACTCAGGTCTTTTGGTTTTGAGGTGCAAGAAACTATGGGGAATATGACATCCACTTCGGAAGAGGTAGTGACTGGACAAAGGGTGATAAAAGTTTTTGGCGCAATAAATTACGAATTACAAAGATTTATATCTATTGTCAAAAAAAATATGAATATGCAAATTAGATTAGCAAGACTATCTCTATTTAACAGCATGTTAATAGAAATTATTGCCTCAATTGCCTTGGGAATTATTGTTTACTATGCTTTGGCAAATTTTACGACAGGTGAGTTTGCTGCGTTTGTTGGGGCATTGTTAATGATGATTAAGCCCATCAAAAGCTTAACAGAGGTTAATGAGTCATTGCAAGTTAGTATTGCTGCAGCAAAAAGTATTATGAATGTTTTAAATGAGCGGAATGAAAAAAATCAAGGAAAAAAAGTTTTATCTAATATTAAAGGCGATATAGAAATCAAAAATTTATCTTTCCAATATGGAGACAAAGTTAGAAATGTATTGAATCAGATATCATTGAAAATAAAAAGAGGAGAAAAAATTGCATTAGTTGGAAAATCTGGTGGAGGAAAAACAACCTTGATGAACTTGCTTCCAAGATTTTATGATTTTCAAGAGGGTGATATTTTAATTGATAAAGTAAACATAAAAGAGTTAAAACTTGATAATTTACGTAGCTTTTTTTCTTTAGTAACTCAAGATACTATTTTGTTTAACGACAGTGTACGAAATAATATATGTTATGGAAATCAAACGAAAAAAATCTCTGATTTAAGATTAAATGAAGTTATTGAGCAATCAAACTGTAGAGAATTTATAGAAAAACTTCCTAATAAGTTAGATAATTTGGTGGGTGATCGTGGAGTTAAATTATCTGGTGGTCAAAAGCAGCGTATCGCAATAGCTAGAGCAATTATTAAAGACGCTCCTATTTTGCTGCTTGATGAGGCAACCTCCGCTCTTGATTTAGAGTCTGAAAAACTTGTTCAGGATGCACTAGACCATTTAATGAAAAATAAAACATCGATCATTATTGCTCATCGATTATCAACCGTGAAAAATGCTGATAAAATTTTTGTTCTTGATAAAGGATCAATTATTGAGTCGGGTAACCATGATGAACTAATAAGAAAAAAAGGGTTTTATTCAAAACTTTATAAAAAAGAATTATCGTAAAAAGTGATGTCTATTGAAAAATTTTTTACAGATCAGTATTACAAACAAGCCAATTTAGTTTGGTTATTACTTCCAATTTCATTAATAAATTATATTTTCTACTATTTAAGAAATGCTCTTTATAAATCTAATATTTTTAAGCAAAGAAAATTACCAGTAAAGACAATCGTAGTTGGTAATTTAATTGTTGGCGGCTCAGGAAAAACACAGCTTGTCATTTACTTGGCTAAATTATTTAAAAAAAATAATATAAATGTTGGAATCATTTCTCGTGGTTATAAGGCAAAATTTAAAAACACAACTGAGGTTTTTGGTGATTCAAATCCAATTCATGTAGGTGATGAGGCACTGCTATTAAAACAAAAATTAGATGCCCCTGTATTTATAAGTAGATCGAGATATGAAGCGGGAAAGGCTTTAATAAAAAAATATAGTGATGTTGATATCATTATTTCAGATGATGGGCTACAGCATAAAAGTTTAATTTTTGATTACAAGATATTGATCAATGATGATCGCTATGTGACCAATCGCTTGCTGCTTCCAGCTGGGCCTTTTAGAGAGCCTTTGTCGAGAATCCATGATAATGACATCTATGTTTTATCTAACAGCTTAAAATCAAGAAAAAACTTTTTTAATTTTTCTGTCAACCATAAAGTAACTAATTTAAAAACAAGTAAAGTAATGAGTCTAAAAATATTAACTAATTTACATTTATCTATTGGAATAGGGTATCCATATCGATTAATTAATTCATTAAAAAAATTATGTCATTTCAAATATCAGATTTATGATGATCATTACTATTTTACAAAAGATGACTTTAAAGATAACTTTAATTATCTTATAACTGAAAAAGATTCAGTTAAATGTAAAAATATTGATAATAAAAATATATGGGTACTAAAATCAGATGCTAGGATGTGCCCAATGTTTGAAAAAAAATTACTTGGAAAAATTTTAAATGGATAAAGATTTACTAGAATTAATTGTATGCCCCGTAACTAAAGAGAAGCTTGTGTACGATAAAAAAAACAATGAATTAATATCAAAGGGAGCAGGATTAGCCTATTCTATAAAAAATGGAATCCCGATAATGTTAGTATCTGAGGCAAGAAAAATAAAATGAGTTTTACTGTTGTAATACCTGCTCGCCTAAATAGCACTAGACTTGAAAATAAACTTCTTTTAGAAATAAATAACAAACCACTTCTTATTCATACCGCTGAACAAGTAGCTAAATCTAAAGCTACTAATATTTTCATTGCGACAGACAATCAGATTATTTGCAATTTAGCAGAAGATTTCGGTTTTAAGTCTGTTATGACTTCCGAATCTCATCAATCAGGAACCGATAGAGTCAACGAGGCATTGCAAATTCTCTCCCTTTCGGATGATCAAGTATTGGTTAATGTCCAAGGGGATGAACCTTTAGTGGATTTTAAATTAATTAATGAGCTTGCTGAAAATATTTCAACTCATAATCAATTTGTATCCGCGTGTCAAAAATTTAAAAGCTTTGAAGATTATAAAAATAAAAATAATGTAAAGGTAGCTCTCAATGAGAGGAATGAAGCGATTACTTTTTCAAGAAGCATGATTGGTAATTTAAATGATAAAGACTTTATTGATGATCTAATCTATCATCATATTGGTATTTATGCATACACAGCGAAGCTGGTTAATGAATTTTGTCAGTTAGATCGACCTGAAATTGAAAAAGCTGAAAAACTAGAACAAATGAGAGCGATTTTCAATGGCATTCCAATTAAAATGATTGAGTACCAAGGCAAAGAAATGATTGGCGTGGATACGATTGAAGATTTTAATAAAGTTAAAATTTTGCTTAGCTAAATAGCATCATCATTCGTTTCACCAGTTCGAATTCTGATAGCTTTTTCAACAGGGGAAGCGAAAATTTTTCCATCACCAATTTTTCCAGTGTGCGCAGTATTTTTAATAGTTTCAATAACTTTATCCACCATTTTATCTGATACAACAATCTCAAGTTTCATTTTAGGTAAGAAATCAATTACATACTCAGCGCCACGATACAGTTCCGTATGACCCTTTTGTCTTCCGAAACCTTTAACTTCAGTAACCGTTAAACCTTCAATACCAACTTCAGCAAGGGCTTCGCGAACTTCATCTAATTTAAATGGTTTTATGATTGCATCAATTTTTTTCATATTTTATCCTAAATAGTTATTAGTGATTGGGAAGCGTCTTTCTCTCCCAAATGCTTTTCTTGTTATTTTTGGCCCTGGAGGACTTTGTCTTCTTTTAAATTCACTTCTTAGTATTAATTTTACAATTTTTTTCACAGTTTGTGATTTAAAGCCTAAGCTAACAATTTCATCTGTCGATTGACCTTCGTCAATAAAAAGCTCAATGATTTTATCAAGTTCTTCATATGAAGGTAATGAGTCTTGATCAGTTTGATCAGGCTTCAATTCTGCTGATGGGGGGCGATTGATAATTCTTTCTGGAATAATATTATCAGTTAAATTGATAAATTCACTAATTTTATATATTAATGTTTTTGGGACGTCTTTAATGGGGGCATAAGCTCCTACCATATCACCATATAATGTTGAATATCCAACAGCAGATTCACTTTTATTGGATGTTGATAACACAATCCCATTTTTTTTATTCGCCATGGCCATAAGGATGAGACCTCGAATTCTTGCTTGAATATTTTCTTCTGTTATGTCTGTAGGAAAATTTTTAAAATCATCTTTTAAATTTAGATTAATTTGATTTATTAATGAGGATAAGTTTCTATCAATAAAATTTACTTTCAGACTTTTTGCAAGTTTTTTTGCATCATCAATACTCATTTTTGAAGTGTATTGAGATCGCATCATAATACAATTTATATTTTTTTTATTTATTGCTTTTGATGCAATATACGCAACTAGAGCAGAATCAATTCCACCAGATAAGCCAATAAAAACATTCTTGATTTTATTTTTTTTAATATAATCTTTAGTACCTAAAATACACGCATTCAAGACACTCTCTTCAATTAATAAAGGCTTAATTATTTTTTCTGGTGATGATTCCTCAATCAACTTTGTCTGACATTTAAAGTGATTTAGTTGACAGCTAACATTATTATTCTTATTTAATAAGAATGAAGCACCATCAAAGACAACGTCGTCTTGTCCACCTACCATATTCAAATAAATCAAATTCGATTTAATTTTTTTATTAATTTTTTTTGCCCTATTGATTCTTACGTTGAGCTTATTGATCTCAAAAGGAGAAGCATTAATGACGATGCAGAAATCAATTTTTTTATCTTGGTATTTTTTTTCTAAATCTTTATCCCAAAAATCTTCACAAATAAGAATTAAAATTTTCTTACTTTTATAAGAAATAATTTTTTGATTATCACCTGCTGAGAAATATCTTTTTTCATCAAACACTCCATAATTAGGCAAGCATTGTTTATGTTGATGTTTTATATTGTTGTGAGAAATGATGAAAGCTGAATTGAATATTTTTTTCTTTTTTAAAAGCACGCCACCAATTATCAACAGTTTATTCTTCAAAAATGGCTGAAAATCACTAAAGGCTAATTCTTGTTTCTTAATAAATTCTTTATCAAATAATAAATCATCAGGAGGATAGCCGATTAAGGCTAGTTCTGGTGCAACGTAGATATCTGCATCATTTGAAATAATCTGCTTCTTAATCCAATTAAAATTTGTTTGAATATCTCCCATGACAGGGTTTGATTGAATTAAGCAAGCCTTCATTAATAAGTTCCGCCATTATCTTTGATAATTTCAACAATTTTTTTATTTTTTTCCTTCAAAGCATAAACATACGGTGTAAGTCCATATTGATCACGCGCTTTTAATTTAACATTGTACTCAATCAATAGTTTTACTGATTCATAATCATTATTAAATACGGCAAAATGAATTAAGGGTGTTTTTTGATCATCTTTATGATCGGGATCAGCTCCTTGCTCAAGAAGAATGTTTGCAATTTTTGGATATTTTTTTTCAATTGACCAAGTTAATGCAGTCCATTGAGATTTATCTTCTGTATGAATATCAGCCCCTCGATTGAGAAGCATTTTCACAACATCAATATTGCCATTGGCACATGCAATCATTAAGGCCGTCTTTCCATTAGGATCTTTTAAAGTCAAGTTTGCTTTATTGTCCAAAAGACTTTTAACGACCGCTAAATTACCTTTTTTTGCTGCAATCATCAAAATGGTTTGCCCGCTATTATTTCTATTATTTGGGTCAATACCAGCTTTGATAAGTAAATCAATAGTTTCACTATGTCCGGCGGATGCGGCAAGACCAAAGGCAGACCATCCGTCTGGATCTGTAATTTTTGGATCTGCTTTTGCATTTAACAATAAATTTATAGAATCAGTATAATTTTTCTTGGCTGCGTACATTAGTGCTGTCCAACCCGAATCATCTGTATGATTTACCTTAATTTTATTCTCAATCAGCAAATTAATAATTTCCGAATTATTTTTTCTTGCAGCGTACATTAAAGCATTAAGGTTGTTAGAGTCCACTACATTAACATCTGCTCCACTTTCAATTATGGCTTTAACTGTCTCAATATCATTTTTTGCTGATGCGGTTAAAAGATAATTAACTTCTTCGGTAAATGAATTCAAGGGAAATAAAATAATGACAAGAATAATAATTAATTTATGCATTATTCATTGCTAACAGAATAGCATCTCCTATTTCAGCAGGGGAGTTAGCAATTACGGTACCTGCTTTTCTTAAAGCATTAATTTTATCAATTGCTTTACCACTGGTCTTTGAAATAATTGCTCCTGCATGGCCCATTCTTTTGCCTTCCGGTGCAGTCATGCCCGCTATATATGATGCGATTGGTTTTGTAATTTTTTCTTTAATATAATCAGCCGCTTCCTCTTCATCGCTGCCTCCGATCTCGCCAACTAGGATGATTCCATGAGTGTCAGGATCATTTTCAAAAAAATCTAAACACTCAATAAAATTTAATCCTTTAATTGGATCTCCACCAATGCCAATACAAGTTGATTGACCTAATTTATTTTTGGTCGTTTGATTAACAGCTTCATAGGTAAGGGTGCCTGATCTTGAAACAATCCCGATCTTTCCAGGAAGATGAATATTACCAGGCATAATTCCTATTTTACATTCACCCGGAGTAATGATTCCTGGGCAATTAGGACCTATTAAAATCGAACGGTTACTATTAATGATTGATTTAACTTTAAGCATGTCAAAAGTAGGAATACCCTCAGTAATACATACAATAATTTCTATTCCAGCTTCACTAGCTTCAATAATAGAGTCTGCAGCAAATGCAGGCGGCACATAGATCATGGTTGCATTCGCCTGTGTTTGATTTACAGCCTCTTTAACAGTATTAAAAACAGGCAAATTAAGATGCTTACTCCCACCTTTTCCTGGGGTTACACCACCTACTAAATTGGTTCCATATATTAAACATTGTTCAGAATGAAAAGTACCCTGTTTTCCAGTAAATCCTTGGCAAATTAAACGCGTTTTTGAGTCAACTAGAACTGACATTATTTATGATCCTTGGCATAGGTCACAGCAATTTTTGCTGCATCAATTAAATTATCTGCTGAATGTATATCGAGATTACTTTCTTTGAGTAATTTTTTTCCATCATCAACGTTAGTTCCTTCAAGTCTTACAACAATTGGTATTGCAACACCAATATCTTTAGCTGAATTTATAATCCCTTGAGCAATTACATCACATCTCATAATCCCGCCAAAGATATTAACTAAAACAACTTTTACATTTTTATCAGATAATAAAATTCTAAATGCTTTTGAAACCGTTTCTGCTGATGCACCACCACCGACATCCAAAAAATTTGCAGGTGATCCACCACAATGTTGAATTAAATCCATCGTGGCCATAGCTAGCCCTGCACCATTGACCATACATCCAATTTCGCCATTTAGAGCAATATAATTTAATCCAGCATGATGTGCTTCTGCTTCTTTTGAGTCATCTTGTGACCAATCGCGAAGTTCACTTAATTTTTTTTGTTTATAAAGGGCATTATCATCAATACTAATCTTGCAATCTAGTGCAACAAAGTCATTGGTATCATTAATCACTAATGGGTTAATTTCTAAAAGTGATAAATTATTTTCTGTAAAAAGCATATAGGCCGCCTTGGCAAATTTATTAAATTTCCCTGCCAAATCGGCATCAAACTGTAATGAGTTTGCAAGCTCTCTGGTTTGATAATCCATTAAGCCCGTTATTGGGTTGCAAAATTCTTTGAGTATTAAATCAGGGTTTTTTTTACTAATTTCTTCTATTTCCATTCCACCTGCGCTCGAGACAACGAGACAAACTTTTTCTTTTTCTCGATCAATTAAAATAGAAAAATAAAGCTCATTTGCAATATTTTCTGTTTCTTCAAATAAAATTTTGTGAACTGGTTGTCCGGATGGCTGATTTTGATAAGTTACTAAGTTTTTCCCTAAAAGATTAGAAGCAAACTCAAGTGCTTCATCTTTAGATGTGACAACTTTAACACCACCGGACTTTCCTCTGCCACCTGCATGAATTTGAGCCTTTAAAACAACAGGGTTTTTTATATTTTTCGCTAAAGCATTTACTTCATTTAAAGTTTCAGCAACTTGCCCGAATGGGGTTTGAATTTCATATTTTCGGAGTAGCTCTTTCGCTTGATATTCGTGTAAATTCATCGGCATTTATCTTTAAAATCATAATGATATCAGATTGGTAAGAGTTGTATAATGTGTGCATGGAAAATTACTTAATTTATAACGAGGAGCTTCATCGGTTTGTAGATGAGAATAAGTTAAGTCATTTTGATATTGATATAAAAAAAATTGATGATAAATTTAGCTCTTTTGACAGTAAATCAAATTTCTTTATAGAGAACAAAAAAAAACTAATTTCATCTAAGACTCAATTTTTTCTTAACATAAATAAAAATATTAAAGATTTTAAACTTCTTGTTTGCGATATGGACTCGACGCTTATTCAAAATGAATGTATCGATGAAATAGCTGAACTTCTAAATTTAAAAAATGAAATATCAGAAATTACTGAGTTAACTATGCAGGGAAAATTATGTTTCAATGAAAGTATTAAAAAAAGAGTACAGTTGTTAAAAGGAGTTAATATTTGTTCATTTGAAAAAATTGTTAATGAAAAAATAAAATTCCAGCCTCATGTTAATGAATGGTTAAATTATGCAAAATCACATAACTTAGTAACTGTTGTTGTTTCTGGTGGTTTTACTTATTTTGTAAATTATGTAAAAAAGTCTCTATCGATGGATTATGCTTTTTCTAATACCTTTGAAGTACTTAATAATGAATTAACTGGAAATCTGGTCGGTGAAATAATTAATGCTGACAAAAAAGCTGAGCTGACAGTTAAAATTGCAAATCAATATGGTATCAAGAAAAATCAAATCATAGCCATTGGCGATGGTGCAAATGATATTAATATGTTTAAAGAATCGGGCTTAAGTATATCTATGCATGGAAAACCGGCATTGGATGACCTTGTTACTTGGTCAGTGAAAAAGAATTATTACAAAACCATATTAGATTTATTTATTTTCCTGGAAAAGGAATAAAAAAAGCACCTCAAAGAGATGCTTTAAAAAAGTAGCATTTAGGAATTAGAAGCACTTTCCTTCACAACCTTCTTCACTAACGCCCAATGTAATAAGAAATTTAGCCATATCCTCTTTACCATCATCTTTGAGAGCTCTAACAATAGAAACATCACCTTTAAGCTTCTTGTTGATATCAGCTCCTTTGTCAGCAATGTATTTTGCCATCTCCTTATTTCCATTAAATGCAGCATGATGGAAACCAGTCATTCGGGTTACAGGATGAATGTAATTGATGTCAGCACCTTTTTCAGTTAAATATTTCAAGATTTCAAATTGATTTTTTGCAGCTGTAATTAGGAATGGCGTCCATGCAAAGTATTTGTCTTCCAGCGGAACAGCCTTTTGTTCAATATACATTTTTACAGTTTTTAAGTCTCCGTCATTTAAAGCGCCGGTGAATTCCAATTCTTCAGGGTCTGACAATCCTGCAAAGGCATTAAGACTCAAAATTAACATTAATAAACTAAAAAACTTTTTCATAATTTTCCTAACTATTATTTAAAAAATATTGTGCATTTGTAAACATTTTAAACCAAGGCCCATAATCATTTTGTTTAACCCTAGACCAAGTATTTTGATCTGATCTAAATACACGTTCAGGATGCGGCATCATGATATTAAAACGTCCGTCATCATTTGTAAAACCAGTTACACCATCAACTGAACCATTTGGGTTTAATGGGTAGATGGTAGTTACCTCATGATTGTTTGTGACATATTGTAATGTAATTTGTTCCTTTTGAATCATTTCTTTAAGATCATTTGATTTAGAAAAGTAAGCTCTTCCTTCTCCGTGAGCGGTAATTACTGGAATGTAAGAGTTTTCCATTTCATTGAAAAAGATAGATTTATTTTTTGGTATTTTTACGGTAACCACTCTTGATTCAAACTGGTCAGATAAATTTTTCACAAATTTTGGCCATTTATCTGCACCCGGAATTATGGATTTAAGGTTTGACATCATCTGACATCCATTACATACCCCTAAGGCTAAGGAATTTGACTGATTGAAGAAAGATGAAAATTGATCACGCAGCATTGAATTATTAAGAATTACTTTGGACCAACCTTCCCCTGCGCCCAATACATCACCGTAAGAAAAACCTCCGCAAGCAACAAAAGCTCTAAAATCCGTGATGACATAATTCCCATCTATAAGATCTTGCATATGAACATCAATCGCTTCGAATCCAGCGTAATGAAATGCAGCTGCCATTTCATAATGACCATTGACTCCTTGTTCACGAAGGATCGCTATTTGCGGTTTTTTGGTACTCTTTATGGATGGAAAATTTAATTCAAATTTAATGTCTGATCGGATTCCAGGATCGTTGTTTTCATACACAAGATTTAATTCTTCCTCTGCTAATTTGGCGTTGTCCCGGATTGATTGAATATGATAACTATTTAATGACCATATCTTTTCAAGCTCTGATCTTTGTTCCTGAATATAATCTGACTCATGTTTAATATTGATTTGATTTAAATGATTTATTTTTCCAATATTAAAAATATGTAGAATATTTTTTTCTCGAAATAAATTAGTGATTTTCTCTTCATTTATTTTGTCTATTTGTATGACCGCACCTAATTCTTCGGAGAATAGAATATTTGAAAATACTGCAGTAACTTGAGATAAATCGATATCTACACCGCAGCGAGAAGCAAATGCCATTTCGGATATGGTAGTGAATAAGCCACCATCGGATCGGTCATGATAAGCATAAATCAAATTTTCATTTATTAAATGTTGAATAACCTCACAAAAGCCAACTAATAATTTTGGATCATCAATGTCGGGACATTCTGATGTCATGGTGTTATTGATTTGCTCGGCAATCGACCCCCCGGTTCTATATTGATTCATACCTAAATCAATGTATAGAAAGATATAATCATCTCGTTTTATAAATTCAGGCGTGCAAGTTTTTTGAATATTTTCACACTCAGAAAATGCAGTGACAATGAGTGAAAGGGGTGATGTAACAGTCCTATCATTCCATTTTGTCGACATAGACATGGAGTCCTTACCGACAGGAATTGATATACCTAATTGTGGACAAAGATCCTCACCAACAGCATGCACCGCAGCAAACAGATTATTATCTTCATCATCATCACCACTTGCAGCCATCCAGTTGGCTGATAATTTAATGTTACTAATCTTTCCAATATTTGCAGCAACTATATTGGTTATCGCTTCGGCCACAGCCATGCGCGCAGATTTTCTTGCATTGGATATAGCCAATGGAGCTCTCTCTCCAATGGCAAAAGCCTCACCAGTTATATCCTCAAATGAACACTTTGTTACAGCAACATTTGACACAGGGGTTTGCCATGGCCCAACCATTTGATCTTGAGCAACCAAGCCAGTAACAGATCTGTCCCCAATAGTTATTAAAAACTTTTTGGAAGCTACTGAAGGATGGGAAATGACTTTTTTATATAAATCTTTATCAGTTACTTTGGATAATTTTGGAATATTTTTTTCTATTTTTTTTGGAATTTTTTTTAATAATTTTGGTGGTTTTCCAAGAAGAACATCGAGCTCCATATTTACAACATCTTGATTTAGCAAGCTATCTTTCACGAGAAGATGGCGATTTTTTTTCGCTTTACCTATAACCTTAAAAGGGCAGCGTTCTCTTTCACAGATTTTTTTAAATAAATCTAGCGATTGTTGATCAATAGCCAAAACATATCTTTCCTGTGATTCATTGCACCATAATTCATGAGGGGTCATACCCTTTTCTTCGGTATCAATATTTCTAATATCAAAATCTGCACCAACTTCGCCATCATTAATGAGTTCAGGAAACGCATTAGACAACCCTCCAGCACCAACATCATGGATACTTAAAATAGGATTATCATCCTGAAGCTGCCAACATCGATCGATCACTTCTTGAGCTCTTCTTTGAATTTCAGGATTCCCTCTTTGCACTGATGCATAATCTAAACTTTCATCGTTTGATCCACTATTCATTGAAGATGCAGCTCCTCCTCCGAGGCCAATCAACATACCAGGACCACCAAGTTGAATTAGTAATACATTTTCATTAAGTAATTTCTTATGGGTATGTTTATCACTGATGTTACCTACACCACCTGCCAGCATGATAGGTTTATGGTACCCATATTTTTTCCCCTCTATTGTTTGTTCGAATACCCTTAAGTAACCTGCAATATTGGGCCGTCCAAATTCATTGTTGTATGATGCGCCACCAATCGGTCCATCAATCATAATGTCTAATGGTGAGGATATATGATCAGGTTTATCAGGTGTCGTTTCCCATGAAAGAGGGTGGTTAGGAATATTTAAATTTGATACGGAAAAGCCAGTCAACCCAGCTTTTGGTTTTGAGCCTCGACCTGTCGCCCCTTCATCTCTTATTTCCCCTCCAGAACCTGTGGCAGCTCCAGGAAAAGGTGATATTGCAGTTGGATGATTATGAGTTTCAACCTTCATGAGATAATGGGTCTTTTCCAAATGAGGTCTAAATTTATTATCCTTGCCTGGATAAAAACGATTAATTTTATTACCCTCTATAATTGATGAGTTATCAGAGTACGCAACGATGGTTTTTTTCGGATGTTTGTTGTGGGTGTTCCTAATCATTTGGAATAAAGATTTTTCTTGATCTTTACCATCAATATTCCATGAAGCATTAAAGATTTTATGACGGCAATGTTCAGAGTTAGCTTGGGCAAACATCATTAATTCTGCATCAGTAGGGTTTTTATTATTTTTTAAAAAATTTTGATATAAATACTCCACCTCATCCACGGACAAAGCTAAGCCATTCTGAATATTGTAATCATGAAGAATATTAATTCCCTTATTTAAGATATCTACTGATTTAAGTGGCTTAGGATCTTCTTGAGTAAAAAGCTTATCTCCATCAAAGTGGTTATATATAATAGTTTCAGTCATTCGGTCATAACAGCTTCGTGAAATTTCTTCAATTTCTTTCTGAGTTAAGTCATTTTCAGCAAATAAGTTAACTAATAATCCACGCTCTATTTTTTTAATGTTTAAATCACATCGCTTGGCAATATCAGTTGCTTTTGAGGCCCATGGAGATAATGTTCCGAATCTAGGAATGATGATAAATTTATGTTTTGATGTTGAACCACTTTCCCTTGGTTCACCATAGGTAAGCAAGTTTTCAAGAATTTTAATCTCATCTGAAGAAGGCTCATTAATAAATTCTGCAAAATGAATATATTGAGTATGGAGATTGTTAATCTGATTATGAGATGAGCTAATCCTTTTTAGCAGCTTTTCTTCTTGATTTTTGGAAAGCGCCACATGGCTAAAATGATAATGAATCACTGGATGATAGATAAATTAATAAAAGCAATATTTTAACAGATAGCATCTCTTTTTACCGTGACAATCTTAGTTAATTATCAATATAAAAATAATAAACTCTGATAGGCTGCAAAGCTTATTAACCATGCTAATACTAAGGACCATACAAGCGATGTTAGGACTAATTTATTACTTTTTGACTGATTCTTAATGACTGCAATGGTTGATAAGCATGGAGTATAAATTAAAGTAAAAATCATGAAGCTGATTGCTTGTTGCCAAGTTATATAATTAAACAATAATTCTGGAAGAGTGTTGTCATTCCCTGAGAAAATAACTGCAAGAGCTCCAATCACAATTTCTTTAGCAATAAAACCAAAAATTAGAGCAATGATTAATTTATCATTAATCCCAATTGGATCAAAAATTGGATTTAGGGTATTCCCAATGAAGTCAGCAACACTTAAGTCTGATGAGAGATAGGTATTGGTGAGAAACCAAACGATAATAACGCCCCCTAAAATAAATTTTGATGCCCTTGCTAAAAAATGTTTGACTTCATGGGTCGCCGTTAAGATATTTTGCCTGAGAGTTGGCAATTGATAGGCTGGCATTTCAATTAGAACGGATTCCTCTTCTGATTGATCTTTTTTGAAAATTATTGCTGTAAACACAATCAATAAAAAACTAATCATATACATTGAAAATAGGACCAATCCTCCAATTTTTGGCTCGAAGAAAATCGCTGTAAAAAATAAAAAGACTTGCAGTCGTGCTGAACATAATGAAAATGGAATAATAAGCATCGAAAGATAACGAATTGATTTAGAACGCATTATTTTTGTTCCCATTAAAGCTGGCACATTGCATCCAAAACCAAAGAGAATCAGTACAAAACTGCGTCCATCCAGCCCTATCTTTTCCATCATGCGATCCACTAAGAATGCAGCTCTTGAGAGATAACCACTATTTTCTATAAATGACATTATTAGGAAGAAAATAATAATGACTGGAACAAAGGTCAGTACGGTCGTGATTCCAAGATACATTCCATCATAAATAAAAGAGGATAATAGATTAGGTAACCACAGAGCTAAATTTGATTGTAATAAGCCCCCAAAATAGTCAAATACACCTCCAAGAAAATCTTGAATTGGTTCTGCTACTCCGTAAATAATTTGGAAAAGAAAAAAAAGTGTAATAAAAAAAATGGGTAGCCCAAAATAAGGATGAAGAAAAAATCTATCTAGTTTTTCAGTGACTGAACTATCCAATGTCTTTGGAAAAGAAATATAATTTTTGATTTCACTTTCTACGAATTTTTTTGAGTTTCCATTTATTTTTTTTACTTCCTGCCGTTTTGATAAAAACTCATATCCCTCTTTAAATTTTGCACTTATAGGATGGATAGGGGTTTGAAGTCTTTTTTGCAGTTTGTCATACTGTATCTGGATCCCACTTTTTTTTGCCTCATCATTCATGTTGCATAAAATTCTAAGGGTGTAACCCATGCTTAATAATTCAGAAGCTAAAAGAATTTGCCGGTCAATTTGAGTTGAATTGAGGATAAAAAATATTTCATCAATTTGATTATTTTTTAAGAATTTATGGACAACAACTTCATCATCAGATCCCGATTGTAACGAATAAATACCAGGTAGATCGATAAGCTCGACCATTTCACCAAATATTAATGTTCTAACACTTTCAATATCTACGGTCACTCCAGACCAATTTGCAATTCGAGCTGAAGCGCCACTTATTGAATTAAAGAAAGTAGATTTTCCCGAATTAGGCATTCCAATGAGAGCAATTTTTTTCATTCAGAAATGACCTTGATTTTTGCTGCATCAGCTGCTCGAATCATAAAAGACGAAGTATTCACCTTGATGCATATTGGACCATTATTGGATTTATGAAGTACACGCACTAATTTATTAATTTTTAAACCTAATGCGGCTGCTTTTAATATGAATGAGGGTTGATGGTCAATTTCAATAACAGTTGCAAAAGTGTTTTGAGCAATTTCGGATAATAATTTAATTTGAGATTTCTGCATTTTGTCTTAATTCTTTAATATGATCTCTTAATTTTCTTTTTTTTAAGTCATCTTCTAAACGTTTTTTTATTTCACTGAGCTCAGGAGGCATCAGTGGTTTTTTTTCAATTAATTTAAAAATATGCCACCCGAACTGAGTCTGAAATACGTCGCTTAGTTCATTTTTTTGAAGACCTTTAACCTCTTTAGCAAAGGATTCCACCATATCCTCTAACCTGAACCAATCAAGGTCGCCACCTTTTTCAGCTGATGCTTTGTCAATAGAAAAGCTTTTAGCCAGCTTTGAAAAATCACTTCCTTTTTTAATCTTGATAATTAAATTTTTAGCTTCGTTTTTGGTTTTTACTAAAATATGTTGCCCTTTGTATTCTTGTTCATTAAATTGTTTTTTGAAATTTGTGTAAGCCATTTCAATATCTTCATTTGAAATAGGGTGTTCTTTAAGGTATTTTTTTAAGTATTCTGTGTAGGCCATCTCCATATAAGTGAGCTCAATTTTTGAGAGAAATTTTGTGTCGCTGGTAATACCTTCTTTTGCAGCCACATCAGTTAATATTTCTAGCTCTATTAGTCTATCTGTAATATTTTGTTTCATTTCTTCGTCAATGACTCTTCCTTGAGATTTGAGCTCATTAGAAATGTAATCGATTAAATTTGGATTTAATGACTGAGAATTAACTATAATTGTTGTCTCGGCAAAGACAATATGACAGGTAAATATTAACAATATGATTGGATTTGATAAATATTTCATATTTCAATCTTAATTTGTAAAGCATGAATTTTTTGGGGGATAAGATCATCGAGTAAACCATAAATTTGTCTATGTGATTGAATACGATTTTGTTTTGCTAATAAATCACTTTTGATAATAATGGTGAAGTGACCACCCCCTGAATTTCCAGCATGCCCATGATGCATATGTGAATCATCGATAATTTCCAGCCTTGCTGGGTTAAGTGATGCGAGTCTTTTTTTTATTTCTTCTATCATGATTATGGAAAAACTTTCTTAAACGGCTGAACAGAAAAAGAACAATAAACTCCATGAATAACATAGGGGTCATTTTGAGCCCATTCTTTGGCATCCTCTAAAGAGTCGAATTCTGCAATAACTAAACTGCCTTCATAACCATTCGGTCCTGGTTCTTCATTATCAATTGCAGGTAAAGGCCCTGCAACCATAAGCCTTCCTTGATTTAAAAGTGTTTTAAGGCGCTCAATGTGATCAGGCCTTGCTTTTAATCTTTTTTCAAGTGAGTTTGGATTATCTTGACTGTGAATAACATACCACATCATTTATTTTCCTTAGAGATATAGAGTGCAAGGTAAATCATAAAAATGAATAGTAAAAACGTAATGCCGAATAATTTAAAATTGACCCAGGTATTTTCATCAAAATTAAATGCGACATAAAGATTTAAAATACCTATGCCAATCAAAAAAATAATGACATTCGTACTGATATGATTCCAGGCATGGTCTTGCAAATTAACTTGTTTCCCTAACATTTGCTTCATTAAGTTTTTCTTAAATAAAAATTGACTAACAATCAAAACTAATGCAAAAAGCCAATAGATAGCGGTTGGTTTCCACATAATAAAAGTATTATCTTTCAATAATATGGTTAGACCTCCCAAAATAGTGATGAGAAGGGTATTAAAGAGCACCATTTTTTCAATCTTTTTCTTAATTAAATAAGTGCTTATTGCTAGAAAGATGCTTACTATAATTGCACTAAAAGTTGCATAAAAAATATCTGTATATTTGTATACGATAAAAAATATAACTACTGGTAAGAGGTCTATAAAAAATTTCATAATAAATCACTGACATGTTGTTGAAACTATAGTACATTTAAATTAAATGTATATAGTTGATCTTCATTCTCATTCTAACGTATCTGATGGCATTTTGAATCCCGATGAATTAATAGCCTATGCAGCAGAAAAAAAAGTTAATATGCTTGCCCTCACAGATCATGATGATATTGCGGGCTTGGAAATTGCTAAAAAAAAATCTGTAGAATTGGGTATACATTTTATTAATGGTGTTGAGGTATCAGTATCATGGCGGAATCGCACCATTCATATGGTTGGCTTAGATTTTGATCATCAGAATAAAGATCTTGCTCAAGGTTTGAAGAAAATTCGTGAGGGCAGAATTGATAGAGCAAAAAAGATTGCATACGGATTAGCCATGGTAGGTATACCTAACGCTTATGAGGAAGCAAAAAAGTTTGCAAGCCACCAGGTGATAGGTCGGGTTCATTTCGCACATTTTTTAGTATCCAAAGGATATAGTAAAAACATCAAAACAGTTTTTAATAAATACATGACCAAAGGGAAACCAGGTTATGTAGATCATCAATGGGCCAGCCTTGAGGATGCAGTCAATTGGATTAATAATGCAGGAGGGAAGGCAGTGATCGCTCATCCTGGACGTTATGATATGGGGAGTAAATTGTACCCTCAATTTTTTCAAGAATTTAAAGAGCTTGGCGGAAGCGGAATAGAGGTTATTTCTGGCAGCCAAAGTCTTAATCAAATTGATTATTTTGCTGACTTCGCAGAACGACATGAGCTATATGGTTCAGTAGGATCAGATTTTCATGGACATGGGGTCTCATACAGAGATCTTGGTCCAACCCATCAACTTCCTGATAAAGTAAAACCGATATGGTCTCAATTTTTAACCACAAATTGATATAATTCTTAAGTTATGGAACTTAGCCCAATTCAATATTTTACTATTTCGATCATTCCTGTTTTGTTGGCCATTACAGTTCATGAAGCAGCTCACGGATATGCAGCGAAACACTTCGGGGATAAGACAGCTTATTATCTCGGACGTATTACATTAAACCCAATAAAACATATTGATCCTTTGGGGACAGTGGTAATTCCAGGAATGTTGCTTTTATTGAGCGCTCCTTTTTTATTCGGTTGGGCTAAGCCCGTGCCAGTGAACTTTTCAAACTTAAATAACCCAAAAAAAGACATGATGTGGGTCGCGCTTGCAGGCCCAGCTTCCAACCTAGTTATGGCTATTATCTGGGCAATTATTTTAGGCTTATTTAAATCGTCCGGCACGAGCCATGCTTTATTTGTTATTGGAATGGCGCAGGTTGGTATTATGATTAATCTAGTTTTAATGTTGCTGAATTTATTACCCATTCCACCATTAGATGGAGGTCGAATGGCAGTGAGCCTACTCCCTTCACCTTGGTCATACAAATTAGCATCGATTGAGCGCTATGGAATGTTTATATTGATTTTTTTAATTGTAAGTGGACTACTGTCAGCAATTTTATTGCCTTTACTAAGATTTTTTCAAGGGACATTAATTGGTATTTTTGTTTAATTTTAAGGATAGTGTAAAAAAATATGGCGATTGAAAGAATTGTCTCTGGGATGAGACCAACCGGAAATTTACATCTAGGTCATTACAATGGAGTATTAAAAAACTGGATACAACTCCAACATGAAAGTGAATGTTTCTTTTTCGTTGCCGATTGGCATGCATTAACAACCCATTATGACTCTCCAGAGGTAATCGAACAAAATGTTTGGGAGATGGTCATCGATTGGTTAGCTGCGGGAATTGATCCCGCCCATGCGACTGTCTTTATTCAGTCAAAAGTACCTGAACATGCCGAGCTCCATACGCTGTTAAGTATGATTACCCCGCTGGGATGGCTAGAACGTGTCCCAACTTATAAAGATCAGCAAGAAAAACTTAGTGCCAAGGATCTATCAACCTATGGTTTTTTAGGCTACCCATTACTACAAAGTGCAGATATTTTAATTTATAAAGCTACTCAAGTTCCAGTTGGAGAAGATCAAGTTCCTCATGTTGAATTTACTCGCGAGGTTGCCCGACGTTTTAATCATCTTTATGGAAAAGAACCTGGTTATGAGGAAAAAGCACAACTCGCAATAAAAAAACTCGGTTCAAAAAAAGGAAAGCTCTACCATGAATTAAAAGATGCCTATCAAGAAGAGGGTGATGATCAAGCGCTAGAGGCAGGACAATCATTAATTGAAGAACATCAAAGTTTAAGTATTGGTGATAAGGAAAGATTATTGGGTTATTTAGAAGGGGGAGGAAAAATTATCTTACTTGAACCTGAATATAAACTTGCACCTGCTTCTAAAATGATTGGTTTAGATGGACAGAAGATGTCAAAGTCATACAATAATACCGTTGCTCTGAGAGAATCAGTTGAAGATGTTCAGAAAAAAATTAAAACAATGCCCACAGACCCAGCACGGGTAAGAAGAACAGATCCAGGTGACCCAAATAAATGTCCAGTATGGCAACTACATCAAGTCTACTCAAAAGATGATGTTCAAGATTGGGTTCGCAAAGGTTGCTCCTCAGCAGGAATAGGTTGCATTGAGTGTAAACAACCCATCATAGATGCGATTTCTAAAGAACTTAAACCTATCCAAGAAAGAGCAATTCATTATGTCGAAAATCCTGATTTAGTTAAAAGTGTAGTTGCTGAAGGTTGTGAAAAAGCAGGTAAACTAGCACGAGAAACTATGCGTGAAGTTCGTGAAGCTATGGGCCTTGATTTTTAATGGAAACGATAGTCAGCGATATTAATTCAAATCTACAAGCTAAAATTCATGGCGAATTAATTGCTGAATTTCCTCAAGATTTGTACATTCCCCCAGATGCACTAGAGGTTTATTTAGAATCTTTTGAAGGTCCTTTAGATTTACTTTTGTATTTGATTAAAAAAAATAATCTAGATATTTTAAATATTCCAATGCTCAGTTTAACAAAACAGTACATGGCGTATGTTGAAAAAATGAAAGAGATTAAATTAGAGCTTGCTGCCGACTATCTATTGATGACAGCCATGTTAATTGAAATTAAGTCTAGAATGCTTGTCCCAAAATCAGAATCAATTGAGGATGATGAAGAAGATCCAAGATCAGAGTTAGTAAGAAGATTGATTGAGTATGAGCTTGTAAAAGAAGCAGCGGTTAATTTAAATACAATTCCTCAGTTAGGTCATGACAGGTTGCCTCCTGAAGTATATTATCAGAGAGAAATTAATAACCAATATCCAGATGTCTCTATTCACGATCTTTTTGAAGCCTGGCAAAATGTTGTCAAGAGAGCAAGGCAGTTAAAAAATCATACCATTGATCGCTCTGAGCTATCAGTCAGGGAGCACATGAGTGAAGTGTTAAGAATGTTTGATGATAATGAGAAGATAGATTTTGATGATTTATTTTTAAAACAAGATCAGCCGTTACAAAAAATGGTGATCTGTTTTCTTGCAATCTTGGAGTTAGCAAAAGAGTCATTGATAAAAATTTTTCAGCAAAGTAATTACTCAAAAATATATTTGATGAGAGCATAGTATGGAAATAAATTCTAAATTAAAAGATGTTCTTGAAGTCGCTCTTTTAACTTCACAAAAACCATTATCGATTGATGATTTGCAAAAACTTTTTGATGAAAAAGTCGAGCGTTCAACTTTGCGCATGCTCCTAGATGAATTAAAGAATGATTGGGATAAAAAAACATTAAATTTAATAGAAGTATCGTCCGGTTATAGATTTGAAGCAAAACAACAGTTTGTCGAAAATCTAATGAGAATGAACCCAGATAGGGCGCCAAAGTACTCAAGGGCAGTCATGGAAGTGTTAGCAATTATTGCATACCGTCAACCGGTAACTAGAGGTGATATTGAATCAATCAGGGGCGTGGCTCTGAATCCGAATGCCATAAGGCAATTGGCAGAAAGAGAATGGATTGATATTGTTGGCATTAAGGAAACCCCGGGAAGACCAGGTTTGTATGGAACCACAAAACACTTTTTAAATGATTTTGGATTGACTAACCTATCAGACTTACCTGATATTGAAAAATTTGAGGAACAGCTCAATTTAGATCTAATTGGCAATCAAAATCTAGATCAAAATGATTCGCAAGTAGTAATTCCTCATGAGTCACAAGATGGCCAAGAATAGCTCTGTTGAAGAGTCAAGCAATAAAAAAGAAAGAATCCAAAAATTTCTTGCCAATATGGGAATAGGATCAAGAAGATCTATTGAAGAGCTTATCCGACAGAAAAAGATTACTGTTAATCGTAAACCAATTGATTTAGGACATATGGTTCTTGGTAATGAGATCATCCATATCGATGGAAGAAGAATATACTTTAAGAATATCGAGAAAAGAGAATCCCGTTTAATTATTTATCATAAGCCGGAGGGTGAAATCGTTTCTCATTCCGATCCTAAACATCAAAAAACTGTTTTTCAAAAGCTACCTAAAGTTAAAAATGGCAAGTGGATATCTATTGGGCGACTCGATATTAATACTTCAGGATTGTTGTTAATTACCAATGATGGAAAATTGGCCAATCACATGATGCATCCCAGCCAACAAATCGATAGAGAGTACTCGGTAAGAATTTTGGGAGAAGTGACAGAGGACATAATTAATAACATCAGAAAAGGGGTTAAGTTGGACGATGGTATCGCACATGTGGAAACTTTTGAACATACAGGCGGTGAGGGCGCAAATCAGTGGTTTAGAATTATTTTAAAAGAAGGTAGGAATAGAGAAATAAGACGTTTAGTTGAGTCACAGAATTTAAAAGTCAGTCGACTAATTCGAACACGATACGGACCATTAAATCTTCCGTCTCATTTAAAGCGAGGTCAGTTTATGGAGCTTGAAAAGAAAAATCTTGAAAAGATTTTGAAAATGCTTGGAATGAATTGAGCGGAATAAACTTAAGAATTAACTACACAAAATTTTAATCAAGGATAACTTATAAATTTCCTTGAGCTTTTCTATGTCATCTATATTTACGTGTTCATTTATTTTATGGATTGAGGCATTAATTGGACCGAATTCAACAACTTGTTTACAGATTTTTGCTATAAAGCGACCATCTGATGTCCCTCCTGTTGTCGAGACTTTTGGGGTTATCCCAGTGATATCTGATATGGCAGAGGTTAATACATCAGTTAGAAAGCCTTTTTGCGTCAAATAAGGCTCGCTTGGGATTTCCCAATTTAACTCATACTCATCAGCATGCTTTTTAACAATCATCTCGACCTCATTTTTTAATTGATCGGGAGTACATTCTGTTGAATGACGAAAATTAAATTGTATTATTACATCCCCAGGAACAACATTTGTAGCACCTGTTCCAGCATTTATATTGGAAACCTGCCATGACGTTTTTGGAAAATATTCATTTCCATCATCCCAGGATATTTTTTTAAGTTCATCAATGATTGAAGCAGATCGATGAATTGGATTATCAATCAAATGTGGGTAAGCAATATGCCCTTGAATTCCTTTTACAATTAATGTTGCAGAAAGCGAGCCACGCCTACCATTTTTAATAGTGTCACCAAATTTTTCTGCACTAGTAGGCTCTCCCACAATGCAGTAATCAATGTCTTGATTATTGTGAATAAAATGTTCAACAATCTTTTTAGTACCATCAGTAGCAATACCTTCTTCATCAGAAGTAATAAATAAACCTATCGACCCCTTATGATTAGGAAATTCAGCCGTAAACTCATTAATTGCAACGATAAAAGCAGCAATTGACGATTTCATATCAGCCGAACCCCTTCCGTAAAGTAAGCCATCCTTTGCTGTAGGTATAAAAGGATCACTTTGCCACTTATCTAATGGTCCAGGGGGAACAACATCTACATGACCTGCAAAAATAATAGAGGGACTCGATTCTCCTCTTTTAGCATAAAGGTTTGAAACTCCATTGCTATCAATGCTTTGATATTCAAAATTAAGATTGTTTAATTCAGATTTGATGATATTGATGCAACCATTATCATTGGGTGTAATGGAGTCAATTTCTATTAAACGCTTAGCAATATCTAAAGTTTTTGTCATGCGAATTCTTTTTGGTATTTTTCTTCATCATAGCCTAAAAGCACCACCTTTTTATTATTGACTAGGACTGGCCTCTTCATCACCGATGACTTTTGAAGGATTAATTCAATTATACCTTTGGTTGAATTAATCAGTTGTTTGTCGCTATCAGCTAAATTTCTCCACGTAATCCCTCTTTGATTGACGAACATCAAAGGATTTAAATCACTCGGTAAGTTTTGAAACCATTGATTAAGATGTTCAGAGGTTAAGTCTTTTTTGACATCTATAAAATTAATATCAATATTATTTAGCACGAGCCAATCTAAAGCTTTTTTTACTGTATTGCAATTTTTAATACCAAAAAGCTCTATCAATTTTAAACACCTCGCAGTAATTCATTGATACCTACTTTACCTAAGGTTTTTTCATCAACCTTTTTCACAATGACAGCACAATACAGACTGTATGTTCCATCTTTAGATGGTAAGTTTCCTGAGACCACTACTGAGCCTTTTGGTATTCGTCCAAAAGTAATTTCACCAGTTTCACGATCTAGTATTTTTGTAGATTGACCGATATAAACTCCCATCGAGATAACAACGTTATCTTCAACAACAACACCTTCTACAACTTCACTTCGCGCACCTATGAAACAATTATCACCAATAATAGTTGGACCTGCTTGAATTGGCTCAAGTACTCCACCAATTCCAACACCACCTGATAAGTGGACATTTTTACCTATTTGCGCACAAGATCCGACGGTAGCCCAAGTATCCACCATTGTTCCTTCATCAACATAAGCACCAATATTTACATAAGAAGGCATTAGTACAGCATTTTTACCAATAAAGCTTCCATGACGAGCAATCGCATTAGGAACAACTCTATACCCACCATTTTTAAAATCTTGTTCTGTAAAATGACGAAATTTTGAATCCACTTTGTCAAAATAATTGGTGGAGCCGCCAGGCATCATTTCATTGTCTTTTAACCTAAAAGACAATAACACAGCTTTTTTTATCCATTGGTGAGTTTCCCAATCTTGACTATCTCCAATGCGACTGGCGACTCTCAACTCTCCAGTATTTAATTTATTTAGTACTTCAGAAACAGCATCTACTATTTCTTGTGGAGCATTTGATGGGTTTATTTCAGATCTGTTTTCAAAACCTTGTTCAATAATATCTTGTAAATTACTCATTCTTGACCTTCTATTAATAGTGTTGTGAATTTTTGAAGGGTTTATTTTACATAAAAAAACTTAATAATTTCAGTTAAAACGTATTTTGTTTTCTTTATATAAATGCATAATTTTCTCTGAGTGCTCTTGGATGTCTTCGATGCGGTTTTCATTAGAGGGATGAGTACTGAGAATTTCAGGAGGTTCTACCTCTTTCAGCTCATCCATCTTTCTCCATAAACTGACCGCTGCAAGTGGATTGTATCCGGCTCGAGCAGCTAGTTCTAAACCTATTTTGTCTGCTTCTCGTTCTTGCTCTCTACTATTGGGGAGGGCAAAAAATAATGTCGTACCTAAAGCAACACCTTGAACAGCTAAATTTTTCAATTGTCTATTATGCGAGGAATCGCTAATGTAGATTGCAAAACCCAATATACCTAACTGCTGAATCAAGGCGGTAGACATTCTTTCACGACCATGCTCACGGAGGGCATGTGCAATTTCATGACCAATCACTGCCGCAATTTCGTCATTGGTTTTTGCTGCTTTATCAAGCAATCCGGTATAAACCATAATTTTTCCGCCGGGCATGCAGTATGCATTAATTTGATCACTTGTTTGTAAATTTATCTCCCAATTCCATGATGTTGCATCATCTCGAAAATACCTCACCTCATCAATAAGTCGGTAACTTATTTTTCTGACCTCGTTCAGCATATATGTATCTTTGTTTAACTGATCATTTTCTTGTGCTTTTTGTTTAGCTTCTTGGTAACCTTGATTAGCCATTGATAAAGCCATAAACTCTGGAAGAATAACGAGTTGCTTACGAGTAATATTGGAATCTGTTTTGAGCGTGGTGGATGTGCATCCAGATATCAAAATAAGAAAAACTAAAATTAGTCTATGCATTTTTTAAAAATTATTTTGACTTCCTAATTCAACGACACGATTCACGGGAAGTTTAAATTGGTTTGTTATTTCTTCTGAGCTATTAAATAAAAATGAGAATATTCTTTTTCTAATCACACCCATATTACGGTCCTTTGTAATTACTAGACTTTCTTTTCCTATGAAGTATGAGGTGGCCATTGGTTCAAATTTTAACCCTCTAATTGTTGATCTGGATAATTCTCGAGGGATGTTTGGCTCATCACTATAACCATAATTTATTGTGGCCTGATAAAAGTTACTGGGCAGCTTAACAATGCTCAACATATTTTTTTGTTTTACATGAGGTATATCTAGAAATTTTACAGTCAACATGACAACTTTTTCATGCAACACCTTGTTATGCTTTAAGTTGTGGAGGAGTGCATGAGGAACACCGTTAGAATTCGGAGTCATAAAAACAGAAATTCCTTTTACTCTGGCAATTGAGCTTTTTTTGAATGATTTAATAAAATCATCAATATGCATCGATTCATTTTTTAATTTATTGTATAAAATCGATCTTCCTCTACTCCACGTGGTCATTAAGATTAATAAAATAATGCCAATCAGTAATGGGAACCATCCACCATTTGGAACTTTGATTATATTGGCTGCAAAGAAAACAAGGTCAATTATTAGAAAGATTGAAAAAACAATGATTGTTTTAGTCCAAGTTTTCCATATTTCTGCAAAAACAATTATTGATAGAAGAGAGGCAATCACCATATCCATAGTAATGGCAACACCATATGCAGCTGCTAAATTTGATGAATTTTGAAAAATTAGAACAACTGTAATAACACCAACCATCAGTAAAAAATTAATTCGTGGAAGATAAATTTGACCTTCTTGATTTTCGGATGTGTGGTCAACTCTCATTCTGGGAATAAAACCTAATTGCAAAGCCTGTCTTGATACAGAGAAGGCACCAGTAATACATGCTTGAGAGGCAATAATGGTGGCAATTGTTGCAAGAAAAATAAGAGGTACTGTAAACCATTCAGGAGACATTAAATAAAATGGGTTGATGATATTTTCAGGATTTTGCAAAATCAATGCGCCTTGTCCATAATAGTTTAAGGTTAGGGCAGGAAAAACAAAACTAAACCAGGTGATTCGAATGGGCGACCTGCCAAAGTGACCCATATCTGCATAGAGTGACTCGGCACCTGTGACACAAAGAATGATGGCTCCCATGGTAATAAAGGCTATTCCAAAATTATTATGTAGATACAAATAAGCATAATAGGGGTTTAAAGCCTTAAGAACCGATGGCTCATTAATAATATTAATAATTCCTAAAACTGCGAGAGTGGTAAACCAAATGAGCATCACGGGTCCAAATAGAAAACCAACAGATGCGGTTCCTTTACTTTGAAACCAAAATAAAAAGAAGATGATAATCAGTGTGATAGGAATAACAAAATCATGAAAACCAGGCAATGCAATCTCAATACCTTCAACGGCTGAGAGAACAGAAATGGCAGGCGTGATCATTCCATCAGCATAAAACATACAGGCTCCCATAATGCCAATTATCCCTATTAACATTCGCTTCCTCTTGGTTTTAGCATTTCTATGAGCAAGGGCTAATAGCGCCATGATGCCACCTTCACCATTGTTATTCGCGCGCATAATGAAAGTGATGTACTTAATTGTAACAACTGCAATAAGTGACCAAAAGATCATGGATAACACCCCGAGCATATTTAAAATATTTAGCTCAAGAATATTATCTCCAATAGAAAATATTTCCCGAATCGAATAAAGAGGGCTGGTGCCAATATCTCCAAAAACGACACCTAAGGCAGCTAAAGAAAGAGCAGCAGTTTGTTTTTTTGTGGGTTGTTGAGAACTCAATGTTTTTTATTATTCTTTACCTGGACAAGCAAAGCTCCTGAATGTAACTGAATATCGAGAGTGTCATTTAAATTTACTTTATTAGAGTCTTTAACTACATCAGTTTTATTATAAACAATTGAATAACCCTTAGCTAAAATATTTTTCGGATTAAGAATATTTAATTTTTCATCAATAAAATTTATTTTAGATTGATGTTCCTTGATTATTCTGAAAACGTTCGATAAAAGAGCTTTTTTATAGTTTTTTATTTTTTCTTCTGCCTGTTTAATTTTCTCTTGAGGCGCTAATAATCTTTTATGAAGACTATTGATTTCTTTTTCAGCTGCAAGAAATTCTTTTCTTAACAGAGTAATAAATTGTTTTTTTAGGCTGTCAATAAATTCCTGGGAGCGTTTAAGCTTATCCTTAGGGGAGACAATTCTTTTTTCAAGATAATCAAGCTCTTGATTTTTATTTTTTAATAAATTAGTTATATTTTTTTGAAGCGTAGAGAGGTAATGTTCAAAAAATTCATCTAATTTGGATAGTCTATCTTGGATAACTGATGCAGCGGCTGTAGGTGTCGGTGCACGCATATCAGCAACAAAATCAGTAAGGGTGAAATCTGTTTCGTGACCAACTCCTGATATTATGGGTAGTCTAGATTGAACAATGGCCTGAACAACCTTTTCTTCATTAAAAGACCACAAGTCTTCAATTGATCCTCCTCCTCTGCAGAGTATTAATACGTCAACAATTTGGTGTGCGTTTGCTTTATTAATAGCGCTACATATTTCGTCAGCAGCTTCTTTTCCTTGAACAGATGAAGGATAAATAATTATTTGATTGTAATTTTGTTCTTTATTTAATATTGATAAAACATCTCTTAATGCCGCTCCTGATGCTGAAGTGATGATGCCAATATTTTTTGGAAAAGTCGGAATATTTAACTTATTTTCCTCATCAAATAATCCAAGTTTTTCCAATTTATCTTTTAATTGGAGAAACTTTTCAAAAAGATTTCCTGTCCCTTTTTCACGAATTTGTTCAATATTAATTTGATAGTCACCCCTTGCCTCATACAATGAAACAGCACCAAACGCCTCGATCTGATCACCATTTTTTGGCGAAATAGAAGAGAAAGTGTTGTATCCTTTGAACATAGTGCATCTAATTTGAGCGGATGAATCTTTTAGTGAAAAATACCAATGACCTGAACTGGCTTCAACAAAATTAGATACTTCACCACCTATCCAAACTTTTTCAAGATGGCTCAACAGGATATTTTTTACAATTCGATTGATTTCTGAAATTGCAAATACTTTTTCAGCATCAACTAAATTTGTATGATTATTTGAAGACACAATTTTTTTATTATTGAATGGTTTATCGTAGAATACACTTATACAAATTATAATGCATTATTGTCTATGAAAAACTTTACCCAGCATGTAAAACTTGTTTCAGGTGCAGCTGCTCTGTTGTTGGTAGTATTTAGTGTAGTAATCCAACATTTTTATCAACTTGAACCTTGCCCGCTATGCATAACACAGCGAGTTATTTTTTTAGTCTCGGGCTTGCTTTTCTTATTTTTTGCCTTTAAGTCATTGAATAAACTCTTCGAACTGATAACTCTTCTGTCTATTAATATTATCGGTATGATTTTTGCGATAAGACATGTGTTAATACAAAAAAAAATTATTGAAATTCCGTCTGAATGTGGGATTGATCTTGAATATATGTTTGATAATTTTCCTCTTCAGGAAGTTTTTGAGCTAATTTTTCGAGGAACTGGTGACTGCTCTGAAATTGATTGGACTCTATTACATTTGACGATACCTGAATGGTCTGCGATATGGTTTTTTATTTTCGCACTTTTATCAATACTTAATTATAGGAATAATTAACTGTGTCTATAAATGATATGTATGTAGAGAACTATGTAGGCAACACGCCGTTGGTGAAGCTTAAAAGAATGGTTTTACCTAATGATGGCAATGTTTTTTTAAAGCTTGAAGGTAATAATCCAGCAGGCTCGGTAAAAGATAGACCAGCTCTTTCAATGATTAAGAGAGCTCAAGAAAAAGGAAAAATTAAACCTGGTGACACACTCATTGAGGCAACTTCTGGTAATACTGGTATAGCTCTTGCAATGGCGTCAGCAGTCATGGGTTATAAAATGATCCTTGTTATGCCTGAAAATCAATCTGTTGAACGTCGTCAAACGATGCAAGCATATGGAGCAAAACTAGTTCTGACCAGTCAAGAGGGAAGTATGGAATTGGCGAGAGATACTGCTGAAAAAATGCAAAGTGAAGGCAAAGGAATAATTCTTGATCAGTTTGCTAATCCTGATAACCCGTTGGCTCATTATGAGGGAACAGGGCCAGAAATATGGAATGCAACTCAGAAAAAGATTACCCACTTTGTCTCCAGTATGGGGACTACAGGAACTATTGTTGGAACCTCAAGGTATCTAAAAGAGCAAAATCAGGATATTCAAATTATTGGAGTACAGCCTGAGGATGGTTCACAAATTCCTGGAATACGAAAATGGCCTATAGAGTATGTTCCAAAAATTTTTACTAATGAAAATATTGATGAAATAAGATATGTCACTCAACAAAACGCTGAAGAAACAGCGAGAGATTTAGCAAAAATTGAGGGTATTTTTTCTGGCGCGTCTACTGGGGGTGCTTTGTTTGTTGCGATGAAGTTAGCAAAAGAAAACCCTGAAGCTAACATCGTTTCTATCGCATGCGATCGAGGCGACCGATACTTGTCTACTGGTCTATTCCCTAGCGAATGATTTTACCCACCACTCTTGTTTTCGACACAGAAACCATTCCTGACGTTGATGGCTTGAGGAAAACCTTGAACATCTCTAATCGCTATAGTGATTTAGAAGCGGTTTCTATTGCAAATTATTATTATAGGCAAAAAAAAGGATCTGATTTTTTACCACATCAATTTCAAAAAATTATCGCTATTTCATGTGTTTTAAAAAGAGGTGACGAGCTTGAGATATGGTCTATTGGAAATTCTGATAGCGATGAGAAGGAGCTAATACAGCGTTTTATGGACGGAGTTAATAAATTCATTCCCACTTTGGTTAGCTGGAACGGATCAGGTTTTGATCTACCCGTTATTAATTATCGTGCATTAGTTCACCAAATCAATGGCGGGGTTTATATGGACCAGGGGGAAAATAATCATGACTTTAAGTACAATAATTTCATTAGCCGATATCATTCTAGACACACAGATGTGATGGATTTTTTAGCACTCTATGGTGGACGCGCTAACGCTTCGCTTAATGATATTGCCAAGTTATGCGGCTTTCCAGGGAAGCTAGATATGGATGGCGGTGATGTGTATCAAAATTTTCAAGACGGTAAAATTGAAGCAATAAGAAATTATTGTGAAACAGATGTTTTAAATACTTATCTTGTTTATCTTCGACTAATTTATCTAAAAAATCAGCTCACAGATGAAGAGTATGATGCTGAAATATTAAAAGTTAAGAGTAAGTTATCTGCATCGAGTTTATTGCACTGGAATGAATTCTTAACGGCATGGGAAAAATATGAGTAATGATTTGCTTCAGATCATTGATATCGATCACGAAGGAAGAGGAGTAGCAAAAAAGGAAGAGAAAACTTTTTTTATTCATAATGCTCTTATTGGTGAAAAAGTTGAGTACAAAATTTTAAAAAAAAAGAAAAATATCTTTTTTGGGATTGCAACTCATATTGAAAATCCATCTCCAGTTCGAGCTGATCCAAGCTGCCCTCATTACAATTTATGTGGCGGCTGCTCAATGCAACATTTTAAACATTCATCGCAAATTGAATTTAAAAATAATGCTTTTTTTCAAACTTTAAAACATATTGGAAAAGTTGCTCCAGAGGATCTAATAGAGCCTATCTTTCTTGAATTTACTGAGTATCGACACAAGGCAAGATTACGAGCTAAATATGTTGAAAAGAAGGATAAGGTATTAGTGGGATTTAATGAGCGACTAACTCATTTTTTAACAGATATGGATTCTTGTGAGGTGTTACCTGGCAGAATTTCATCCAGCCTTGTAGAGGTAAAATCCTTGATTAAAAGTTTGAGTATTTATAACAGAATGCCTCAAATAGAATATGCCTCCAATGGGGAAAGAGATATTTTTATTTTTCGAATACTGGACCCGTTATCGAATGATGATATAAAAAAACTCAGTGAATTTTCAACTGCAAGAAAGATTGAGATTTGGACGCAAAGTAAAGGGCCTGAGACAGTCATGCCTTTATTTCCAGAAAGGGATTCTGAAATAATCTCATACCCAATTGCCAATCATGATTTAAATCTAGAGTTTAATCCTTCTGGATTCATTCAAATTAATCCATACATTAATCAGATGATGATTGATAAAGCACTAGAATTGCTAAACCTAAATCCTCAGGATAAGGTTGTTGATTTTTTCTCTGGCCTAGGCAACTTTACTTTACCAATTGCTAGATACGCTCATACTGTAATCGGTATTGAAGGAAGTGAAGATCTTGTCAATTTAGGTCAGAAAAATGCTGAGATAAATAATCTTAGTAATGTCACATTTCAATATAGTAATTTATTTGAAGTCGATGTTGATTTTGTTAATTCTCTTAAAAATAAAAACAAATGGTTATTGGATCCACCTCGAGATGGAGCAATGCAATTATTAGAGTTAATATCAAAAAATACGGTACTTCCAGAAATGATAGTTTATGTTTCATGTAATCCTGCAACTTTAGCCAGAGATGCAAATATTCTTGTGAATGATAAAGGTTATAAGTATCAATCTGCAGGCATACTAAATATGTTTCCTCATACCTCTCATATTGAATCAATTTCATTATTCACTTATGAAGATTAAGTTATTTAAATTTATCTTAATCATTATTTTTTTATCTCCACTATCAGTTTTTTCAAAAGACATTATTTTTGGAATTCCACAAAATCCACAAAATATTAATCCTTTGTATGCAAGAGATGCTGCATCAGAGAAAATTACTGATTTAGTTTATGAAAAAATTTTTAATTACAATGAGCAATATACGTTAACTTCAAAATTTGTATCCTGGAAAAATATTAATGATCTTGTTTTTGTTTTTACTGCAAAATCACACTCAAGCAAGTTTTCAAGCGGACGAGAGGTTTTGCTGAAAGATTTATATTTCTCTATAAAAAAAAATCATCATGATCCGTTATCGAAGTACTTTGAAGATTTAAAAAACATTCAACATATCTCTTTGAATGGCTCAATAATTGAAATCAGGCTAAAGAAACCAGACCCCCTCTTCATTGAAAAACTAAGCTTGCCAATTCTTCCTTATGATTTAGATAATTTAAAAATAGACTTATCTCAGTCTTCATTAGGATCGAATCAATTCCAAGTAATTTCAAATAAACCATTGATTTTATTAAGAAAAGATGGAATTAGGATAAAATTTGAAGAAGTCAAAGATCCGTCTGTAAGAGCATTAAAATTAATCAACAAAGAAATAGATCTCCTACAGAATGATTTATCACTGCCAATAATAAATTATTTAGAGAGACAGCATCAAATCAAGACGCACTCATCTCCTGGCACCAATGTCTCTTATATAGGATTTAATCATCAGCACGAGCTGCTCAAAGACCCTGTAGTAAGAAAAGCTATCGCACATGCTATTAATCGTGAAGAAATTATCAAATTCTTTTTTAACAAGGACACTCAACCTGCCTCACAAATTTTAAGCCAAAAACATTGGTCTTCCTCAAATCAGAGCCCCCATAAATACAACCCCCAGTTAAGTAAAAATTTATTAATTGATGCTGGTTATAAACTTCCTTTAAGCCTCGAGTTTAAAACTTCCACAGATACATTTAGAATTAAAATTGCAACAATCCTTAAAGCTCAACTCGAAGCAATTGGTATAAATTTAAAAATAATAAGCTTAGACTGGGGAACTTTTTTTAAAGATATTCAAAATGGAGATTTTCAGCTCTATTCATTAACTTGGGTTGGTCTTAAATCTCCTGATATTTACAAAAAAATATTTCATTCCAACATGATTCCTCCTTTTGGTTTAAATAGAGGATTATTGCAAGATGAAAAGATCGATAATTTAATAAAAGAAAGTTATGATAAAAAAAATTGGGATAGTGCATTAGAATACATTCACCAACGTGTGCTTATTTATCCATTATGGTATGAAGGAAATTTTATGGCTTCTCTTGACACCATTTGCGACTTTCAATTAACTGAAGATGGCAGTTGGATTGGTCTGAATAATATTAGGTTATGTCATGATTGAGATATCAATCAAAACACAAACATTAACACTCCTTAGAGATAAAGAAATCATTTTGAAATACCCGATCTCTTCAGCAAAGAACGGCATTGGGCAGTTAAAAAATAGTAACTGTACACCTCTTGGTGATCATATTGTTCGAGCAAAAATTGGAGCAGGTTATCCAATGTATGCCATTTTTCATGCGCGACGATGGAGTGGAGAATTATGGGGCGCTGATTACAAAATAGGTTCTGAGGACCTTATTTTATCAAGAATTTTGTGGCTATCAGGGACAGAAGTTGGTTTTAATCGTCTTGAAAATGTGGATACCATGCAAAGATTTATATACATTCATGGCACCCACGATGAGGAAAATATAGGACAACCTGTTTCTCATGGATGCATTAGAATGAAAAATAAAGACGTCATCAGCTTATTTGATTTAGTAAATGTTGGAGAAAAAGTCATTATCAATGAATAATTTTTTTGTAAAAAAAATGATTCATTTTTTTCTGTTGGTTTTATCTGTTTATTTGTTATCTTTTTTCTTAGTGAGATTGATTCCTGGTGACCCAGTCGATATTTTAGTTGGGATAGGTAATTCATCAGTTGATGTTGCTTTGATAAAACAGCAATTAGGCTTAGAGCAAAGCTTTTTTGTTCAGCTAAAAACAGCTTTTAAAAATCTTGTATTATTCGATTTTGGTGTGTCTATCCATCAAGGATTGCCAGTAAATGACATAATAAAACCAGCGCTTTTAAATACATACAAACTCGCTGTAACTGCAATTATTATAAGTATATTACTTGGTATTCCTTTAGGTTTGTTTGTGTCGTTAACCAACAAAAACGAAATCACAAATGCAGTAAAACAAATATGTAATATTATTATTGCCATACCATCATTTATTTTGGCACCCATTCTCATTCTTATTTTTTCAATGCAATTAAATTGGTTACCTGTCAGCGGTATGAATGGTCATTTGTCGATTGTCTTACCATCACTCACACTTGCCTTGGGTTTGTTATGTTACTTAGCTAACATGACTCTAGATTGCGCTAACGATCTTAAAGAGAATGCCATAATAACGACTGCAAGATCAAAAGGACTTAGAGTTGAGAAAATTTACTTTATCCATATTTTGAGATTGATCAGCCTTCCTCTGGTCACAGCAATTGGTATGCAGCTCGGCGGGTTACTATCAGGCGCTATCATTACTGAGATGATCTTTAGTTGGGATGGAGTTGGTAAAATTTTGATTGATTCTATTCATCAAAGAGACTACCCAATCACCCAAGCAGCTATTTTTTTCATTGCCATAACTTTTGTAGCAATAAATTTTACTCTTGAGTTTATTTACCATAAATTAGATCCAAGAATCAGATGATCAAAATGATGAAAATTAGTTTTCTCACTCCAGCTATCTTTTTAATCCTTGTGACATTCAATTTTTCTTTTAACTGGGATCCTTACGTCATGAATTTTGAATTAATTCTTGAAACACCACAGTGGAATGCACCATTCGGATATGATGACTTTGGGAGAGATATATTTATTCGCCTCATTAATGGTTTTGTATCCTCTTTTCAAATTGTAATTTTGGCTGCCTTGATCACTTTTACTTTTGGAACATTCTTGGGCTGCGTAGCTGGATTTTATGGTGGATTTTTAGATAGATTTTTATTGAGCGTGATTACAATTATCCAAGCATTTCCTGGGATTTTATTAGTAATTGCTGTCGCTGCCTTTTTAGAAACAAGCTTCCTAAGTATTTTATTTGCATTAACAGTTTCATCATGGATCGGTTTTGCAAGGATTGCAAGAAGTCAAACTCTGTCTTTAAAGGAAGCTGATTTTGTAAAAGCAGCAGTCTCTATGGGGTCTGGTAAGTTAAGAATTATAAGAAAACATATTTTTCCTAATATTCTTAATGCTATTTTTGTAGAGTTGAATTTTACTATTGCGAATCTAATTATAGCTGAAGCAGGTCTTTCTTTTTTAGGTTTAGGAGTCTCGGCTCCATTTCCATCATGGGGTTCCATGCTCAGGGATAGTATAGATTACTTATTAGTTGCACCCCATTATGTGGTATTCGTGTCATTGTGTATTATAAGTATGATCTTATCTTTTAATGCGATTGGTGCAGGGCTATTGAATAATGAAAATAAGTAATCCCACTCCTAATTATAAGTATTATGATTTGGTCATGGCTGCATTTGTAACAGTTTTAATAACTGCAAATATAATTGGGCCAGCAAAAATATCTCAACTGGACCTTCCAATGATTGGAACAATCACATTTGGTGCAGGCGTATTATTTTTTCCAATATCCTTTATTTTTGGCGATATCTTAACTGAGGTTTATGGCTATGCAGCATCTCGAAGAGTTATTTGGACTGGGTTTGCTGGATTAGCTTTTGCATCATTGATGGCATGGGTGATTGTCACCTTGCCACCTGCACCCTTTTGGGATAATCAGGAGGTATATGAAATTGCCTTTGGATCAGCGTGGAGGGTGGCATTGGCTGGATTAATAGCATTTGCCGCAGGTGAATTCATTAATTCCTGGGTGATGGCAAAAATGAAGATATGGTCTCAAGGAAAACATTTATGGTTAAGAACAATCTCTTCAACAATTGCAGGCGAGGGAATTGATTCAATATTATTTTATCCTTTAGCTTTTTATAATTCAGGCATTATTCCTAACGATAAAATATGGCTCGTTGTTGTTGCTCAATTTTTTGCAAAAACAATGGTAGAAGTAGCTTTCACACCATTTATCTACAAAATAATTAATTTTTTAAAAAGAAAAGAGAATATTGACTTTTATGACCATCAGACAAACTTCAATCCATTTAAACTAAAAATATAAATGCTTACAGGCTCAGTCATCATTGATATTGAAGGTAAGAAAATTACCCAGAAAGATATTCAAAGGCTCTCTCATCCTATGGTTTGTGGCGTTATTTTATTCACTCGTAATTTTGATAACAAAAATCAGATTCAAGATTTAATTTCTGCTATTAAGTCAGTTCGTGAAGATCTTTTAATCACTGTGGATCATGAAGGGGGGCGTGTGCAACGGTTTAGAGAAAATTTTTACCCTATGCCCTCGATGAGTAAGCTGGGTGATTTGTATGCTCATGATGACGAACAAGCTTTACGGTTTGCCCGATATGCTGGATGGTTAATTGCTCAAGAGTTAGCTGAGTTATATATCGACTTGAATTATTCTCCTGTACTTGATATCAATTATGGCAAGAGCAGCGTAATTGGAAACCGCTCATTCTCTGATAACCCCAGTGTCATTATCCAATTAGCTAAGGCATTTGTTGACGGTCAAAAGCATGCTGGAATGACTTCGGTGGGTAAACATTTTCCTGGGCATGGATTTATTCATGAGGATTCTCATGAAGAAATCTCGATTGATAACAGAAGTTTACTTGAAATGAAAAATGATATTTATTGTTTTGAATCCTTAATTAATCATGGAATAGGGGCGGTCATGCCTAGCCATGTTATATACAAAGAGGCTGATAATCATCCTGCCAGTCTATCTTCATTTTGGTTAAAAGATCAATTAAGGAAAAGATTTAACTTTAAAGGAATAATCATTTCCGATGATTTAAGTATGAAGGGTGTGGCTGATTTTATTCCAGATATTTATGACAGAGTGTCACATGCGTTGACTGCAGGTTGTGATATAGTATTGATATGTAATAAACCCAAGGATGTAGATAAACTTTTAGATCAAGTTGATCATGATGACTTTACTGCTTTGGATTTAAGCCACTTAAGAATAAAAAAAAATCAAAATTCAACTATTGATGGTTTACATGTCGAGGATGTAAAAAATATCATGAAAAATATGAATTTTATCCATACGCCTTGAAACTTTTTAACTTATTCATTACTCTATAACTTTAGTTTAACTAATTAATAATAAAGGAAAAATTTATGCAAGATAACTTAAATATTGCGTCATCTGCATCAGCGGTTCAAAGCAATAAAGTTTTAAGAAGTACGTATGCCTTATTAGGTTTCTCACTAATACCAACGGTGATAGGCGCCTTACTTGGCATGAGCATGAGTTTTGGTTTTGCTGCTCAAAGCCCTATAATGTTTACGCTGCTGATGTTTGCGGGAATTTTTGGTTTATTTTTTCTAATATCTGCCAATAGAAATAGTAGTTTAGGAGTTGTTTTTCTTCTGGCCTTAACATTTTTTCTGGGAGTAATGTTAGGTCCTATTTTGCAATTCGCCTTTAGCCTGAGCAATGGTGGTCAAATTGTCACTCTTGCAGCGGGTGGCACAGCAACGATCTTTTTAGTTCTCTCAGGGATTGCTACCACATCAAAAAGAGATTTTAGTTTTATGGGTAAGTTCTTGGTAATCGGTTTGGTATTGTTGATACTTGCCTCGATTGCTAATTTATTTTTCCAGGTGCCGGCTGCTTCGTTGGCAATTTCAGCGATAGCCGTCTTAATTTTCTCTGGATTTATTTTGTATGATGTTAATCGTATTGTGAGAGGTGGTGAGACCAATTACATCATGGCGACATTGGCTTTATATATGAATATTTATAACCTTTTTGTGAATCTTCTCCATTTGCTTTTAGCTTTCATGGGAAATCGTGACTAGAAATATTTTTGTTGATTCTTAAAAAAGGCTGCAAATGATGCAGCCTTTTTTATTCTTTAGCTAAATTGATGGTGTATTTTGGTATCTCAATAGTAATGTCATCATTTTGAATAATTGATTGACATGACAGCCTTGACTTAGGCGATAAGCCCCACGCTTTATCCAGCATATCATCCTCTAAATCGTCGGAGGGAGGAAGGGTGTCAAATCCTTCTTTGATAATGACATGGCAAGTTGTACAGGCACAAACCTTATCGCATGCATGTTCAATTTCAATATGATTTTTAAGCAAAGTATCACATATGCTATCCCCATTTTTGGCTTCAATAACATCACCATCTGGACACAATTCTTGATGAGGTAATACAATTAATTTAGGCATAATATTTATTTATTAATTTCGTTTATATTCTTTCCAGTTAACGCTGAATGAATAGATCTGTCCATTCTTTTCTGCGCAAAACTCATACTTGCATTATTCAATTCATCTGTCACCTGTTTGATTTTACTAGGATTTTTTTTAGTGATTTCAGATTTTAAGTTATTCATACATTTTTCAATGGTAGTTTTTTCGTGATCTGATAAAAGTTGTTGATCATTGTGCAATGCTTTTTCTGTTAACTCTAATATTTGGTTTGCATCAATAATTAATTCTGCCAAGCTTCTAAATTTTTTATCATCCTCGGCATTTGTAAAAGAATCTTCAAGCATTTTTCTTATTTCATTCTCATTAATGCTATAAGAGGGTTTGATTTCTATCGAAGTTTTTGTGCCAGTTGTTTGTTCTTCAGCTGAAACGGTAAGTAAGCTATCCGCATCAACTTGAAATGTAACCTTTATTTTTGCTGCTCCTGCAGGCATTGGTGGAATATCTTTTACAACAAACTCTCCAAGAGAGCGATTCTCTGATACTTTTTCGCGCTCACCTTGAACCACATGAATTTTCATCATGGTTTGACCATCCTTATAGGTGGTAAATTCTTGTGCCTTGGCAATGGGAATAGTTGAGTTTCTAGGAATAATTCTTTCCACCAAATCTCCCATGGTCTCAATCCCTAACGATAGAGGTGTGACATCTAGTAGCAAGGTATCATCATCAACAGCTTGTCCAGATAAAACAAATGCCTGACGTGCTGCACCAATTGCCACAACTTCATCGGGATTTAGGTCGTTTAGTAAGTCTTGATTAAAAAATTGTTTCATATGGTTTTGGATCGTTGGCATTCTTGTTGAACCACCAACCATTATGACGCCATCGATCTCATCAATACTTAAATTTGCATCATTCAAAGCATTTTTGACACATTGAATTGTTTTGTCTACAAGGGGGATAAATGACTCTTCAATTTCACTCAGAGAGATATCAATCTGATAATTTTGATTATTAAACTTAATTGTTTCATTAAATGTATTTTGTGAGCTTAATTTTTCTTTTATGTATTTTGCAATCAAATTCAAATGAGCTTGCTCCTCAAGGCCTTGTGAATTTAATTGATATTTATTAATTAAATAGTTTTTTATAATCTGATCAAAATCATCACCACCCAGTGATGAGTTACCATTGGTCGCAATGACTTCGAAGACCCCTTGATTAAACTGAAGTATGGATATATCAAATGTCCCGCCACCAAGATCATAAACAACAAATACCCCCTCTTTTTTTGTATCAAGACCATAGGCATATGCAGCCGCTGTTGGCTCATTAATTAACCTCAAGACATCTATCCCAGCTAATTTTGCTGCTTCTTTAGTAGCCTGTCTTTGCCCCTCGTTAAAATAAGCTGGAACTGTGATCACTGCCCCATAAATTTCGTCACCAAAATAATCCGAGGCAATTTTTTTTAATTTTTTTAAAATATCTGAGGATACTTGAATAGGGGACTTGAATCCTTGAGGGGTTTGAATAAAAATGTCATTGCTATCTGCGAGGTCTAGTGCAATATCATTCGCATTTATATCATCTTTTTTCTTACCAATTAACCTTTTAACACTGTTTATTATAGAGACAGCATGGCTGGGAATATCATTACCTACTAATATCTGATCTTGTTCATATAACACTCTGGATGGAATCAATCGATAATTGTTATCTTCAAGTATTTTGGCTTCACCACTTATCACGGAGGCGACAAGCGAATTGGTTGTCCCCAAGTCAATGCCAATCGTTAATTTACGATTATGTGGATCAGTACTTTTTCCTGGTTCTGATATTTGTAATAATGCCATTAGCTTAGTTGGTTTATTTTTTCTTTAATTTTTAAATGTAATTTATCAATAAAAATAAATTCGTTAATTTGATTAGTTGCGCGATCAAAATTTTTTTTATCAAAATCTAGTGTGAGATTGTCTTTATATTGATCCAATTCCTCTTGTAATTCTTTTTGGATACTTAATAACTGATTCTTATCATTGCTGTGATCTTCAATTTTTTCTTCGTATTCCATTTGTTTCATTAGAAATGCAGGATTGGTGTGATTTGTGATTTCAACTCCATTACATTCAAGTAAGTATTTTGCTCTTCTGATATCATCCTTTAAAACTTGGTAGGCATCATTTATTAGTGAGGAATTAATTAAAGCAGTCTTTTGCTCTTCAATGCTTGAATGGGCAAAACGATCGGGATGAAATTTTTTTTGTAGTACTAAATACTTTTTCTTTAATTCATTCTCAGAGATAGAAAATGAAGGTTCTATTTCATAAATATCAAAAAATTCCATTAAACGGTGAAGCTTTCTCCACAACCACATTCATCTTTCACATTAGGATTATTAAATTTAAATCCCTCATTCAATCCCTCTCTTGCGAAATCAAGTTCTGTCCCATCGATATAAACAAGACTTTTTGGATCAACGAAAATTTTGATGTCAAAACTCTCAAAAACTTGATCTTCAGGATTAGGCTCATCCAAAAATTCTAAAGTGTAAGCCATACCCGAGCAGCCTGTTGTTTTAACCCCAAGCTTGAGCCCAATACCTTTCCCTCTACTGGCTAGATATTTCTCAACTCGATCCGCAGCTTTTTTGGTTAAGGTAACTGCCATTTATTTTTTACTTTTAAGGTCTTCAATTGCCGCTTTAATCGCATCTTCCGCAAGAACGGAGCAATGGATTTTAACCGGAGGTAATGCTAGCTCTTCTGCAATAGCTGAATTTTTAATTGATTCTGCTTCATCTAGAGTTTTACCTTTGAGCATTTCAGTTACAAGGCTGCTTGAAGCAATAGCAGATCCACAACCATAGGTTTTGAATTTAGCATCTTCAATTATCCCATTTTCGCCCAGCTTAATTTGTAATTTCATCACATCACCACAAGCAGGCGCGCCGACCATACCGGTCCCAACATTTGGATCGTCTTTATCTAAAGACCCGACATTTCTTGGGTTTTCATAATGATCCAAAACTTTATCACTGTAAGCCATTACTTTTCTCCTAAATTATTAATGAGCTGCCCATTCCACCTTACTTAGATCAACTCCATCCTTGAACATTTCCCACAGAGGTGAGAGTTCTCTTAATTTACCAATTTTTTGTTTTAATACGTTTATTGCATGGTCAATATCCTGTTCGGTTGTATAACGTCCAATGGAAAACCGAATAGAACTGTGTGCTAACTCGTCTGATCGACCAAGAGCTCTGAGCACGTAACTAGGCTCTAAACTAGCAGAAGTACAAGCAGAACCACTTGAAACAGCAATATCTTTGATTGCCATTATAAGAGATTCACCTTCAACATAGTTGAAACTAATATTTAAATTGTGAGGAACTCGATGTTCAAGATCTCCATTCACGTACACCTCCTCAATTTCTGTAAGACCTTTCAGGAGTCTTTCGTGAAGTATTTTAATTCTTTGATTTTCATCATGCATTTCTTCTTTTGCAATACGAAAAGCCTCACCCATGCCAACAATTTGGTGTGTTGCTAAGGTGCCAGAACGCATTCCTCTTTCATGGCCACCGCCGTGCATTTGAGCTTGTAGTCGAATCCTTGGTTTACGACGAACATACAGAGCGCCAATGCCTTTTGGACCGTAAGTTTTATGGGCAGAGAAACTCATTGCATCAACTGGAAGTTCAGCAAGATTAATCTCTACTTTGCCGGTTGCTTGGGCTGCATCAACATGAAAGTAAACATTCTGTGCTCTACATATATTACCTATTGAGGTGATATCTTGGATTACACCAATCTCATTATTAACCAACATGACTGAAACTAAAACCGTGTCCGGTCGTATGGCGGCTTTTAGTTTTTCAAGATCAATTAAGCCATTCGCTTCTGGTTCTAAATAGGTGGCTTCGTATCCAAGTCGTTCTAGCTCTCTAAATGCATCTATCACAGCTTTATGTTCTGTCGCGCAAGTAATGATGTGTTTACCTTTATCTTTACTATAGAATTCTGCAATTCCTTTAATAGCCAAGTTGTTTGACTCTGTTGCGCCACTGGTCCATACGATTTCTTTAGGATCAGCATTTACTAAACTTGCAACATTTCTTCTTGCTTCTTCAACGGCATGTTCCGCTGTCCATCCATAAGCATGACTTCTTGAAGCAGGGTTGCCAAAATCCTCAGTAATAAATGGGATCATCTTTTCGGCCACTCTTTTATCAACTGGCGTTGTTGCTGAATAATCCATGTAAATAGGTAATTTCATTCCAATATCCTTTATCAGTTAAGAATTGAAGCAAAGCTCGAAAGTCGGTTCACTTCATATTTTATTTTTTCTATTAAATGTAAAACATCATCTTCAGTATTTAGTGTTGATAAGCTTAATCGCACAGCACTTTGTGCCTCCATGGGATCCATCCCCATCTCGATTAAAACATGGCTCGGTTCTTTATTATTTGAGGAGCATGCAGAACCGCTGGCAATTCCAATACCATATTTATCAAGCGCTGTTATGAGTGTAGCCCCATCGATTGAAGGAAAACCGAAAAATGATGTATTTTTTACGCGCGGTACTTCTTGGGCAAAAATCACAGCTCCTAATTCAGAAATTTTTTCTTCAAACAAATCTCTCAAGGCGCCTTGTCTAGAAGAATCCTGAAGTTTTTCATTAATCAATTCACAAGCTTTAGCAAATCCAGCTATAGCGGCGATATTTTCTGTACCGCTCCTCATTCCAGATTCTTGACCACCACCTAAGATGAATGGATCAATATCTATACCGTTCTTTATAATTAAAGCCGCAATTCCCTGGGGACCATTAATTTTATGACTTGAGATGGTCATAAAATCTATCCCGAGGTCATGAAAATTAACATTAATTTTTCCAAGAGCTTGCACCGCATCACTATGAATGATTGCTTTATCACCCACTAATTGTCTCAGTTTTTTGAGGTCTGTAATGGTGCCAGTCTCGTTATTTACATGCATCAGGCTGATGATATTAATTTGGTTTGTATTAATGGACTCTAAATAAGTAAAATCTATGTCACCATTTTGAAGGCAAGGAATTTTTTTTACTTGCATGGCATTATTCTTCAATTTCTGCATTGGCTTCAGAATACATGGGTGTTCTGTTGCCCCATAGTAAAAATCAGCATCTGGATAGACTGAACTAATGCCAGAAACAAACCAGTTGTTACTTTCTGTGCCACTGGAGGTAAAGAAAATTTCTTGAGGAAGGGCTCCGATAGATCGTGCAACTAAATCTCTTGATTCTTCAACAATCTCATGAGCTTTGCGACCAAAAGAGTGATTGCTTGATGGATTGCCGAATTGAGTCTTCAAATAATCAAGCATTACTCCATAAACTTCAGTATGGAGCGGAGTAGTAGCATTATTATCAAAATAGAGTGAACTCAAATCCTTACTCCATTTTTATGATGATTATTTTCAAAGAAATCAATTCTATGACTTTGTTTTCCACTTTCAGTAAGTTGATGATTGTCATATAAATCTTGCAGTGAAAGACTATCTAAATAACTTAAGATTTTCTTATTTACAGATATCCATAAGTCATGAGTCATACAGCGATTACCATCATGGCAGTTTTCAGTCCCACCGCATTGAGTCGCATCAATTTTTTCATCAACCGCTGCGATAATTTGTCTTACCGAAATATCTGTGTAGGCTTTTTTAATCCTATAACCTCCACCGGGCCCACGGATGCTAGATACTATTTCACCTTTTCTCAATTTACTGAACAGCTGTTCAAGGTATGATAAAGAAATACCCTGTCTTTCAGAGACCGCTAACAGCGTCACTGGCCCAGTTTTTTGATTAAGTGCTATGTCGAGAATTGCCGAAACAGCAAATCTACCTTTTGTTGTAAGTTTCATATTGTGAATTATATTATAAAGTTGACTAATTTGATCAAGTATTATGGTTGATAGTTCAATTATTTTTGCTTTAAAGCTTTAATTTCTTTTTGTTGCTTATCTAGTATTTTGAGAATTTCATCAATCGATTGTAAAACTGGATCTTGATTATTTTTTTCAACTGCATAAGCACTGAATTTTTTCATTTTCTCATCAGATTCAATAATCTTTGCAGGAATGCCGACTGCTGTTGAGTCGTTTGGAATATCAGAAACGACCACAGCATTTGAGCCAACCTTGGAATTATTACCTATAGTAATAGGCCCTAATATTTTTGCACCAGCGCCGATGACAACATTATCTTTTAAAGTGGGATGACGTTTCCCTTTTTTCCAGGTTGTACCACCTAGTGTAACTCCATGATAGAGTGTGCAATCATTGCCTATAATTGCTGTTTCACCAATTACCACACCCATTCCATGATCTATAAAAAATCTTCTGCCAATTTGAGCGCCTGGGTGGATTTCAATGCCAGTCAGAATTCTTCCTAGATGGGAAAAAATTCTAGCTATTAATTTTAATTTGATTGACCATAAAAAATGAGCAAGCCTATGTATTAATAGCGCATGCACTCCAGGATAGGTGGTTAAAATTTCAAAGTAATTTCGAGCTGCCGGATCTCTTTGAAATACCACTGATAAATCTTCACGAAATTTTCCAAATAGCATATATTTTTAATCAAGCATTCTTATTATTGACTGAGCATACTACCATAAATAATAGCTGATAAAAATAGTAGGTTTTAATCAATTTTTTTATTAATTTGATTCAAGATACCTCTGAGGATATTCACTTCATCTTCATCCATTTGGATTCTATTAAACATCAGACGTAGCCTATGCATTAACCTTTTGCCTTGAATTTTCTCAAGAAATCCAAGTTCATTGAGGGTTGATTCGAGGTGCTCATAAAAACCGTTTTGTTCCTCAAAGGTAGCTAGCTTTTTCTCTTTGACAGCTACATCAAATTCTTTTTTGTTAAAATTTTTTCTTAATTCATACGCGGTGACCTGAACTGCTTGAGATAGATTCAGTGATGAATATTCTTTATTTGCATCTATATAAGCTAAATAATGGCAATGTTGTATCTCTTCATTTTTTAGGCCAGATGTCTCATTACCAAAAAGAAGGGCAAATTTATTATTTTTTAATTCAATAATTTTCTGAGCAATTTCTTCAATGGAAAGGTGCTCTTGGGTCAGCTCTCTTTTTCTTGCTGTAAAGCCAATTAAAATATTACAATCTGATGTGACATCTTCTAGGTTGCTGCCAACTTCAGCATGTTGCAGTATATCTTTTGCACCGGAGGCGAGCGCATCAGCATTAGCATCTGGAAATTTCTCAGGATTGATCAAGGCCAATTGAGCAAACCCCATTGTTTTAATTGCCCTTGCTGAAGACCCTATGTTTCCTGGATGACTTGTGTGTGACAAGACAAATTTAATATTTTTGAAAATATTATTTTTTGAATTCATGGAAATCCTTTAAAATGGCTCAAAATTGAATTTTTAATTAAATAAACGGTAAATAAATGCATCCTATGCTCACTACTGCTGTTAAAGCAGCTCGCCAGGCAGGCTCTATTATATTACGGGCGGCTGAAGATATCGACCAGCTTACGGTAAAAAATAAATCTGCTAATGATTTTGTTTCTGAAGTTGATATTGCCTCTGAAGAAGCGATTATAAATGTGTTAAAAACGGCTTATCCAACCCATGGTTTTCTGGGAGAGGAATCTGGATTTACAGATAAAGATGCTGATTACGTTTGGATTATTGATCCACTTGACGGCACAACCAATTTTTTACATCAGTTTCCTCAATATTGCATATCCATTGCATTGATGCACAAAGGAGAAATAACTCAGGCGGTTATATATGATCCGAATCGTAATGATTTATTTACAGCAACCAAAGGGGCGGGTGCGTATTTAAATGACAAGCGTCTTCGAGTGTCAAAAAAAACAAAGTTAAAAGAATCTATTATAGGCACAGGTTTTCCATTCAGAGACTTTACTCATTTGCCTTGCTATTTAAAAATGTTTGAAGAGATGGTTACTAGCACATCTGGTTTAAGACGACCTGGTTCAGCTGCTCTTGATTTGGCTTATGTGGCGGCGGGATGGTTTGATGGTTTTTGGGAAATTGGTCTATCTAAATGGGATATTGCGGCAGGCGCCTTACTTGTAAAAGAAGCTGGTGGAATAGTTACAGATTTTAATGAAAAACAGGCTTGGATGAAGACAGGAAACATTGTTGCTGCTAATGCAAAGATCTATGAGGAATTTATTAAAATAATTCAAAAAAATATGAGTGAAGAGTTAAAAAATCAATGATGGTGATGACCACCTGGACCATGCACATGTTTATGTTCAATTTCTTCTTGATTCGCTGATCTTACATCAATTACAGTCGCTTTAAACAAAACTCGCTGACCTGCCCAAGGATGATTACCATCAACAACAACTTTACCGTCAGCAACATCAGTCACTGTAAAAACAGTTACCTCACCCGACTCATCCTCACCTTCAAACTGCATACCAACCTTCACATTTTTTTCTGGAAATTTATCCTCTGATTCAATACTTACCAGGCTTTCATCATAATCCCCAAAAGCATCTTTTGGTTCTAGAGAGACTTCGACAACATCTCCTTTGTCTTTCCCATGTAATGATTCTTCAATTTTTGGAAAAATATTGTCAAAACCCCCATGCAGATAAGAAATTGGTTCATTACTTTTTTCAAGAGTTTGTCCAGCACTATCTTTTAATTCAAAGTCAATTGTCACCACTGTATTCATTGATATTTTCATAATATTTCCATATTTAATTTATTCTAATCTTAGCACTGTATCCTCTGCATGATCCAGTTTTTCAGGGAAATCTTTGCTGTAGTGTAACCCGCGACTTTCTTTTCTAGTTAATGCAGAAAGTATAATTAATTCTGATACCTGTACAAGATTTCTTAACTCAAGCAAATCAGGGCTGATAATAAAGTTTTTGTAATAGTGTTGTATTTCATCCTTTAAAATTTCAATTCGATCAAAGGCTCTTTTTAACCTTTGATCAGTTCTAACAATACCCACATAATTCCACATAAATCTTCTTAATTCATTCCAGGTCTGTAAAATCATCACTGCCTCATCAGGATTGCTGACTCGACTTTCATCCCATAAAGGTAATTCTTGATTGTCAGACTCATTTAAATTAGTTGAGATATGCTCGACTGCGGCTGATGAAAAAACCAGGCACTCAAGCAATGAATTACTCGCTAGACGATTCGCACCATGCAGCCCAGTACACGCAGTCTCCCCAACAGCATACAATCCGTCAATGGTGGTTTTTGCATGAAGGTCTGTTGTAACACCTCCACATGTATAGTGCGCTGCAGGCACAACAGGAATAGCCTCTTGAGTAATATCAATACCAAGCTTGTAGCAGTGATCGTAAATACTGGGAAAACGTTTTTTTATAAAGGTGGCATCGAGCATGGTGATGTCGAGTAAAACATACTCTAAACCATGCTGTTTCATTTCATTATCAATAGCTCGAGCTACGATATCTCTTGGAGCCAAGTCTGCTAACGGATGGTATTTGTGCATAAATTTTTCATTATTAGGAAGCTTTAGCACTCCGCCTTCACCTCTTAATGTTTCTGAAATCAAAAATGATCTTTCCATGGGGTGAAATAAACAAGTAGGGTGAAATTGAATAAACTCCATATTTTTTATTTCACACCCAGCGCGCCAAGCCATCGCAATTCCATCCCCAGTGCTTACGGGGGGGTTGGTAGTATATAAATATGCTTTGGAAACTCCACCAGATGCCAACACTGTTTTTTTAGCCGATATTGAGATGACTTGGCCATTTTGATTGTTCAGAATGTAAGCACCTAAACATTTATCGGTTGAATTTTTTTGATTAATTTTTTTATTAGTAATTAAATCGACAGCGGTATGGTTTTCAAAAACGGTAATATTTTTTTTTTCGGCAATCTTTTCTATTAATTTTTCTTGAATAGCCTTGCCGGTAAAGTCAGCAACATGGGCAATACGATTGAGAGAATGACCACCTTCTTTGGTGAGATGGAGAGATTGATTATCCTTGGTTTTTGTGAATTCAATGCCTTGATCAATTAACCATTGGATAGATTGCTCACTATTTTCAACAACAAATTTAACCGCTTCTTCGTTACAAAGCCCAGCCCCTGCAACAAGAGTGTCTTGTTCATGAAGTTCTAATTTGTCATCTTTATTGAGCACTCCCGCAACACCGCCTTGCGCCCAATGACTAGAGCTGGTAGAAAAATTTTTCTTGATTATGAGTGCCACCTTGATGGCATCATTGAATTTAATGGCAGTGGCTAAACCAGCCAGACCACCACCTATAATTAATACGTCAAATTTCATTGAAATTGTTGAACCTTTTTTGTTTTAGTTTATCCATACAAATAAGCGAAGGAGTGATATGCATAATTTAAAAGTTGTTGATTCTACAAGAAAAGTGTACAGTGAAAATCTTGATACACAAAGTAAAGAAAATATGAACTTTCCTCCGAAAAATCCGGAGCGTGAAATAGATCAAAAACTCGTTGAAAAGTCACAAAAGGGCGACAAGCAAGCCTTTGGTGTGCTCGTAGAAAAATACCATAAAAAATTATATCGTTTGTTATCCAGGATGGTGCGAGATCAATCCGAAATAGAGGATATTGTCCAAGACTCATTTATCAAAGCGTACCGAGCAATAAATAATTTTCGCGGCGATAGCGCTTTTTACACTTGGCTTTACAGGATTGGTGTAAATACAGCAAAAAACCATTTAATGTCCCTTAGCCGACGTCCTAAAGCTATGAATGAGGTAGAGATTGAGGATATGGAGAATTTTGATGATGCAACAGATCTAAGGTCGTATGAGACCCCGGAAAGCTCAATGATGACTAAAGAGATTGCTGCAACTGTCAATGAAACGATTGAACATTTGCCTGAAGAATTAAGATCTGCAATTACTCTTCGGGAGATGGATGGCTTAAGTTATGAGGAAATTGCAGAGATTATGGATTGTCCAATAGGGACAGTGCGATCAAGAATTTTTAGGGCCCGTGAATCAATTGCGGAAAAATTAAAACCACTCATTGAAACATCGAATAAGCGATGGTAGCAATATTAACATCAGGAACAAGAAAGCATGTCTGAAAACATTTCATCTATTATTGATAACGAATTAAAAGGTAAAGACTTAGACCATGGCCTGAATGAGCTTGCCAAAAACTCATCAGCATTATCTAGTTACAGAACCTATCAAATGATCAGTGATATTATGAAAAATGATTATTATGATGTTAATTCAGAGCTAACAGATAAAATCATGTCTAGAATTCAGGACGAACCAACTCAGTTCAATAATGGCTTTATATACAATAATCAATCTACTGCAACAATTGATTACAAAAAATATTTGTTAGTGTTCCTGTTAGGCTTGATTGCTGCTTTTGGTATTTCTTGGGCTGTTAATAATTTTTCAAATTCTGAGTCAACAAGTTCAAGTGATTTTTTAGCATCTGACTCAATTTCACAAGAGATTATTGAAGATCATTTTTCAACCACAACAAGAAATCCTAATCACTTTTTAGAAGCAGGCTATCAGCCTAATATATAAACTATGATTAGACTGCTGTTCTTAATATGCCTTTTTTTATCAGGAGTGGCATCCTCTAATGAATTATGGTTAAAGATTAGCCAAGCTTCCAAGGCGAGTCATGATCTTAATTATTCTGGCATTATCAACACAACCGACTCCAATCAAGATATACGTTCAACAAAAATGATTCATGTGAATCATGAAGGCGAAGAGTTTTTAAAATTCGAAAAGATTGACGGCGCCGACAATCTACTTTTGATGCACGAAGCAAACGCAGTCATTTACGATAATGATCAAAGTAAGATCCTTATTAAAAAAAAGAAAGATGCAAATCTTTTCCCCAATATATTTCCATCTAATTTAGAAAAATTAAAAGACAGTTATTCAATTGCAGATGGAGGTGACTTTAGAGTTGCTGGAAGGATAGCTCAAATGGTAGTGTTATCTCCGATTGACGAAAACAGGTATAACTATCATCTCTGGTTGGATAAAGAGTCACATCTACCCTTAAAGATGATGGTGATTGATAACAACAAAAAAGTGGTTGAAACTATGGCTTTTGCGAATATTGAGTTTCTTCAAAGTCAGGATATTAGCTGGTTCAGACCAAACATCAGTAAGGATAAAACCTACAGTATTAATGAAAATAAAAATATTGAAGAGACGGTGAGGAAGTTTTGGACAATAAATGATTTACCTAGTGGTTTTGAAGAGGTTAGTTATAATGCTAAACGATATGCAGGACTTAATGCCATAGCCCATCAAATCATTTTTTCTGATGGACTCTCATATATTTCTATATTTATTCATCCAGTGGCGAAGAACCAGAAGCCTCAGGTAGGCTCATCCAAAAGAGGCTCTAATAATATTCATGCAGAATATAAGAAGGGTTATCAAATCCTAGCTGTTGGCGCAGTCCCCATTCAAACACTTTCTTATATTACTAATCAAGTTAAATTGAATTAATGAGTGATAAAGGTATTGTAGTTGATGTTTCTTTAAAAAAAATATCGGTTGAATCTTATCGAGATAAACCTTGTGGTTTGTGTGGACAAACCCAGGGCTGTGGCAATTCATTATGGGGAAAATTACTGAACCATAAAAAAAACAAAATACAAATCAATACAGAAGAGAGCTTTAAAAAAGGCGATATTGTAGAAATGCATTATGATGAAAAAAAATTATTAAAAATTTCATTAATAATTTATTTTATTCCTTTAATATCAATATTGATTTTTTTGGCATTAGCCCAATATTTATATGGTAATAACGTTTCAATTTCAATTTTTGGTTTGATTTTTGGATTTTTAATGGGTCTGACTTTGAGTCGTTTGATTGTGCGATCAATGAATGCTGAATTGAATATTACTGTGAGTAAAATTTAATACTTAATATGGAGTGAAGTTACTTATGCAATTAAATAAATTTATTGGTTTTTTATTTGTTACTTTTTTAATTCCAGTTACTGTTTTTTCTGTGACACTTCCAGATTTTACTGAATTGGCAGAAACACAAGGTAAAACTGTCGTGAATATTACATCAATAAAAAATGCGTCTATCCCATCAGGCAACACTCCTCCATTTCCTTATGATGAGCAGCTGCAAGAGTTTTTCAAAAGATTTGGTATTCCAGGATTGCCAGGTATGCCACCTAATGGAAATGCACCTCGTGAAAAGCAAGTCACGGGAACTGGTTCAGGTTTTATTATTGACTCAAAGGGCATAGTTATTACTAACGCCCATGTGGTCAATGATGCTGATAGTGTCATAGTGAAACTAAATGACCAAAAAGAAATTCAAGCAGAAGTGTTAGGTGTTGATAGAAGAACTGATGTTGCTGTTTTAAAAATCAAGGCAGATAATCTGCCACAGGTAAAAATTGGAGATCCAGGAAAATTGAAGGTAGGCGAGTGGGTCGCTGCAATCGGCTCCCCATTTGGGTTAGAGAGTACCATGACTGTGGGTGTTGTGAGTGCATTAGGGAGAAATCTGCCTCAAGAAAATTATGTGCCATTCATCCAAACTGATGTGGCAATTAATCCAGGAAATTCCGGAGGGCCTTTATTTAATACATCCGGAGAAGTGGTCGGTATCAATTCTCAGATCTATTCCAGAACCGGCGGTTATATGGGTTTATCATTTGCTATTCCAATTGATGTTGCTATTAATGTGGCGGAACAACTTCAGGCTGACGGTAAAGTATCTAGAGGCTGGCTGGGTATTGCTATTCAAGAAATTAGTAAAGAATTGTCAGAATCCTTTAATATGAAATCAACTCAAGGAGCCTTAGTTGCCGGTGTAGAAAAAGAATCTCCAGCAGATAAAGGTGGCCTGAAACCTGGTGATGTAATTTTAAAATTTGGTGAAAATGACATTAAAGTTTCATCTGATTTACCGAAATTTGTATCTTCTACAAAACCAGGCTCAAAAATATTTATGAATATTCTAAGGCAAGGCAAAGAAAAGCAGTTGGAAATTACTATTGGTGAAATGCCAAGCGAAGAGATGGTTGTGGCCAAAAAAAATGAACAAAGCCAGAAAAATAGAATTGGTTTAACTGTTAAAGATTTAACTCCACAACAGAAGAAACAAATTAAAGAAAACGCAGGGATACTAGTATTAGATGTTGCTGATGCGTCGTTGAATGCAGGTATACGAAAAGGTGATGTGATATTAGGTTTGAATAATAATCCAGTCAGCTCGGTACAATCCTTTAATCAAGACTTAAAAAAAATTAAAAAAGGAAAAACAATTGCTCTATTGATATACAGAAATGGAGATACTCTGTATGTCCCAATAAAAATAACCAATTAAATTTGGATCAGGTAAAATCACGTTGGTTGGAAGGCGCCTTGGCGCCTTTCTCTATTTAAAGTTAAAGCCATACATGCAAAAAAATATAAGAAATTTTTCAATTATCGCCCATATTGATCATGGTAAATCTACTTTAGCTGATCGTTTAATTCAGTCTTGTGGAGGATTAGCTGACCGGGAAATGGATGAACAAGTGTTGGACTCTATGGATCTTGAACGTGAGCGAGGAATTACGATCAAAGCCCAGACGGTGACACTAAAATATAAAGCCAAAGATAATCAAGACTATATTTTAAATTTAATTGACACCCCTGGACATGTTGACTTTACTTATGAAGTGAGCCGCTCTCTAGCTGCATGTGAGGGTGGTTTGTTAGTTGTGGATGCTTCACAGGGGGTAGAGGCGCAAACAGTAGCAAACTGCTATACAGCGTTAGATCAAAACGTTGAGGTATTTACTGTACTTAATAAAATTGATCTAGCTTCCGCTGATCCAGAGCGTGTTAAAAAAGAAGTTGAGGATGTAATTGGTATTGATGCCAGTGATGCCATCCTATGCTCTGCTAAAACTGGGTTAGGCATTCCTGATATATTAGAGAAGATAATTAGTTTCGTGCCAGCCCCAAAGGGAGACCCAAACAATCCTTTGCAAGCATTAATTATTGACGCATGGTTTGATAATTATGTGGGTGTAGTGATGCTAGTCAGAATTGTTGAAGGCTCACTGGCCACTAAAGATAAAGTTACCTTAATGTCCTCTGGAAGAAATTATGCTGCTGATCAGGTGGGTATTTTTACACCAAAACCACTTATTCAAGACAAGTTAGTAGCTGGTGAAGTCGGTTTTATTATTGCCGGTATAAAAGAGTTAGCCACAGCCAAAGTTGGGGATACCATTACAGGGACTCAAAATCCAGCAGAAAAATCACTGCCAGGATTTCGTGAAATTAAGCCACAAGTATTTGCAGGATTATATCCTGTTGAATCAAATCAGTTTGAAGCACTAAGAACCTCTCTTGAAAAATTAAGCTTAAATGATGCGTCTTTAAACTTTGAGCCTGAAAATTCAAGTGCCTTAGGGTTCGGTTTTCGTTGCGGCTTTCTCGGACTGCTTCACATGGATATCATCCAGGAGCGACTTGAGCGCGAATACGAGATGGAGCTGATTACTACTGCACCGACGGTGGTATACGAGTTGTTGTTAAAAAATGGTGAAGTTAAACAGATTGAAAACCCATCAAAGCTCCCAGATTTATCTACGATTGAAGAAATTCGTGAACCCATTATCAGTTTAAACATTCTTTTACCGCAAGATTATGTTGGACCTGTCATGACTTTAGCTAATGAAAAAAGAGGTATTCAAAAAAATATGCAATATTTGGGTAGGCAAGTAATGCTTACATATGAAATCCCTTTAAATGAAGTCGTCCTAGATTTTTTTGACAAACTCAAATCCGTATCTAGAGGTTATGCTTCCATGGATTACGACTTTCTTGAGTTCAGAAGTTCAGATTTGGTGAAGCTCGATATTTTAGTTAATGGTGAGAGGGTGGATGCACTCTCAACAATTGTTCACCGTTTAAATAGTAAATTTCGTGGACGTGATCTAGCTGCTAAAATGAGAGAATTGATACCACGTCAAATGTTTGATGTTGCTATTCAAGCTGCAATTGGTGCAAACATTATCTCAAGAGAGACAGTCAAGGCTATGAGAAAGAATGTCCTTGCGAAGTGTTATGGTGGAGATGTTTCAAGAAAAAGAAAACTGCTTGAGAAGCAAAAAGAGGGGAAAAAGCGAATGAAGCAAGTAGGAAATGTAGAAATTCCTCAGGAAGCTTTTTTGGCAATTCTAAAGGTGGATGACAAATGATTTTTGCTTTGATTTTGATGATTTCAACTCTGATCACTGGGTTAATTTACTTCTTTGATTTATTTTTTAAGCCCTCGAATCAGAATAATAACAAAGTACTTTTGAAGGTTATAAATGTTGCGAAAGAATTTTTCCCCATATTGTTGATAGTGTTTGTGATTCGAACATTTGTTGTTGAGCCATTTAAAATTCCTTCAGGATCAATGATGCCAACTTTAATTGCTGGTGATTTTATTGCTGTTAATAAATTTTCTTACGGCCTAAGATTACCTGTATTTAATAAATTAATTTTTCAAATAGGATCTCCTCAGCGAGGGGATGTATTCGTTTTTCATTATCCAAAAGACCCAAGCATTGATTATATTAAGAGGGTAATCGGACTTCCTGGGGACAAGATTAGGTATGAAAATAAGAAACTATTCGTGAATGATATTGCAGTTTCTCAAACTTATACCAGTATTTATAAATATAGTTTAAAGCAAGATTTAGAAGTCTCCGCTAAGGAGTTTGTAGAGGATCATGAGGACTACAGTCATTCAATCTTAATCCATGATATTCCCTCTGAAAGTGTCGAATTTGTAGTTCCAGATGGACATTATTTTGCCATGGGAGATAATAGAGATAATTCATCTGACAGTCGAGTGTGGGGTTTTGTCCCTGATGAACTATTGGTTGGGAAAGCTTTTGTAATCTGGTTAAACTTTTCAGAACCAAATCGCATTGGAAATTGGATAAATTAATGGATGCTTTAATTGTTAAACAGCTTGAAGATTTGCTCCAGTACAAGTTTGAAGATATTAATCTTCTTCAAAAATCACTCACACACCGCAGTTTCGAAGGTGAAAATAATGAGCGCTTGGAGTTTTTAGGCGATAGTATTCTTAATTTTACAATTGCCGAGTTATTATTTAAAAAATTTCCAAACTTACCAGAGGGAGACTTAAGTCGACTAAGAGCATCACTAGTAAAAGCTAACACCCTTGCAGAAATAGCAGCCAAAATTAAATTAGGAGATTTTATCTTTTTGGGTGAAGGAGAGCTTAAAAGTGCTGGTTGGAGACGTCCCTCAATATTGGCAGATACATTTGAGGCAATCATTGGTGCACTTTATTTGGATGGTGGTTTAGAGCCAGCTCAAACATTCATCCATCAGCATTTTCAAGAGTTGGTAAGCGAAATCAATCCAGCAAAAATTGATAAAGACTCTAAAACATCATTGCAAGAATTATTGCAATCTAAGAAGTTAATGTTACCAAAATATGAAGTGGCAGACATTAAAGGGGAGGCGCATGCACAAGAATTTATTGTGAAATGCAATATTGCGCAATTATCGATAGTTACTGAAGCCGCAGGCTCCTCAAGGCGAGTTGCAGAGCAAGAGGCGGCTAGTATAGCTCTGCCTTTAGTCAAAGAAAAAATTTTATGACCAAAAAAAAATGCGGAAAAATTGCAATTATCGGCCAGCCCAATGTTGGCAAGTCAACTTTACTCAATTTTATCTTAGGTCAAAAATTATCTATTACATCAAGGAAAGCTCAGACCACTAGAAATCAAATTTTAGGAATTCATACCGAAAAAAATATTCAATTTATCTTTGTTGATACCCCAGGATACCAACAAAAATTCTTGAATCAAATGAACAAAAGAATGAATAAATCTGTGACTTCGGTTTTTCATGATGTGGACGTTGTCATTTTTATGTCTGAACCCAAAATATTAAATGAAATTGAAATAGACTTGGTAAAAATGATTCCTAATGATATCCCTGTTATTAATTTGATAAATAAAATTGATCGAATCACTAATAAAAATAAAATCCTTGAATTAATTGATATTAATTCAGAATTAAAAATTTTTAAAAAAATTATCCCGGCATCAATAAAATTAAAAGATAATCAAAAAATTATTTTGCAAGAAATCACAGAATTTTTACCAGAACAAGACTTTGTTTTTGACGTTGATGACATTACAGATAAGAATGAAAGATTTTTGGCGGCAGAAATTATTCGTGAGAAGATCTTTCGTTTCACGGGAGATGAGCTTCCGTATTCTATCGCTGTGGAAATTGAAAACTTTGAGCATAAAGACAACCTTCGTCGAATTTTTGCAACCATACTGGTTGATAAAGATAGCCAAAAACCAGTGGTTATTGGAAAAGATGGTGAGAAATTAAAAAGAATCTCAACTGACTCCAGGAGAGATATGGAAAAATTATTTCAGTCCAAAATTTGGTTAGAGATTTGGGTCAAGGTACAAAAAAATTGGTTTGATGATGCAAGGGCTTTGAAGTCATTAGGAATTTAATGTGAAACGCGTTGAGGATCATAATATCTATATTCTTCATACCTATCCATTTAAAGAAACTAGTTTAATTGTAGAAGCTTTGTCTGAAGGCTTTGGGAGAATATCTCTGCTGGCTAAGGGCGCTAGGCGACCAAGATCCTTACTAAGGGGATATTTACAACCATTTCAGATGATTCAGGCAACCTGGTCGAACGTGAGCGATCTTAAAACTTTATATAATGTTGAGTGGAGTTCAAAATATTTAGGACTTAAAAACCAAGGGCTGATATGTGGTTTTTATATGAATGAGCTGATCATGAAACTTCTTCCTAAAGACGAGTCTTCAAATGATTTTTTTAACTTCTATCATCAACATATAGAAGAACTTTCTTTAACTACTAGTTATGAAAGTCTTTTGAGGGTATTTGAGCTAAAACTCTTGGATGAGCTCGGTTACAAAGTTAAGCTCGATCAAGATGAAAATGGATATGAAATTCATCCAAAGAAATTTTATTACTATGAAGCTGAGTATGGGGCATCACTTCCAGATGCATCTACCAACGGCGTAAAAATTATTGGTCAGACTCTGATTGATATGCATAATAATGACTATTCTCATTTAAATACTTTGAAAGAAAGTAAATTATTGATGAGGTATTTGATGCGCTCTTATACCGGGTATGATCTGGTAAAAAGCAAAGAGCTTTTTTTAACAAATGATAGGTAATTGAATGCAATTAGGTGTGAACATTGATCATATAGCAACGATCCGACAAGCTAGAGGAACATCCTATCCTTGTATTATAAAAGCTACCCAATTAGCGGAATTAGCTGGTGCAGATAGCATTACTCTCCATCTTCGAGAAGATCGCCGTCATATGCAAGATCAAGACTTATTTAATCTGAAGCCAGTCATCCAAACAAAAATGAATCTTGAAATGGCAGCCACAGATGAAATGTTAGAAATTGCATTACAGGTAATGCCGGAAGATATTTGTTTGGTTCCTGAGAGACGAGAAGAGAGGACGACCGAGGGAGGATTGAATCTAAATTCCAATTTCAATTATTTGAAAACTTTTATAGCTGAGTTAGCTAAAAATGGAGTTCGTGTTTCTTTATTTATTTCTCCTGATAAGGATTCAATTGATCAGGCTCTAGAGCTCCATGCCCCAGTTATTGAGCTTCACACAGGACATTATGCAGACTCGATAAGCGAGGAGCAGGCTAAAGAGCTAATTAATATTCAAAATATGGCATTTTATGCTGTTAAACAGGGCTTAGTGGTTAATGCTGGTCATGGATTGAATTATGATAATGTATCCGCAATTGCAAAAATTAAAGAAATTAATGAGCTTAATATTGGACATGCCATCGTGGCAGAAGCCCTTTTTCTGGGGTGGGAGCAAGCCATCATTAGAATGAAATCATTAATAAGGCAATCATTATGATTTTTGGTATTGGGACAGATCTCGTTGAAATACAACGTATTGAGAAAATATTTAGCAAATTTAATAATCGGTTTGCAAAAAAAATTCTATCCAAAAAAGAATTTGAAGCGTTTGAGATAAGTAGCACCCCGGCTCATTTTTTGGCAAAAAGATTTGCAGCTAAGGAGGCAGTTGCCAAAGCCTTAGGATTAGGTTTTAGAGATCCTATTAGTTTTCATGGAATTGAGGTGGATCACAATCATCTTGGAGCTCCTTTTTTCAAATTTAATGCCGAGATATCAAAATTTTTAGATCAAAAAAAAATTAACAAATGTCACTTAAGTATTTCCGACGAAAAAAATATCGCTAGCGCATTTGTTGTTCTCGAAGCTTGAAGATGATTTCCGAAAAGTTTCTCAGCCTTAAAAATTTAATTGGAGAGAAAAAGCAAAAAAAACTATCTGATAGTCACGTATGTTTAATTGGGCTTGGAGGTGTTGGTTCTTGGGTTGCGGAAGCGCTGGCTAGAAGTGGAATGGGTAAATTAACCCTCATTGATATGGACCATATTGTGGCTTCTAATATCAACAGACAGGTCCAGGCAACAGAATTAAATATTGGTCAGTCAAAACTTCAGGCACTTAGTGATCGAATTCATAAGATTAACTCTGATTGCGAATTAACCTTAATTGACGAATTTTTGTCTGTTGATAATTTATCTGATTTGATACGCAAAGATTATGACGTAGTGATTGATGCTATTGATCAAGTCAAAGTCAAATGTGCGTTAGTTGATTACTGTACATTCAATAAAATAAACCTTGTTATTTCTGGCTCTGCTGGTGGAAGACTGCATCCAGAAAAAATTAAAATAAAAGATTTATTAGATACCTATGGTGATCCATTGCTTGCAAAAGTAAGAAAAGAGTTTAAAAAAAAACACTCAGATAAGAAAAAATCCAAGGTGACGGCGATCTTTTCAGATGAGCAGATTGTAAAGCCTCAACATTGCGACAATGTGGAAAGTAACCTCAATTGTGCAGGTTATGGATCTTCTGTAATGGTGACTGCGGCGATGGGATTTTATTTGGCCTCAGAAGCTCAAAAAATTATTTTAAAAACTTGAAATAATTCAATTTAACCCCATTTAATTTCTTTATTAACAATTACTATCAATAACTTATGGCTAAATCAGAAAAACTTAATTTTCAAACAGAAGTAAAACAATTATTAAATCTTATGATTCATTCTCTTTACAGCAACAAGGAGATTGCAATTAGGGAGTTGATATCTAATGCCAGTGACGCCACTGATAAATTGCGATTTGAGGCATTAGATAACGATAAGCTGTATGAAGGAGATTCTGACCTCAAGGTTATTGTTGATTTTGATTCGAAAGCAAACACATTAACAATTGCTGACAATGGCATCGGCATGGATCGTGATGACTTAGTTAATAACCTAGGGACCATTGCACGCTCGGGTACGAAAGAGTTTTTAGCCAACATGTCAGGGGATAATAAAAAAGATGCAAACTTGATTGGTCAGTTTGGCGTAGGTTTTTACTCTTCTTTTATTATCGCCAAAGAAGTCACTGTTGAAACCAGAAAAGCTGGGAATTCCAAAGCCTATAGTTGGTCATCGCAAGCAGATGGTGAATTTACAATTCAAGAGATAGAAAAAGAATCTAGAGGTACCGTAATTACTCTTAAATTAAAGGATGATGAGAAGGAATTTACAGATGCGTGGCGACTTCAATCGATTATAAGGAAATATTCTGATCATATATCCATTCCAATTCAGATGTATAAAACTGAAATGAAAAAAGATGAATTGGTGAAATTAGAAGAATTAGAAACTATTAATAATACGAATGCAATTTGGACGAGAGCCAAAAGCGAAATTAAACAAAAAGAGTATGAAGAGTTTTATAAGTCCTTGACCTACGACGCAGAAGAACCTTTGGCTTGCTATCACAATCGGGTTGAAGGGAAAACAGAATACACTTCTTTACTATACATTCCTAAAAAAGCTCCATTTGATTTATATGATCGTGAAAACAATAATTCCATCAAGCTTTATGTTCGTAAAGTTTTTGTTATGGATGCAAATGAAAAATTGATACCCCAATATCTACGATTTGTAAAAGGCGTGATTGATTCCCAAGATTTATCCTTAAATGTATCAAGAGAAATCCTGCAAGACTCACCTCTGGTGGATTCAATAAAGTTAGGGGTGACTAAAAGAGTGATCTCATCTCTACAAACAATGTCTGAAAAAGAGCCGGAAAAATATCAAAGCTTTTGGAATGAGTTTGGTAAAGTTTTAAAAGAAGGTCCTGCAGAGGATTTTGCAAACAAAGAGAGCATTGCTAAGCTGCTTCGATTTGCATCATCCAACTCTGATGAGCAATCTGTGAGTTTTGAAAGTTACATTAAAAATATGCCAAAAGAGCAAGAGTCGATTTACTACATTACTGCTGACTCTCATCAAGCGGCAAAAAATAGCCCGCATTTAGAAATTTTTAAGCAAAAAAATATTGAAGTGCTGCTGCTGAGTGATCGTGTGGACGAGTGGTTAGTCTCTAGCTTACATGAATTTAATGGTAAAAAGCTTCAATCGATTGCTAAAGGGGACCTTGATCTTGGTAAACTGGATACCGAGGAACAAAAGGCAGAGAAAGAAAAAATTGAGAAAGAGGCTAAAAGTATTATTGAAAAAATCAAGAAATCTCTTGGAGATAAGGTCAAAGAAGTAAAAGTAACGCATCGATTAACAAATTCTCCGGCATGTTTGGTTGTTGGTGAGCATGATATTTCAGGTAATTTGGAACGTATTTTAAAAGCAGCTGGACAAAGTACTCCAGAAAATAAACCCATTTTAGAAATCAACCCAAACCATGAGTTGATTAAAAAAATTGAAAAAGTTGAAGAAAATCAATTATTTAACGATTATGCATCGGTTATTTTTGACCAAGCAATTTTAGCTGAAGGTGGTCAATTAGATGATCCAATTGGGTATGTAAACAAGATCAATAAATTCATTTCTCGATGATTTTAGATCTTGTTACAAATTATTAACAATAAATAATAAAGAAATAGAGAAAAAGTGTTTGACAAGGGTATTTTAAACCTGATATAGTTTCGCTTCTTTGGCACTACTGGTGTCAAAATCACTCAAAAAATTAAATAATTTGGTGGTGATTTATTCGATCGCGGGGTGGAGCAGTCTGGCAGCTCGTCGGGCTCATAACCCGAAGGTCACAGGTTCAAATCCTGTCCCCGCAACCAATCGAAATGATCTTTAACAATATGCAACTGATAAGTGTGGGTACTTATTGAACGAGGCAGTGATTGTTTACAATCACACTCAAAAAATATAGTGCTTACACACAAATTTGTGAACAAGACCACATTAGCTTTTAGCTAATTAACCTTGTGAATGAATTTGAGTTTTTATAAAGCACAAAGCGATTTATCTAACTTTCCTTCGGGAAAGTATAGTAATAAACAAGATTAAACTGAAGAGTTTGATCCTGGCTCAGATTGAACGCTGGCGGGATGCTTTACACATGCAAGTCGAACGGCAGCATAGAGAGCTTGCTCTCTGATGGCGAGTGGCGAACGGGTGAGTAATATATCGGAACGTGCCCAGTAATGGGGAATAACTAGCCGAAAGGTTAGCTAATACCGCATACGACCTACGGGTGAAAGCAGGGGATCTTAGGACCTTGCGTTATTGGAGCGGCCGATATCTGATTAGCTTGTTGGTGGGGTAAAAGCCTACCAAGGCAACGATCAGTAGCTGGTCTGAGAGGACGATCAGCCACACTGGAACTGAGACACGGTCCAGACTCCTACGGGAGGCAGCAGTGGGGAATTTTGGACAATGGGGGAAACCCTGATCCAGCCATCCCGCGTGAGTGAAGAAGGCCTTCGGGTTGTAAAGCTCTTTCGAAAGTGAAGAAAACTTATTTCGTAATATGTTATGAGTATGACGGTAACTTTAGAAGAAGCACCGGCTAACTACGTGCCAGCAGCCGCGGTAATACGTAGGGTGCGAGCGTTAATCGGAATTACTGGGCGTAAAGCGTGCGCAGGCGGTTTTGTAAGTCAGATGTGAAATCCCCGAGCTTAACTTGGGAACTGCGTTTGAAACTACAAGACTAGAGTGTGTCAGAGGGGGGTAGAATTCCACGTGTAGCAGTGAAATGCGTAGAGATGTGGAGGAATACCAATGGCGAAGGCAGCCCCCTGGGATAACACTGACGCTCATGCACGAAAGCGTGGGGAGCGAACAGGATTAGATACCCTGGTAGTCCACGCCCTAAACGATGTCAACTAGTTGTTGGTGGAGTAAGATCCATGAGTAACGTAGCTAACGCGTGAAGTTGACCGCCTGGGGAGTACGGTCGCAAGATTAAAACTCAAAGGAATTGACGGGGGCCCGCACAAGCGGTGGATTATGTGGATTAATTCGATGCAACGCGAAAAACCTTACCTGGCCTTGACATGTACCGAATTTAGCAGAGATGCTTTAGTGCTCGTAAGAGAACGGTAACACAGGTGCTGCATGGCTGTCGTCAGCTCGTGTCGTGAGATGTTGGGTTAAGTCCCGCAACGAGCGCAACCCTTGCCATTAATTGCCATCATTTAGTTGGGCACTTTAATGGGACTGCCGGTGACAAACCGGAGGAAGGTGGGGATGACGTCAAGTCCTCATGGCCCTTATGGCCAGGGCTTCACACGTAATACAATGGTCGGTACAGAGGGCTGCTAACCCGCGAGGGGGTGCTAATCTCAGAAAACCGATCGTAGTCCGGATTGTTGTCTGCAACTCGACAGCATGAAGTCGGAATCGCTAGTAATCGCGGATCAGAATGTCGCGGTGAATACGTTCCCGGGCCTTGTACACACCGCCCGTCACACCATGGGAGTGGGTTTTACCAGAAGTAGTTAGTCTGACCGTAAGGGGGACGATTACCACGGTAGGATTCATGACTGGGGTGAAGTCGTAACAAGGTAGCCGTATCGGAAGGTGCGGCTGGATCACCTCCTTTCTAGAGAATCCTCTTCTTTAAGTATTCACACTTATCAGTTGTTAAGCGATCAAAGATAAATTGGCCCTATCGAGAGGGGTCTGTAGCTCAGCTGGTTAGAGCACCGTCTTGATAAGGCGGGGGTCGTTGGTTCGAGCCCAACCAGACCCACCAATTATTATATTTTGGGGGATTAGCTCAGCTGGGAGAGCACCTGCTTTGCAAGCAGGGGGTCGTCGGTTCGATCCCGTCATCCTCCACCATTTTCTTTGTATTAGAAGTTATACTCAAGAGCGTTTTGTGTTCTTGAGTCTAGCTTTTAAAGCTAGTATGTTCTTTAACAATTTGGAAGAAGTAAGACTTGAAATCATAAGATTGTGATGAGATTATGATTTCATTGGGTAAGATTGTAGTAATCAAACTTTTTTAACACTGAGATTTGTAGTTATTCTATAAATTGAGTTTTATTAAAAGTTGCTTTAGAAAAAATAAATCTTATAACTGAGAAATTTAGGTTTTAATGTTATAGGATCAAGTGAATAAGTGCATATGGCGGATGCCTTGGCGATTACAGGCGATGAAGGACGCGATAGTCTGCGAAAATTCTCGGGGAGTTGGCAAATAAACTTTGATCCGGGAGTGTCCGAATGGGGAAACCCACCCTTTTAGGGTATCCATCTCTGAATACATAGGAGATGTGAAGCGAACCGAGTGAACTGAAACATCTAAGTAACTCGAGGAAAAGAAATCAACCGAGATTCCGGAAGTAGTGGCGAGCGAAACCGGAACAGCCTGTTACTTTTAGCTTGCGCGTTAGTAAAATGGAATGGAAAGTCCAGCCGTAGAGGGTGATAGCCCCGTATACGAAAGCCCGCAAGTGGAACTAGGGTAACGACAAGTAGGACGGGACACGTGAAATCTTGTCTGAACATGGGGGGACCATCCTCCAAGGCTAAATACTCGTAATCGACCGATAGTGAACTAGTACCGTGAGGGAAAGGTGAAAAGAACCCCGGGAGGGGAGTGAAATAGATTCTGAAATCATATGCATACAAACAGTAGGAGCCCTTCGGGGTGACTGCGTACCTTTTGTATAATGGGTCAGCGACTTACATTCAGTAGCAAGCTTAACCGATAGGGGAGGCGTAGCGAAAGCGAGTCCTAATAGGGCGTCTTAAGTTACTGGGTGTAGACCCGAAACCAAGTGATCTATCCATGGCCAGGATGAAGGTGCGGTAACACGTACTGGAGGTCCGAACCCACAAATGTTGAAAAATTTGGGGATGAGCTGTGGATAGGGGTGAAAGGCTAAACAAACTTGGAGATAGCTGGTTCTCTCCGAAAACTATTTAGGTAGTGCCTCGTGTATAACTGCTGGGGGTAGAGCACTGTTATGGCTAGGGGGCTCATAAGAGCTTACCAAACCATTGCAAACTCCGAATACCGGCAAGTTCAATCACGGGAGACAGACATCGGGTGCTAACGTCCGGTGTCGAAAGGGAAACAACCCAGACCACCAGCTAAGGTCCCTAATGATGTGCTAAGTGGTAAACGAAGTGAGAAGGCACAGACAGCCAGGAGGTTGGCTTAGAAGCAGCCACCCTTTAAAGAAAGCGTAATAGCTCACTGGTCGAGTCGTCTCGCGCGGAAGATGTAACGGGGCTAAGCACATAACCGAAGCTGTGGATGCATATTTATATGCATGGTAGGAGAGCGTTCTGTAGGCCTGCGAAGGTGTTCCGTGAGGAATGCTGGAGGTATCAGAAGTGCGAATGCTGACATGAGTAGCGATAAAGTGTGTGAAAGGCACACTCGCCGAAAGCCCAAGGTTTCCTGTGCAACGTTAATCGGCGCAGGGTGAGTCGGCCCCTAAGGTGAGGCAGAAATGCGTAACCGATGGGAAACAGATTAATATTTCTGTACTTCAATTTAATGCGATGTGGGGACGGAGAAGGTTAGGTCAGCCTAGTGACGGATATCTAGGTTTAAGCGTGTAGGTAGATTCTTTAGGCAAATCCGGAGAGTCAATACCAAGGCGTGATGACGAGTGAACTTTTGTTCATGAAGTGATTGATACCATGCTTCCAAGAAAAGCCACTAAGCTTCAGTTAAATTGAAACCGTACCGCAAACCAACACAGGTGGGCAGGATGAGAATTCTAAGGCGCTTGAGAGAACTCTGGAGAAGGAACTCGGCAAATTAGTACCGTAACTTCGGGATAAGGTACGCCCCAGTAGGTTGAAGCATTTTACATGTGGAGGCCGACGGGGTTGCAGTGAATAGGTGGCTGCGACTGTTTAATAAAAACATAGCACTGTGCAAACACGAAAGTGGACGTATACGGTGTGACGCCTGCCCGGTGCCGGAAGGTTAAATGATGGGGTGCAAGCTCTTGATTGAAGCCCCGGTAAACGGCGGCCGTAACTATAACGGTCCTAAGGTAGCGAAATTCCTTGTCGGGTAAGTTCCGACCCGCACGAATGGCGTAACGATGGCCACACTGTCTCCTCTAGAGACTCAGCGAAGTTGAAATGGTTGTGAAGATGCAATCTACCCGCGGTTAGACGGAAAGACCCCATGAACCTTTACTATAGCTTTACATTGGACTTTGACAAGATCTGTGTAGGATAGGTGGGAGACTTTGAAGCGCAGTCGCCAGATTGCGTGGAGTCACCCTTGAAATACCACCCTGATGTTGTTGAAGTTCTAACCCAGATCCCTTATCGGGATCGGGGACCGTGTATGGTGGGTAGTTTGACTGGGGCGGTCTCCTCCCAAAGAGTAACGGAGGAGTGCGAAGGTAACCTAGGTACGGTCGGAAATCGTACTTTTAGTGCAATGGCATAAGGTTGCTTGACTGCGAGACGGACAGGTCGAGCAGGTGCGAAAGCAGGTCATAGTGATCCGGTGGTTCTGTATGGAAGGGCCATCGCTCAACGGATAAAAGGTACTCTGGGGATAACAGGCTGATTCCTCCCAAGAGTTCATATCGACGGGGGAGTTTGGCACCTCGATGTCGGCTCATCACATCCTGGGGCTGTAGTCGGTCCCAAGGGTATGGCTGTTCGCCATTTAAAGTGGTACGTGAGCTGGGTTTAAAACGTCGTGAGACAGTTTGGTCCCTATCTGCCGTGGGCGTTGGAAGTTTGAAGGGGGCTGTTCCTAGTACGAGAGGACCGGAATGGACAGATCTCTGGTGGACCGGTTGTTACGCCAGTAGCATAGCCGGGTAGCTAAATCTGGAAAAGATAAACGCTGAAAGCATCTAAGCGTGAAACTTGCCTTAAGATAAGACTTCCCTTGCACTTTAAGTGCACTCAAGAGTCGTTCTAGACCAGGACGTTGATAGGTCAGATGTGGAAGTGCAGTAATGCATGAAGCTAACTGATACTAATTGCTCGTGAGGCTTGATCCTATAACTTTAAATCTTAAAGTTGTCGATCTAAAGCACTACAATTTACAACTTACTTCTTCCTTTTGTTAAATACATCAAACAGATTCGAGCCTTATGGCTTAACAGTTTGTTTGGCGGACATAGCGAGTTGGAACCACTCCTTCCCATTTCGAACAGGACAGTGAAACGATTCAGCGCCGATAATAGTGTGATCTTTTTCATGCGAATGTAGGACACCGCCAAACTTTTATATATAAAAAAACCCAAACATTTGTTTGGGTTTTTTTTTGTTTAAAATAAGATTACTTTTGCCAGTTATCCCTGAGTGTTGCGGTTCGGTTAAAGATGATTTCATCCGAATTACTTTCTGGATCAACAATATAGTATCCATGACGTTCAAATTGAAATTGCTCCCCAGTTTTGACATCTGAAATACTTTCTTCACAATACGCAGATTTTGTTTCTATCGAAGATTGATTAATATCATCAAGGAAATTATCTAATTCACTAGGGTTTTCAGATAAAAATAAACGATCATAGTTTCTAATCGTGATTTCTTTGGAAAAATTGGTAGATAACCAATGAATATTCCCCTTTACCTTAATTGAATCGCTGCCTTCTGTTCCAGATTTCGTCTCAGGGAAATAATTACAATAAACAGTTGTCACATGGCCTTCATTATCTAATTCGTAATCGGTACATTCGACGACAAAACCATATCGCAACCTTACTTTATTCCCAGGAAACAACCTAAAGTACTTTGGTGGCGGAATAATTTCAAAATCTTCAGCCTCAATCCATAACTCTTTAGTTAATTTAACTTCTCTATTCCCTTCTTCAGGTTTCTGTGGATGGTTCGGCACCGTACAAATTTCAGTATGATTTTCATCAAAATTTTCAATAATCAATTTGATGGGGTTTAAAACAGCTATTTTCCGATTACATTCTTGGTTTAAAACGTCGCGCATCGCGTCTTCAAAAGTTTGATAATCAATAATCGAATCTGATTTAGAGACCCCAATTCGGTCCATAAATAATTTAAACCCTTTTGGATGATATCCTCTGCGTTTTGCCCCAACTAAAGTTGGCATTCTTGGGTCATCCCAGCCATTGACATAGTTATCTTCAACTAATTGAATCAATTTGCGTTTTGATAAAACAACATGACTTAAATTTAAGCGGGAAAACTCATGCTGTTTTGGTAATGGTTTATCAAAAAATTCAAATTCAGCTAATTTTTTTAACACCCATTCGTAAAATGGTCTTTGATCTTCAAATTCTAAGGTACATATTGAGTGTGTTATTTTCTCTAAGGCATCTTCAATAGGGTGAGCAAATGTATACATTGGATATATACACCATTTATCTCCAGTATTGTGGTGGGGCACATGTCGAATTCTATATATAGCAGGGTCCCTCAGATTGATATTAGGAGATGCCATGTTAATCTTGGCTCGCAACACCATTTCCCCGTCTTTATATTTACCAGCCTTCATTTCTTCAAATAACTGTAAATTGTCATCAATGCTTTGATCACGATAAGGAGAGTTTTTCCCTGGGTCAGTTAAAGTACCTCTATTTATTCTGATTTCATCGGCTGTTTGTTTATCCACATAACCTAAGCCCGCATTAATTAAAACTTTTGCTGCATCGTACATGTGATCAAAGTAATTACTTGCGTAATAAAGGTTATTTTCATATTCATCTTGAAATTTATAGCCAAGCCAATGCACGCCATCGATAATACTTTTTACATATTCTTCATTTTCTTTTTCAGGATTAGTATCATCAAAACGCAAATGACATCTTCCCCCGTAGTCTTGTGCAAGACTAAAATTTAAAATAATGCTCTTAGCATGACCAAAATGCAGATACCCATTGGGCTCGGGAGGGAATCGGGTTCTAATTTTTGCTGCATCTATAGATGCATTTTTGTGCGTTTTAGATGGACCAGGCTGACCCGCCCATGTCTTATTTGCATACAGATTAGCCGCTAAATTTTTATCAATTATATTGCGGATAAAATTTGTGGGAGCAGTACTTTTATCATCATTCATAACCCTCTATTTTACACTCTTTTATGAAATTTTAAGTGAGCACATGCTATGATTTATTGACATGAAACAGTACGAACTCGCCTTCAAAATCCTTTCCATCTTGGCAGATGGCTACTTTCACTCTGGAGAAGCTTTAGCCTCAGGGGCAGGTTGTTCTAGAGTAACCATATGGAAGGCTGTTGCTCAGTTAAAAGATCTTGGCATTAATGTATTTTCAGTAAAGAAAAAAGGGTATCGACTGCAACATAAATTAGATATTTTAAATGAGTTGGAAATACAAAAAGAACTTGGGGAATTAAACCAGTTCGTCAATTTTGAGCTTATTCAAGTGATCGAGTCGACCAATTCTTTTTTAAATCAATCATCTAGTAAAAAACCGCATGCAACAGTCGTTGCAGCTAATATTCAAACTAAAGGAAAAGGCAGAAGAGGGCGAATGTGGCAAGCAAAAATTGGGGAGTCCTTGGCTTTGTCCATTTTATGGAAATTTGACAGGGGCGCCTCCATGTTGTCAGGGTTAAGTCTGGTTGTTGGCCTCGCTTTGCAAAGATTAACGCAGAAATTAGGACTTCAGAATACTTTTTTAAAATGGCCGAATGATTTATTGATTAAGCAAGAGGAAAATCTTTTAAAAATGGCAGGCGTACTAATTGAACTTCAAGGCGACATGGAAAGTCGTTGTTCGGCCATTATTGGAATTGGTTTTAATTATGAATTATCAAAAGAAACATTGAAAATAATTGATCAACCAGCGATCGGCATTAAAGATTTTTTAAACCAAGATATACAACCCAATCAGCTGATAGCAATGATCATTCGCGAGGTGATTGATGCTTTATCAGAGTTTGAAAAGAATGGTTTTATGAGCATGAAAGATGAATGGCTTAAATACAATGCCTTTAAAAATACCCATATCAAATTTAAAAAAAGCAACGGCGAGGAAGTGATCGGAGAGATTGTTGATTTAGAGCCAGACGGTTCACTGATGCTGAAAAAGAATGATGGCAGCACGGAAAGTCTAATTAGCGGGGAAGTCACACAAGTGAAATAGAACAAATATTGACGTTACCTAGACTCAATATCCCATCTGGCGTTACATATTTGCAATCGCAGGAACTTTAGGCTCGCCAAATAATTGTTAGCAATCTCACCGTTACCATATAAACTGCAACTTCATGAACTATATTTATGAAACGAGCCCAAGTAACGTTAAAATTGATTCTTAAATTTAGAGTACTCCTTATTTTTTTAAATTGCAAATTATGCCATTAGTTCGAATATCAAAGTTATTATCCAGTCGTGGTATCTGCTCTCGAAGAGAGGCTGATCGCTATATTGAACAGGGCTTTGTCTTCCTGAATGGCAAACAGGTGACTGAATTGGGAGCAAAAGCCTTGCCTGACCAACACATTGAATTACGTAGCTTGGGGAAAAAAATTCAAGAAAATAAAAAAACCATACTATTAAATAAGCCCGTTGGGTTTATCTCCCATGCTGATGATGAAAAAAAATATAAACCTGCAGCCTCTTTAATTACTAAAAGTAATTTTTTTGGAAAAGATAAAATAGGAGCTTTAAACTTCAAGCTCGCGCCAGCAGGGCGCCTTGATATTGATTCCACAGGTTTATTAGTGTTGACTGAGGATGGGGTTATTGCCAGAGAAATTATTCAAGAAAACAGTGCTATTGAAAAGGAATATTTGGTGAGGGTGGCAGGGAAAATCGTTGACAAAGGGCTTAATTTATTAAATTTTGGCCTTTCTTTGGATGGCAAGCCTCTTAAAAAAGCTTCGGTGACTTGGATGAATGAAAATCAATTACAATTTATTTTAAAAGAAGGTAAAAAGCGTCAAATCAGGAGAATGTGTGAGCTTGTGGGGCTCAAAGTCACTGGGTTAAAAAGGGTAAGAATTGGGAAGGTGAAATTAGCTGATTTACCCCTCGGCAAATGGCGTTTTTTGGGTGACAAAGAACATTTTTAAAAATTAATATTCAATCTGATCAACAAATGATAATAGAGGTAAATAATACTAAGTATTAAACCAAGTAGAAGTAAAACTTTTAATATAAACCATTGATTAAATTGAATATTTTTACTTTCGAAGACATCAAACACTTGATCACCAAGAAAGATGGATAAAAATGTTCCAATCCCACATAAAATGATGATGAGCCAATAGGGGATTGGGTTTAATAAAATTTCATAAAAAATTCTCATCAGAGCATTAATTTCAAAGACTTCCGGGTAATAAAGAGTACCAAGAAAACTAAAACATATGGCTAAAAGCCACACAACCACCTCTGTATGCAACATTTTAACTTTGTACAATAAACGGATAGGAAAGTCTAATAAAAACCCAGCATCAGCCACAGGAGTGCATAACACAAAAAAACTCCACGTTAATAATGTGACCATGCCTCCATCTTCAATCCCATACTCATAAACAAGATATACAAAATAGAGAAAAAACAAACCCATTAATAACAAAAACTTTAACCAGGGTTTGTTGTGGTTAAAAAGGTTAAAATTCATGATTACTCGACTGCGTGACTCACTAGACCTAGTGTGAGATTTGCTGGAACAGCTTGATCAATTAATTTAGGCTTCGGAAGATCTAAATTATTTATGATGTGAATTATTATGCTTTTCATAAGCTTGATAAATGCTCTTGGCACGACCCCCGCTTCGACAATAACCAAGAACTGGGTAGTCACTGTCATTAAAGTTTTGAGCAAATGTTTGGATATTTTCTTCGGTAATATTTCCTGGAATAATCGGAATAGAAATAAATTTAATTCCCCTTTTATGTGCTTCTATTTTTAACCAAGATTGATCTGGTTGAGTTTCTTTATCTTCACTGGTTGGTCTAAAACACATGATGGTTTTAAAGCCGCTTTCATGAATTTGACTCAGGTCTTCTTCATTTATTTGGCTAGTTGAACTGTAATTATCATTTATTTTATTGATTTGCATGTTTTCTCTCGCCTAGCCCCTATTGCAGCCGTATAATTGACCTAAAGTTTGCATGACCTGAATGACTTCATCCGACGCAATGGAATAATAGTTAAATTTCCCATCTTTGCGGATGGCTACAATGCCATCTTTTCTTAAAATTGTGAGCTGTTGCGATAAAGTAGGTTGTTGAATATTGGTGGCCGACTCTAACTCGCCGACATTTTTTTCACCTTGAGTTAATTGGCATAGCAACATTAATCTATCTTCATTCGCTAGCAATTTAAGTATGGAGCACGCCTGACTGGCAGAGTTCCTAATGGCATCAACATTATCAACATTGCACTTAGACATAATAAGTTACTTTTTTATAATATATAAAAAAATATTATATTAAAATATAAATTAATGCAAATTAATTACACACAGTTCTCAAAAGATACAAAATTGTAATTTTTTTGACACAAATCTGTTATATAGTGTCAGCACTTTCCACAAGAAAGCATTTAACAATTTCTCAAAAGGACAAATTATGAATAGAAACCTCTGGCAGCCACAAACCGATGAAGATCTGAACTGGTTAAACAATCCCAAGAAAGTCGTTGAACTTTTAAAATAATTAGAGTCACATTAATCCTTCCACAAGAAGGCTAAAAAGTAAATTTATTCTCAAAAGGAAAATTAAATGAAAAAATTATTAATGATATTTCTTCTCGCAACACCTCTTTTATCAAACGGTCAACCAAGTTATGCAGAGGACCGTATCATCCAGTTTAAACAATTAAACGAAAAAGTTGAAAACTTAGAAAGCGCATTGAGGTTACAAATCTTGGTTAATGACGCTGTTGATAAAGAAAACTATGACCTTGCATGCAAAGCCCAATCCAAAATTTACACATTAGTTAAACAAGCCAATGTTCGCGACATGCTGCATAAAGCTCAAGATCAAAAGAATGCTTATTGTGCAGTGAAAAAATACAGCTCACTGAATAAATAACAATAGCATTTGTTCATAAAAAACCGGCATGAGCCGGTTTTTTTTATGTTCATGATTCCACATGGGGGCAAATCATGATAAATTATGAATATCGAGTTTTTATTGGGGGTCAAATTGAAATTAGATGATGAAATAATTAGGTCTGCTGAACCAAAAGATAAGCCCTATAGGCTGTTTGATGGCTTAGGACTGTATATTGAAGTTGCCCCCAGTGGAACCAAAGCCTGGCGCCTTAAATATCGTTTTCAAGGTAAAGAAAAGCGTTTGTCACTCGGTATATATCCAGACATCTCAATAGAGTTAGCCAGAGAAAAATTAGCTCATGAAAAAGATTTATTAGCCAATGGTTTAGACCCATCTGAGGTAAGAAAAAAAGAAAAAAGTGTAAACCAGGACAGAACACTTCAACCAGATGAAACATTGGCTAATGATTCAAAAGAAATAATAAAAAATGAATCTAATCAATTAGTTAGAGATGGTGATACGTCACAAAAAACGGTCAATGATAATCTTAATCACACTGCAGAAAACAATGATCGTGTGGATGACTCATCAGACAATGACAATGAAATTGACAGCATTAATGATGAGATAGATCAGGATTTAGTGACCGCATCCACCTCGGATTTTTTTAACGATGATGTGCAAACAGACAATCCAATGACTGATTCAAGTGAAATTAGTAGCAATGAATTAGAGATACGGGGGGGGAATGAGCCGTCTTTTGAGCGAGTAATCCGTGAGTGGCACTTAACTTTGACCTCTGAACAGCAGCCTGATAGGGTAATTCGCTTATTTGAGGAGCATTTCATCCCTCAGCTAGGCCCATTATCAATAAAAAATATGAGTTCCGAACATTTTGTTGATCACCTAAGTCAATATGTAGTGCTAAATAAAAAAGACTCAGAAGAGCTAGAGTTCTTGTTAAAGTATTTACCAGATTTATTTGTGTGGGCAAAAACACAAGATTATCAATGTAAGTTGATCAACTTTAAGTACATTGCAAATAAATTTCAAAAACATCAAAAATTGACTCACAGTGATTCAATACAAGTCAAAACCATTACAAAAGCATTGTCCTTGTTAAGCGGGTTTAGGATGTTGGGGAGTAAGTCTTTAGTTGTTGTTAAGTCAGTCGCTCAAAAAACCCTAAGCATGTTAAAGGAATCTACCAAGCTGGGGGCATTTAAAAATCGGGGGCATTTTAATATAATTCAGAAGATATTAACCAGACTCCTTGAAGCATTCATGAATTTATTTATGTTTTTTTCTTCAATAATATCAATTATTTATGTTTATTTTTTTAATTTAATAAAAAAATCTACGAAGGTAAAATTAAAACCTTCTTTTTTCGTTAGCGGCACCTTCCGTAGCTTAAAAAATCTTTTCACATCTATTCAGTTCAATTTTCTTAATCCTAAGCCAATGATTCTAGGTGCATCAAATTACTTTGCTTCTCATAAAAAAATATTAATCATTGTATTAGCTATTATGGGTGGCTTGATTACATCAGTGGTTATATTTGAAAAACCTGCTGAAGGCCCTAAGATTGAAACCAATGATGAATTAATGGTTCAAAGCTCTATTCCGGCTGATAACAGTAAAGGTCATATCCTTTTTTCAAGAAAATTTGGATTTAATCAAAATAAAATCGATTTGAAGAGTGACCTAGAGGCGAAAAAAATTGTTGAAAAAATCAACAGCGAAAACAAGCCAATCCAAATTGTTGGGTATGCTGATGCGAGAGGGTCCAGATTATATAATTTAAATCTTGCGCATAATAGAGCTATGGAGGCTTACAAATCCCTTATATCTATTGGCCTTGAGGCCTATTTGGTGGATTCTATTTATGCGTCATCTCCTTTAGAATCAGCAAGCTGTCTTGAAGAGCAATGTTTAGACTTCATGAAATTTGAAATTATTCAAATAAAATAATAACTTAGCTTATTTATTTAATTAAAAAAATTAATCAAAAAAGGTAGTTTTTTTCATATTATCATGCTAAATTTTATAATTCGCCCTCAGTGTCTATAGGGTTTTTGTAATTATTTTTTTGGTATATGAATAAACAGAAATTTATAAATAAATTTATCAGCACAGCTATCATGACTATAGCCGCAAACTCAGCATTTTCTGGGACGGTAACCGCTCCTGATGCTGGTCAAATTTTGAACGAAATTGAAAGAAATGAGAAGTTTTTATTTCCTGATGCTGATGGTCTGCAAAATATTAAACCCAATGTTGAACCTGAGGCGAAAGATGAGCCTAGGGTTGAGCTTAAATCTTTTTCCTTTTCTGGTAATCAAGAACTCAGTGCGGAAAAAATCAATGATTTTTTAAATAATTTCATCAATCAATCCGTCACAGTCAATGAACTGCAGTCGATCGCCTCAAGATTAGCAGATTTTTATCGCTATAACGGTTATATCGCCCTAGTCACTTTGCCAGATCAAGATATCACTCAAGGTAATTTAGAATTAAGAATCCAAGAGGCCAGATATGGCGGTACGGATATTTCGACTGAAAATGGAGCCAGCAAGGTTAAAGAAAGTATTTTGAAAAACCTAATGGGTTTTAACATGAAAGATAAAACCCTCAATCTCAAAGAAGTTGATCGAAGAATTCTTATAATCAATGATTTGCCAGGCGTTACAGCGAAAAGTACTCTTGCTGCTGGGGATAACGAGGGAGAAACCAAGGTAAACTTGGTAGTCAATAACACGAGACCTTTTGCTGGAAGTGGCGTTGTTTTAGATAATTACGGTTCCCGTGCGACTGGCCGTGCCCGTGCGGTCGCAAATTTGAATATTAATAGCCCTTTTGGACTGGGAGATCAGATTCGCTTAACTGCCCTGAAAACAGAAGGAGTAGATTACGGGCGATTTGATTATTCTCTGCCAGTGGGGGCATCTGGACTGACCATTGGGGGCAGTCTCAGTTATCTTGAATATGACGTGATTCCTAGAGAGTTTGATTCTGTAGACCCCAATGGGTATTCGACTATTGTTGGGTTAAACGCTAATTATCCGCTAATTAGGTCTCAAGAGTTAAATTTAAACCTCTTTTCAGAGCTTGATAATAAATCTTTCAAAAATAAAAATAATACCGGCACACTTAGTGATTATGATGTTCAAACATTCACTCTTGGGGCGCGTGGCGACCTTATCGATTCTGCTATTCTCGCTGGCGCAATCAATCGTTTTGATGTCTCAATAGTTTCTGGCGATGTTGACTTAGGAGGCTCTCCAAACAAAGCATCAGATGCATCAGGGGCTAATACGCAAGGTAACTTTACTAGATTAACCATGAATTACAGTCGTGAGCAATATATTGATTCAGACTGGTCTGTGTATGGACGAGTAAATGCGCAGTGGTCTGATCAAAACTTGGATTCCTCAGAAAAAATTTATTTGGGCGGCCCTAATGGAGTCAGAGCATATCCTGTGAGTGAAGGAGCTGGTTCTCAAGGATACGTAGCAAACCTAGAAATTAGAAGAGCGTTGCCGCAGAATCTGACTTTAACTGGCTTTTACGATATTGGGCATGCAAAACAATACGTTAATAATTCAGGAGTGAATGCTGACCCTAACGGGTACACATTAAAGGGCTATGGATTGTCATTAGGCTGGAATGGTCCAAAGAATACACTTTTATCAGTGACCTGGGCTAAAAGAATTGGGGAAAACCCGAATAGAACCACCACAGATAAAGATTTAGATGGAAGCCACAAAGATAATTTTGTTTGGGTTAGAGGAGGCATCACATTTTGAGAAAAACTTATATAAGCTATATAAAAAAAAGGAGCTTACTATTTTGAGTAGTTAAGGCTTGGTATGGATAAAAAACAATACATCATGAGTAGAAATGTATTGACCATTAGTATTCTAATGGCCCTATACCCTCATATGTCTTTATCTGAGCCCAATGTAATGGAGCTCCCGACGGGGGCAAATGTAGTTTCAGGTGACATTAACATCCAGACCTCACAAGCCAATGATAATCCAGTCATGGATATCAATCAGAGTACCCAGCATGGGGTCATCGATTGGCAAAGTTTTAATGTGGGGGCAAATTCAACGGTTAACTTTAATCAGCCCAACACCTCGAGTTCAACACTGAATCGCATCACCGGCGCAAATCCATCAGAAATCTTCGGGAAAATTAATGCAACGGGCGAGGTGCTGCTTGTTAATGGCGCTGGTATTTATTTTAGCCCTAACTCGCAAGTTGAAGTGGGTTCGATAACAGCCACAACCCACGATATCAGCAATGACGATTACCTGAATGGCCGCTATCAGTTTAGTGAGAACCAGAATAGTGGAAGCATTGTGAATCAGGGTGAAATAAAGGCGCTAGATGACTATATTGCATTATTAGCCCCAGAGATACGTAATGAAGGTCTGATCTTTGCCAGAATGGGAACAGTAACCCTAGCTTCAGGCGAAAATATTGTCCTTAACTTTAATGATTCTAAAAACCTATCCTCGATCACTGCCACACCGAGCTTAATCAAGGGCTTGATTGAGAATCGATATATGATTGAAGCGCCTGGAGGTCAGGTGATTATGACCGCCACTGCGGTTAATTCCATTAATGGGGGCATTATAAAACAAGCAGGAACCGTTAATGTGACTCAGGCTGTACAACAGACTTTAGCAAAAACATCGGATGGAAGAATACTGCTCAGCAGTAACAAGGTTATTTTTGATAATAATTCACAAACCATTGCCAAATCATCCAGCGGACAATCAGAAATTAAGGTGGCTGCAACTGATCAGGTGATTATTAATGAAGGCGCTGTATTGTCTGTTGACGCAGAAGCAAGTAATGCTAATGCTGGAACCATTGACATTGTAGCGACCAATGCAGTTAATGTTGCTGGAAAAGTATCAGCTAACGCAAAAGATACGGGTGATGGAGGAACCATTAATACCTCATCTAAAGAAGTTAATCTTGAGCCTACAGCAGCCATCAGCGCTTCTGCCGGGAGTTTAGCTGGTAAAGCTGGCACATGGAAGTTAGAGGCAGCCAATATCAATATTGATTCTGCTTTTAGCCAAGTCATGGGGGCAACAGTCAATCATACCAATATTAATGCTTCAGCATTACAGACGCTTTGCGGACCTAATTGTGATGACGCGGGGGCATTATTGGCTGAAACGGATAGCTCAATTCATAAAATGAGCTTAACGCCAACCAAACTTCTGCTGCATGCAGACAAAAATTTAAAATTTTCAGGCTCAATTATAGATGACCATGGGAGTCTATCGACCAAATTAAGCTCTTTTGGCGATTTGTCATTATTGACGCTGGCAAACCTGACTTCCGGTCAAGTTTCAATGGAAGCTCAGGGCGATGTAACCTTATTTGGTTCAATTAATGGGGTTAGCTCAAGCAGCCAGGATGGCTTAATCACTATCTTAGGCAGTAATATTGCGATTTATGGCTTAATCGCAAATCAAAATAGTCATAATGGGGGCAAAATTAATCTAACGGCATTAAAAAATATACTGTTTGGCCACAATTCTAGAGTAAGGGGGCATGGATCTGTTATATCAATCTCTGGACATACCCTTAATTCGCAGTCCTCAATAATACAAACAAATAATAGTAACGGGCGTGGGGGCACAATTTTAATTAATGCATCTAATGATGCAGATTTATATAACACATCTTTTAATGCTTCCGGTCTTGCTGGCGGTTCAGTGTTAATTGCATCTTCCCATGGTGACGTGAATCTATTAGAATCTCAGATTCAAACCAATGGCAGTAGCGGCAGGGGAGGTACAATCGAACTGGCTGGTTATGCTAACACAAGAGTAATCAACTCCTCTATTGTATCCAATGGTTATACTACTGGGGGCAATATTTATATTGGGAACAACATTCATACCCAATCAATCCCTTTTTCACAATACACGCTCATTGATGATAAGACTCTAGTTGAGTCTAAGGGCTTACAATCTGGTGGTATCGTTGAAACATCAGGTCACATATTAGATTTATTGACACAGATTAATGTGGGTCGTGGGGGCATATGGATAATTGATCCTTATGATGTGACGATTGCATCGTCTGGTGCATCAGGCACTTCCTATACAAGCTCTTTTTCTCCCTCAACTACAACAACGATTTTAGCTTCATCCATCAACACCTCGCTTAACTCAGGGGTAAGTGTTTCAATAACCACCGGAAGCTCTTCATCCAATACGCTCACTCTCAATGCAGCAATTTCTAAAACATCTGGCTCTAGTGCAACATTGACATTAACTGGCGGTACTATTGATATAAATTCTTCTATTTCCAGCTCATCAAACGCTTTAAATCTTGTACTTAATGCTGCAACAATTGATATTGACGTTAATTTAAGCTTGAATGGGGGCAATTTAACCTTTAATAACTCCTCGACTGCTACTTTCTCAGGCGTGTTCTCTGGTTCGGGTAATTTATATCATACTGGTGCAGGTCAATTGACGGTTAGTGGGAATAATACCTACACAGGTTCCACATCTACCTCAGGTCGTTACGATTTATATAATGCATACTCAATCGGTTCAGGTACTCTTTATCTTAATGATGGCTCTACACTTTTAGCTTCATCACGAGGTGCTTCAAAAACCATCTCTAATAATATAGTCGTTACAGGGACTGTGACGATTGATATAGGCTTTGGCACAAGTTCAGACTTCATCTTAAACGGTACTATTTCTGGTACCGGTAAGATTGTGTTAACTGGCGATGTGAATAGCCGCTGGATACAACTTTCTGGCTCAAATACCTTCTCAGGTGGCATTGACATTAACAGTGCATCAGCGCCAAGCCTGAAGCCTATTATAAGAATTGCTAACAATGCCGCATTGGGTACAGGCACCGTTACTACTTACGGAACCTCTGACTACACCAACATTGTGTTTATGGGCAATTACAGCGTGTCAAATAATTTTGCGACTAACTCATCAAGCACCTTCCTTAATATTGATACACAAGGCTATTCAGCCACCATGTCTGGAGTGATTTCAGGTGACGGCACCTTCACTAAGGCAGGGTCAGGCACGCTCACGCTCTCAGGAACCAACACATTTGAGGGAGATGTCGATATCGATGACGGCACACTGAACCTAAGCAGCACAGGTAGCCTCTATAAGACAGGTTCATGGGGTGATCACGGCGTGGTGACCGTTAATGCAGGAGCAACACTTCAGCTTTACAGTTTTACCGGTGCAAGTCGCAGTTTAGGAAATTTAAGTTTTCGATATTATAACCTTGTCATTGATGGCGGGACTCTTGAATTTACCGGCACGGATGGGGTGATGGGCGATGCAGCATCGAATAGTGCAGACAACAAAGTAGCTTTCACGGTGGGGGCAAGTGGGGCCACCTTACTCAATAACACCGCTTACACATGGTCAATCTGGGAGGACACAGATGATGCCGACAAAAACCCCGTTTACAACGGCAACCTAACCTTTGATGGGTCAGGTGATTTTAGCTATAACGCTCCAATAACCGGGTCTATTGCAGTAACTAAAAATGGCTCGGGAAATCTTGCTCTTAATGCAACCAACACTTTCTCAGGCAATACAACTATCAATAACGGTGATTTGTCAATTGGCGGATCTGGTCAATTAGGCAGTGGAACCTATGCTGGAGCTATTTCAATTGCAAGCGGTTCAACCTTTAGTTATGCCTCATCATCTAATCAAACTTTATCTGGAGTAATCTCTGGCGCAGGTGACCTTGAGAAAGTGACAGGCACAACTTCAACCTTAACATTATCAACCACAAACACATATACCGGAGATACTACGATTAATGCCGGTACTCTTAAATTAACTGGAGCCCTAAGCTCATCAACAGACTTAGTGATTGGAACAAGTGGCACCTTAGATCTTCAGGCAACCCAGACCTTTACCACCTTAGATTTAGATGGTGCCATTAGCCGTTCAGCAGGAAGTTCAGCTTTGACCATCTCTGGAGCATCCAATATTGGGGGTAACATCACCACGTCGGGCACTCAAATCTACACTGGGGCCGTGACCTTAAGTACTGACGTGACACTCACTACTACTAATAGTAATGTGACCTTCAGTGACACTGTCGATAGTGATGCAGCTTTAACTAAACGTGACCTTACTCTTACTTTAGGATCAGGTTCGGCCACCTTCAGCGGTATTGTGGGTGCGACTACGTTAGCCGATATGACTCTTAATAGTAGTGCCACCTTTAATGCGGCTGTAACGGCTGACAACCTCACCATCGCGGCAAGTAAAACAGCGGCCGTGAAAGATACTGTGACCGTGGCCTCGAATATCACCCTTAATAACAGCTCTACACTCGAGGTCATTAACACCAGTGCGATGACCATTTCAGGCACGATTCTAGAAAATGGGGGTAGCGCCACCAGCACGGCCATTACTGTGAAGTTTAATACTGCGGATACTGCGCCAAGTAAGGTGACCTTTTCAGGAACCGTGACTGCGGATTCGATTAAGGTCGGTGACGCAGCCGCTGCCACCTATGCAGGGAGCGCACACTTTACTGGCTCCGGCGGGGTAACCGTCGGCGAAGCTAGGGTCACTAGCGGTGATCACACCAACGAGTACTCAACCCTACAGTTTGATTACGCTGTGACAGCTAGTGATCAGATTGTTATTAATGACAAAAATAGTACCGCTTATCAGGCCTATCTGATCTTTTCAGGGAACAATACCGCGACCATTGCAGCAGACATTAATGTCTCTGGACATGCTGATGATGAGGGTACCTTGCAGGTGACTGGTACAGGAAAAACATTCACCGGAAATATTGGTACTTCCAGTGCGCAGCTTGAGTTAATAAATATTGATGTGGCTGCCACCTTCCAGGGCGCGGTCTACACCACCGACCTTGAGGTCGACGGTGCCATTACAAGCACGAGCAGCCTTTATGTTGTTGAGGCAGCCAGCATCGGCGCAGACATTACTACGAGCTCGACCCAGACCTTTGGAGGTGCTGTGACCATAACGACCGACATTACACTGACGACAACCAACAGCAATGTTGATTTTGACTCGACCGTCAATGCAAGCAGCGCAGGTGACGCTCTAACCATCGCCGCGGGTAGTGGTAATGTTACATTTGATAATGCCATCGGTGGTAGTACGGCACTAGGAAACATTACAATAACCACAAGCACACTCACGGCAGCTGCGATGACCGTGCAAGGCGGTATCAGCATCACAAATACCAGTGCCTCATCGATCACCGGTGTCATTGGTGATGGCGCATCAGCTGCATCCTTAACCAAGGCTGGCTCAGCTGCATTAACCCTCACTGCCACCAATACCTACACCGGCACCACCACCATTAATGCCGGTACCTTGGTGTTAAAAAATGATGTGCCATCGTTGAGCTCCAGCAGCTACACCGGCTCTGGCACCTTAATCATCCAACCGAATGGCACCAGCTTTACCAGTGCCTACACTGTGCCTGTCTCGAAAATCAGCACTTCACTTGGCTCACTCACGGTCGGTAAATCAGGCAACCTATCAAGCATTACGCTCAGCAGCGACTTGGAGGTAACCAATAACCTTACCTTCTACGGCCCTACCATCTTAAATGCTGATATCATCACCGGCGGTGATCAGACTTACAACAGCGATGTGACTATTTATGCCACCGACGTTAACCTCTCCAGCGTGGGCAGCTCATCAGCCGGCGGTGACATCATCTTTGCAGCCGACATTGATGGCCAGACCGCTGACACGAATTCACTCTTCATACTCTCCGGTGCAGGTAATGTAAATGTTTCAGGGGATGTTGGTGCAACCACAGCTCTTCTGAACCTTGGCTTGGGGGGCTCAGGATCAGCGCTTGTGGAAGCGGTTGATGAAGCCTTTTCTTACACCGGTAGCTCTCAAACCTATACGGCTGCTAGTACTGGAACTTACACATTTACACTATGGGGCGCTAAGGGTGGTAATGGGAATGCTTCATACGCTGGTGGCGGTTATGGCGGCTATGCTACCGGGACCTATAGCCTCACAGCAGGCCAGACCATTTATATTTATGTCGGTGGTCAAGGATCCTATGTTGGGAATTATACATTAGGAGGCGGCGGCTGGAACGGGGGAGGTGATGCGCAAGGAGCTGCTGGCGGTGGTGGTGGCGCGACAGATATTCGAGTGGGCGGTACCGCCTTAACTGACAGAGTGATTGTCGCTGGCGGTGGTGGTGGTGCAGGATATTTTTCTTACGGTGGTGGTTACGGAGGTGGGTTAACTGGCGGCACGGGAGGTGATACACGGAATTCAACAGCAGCATACGGTGGTACAGGAGGGACTCAAATTGGAGGCGGTACAGGTAGCGGTACTTACGCCGGTTATTCTGGCACTTTAGGGCAAGGCGGTAATGGAAATAAGAATACTACTAATGCTAATGGAGGTGCTTCTTATGCTGGCGGCGGCGGTGGTGGATACTACGGTGGTGCCGGTGGAGCAGCATCAGTACAGCATGGGACTGGTTATGGCGCTGGCGGCGGTGGCGGCTCATCTTACATCGGCGGTGTAACAAACGCCTCAACCATTGCGGGTAACGCCTCTATGCCTAACCCAGCGGGTGGCACTATGACCGGTAACACAGGTAACGGTTATGCCACCATCACCTCTGAGGGCGGGGGAGGCTTTACCGACGGCACCCAAACCGGTTCATTTAGCTTTAACGGTGCTTTAAATGTCACGACCTTGAATACCGCCAGTGAGGCGTTTGACATCACCCTCGCACAAAGTGGCGCATCCAGCATTACAAGCAATACCACCTTTAATAACACCGGCAGCCTCACCATCGGTTCAAGTAGCGTAGGGCAGTCACTCTCGATCACAGGTAGCCTTACTGCATCGACCGTATCTGATATTAGTCTTGCGGGTGCACTAACCACCACCACAACCATGACCCTAGGTGCGAACGTTGAGATCACCTCTGCCATTAACCTGACCACCACCAATAGCAAGGTCACCATCAATGGCACAGTGAACTCAGAGGCCTCTGAAGGCAATGCCCTAACCATCAGCGTTGGCAACAGTGAGGTTGAATTTAATGGCATTGTTGGCGGAGCAGCAAATGGTGGTTTAGGTGCCATCGCTATTACCGGTGCGCTTAACTTGGATGCTGCGATTACCTCAGCCACCAGCTTAAGTGTCTCAACTACCTCTAACTTAGGTGCCAATGTGACCACCTCCGGTACACAAACCTACGACGGTGATGTGACCCTAAGTGCGGCTACCACGCTGACCACCACCGACAGTAACATCACCTTTAACGGTACCATTAACTCTGACGGTGGAACGGCTCGTGCACTGACCATTAACCTTGATGGCAACAGTAATGGCACCACCGCCGATGTCATCTTCGGTGATGCAACGGCTGATACTTTAGGTGCGACCAACCCACTCGGTGCTATCATCATCACCGGTGACATGGATCTGAATGCGGCCATTACATCAGCCACCAGCATCAGCGTCTCAGGTACCTCTAACTTAGACGCCAATGTCACCACAAGTAGCACACAAACTTACACAGGTAATGTGACTATCACGGGTGATCGAACACTCACCACCACCAATAGCAATGTGACCTTCAGTGGCACCACCAATGCAGCTGTCGCAGGCGACACACTCACCATCGCCGCCGGTTCAGGTAATGTCACCTTCACAGGCGCTGTGGGTAATTCAACCGCACTCGGTAACACCACGATTACCACCGGTGCACTCAGTGCCGCTAACATGACCGTACAAGGTACGATCAGTGTAACCAACACCTCAACTTCATCTATTACAGGCGTGATTGCGGATGGCGCATCGGTGACAAGCTTAACGAAAGCAGGCTCAGGTACCTTAACCCTAAGTGGTACCAATACCTACACAGGTTCGACCACCATCACGGCAGGTACGATTAGTGTCAGCTCGAGTGCTAATTTGGGGGCAACTCCAGGGTCTGCTGATGCTGACAATATTATCTTTAACGGCGGTACACTCACCACCACTGCAAGCTTTACCCTAGGTACCAACAAAGGCATCACCATGACCGGTAACGGCACCATTAATACCGGTGCATACACTTTAACTTACGGTGGCGTGACTGCCGCTTCAGGTAACCTCACCAAAACAGGCTCAGGTACCTTAATCTTAAGTGGAACCAATACTTACACAGGGTCTACCACTATTTCAGCTGGAACATTAAAATTAGGAAAAGCTGGAGTAATTTCAGATAGTTCAAATCTCGTTGTAAACGGAACATTTGATATGAATGGTTTCTCAGAAACTGTTGCGTCACTTTCTGGTTCTGGAACAATTACAAGTTCAAGAGTTGCAAGTGTCAATAGTGACGATAGTGGTTTAATTCTTTATTTAGATGCTGGATCCTATTCTGGAAGTGGTGATTGGCTCGATCTGACAGACGGCTCACCTAATGCAACCTTAGGAAACAGTCCAAGTTTTGATTCGGATACGAATTCTTTTTCCTTAGATGGCACAAATCAATATTTTAATTTAGGAACAACGTCAACACTGCAATTTGGCGAAACATCCAATTATACGATTAATGTTTGGTTCAAAACAGACGATGCTAGCAAAGACCAATCACTCTTCACAAGATTTGATGGCAGTGTTCTTGGATCATACAGATTAGATATATATGACGGTAAGTTAAAAGCGCATAGAGAAGCTAGCCCATGGCAAACGCTTGGCGTTACAAATATCAATGACGGAGAAATTAATCTTGCCAGCATGACGTACAACGGCACAACTTTGTCGTTATATCTTAACGGCGTATTAGAAAGTTCAGCCACCATAGGTTCCATAGGCAATAATACAATAGAAGCTTTAATTGGATCGGTAAAATCCAGTGGCACGCGGACCAATTTTTTTGATGGCAATATATATTCAGCTCAAGTTTACAACACTGCGCTTAGTGCTGATACGCTTTTAGCAAACACTAAAGTCACTCTAACTACCTCTAGTAGCTCATCAACAACGTTTAGTGGCGTTATAGAAAATGGAAATGCAGCTAAAGTCGATATCACTAAAGCCGGCTCCGGTACCTTAACCTTGAGTGGTACCAACACTTACACCGGCCTAACCACCATTAATGCTGGTACCCTCAAAGCCACAGTCAATAATGCTCTGGGTACTAATGCAGCCGGTACCGTGATTGCCTCGGGTGCGACTTTAGATCTAGCGAATGTGACTTACTCCACCACTGAGGCGATTACCAACAGCGGTACCTTAAGTACATCCACTGGTACATCGAGTTACGCCGGTACCATGACTCTGGGTGCGGATGCCACTATTGATGTGGATGGCACTCAACTCACCATCTCAACAGCGATTGGTGATGGATCGAATGGTTATGCGATTACCAAAGAGGGCACAGGTACCTTAGTCTTAAGTGGCACATCAAGCCATCACGTATGACATTGCGGCAGGCAATGTCACTTATGGTGATAACCTCACTGAAACTCCAGGTGCAGTGAGCTTCACCGGTGTAGAAACTGATGATGTAGTCACTGGTACTGCTCAGATTGATGACACAGCCACTTCAACTGCTGGGTACTTACAAGCTGGTACTTATACCCAAAGCTTGGCATCTTCTGCTGGTGCTGACTTAGCTAACTACAGCATCAGTGCGAATACTTTAAATGACTTCGTGGTCGATCAAAAAGCCGTGACCTACAGTATCGCTGCTGGCAATATCACTTACGGGGATGCTTATAGTGCAGGGGCTATTAGCTACACTGGTTTAGAAACTAATGACGTGGTCACCGCCACAGCTCAGATTGATGACGTGTCCTTAAGTACTGCGAATAAATTAGAAGCTGGCACCTACACACAAAGCATTGATGGCACCCATGGCGGAGCTGATGTGGCCAACTACAGCATCACTTTAGATACAGCCAATGATTATGTGGTTGATCAAAAAGCCATCACTGTGACTGGCATCACTGCAGCTGATAAAGTATATGATGGTACTACCTCAGCCACAGTAGATGCAAGCAGCGCAAACTTAGTTGATGTAGTAGAAGATGATCTAGTTAGCTTCGATGATACCAACTTAAGTGGTACATTCGCTCAATCTAATGTGGGAACTGATATAGCGGTCATCATGAGCAACTTAGCTCTTACTGGGGATGATGCAAGTAATTACACCGTAACAGATGCATCGAATGCTACTGCCGATATTACTGCTAAAGCCATCACTGTGACTGGCATCACTGCAGCTGATAAAGTATATGATGGTACTACCTCAGCCACAGTAGATGCAAGCAGCGCAAACTTAGTTGATGTAGTAGAAGATGATCTAGTTAGCTTCGATGATACCAACTTAAGTGGTACATTCGCTCAATCTAATGTGGGAACTGATATAGCGGTCATCATGAGCAACTTAGCTCTTACTGGGGATGATGCAAGTAATTACACCGTAACAGATGCATCGAATGCTACTGCCGATATTACTGCTAAAGCATTAACCATCAATACCGATATTGCATCTACCACCAAAGTTTACGATGGTACAACTGATGTTGAAATCACGAGTGCTAACTTAACCGGTGTGGTTGGTGATGATGATGTTACAGCCAGTGGTTCGGGTAACTTTGACAATAAAAATGTCGGTACCAATAAAACAATTACCGTGGAGTATGAACTCTCTGGTGATGATGCAGGGAATTATAGCTTAGATGGTACCACAGCGACGGGTGATATTACTGCCAAGGCATTAACCATTAATACAGATATTGCTTCCACAACTAAAGTTTACGATGGTACAACTGATATTGAAATCACGAGTGCTAACTTAACCGGTGTGGTTGGTGATGATGACGTTACAGCCAGTGGTTCGGGTAACTTCGATAATAAAAATGTTGGTACCGATAAAATAATTACCGTGACTTATGAACTCTCTGGTGATGATGCAGGGAATTATAGCTTAGATGGTACCACAGCGACGGGTGATATCACTGCGAAACCAATTACAGTTAGTGGCATCACCGCGGCTAACAAAACTTACGATGGTGATACGTCAGCCACAGTAGATGTCAGTGCAGCAATATTAAATGATACTGTAGTAGGCGATATTGTAAGTTTTGATGGTGACAACGTAAGTGGTACATTTGCCCAATCAGATGTGAGTACGGATATTGCAGTAACTATGAGCAACTTAGCATTAACAGGTGATGATGCAACAAATTATTCTATCACTGATGCCTCTGCAGCTACCGCTAACATCATTGCCAAGGCATTAACCATTAATACAGATATTGCTTCCACAACTAAAGTATACGATGGAACCACAAACGTCGATATTACCAGTGCTAACTTAACTGGTGTAATCGGTGATGACGATGTTACAGCCAGTGGTTCGGGTAACTTCGATAATAAAAATGTTGGTACAAATAAAACGATTACTGTCGAATATGAACTCTCTGGTGATGATGCAGGGAATTATAGCTTAGATGGTACCACAGCGACGGGTGATATCACTGCGAAACCAATTACAGTTAGTGGCATCACCGCGGCTAACAAAACTTACGATGGTGATACGTCAGCCACAGTGGATGTCAGTGCAGCGACCTTCACTGGTTTAGTGGCAGGCGATGACGTGACTGTGAGTGCAACTGGGGTGTTCTCTGATAAGAATGTGGATACCGATAAGACTGTTACTCTCACTGAAACTAACGGCGGTGATGATGTGGGTAACTATACAATTACCGCACAAGGTACGACTACTGCCAACATCACTGCAAAGGCATTGACCATCGGTGGCATCACTGCAAGCAATAAAGTGTATGACGGCGACACCTCCGCAACCATTGATGTCAGTGCAGCGACCTTCACCGGTTTAGTGGAAGGTGATGATGTGACCGTCAGTGCAACCGGGGTGTTCTCTGATAAGAATGTAGACACTGGCAAAACCATCACCCTCACTGAAACTAACGGCGGTGATAATGTCGGTAACTACAACATTACCGCACAAGGTACGACTACCGCTAACATCACTGCGAAGGCATTGACTGCCACAATCACTGCTCAAGATAAGGTTTACGATGCATCTAATCAGGCGATTGTTTCTTTAGCATTATCTGGTTATGTTGGTGATGAAACATTAGTAACAACCGAAACAACGGCACGATTTGATAATATTAATGTGGGTGAAAGAACTGTCACCGTTACAGCGATTACATTGGGTGATGGAGCAAATGGTGGCTTAACATCCAATTACTCGATTGCGACTGGTCAGACAGATACAGCGAATATTACACCAGCATTATTAACCATTACGGCAGCCAATGCCGCGAAATTTGTGAGGGATAACGATCCAGAATTTACAGTAATTTATAACGGTTTTGTTGGTAGTGAGGACAGCTCTGATTTAACTACCATTGGTACTATTGCAAGGACGGATGCAAATACAGCGGCAGGAACTTACGAGGGCGTAATTGCACCATCCGGTTATGCTGCGGGTAACTATACATTTAATTATGTCAATGGAGATTTAACCATCGTCCCGAGTGATGGCTTAATTATTGATATTAACCTAGCAGCAAATAACATCAGTTATGGTTCAGCTATTTCTTATGATTCTGTCCAAGCAACCTATTGGGATGAAAATACAAATCAATCACGCAATGTAGATAATACAAGTGTGGATGGTTCCAATGTGATTGTAAATCATGAAGGCACTCAAGTGAGTTTTGTGATTGCTCCAGTTTCAAGTGAAACAGATTGTTCACTTGGAGGTTGTTATAGTTCTTCAAATCGACTAAATACAGGCGGTTATAATTTAGGTGCAGAGAATAATGAAGTTACAGTCAATGATGACAGTACAATTGCCATTATCGGTTCCTTGAATGTCTTAAGAAAAGTAATTGATCCAGATGACCTCTCAATTTCAGAAGTGTCTAAAGTCTATGATGGGTCGACTGAAATCAGCTCTGTTACTGCAAGTTATCTTCAAGATAATACAGTTGTATATGAAGGTGATGATTTACAAATTACTGCTTCAGGATCTTACTCATCCAGACATGTGGGCACGAACAAACCAATCAACATTGACCTGTCACTTTCAGGTGATGATTCCAATAATTATGCCTTTGAAGTGGATGATGTGAATGGTACTAATTTATCACTTAATTCTGGAACGATTACTCAATTAGATAGTGTGACCTGGGCCGGTGATGCAGAGGGTGACTTATGGTCAGCTGCTGATTCTTGGTTAAATGGGGCTATTCCAGATAATGATAATGTGGCATCGGTGACTATTCCAGAAAACTACTTAACAACACTAGATGCGGATAGTTTTGGTACCTTTAGCGCGGACATTGTGAATTCTGGAACGATTATTCTTAATAATGCTAATGAATATGAATTAAGTAATGCACTATCTGGGGCAGGTACGATTAGATTTAGCGGGGATGGAGCAATTACCTTATCTGGTAATAATTCGCATACCGGCATCACAGATATCACAGATTCATCATTAACCATTGCTCATGCTAATGCTCTAGGCAGTTCAACATTAAGCAGTAGTGACGGATCCCTGTCAATTTCATCTGGATTGACCTTGGACAGCCTCACCACAACGGGCGCATTAAAATTATTGACTGATGTGAATACCACCAATGATCAAACTTATGGCGGTAATGTTGAGGTGTTAGCTGGCTCTGCCGCTGATCCTCTAGAAATTAATAGCACTTCTGGAGATATTACTTTCAATGGCACGCTTACTGCAGGAGCTGGATCAAAAGCCGCTACCCGCTCATTGTCCATTAATAGCAATTACAAAGAAAATGATCAGTATGTGAATGCCGGTGAGGTGACCTTTAATGACAGCGTGGGTTATGCCTTCAATGGTCAGATATTCACTAGCTTAACTGGCACAAATTTCTATAATTTTGATATCACAGGTAATAGCATCAACCTTAATGCAAATATCATGACCTTTAATGCTCAAGAATATTCCGGACCTGTACTGATTGGGGATAATGGTGAGAATGGCAAAACCCGTCGTTTAATGTCAATTGACCCAAGCGTCACCTTTAACCACACCATTAATGATTCGGATGGAACTCATACTTTAATTGTTGAGGCATATGCATTATCAGCCAATGATCCTGCACCAACCATTACTGCTAATGGTGAGATTGGTAATGTAACTGCCTTTGCTAATCCGGTACAATTCATTACTGGTATTCACGATACATCCAATAATGCCAACAATGTTTGGGGAACGCTTGACAGCTCAACACCAAATCATGTGGGTCAATCAATTAATATTCAGGGTAATACCACCACATCTGGATCCACCACCTTTAGTAACTTTATAGGCACGGTTGTAACAACCCCAGTTGCACCAACAACCAATAATTATGTGGGAGGTAATCAGATGTCCTTTATCCAGAGGTTGTTACAACAAATCAAACAAAATTCAAATAGCTTAAGTGAATCTTCAGGAGGCGGCACCCCGGTGGTTGAAGTGGGAGCGGTGCTCGAAGAGTGTGAAGGACTATCTGATGAATCCGAATGTTTAACCGAGTAAATATTTAATTTAACTTCACTGAGGAATTAAATTCATTACCCTTTGTATCTTTTGCAGTAATAGTGACTTCACCATCAAGTTTATTTGGCGTGGTGAATTTTAAAAAGGGATCTTGGCTGATTGAGATTTGATTCTCAACGGCTAAAATTTTTTCACCCTGATGATTAAATTCAATGGTTTTTATGATCCACTCAGGAATGTATCCACCAGAGTCGAGATCTTTTTGCAAACCGGTAAAATTAGGGTGTTTAATTCGGGAGGTGACAAAATTATTGTCTGCTTTTAAGATTACTTTTCCTAAATCTTTAGTTAATTCTGGATCATGAACATCCATGTAACCACTGCAACCACCTGAAGCACGAATAGGAACAATGCTCATGAATAATTCCCCCTGATCCGTTTCCGCAATTGCACGAACGAAAGAATCTGTCTCCATACGAATTCGAGTGCTGATTTTAATTTCTTGGGATTGATCGGTTAGAAAGTAAGTGGCAGCATGTTGACCTGGATTGGCATCAATGTACATATAAATTTTCACAATCTTATGCTTATTAGATGAAAGTGAAACAGTGACGGGGACCTGAGCACCGCTCGAGGCTCTTTTTGGTCCATCAATTTTTAAGAAATTTTGGTCCTCAGAAATTGGACGTTCTTTGAAAACTTGTTCTTTTAGAAAAGGCCAAATATCTGGATTGGCATCAGCATTTACATTTACATTGATGAAAATGAAAAAATTGATCAAAAGAAATTTTAAAAAATATGTAATGTAATAATTTTTCATAATTTTTTGAACCACAAATTAGCGATATAAGTCACTAATCTATATTCTTTTGAACAATTACTCAAGTTTAGTAACAATTTACATGTTTTCTAAAATCTCATTAATTCTTATCTTTTTATTCCAATTCGCTGCTGTTATGGGGGGTGAGTTAAAAAAAATGGCCTTAGATGGCGATCCGCAAAGTTTATGTGCATATGCCGACCAGCTTGATATTGAGGATTTAAATCGATTTAAAAAACATGCCTACATACTTGGCAATATATCATGTAATGTTTCACAGCCAATCCAAAAAAAAATGGGTCAGCATACCCTGATTGAGATTGTTGATCCAAAAAAAGATATCCAACAATTAAAACAAGAAGCTGAAAATAATGTTAATAAACAATTATTGATATGGACTTTATATGCCAATGGATATGATGTGTCCAAACTGACAGCATTTACTTGGCTGAAGGTGGCGGCAGAGAATGAACATCCGGCAGCACTGACTATTCTCGGTAGCCTGTATTTCTTTGGATATATTGTTCCAGAGGATAAGGAAAAGGGATATCAGCTTATTCAAAGGGCTTCAGATTCGGATTATTCCATCGCTAAGAATTTATTAAGTGAATTAAAAATTTGACAAAATCTGTAGGTTTTGTAAAGTATAAGAGATGTAGGAAGACGGGATGTAAGGTTTTCATATATTTTAAGTACTTAAGATTATTATTTTGGGAGAGAAAAGTAATGAAATATTTAAAAGTTTTAACATTAGTAGGTTTTCTAGCAGCGTTTTCTTCAGTTTTTGCTGAAGATGCTAAAGAGTTTCACCCAACAGATGCGCTTTTAATTGGCGGTAATGGTGGTTTCAATCCAACTGGTGATGAAGATTCACCAATCAAACTGCCTGGCGAAGATGGTTTTGAAACAGGTGATGCGAAGTAATTAATCAGCTATGACCTGGAGCCGGCTCCAGGTCATAATGATTTTCCTTAGTCAATCTTCATGTAGTTCCCCATTCTAATTTATTCTATTCAATATATTATTCAGTTGTAAATCTCAAGTTGAACCTTTGCAGCTTGCTGCATCTTCAATGATCTGGTTTATGTTAATTTTTTTATAACATAAACAAGGAGAAATACTATGTGGACACAACCAACAGCAACTGAAATGCGTTTTGGTTTTGAAGTAACAATGTACGTTTGCAACAAGTAATTTTTAATGAAATTACAACGTCGTAGACATACTGACATTACTTTTTGGCCTTTTCATAACTGGCAATGTACTTGCCCGATATGTTCGGCTAGATCTTTTAATTAATTTTCTTTTAAGGAGAAATATTATGTGGACAAAACCAGCAGCTACTGAAATGCGTTTTGGTTTCGAAGTAACCATGTACGTAATGAACAAGTAATTCATTATTTGTTCTATACTTAAAGCCCGATGTATATCGGGCTTTTTTATTGTTAAAATTATGGTTCAATGCATAAATTTATTTATATAGTTTTATTTTTATTTCTTTCCTCGCATGCTTTTGCTGAATGGACATTAATCTTTTCTAATGACGAAACTAATGCTAAGTACTATGTAGATTTATCTTCATTGAATAAAAGGAAAGAGACGATCCGCATGATGACCCTTGAGGATTACATAGCGCCTGAGATTGCGAAAAAGGGTCAAAAAAAAATTAGTTACAACTCAGTGAAGACTCTATCCGAATTTAATTGTAGCTTGCAAATGATGAGGGTTTTATCCTACTCAGTTTACAAAAATCAGATGGCATTTGGAGAGCCGATACTATCCAAGGGAATACCTTTTGAATGGTCCAAGGTCAATCATAATACGGTGAATGATGCCTATCTTAATATCGCCTGTAATGAAATTAATTGATTTATCAAAAAGGGATATCCCTCAGATTAATTCTTGTTTTTAATTGGCTTTTAAAGTCATCCTGAATTTCTACTAAACCTTTTTCTGTTTCTGCTTCAAATCTCAATACAATCACAGGAGTGGTATTGGATGCTCGCATTAAACCAAAGCCATGTTTGTATTCAACACGCAGCCCGTCAATCTTAATTATTTCAAGCGCCTTATCAAAATGTGCCTCTTGTTGTAATGAGTCGATAATGCTGTGTTGCTCACCTTCACTTACTGGAATGTTAATTTCTGGAGTAGAAAATCCTTTGGGCAGGTCGGATAATATTTTTTCTATATCTTGGGTTTCGTGACTTAAGATTTCTAATAATCTAGCACCTGCGTAAACTCCATCATCAAAGCCATACCATTTATCATTAAAAAATGTATGACCACTCATCTCACCAGCCAAAATGGCATTTTCCTCTTTCATTTTCTTTTTAATCAAGGAGTGGCCGGTTTTCCACACCACAGGCTCCCCACCATTATTTGTGATCCAAGAATGAAGATACCTAGATGACTTCACATCAAAAATTATTTTTCTGCCTGCATTGTCTCTTAAGATATTTTTGGCAAATAACATTAATTGCCGATCTGGGTAAATAATCTCTCCATTTTTATTAATCACTCCCAATCGATCTGCGTCACCATCAAAAGCCAAACCCAGCTCACAATCTGTATTTTTTACGACATCAATTAATTCTCTTAAATTATCAGGCTTCGACGGATCTGGATGGTGATTAGGAAAATTACCGTCGACTTCGTCATACATCATATGCGTATCAATTCCAAGCTCCTGAAATAACTCTCTGGCAATCACACCGGCAGCACCATTTCCACAATCAATGGCAACTTTCATTTTTCTTTTTAATTTGATGGTGCTCAGAATTTTATCTTTGTAAGCTGATTTAACTTCTTTGCTCACACTTTTGCCAGTACCGACAATAAAGTTATTCGTCAGTATTCTTTGCTTTAATTTTTGAATGTCATCAGCACTAAGGGTGGTTTTATTAATGACCATTTTAAAGCCATTGTAATTGGGTGGATTATGGCTACCGGTAATCATCACCCCAGAATCAGTTTCTAAAAAAAAAGTACTAAAATAGAGAATGGGGGTGGTAACTAACCCAATATTAATGGTGTTGACACCAGTGGAGTTTATTCCTTTGATCAATGTATTGCAGATACTGGGGCTGGATAGCCGGCCGTCATAGCCAACACATATTTCAGTTTGATTTTGAATAATAGCCTCAGATCCGATTGCTTTCCCGATGGCAAAAATAGTGTCATCCGTCAGACCTTCATTCACTATCCCTCGAATGTCATAGGCTTTGAATATTGAATGGTCCAGCATTATTCATACTCCTCAATCCAGGCCATTTGAATTGCTTCAAGAATTCTTTCACCACAGTTATTTTCATTATCTGTGAATCCATCTAATTCCAAGACCCATTGCATAAGGTCTGTAAATCTAATTGTTTTAGGATCGATATCTGGATATCTATCATACAATTCTTCAGCAATTAGAGTCGAGTCTGTCCATTTCATAAAATTTCCTAACGTTTAATTTTGCCTTCATTTAAGCATTAAATACCTATGAGTAGCATGATAAAATAGTAGTTCTTATTAATCAGATACTAAACAAAAAATGTACAACAGCCAAGATTATTTATTAAAAGACATTGATCCTGAAATTTATGAGCAGGTAATCAGTGAGGAAAAACGTCAAGAAGAGCACATCGAGTTAATTGCATCTGAAAATTATACCAGCCCAGCTGTGATGGCAGCCCAAGGTTCGCAGCTTACAAATAAGTATGCAGAGGGCTACATTGGCAAGCGATTTTATGGTGGGTGTGAATTTGTAGATCAAGTTGAACAGCTCGCCATTGATCGTATTAAGAAATTATATGGTGCAGAATACGCTAACGTTCAACCTCATTCAGGTAGTCAAGCCAACCAAGCGGTTTATTTTGCCTTTTTAAAGCCCGGTGACACGATTATGGGTATGAATTTAGGCCATGGTGGCCATCTTACTCATGGCTCCCCAGCAAATTTATCAGGAAAATTATTTAATATCGTTCCCTATGGATTAAATGATAAAGAAGAGATTGATTATGATCACATGGAGGAGCTAGCAATTGAAAATAAACCTAAATTAATTATAGGGGGCGCGTCTGCCTATGCCTTAACCTTTGACTGGGAAAGAATGTCCAATATTGCAAAAAAAGTTGGTGCTTACTTTATGGTGGATATGGCCCATTACTCAGGACTGATTGCAGGTGGTGTGTATCCTAACCCAACACCATATGCTGACTTTGTGACTTCAACCACTCACAAGTCGCTAAGAGGCCCAAGAGGGGGCTTTATTTTAGCGAAAGAGGAGCATGGCAAGGCATTAAACTCTATGGTGTTTCCTGGTATTCAAGGAGGACCCTTAATGCATGTAATTGCAGCAAAAGCGGTTGCATTTTTAGAAGCACTTAAACCATCCTTTAAAGAATATCAGCAACATGTGGTTAAAAATGCACAAGCAATGGCTCAGCAATTTATTCGGCGTGGATATCGTGTAATCTCTGGAAGAACCGAGTCACATGTTTTTTTAGTTGATCTGAGAGCTCAAAAATTAACTGGTAAAGAAGCGGATCGTTTACTGGGTGAAGCACATATTACGGTCAATAAAAATTCGATTCCTAATGACCCTGAAAGTCCTTTTGTCACTTCTGGTATTCGAATTGGTACCCCAGCAATTACAACAAGAGGATTGAAAGAAAAGGATGCTATTGAGGTAGTTAACTTCATAGCAGATATTTTGGATCATCCTGGAAATGAGGAAATTTCATTAAAAGTGAAAGCTCAGGTATCTGAAATGATGAAGAAATTCCCAGTTTACAAAAGATAGGAAGAAGTTATGAAATGCCCATTTTGCTCTGTGGCAGACACTCAAGTCATTGACTCGCGCGTCAATGAGGCAGGTGATTCAATCCGTAGACGGAGAAAGTGTATTAAATGTGAAAAGCGTTTTACCACATATGAAAATGCTGATCTTGGACTGCCTGCTGTTGTTAAACAAGATGGTAAGCGAGAAGATTTTAATCAAGAAAAACTGAAACAATCTTTTTCTAGAGCCCTTCATAAGAGACCAGTTCCTGCTGAGTTTGTAGACCAAGCTATATCTAATATTATGCAAAAAGTATTAGCCTCAGGAGAAAAAGAAATTGTTTCACGATCTCTTGGAGAATCAGTGATGGCTGAATTAAAAAAATTAGACAAGGTGGCTTACATAAGATTTGCATCAGTTTACAGAAGTTTTTCTGATGTTGAAGATTTTAATAATGTCATTAAGGATCTTGATTAATTGACTTTTAATAAACTGGACTTTTTTTTCATGGCACAGGCTATCAAGCTTGCAAAAAAAGGTCTGGGTCAAAGTAATCCAAACCCCATAGTCGGGGCGGTGATTGTGGCTGATGATAAAATAATTTCAACTGGTTATCATCAACAATTTGGTGGACCTCATGCTGAAGTCGAAGCAATTCATAACTGTCATGATAAAACTCTGTTAAAAAAATCCACTTTGTACGTCACATTGGAACCTTGCGCGCATAAGGGAAAAACACCACCATGTTTAGATTTAATTTTAGAACATAACATTAAACGAGTTGTGATTGCCTCCCAAGATCCAAATCCAAAAGTGAATGGCAACAGTATTGCAACATTAATAGACAAAGGTGTTGAGGTTGATGTTGGGTTGATGGAAGATCAAGCCATTAACTTGAATAAAGGTTTTTTTAAAAGGATATTAAATAATATTCCTCGAGTCATCTCAAAAATTGCCATATCATCAGACGGCAAAACAGCTCTCAATAATTTTCAGAGTAAATGGATCTCAAATGAATTTTCAAGAAGAGATGTCCAGCGATTAAGAAGATTATCTGACGGCATCTTAACTTCTTATAAAACAATCAACTCTGATAATCCTCAATTAACTGTAAGAGATATCGACTGTTCAAAGCAACCTTATCGTTTTATTATTGATAAGAGTTTTCAGTCAAATTCAGATGCACATATTTTTAAACAGGAAAAGGTAGTCATTTTTTACTCGAAAGAAATTGCTCACAAACCAAATCTCAAAGCTATTTGTATTCCAATATCTAGTGCTGATGGAGTCCTAAATTTCACAGAAATTATGAAACATATTGCTTCCATGGAGGTAAACAATCTTCTGGTTGAAGCTGGACCAGGCTTAAACGGACTTTTATTGCAAAATAGAATGATTGATGAACTTATCATTTACCAATCACAATGCCTTTTAGGGGGCAATGCGAGAGAGATGTTTAATCATCCAGTCATCACAACCATGGAGTCTAGACATCAATTAAAGTTAATGGATTGTAGGTTTTTTGGTGACGATATGCGCTCTATTTATGAGATTGATTATGTGGATTGATACACATTGCCACCTTGATTTTATTTATGAGAATAAATTAAAAGATGAGTCTTTGTTTGATAATTCTTTGCTAGATTTTATTATTTGTCCCTCCGCCAATCATAAGAGTTTTAATATTTTAAAAAAATTAAATCACAAAAATAAAAGTATTGTCTATGCATTTGGCTATCACCCCCTTTATCTGAATGACTTACCAGAGAATCCGATTCAGTATTTAGAAAATGAAATTTTAAATTCACAGCCAATCGCCATTGGCGAAATAGGATTAGACTTTTATTTAGGGCAGGAGGAAAGAGAAAAACAAAAAATAATTTTTCGGCAGCAGCTTGAGCTGGCAAGCAAATATAAATTACCAGTGATCCTGCATGTGAGATCAGCCATTGATGATGTCTTGAAGATATTAAAAAATTTTCCGGATGTAAAAGGAATTGCTCATGCATTTAATGGGAGCTTTCAACAAGCTCAACAATTTATCAATATCGGCTTTAAACTTGGCTTTGGTGGGGCGATGACTTATTCAAGAGCCAAGAAAATTAATCGATTGGCTTTAGAATTACCAATTGAATCTATTGTTTTAGAGACAGATGCGCCTGACATGAAGCCAGCATGGGTTAATGCAGCTAGCCAAAACCATCCAAATGAAATCAGAGGTATTGCTGAATTTTTTGCACAATTAAGAAATATTTCTGTGAATGATCTATCTTGGCAATTAAAGAATAATATTGCAGATATATTTCCAGATTTAGGAACTGCATCATGAGGGTCGCAGGCCAACATTACCAAACCATTTGGCTTGATCGAGAAAATAGTAAAGTTTTTTTTATTGATCAAGCGTTGCTACCATTTAAGTTTTCCATTAAATCTACCAACCATCATGAAGACCTTATTAATGCCATCAAAACCATGCAAGTAAGAGGGGCTCCGGTGATTGGGATTACTGGTGCATTAGCATTATTACTTGGTATGTCTGTTGACTCTTCAGATGAAAATCTCAATTGTCTTTCTCAAGAAATAATCAAGGCCAGGCCAACTGCAGTTAATCTCGCTTGGGCGGTGAACTCAATGAATGAGGAAATTCAAAAAATATCGCAAGAAAGACGATTGGATTTCGCTTGGAGCTATGCTGCGAAATTAATTCAAAATGATATTCAATGTAATCATCAGATTGGTGTTCATGGATGCCAATTAATAATTGATAATAATTACAACAATATTCTTACCCATTGCAATGCAGGATGGTTGGCTACAGTGGATCATGGGACGGCCTTGAGTCCAATATTCGAAGCTTTTGCGAATAATCAAAATATTCATGTGTGGGTGGATGAGACGAGACCAAGAAATCAGGGATTACTGACATGCTGGGAATTGATGAATGAAAAAATTCCATACACTCTAATTGTTGATAACGCCGGCGGTCTATTGATGATGGAAAAAAAAGTTGATGTAGTGATTGTCGGTGCAGATCGAATTTCAATCAATGGACATGTTTGCAATAAGATTGGAACATACCTAAAGGCTTTGGCTGCAAAAGCTAACAATATTCCATTTTATGTAGCAGCTCCATCATCGACGATAGATATCAATTTTAAAGACCAGATAAATTTTGATATTGAAAATCGCTCAACTGATGAGATATTAAATATTCAGGGATTGGATGAAAATAAGAGATTATCCTCTATTAGCCTTTCTAAATTCAATGCACACAATCCTGCGTTTGATGTCACACCTAATCATTTGATATCGGGTATTATTACTGAAAAGGGAATTTTTAAACCTGAAGACCTGAAAACTGTTTATGCATAGCTCTATTCAAGAAAAAATTTGTGATATCTCAAATAAGCTCATTCAAGAAGGTCTCAATCATGCAGCTACTGGAAATATTAGTGTTCGGTTAGATGACCATTTTTACATTACACCTAGCGGCACCATTTCAGAAAATTTAAAGCCTATAGACATCGTGAAGTGCCCTTTATCTTTGGATGAGGAATTTATTCAAACCATGACTCAAAGACCCTCGAGTGAGTGGCATTTTCATAAACGAATATATGAGGAAAGAAGTGATGTAAATGCAATCATTCATACTCATTCTGTATTCGCGAGCACACTAAGCGTGTTAAGAAAGAGCATACCAGCCTTTCATTACATGATTGCTTTATTTGGCGGTAAAGAAGTCATGTGCGGTGCCTACAAGTTATTTGGTAGCAAAGAACTCTCAGAGGAGGTCATTGCGTCACTAGGGTCACTTAAGGCATGTTTGATGGCTAACCATGGTGCTATTGTCGTTTCAGCTGATATCGATGATGCTTTTTTTCTGGCTCAAGAGCTGGAACATTTATCACAACAGTACATTGAGTTGTTGAAAATTGGAGAATTAAATCTTCTCTCTGATGATGAAATGGATAAGGTTATTCATAAATTTCAAGGATATGGTCCTAAGGCTTAAATCTTTAAAAACATAACTCCATTTATCGATTGTGGTTATCTGTTCAATAAAGTAAAATATTATTCCGTCAGCAAATAATTAATAAATCATGACCAAATATATTTTCGTAACTGGCGGCGTTGTTTCATCCCTTGGTAAAGGTATTTCTGCCGCAAGCCTTGGCTCTATTCTAGAATCTAGAAAGATTAAAGTTACTATGTTAAAACTTGATCCATATATTAACGTGGATCCTGGCACAATGAGTCCTTTTCAGCACGGCGAAGTTTTTGTGACTGACGATGGAGCTGAAACTGACTTAGATCTAGGTCATTATGAGCGATTTGTTTCATCCAAAATGACCAAAAAAAGTAATTTTACAACAGGGCAAATTTACGATTCAGTCATTAAAAAAGAACGAAGAGGTGAGTATTTAGGAAAAACGGTTCAAGTGATTCCTCACATAACTGATGAAATAAAATTACAGATTAAAGAAGGGGCAAGGGGGTCAGATGTTGCCATTGTTGAAGTCGGCGGTACGGTTGGCGATATTGAATCATTACCTTTTCTGGAAGCTATCAGACAAATGGGTTTTGAAGAAGGACGCGAAAACACTTGTTACATTCATTTAACACTTCTACCATATATCGCTACTGCGGGCGAGTTGAAAACAAAACCTACGCAACACTCAGTTAAAGAATTACGGGAGATTGGTATTCAACCAGATATTTTATTATGCCGTTCAGAGATGGAAATTCCTCAGGATGAAAAAGATAAAATTGCCTTGTTCACTAATGTACCTAAAGGGTCAGTTATTTCTTGTATCGATTCAGACTCTATATACAAAATTCCACAAATGCTTCATGCGCAAAAAATTGATGATATTGTCTGCGATATATTAAAAATAAAATCACCTCACGCTGATTTGTCTGGTTGGAAAAAAATTGAAAAACTTATTTCTGATTCACAAATTGAGCTTAATATTGGCTTTGTTGGCAAGTATGTCGATCTTACTGAATCATATAAATCGTTAACTGAGGCACTTATACATAGTGGCTTCCATCATCATGCGAAAATAAAATTACATTTTATTGATTCAGAGGAACTTGAATCTGATCTATCTCCATTGTCAAAAATTGACGCTATCCTAGTACCAGGAGGATTTGGCAAGAGAGGTACTGAGGGAAAAATTAGAGCAATTAAATTTGCCAGGGAGCAAAAAATTCCTTTCCTAGGAATTTGTTTAGGTATGCAACTTGCGGTTGTTGAGTATGCAAGGAATGTTGTTGGTATAAAAAATGCGAACAGTACCGAGTTTGATCCAACAACAAGTAATCCGATCATTGGATTGATTACGGAATGGAAAGATAAGTCTGGTGAATTGATGCATCGAGATGAAAGTTCAGATTTGGGCGGCACAATGAGACTCGGCGCTCAAGTGGCAATTGTTGAGCCCAATACTATAGCTAGTTCAATTTATGGCAAACAAGTGAACGAGAGGCATCGTCATCGATATGAGGTAAATAACAAATATATTGACGATTTAAAAGCAGCAGGATTAGTTATTTCATCTTGGACAAAAGAGGATAATTTATGTGAAATTATAGAGCTTTCAAAAGAAGACCACCCTTGGTTCTTTGCCTGCCAATTTCATCCTGAATTTACTTCCAACCCAAAAGATTCTCATCCGTTATTTTTAGATTATATTAAACATGTTTTAGAACATAAAAAGGATACATTGTGAAATTATGTGGATTTGACGTTGGGCTAAAGCACCCATTTTTTTTGATAGCAGGTCCCTGTGTTATTGAAAATGAATCAATGACTTTGTCGGTTGCGGAACAGTTAAAAGAAACAACATCATCCTTAGGGATTAATTTTATTTTTAAATCCTCATTTGATAAGGCCAATCGAAGCTCTAATAATACATTCCGAGGTCATGGAATAGAGGAGGGTTTAAGAATTCTTGAAAAGGTTAAAAAAGAATTTGACCTTCCGGTACTAACTGATGTTCATACTGAAGATCAGGTAAAGAGTGTTGCAGATGTTGTAGATGTTTTACAGACCCCTGCCTTTTTATGTCGTCAAACTGATTTTATTCATGCTGTGGCAAAATCAGGAAAACCAGTAAATATTAAAAAGGGACAGTTTTTAGCGCCTCAAGATATGTCTATGGTGGTAAAAAAAGCTAAAGAGGCTAATGGCGGGATTAACAACATTATGGTATGTGAAAGAGGCGTCTCTTTTGGTTACAACACGCTTGTCTCAGACATGAGGTCTTTATCAATCATGCGAGCCACAAATTGTCCTGTAGTTTTTGATGCCACTCATTCTGTTCAGCAGCCAGGTGGTCAAGGGGATAGAAGTGGTGGACAAAGCGAGTTTGTTCCATTGCTTGCGCGAGCAGCTATGGCCGTTGGCATATCTGGCATATTTATGGAAACTCATCCTAATCCGAGCGAGGCTTTATCTGACGGTCCAAATGCTGTGCCACTAGACCATATAAAAGATTTATTAAAAACCCTTCAAGGTATTGATCGCCTTGTCAAACAAACTTCAATTGATTAGATTTAAATAGGATAAGTATGACATTTATAAAAAAAATTAAAGCAAGACAAGTCATCGACTCTAGAGGAAACCCGACTGTTGAAGCGGATGTAATTCTTCAGGATGGAAGTTTTGGTAGAGCTATTGTTCCTTCAGGAGCTTCAACAGGCTCTAAAGAGGCTATTGAATTAAGGGATAAGAATAAGTCTGTTTATAAGGGCAAAAGTGTGCTCAATGCAGTTAATTTTATAAATACTGAAATTAATGATGCTCTTGTTGGACAGGATGTGTCTGAGCAAACAAAAGTCGATGAAATTTTAATAAATCTTGATGGAACATCAAATAAAGAAAGATTAGGTGCGAATAGTTTATTGGCGGTATCTTTAGCTAATGCTCATGCCTTTGCGAATTCTCTAAAAAAACCCTTGTATCAAACCGTGATAAAAGAAAATACATATTCTCTACCCACTCCAATGATGAATATTATCAATGGTGGAGCGCATGCTGATAATAGTGTTGATATTCAAGAATTTATGATTGTGCCAGCTGGATTTGGAAGTTTTTCAGATGCGATTCGTTGTGGTACTGAGGTGTTTCATTCTTTAAAGGAAATTTTAGCAAAAAGAAATTTATCAACAACAGTTGGAGACGAGGGTGGTTTTGCTCCTGATTTAAGTTCTAATGAGGAAGCAATTGAATTAATAATGCAATCGATTGAAGATGCCGGATATCAGGCTGGAAAGCATGTTTTTATTGCCTTAGATTGCGCCTCCTCTGAGTTTTATTGTGATGGACATTATCACTTAAAATCTGAAAATCTTAAATTGAGCTCGGCTGAAATGACGAATTATCTTGAGTCGTGGAGTGATAAATATCCAATTATTAGCATTGAGGATGGCTTGGATGAGAATGACTGGGATGGTTGGAAAATTTTGACCGAAAGATTAGGAAAAAAAATTCAACTTGTTGGCGATGATCTATTTGTGACCAATCCAAAAATACTTAAAGAGGGAATTGAAAAAAAAATAGCGAATTCTGTTTTGATTAAAGTAAATCAAATTGGCACATTAACTGAGACACTTGAAACCATTAAATTAGCCCAAGAAAATAACTATACCGCCGTGATATCTCATCGCTCTGGTGAGACTGAGGATACCACCATCGCAGATTTAGCAGTGGGGACAAACGCGATGCAGATTAAAACTGGATCTATGTCGCGGTCTGAGAGAGTAGCTAAATATAACCAACTTCTAAGAATCGAAGAAGAGTTAGAAGGAAAGTCTATATATGCTGGACTAGACGCATTTTATCAATTAAATAAATGAAGTTTCTGACATTCATTTTTATTACTTTAATATTAGCATTGCAATATCCTTTATGGTTTGGCAAAGGTGGCTGGTTGAATGTGATTTCGTTACAAAAACAAATCGATCAACAGTTAAAAGTCAACGAGGCAATCAAATCAGAAAATGATATTCTTTTGGCAGTTGTTCAGGATTTAAAAAATGGCACGGATGTTATTGAAGGCAAGGCTCGTTTTGATTTGGGTTTGATTAAAAAAAATGAAACATTTTTTTTAATTATTGATAAAAAAAATTAATTTGCAAATGATTTAGTTATTACGAGCTTTTCACCCTTAATATTTAAGCTATCATCTTGCGTGTCTAAGGTTTTTTCAAACAGAACGTATGTTTTATCTTCGCAGCAAGTAAAGTTGACCACAGCTCCAACGCTTTGATCATTTTCAAAGACCTGCTCTCCATAGTCTAAAGATAATTTAGAATTTACCACACCATAAAAACTTCGATGTTTCGGTTTGCCAAGGTAGTGTGTTCTTGCCACTATTTCTTGGCCGGTGTAGCACCCCTTTTTAAAATTAACGGCATCTATTAAATCAAGGTTGCATGTGTGTACCAAAAATTTTTCCTGTGTCTGTTCCATTACCTCAGGAATACCAAATTCAATATCTTTTTTAATCCAATTTGATATGTCATCAAAAGAATGTTTAGTCGTAATTTGTTTATATAAATCATTATCTTGAAAAATCATTACAGAGCGATTTGTTTGATCAGGTAAGTTTAATTTGCGATCAGCAGATATATCAATTAGAGGATTGTCATCAATAATTCCTATTAGATGAAAGTTCTCTGCTTTCTGAATCACAACCTTAGCTCTAAGAATAAACATCATTAATCTTTTTTGAACAGCATCCGCAAGAGATGAGGGAATGACAAAAAATATTGAGCTGGAATCAGGAGTTCTCAAGATTCTTAAAAAGGCAAATAATCTTCCCTTGGGGTTGCACATGCCGCTATATATAAATTTTTTTTCATTTTTTTTGATATCGTTTGTCAGTTGACCTTGAAGAAAATCAAGGTGATCTTCTCCTGAAATTTCAATTATTGAATAGCGATCTAGTAAATTGACAAGCATCATGTAATTTTTCTAATTAGGCTATTGATATTTGCTTTTGATAAATATCTGGCGATAAAAAATAATAATGCAAAAAAACATAAAATAGGTTGAAGATAAAACTGGTCTGGTGCTTTCCATGCAGGAGGCTGCTTTTTCATTTCTTTTCTAATAGCACGATAACTTTGACCATTAATGTATAGGCCGCCAATTTCCTTAGCTAATTTTTCTAGGTATTCACTATCCAGTTTAGACATATAGCGATCAGTTGCGCCACTAGCTACTTTGTTATCCCTTACACCTATATTAGATTCTGATATCTGTGCAATTCCTGGTTGAAGAGCAAAGCTATCATTCGACCAGTACCCAATAAGTTGATTTTTATTATCATATTTTGGTATTGGTGCTCCTTCATCAGAGCCTATTCCCACAAATAACCAATCATTACCCCCCTGAAATTGCTCAAGATCTCTTGTATTAAAAACATGAAGTTTTGGCGCTTCTTCTCCATCAGTAAAATAAATTACTTGAGCCGATTCGGGAAAACTTCGAATAAGTCTCGCTAAATTAACTACAGATTCTCTAATTCTTGTGTTGCCTGACCAAGTGGCTCTCCAATCAAGTTTGCTAATAGTTGTGTTGATATTACTAAAGTTCTCACATACCTCTATAGGGGAGTAGGTTGCTGAAACAGAGACTCCAGCAAACATGCCTATGCTGACTTTAGTGCCGCACGGAAAGTCTTCTACTAAACGACTCATGATGTGTTTGGTATAGTCTAATCGAGATACCGTTTTTTGATTAATCTTCATATCTTCTGTATTCATACTTTGAGAAATGTCTGCAATCAAAATATAGTTATAAAGGGATTGTTTCACTGGTATAGAGGGATTGATTAAGGCGAGCACCATTAAAAGAAAGCTGACCAGGAGAAAAAAGTCACTTTTTTTCTCAAAATGTTTTTTAAATTTATTAAACAAAATCATGGTAAACCGATAGGAATATTACCCATAATTAAACCTGGAGCATCTGAGTCTCCAACCCCAGGAGTTGGGTCAGGAGGTAACATGGTAAGTAGTCTATCTAGGTTATGTTTTGCGTCCCAATAATAAGGACCGAATTTTAATGACTGTCGATAGGCTTTATTGGCTTGTTGAAACAAATATTCTGCCTCATCTCTGACAGACATGCTTGTGCCATTAATAATCAAACCTCGCGTAAAGAAGATATTACCTATATTGTATTGGAGTGCGGATTTTTGGTCATCGTCAGCTTCTTTCATAAGTGCGTTAAATAAAATGGTTGACTCTTTAAAGATTTCTTTTTTGGCTAACCAATAAGCTGTGGCGTATCTAGCTTCAAAGCTTTGTTCAAAAAATGATGGGGTTTCACCATTTAATACTTCATTATTAAATTTATTAGCTTGGTAAAGATTAAAAAGATTAAAAAAGATGAATAAGGCGCTAGACACTAAAGTAGCCAAAGCAATCCTTGTGATATATTTAGCTGTGAAAAATTGATTTAATTTGTTCATAATTTTATTTTTTTAACTCAATTAGTTTAAGTAAGAATAGTACAAATGTCATTAAAAACGCACCAATTAGAAAATGAAGAGAGTAATTGGAGCCAGGAATTACTTCCTCATAAAAAATTTGTTTTTTTTCTTTCAGGTTAATATCTTTGATCGCCTTTTCAAGTGATGCAGGATCTTCAGCTTCATAAGCCTGAAAAGGTGATCTGAAAGTTTTAAAATATTCAAAAAGTTCTATTTGAGGTGGCGGTTGTGTTTCGTCTCTTATTTTAAGATTTTCATCAAAGATACTTATTCCGCCTGGTTGTCTTAATACAATCCAATACAAACCGATATCAAATCGATCAAACCAATCTCTAATTTTTTGTTGTGTTGGCGCATCAATTCTTCCGGCTCCATCCGATAATAGAATGACTGCTCGAGAGCCTGAGTCTTCGACCTTAGCAAAGAGTTCTGAGACGCTAGAAAGTCCAGCACCAATATTTGTTTGGAATAGAGCATTACCAGCTGTTGCATTTACCGCGCCAGTAATTGCGCTCTTATTTTGAGTGAGAGGCAAAACAAACATTGCTGAGTTGCTGAAGGTTATAACTCCAATCATGTCATTTTTTCTTGACTCAACAAAATTGATAATAAGCCTAGCTGCTGCTGCTGATTTAGTCTCCCCAACACCTTCATTATCTAATTGGGTTGAACCTGAAAAAGGGTCATCCATGGAAGCGCTTCTATCTAATACAAGACCTATTTGAGATCCAATTCCTACTTTAGTGACTGTTTCTTGCGGCATTTGAGGGGATGCAAAATAAAGAATTAAAAAAAGGATAATTAAGCTATTAAAAACTTTTATTAAGATGGAGAGAAATAATGATGATGAATCATCAGGTATTAACTTGTTCCAAGAATAAAAGTTTTTTGATATGACTTTAAAAATAAAAGGTACAAATATTAATGGGATTAAGATCAGAAAAAAAGGGTTCAAAAAAAACATATTTATATTTTTATTAATTTAATGTCTGCATTTTTAACAGGAATGTTCTTTTCGCACAAATGAAGATGGAAGCAGAAAAAAATTAACCAATCCCTAATTTCTTCACTTTCTTGCATTTTTTTTGTAAACAATTTTTGATTAGAAATTTTAAAAAATAAAACAAGTTCTTTTTCAATTAGCTTAAAAGATGAATTTTTTAAATACAGATCTTTGATATTTTTTTCAAAAATACTCATTTCAGAATAATTATTTATTTGGCTATGAATTGATTTGATCATCTCATCAAGCTTAATTTTTTTATCTTTTTTTAATGTTCTATATAGCGGTAAAAATGTCTTTTTAAATCCAGGAAGAATAGTGAATTTTGTGTATATATATAAAAGAATACATAGAGACAAAATAAAGACAGCGCTACTGATGAAAATTTTATTTAAGTATTGTTGATGTTCTATTAAAATCGGTCCTCTTAAGCCACTCATATCCTCTTGGACTTTAATATCGCCAAATATAGCAATGGGGGATACAGCAATGGTTAGTTCAGGTATTCTTAATTTTAATACTTCTTCAGAATTTCTTTTATTAACGACTCTATAGTAATCAGCAGTTACAAATGCAGGTTTGGCTACTACATTGTTAGTAAATATTTGATAGGTCAGAAGTAAGTCTAATTCATTTTTGTTAATTTTCTTGTCGATATCTTGGAGCGTAATACCAAGTAATTGCCCCCTAAAGCGTTTTTCATAGCCTACAATTGGTAAAGATTCTTCGATAAGCGCATAAGGTTCATGGACTATTAATTTGATGTGTCTTTGAACCAAATCACCCACGTGATAACCAACTTTTTGATCAGGTTCTGTTATTGATAGTGAATAAAATTTCTCATCAAGGTCAGGATACTTTTTTGGGTCTTCAAAGGCAAATGCTAAATTTGCAATTAAAATTAATAGAATAAATCTAAGCATGGTAATACTCATTAAAGTAGTGAGTCATATCATCTGGATTAAATTCACCCTCAACAAAAAAAGGCGGGGCATCAAAACTATTAAATAATTTGATCAGATGTTTTTTTCTTTGATTAAATTCAGTAATAATATTTTTGATCAGTTTCTTTCGCAGAAGAATTGTCCTCTCTTCAAATGTTTCAGGGTCGGTGAATGTAGTAATACCAAATTTGGGTAAATTAGAATATTCATTTTTATCCCATAGAATAATTGGAACAACGGTATGTTTTCTTGTGTTATTCAAAAACATAGTGATTTGCTCATTTGGCAAATGAAAATCAGAAATAAAGAAAATTAAAGTATGGTCTTTCGGAAGGTATTGGTGAAGTTTTGAAATCCCATGTGATCCTTTATTGTGATTTTTTTCTGAAGTAATTTTTTTAATCAAACTTTCTGTAAGATATGGCCTGTAAGACAAAGGTGCGATCCACTCATCATTTACAGTATCGTGAAAGCCAACCAGCCCAATCGCATCTCTGTTATGATAAGCAGAGTTTTTAATAATTTCAGCAATCTCTGCTGCGCGTTCTAACTTGCTTGCTTGACCAAAGGTCATGCTTGCTGATAAATCATTAAAAATCATAATTGGTGTAGCACTTCTTTGATTAAATATTCGAACATAAACTTGATCCATTGGATCCCTCATTGTCATTCGCAAATCGATCCTTCTCGGATCTGGATAATCAAGAAGATTTGAGTGACCAGCAAATTCAATTCCCATTCCCCTCTGATCTGATTTATGACTTCCAGGATGAATGGCTTTAGATTTCCAATTGATATGATAATTAAAAAACTCGACAGACATTAATGCGCACTAACCTTGTTTATTATTTCAGTAGTTAATTCTCTTGAAATTTCAGTTCTTCTTAAATCATATACTGGATTAAAAACTAATCTGTGCGCAATAGTTTCATGAAAAATTTGATGAATATCTTCTGGCAGAACAGACGATCGATTATTCATCCACGCATTAACCCGAGCACATTTCATCATCATACTAATTCCTCGAGGACTGGAGCCAGAAACAATAAGTCTGCTGATATCAATGTCTGAAATTTTAATATTATAGTCTTGGGGTTTTATTGTTGCCTTCCATAAATTCAAAGCATATTTTTCTAACTCTTTAGTTGCATCGATATTTTCTTGAATTTCAGCAGCTACATGATTTAACTGATCAAAGCTCAATTGATCTGTTTTGACTTTAGTTATTAGTTCGTCAGCGTTGTGAAATTTTGTATCAAAAATCAAATCAGTCATTAAGCCATCGTTATTTGGAATGACGATTGGAATTTCCATCATAAATCGATCCCTTGCAGCAGATGGTATTTCAAATGTCTCTTCTTTTTCTACCTGATTTCGATCTGCAAAAACAATTAAATGGGGAAAATGAAATTCTTGATTAAATGCTGAAAGAGTTTTCTCAGCCATGATTCTTAGCATGAGTGAGTGAACTTGGGGCCTCGCTCGATTAATTTCATTAAAGAAAAATATACTTAAATCTTCACCAGATCTTAGCACAGGACCCTTGTCAACATGGGGTTTGCCATCATCACCTAAGTAAGTATGATAGATTAGGTCATTAGGCATTAAGTCAATGGTCCCTTCAATCCTTTCATAACCACCACCAATACCTCGAGCAACAGCACGAAGCATTGTTGTTTTCCCAACCCCAACATCCCCTTCTAAAAGAACATGTCCGCGAGCAAATATTGAGATAAGAATGAGGCGTATCGGATTTTCTTGACCTAGGATAACTTCATTAATTTGTTTTTCAAGGGTTGTTGCGCTTTTTAACCAGTCAGCGAGATTTTTTTTTGCCATTACTTGATCTTTCTATATAACTAAAGGTTTATGAATTAATCATTAAACTATTTTTATTGTTTATAATGATGAATTCTTATTAGAATTAAATATAACATGACCACAAAAAATAGCTATTCATACGATGAATTAATTGAGTGTGGGCAGGGTAAAATGTTTGGCCCTGGCAATGCTCAACTTCCTTTACCACCAATGTTAATGTTTGATCGAATTATTGAGATCAACGATAATCAAGGTGAATTTAAAAAAGGATTCATCCACGCTGAAATGGATATCATTCCAGATCTTTGGTTCTTTAAATGTCATTTTGAAAATGATCCTGTAATGCCAGGATGTCTTGGATTGGATGCGATGTGGCAGTTAGTTGGCTTCTTTCTTGGTTGGAAGGGTGGAGAGGGGAAAGGTAGAGCCCTTGGTAGCGGTGAAGTTAAATTTACTGGTCAGGTTCTTCCGAACGCAAAAAAAATTTCATATTTAATCAATTTAAAACGTGTGATTATGAGAAAATTGGTCATGGGTATTGCAGATGCTAAAATGTTAGTCGATGGACGTGTAATTTATGAAGCGAATGATCTAAAAGTCGGTTTATTTAAAACAACAGAAAATTTTTAAGGAAAGTGTTTGAGAAGAGTAGTTATTACTGGATTAGGGATTGTCTCAAGTTTAGGAAATAATCAGTCCGAAGTTAAAGATAGTCTTTATCATGGCAAATCGGGGATTACCTTTCAGCCTGAATATGCGGAAAGAGGTCTTCGTTCGCAGGTCGCCGGATCAGTTAGCATAAATTACGAAGAATTAATTGATCGTAAACTTCTTCGCTTTATGGCCAAAGGCCATGCCTATGCATGGATTGCTATGCAGGAGGCTATCAAAGACGCTCAACTAAGTGAAGACTTGGTATCTAATACAATGACAGGTTTGATTGTTGGGGCAGGTGGTACATCAACCGAATCTATGCTCCATGGAACAGAAGTCCTGGCTGAAAAAGGAATCAGACGAGTCGGCCCTTATATGGTAACTAAAACAATGTCTAATGGTGTTGCAGCTTGTTTAGCCACTGGTGCAAAAATCAAAGGAATAAATTACTCTATCAGCTCAGCTTGTTCCACCAGCGCTCATTGTATTGGTAATGCAGTTGAGCAAATTCAGCTTGGTAAACAAGATATTGTTTTTGCAGGAGGGGCGGAAGAAGAACATTGGACCATGAGTTATCTATTTGATGCAATGGGAGCCATGTCATCAAAGTTTAATGATGCACCTGAAACCGCCTCAAGAACTTATGATAAAGATAGAGATGGATTTGTCATTTCCGGCGGTGCAGGAATTTTAGTTTTAGAAGAATATGAACATGCAATCAAAAGGGGCGCGACTATTTATGCGGAGGTGACTGGTTATGGAGCAACTTCAGATGGTCACGACATGGTTGCTCCAAGTGGAGAAGGTGCTGAGCGATCAATGATTATGGCATTAGGAAATATTGATAAAATTGATTATATAAATACACACGGCACCAGTACACCTGTTGGCGATATTGTTGAAATTAATGCAATTAAAAATGTTTTTGCTTCAGGAAGATTTGGAGATATCCCATTAATTGCTTCAACTAAGTCATTATCAGGTCATGCCTTGGGCGCAGCTGGGGTTAATGAAGCTATTTATTCTCTTATCATGATGAAAAATAATTTTATTGCCGCCTCGGCAAATGTGGACAATATTGATGAAAATATACAAGATGTAACAATTGTAACTAGATTAATTGAAAATAAAGCAATTAACACGGTTATGTCAAATAGCTTTGGATTTGGCGGCACTAATGCAACCCTGCTTTTCTCAAAAATTAATTAAGAACTACAATTAAAGCAGCTTCCCTTAATTCTGACATAGTAATATTGTAAGTTCGATAACCACTTTCAAGTTTCATAAACTCTATTCCGATTTGCATCGAGATAATCTCTTTATATTTCTCGACACGAGTAAATTCAATATTGTCTTTAGATGCAACAATAATTAGCTCAAGATTTTTTTTCTTATGAATATCTTTAATTAATCGAGTTACATCTAGTGAGGATAAATTCGCAATACTTAAAACTTCATTGGGTAAAACAATTATAGATTGACTATACTTTTTATTATTAATTTTTAAACAATTTTCTTCGTAGGCACTGATATAATTAAGTTCTTTATCAGTCATTTCATGAAATTTCATAATCTGATAATTTGTTGATAATTTTATTTATTATATAGTTTTTAAAGTGAAAAAAATTCAAAAATCTAATAAGCTTGATGACGTTTGTTATGACATTCGTGGGCCTGTGTTGGGTCATGCAAAGCAAATGGAGGAGTCAGGCCATAAGATCATAAAAATGAACATTGGCAACCCAGCTGCATTCGGATTTGAGGCGCCTGATGAAATTACCCAAGATGTTATCAGAAATATGTCTCAAGCATCTGGTTATACTGAAAGCCATGGTTTTTTTGCACCAAGAAAATCAATCATGCATTATGCGCAAGAAAAATATATAAAAGATGTCGATGTGGATGACATTATCATTGGTAATGGTGTTTCAGAATTAATTGTTATGGCGATGCAAGGTCTAATCAACAACGAAGATGAAGTCCTTATTCCGATGCCAGACTATCCACTTTGGACAGCTGCAGTTAAGCTTGCCGGTGGAAAACCAGTTCATTATTTATGTGATGAAAAACAAAAATGGTATCCAGATTTAAATGACATTAAATCTAAAGTGACATCAAAGACAAAAGCAATAGTGGTTATTAATCCAAACAATCCAACTGGAGCTTTGTATCCGGATGAGATTTTGCAAGGGATTATTCAAATTGCTAGAGAGAAAAATCTGATTATTATGGCAGATGAGATTTACGATAAGGTTCTTTATGATGGAAAAAAACATACTTCAATTGCATCATTAGCTGACGATATAGTTTTTTTAACTTTTAACGGTTTATCCAAAAATTATAGAGCTTGTGGATATCGTGCTGGGTGGCTCATTTTGTCCGGAGATAAAAAAAATGCAACAGATTATTTAGAAGGATTAAATATGCTTGCATCAATGAGACTGTGCTCGAATGTACCAGGTCAATTAGCAATTCAAACTGCTCTAGGCGGCTATCAAAGTATTAATGATCTTGTTGCTCCTGAGGGGAGGTTGGCGAGACAAAGAGATTTAGCCTATGATCTCATGTCGCAAATTCCTGGAATAAGCTGTGTGAAGCCTGATGCTGCTATGTACTTATTTCCAAGACTTGATCCAAAAAAATATAAAATTGATAATGATCAAGAACTTATTTTGAAGATTCTAATTGATACAAAAGTGCTTTTGGTTCAGGGAAGCGGTTTTAATTGGTGTGATACAAATCACTTTAGAGTTGTCTTTTTGCCTGATGAAGATAATTTAAAAGTGGCGTTTACAAGATTGAATGAATTTTTTACAGGAATTGTCAAACAATGAGTAAGTTTAGAATAGGAATTTTGGGTTTTGGAACTGTTGGCTCTGGGGTCTTTAATGTTTTGCGGGAAAATCATGATGAAATTCTTTCTAAAACTGGTATAGATTTTGAAATTGTATCCATATTAGATCTAGATCATGAAAAAATTATAAGCGTTGCTAAAGATAAAAAAATGATAGCAAAAGACATTGATGATTTAATCAATACATCTGATGTGGTACTTGAATTAATTGGTGGAACTAGAATTGCTTTTGACTTTGCTAAAAAAGCTTTAAATGCTAAGAAGCATTTGGTTACAGCCAATAAAGCACTAATTGCTCTGCACGGGACTGAGCTTTTTAATTTAGCAAAAGAAAATAATGTCTCAATCCTCTATGAAGCCTCAGTAGCAGGTGGAATTCCAATTATTAAAGTATTACGTGAAGGCGTGGTTTCAAATAAGGTGGAATGGGTGGCTGGGATTTTGAATGGAACGACCAATTACATACTTACTGAAATGAAAAATAATGGGCTTTCATTTGAAACAGCATTATCTCAGGCGCAATCATTAGGTTATGCTGAGGCCGACCCAACTTTTGATATTGAAGGGATTGATGCAGCTCACAAGATTACAATTATTGCATCAATTGCTTTTGGTGTTGCATTAAACTATAACGACGTATTTGTTGAAGGTATCAGTAATCTTCAATTAAAAGATGTGGCTTATGCTGAAGAACTTGGCTACAGAATCAAGTTGATAGGCTTGGCAAAGAAAGTAAATCAAGATATTGAGGTGAGAGTGCATCCGACCTTGATCTCTGAAACGCAGCTAGTTGCAAATGTAGACGGGCCGATGAATGCAGTCTTGGTAATGGGTAACATGTTGGGTCCGACTCTTTATTACGGTGCTGGAGCAGGGTCTGATCCAACAGCGAGTGCAGTATTGTCTGATGTCATTGATTTGGCACGCTCCATTTCCAAAGGAAATAAAGTATTTCATATCCCTTCCTTCGGTTATGAAGAATCAAGTTTATCCTCATTGAAGTTTAAAAAAATAAATCAGATAAGTTCTGGATATTACATTAGAGCTAATTTTATTGATGCAGCAGGAGTGCTTGCAAAAATAACATCTTTATTTGCTGATAAAAATATTTCAATTGATGAGATGCATCAAAAAATGCTGAAAAAAAATCAAACAGAAAATGATGTCATTATTGTAGTCAAGAATGCTCAAGAAAAAGAAATTAATGGCATTATTGATGACATTCAAAAAATGCAATCAAATGTTGGAAATGTTGTCAAAATAAGACTTGAAGAGCTAATAAAATGAAGTATATCTCTACGCGTGGACAAGCACCAAAAATAAATTTTAGTGAGACCTTAATTACCGGATTAGCCTCTGATGGTGGATTGTATTTACCAGAAAATTACCCTAACTTATCAACAGACAATCTTGAGGAGTTTCGAAATCTATCATATTCCGATTTAGCTTTTGCAATCATGAAATTATTTATTGATGATGATGACATTCCTCATGATGATCTAAGAAATATTATTAATAAAACATATACCAAAGAAATATTTTCCTATACTCGTGACAATCAAGATTCAAGCGATATTACTCCATTAACAAAAGTAGATAATCATTTATATCTTCTTTCATTATCTAATGGTCCAACATTAGCTTTTAAAGATATTGCAATGCAATTTCTTGGAAATATTTTTGAATATCTTTTACATAAAAAAAATAAGACATTAAATATATTAGGAGCTACTTCCGGAGATACAGGCTCTGCTGCCGAATATGCCATGATTGGTAAAAAGGGCGTAAACGTATTTATGTTATCACCTCGTGGAAAAATGAGTCCATTTCAAACTGCTCAAATGTACAGTTTGCAAGATAATAATATTTTTAATATATCTATTGATGGTTTTTTTGATGACTGTCAGGATATTGTTAAAGGAGTTTCCAATGACCTTGATTTTAAGAATCAGAATCAAATTGGCGCAGTTAACTCAATTAACTGGGGAAGAATTATTGCTCAAGTGGTCTATTATTTTAAGGGGTATTTTTCCTCAACAAATGCCTCTAATGAAGTGATTGACGTTACAGTTCCATCAGGTAATTTTGGTAACATCTGTGCTGGACATATATCTAGAATGATGGGGTTGCCAATAAGAAAACTTGTTGTCGCAACAAATGAAAATAATGTTCTTGATGAGTTTTTCAAAACTGGTGTGTATAAACCAAGAACATCAGATGACACATATCATACATCCAGTCCTTCAATGGATATTTCCAAGGCATCAAATTTTGAGAGATTTATATTTGATTTAATTGAACGAAATCCTGATGAATTAAGATCTCTATGGAAAAAAATTGATCAAGGTGAAAGTTTTGATTTATCAAATACAGGCTACTTTGGAAAAGTATCTAATTACGGTTTCACGTCTTCATCTAGTTCACACCAAAATCGCTTATATTTTATAAAGTTATTACATAAAAAATATAATTTGATTATTGACACACATACTGCTGATGGATTCAAGGCAGCCTTTGATCATTTTGATCAGACTGAAGCTATTCCAATGGTGGTTCTAGAAACTGCTTTGCCAACTAAATTTGAAGAAACAGTAATGGAGGCAATTAAGATGAAACCACCCAGACCAGATGGCTTGTCCAATATCGAACAAATGCCACAAAAGTCATTTGAGGTTGATAATGATATTAATCAAGTAAAACAATTTATCGAAAGTCATTCTTAATTTATGCGGCAATATTTGGACTTATTGAATCATGTTCTTGAACATGGCGATAAAAAAGAGGACAGAACAGGCACAGGAACCATTTCTGTTTTTGGTTACCAGATGCGATTTGATTTGTCGGAAAAATTCCCACTATTAACAACAAAAAAAGTACACCTTAAGTCAGTTATTCATGAGCTGCTCTGGTTTCTAAAGGGCTCAACAAATATCCGCTACCTAAAAGAAAATGAGGTAAGCATATGGGATGAATGGGCAGATGAAAAAGGTAATCTTGGACCAGTCTATGGGTCCCAATGGAGATCATGGCAAACCACTGATGGAAGAACGATTGATCAAATTTCTAATTTAATCAACGCTATAAAAAATAATCCTGACTCAAGAAGATTGATTGTCTCGGCATGGAATGTAGGCGAGATAGATCAAATGAAATTGCCACCTTGCCATTGTTTTTTTCAATTCTATGTTGCAAATAATAAGTTATCGTGTCAGCTCTACCAAAGAAGTGCAGATATTTTTCTTGGTGTGCCCTTTAATATTGCTTCATATGCGCTTTTGACGTTAATGATAGCTCAGGTAACCGATTTAACACCAGGAGAATTTGTGCATACATTAGGTGATGCGCACATATATAGTAATCATATTGAGCAAGTACATCAGCAATTATCACGGGATGTAAAGGATTTACCTATTATGAGAATTAATCCACATGTTAAAGATATTTTTAGCTTTAAGTATGAGGATTTCGAGATATTAAATTATGATCCTCATCCATTAATTAAAGCTCCTGTTGCGGTATAGTGAATAAATTTTCAATCATTGTTGCTATGTCTGAAAATTATGTCATTGGCTTAAATAACTCGTTACCATGGCACTTGTCTGATGATCTAAAACGCTTTAAAGAAATTACTACTGGACATCAAATAGTGATGGGTAGAAAAACCTATGAATCAATTGGTAGACCACTACCAAATAGAGATAACTTTGTTTTAACCAGAAATGCAAAGCTACAAATTGATGGCATTAATGTAATTAAATCGTTAAATGATATTCCAAGTTCTGACAAAAAAACTTTCATAATTGGAGGGGGCGAAATTTACACCCAACTGATTAATAGTTGCGATGAGTTATTGGTGACTAAAATCCACTGTGAAATTGATGGTGATGCATATTTTCCCATCATAGATCTTTCGGTATGGAGTTTGATAAATCAGTCAGAAAAATTTACTGAAAATGATTTGGAGTATTCCTATCTGACTTACAGAAAAATTTAAATTAAGTTTTTACGCAATCAACAAAATACGAAGCTTTACCATTTAAGGAATCTTTGACTAATCCATGATTGTCTGTTTCAAATCCTGGAAATAACTCATTAAACTCTTCAGCAAACTGTAAGTAATTAACTATTTTTTTATTAAATTTTTCCCCTGGAATAAGAAGTGGAATCCCAGGTGGGTAGGGGGTAAGTAATACTGATGTCACTCTTCCCTCAAGCGCATCAATGGCAATTCTTTCGATCTCTTTATGCGCCATTTTTGCAAAAGCCTCTGTCGGTTTCATAGCAGTTTCAATATCAGATAGATACATATCTGTAGTCAATTTTGCTACATCATACTTACGATAGACTTCATGTATTTCATTACAAAGATCTCTTAAGCCTTTTCTTTCATATTGTGGATACTTCTGGGTAAATTCAGGGAGCACTCTCCAGATTGGTTGATTTTTATCATAATCATCCTTAAATTGCTGAAGTGCAGCCAGAAGTGTATTCCATCGACCTTTGGTAATCCCAATTGTGAACATAATAAAGAATGAGTACAAACCAGTTTTTTCAACAATTACCCCATGCTCTGCGAGATACTTGGTTACAATTGATGCGGGGATACCGATATTATCATCAAATTCACCTTTCATATTTAAACCAGGGGTAATAATTGTCGCCTTGATCGGGTCAAGCATGTTGAAGCCCTCCGATAGCTTATCAAACCCATGCCAATTATCCTCTGATTTAAGCATCCATGAATCGCGTGTTTCAATGCCTTCTTCGCTTAAGTCATCTGGCCCCCAGACTTTAAACCACCAATCCTGACCCCAGTCACTATCTACTTTCCTCATTGCTCTTCTAAAATCCAAAGCTTCCATTATGGATTCTTCAACTAGAGCTGACCCTCCCGGCTGTTCCATCATGGCAGCAGCTACATCACAGCTAGCAATGATTGAGTATTGAGGACTGGTAGAGCAATGCATTAAATAAGATTCATTAAAGACATCTCGGTCAAGTTTATTATTTTCAGCATCTTGCACAAGAATTTGTGAGGCCTGACTTAGTCCAGCTAATAATTTATGAGTCGATTGGGTAGAAAAAATCATACTGTCTTTACATTTAGGACGATCTTCACCAATTGCGTGATAATCGCCATAAAAGTTATGAAAAACTGCATGAGGTAGCCATGCTTCATCAAAATGTAAGGTATCAATTTTTCCATCAAGCATTTCTTTAATTTCTTCAACGTTATATAACACTCCGTCATATGTTGATTGGGTAATTGTAAGAACTCGAGGTTTTTGTTTTTTATTCTTAATGAATGGATTTGAATCAATTTTTTTTTGGATATTGTCCCAGCTAAACTCTTCTTTAGGAATGGGGCCAATAATGCCAAAATGGTTCCTCGTCGGCATAAGAAAAATTGGAATAGCGCCGGTCATTGTAATAGAGTGCAACACCGATTTATGACAATTTCTGTCTACTATTACAACATCACCAGGTGCAACAGTCGAATGCCATACCATTTTATTAGAAGTGGATGTTCCGTTAGTAACAAAATAACAATGGTCAGCATTATAAATTCTTGCAGCATTTTTCTCTGATGCTGCAACAGGACCGGTATGATCAAGAAGTTGTCCTAGCTCATCAACCGCATTACAAACATCTGCACGAAGCATATTTTCACCGAAAAACTGATGAAACATTTGACCAACAGGAGACTTTAAAAAAGCAACCCCACCAGAATGACCAGGACAATGCCATGAATATGAGCCATCAGCTGCGTAGTGAGTTAGGGCTCGAAAAAAGGGAGGTGGAAGACTATCCAGATAGGATCTGGCTTCTCTTGTAATATATTTTGCAATAAATTCGGGTGTATCTTCATTCATATGAATGAAGCCATTTAATTCACGTAAAACTTCATTTGGTATGTGACGGCTGGTTCTTGTTTCGCCATGAAGAAAGATAGGTATCTCATCATTACGGTATCGAATTTCATCTACAAAATCTTTAAGACTTTTAATTGCTTTTGGATTTTCTTCCACAAATTCTTCATCGTCAATTGCTAAAATAAAAGCTGAGGCTCTGCTTTGCTGTTGTGCAAAGGAAGCAAGATCCACATAACTTGTGACGCCGACTGCCTCAAAACCCTCTTTTTTGATGGCTTCAGCAAGAAGCCTGATTCCAAAACCAGAAGAATTTTCTGATCTAAAATCTTCATCAATAATAATAATTGGAAAGTTAAATTTCATTATATTTTCGGCGGAGTAACGCCGGTTTGACCTTGATATTTACCGCCACGATCTTTGTAAGACACTTCACAAACCTCATCAGATTCAAAAAATAGAACCTGCGCACAACCTTCACCGGCATATATTTTTGCAGGTAGGGGTGTGGTATTGCTAAACTCTAAAGTGACATAACCCTCCCATTCAGGTTCGAATGGAGTGACATTAACGATAATTCCGCATCTTGCATAAGTAGATTTACCAAGACAAACTGTTAGTATATTTCTAGGTATTTTAAAGAATTCTACCGTTCTTGCTAGAGCGAAAGAATTAGGGGGGATAATACAATGATCTGATTCAAATTCAACAAAAGAATTTGGGTCAAACTTCTTGGGGTCAACAATAGTGGAATTAATATTTGTAAACACTTTAAATTCATTTGCACATCTAATGTCATAACCATAGCTAGAGGTACCATATGAAACAATTTTGTTTCCATCTTTTTCTCGAATCAATCCGGGTTCAAAGGGTGAAATCATGCCATGATTTTCTGCCATTTCCCTTATCCAACGATCAGATTTAATTGCCATAATTATCCTAAAAAAATTATTACTCTATATTAATACTACTGCGCCAAAATTGATCTGAATTTTCAAAAATAATTTTTGAGTCAACCGGATCTTTTGATCCGGCAGGATAACAATGAACTGGAACTGATGTGTCCTGCCATTTTTCAATAATTGGGTCTATCAGTTTCCATTGAGCTTTCACTTCATCAATATGTAAAAATCTAGATTGATTACCTTCGATAAGGTCAAGCAGTAAGGTTTCATAAGAATCAATGGTTTCGTCTCCTTCGAACCTTATCCCTCCATCAAGTTGTATTTTTCTAGATTTTGTGTCATCGAGTCCTGGAACTTTTGTATTCATTTCAATGTGAATTGACTCTTTTGGCTGAATGCTAATAATAATCCAGTTATCATTTATTTCACCACTCGGTGTTGTTGTTGGTTTTAATTTTACGGAAATATAGGTTGCATTTTCGTGTAACCTTTTGGCAGTTCGAAGATAGATTGGAACATCTTTCCATCGATCATTATCAATAAAAAATTTAACTGCTGCATATGTTTCAACATTACTATCTTGACCTAATTCTTCTAGGTAACCTTTAACTTCACCTTCATTTGATATGGTTCCCGCAGTATACTGCGCCCTAAAAACATGCTTTTCAAAATTATTAATTGGTACCGGTTTAATTTGGTTCAACAGCTTGACTTTCTCATCTCTTATATCGTTGGGAGAAAAACTTTTTGGCTTTTCCATAGTGGTAAGCGTTAAGGTTTGTAGGATATGACTTTGCATCATATCTCTTAGGGCACCGGTGGCATCATAAAATGTTGTTCTGTCGCCTACACCTAATGTTTCATGATTTGTTATCTGTATGTGATCAATGTATTGCCTATTCCAGATTGGTTCAAGGAGAGTGTTATAAAAACGTGTGAATAATATATTTTGTAATGCAAATTTACCTAAGTAATGATCTATACGATAAATTTGAGATTCTTTAAGATGCTTGGAAATTGAATCCTGAAGAACTTGAGCTGTTTCAGTATTTACCCCAAAAGGTTTCTCAATTAAAACTCTTTTCCAGTGACTAGATTCATCAAGCAAGTTAGCTTCAGCGAGTTGATCAACAATCAAAGCGAAATCAGATGGCCTGACTGATAAAAAGAAAGCTAAATTCTGTGAAAACCCTTCTTGACCTAATCTATCTGACAGTTTTATGAAAGCATCAGGATCATCTGGTAGGTTGGCGTGATATACATTTCTTTTTAGAAAACGATCTAATACAGTTTGATTTAGATCTTTATCATATTTGGCGCGAATTATACTTTTTAGGTTTATTATCCATTCCGCATGTGACTCTTCTTGCCGACCAATTGATACAATTTTCATGTCCGGATGAAGTTTTCCAGCGAGATCTAATTTAAACAACCCAGGAAATAGTTTTACTCTAGCTAAGTTACCTTTGGCGCCAAATAAGAGCAGGGTAGAAGCTTCTTTTTGCGTCATAACTTAACCTTTTTTTCTTAACAGGTGACCGCCAAATGCATTACGCATAATTGACAGTAGCTTATATCCGTAGCCTTTTTGTTTTTCTTGTGATCTGAACCTTACTTGAAGAGCTAAGGTTAATACTGGGGCAGGAATTCCTAAATCAACAGACTCAACAACAGTCCATCGCCCTTCACCTGAGTCGGCAACATAAGGTTCAATATTATCAAGGTTTTGATCTCCCTTTAGAGATTCAGCTGTTAGATCGAGCAACCAGCTTCTAACCACTGAGCCATGTCGCCAAAGTTCAGTTACTTTTGCTAAATCAATGTCAAACTCCGTTTTTCCTTTAAGAAGCTCTAAACCTTCAGCAAAAGATTCCATCATTCCATATTCGATTCCGTTGTGAATCATTTTTGTGTAGTGGCCAGAGCCAATTGGACCTACATGAAGCCAGCCATCTTGTTGTGTAGGTGCAAGAGCTCTTAGAACAGGCTCAACTGCTTTCGCAACATCATTGTCAGCACCGACCATTAAGCAATATCCATTCTCTAGACCCCAAACACCGCCTGAGGTACCGCAGTCCATAAAGCCAATATTGTGCTCTTTTAACATCGCTCCAATTTTGACGCTGTGCTTATAGTTAGAATTGCCTCCATCCACAATGATGTCTCCAGGATTTAACATAGGGATAAGGTCATCAATTTGTTTTTCTGTGACTTCTCCAGCTGGGAGCATCATCCAGATGATTCTTTGTCCTTCAAGCTGATTAACCGCATCTTCAACTGAGCTGGCTGGAATTAAATTTTCTTCTTGCTCAAGCTTAGCAACCATTTCTGATGACATGTCAAATCCGACCACATTAATTCCATTGCGAATTAAACGTGTAGCCATATTTCCACCCATTTTTCCAAGTCCAAGCATTGCAATTTTCATATTTATCCTTTTGTTAAAGTTATTTTTTTGGTAATCTTGTGAATTACATTTTAAGGTCAGAATTATACCAAACGATGAGATAGTCTGATAGTTTTTAATCCCTCAAATAATATAAAAATCAATATGCATCAAAAACTTAACTGGAAAGAATTCGCAGACAAAAATGAGCTTGAATCAATATTACTTCAAGACATTGTAGATATTTCAAATAATGCAATAAAGAAAAATGGAAATTTTAAAATTGTGATGGCTGGCGGATCAACCCCTGAAAGGTTATATAAATCATTTCTCAATATTCAAAATCAAAATTTCAGTAACTGGGAATTATATGTTGGCGATGAAAGATGCCTTCCAGTAGACGATGAAGGTAGAAACAGTTTAATGATAAAGCGATCATTCATTGATCATCTGCCAGAGGATTTAAAACCAAAATTTTTTCCCATTAATAGCGAAAAAGGATCTAAAGAAGCTGCTAATGAATACAACACTATTGTTGATAAGGTGAATCGATTTGATCTTGTCCTATTGGGTCTGGGAGAAGATGGACATACCGCGAGCCTATTTCCTGAGCATTGCTGGGATAACCAATTGAATGTCGTTCCAGTATCGAATGCACCCAAACCCCCTTCAGATAGAGTTTCAATGACTCCTAAAGCATTTTTAAAAGCTGAAAAAATATTTTTTATAGTGACAGGTCATGGAAAGATAGAGCCAGTTAATGCATGGAAACAAGGAGAGGGGATTCCTGCTTCAAAAATTATGTCCGATAATCTTATCGATATTTACTGTAATTTTGATTAACTTTTTTGAATTATAATTTTAGGAAATTTATCTTTAAAATTTTCTTTCATTTGGGCAATTTTGATACTCACTTTTTCAGCGATTGATAAGAATGCGTCATTTATGGATGGATTTTCATTGTCTAACAATGGAGGCACTCCTGAGTCCATTCTCTTCTGAATCATCGCGTTTAGTGGTATCGAACCCAGTAATAAAATATTATTTTTAGCAGCCAAATTTTTCCCTCCATCTTCACCAAAAATATGCTCATGATGACCACAATTTGGACATTCAAAAACAGCCATATTTTCCACCAGACCAATGTTTGGAATATTTACTTTTTCAAACATACCAATACCTTTTTGCGCATCTATTAAAGCTACATCTTGGGGAGTGGTGACAATGACAGAGCCTGTCACAGGAACTTTTTGAGCTAGTGTAAGTTGAGTGTCTCCTGTGCCTGGGGGTAAATCAATTATTAAGTAATCTAAATTATCCCAATTTGTCTCATTAAGGAGTTGTTGCAAGGTATTAGTAACCATAGGCCCTCTCCATACAATAGGAGTATCTGGGTCGACAAGATAACCTATGGACATGGTTTGAATGCCATGTGAAACTATAGGCTCCATGCTTTTTCCATCTCGTGATTCTGGTTTTTTATTAGCGCCAAACATTAATGGTTGACTTGGCCCATAAATATCAGCATCCAGAATGCCAACTCTTGCACCCAATTGATGCAATGCAATTGCAAGATTACATGCAACGGTTGATTTCCCAACACCGCCTTTACCAGAAGCAACTGCAATAATATTCTTTACATTTTTGATGCTTTCCGTTGTCCCTTGGGTTTTGTGACTGACTACATCCAACTCAAGTGAAATATTGATTTTTTTTTCTATGTTGCCTAAGCATTCAGTAATCTTGTTTTTATAATTCTGCTCAAGATTTTTGAATGTAAAACCTACCTTAATAGTTATATTTAACTGATCTTCAGCTTCATCTACAGTTATATTTTTTTTAAGAAAAGGTTTGACTTGATTGTGTTCATCAAAAATTTTTTCTAGTAAATCTTTTATATTTTCCATTGCACTATATTTCGGTTGAATTGATAATTATTTGTTAGAATACGATCATTATTTTTTTATAAAGTTTACATGCGAAGAATTTTAATTACATCTGCACTTCCTTACGCTAATGGGAGTATACATCTTGGACACCTGGTTGAATATATTCAAACAGATATTTGGTCAAGATTTCAAAAAATGAATGGCCATGAAGTTTTTTATGTGTGTGCTGATGACACGCATGGAACACCGATCATGATTAAGGCGCAAAATGAAGGGATCACTCCAAAGCAATTGATTGCTGATGTTCATAAAGAACATGCCAAGGATTTTGCAGACTTTTATGTGAATTTTGATAATTTTTATACAACTGATTCAGAAGAAAATAAACTATTTTCTGAGGAAATTTTTAAATCTTTAGAAAAAAATAAAAAAATTTCTACTAAAGAGATAGAGCAGTATTTTGATGATGATAAACAAATGTTTCTTCCAGACAGGTTTATTAAAGGGGAATGCCCAAAATGTAATGCAAAAGATCAATATGGCGATTCTTGCGAAGCTTGTGGAGCTACTTATTCACCAACAGATTTGATTAAACCTTACTCATCATTATCCGGCTCTACTCCAGTAAAGAAAAAAACAAAACATTACTTTTTTAATTTATCTGAATGCGAACAATTTTTAAAAGATTGGACGGCATCTGGAACGTTACAACCTGAAGCAGAGAATAAAATCCAAGAATGGTTTAAATCCGGATTACAAGATTGGGATATAACAAGAGATAAGCCATATTTTGGTTTTTTGATTCCTGGTGAAACAGATAAATATTTTTATGTTTGGCTGGATGCACCTATTGGATATATGGCCAGTTTTAAAAACCTAATTGATCAAAAAGGAAAAATTAATTTTGATGATTTTTGGTCATCCGATAGTTCAACAGAGCTTTATCATTTTATTGGAAAAGATATATTGTATTTTCATGCATTATTTTGGCCAGCAACATTACATTTCTCTGGTTACAGAAAGCCTACGAAAATTTTTGCGCATGGTTTTTTAACAGTCAATGGTGAAAAAATGTCTAAATCTAGAGGCACGTTCATTACTGCTAGAAGTTTTTTAGACAACATTCATGAGCCAGAATTTTTGAGATATTATTTTGCATCTAAGTTAAATGACTCAATGTCTGATATAGATTTGAATTTAGATGATTTAATGTCAAAAGTAAACTCTGATTTAGTAGGAAAGTTGGTGAATATTCCAAGCAGAACATTCGGATTTATTCATAAATTATTTAATGGAAAAATTAGGTTAATAGGTCAATTACCATCAGATAGTAAATATTCACAGTTGGTATCAAAATCGATCGAACTTAAAAATGAAATAGTGGTTTTGTATGAGTCGCGGTTGTATAGCCAATTAGTTAGAAAAGTTTTCACATTAGTTGAAGAGATAAATGAATTAATAAGCGATGAGCAACCTTGGAGTTTAGCAAAAGACTATCAACAGAATAGCGAACAGCTTCATAATATTCTTACAACATCTGCAATTGTTTTTAGAAATTCAATAATTTATCTTTCTCCAATCCTTCCAAATTTATCTCAAGAAGTAGCCAGTTTATTTAATGAGACTGATTTTAATAGTTTTGAGCAAGTTAAAGATAATATTAAAAAAATCAATAAATATAATCATTTATATCAAAGACTTGATAAAGATAATTTAGTTAAATTAATTGAAAATAATAAAAAAATGGACAACACAAATAGCATAAAAAAAGAGCATGACAAAGAAAATCATATTTCTATTGATGATTTTAATAAAATAGATCTTCGTGTGGCAGAAGTGATTCAAGCAAGTCATGTAGATGGCGCTGATAAATTATTGCATGTAACTTTAAATGTTGGGAAGTTAGGTAAGAAAAATGTATTTGCTGGAATAAAATCCAAATACAATCCAGAGTCTTTAATTGGCAAGAAAGTAAGCTTTGTTGCTAATCTTGCACCTAGAAAAATGAAGTTTGGAGTTTCAGAAGGAATGATTCTTGCCGCATCAGACAGTAACGAAGGACCGTTTATTTTATTAGCTGATGATGGTGCTCAGGCTGGTATGAAAATCAAATAAAACTAATTGATTTTTTGATTAATCTTCTCGATTAAAGCCGCAGGATCCTCGCTTGAAGTAATAGGTCTGCCGATCACAAGATAATTAGATCCTTGTGTTATGGCATCTTCTGGAGTTGTCACTCTCTTTTGATCATCATTACTATTCGCAAGCCTTATCCCTGGCGTTACAAATTGAAATTTTTCTTTTACTAAAGGTTTAATTGAGCAAATATCATTTGCTGAACAGACGATTCCATCCATTCCAGAATTTTCAGATAGTGTGGTTAGATAAGCAATTTGGTCAAGTAAATTATTTTTAAAACCTAATTCTTGGTAGGAAGAATTATCATAGCTAGTAAGAATTGTGACAGCAATTAAAATAGGTTTGTTTGAAGAGGAGTCTACAGCCTCTCTTGCAGCAAGCAACATTTGTTTTCCACCTGATGCATGCACATTAACCATCCAGACACCTAAATTGCAGCTTGCTTTAATAGCTCTTGATACCGTATTTGGAATATCATGGAATTTCAAATCTAAAAAAATTTCAAATCCATATTGTTGTATTAATTTGATAACATTTGGCCCCTCGTTAGTAAAAAGCTCCTTACCAACTTTTACTCTGCAATTTTGACCTTTGACCTTTTTTAGAAAATCTTCAGTTTCTTTTAGAGATTCGAAATCAAGAGCTACAATAATTTTGGAGTTATCCATTATTTGCTAATATCTTTTAGTTCGTTGGAAATTGTTTCCCAAGAGTTACAGGCTGGGCATTGCCAATGATGTTGTTTAGCCTTAAAACCACAATGATTACATATGTGAAATAGTTTAGTACCAATACTATTTTTAATCACCTGTTGTATCATTTTAGTATCACTATCATTATCATCACTTAGAGACTTTGCACTAAATAACTGATCTAGTACTTCAATAGATGGTTTTTTAATTAAATTATTTTTGGCAAATTCTTCAGCATTTTTTGGCCCTTCTTTTTGGAGAATAAAATTAAAGATCACCGAATCTATTTGGTTTATTCCGTAACTCTCTCTTAAATGTGAAAGGAAAGATAAACATTCATTCTGTTTGTTTAGCTTTTCATAACATTCTAAAAATTTCGCTGCTATTAAGATAAATTCAGTAGGTTTTTGTAGTTCGATTCTTTTCCAAATTTCTATTGCAGACTTGTAGTTTTGTTTTTCAAATTCCAACTCGCCAAGAATAATATTTGCTCGGGTTGAATTTTTGTAAATATCCAACGCTTGTTCGAGATGTTTTATTGCTTGGTCTTTTTTTTCAATAATTATTTTATCTAAAGCTAGTTCACATAAAAAATGACTAATCTGTAATCTGTAAGAAGTACCAAAATTTTGTTCAACTTCTTTGCCATATTTAATGGCAGATTCCCAATTTCTTTGTTTAATGGATATATCTAACAAAATTTTTAATTTAAATTCTTGATATTGTTCATTTAAAATTTCTGTTGAAATTGTTTCGCATCGGTCATAAAATCCGGCTGTAAAATAATCTTGCATAAGCTCAGCTTTAACAGATTCAATTTGTTGTGGCGTTAACTCTTTCTGGTCTAATAATTTATTGTGAAGATTAATTGCTTGATCAATTTTTCCAAGTTTTCGAAATATGTTGCCTAAAATGAAATGCAGCTCAAGGGAGTCTGGTTTTATTCTGATTGCGTCAGAAAAACATTCGGATGCTTTTTCATAATCTTGAAAGAGGATGTAATTAAGACCTTTGAAGTAAGAGGCGGGTAAATCGGTGGTTTCAGATATTATGTGCTTAATATCAATTCGAGCAGCAATCCATCCCAGTCCAAAAAAAAATGGGATAAGCAAAAGCCACCAAAGCTCAAATTCAACCATATCTAATTAAGAAAGAAAATATTATAAAAAGTATACTTTAAAAGTTACTTATCAACACGAGATCTCAGCTCTTTTCCAGCTTTGAAATGGGGGACAAGTTTTTCACTGATATGAACTTTTTCACCTGTTTTGGGATTTCTACCGATTCTTGCAGGTCTTTTATTTAATGAAAAGCTACCGAAACCTCTAATTTCAATTCTTTTGCCATTGTTCAGTGTTTTTGACATTGAATCCAATATATTCTTCACAACCAACTCAGCATCTTTTTGAAGAAGATGCTGAAATTGTGCAGATAACTTTTCAATAAGTTCTGATCGTGTCATTGTTTAAATAAATTATTCCTTATCTGTCGCATCACTCATCTTTGCTTTTAAAAGAGCTCCAAGATTGGTGGTGCCAGCATTTTCCGGTTCTTTTTCGACACTTGTTTTAGCTTTTTTTGTCTCTTTTTTGCCAGACGAAGAACCATCATCTATCGCTTCTTCAGTATAGTCATCTGAAAGTTGCTTGATACCAAGCGATATTCTTTCTTTGTCTACATCAATAGCAAGTATTTTTGCTTCAACTTCGTCACCTTTTTTATACTTTTTCACAGCTTCTTCATTTGATTCGGTTGCAGATATATCTGAAAGATGAATAAGTCCGTCAATACCTCCATCTAGCCCAATGAATATACCAAAGTCAGTAATTGATTTTATCGATCCTTTGATTGTTTCACCTTGTTTGTGACCATTTTCAAAAGCTTGCCAAGGATTCTCTTTACATTGTTTGATACCAAGCGATAATCTTCTTTTGCTTTCATCAACTTCAAGAATCATTACTTCAACCTCATCCCCGAGGTTTACAACTTTTGTTGGATGAATATTCTTATTTGTCCAATCCATTTCAGAAACATGAACTAGTCCTTCTATGCCAGTTTCAATTTCAACGAACGCACCATAATCTGTGAGATTTGAAACTTTACCAAACATTCTAGTTGCTACTGGGTATCGTCTTTCTAAACCAACCCATGGATCATCGCCAAGTTGTTTTAAGCCCAGTGAAACTCTATTTTTATCTTGATCATATTTTAAGACCTTGGCTTCGATTTCATCACCTACATTTAAAACCTCAGATGGATGTTTAATTCTTTTCCATGCAAGATCGGTAATATGGAGTAATCCATCGATACCACCTAAATCTACAAATGCACCATAATCGGTAATATTTTTAATAATTCCTTTAACAGTTGCGCCTTCAGCGAGTGATTCAATAATCGATTCACGGTCAGCTCCCATTTGTTCTTCTAGGACTGCTTTTCTTGAGACGACAATATTATTTCTTTTTTTATCGATCTTAATAACTTTTAATTCAGTTTCTTTATTTTCGTATGGTGACGTATCTTTTACTGGCCTAGAATCAACTAATGATCCAGGTAAGAATGCAGTAATTCCTTTAACTGAAACTCTTAGCCCACCTTTAACTCTTGAGCTGACAAAACCTGATACTGTAGTCTTATCATTCATTGCATTCTCTAAGTCTTCCCAGGCTTGTATTTTTTTTGCTCTGTCTCGAGAAAGAATTGTAGAACCATATCCATCTTCAAGTTTTTCAATAGCCACTTTTACAAAGTCACCAACTGCAACTTCAACTTCTCTTTTATCATTGTAAAATTCATCAGCTTTAATAAAGCTCTCTGATTTTAATCCTGCATTAACAATAACCACATCTGAGTCAATTGATACGACTTCAGCCGTAATAATCTCTCCCTGGCGCATTTCTTTGAGGGCAAGACTTTCTTCAAGCATTGCTGCAAAATTTTCGTTATTCTTTATTTCTGTTGTTTTAGTTAAAGTTGTCATTAAAATATCCAATTCCCATCTAGCAATGGGGTTATTAATCAAACTCCATAGTTTGGTGCTATGAAGAACTCAAATGTTGCCAAGTATAAATTCAACAACTTGGCTAGGAGATAATTTTGTTGTATCAATAATCACTGCGTTTGCTGCAGGAACCAATGGTGATATAGTTCTATTGATATCACGAAAATCTCGTTCTTGTATTTCTACTACAAGGTCGAGAATACTAACATCAAAACCTTTAGAAATCAACTGTTTATATCTCCGATCAGCTCTTTCTTGAACTGACGCAGTGAGAAAAAACTTATTTTTTGCTTCAGGAAATACAACAGTTCCCATATCTCTTCCCTCAGCGACTAATCCAGGTTTTTTTAAGAATGATCTTTGTAAATCTAGAATACTTTCCCTAACAGTCTTGTTGGCAGCAATTAATGAAGCTATTTTAGCAATTGACTCAGTTCTAATTTCATCAGTCACGTCACGATTATTTAAAGATATTTTGTGTCCTGAAAATTGAATATTTGCTTTTTCGATACTTTTTTTAATTAGATCTTCATTATCAATTGGAATATTATTCTCTATCAAATGAAGTCCAAGGATTCTATAAATGGCACCAGAATCTAAATAGTTTAACTTTAATACTTCGGAAAGTTGCTTTGCAATAGTTCCTTTTCCTGATCCTGCAGGGCCATCAATAGTTATGAGATTCATGATAATAATTTCAAAAAATCATTAAAGAAATTTGGATATGTTTTATTTACACATTCTGGATCTTGAATTTCAACTGATTTATTTGCTAAACATACAAGTGAAAAACACATCGCAATTCTATGATCATCATAAGTATGAACTGAAACATTATCTAAAATTTTCTTTGGAGGAGTTATCTTTAATGAATTGTCTGTTGAGGTCACAGTTGCTCCAAATTTTCTTAGCTCATTCTCCATGGCTATAATTCGATCCGTTTCCTTGACCTTCCAGCTGTTAATATTAAATAACTCAACAGGTGAGTTGGTAAATAATCCCATTGTGGCCAGAGTCATAGCAGCATCTGGAATCGCTATACAGTCAAATTGACCTCCAACAAGTTTAGTAGCTTTGTTCACATCTATAGAATTATTATTGTAAGTAATATCAGCACCCATTTTAGCTAATACATCTAAGAATTGAATATCACCCTGAATAGACTCTTTATTAAGACCTTCGACCCTGACATTGCCGCTTAAGGCCGCTGCTGCAAAGAAATAACTAGCTGAGGATGCATCAGGCTCAATATCAATTGATTGCCTATCTAATGAATATAGCTTTGAATTGTTATTGCAATTGAATTCAAAACTTGAATAATTATGATTAATGTAATTGACATTAAATAGTTTGAGAAGCTTTAGAGTGATGTCAACATAAGGTTTTGAAATTAACTCTCCATCTATATTTAATTTAAAATCTTTCCCAAGCAATGGAACAGCCATTAAAAGACTGGTGAGGAATTGACTGGAGACACTCCCTTTAATGGATATATTTGTTGAGCCGCTAAATTTAAAATCAGAAATCTGAACGGGAGGGTAACCTATATTTTTTAGATATTTAATATCTGCACCAATGCTTGATAAGCTATCGACTAAATCTTTGATGGGTCTTTCATGCATTCTTTCAACTCCATCAAGTCGATAATTTCCACCCAAAATAGACAATAAAGCACAGAGAGGTCTATATGCCGTCCCTGCGTTTCCAAGAAAAAGATCAGCTGAATTATTAAATTTTTTTGGATCTCCAAAAATTGTAATCTTGTCTTTCGTATCTTGGCTGATTGACACCCCCAAGTCTTCGAGAGCTTTAATCATGTATTTTGAATCGTCGGAAATAAGATGATTAGTCAATGAAATATTTTGATTACAAAGACTACTCAGAAGAAGTAATCTATTAGTAATGCTTTTTGATCCAGGCGGCTTTATCACGCCATTAATTTTTGATTTAGGAGCTAATTTAAGAGATAAATTTTTATTCATTCCAATTGCTTCTTAGAATGCTTGCATGTTGAAGGTATTGTTCTAAATCATCCTCATTGGTAATGATAGATTCAAATTTTTCAATCTGTTGTTTAAATTCATTTAAATCTTTTAAACAAGCCTCTTTATTATCAATAAAGATATCCCTCCACATTTCTGGCGAGCTTGCGGCGATTCTTGTGAAGTCACGAAAGCCGCTAGCCGCAAATCTTAACAACTCATCCTTGTTATCTTTATTATTTAACATGCTCATAAAAATCATTGCTAATGCATGCGGAAGATGGCTGACAGTTGAGAAAATTTCATCATGTTTCATAGCGTCCATGATTAATGAAATGCCTTCCAATGAATTCCAAAAATTAATAATAAAATCGATATCTTCATTGGTATTTTTTTCATGTGGTGTGATGATGATATTTTTATTTTTAAAAAGCCCAAGTTGTGCCGCATCAGGTCCATGTTTTTCTGAACCGGCGATAGGGTGAGAACCAATAAATTTTTGATAGTGTTCATTTAGCAGATGGCTTGCATCCTTTAGTACATTTTTTTTGGTACTGCCCACATCTGTAATTAATGTAGTAGTGGATAAATATGGATTTATTTTTTTAAATATAGAGCTGTATTGTTTAACAGGAGTGGCAATGATTATTAAATCAGCTTGTTTTAAATCCTCAAAACTTTCTGAAATTTCATGTACTAGACCTAATTGCTTTGCTTTCTTTAAAGATTCATATTTACGACCAAAACCAACCACCTGTTTTGCTAGATTTTTTGAAATACATTCCTTGCCTATGGATCCACCAAGCAGCCCAAGACCAATAATACAAATTTTATTCATTAAAAATTTTCCACTGTTTATCTTCAAAAAGCTCAAACGGCTTAAACTTAGTTTTATAATTCATTTTATCATTTTCCTTGATCCAGTATCCTAGATAAAGATACGGCAAACTTTCTCTCTTACATTTTTCTATCAGCCAGAGTATTGAATAGGTTCCTAAACCTTGATTCAAGCAATCTTGATCATAGAACGTGTAAACTGCAGAAATGCCATCATTGAGATAATCCACAATACTTACCATAAGCAATTCTTCATCATGAAAAAACTTTATTCTTTTTGATATGAAATTACTGGTAAGAAGAAAGTTTTTATATTCTTCCTTTTGATCTTCAAGAGAAGAAGATAGGTCGTTATGTCGTATTTTTTGATATCTTGAATATAGGAGGAAATCTTCTTCTGAGTAATCTAGATTTTCTTCAATTATTCTTAAATTATTTTTCTTAAAACATCTTTCCTGAGATCTATTTCGTTTGAATTGATAAACGTCCAATCGAATAGGAGTGCAAGCCTCACAATTATGACAGTGGGGCTTATAGACGTGATTTCCACTTCTTCTAAAACCAATCGTGATTAGATTGTCAAATTCATTTTGATTTACTTCTTGGTAGGGCGAGGCAACGATAGATTGTGCTTTTTTTTCCGGTAGATAACCACAATTGTAATTTGCAGTTAAATAAAATTGAATTTTTTTGAATTCTTTATTCTCTGGAACGCTCATCACATTATTATATCCATAAATTTATCTCGTGATATGAGCTCACCACCCCATTGAGAAATATGCTCGGATTTGACTTGGGCATCAATGACCCCAATCCCTTTATCTTTGAGCCATCTACATAAATAATAAAAACAAACTTTAGATGCATTATTTTCAAAATGAAACATTGATTCTCCAAAAAACGCAGTTTTGGTGAGCATTCCATATATCCCACCAACTAAAGCATTCTCCAAATTATAAACCTCAAAAGAATGGGTATATCCCATTTGATGAAGCTTTGTATAGCTGGCGATGATTCTTGAGTCTATCCAAGTCCCTATTTGATTTCTTTGCATATTTTTACAAGCATGAATAACAGCCGAAAAATTTTTATTAATATGAAATTTAAATTTATTTTTCTTTATTTCTTTGAGCAATGTTTTAGATGGTTTGTACTTTTCAATAAATAACACCTGTCGAGGGTTTGGTGACCACCAGAGGATAGGCTCACTTTGGTTAAACCAAGGAAAAATTCCATATTTATAAGAGGATAGAATAAGATTAACATCCAAATCCTCAGAAATACCAACCAGGCCGTCGTCTGGAATGTTGGTAAAATCAATCTTGCAAAAATCAGATGGTTCTCTAATTAATAAAATTTTATTCTCCATGCTGTTTATAATAAATGAATGAATCACATTAATGTATTAATCAAACTCCTAATAGCGCTTTGTTGGTTTTTTAGCAATCAAGTTTTTGCTAATACAACTTTATATGAACTGACTGATCATGAAGGAAGAACACATTTTATTTTTGGCACCTTTCATTCTGATGACATTAGAATTACTTCGTTTAATGCAAATTTATTAACATCTATCAAAAACTCAAGCCTATTTTTAATGGAGACCGATGAACTCTCTGATCCAAAGCATATTCAATCCAATATTAATTTTATTGATCAGCTCAGTGAGGAAGAGTTAGATAGCTTGAAAAAGTTATCAGATTATCATGTGATGTTTTTTGATCGGATTGCTTCAATGAAGCCATGGTTGTTGGCATTTATATTAGACTCACCCAGACCTTCAACGCCATTTAATCAAGATAATTTATTAAAAAGATATGCTGAAGATTTTGGAATTCCTACCAGAGGACTGATGCCTACAAGTGATCATTTTTCCGCATTGGATTTTTTAACTGACGAAGAACAAATTTTGTTACTAAAGAATTCATTAATGAGACCGATGGAAGTTAAAGAAGAAAATTATGAAAAGTTGATTCGGGTGTACATGGATGGTGACTTAGATCATATTATGAATATGAATGAATCTATGACATCTGAAATCATGACTGACATTTTATGGAATAAAATCAAACAAAAAATCCTAGTCGACCGAAATCATATTTTTAATCAACAAATATATGAGGCAATGAAAAAAGATAATGTTTTTGTAGCAATTGGAGCATCTCACTTGGCTGGCTTTTCAGGTGTTTTAAACTTTTTTAAAGACATGGGTTTTGAGGTAAAAAATATTAATTACTAGTATTAAAATATATGCAATTTATAACTTCTAAAGATAATATCCGCTTAAAGCAGTTAAGAAAAATTCAATTGAATAGGTCATATAGGCAGGAAAATAATTTGACAATTATTGAGGGACCGCATTTAGTAGAAGCTTATCTTGATGGAAAAAATGATTTTTTAGCATTATTTTGTTCCGAATCATTTAATAAAAATTGGCCCGAATATTATAAAGAGGAATGGCAAGAGAAAATTTATATCCTGCCCGATAATTTTTTTAATAATATATCTGAATTAAAAACACCAACTGGAATTCTGGCGTTAATTGAGATTTCTGAATGTGCTGCATACCCAAATCATTTTGATGATGGTATGTATCTTTTTTTGGATAGGGTACAGGATCCAGGAAATCTTGGAACCATCTTAAGAACCTCACAGGCCCTAGGACATAAAGGAATTTTTTTATCAGAACAATGTGCTGACCCTTGGTCACCCAAAACTCTTAGGGCGAGCCAAGGCTTTCAGTTTCAGCTTCCAATATACCAAAATACTCATATCGATAGCCTTATCTCACATGATTTTTCTTTTGTTGTAGCAGATTTGAATGGACAAAATGTTTTTGATTACAACTTTGCGCTTAAAACAATACTTATTTTAGGAAGTGAAGGGCAAGGAATTTCAACAAACCTTCAAAGTATTAAATATGACAAAATTTCGTTACCGATGATGAATGGTGTGGAGTCGCTTAATGTTGCAGTATCGGCATCAATAATTGGCTACCAATTTTCGAATCAATTTAAGCGCTGATTTTTATTAAAAATAATATCAATCTCTTCTTTAGTAACGGTATATTTTTTATGACAATATTCGCAGACCATCTCGATGCAATCATCTTTTATTGAGGAGTAGATTTCATTTTCTTGGATTAAGCTGATCGTTTTATAAATTTTCTCCTGATTGCATGAACATTCATACTGAACGGCATGTTCCTCAAATATTTGCACATCATTTTGAGTAAAAATATTTTTTAAAAACTGTTCAGGTCCGTCAGATAAAGCATTCGAATTTATAAGATCAATATCATTCCATAGGGACTCTGTAATTACTTTTTGCTCTTCATTTTCATAAGGAAGTTCTTGAAATAATACGCCAAAACTTTCATTTTTTGTTTGGTGAAAAAATACTTTACTTTTGATCTGCATGGATTGGGTTAGGTAATGCTCAATCATGGCCTTGATCTCACCTGACCCCACTTCGATAATTCCCTGATAGGGTGTTTTTTGATCTTTGTGAATTACAGTTAGAGCCACAATTGCATCTTGAATCAAATCCTGAAAAGATTCATTTGTATGTTCTGATAGTTTGATGGTTCCACGGATTTTAAAATCATTATCGGACTCTGCGATGATTAGTTTTAAGGACTTTTTCCCCTGTATTTGAAGAATTAAACCTCCTTCGAACTTTAGTGTTGCGGCTAGCATAGGACAAACCGTAATGATTTCATTAAATGGGGATGTTAGTTGTTCTGGAATAGTTAATGATTTTTTTAACTCACCTAAGCTGTTTTTTATACGAATAATATTGCCTCGAATAGAGGAATTATTAATGATAAATCTGGTAATGAGGTCTGATTTCATGGTCAGATTATACCAACATATATGATTAAATATTTTACTTGTAATGAGAATCATTCTTATTTAGAATGAGAATCATTCTCATTTATGATTTAATTATGAACAAAGTTATACTCATTAAAGTTTTCATTATTTCAATGCTTGTCTCATCAACCTTATTTGCCGGTGATCTTGGTCTGCAGAGTATTGACGTGACTGCTCCTATCAGCAAGTATTCGAATTCTTATTCGGTGACTGCAACAAAGACGAATACAAAATTAATTGACCTGCCTCAGTCAGTCAACGTGATTAATCAAGAGCAATTAAAAGATCAGCAGGCCACCAGCCTGGGTCAATCGATAACTTATGCTCCAGGAATAGATCTTGATCAAGGAGAGGGTAATCGTGATGCCTTTATAATTAGAGGAAATAAAACCACGGCAGATATATTTCTAGACGGGGTTAAGGATGATGCAGAATACTATAGAGATCTTTACAATATAGAACGAGTTGATGTTCTCATGGGAGCTAATGGCATCTTGTTCGGCAAGGGTGGTAGTGGTGGTATTGTCAACCGAGTCAGCAAGCAAGCATTATTTAGTGATATTAATAGCTATGCGTTACAGCTTGGAAGTTTTGATTCTAAACGAGCCACATTAGACATCAATAGAAAAATAACAGATCGCTTTGCAGTAAGACTTAATGTTTTGGTAGACAAGGGTGACTCTTTTATAAGTGGAGTCAATTATGAGAAACAAGGCATCAACCCTGTATTTACATTTTTACTTGATGATAAAACAACCATTAAGTTTGGTAGGGAATATTTTCATGACCAGAGGATTGGTTACAGGGGCATCCCATCACAGAATGGGCGACCTTACAATGGGAATCGAGGCACATATTATGGTGCAGCAAGTGCCAGCCCTAACGAGGTCAGTGTGAACTCAACATTCTTTAATATCGAACATAATTTTTCTGATAATGTGAATATTAAGAATACCACCCGATACACCGATTACGATAAATATTATCAAAACGTGTACGCAGGAAGTTCAGTGAGCTCATCTGACACTCTGACTCTAAAGGGATATTACGACAACACACAAAGACAGAATTTCTTTAATCAGACTGATGTGACTTGGAACTTTGAAATGGGAGGTCTTGAGCACACACTCTTAACCGGGATAGAGGTTGGAAGCCAAGATAATAGAAGGTATCGATTGACTGCAGCTAATCAAACGGTCTCTATCCATAACCCGGTTGGGTCTGGATGGAGCTTCAATACTTACGATCGGGATAAAAAAACAGATATTCGTTACTCGTCTGCCTATATTCAAGATCAAATCAAAATTAACGAACAGCATCAGTTCGTTTTGGGCTTTAGAAAAGATCATTACGAGACAGACTTTAACAACGTCAAGGATTCTGCAAAATTTAATATCAAAGACAACATGTTGTCCAGCCGTATCGGATATATTTTCAAGCCTAACGAGAGTATTTCTTATTACGTTTCATATAGTAATGCCTATCAGCCAAGGAATGGTGATCAGTTAGATGGTATCAGTAACGACAATGTCAATCAGGATCCTGAAAAATTTGTGAATTATGAAGTAGGGACAAAGATTCAATTTCATGAACAACTCTTTGGTACATTTGCCCTTTATCAGTTAGAACGTGAAAGGATGCAAATCGCCGACCCGGATGATGTAACTAAAAAAATAATTGTTGACGGTCAAAGGTCAAGAGGTATAGAGCTGACGCTGAATGGGAATTTAACTGATCAATATTCTGTCCTGGCTGGTTATAACTATGTCAACGCTGAAATCACGAAAGATCAGGGTGTCGGTTCAAGTGCAATCTCTAAGGGTACAGATCTGGGTAATGTGGCTAGTCATAGTTTTTCGATATGGAATAAATATGAATTTAACTCTACATGGTCTGCTGCAATCGGCATGATCGGACGGGGTGAAATGTATGCGGCCACGCCGACCAGCTCCACGAGTGTGACAATTCCTGGCTGGACTAGGATGGATGCAGCAGCTTATGCCAGAATCGATGAAAAGACCAGAGTTCAGTTTAATATCGAAAACTTACTAGATAAGACTTATTACTCTTCAGCTCATAATGAGGATAACATTATGGTGGGTATGCCGTTGAATGCCAAAGTAACTTGGATCAGAGACTTTTAATCAAGGTTGATTTTGGTGGATTTAGGAATGGCCTTAATATCCCAGCTTTCAATCGCATGTTCTAGAATTGATTTATAGCTGTTAATATTTGGGTTGATTTTTTGGTTCAGTATTTTTAATATCTTCATTAAAATTTCAGTTCGGTTATCAGGATGGATCTCTTCATCCTGATCACTTTTGCTAATTTTTCTTACCTCGTCATACAAAACAGGATGATGAAAGTAAGATAATAATGGAAATGAAAAAAGCTCTTGAAGATAGCGTTGTTGAAATGTTTGAAAGACAAGGTCTGAGCCTCTTACAACGGTATTTACTTCTTGCAAATAGTCATCAATGACACAACAAAAGACATAGGCAAATTGATTTTTCCCTCTAACTATAAAGTCACTTACGAATGTTTTATCCAATTCAATCAAGCCCAGGTTTAGGTCATTAAATGAAAAATTTATTTTTTTCATTTGTATCCGCAATGCTCCTTGGTATAGATTTTTATTTAAACAGCGTCCATCATAAATTGCACCGATGTCGTGTTGAGGCAATGCGCTAATAATTTTCCGTGTACATTCACAAAAATAAGTTTTTTCTTTTGGAATGCGATCTAGATAGTTAATATAGTCATTCAGATGATCACTCTGATAATAGATCTCATCAGGGTCTAAAAGAAAATCTTTTAAAATTTTTATTATGCTTTCTGAGTAAATTTTTTTTGACCGCTCAGAATCAATGTCATCGATTCTTAGTTTCCATAACCCATTGTTATGTTTTGCATCAATGTAACTGGTAATCGCACTCAAAAAAGAGCCAATGTGAAGCTTGCCTGAGGGGCTAGGGGCAAATCGACCAATGTAGAGATTATCTCTCACTGTAAGGCTCGATATACCAATCGGTCATATCTGAACCGATCATGACTAAATTACAGGCAAGTTTTCTGTCGTTAAATGGTGAGGCATAAAAGTAATATTTTCGTTGAATATTAAAAGGGTATTTACTGCCTTGTACGATCGATATCTTTCCACAGTATATTGAATCATCCAAGAACTGAAGATTAAAGTCGGACACTAGTTTTTTTGCATATTTTTTTGCTTTTTCTTGCTTTGCTAAACTGTCAATAAAAAATATTAGACCTGAAATTAATAAAATGAAAAATAATGTATTCAAAATTGCACCAAAATATTACAAAAATGTAATTTAAATGTTTTAATATTGTGCACCATATGGATATTAGGATTGTTTAGTTTTTATTTTATCTTATCAAAAGGTAATGTTTATCTTTTATTAATTTTTACAGGTATCAGTAATGGAAAATCTAGTTGATCAAAGTAATGTTTTGTTTGTGCTGTTAGGTGCAATAATGGTTTTGGCAATGCATGCAGGATTTGCTTTTTTAGAAGTAGGCACTGTAAGGGAAAAAAATCAGGTGAATGCTCTCGCTAAAATTATTGCTGACTTTGCAATGTCAACTATTGCCTATTTTTTTATTGGGTACTCTTTAGCGTATGGGTTGAATTTTTTTGACTCCGCTGCAGCTATCTCAGAAAAAAGTGCCTATGAATTAGTTAAATTTTTCTTTTTGCTTACTTTTGCTGCTGCTATACCTGCTATTGTTTCTGGTGGTATTGCTGAGAGGGCATGTTTTAAACCACAATTAATCGCTTCTTTCGTTATCGTTGGTTTTATTTACCCAACATTTGAGGGGATCGTGTGGAATGGCAATTTTTCTATTCAATCTATGTTTGAAGCAATTTTTGGTTATGAGTTTCATGACTTTGCCGGCTCTATCGTTGTTCATGGCTTTGGGGGTTGGTTAGCACTAGCTGCAGTTTTAATTCTTGGTTCTAGATACGGAAGGTATAAAAAGGATGGCTCTTTGGTTGCCTTTCCTCCATCAAGTATACCTTTTCTAGCGCTTGGTTCATGGATACTTACAGTTGGTTGGTTTGGATTTAACGTGATGTCCGCGCAAGAGTTGTCGGGTGTATCAGGACTTGTTGCTGTTAATTCCTTGATGGCTATGGTAGGAGGTACTTTGGCAGCGTTGTTTGTTGGAAAAAATGACCCCGGGTTTTTGTATAACGGTCCTTTAGCTGGGCTTGTTGCTGTCTGTGCAGGTTCTGATTTATTTCACCCTATTGGTGCCTTGATAACAGGAGGTGTTGCAGGTGCGTTGTTTGTTGTGACTTTCAACATGACACAAAATAAGTGGAAGATTGATGACGTGCTCGGCGTTTGGCCTCTGCATGGATTGTGTGGCTTATGGGGTGGTGTAGCCGCTGGGATTTTTGGACTTGAGATGTTAGGTGGGCTCGGTGGTGTTTCATTTATGGCGCAATTAGTGGGTTCTCTAATCGGCGTTAGTTTTGCTTTTGTTTTTGGATATATTGTTTATAAAGTGATTAACTCGATTAGCAATTTAAGACTTGATCAGGAGTCTGAGTTTAACGGAGCTGATATATCTATCCATAAAATCACCGCTTCCCCAGATATTGATCGCTAATCTCATGCTAGAATTTGGTGATGAGAAAGATCTTCACCATAATTCCTGCATCAGGCCTAGGTCAACGTTTTGGCTCGACGATTCCAAAACAGCTATGTCATATCGATGATGAAGTGATTCTTGAAAAAACTCACCGTATTTTTGATATTGAAGTCATTTATAAAATTTATATTGCCGTCAATCGAGTTATTTTAGATTTACTGCTTCCGTTAAAAAAAAATTTCTGCTCCAAGTCTGAGTTTATTTTATGCGGCGGGGACAGTCGATCAGATACAGTAAAAAATGCTCTAAAGATGATTGCTCATGAGGTAGGAGAAGGGGACTGGGTTATAGTGCATGATGCTGTAAGACCCTATTTAACAAGCTCGCAATTGTCTCATTATATAGATGAAACATTAAAAACAGACCATGGATCAATTATGGCTATTCCATGTGTGGATACCGTTAAGGAAGTAAATGAGTCCATGCAAATTACCTCTACAGTTGATCGAAATAAAATATGGCTAGCGCATACCCCACAAATGTTTCCATACAATATCCTACTGAAAGCATTAGAGAGTTTTCCAGGAAATCCAACTGATGAATCCCAAGCTGTAGAATATGCAGGATTTAAGCCGGTTGTGATTAAGGGTCCTATTGATAATAAAAAAATTACCTTTCCAGAAGATTTGTAAAATATTATGAGTAAATTAAAAATTGGACATGGTTTTGATATTCACCCTCTGGTTGAGGGGCGCCCTTGTATTATTGGTGGGGTTCATATTCCGTTTAATAAGGGTTTAAAGGGTCATTCAGATGCAGATGTCCTTTTGCATGCTATATGCGATGCTCTAATCGGAGCTATGGGTTTGGGAGATATTGGGCAACTATTTCCTGATAATGATCAGAAATTTAAAGATATTAACTCTAGAATCTTGTTGCAAGAGGTTTATCAGAAGATGGTGAAAATGAAATATGCAGTATCAAACATCGATGCAACGATCATATGTGAAGCTCCAAAGATTCTGAAGTTTTCTAATCAAATGAAAGTAAATATTTCAACTGATTTGATGTGCTCTGTGGGTGACATAAATATTAAAGCAAAGACAATGGAAAAATTGGGTGCAATTGGAAGGGGAGAGGGTATTGCAGCAGAAGTTGTTTGCCTTATTAAAACTACTTCTCAAGCAAAGTAAGTAATGCACCACCACCACCGTCATGATTAGGCGCTTGAACAAAACATATTACCTCTTGTTTTTGGATTAACCACTTTTTTACTTTATTTTTCAATACCGGCTCTTTATTTTTTGAGTTGTATCCTTTTCCATGGATTATTCTGATGCAACGAATACCTCTTTGTTTGCAGTATGAGATAAATTCTACCAGGGCAAGTTTAGCTTCATCTGATGTAAGTCCATGCAGGTCAATTGAGTCTTCAACAACCCAACTACCATTTCTCAACTTTTTTACAATATCAGGAGAGTGATTTTTTTTGATATAGAATAATTCATCCCTTGCTAAAAAATAATCTATTGATTCAAAATTATCACTGATTGAATCAACTAGTACTTTTTTCTCATCTTCGATAAATTTTTTAGCAATAGGTTTTGGTTTCGGAGTCTGACTATAAGTGTCAACCGTATCTTTTCTTTTTATAGGTTTTACTTCACCTATTTCTTTCTTGAAAAGATCATTGTCACTCATTATTACTTAGATACCTTTCTGCATCTAAAGCTGCCATACAACCTGTTCCTGCTGAGGTAATCGCTTGTCTGTAAACATGGTCTTGGACATCACCAGCAGCAAAAATACCTGGAATTGATGTGGCGGTAAAATTACCATTTCTTCCATTATTAGTAATGATGTATCCATTCTCCATTTCCAACTGACCTGCAAAAATATCAGTATTTGGCTTATGCCCAATAGCAATAAATACACCTGATACTTTAATCTCTTCGACATTGCCATTCACAGTATCAATAAGCTTTAATCCCGTCACTCCAGAATCATCTCCCAAGACTTCATCAAGCACCTTAAAAGTTTTAAGGGTTATTTTTCCTTCCTGAACTCTTTTATAAATTTTTTCCACCTCAATTGCTTCAGCTCGAAATTGATCACGCCGATGAATTAGCGTGACATGATTAGCAATATTTGATAAATAAAGGGCTTCTTCAATTGCTGTATTTCCACCTCCAACTACAGCAACATCCTGGTTCTTATAGAAAAATCCATCACAGGTTGCACATGCTGACACACCCTTGCCCATAAACTTTGATTCTGAATCAAGGCCTAAGTATTTAGCTGACGCTCCTGTGCTGATGATTACTGAATCTGCTGTGTATGTGTCATTATCACCAAATAATTTGAACGGTTTATTTTTAAAATCAACTGAATTGATTTGATCAAAAATGATTTCAGTATTGAATCTTTTTGCATGCTCTTCAAATCGTGACATAAGATCTGGCCCTAATACGCCGTTGGAATCTGCAGGCCAGTTGTCAACATCTGTTGTTGTCATCAGTTGTCCGCCTTGTTGGATTCCTGTAATAAGGACTGGTTTCAAATTTGCGCGAGCGGCATAAATTGCTGATGTATATCCTGCTGGACCAGAACCTAAAATAATTAATTTTGCATGCATAATGGGACCTAAATTAAATAAGAGTAAGCATTTTAATTGACTAAATTTTTCAGAGCAAATATTTATCAGAATGGTTCCGAAAATTACCCACTAACTGATATAATTTTTTAAACAAATCCCAGAATAATTAAATTGATTTTTAATAAAAAAAATAAAAAAAAGCCCAACGACTTACTGAATCAAGCCTTGCTCGAAAAAAAAACAATTGATCGTGTATTAAGAGAGATTGGTTTTTTACTCCTTTTGTTTAGTGGTATATATTTAACTATTACGTTGGCCACTTATAATCCACTAGACCCATCATGGTCACATACAACTCAGTCTCAAGATAAAATTTTTAATCTTGGCGGCGCATTTGGTGCCTATTTATCTGACATATTAATTTTCCTCTTTGGTTTATCATCGTGGTGGTTTGTATTTCTTCTTTTTTATTCTATAAATTTAATTTACAAGAGGATTGAAGATACAGAAAATTCTAGAAGAGTATTGTGGATCAACTATCTTGGTTTTGCTGTCTTTCTCTTATCATCTTCAGCGTTAGAGGCTGGGCATGTGATCAGCCTTCAAGCATCCTATGCTTCTATACAAGGTGGCTTGGCAGGTTCATCAATAGATTCTTTGCTAAGAGGAATTTTAGGTTACATAGGATCACTTTTACTTTTAGTGATCAGTCTAGCGTCTGGACTAAGTCTTTTTACTGGTTGGTCATGGCTAACTATAAGTGAAAAAATTGGTGAAATATGTTTACAGCTGATTAATAAAGTTATCATTAAGATGAATGATTTTTTTGATAGAAGGGCTGGAAAAAAATTCGAGCAACAAAGAATTGAGTACGTTGAAAATGAAAGAAAAAAACTTGAAGATCGCAAACCTGTTGAAATATTAATCCCAAAGAATGAAATAAAAGAAAGCACTAGGGTTAAAAAAGAAAAACAAACCACTTTGTTTCAAGAGTTTAGCTCAAATGGAGACTTACCTCCTTTGCATTTACTTGATCAACCACCCAAGGAAGTCGATCAGCAATCACCAGAAACAATAGAATTTATTTCACGTTTAATTGAAAAGAAACTATTGGATTTTGGAATCGAGGCAAAAGTTATTTCAGCGCAACCAGGTCCTGTGATTACTCGTTATGAAATTGAACCTTCTGCAGGAGTCAAAGGCAGTCAGGTAACCAATCTTTCCAAAGACTTGGCTAGGTCATTATCTGTAACTAGTGTTCGGGTTGTTGAAACCATTCCTGGAAAAACATACATGGGTCTTGAGATCCCAAACAATAAAAGACAAATTGTTTATCTTTCAGAAATTATGAGCTCTAAAGTGTTTGCTGACACTGCCTCTCTCACTACCATAGCGCTTGGTAAGGACATATCAGGAAAACCTGTGGTTGCAGACCTTGGAAAAATGCCTCACGTTTTAATAGCCGGTACAACAGGATCTGGTAAGTCTGTCGCTATTAATGCTTTGATACTGAGCTTTTTATACAAAGCTAAAGCAAATGAAGTGAAGTTAATCATGATTGATCCAAAAATGCTTGAGCTGTCTGTATATCAGGATATACCTCATCTCCTCACTCCAGTAGTGACAGATATGAGAGAAGCTGGTCATGCGCTGAATTGGTCGGTCAAAGAAATGGATCGACGATATAGATTAATGGCAGAATTTGGCGTGCGAAATATTTCAGGATTTAATGAAAAGTTAAAACAAGCTTCAGATACTGGGTCTCCACTAACCAACCCGTTTTCCACTGATCCTGAAAATCCTGAGATCCTTGAATCTATGCCACTAATAGTGATTGTGATCGACGAGCTTGCAGATCTTATGATGGTGGTTGGTAAAAAGGCGGAAGAATTTATTGCAAGGATTGCACAAAAAGCGAGGGCTGCTGGTATCCACTTGGTGCTAGCTACCCAAAGACCATCGGTTGATGTAATTACCGGATTAATTAAAGCCAACGTTCCTGTTAGAGTAGCATTTCAAGTATCGAGCCGTGTAGATTCGAGAACGATTTTGGATCAAATGGGAGCAGAAAATCTTTTAGGGCAGGGAGATATGCTCTATCTTCCGGCTGGATCAGGATACCCCTCAAGAGTTCATGGAGCATTTGTTTCAGATCAAGAAGTTCATAAAGTGGTAAATTTTCTCAAACAGCAGGGCAAGCCTAACTATGTGGAAGAGGTAATTAACTCACAAGATTCCGTGGATTTTACTGCCGGCTCATCCGGCGATATAAATGGAGAAAAAGATCCGCTTTACGACCAGGCAGTTCAATTGGTTATTGAGTCCAAAAAACCATCAATCTCCTATGTACAAAGAAATTTACGTATCGGCTATAATCGTGCGGCAAGAATAATTGAAGACATGGAAAAAGCTGGACTTGTTTCTCCAATGCAAAGCAATGGAAACCGAGAGGTTATCCAGTCAAATCAAGAGTGATTAAATCCCTTACATTCATACTACTTTTTAATTTAAATATTAATTTATTATGGGCTTCGCCTGCTGATGAGTTATCAACTCTTCTTAATAGAACTAGTGCTTTTTCCGGGCAATTTAGCCAATTGGTATATGACAACAAATCTCAATTAATTGAAGAAGCGAGTGGTGATGTTGTTTTCAAAAAACCTCATTTTTTTAAATGGATTTACCAAGCGCCTCATCAAAATCAAATTATTGGTGATGGAGAGACAGTCTACATTTATGACCCAGACTTATCTCAAGTGATTATGTCTAGGTTCAGTCAATCTAAAAGTAATAACCCTGCTAATATTTTCTTTCTAAACAATCTTGAGGAGTCTTTTAAGGTGACAAAAATTTTAATTGACGATGAGGTTTGGTATCGTTGTGAATCAAAATCAAAGGATATCGATTATCAATCTATAGAAATATCGTTCAATAAAGACAAGATTAAAAGTATGAAAGTCATTGATGGCCTCCAGAATAAGATCATCATAAATTTTGTTAATATTTCATATAGCACTGATATCGATGAAGCATCATTCCTTTTCAATGTTCCAGACAACGTTGAGGTGATCAAAAATTAAAGAATGAACAGCTTATCGCAACCCTTAGCAGAAATCTTAAGACCAAAAACCATTGATGACGTTATTGGTCAAGATCACCTCTTAGGAGATGATTGCCCAATTCGAAATGCTGTGACGTCTAATAAACTTCCTTCAATTATCTTATGGGGACCTCCTGGAGTGGGAAAGACATCCATTGCATTTGCAATAGCTAATTCTGTTAACTATGAATTTATTTCTTTGTCTGCGGTTTTATCAGGCGTCAAAGATATTCGTGAGGCAGTCGATAAGGCAAATTTTAATAAAGATCAGAATCAAAAAAAAACAATGCTTTTTATTGATGAGGTCCATAGATTTAATAAAAGCCAACAGGATGCTTTCTTGCCTCATGTTGAAAATGGACTCTTTACATTCATTGGCGCAACAACAGAAAACCCTTCATTTGAAGTTAACTCTGCGTTATTAAGTCGTTGCCAGGTATATATTCTTAACTCATTATCGAATGAGGCATTAAAAAAAATATTAAACAAAGCTTTATCTATACAAGAAAATATAAAGCTTGATGAATCTTCCACTGAGTTTATTATTGAGTACGCAAATGGGGATGGAAGAAGATTGCTGAACCTCGTTGAGGTCGTTTATTATTACTCTAAAGACAAGCCAATAGTCGTTGATATTGATTTAATCAAAAAAATTGCTTCATCTTCCTATAGGCGTTTCGATAAGGGCGGAGAACAATTTTATGATCAAATCTCAGCACTGCATAAATCAGTGCGTGGATCAGATCCTGACGCTTCAATTTATTGGCTACAAAGAATGCTCGACGGTGGAGCTGATCCGCTTTATCTTGCCAGAAGGATAATAAGGATAGCTATAGAGGATATTGGCCTAGCAGACCCTAGGGCTCAAACTATTGCGCTTGAAGCGTATCAAATATTTGAGAGACTGGGTTCACCTGAAGGAGAGCTGGCCCTTACCAATGCTGTTTTATATTTAGCAGCTGCCCCAAAAAGCAATGCTGCCTATCAGGCCTATAATTTGTCTAAAGCATACGTCAGTAGCCATAATAATTATGATGTACCAATTCACCTTAGGAATGCGCCAACAAAATTAATGCAAGAGATTGGTTATGGCAAGGAGTATCGTTATGCTCACAATGAACCTCATGCATATGCAGCTGGAGAAAAATATTTCCCTGATGAACTAGATCCGATACAATTCTACACTCCGACTAACCGTGGGTTAGAAATAAAAATTAATGAGAAGTTAAATTTTCTAAATGATTTAGATAAAAAAAATAAAAATAATGATTGATATTAACTTATTAAGAAACGACATAGAGGCACTAAAGAAAATCTTAAAACATAGAGGGTTTGACCTAGATGTTAATTTTTTCAATTCGCTCGAAGAAGAGAGAAAATATATTCAAATAAAAACACAAGAACTCCAACAAGAAAGAAATGATCTTTCAAAACAGGTAGGTATATTAAAGTCGCAAGGCAAAGATGCTAGCGCCGTCCTTGAGAAGGTCACAAACATATCAACACAATCAAAAGAATTTGAATCACAACTTATATTAATCCAGGAAAAAATAAATAACTTTTTACTCCTCATTCCTAATGTGCCACATGAATCAGTTCCAATAGGCTCTGATGAAACAAATAACGAATTGATAAAAGAGGTTGGCACACTTCCTAAATTTGATTTTGAGGTTAAAGATCATGTTGACTTAGGCGCACCTCTTGGACTAGATTTTGATACAGCTGCTAAAGTTTCAGGCTCGCGGTTTGTTTTTATGAAAAATGATATTGCTAGACTGCATCGTGCGATTGGTCAATTCATGATGGATACTCATACCGAAAATCATGGATACACAGAATGCTACACCCCATACTTGGTGAATGGAGATTCTTTATTGGGAACGGGGCAGTTACCAAAGTTTGGGGATGATTTGTTTGTCACTCAGAAGAATGAAGATGAATCTTTATATCTAATTCCAACCTCAGAAGTTTCGCTAACAAATACTGTTCGTGATGAAATTATTGATGTAAAACACTTACCTATTAAGATGACTGCCCATACCCCATGCTTCAGATCCGAGGCAGGCTCATATGGAAAAGATACCAGAGGGATGATTCGTCAACATCAGTTTGATAAAGTCGAGATGGTTCAAATAACCAAGCCAGAATTAAGCTATGAGGCATTAGAAGAGATGCTTTCTCATGCAGAAAATATTTTAAAAGCCCTTGATTTACCATATCGAGTGATGACGCTATCATCTGGTGACATGGGTTTTGGCGCAGCTAAAACTTACGATATTGAAGTTTGGCTTCCATCACAACAACAGTATCGAGAAATTTCTTCAATCTCTAATTGTGAAGACTTTCAGGCAAGACGGCTAAAAGCTCGCTTTAAAAATGATGAGGGTAAGAATACACTGGTCCACACATTGAACGGTTCAGGCCTTGCTGTAGGTCGAACGCTTGTCGCCATAATGGAAAATAATCAAACAGCAGACGGCTCTATCAAAATACCACCCGTATTACAACCTTACATGAAAAACAAAACAACGATTTCTATTTAGAGAGCACTTCAATTTGCCCATTATCAACAATAAGGGCGCAGTCAGTAATTTCGTAAAAAATGCCAGTTTCAATAACCCCTGGCGTGGTTAATATTTTTTCATGAAGTTCTCTTAAGGGTATTGCATCAAAAGAGTAATCGAAAATATAATTCCCAGCAGATGAGATGGCATATGCATCTCCGGCTGAATTCTTTCTTAAGCTTCCCTGACCATATTTATCCAGAATTTTTTTACTTAATCTCCAAGTGCTTTTTAAGACCTCAATAGGAATTGGATAATTTTCGCCAATACCAGCAACTCTTTTTGATTGGTCGGCAATAATGATAAATTTATCAGCACTTTGGGCGAGAATCTTCTCTTTTACTAAATCGTAGCCACGTCCTTTTAATACATTTAAATTATTCGTAATTTCGTCTGCTCCATCCACATACAGATCAAGAGTTTCGAGTGTATCGATACCAATCAAATTTAATTTATTTCTTACAGCTTCTATTTCAGATACGGTGGAGCTTGCCACAACCTTTATATTTAATTGTTCATTCTTAATTTTTTTAGCGAGGTGTTTAATAAAAAAATTAGCAGTTGACCCTGTACCTAATCCGATCACAGAATTATCCGTTACATAATCGAGTGCTTTTATAGCAATAATTTCTTTATCTTCCATGTGGATTGAATGTGTTTATAATGACTGCTTAATTTTAAAGCCAAATGAATACAAATACAAAAAATATACTGAATTACACATCTTATGCTTATCAGATAATAAAATTCTATTGTTCTGAATTAAGAACTAAGAATATTCCATTAGTTATTTTTACTAAAGACAGTTATGTTGCTGCGCGGCTTCAGCAGGAGATGAACTGGTTTAATAAAGATCTTGAGGTCTCTATGATCCCTGATTGGGAAACATTGCCTTACGATAGCGTTTCACCCCATCCTGACTTAATCTCGGATCGTTTAAAGTCTCTATTTTTAATCACCCAGAAAGCTTTTGATATTTTAATTATTCCAGCAACATCTGCATTAAATTACCTACCACCAAAGCAGTACATCATCCAGAATAGTTTTTTTTATAACAAAGGGCAACAAGTTGATCTAGAGGCTTTAAAAACAGTCTTGATAGAGAATGGATACATTAATGTTCAAAAGGTTTTTCATCCAGGAGAATTTGCAGTAAGGGGAGGGTTGATTGATTTATTTCCTATGGGTTCAACAATTCCATACAGGATTGATTTTTTTGATACTGAAATAGAAAGTATAAAAACCTTTGATGTTGAAACACAAAAAAGTATTTATCCAACAAATAAAATAGAGATATTACCAGCACGAGAATGTCCGCTTACTGAACTATCTATTGAGACCTTCAGAAAAAATTATCGCGAAAGATTTACTGGTGATCCAAGTAAGTCTCCAATTTATACAAACGTATCAAATAAGATCCCCTTTGCTGGTATGGAGTGGTACTTGCCGATTTTTTTTCAAGAGACCAATACAATTTTTGATTATCTTCCAGATGGAACATTAATCGATGTCCCTTTTAAATTATCATCTAGCATAGAACACTATTGGCTAGATGCTCAAACAAGATTCAAAATGTATGCTTATGACATTGAGCGACCAATATTGAATCCAGAAGAGATCATGATGGATTCTATAAAATTTCATCAAGACTTAAAACGTTTTAAAAATCTTAATTTTGAGGTAAAAGACAATCCGCTGCCTAAAATTACTATCGATTATAAGGACGGTTATAAAAATATAGCGGATTACATTAACCAATGTCCCAAAAAAATCATCATTTCAGCAGAGAGTTTAGGTCGAAGAGAAACAATCCATAAGATGCTCACTGCGTGTGACCTAAATCTAAAGAGATCTGAAAGTATTAATTTATTAGATCCAGTAATTGAGCATCAGCTTATTCAATCTCCCTTGAAAGAAGGATTTTCTAATGATACTTTTGAAGTATTCACCGAGTATGATTTATTTCCTGATTTCATTCATCAAGAAAAATCAAAATATAAAAGCAAGGATTATAACGCCGAGGTTGTAATTAAAGACCTTTCGGAGATATCAGTTGGTGATCCTGTTGTTCATGAGAACCATGGAGTTGGAAGATATCAAGGTTTGGTCCAACTGGATATGCTAGGCTCAATAAATGAATTTTTATTGTTAACTTATGAAAAAGACGACAAGTTGTATGTCCCCGTTACCCAATTAAACTCTATTTCTAGATATACAGGTGGACCTATCGAGTCGGCACCATTACATAAATTAGGATCAGGGCAATGGGAAAAAGAAAAAAGAAAGGCGTTAAAACAAGTTTATGACACAGCAGCAGAACTTTTAAATCTATATGCTTTAAGAGAAAAGAAGAAGGGATTGGTGTCAAAAATTGACTTGTTTGAATATCAGAAATTTGCGAATGAATTTCCCTTTGAGGAGACTCCAGATCAAATGCAGGCAATTGAGTCTGTAATCAAAGATATGGAGTCTGCCAGACCAATGGATCGGCTTATCTGTGGCGATGTTGGTTTTGGTAAAACTGAGGTAGCAATGCGAGCAGCGTTTATCTCTATCATGAATAACCGTCAGGTAATAATATTAGTACCTACAACCTTGCTTGCCAGTCAACACTATAATAATTTCGTTGATCGATTTAGCTCATTCCCTGTGGAGATTGAGGAAATATCAAGGTTCAAAAGCAATAAGCAGCAAAATGATGTCCTAGAAAAACTAGCCAATGGAAAAGTAGATATTGTCATCGGCACTCACCGTTTATTGCAAAAAGATATAAAAATAGACAATATTGGCCTTATTATTGTCGATGAAGAGCATCGTTTTGGCGTTCGTCAAAAGGAAATGCTCAAGAAGTTTAAAACAAATACGGACTTCCTGGCTTTAACTGCTACACCCATACCACGAACTCTTTCCATGTCGTTAGAAGGGTTACGAGATTTTTCAATTATCTCTACACCTCCGCAAAAAAGATTGTCAATTAAGACCATGGTAAAGAATTTTTCAGAAGGGATAATAAAGGAAGCCCTCACAAGGGAATTTAATCGCGGAGGGCAAGCTTACTTTTTACATAATGATGTTAGTTCTATCTATGCAATCAATGAAAAATTAACAAAAATTATGCCTGACGCAAAGGTAGCAATTGCTCATGGCCAGATGAAAGAAAAAGAGCTTGAACAAGTTATGAAAGATTTCCATCAACAAAGATTTAATTTGTTGCTTTGCACAACGATTATTGAAACGGGTATCGATATACCAACCTCAAATACTATTATTATTAATAATGCAGACCGCTTTGGGTTATCTCAATTACACCAATTAAGGGGTCGTGTTGGACGCTCCCATCATCAAGCGTTTGCATACTTATTAATTGATGAAAATCGAAGTCTTACAAGTAAAGCTAAAAAAAGATTGGAAGCTATTCAGTATCTTGAAGATTTAGGCTCTGGCTATTTCTTGGCGATGCATGATCTTGAGATTCGTGGTGCTGGAGAGATATTGGGAGACCAACAAAGTGGAGAAATCCATGAAATTGGATTTTCAATGTATTTAAAAATGCTGAACCGAGCTGTTGCACACCTAAAAAATAATGAGACTCTTGATATTAATGCTGACTATAACGAAAACAATGAAATTAATATTCATGCCCCAGCGATACTGACAAATCAATATTGCGGTGACCCAAATGAACGGCTTGTGATCTATAAGAGATTATCATCATGTGAGTCATTAGATGATTTACAAATGATACAGGAGGAGCTTATTGATCGTTTTGGAGTTGCTCCTGAGCAGACTGAAAATTTATTTATAATTCATCACATCCGTATAATAACCAAAGATATAGACGTGACTAAAATTGATGCTGGAAAGAAAACTATTAGTTTGAATTTTAGGGAAAAGAATAACATTGATCCATTAAAGATCATTGATCTAGTTCAGTCGAACAAACACATTAAGCTTGATGGTCCGAATAGAATTACTTTAGCAGGTGATTTTGAGCGTCCACTAGACAAGTTGAATAAGATTAAATCCCTTGTAGTTGATCTTAAAGATTAAATCTCAATTAACTCACCTTGTTTCAAGAAATAAATGAATTGTCTTACCTTATGATCATTGAAAAAGGATGCATATCGATCCAATTGATTCTTGTAATTGAGCGCTAGTGTGTTCAGGTTGTCTTTCTCTTTATGGTATTTATAGTCAATAATCCAACGTTCATTATTGTTGATAAACGTCCTATCCACGCGATAGTTAGTTTGATCTTTATTTGGAATTGAAATCTTGAGTTCACATTGATCGTTATCATATTTTTTTAATATCTTTCGTCCAGATTCAGTTTGATGGATATTGTTAATACAAATCATAGACTCATTAGCGATCTCTTTGAGATTAAGAGATTTGTCAATATTTAAAGTATTCAGCATTTTTTCTACAAATTGATCATGATGATTTATATCAAAATTTTTATGTACCAACTCGAGATATTTATGAACGATGATACCCACATAGATTTCTTCGGTCTCAATGTTGAGGTTCTCTTTCAATGAAATCGGGGAAAACTCTACAAGGCCTTCCTTCTTGTCATTGATATACTCCGTAAGAGGAATTTTAAATAATTTTGGTGAAAATTTTTCATATCTATTTGAAGGCTTCTCAACATCAGTGCTTTGAGGGTTTGTGGTATAAAAGTCATCCCAAAGAAAATATAAGAAAGTATTTTTCTTAATGGTTTGATTGTTTGGATTTATTTCAGCTACAAGGTCTAGCTGATTGATAGCCCGGGTAACTGCAACATAAAGTAATCTTTTTAATTCATTATATTCTTTAATTTTATTTTTTTGTTCATGGTAACCGTGTAGTGAGTAGATTTCATCATTATTGATTTTGATTGATGAGATACTTTTATTAGCACCATCTATGTGATCAAAATTAATCAATGAAGGAATGTTTGGTCGGGTAGATTTATCTATCCCTGGAATAATGACATGATCAAATTCTAACCCCTTTGATTTGTGGATAGTTAAAAACGAAACAGCCTTTTTATTACTATTTACATCGGATACCATAGTTTCAGTAACGGTATTAATTAAAATTTCTTTATCTATTTCATTCGAATCAAATTTTTGTAGGATTCGTAAATAGTAGTCTATGTATTCGATGTCCTCTTTTATGTATAAAGATTTAATTCCTGCTAAGTCTATCCACAATGATCTAATAATTTCACTCCACTTAGCCATGTGCATTGACGAATAATGAATTTTAATTAGCTTAATTAAATTCTTAATTCTTTTTTGACTCTCAATATTTAATTCTTTAACTTTTTCAGAATTAATCAGTTTCCATATATTGTCATCTTCATTAGCAAATAAGATATTGAGATCTTTGATTGTTAGCCCACATAAGGGTGACTGGATTGTTGCTATCCAATGGGTTCGGTCGCTAAAATCAAGTATAGCTAATGTTAATGCAAGAATATCTTGTACACATTGGTGGTTAATTAATGATTCAAGTTCGATCGCATTAATTGGAATCTGTTTTGCATAATTTTTTTTTATATATGAAACAATTGGCTTTAGATGATTCCGTGACCTTGCAATTACCGCTATAGACTCATGTTGACTTGCTAATATCTGTTGGCAGATTAATTCAGCTTCCAGGTCTGAAGGTTTTGAGGATGATTCAGAGGAGTATGATAAAAAATTTAATGAGCCACTATCATCTTCTATTCTAGGGTTGCATAATTGATACTGAATGCTACCGTTGTCAATATGTTGTTCTGTAAAAATTTTAGAAAAACGTGAGTTGAACCAATGAATTAAGCGACTTTTAGATCTATTATTTACGGAAAGAATAATATGATTTAACTTTACATTTCCAATTCCGTTCTTAATAGTATCTAAAAATATTCGAACGTCTGATTGTCTAAATCGATAAATCGACTGCATAGGATCCCCGACGCAAAAAAAAGTATTCTCTGGACCCCAGCCATGGGTAAGATATTTAAATAATTGTAATTGATTATTATTGGTATCCTGAAATTCATCAACTAGAATATGAGAATACTTAATGTTTAGGTAGTTATTTAAATCCGTAAATCCTGATTCATTTTTTAATGCCAGTAGAGCCTGTAAAGTAATTTCAGGAAAATCAATAATTTTATTTTGACTAAAGTGCAATTTAATTCTGGCATAGGCTTCTTTGAGAATTGGTACTAGCGTCTTCAAGATATCGTACTGATGCAAATTAGAAATATTTAGAAAATAGTACTCTTTCTCAAAGCATGCAAAATCTGGCCATTCCATGTCTTTACTAACATTGCTAACAGAATTTTCATTAAAGAAGAATAAATCTTCTTCTTTAATATTTTTTCTAATACTTTTTTGTTTGGTGTAAATCGAGTCAATACACTGAAGCAATTCCTTTTTCTTCGAGTGTATTGAATCGTTAAGATTAAACACTTTTTGAAAGTGTGTTAAGCACTTTTCCTCTTCTTGCTTGATATATCTATCAAATTCATTACTACTTTCATAATCAAAGATATAGTGAATCCATTTATCTCTATTTGTTAGGAGTTCCAAGAAGTAATTTTCGAGTTGAGGAAATTCAATATTTAAAATAAAGAGAATCTTATGAATTGATTCTGAATTTTTTTCTGCATAAATAATTTCTTTTATGATCTCAGAATGAATGGATGCGGCATCTTCAATAATCACTGATTGGTAACCATACTGTGTCAGCAGTGGGATGGAATTGATAATTTGTTGATTAAGTGCATCAATGGTTAGGATATTAAAATCTGAGATGATTTCATCGACAGTTACTCCTCTTTTTTCTATTTCCTCATGCAAAAGATCAATTAATATTTTTGTCATGTCATTTATAGGTATGGTTTTATTTTGTAGATAATTCGTTATCCGGTTTTTCATTTCAGCTGCAGCTTTATTTGTGAAAGTTACAGCTAATATCTCTCTTGGAGAATTGACCTGAGCAAGGAGCTTTATAAAGCGTTGAGTCAATAGTTCTGTTTTGCCAGATCCTGCTGGGGCTTGAACAATTATTGACTTTAATTCAAGACACTTAATCCTATTATGAATGTCACCGCTGCTCATTTGTTATAACTCGTATTGGTATTTTTTTTCTGGAAGGCGAAGAAGAATTTTGTTACCACAATAGGTTAGATCTTCCTCTTTATCAAATGAGTTAGGAAAATACCCTTGTTTGTATAGTTGCATCAAACTGTTAATCTCATCCAGCCATATTTTCTTAAGATCCATATAACTTTTATTAATGAACTGTTGAGGGATGTCGTCAGCCATTTGTTGTTCTTTTTCCTTAAATGTAAATCTCTTGATAGCAATTTTCTTTTGATTTATTTCATAAAGTAATAATGAACTGACATCGCTGTCAGAAAATAAAAAATATAAGGGAATCTGAAAATTTTTAATGGGCACGTCTGTCCAGGACTTTGCCGTAGGTAATTTACCTGTTTTATAGTCAATGATATGAATTCCTTTATCGTCCTTATCAACCCTATCCTTAATAAGATCAAATACATATTCTCCATGAATAAATTGTTTTTTTAGCTCCAAACTTTGAATTGAAAAGGAGAATCTCTTCTTTTCTATTTTAAGCAACTCTTGAATTAATGCTGTACATTTTTCAATTTCAAATTTTTTTACTGAATCACCCATTATTGAAAATTCATACTTCGCTTCTAAACACATTTCAAGAATAGGTCTTATGAATTCATCTAAATTGTCAATTTTATTTAGGTTCCTAAAATTTTTAAGCTTTTTCCAGATGGTATGAAGTGCCTCGTGAATTAGAATACCTCTTAAGCGTGGACTATATTCTTCCGTCAGATGATTTGACTCGTCTTTGCATTGAAGAACATCTTCATAAAAAGCCCATCGCGGACAAATTTGTAGACGCTCTAGTAAGCCTCGAATATTTTTAATTTCTTTGGGTAATGTTTTACCTGTGTGGTCATTATCTAGTGATAGGGTCTTATTTTCATGAAGAAAATCATAATCTTTTGAATATTTTTTTTTGACAACCTCTTTAAATGAAACAGATGATGCAATGGTATTTTCTATATTATCCGTCAATAATGAATATGAAATCGATAAATTACCTTTTTCTGACAATTTATTTAATTGATTTTGTATAAATACTTTTCTTTTATTGAAATCATTTATTTTTTTGAGATGATAGAAGGGGAGTAAGGGATTTCTTAAACTACTTTGATTTTTTCGATCGATAAAATCTATGAGGTATATAGTATCATAATGCGAGATAACTTCATCATCAAGAGAGTAGATATCAATTGTATTGCTTGATAAAAAAAAGTTTTTTTGTGTCTGGTTTAGGATAATGTTGAGGTATTTTTTAAACTCTAAATAATTAATAATTTTAAGTTTTCTAACCGAGTTAAATTTATTAATTAGATTAATAAAACTACTTAAGTCTTCTACTAATGCATCATTTATTTTTAGCTCACGCCAAAATAAATTACTTTCTAATATTTTGGCAAGGCAAGTTCCCCAATCTGCTATAGTTAAATTACTTTGTAATTTAACTATTTCTTCAAAACAAGATTTATTTAATGGAGTAGATTCAATAATTTCATTAAATTTTTTTAGGTTAATTTTTTTGACTCCATGCCTTTTAAGCATTTTGATCTTTTGATCCAGATCACTGACCAGAAAGAGATCAATTTGAAAGCAGGTGACTACAAAGTGGCGTATCTTTTCGACTGAAACATAATAGCCGAAGTGCAAATCAAAAAAAGTAAAAATACTACGAATGATTGGAGATTGTGATAAAGCTGTTTGATTAGCAACATTTAACCTAATTGGCTCTTGTCCGCTTGCTTCTTTGTTGTATGTTTGCAGGCTTGTCAGTGTTGGATAGAAGGTTGTTACAATCTTGTTGACATCTTCAGAAACAATTGCAATTTTTTCCCCTTGCAATTGTTTGCGAATAATTTCATCACTTATGCAGTTAAATTCTTGGAGCTCATTATCAAATTGCTGAATGATATAGTCGTCATTGTCTTTTTTTAAAGAATTACTCTTTAATGTTTTAAACTTATCCTGAATTAATTGATTCAGAGGTGTGTCGAGGTTAAAACCAATTAATTGGACCTTATTATCAAATTCGATATTTTTAATAAAGAAATTAATTGCTTGGTGATATGTAAATAGATCATTTTCATTTAAATATTTGTTATATCTATCCATTACCGACCATAGAAATTTATTTTCAACAGATAGATTAAATGACCCATCCTCAAAATCTATGTCGTACTCATGAATATTTTTTATGGCATTCTGGACAAAAAATACGAGTGAGTCGATATCGTGAAGAAATTGATTTCCATACCCCACAATTTCATCAGTAATAATCTCTTCTAGAATGATATATTCTTCTAATTTATTAATTATTTTTTTACTAACTTTATTGGAAGAAAGATAATAATTACTTAATTCATTTGAAATAAATTCAAAAAGGGTGAAGGTGTTAAAGTGGATGGATTTATTTAAATGGATGAATCTTTTAAAGTAAATGTCATTTTTACAAATTGTAATTATGTTATCTTTCACATTTGAATTTTATAGTAAAACAATATTATGAGCGAGCAATCATCTTATCTGACAAAAAATGGTTTTTTGCATTTGAGGGAAGAGTTAAATTATCTCTTAAAAGTCGATCGACCCAGGGTTGTGAAAGATGTGTCATGGGCAGCCAGCAATGGAGATCGATCTGAAAATGGCGATTACATCTATGGTAAGAAGAGGTTAAGACAAATTGATTCCCGAGTAAAATATTTACTTACCGCTATAGAAGACTCAAAGATTATTGATCCGCTTGAGCAAGAAAATAAGGACAAGATTTTTTTTGGAGCATCAGTTGAGTATGAAAATTTACACACGAGTCAGATTAACATGATTCAGATTGTTGGTGTTCCTGAAGTGGACCCTAAAGAAAATAAGATAAGTTGGTTATCTCCACTTTCTAAAGCTATTCTGGGCAAGCAAGTTGGAGACATTATTTCTTTTGAAAGCCCATCCGGACAAATAGAGATAGAAATTATCACTATTGTTTATCGATGACATTCTCAGTAGATATATTTTCAAGGTTTATTGATAACTATGGAGATATTTCAATTCCATTAAGGCTTGCTAAAGGTCTTTATATTGAACATGGCGTTTCTAGTAATGTATTTCTTACCATTAATAAGCTTTCACAACAAATATTAGAGAAAAATTTATTTAATGAGAATATTAATATCTTTGATATTGATAAGATGGATAACAACTTTATACCAAATACAAATGTTGTTACTATTTTCGATACACAGTTACCGGCATGTTATGAAGCTGAACTCTCGCATAAAAATTTATTAATCAATTATGAGTATTTTTCAGCTGAACAATGGGTTGATAACTATCACCTCAAAGAGTCAATTAATAAAAAATATAAAAAAATATTTTATATTCCAGGTGTTAGCGAAAATTCAGGTGTTCCAGTATTTTCATTAAATGATATGGGCTTGATTTGTAATAAAAAGAGAAAAGATAGAATTCAAATCAACTTTTTTTGCTATTTTAATGAGAACATTGATGCTTCAATTAAAGTTTTAAATACTAATTTTCCGCAAATTGATTGTTTACTGCATGATCGATTTGATAAAAACAAGAACAGAGCTAATAACTTATTGAGCTTTAATGATTTTGATATAGCTTTATCTGCTAGTTTAATAAACTTTGTACGTGGCGAGGACAGCTTGATCCGTACTATTTTGGCTGGCTCGCCTTTTATTTGGCAACCTTACATTCAAGATAATAATCTTCATATAGAAAAATTAAATGCTTTTCTTGATCATTACTTTACTTCCTTGCCACCACAGTTAAGAGAAATTTTTCTATTGTGGAGTAATCAAGGTCTAAATTTAGAACACTGGCAATATTTATTAGGAAATATTGAAAATCTGAAATATTTTTATTTAGAAGCAAGGGATAAATTTATAAAAAGAGGAACTGGGATTGGTCAAATTTATTCATTATTTATTAAATAATTTAGTATAATCAACAAAATTTTTTTCAAGGATAGGTATGAAAACAGCACAGGAAGTTAGACCAGGGAACGTTATTATGGTGGATGGAAATCCAATGGTTGCATTGAAATGTGAATACAACAAATCTGGACGAAATGCAGCGGTAGTAAAAATGAAATTAAAGAACTTACTCAACGAATCTGCTAACGAATCAGTTTTTAATGCATCTGATAAATTTGATGTAGTTATTTTAGAGAAAAAGGAAGTTACCTATTCTTACTTTGCTGATCCAGCTTATGTATTTATGGATGAAGAATACAATCAGTATGAAGTAGGTCCAGACAGCATGGAAGATGCTTTAAAATTTTTAGAGGATGGTATGTCATGTGAGGTTGTTTTCTATGAAGGAAAAGCAATTTCAGTTGAGTTACCAAATGCAGTTACTCGAGAAATCACTTATACTGAACCTGCTGTCAAGGGAGACACATCTTCCGGTAAGGTCATGAAAACAGCTACTATCAATACTGGCTTTGAACTGATGGTACCTTTATTTTGCAATACTGGTGATATGATAGAGATTGATACTAGAACACTTGAATATAAAAACAGGGTTAATAAATAAATTAACCCTGAGTATCAGAGCCACCAACAAGTATCTCATCAATCTTTAAAGTTGGTTGCCCAACCCCAACAGGAACACTTTGACCATCTTTTCCGCATGTTCCAACACCCGTATCTAATGAAGAATCATTTCCAACCATTGAGACTTTTTTAAGGATATCTGGTCCATTCCCAACAATGGAAGCGCCCTTAATTGGTCGGGTAATTTTTCCATCTTCAATTAACCATGCAAGAGAGGAGGAGAAGACAAATTTACCACTGGTGATATCAACCTGACCACCGCCAAAATTAGGAGCATAGATTCCTTTTTTTACTGATTTAATTATTTCATCCGGGTTATGTTTTCCATTCGTCATAATGGTATTAGTCATTCTGGGCATTGGAATATGAGCATAAGACTCTCTTCGACCATTTCCAGTAATTTGCATATTCATAAGTTTTGCATTTAAAGTATCTTGCAGGTAATTTTTTAGAATACCATTTTCAATTAAAACAGTCCGCTGTGTAGGGTTGCCTTCATCATCAATATTTAATGAGCCACGTCTGTCTTGAATTGTTCCATCATCAACAATAGTGATGTCACTATGAGCCACCTGTTTTCCCATCAGTTTAGAAAAAGCTGAGGTCCCTTTCCGATTGAAGTCTCCCTCTAAGCCATGTCCAATAGCCTCATGAAGTAAAATACCTGGCCAACCTGGACCTAGAACTACAGGCATCATTCCCGCAGGAGACGGGATTGCTTCAAGGTTGGTTGCGGCTTGATGATATGCTTCATCAATATATAGGTTAAGAACTTCATCAGTAAAATAATCAATACTAAATCTTCCGCCACCTCCAGCTGTTCCAACCTCCCTTCTGTTTTTGTCTTCAATAATGATACTTAGTGATAATCGAACAAGAGGGCGAATATCAGTTTTCATATCGGAGAATTTATTTACAATTAAAATTGCATCATATTCAGCCGCAAGTGAAGCACTAACTTTGATAATTCTTTTATCTCGAGAAAAAGCTAAGCTTTCCAGTTTTTTTAAAATTTCAATTTTTTTCTCGCCTGTATTGATTATTGGATCAATACTTTGGTAAAGTTGTCGCGGTTTATTTGAGCTAACTTGTGGAACTGTCTTATTCTGACCCTGAGATCTAAGTGCATTTATGATTTCACAGGATTGGGTTAGCGTTTGAAAATTAACTTCGTCAGTATATGCATAGGCAGTTTTATCACCGGAGACAGCCCTAACGCCACAACCATTATCAATATTAAATGAAGCATTTTTTACTGCACCATCCTCAATAGCAAAGAACTCATTTTTAGAGTATTGAAAATACAAGTCGCTGTAATCGATATTTTTATGATTTAAATTATTAATCACTTTTTGTATTTTTTGGTTATCAAGTTCTGCTGGGTTTAATATCAGATTATCTATTTCGTTATTCATTTTTATTTTTAAATATATTTAGTTTTTGTAAAATACTTTCAGAAGGTCGGATAACCTCTTCATCCACCAGTTCAGATAATTCTTCTGATTTTGGCTTATCTATCTCAATTGGATCATCCCATGTTCCTATGATTTGATATTCATCGGTCATTACTTTATTTAATGGATCTTTAAGTATCTTTTGCGCAATAAATGCAGCAGCACCTACAAGAGGCCCTCCAGCTAGTGCGGCAAGAGACAGCGAATCACTCACAAATGGCTTAACAGTAACATGAAGATTTTGTGTTTCTTCGATAATATCAACTTCACCATCCATTAATACTTCCGCAGCCGGACCGATCATTTTAAAATTATTTGAGCTCAGTACACCAGAATTAATTCGGACCCCAGCATTTATTGAGTCAAATATAAAGCCCTTAGAAAATAAGTCACTAAAGTCTAAGCTTAATCTTTTGGGTAAATTTTGTAATGTCAGCAATCCGAATAATCTGCCAATACCAGGTTCAGCCTCGAGTATTTCTCCTTTTTGGATATCCATAGAAAAATTGCCATTGATTAGATCTGAAGAAAAATCAAAGGGGCTTCCTTCCCAATTAGCAATCCCATTAAATCTCGCATTTCCTTTTTTGACCAGATTGGGATACCCAAGTTGTTCTAAAGTTTTTTCTAAGTCACCCACCTTCCATTTGAAGTCCATTTTGGTCTGTGTACCAATTTCTTTTGCTTGCCATTCTCCGTCTGCTTTAAATTCATGATGAGGGTTGGTGACAGTGAAATTTTCTATTTTCCAAATTTGATTATTTATATTTGATGCCTGGATATCGAATTTGCCCATACTTTTTTCATTGAGGATCACTTCATCAATCATCAAATCAATGGATAGTGGTTGTGTTGTAGTTGGTAAATTATCTTCATCATTTAATTTACCTATTTGTTTATCTTTTGAAATGATAAATTTATTAAATCTTCCTGTAAGCTTTCTTTCGTTGTTATCCCATAATGCATTTCCTTTAATTTCGTTTGAATATAAGGATACTTTCAGACTGTTATTGGATGGAAAGACAACTGTTTCTAATCGATGAAGATTGAAACCGTTTACAGCTAATTTTTCAAAATTTATTTTTGATTTGCCAAACCTAAATTTTTCTTGCTTATTGTCTGATTTTAAGTTGATTAGTGATGAAAAATCATCAAGATCAACATCTTTGAAGTTTGCAAAAAATGATAACCCATTCCTGTCTTGGAACTCTTCATTGGATAGGATATTAATCTGACCAGACCAACCATTATTGCTCATGTAAACTTTTCCGTTGACATCGTTGTCCAGCCTAATAATATAATTTGTTGATTTGTTCTTGGTTGGCTTTTTAACAATAGATAATACTTTTACCTCGTCCTTTTTTTTATTTAATGGCTGAGGTCCATTAATCTCTATTCCTTTTAAATCAGTCTCTAAAGACAAAGAATTAGATTCTTCAGTAATATTTGATTTTAAAATCCACTCTGCAGACCCTTGGACCTTATTCATCCAACCTGATCCTAGGTTATCAATAAAAAATTTTTCATTAATTGTTCCGGTGGCATTAATTTTAGTTAAATTGCTTTCACCAAGAACACTGACATTTATCGGCATTTCAAAAACTGATCCAGATGCATTTTTAAGTTCATAAAAATTAGGTTTAATGAAAAGGATGCCATTTAATTTTTTTATTTGTGGAAGACCTATTCTTGGATTTTGAATATTTATATCATTCAGTTTATATTTTGCATCAAAGTCAATTTCATCTGGATTCATAATTGGGAGATTAATTTTAAGATCAAGTGAAGCATCTCCTGTCGTAATCAGCTGATTCGTAAATTCTTTTGTATCTTCGTATAAAGGCGAGTTATTAATAGCCTGAATTAAATTATTGGTTCCACCGCTGGTAATCCAATGTGCATTGATCATTAAATCTGTTTCAGATAAGTCTGATATGACTTCTAATGTTGAAATATTTTGATCAGCCACAGTTCCATCTTTTGCCAATAATCTAAGAATATTAGAATCAAGGTTAAATAATATATTTGCCTTCTCAATCTCAGGATAACCTGTAGCATACTCAATGTTTGCATTATTGTAACTGCCAGAGATTTGAAGAATTGATTTTGTATTTTTGTCAAACAACTTATCAAGCTGACCCTTGATAGTTATCTTTGAATTTTCAATACTTCCTGCAAGCAGAGATGTATCAAGCCAATTAAGTAAATCTGGATCTGTATTTTTTGGATAATATTTTTTTATTTTAGAAATATCTGGTATGGATACATTGATAGTTAGATCTAGATTTGGTTTGTTTAAATTTTTTAGATTTACTGTTCCAGATGTTAATAAATTTAAGTCATTATTGTTAAGTAACAAATTTGTAAATTTATAATTATCCCCATCAAGCTTAATTAAACCATTAAGGGAATCAAAGATTAAATTTGTTCTGAGTTTATCCTGTTGGTTGATGGTAACATTTTTACTTGCAATGTCGATAAAACCTCTATTATTTTTTATATCAAAGCTAGCCGAGAGATTGTTAAAACCTGGAAATTCATTGTGTGAGCTAATACCAAAATTAATCAAAGATCCAGCGGCTATTAATTCTTTATTTTTTCCCCATGATAACTGCAGATTCTGAATATCACCAGTGGGGCTAAAGTCATCAAGATAAGATTTTAAATCCTCAAAAAATGGAGTTTGATTGATAATTATTTCAGCTGCATCAATATTCAGTTGATTTAATTTTAATTTAAATGATTGTGCTAAATTATCTTTGAATTTGATTTCAAATGCACTGTTTTTGATATCAATATTGTTTGTTTTAAAATTTAAATTTGTTGACGCTATCTTTTTTTCATTATTACTGTTGTCAAATATTGCATTACCTGATAACTCAGAAATATTGATGTACTTATCTTGATTATCATTAAAGTTACCGATGTAATTCTCTATATTGAAAGATGTTTTTATTTCTTGAATTTCATTCTTAACAAATGCAAGGTTAAGTTTTAGGTCACCATAACCTTGCTTAACATCAAAGGGGTAATCGATCCAAGGTTTAAATGATGGTAAAAAAGCTTGAGATATATTTACTTTCATCTTTGTTTTAATTTGATCTATGCGATCAATTGAATCTAAATCAAAGAATCCGTTTACATAAATTCTATCTTTTGTTCCCTCTGATACTAGTGCGTTCAAATTAAATTTATGACGATCAAGGTAGGTAAGGTATGTGGGACTTGAGTAGGTAAAGTTTATACCGCTAATAATTAAATCTCTTGCTGCTCTGTATTTATCTCTCCAAGTTATTTTTCCATTGATTATTCTAACTTCATGTTGATTAAGAAGCCAATCAGAAAGAGATGATTCAGATGATTCAATGATTTCAATTCCTGCAATTTTTAATTTATTGTTAACAGTTCTCTCAACCAAAATATCAAGATCACCAATAATAATTTGATTTAAGATTGGCTCAAATTTGAGTATGCTGAGCCACGATATTTCAAAATCAATAGCATTCAATTGAATGGTTTTATTATTATCTTTATCTGTAATAGTGAAATTTCGCAACTGAAACCATGGGTTCGTGATATTCCATACTATATTTAGTTTATCAATTGAAACCTCTCCGCCTGTTTCCTTGGCGATAAAGCTTTCAATATTTTGTTTGTAGTTCTCTACATTGGGTAATAGAAAAAAGTGATATGCAATAGTTACCGATAAAATGATAATCGATACTAATGAACAAATGCCGTAATAAAAATAATTTATTTTCTTAGATTTTAAAACGGCATTAATTGTTTTTAGCATTAAAACATTTTAAACTTTTTGCTTCAGTTGATCCAGGATAGCAGGGTTTTCTAGAGTAGATATATCTGCTGTGATTTCCTCATCTTTAGCAATTGATCGAAGCAAACGTCTCATAATTTTTCCTGATCTGGTTTTAGGTAAATTATCTCCAAATCTGATTTCATCAGGTTTAGCAATGGGCCCAATTTCATTTCCTACCCAGGCACGTAATTCATTGACTATTTCTGTCACTTTTTCGGAATTTGGACGTTCTGATTTCAAAACAACAAAGGCTATGATGGATTCCCCTTTAACGTCATGAGGTCTTCCAACAACAGCTGCCTCGGCTACCAGCTCGTTAGCAACAAGTGCAGATTCAATCTCCATTGTCCCTAATCTATGCCCTGAGACATTAAGTACATCATCAATTCTACCCATGATAGTAAAATAACCGGATTTAGCATCTCTTACCGCACCGTCGCCCGCAAGATATAAGTTTCCACCTAATTCATTTGGAAAGTAACTATTTTTAAATCTCTCAGGATCGCCCCATATAGTTCGGATCATAGATGGCCATGGTTTTTTAATAACTAACAGCCCGCCCTGGCCCCATTCTAGGTTTTGACCAGTCTCATCCACTACATCAATTGCAATCCCTGGAAAGGGGAGAGTGCAAGAACCAGGAACCAAGGGGGTACTGCCCGGAAGTGGTGTAATGACATGACCACCAGTTTCAGTTTGCCAAAAGGTATCAGCAATTGGGCATTTTGAATTGCCAACATTTTCGTAATACCACATCCAAGCTTCGGGATTAATGGGTTCACCAACCGTTCCTAAAATTCTTAATGAGCTTAGATCAAATGATTTTGGATGCACTGCTTCGTCACTTTCAGATGCTTTTATTAATGCCCTTATAGCAGTAGGTGCAGTATAAAAGATAGTCGCTTTATGTTTTTGTACGACCTCCCAAAAACGACCTGCATTAGGATAGGTAGGTACTCCTTCAAAAATAATTTGTGTTCCACCCAGCGCTAATGGACCATAAGCCACATAAGTATGACCGGTAATCCAACCCACATCTGCTGTACACCAAAAGATATCATCATCTTTTAAATCAAAAGTCCATTTGGTTGTATTGATTGCATGAAGTAGATAGCCTCCAGATGAATGTTGAACCCCTTTTGGCTTGCCTGTTGATCCAGAGGTGTACAAAAGAAATAATGGATGCTCCGAATTCACCCATACTGGCTCGCATTCCATTTTTTGATCTTTACATAATGCATGCCAATCAATTTCATTTTCTTTAAGTATTGCTTCTTTTCCAGTTCGATTCAAAACAATAATTTTTTCAACCGAACCACAACCACCAAGAAGAATGGCATCATCAACAGCAGTTTTAAGAGGTAATTCTTTTCCCCCTCTGTTTTGATAGTCTGCTGTAATGATTAATTTTGCTCCTGCATCAATTACTCGTTCTTGAATACTTTTTGCAGAGAATCCACCAAATACAACGGAGTGAGTTAAACCAATTCGAGCACATGCTTGCATAGCCACAACAGCATCTATACCCATAGGGAGGTATATAATGACACGATCACCTAAATTTAAGTTAAGAGTTTTTAAGCCGTTTGCAAACTGACAAACTTTTTCATACAGCTCTTGGTAAGTGATTTTAGTTACTTGACCATTATCTGATTCAAAAATAATAGCCACTTTATCTTTCTTGTTCGGAAGATGTCGATCAATACAATTATAGGAAACATTTAATTCCCCATCATCAAACCACTTATAAAATGGTGCATTATCTTCATTAAGAATTTTGGTAAAAGGCTTTTTCCAATCTATTAAATCTCTTGCCAGGCCAGCCCAATAACCCTCATAGTCTGCCTCAGCCGAATCACATAGTTGTTGATATTCTTTTAGGTTTTTTATATATGCATTTTCACTTAATGTTTTTGGCGGGTTAAAGACCCTATTTTCATGCATCACTGATTCAATCGCCATTCAAACCTCCCTTTTTGAATTTCGTTAGATTAAGTGTGTTGATGTGAATTATAAAATCATATTGCTGTCATTGTTATAAACTATAATACAAGTGTTTTTTTGATTTCCCAAATTTTATTTTTTCTATGAGCTTAAGATTAAGATTAAATTTATTAATTGCACTAATCATGATCCTTTTTCTGATCGGGCTCTCAATTACGCTCATGAAATCCTCAAAAAAAGCGATTGAGGAGGGTGTTGAATCATCACACAGAGTTAGTCTGCAATTATTGGATACATTTATAACTAGCTCTGTACAAAATCCAGAGTGGGGTTATACACATCAAGTGATACAACCATTTCTAGTTGAACTAGGACATGTTCGGAGTAATATCATTTCGCTTTATGATTTAAATAACCACTTATTGTATCAATCACCATCATCAACTTATCGTCAAGAGATAACCCCCCCGGCATGGTTTAAAAAATACATGACACCGCCGCAAGAAATAAATGCAAAAATTATTAAATATGGAAGGTTAATTGTTCAGTCAGCTCCTGATGGTGCAATCAGAGAAGCTTGGTACCATACAAGAAGTTTTATATATATTTCATTAATTGTTTTTCTGTTAATTAACATTTTTATTTATATGCTATTGGGAAGGTGGCTATCTTCAATCAATTCATTGTTAAAAGGAATAGAGGATTTTGGACGAGGTAATTTAAAAACAAGGTTACCAAAATTTGATGTTCCAGATTTTCAAAGAATCGCAACAAACTTTAATAAAATGGGACAATCTTTGGAAAAGTTTTTAAATGAAAATAAAAAATTAGCTCTGATATCTCAACAAACAGCTGATGCCATAATGATTTTAGATTCAGATCGAAAAATTAATTTTTGGAATCATTCTGCTGAAAACATGTTTGGTTTTCGAAAAAAGGAAGTGCTGGGTAAATCTGTTGAATTGATTGTTCCAAAAAATAAATTGGGTGAACTTAAATCAAATTTATCTTATACACACAAGAATAAAAAAATTCAAAATCTTGAAACAAAACGTCTTACTAAATCTAAAAAAATGATAGATGTCTCTATTTCAATATCTCCACTATTTGATCCAGATAAAAAAGAGGTGATCGGTGATATTGTGAGTATGAGAGACATATCTGAAAAATTAACAGCAGAAAAGTCAAAAAAAGCTCTAGACCAAAATAGAAAATTGACTGGAATTATTCGAGAAAGAATTGAGGATGAAAGAAGAAGTTTGGCACGAGAGCTGCATGATGAACTTGGTCAGTATGTTTCTGCTATAAAAATTTTCACGCAAAATATTAAAAATCAAGCCAAGGGAAATGAGTTGATTGCAACGAGTGCTGAGTCTGTAACATCCGCTGCCAATCAAATATATGATGGTATGCATAACATCATTCGTAAATTAAGACCTGGGTCACTAGATAATCTTGGATTAGTGGAAACAATTAATGATTTAGTTGGTGTATGGCAAAAACAATATCCTGCGATAAAAGTAATTTTTAAGCATAATAAAGTTGAAAATTTATCTGAGGAGATAAGTATCAATATTTACAGAATCATACAAGAGGGAATGAATAATTGCTTAAAACATGCAGATGCTTCTGAAGTAAAAATTGATTTAATGGCTAATAAAAGGTTTTTAAAGCTTACTTTTAGCGATAATGGCAAGGGGTTTGATGCAAATATTTTGAAAGCCTCTAAGCAATTTGGAATTGTTGGTATGAGAGAAAGAATTCAAGGTCTTGGAGGAAAATTTGAGTTACAATCAGACCGGAACGGAACAATAATCACTGGATTAATTCCAGTTAAGAAAAGATAGGAATCTATGTCAAATTTAAATGTATTGTTAGTTGATGATCATTCTGTAGTTAGAATGGGTTTTAAAATGCTTATCGATAGCGAAAAAGATATGCAAGTAATTGCTGAAGCTGAAACAGGTGAAGAAGGCATCATCAAATTTCAAGAAATAAAACCTGATGTGGTAGTGATGGATATCACCATGCCTGGCATTGGAGGTCTAGAAGCAATTGAGAGAATAATAGCAAAAGATAAAAATGCAAAAATACTGGTATTATCTGCGCATGAAGACTCCGTACATCCAAAAAGAGTTCTTAGCGCAGGTGCAATTGGTTATTTAACAAAAAGAAGCGCTGCAGAAGAGCTGATTAATGCAATCAGAACTGTTGGAAGTGGAAAAAAATACATTGAATCTACTGTTGCTCAGCAATTAGCAATTACCCAATTATCTGGAGAAAATGACCCTACTGAAGTGTTATCGGACAGAGAGTTTGAAGTATTCATATCTTTAGCCAAGGGGAAAAGTACCAACGAGATTGCGGATACTATGTGCTTAAGTCCGCGCACTGTGGGAACCCATTTATACAATATTAAACAAAAATTAAATGCGAATAACTCTGCAGAAATAGCTCTTATCGCAATTCGATGTGGATTACTTGAGCCTTAACTTAGTTTTATTGATAAATACACCAGCTAAAAAAATCAGCAAGATTCCAACCATCGTCAACCAATCCAGACTTTCCTGGAATATCCATATTCCCCAACCTACTGAAAAGATTACGGTCATATAAGAATAAGCAGCATTATTTAATGTTTTACCTTCACGGTAGGCTCTTGTGATAGCAATTTGAGCGATGGTTGCACTTACCCCTAACAGCAACAGATAAATTAAACTGATGTCAAAAGAAATTGGATTGATATCCTCTTTTAACATCAAACAAAAAGAAAGTACTGATGATATTAAGGTGAAAAAATAAACCGTTCTTAAATCAGGCTCTTTTAATTGACCTAATTTTGCAACCATAATATAAGCGATTGCGGCTCCAAATCCTGATAGGACTCCCATTAAGCCTGCGAACCAGTTGTGATTAAAAACTGGTTTTAAAATGAATACAATTCCTAAAAATCCTATTAAAAGAAGAAATAAGCTGGAACTGTTAAATTTTTGTTTCATTAATAAGGGAATCATAAGCCCCAAAAAAATAGGGGATGTGTAATTGAGTGTCATGGATGTACTCAGAGGAAGTTTTGTAATAGCGTAAAAGAATAATAAAAGACTCAGGAAACCAATAAATGACCTTAAAAAATGAAACCACATATATTTTGTTTTAATAGTAATGTCGTTTTTTTTCATCAACACAACAAGGATAATTAAACTCACAAACGAACGATAAAAAACTAATTCATATTCATTAAATGAAGTGGAGTTTAATTTTACGCATAAACCCATAATGCTAAATGAAAATGTCGCCAACAACATCCATCGGAAACTTTTATATTTTGATGATACATTTCCCATAGTTAATAATGAAACCTTTTCAATCTTGACAATGTTGTTAAATAATATAGTCTATTCTTAAAATTTGGAGGAAAATTTTTATGAAAAACCCATTAGATTCAATTCTCGGAACTATTGTCGCAGGCGTTATACTTACTTTTGTTTTTGTATATCTCTTGAAAAACTTTTTTTAATTTACATTACCAGATACTAGGAGATTATTATGGAGTACGATTATTTCACCGCGATTGTTAGATTTCTGCATGTTATTGTAGGAGTGGCCTGGATAGGCCTGCTTTATTATTTCAATTTTGTTCAAGTTCCAGCTTTGAAAAACGCTAATGCTGATGGAACAGCAGCTGGTATTACCAAACATGTTGCTCCATTAGCCCTTCTTTGGTTTCGTTGGGCAGCATTGGCTACATGGATTGCAGGTGCTGCACTTTTAGGAGCCAATTTTGTTCCTGCTTTTACATTGAGTGGCGGTTATGAAGCGATTGGATTAGGCTCATGGTTGGGTACTATCATGTTATTCAATGTGTGGGTTCTTATTTGGCCAAACCAACAAAAAATTCTTGGTTTAAAGCCAGCCAGCGATGCAGAAAAAACTGCTGCTAGAAGAATTGCTTTTTTAGCATCTCGAACTAACACTTTGTTATCAATTCCAATGTTATTTTTAATGACAAACGGACTATCACATAAAGGCTTAATTGGTTTATAATTTAGCTTTAATAATTTTGTAAAAATCGGCGGCTATAGCCGCCTTTTTTTATTCTAGATGGAATCAAACAATTCAATTTTAAAAACGTACGGAAGACTTCCTATTTCTTTTGAAAAAGGTGAGGGCGTTTGGTTATTTGATAAAAATGGAAATAAATACCTTGATGCTTTAGCTGGGGTTGCAGTAAATACTTTGGGCCATGTTCACCCTTATTTTACTTCGGGATTAAAAGACCAGCTTGATCAATTTATTCATGTATCTAATTATGTGAATATCAGTGAACAAGAAAAACTTGCTGCAAGACTAACAAAATTGACGGGTATGAAAGCAGTATTTTTTTCAAACTCTGGTTGTGAGGCAAATGAGGCAGCTATAAAGTTTGCGAGATTGTTTGCTAATTCAAAAAAAGTTACAGACCCGCAAATTATTGTGATGGAGAATTCTTTTCATGGAAGGACTATGGCAACTTTATCTGCCACTGGAAGTAGAAAAGTTCAAGCTGGCTTTGAGCCTCTTTTGAAAGGCTTTATCCGAGTTCCTTTTGATGATTTAAATTCTTTAAAAAAAATTGCTGATCAGAATAAAAATGTTGTTGCTATTTTAGTTGAGCCTATTCAAGGTGAAGGTGGGGTAAGACTTCCAAAAAATCTTTCATCATATTTAAATGATTTGAGAAAGATATGTGATCTCAATGAATGGCTTCTTATGCTAGATGAAGTCCAGACCGGCGTGGGTCGAACTGGTCGATTATATGCTTATCAATATTCAGATATTAAACCGGATGTTCTTACCAGCGCAAAAGGTCTTGGCTCAGGAGTTCCTATTGGGGCTACTTTAGTGAACGAAAAAATAACAAATATTATTAAACCAGGACAACATGGTTCAACATTTGGAGGAAACCCGTTAGCATGTCGAGCAGGTAATTTAACTCTTGATGTCTTGGATCAAGAAAAGCTTTATTTAAATGTAACAATTCAAGGTTCAAAAATTGCTCATGCTTTGAGAGAACAAACAAAATCTTTGGATTTTGTTATTGACGTTAGACAGCAAGGTTTAATGATAGGTATTGAGCTTGGCCATGATTGCCCAGAGCTGATGACTTATGCTTTAAAATACAATTTACTGATCAGCGTGACATCTGGAAATGTTATAAGAATTGTTCCTCCACTAATTATTAATGATGATGAGTCAGAATTTTTGGTTTCTAATTTAATAATGATGTTAAAAAATTATTTGAAAGAAAATCAAACATGACGATTAAGCACTTTTTACAATTCAATGATCTTACAAAAGATGAAATATATTATTTATTTGATCGAGCAAAATGGCTAAAAAAACAGTTTAAAGAGTATCAAAAATACTGGCCACTTGAAGATAGAACTTTGGTTATGATTTTTGAAAAGGCAAGCACTAGAACACGATTGTCTTTTGAGTCAGGTATGCATCAATTAGGTGGAGCAGCTATTTATCTAAATACAAAAGATTCTCAGCTAGGCAGGGGAGAGCCTGTAGAGGACGCAGCTCAAGTTATTTCTCGAATGAGTGATGTTGTGATGATAAGGACATTTGAACAGGAAATCATTGAGCGATTTGCGCAGAATTCCAGAGTTCCTGTGATTAATGGGCTGACGAATGAGTATCACCCTTGTCAAATTTTGGCGGATATATTTACTTTTATCGAGCATAGAGGCTCAATTGAGGGAAAAACAGTCGCCTGGATTGGGGATTCTAATAATGTTTGCAATACCTGGTTACAAGCTGCAGAGTTATTAGATTTTAATATGCATGTGTCAACCCCAAAAGGATATGAGGTTGAGGTTGAGAGAGCAGGCTTATACGATGATTCTCATTTTGAACAATTTGAAAATCCTATGGATGCAGCTAAAGATGCTCACATTGTAACTACTGATGTATGGACAAGTATGGGGTACGAGGCAGAGCAGTCAGAAAGAAAATCAGTTTTTGCAGATTGGCAAGTTGATCAAGAAATGATGGATGTCTCAGCAAAAGATTCTTTATTCATGCATTGTTTGCCGGCACACAGAGGAGAGGAAGTTACATCTGATGTTATTGATGGACCTAAGTCTGTGGTTTGGGATGAGGCAGAAAATCGTTTGCATGTTCAAAAAGCTTTACTAGAATATCTTCTTATTGGGAAAGTTTAATTTTATGAATTCAATTAAAAAAGTTGTTTTGGCATACTCAGGTGGATTAGATACCTCTGTAATTTTGAAATGGCTTCAAGAAAAATATGATTGTGAAGTGGTTACTTTTACGGCTGATATTGGTCAGGGTGAAGAAATTGAGCCAGCCAGAGAAAAAGCAAAACAAGCGGGAATTAAAGAAATTTATATTGAAAATCTTGAGGAAGATTTTGCAAAAAACTATATTTTCCCAATGTTTAGAGCCAATGCTATTTATGAGGGTGAATATTTACTTGGAACATCAATAGCTCGGCCACTGATTGCAAAAAGACTAATTGAAATAGCTGCTGAAACAGGAGCTGATGCAATAGCTCATGGAGCTACCGGCAAGGGTAATGATCAGGTTAGATTTGAATTGAATGCCTATGCATTAAATCCTGATATTAAAGTGATCGCACCATGGAGAGAGTGGGATCTTTTAAGTCGTGAAAAATTATTAAGTTTTGCTGAAAAACATAACATTCCTGTAGAAATGAAGCATAAAAATGGAGGAAGCCCATATAGCATGGATGCTAATCTTCTTCACATTTCTTATGAAGGTAGACATCTAGAAAATCCTAGCAATCCACCAGAAGACTCGATGTGGAGATGGACTAAGTCGCCTGAAGCGGCAAATGATGAACCAGAATCATTATCAATTTCTTTTGAGAATGGAGACCCTGTAGCTATCAATAATGAAACCATGAAACCTCATGAAGTGTTTCATTATCTAAATCAGGTGGGTTCAAGAAATGGAATTGGTCGACTAGATTTAGTTGAAAACAGATTTGTTGGCATGAAGTCCAGGGGATGTTATGAAACTCCTGGTGGAACCATTCTATTAAAAGCTCATCGAGCCATTGAATCTATTACGCTTGATCGTGAAGTGGCTCACTTAAAAGACGAATTAATGCCGAGGTATGCGAAATTAATATATAACGGATTTTGGTTTGCTCCGGAAAGAGAAGCATTACAGACCCTGATTGATCATACGCAAAAAAATGTTACCGGTGAGGTTAATTTAGTTTGCTACAAGGGATCTGTTCAGGTTGTTGGTCGAAGTAGTCCTCACAGTCTATTTGACGAAAATATCGCCACATTTGAAGATGATGGAGGATCCTATAATCAATATGATGCGGAAGGTTTTATTAAGCTGAACGCATTAAGACTTAAAATTTTAGGTAGAAATAAGAAGGATTAAATTATGCCCAGTTTCGATATAAGCTCGTCTGCAGATAAGGTCAATTTATCAAATGCGGTCGATGTTGTAAGAAGGCAAATACAAAATCGCTATGACTTTAAAGGCACATCTGCAAGTATTGAATTTAACGAGAAGGATTTAATTATCACCTTATTTGGAGATAATGATTTTCAGATTAATCAAATTAAAGATATTTTACTTCCATCACTCGAAAAAAAAGAACCTGACTCAACTAAAAGATTGATGGATAAAAATCTTGAGAGTATTTCAGGAAACAATGTGAAACTTGATATCGAAGTGTCGGATGGAATTGATCAAGAACTTGGAAAAAAAATTATCAAATTATTAAAGGACAGTAAATTAAAGGTCCAGGCCTCAATCCAAGGCGATACGGTTAGAGTTACTGGTGCGAAGAGAGATATTTTGCAGGAGTCAATTGCATTGGTAAAAGCAAATGTGTCTGACTACCCTCTAAATTTTGGTAATTTTAGGGATTAGTTTATGGCAAAGACTCTATATGAGAAAATTTTTGATAAACATGTTGTTCTAGCTCAGGAAGAAACCTATCTCATATACATAGATCGTCATTTAATTCATGAGGTGACTAGCCCGCAAGCATTCGAGGGTTTAAAAATTCATGATCGCCCATTGTGGCGCAAGGAATCTATCGTGGCTGTTCCTGATCACAATGTGCCAACATCAGATCGGGACAAGGGAATCCAGGACCCTATTTCAAAAATCCAAGTGGAGACTCTCGACCAGAACTGTAAAGAACATAACTTGCTTCAGTTTGATATGTCTGATGTGAGACAAGGGATTGTTCATGTCATTGGACCTGAGCAAGGTTTGACTCTTCCAGGTATGACGATCGTTTGCGGCGATTCTCATACAAGCACTCATGGAGCTTTTGGAGCCTTAGCAATGGGGATTGGAACCTCTGAGGTTGAGCATGTCATGGCCACACAATGCTTAATTCAAAAAAAGCTTAAAACAATGAAAATTGACGTTCAGGGTAAAACTCATCCTCTTGTTTCAGCAAAAGATATTGCTTTGTTTGTTATCGGGCAAATTGGCACTGCTGGCGGCACCGGTTATGCTATTGAATTTTGTGGAGATGCTATTCAGCAGTTATCGATGGAAGGAAGAATGACTCTGTGCAATATGGCAATTGAAGCTGGGGCTCGCTCGGGGATGGTTGCTGTTGATGATACTACAATTAACTATTTAAAAAATAAACCCTTTGCTCCAACAAATGAAATGTGGGATCTGGCAGAAAAAGAATGGAGAACACTTCACTCTGATTCAGATGCTGTTTTTGACAAAGTAGTTGAAATTGATGCGACTATTATAGAGCCTCAAGTGAGCTGGGGAACATCTCCTGAAATGGTGAAGGGAATTTCCGAATCTATTCCTAAAAAAAGCAATTTATCATCGGACAAGCACCTTGATTTTCAAAGGGCTCTTGCATACATGGGCCTCAATGAAAATACTCCAATCAATGAGATATTTGTAGATAAAGTGTTTATTGGTTCATGCACAAACTCAAGAATAGAGGATTTGAGAGAGGCAGCGAGGTATTTGAAAGGTAAAAAAATTAATCCGAGTATTAAGTTAGCAATGGCTGTTCCTGGGTCAGGTATTGTAAAAAAACAAGCGGAGTCCGAAGGGTTAGATAAAATTTTTATGGAATCAGGTTTTCAATGGAGAGATCCAGGTTGCTCAATGTGTCTTGCAATGAATGCAGATCGACTTGAAAGTGGTGAGAGATGCGCGTCAACGTCAAATCGTAACTTTGAAGGAAGGCAAGGGCAGGGTGGAAGAACCCATTTAGTCAGTCCTGCGATGGCTGCAGCAGCAGCAGTTCATGGCCATTTTGTCGATATAAGAAATGAGGAAATCAGTGGATAAGTTTAAACATCTCGTTAGTAAAGTTATCCCTCTTGATCGATCTAATGTTGATACTGACGCAATCATTCCCAAGCAATTTTTAAAGTCAATCAAAAGAACCGGTTTCGGGCCAAATTTGTTTGATGAATGGCGATACCTAGATCATGGTGAGCCTGGTATGGATAATTCTAAAAGATCGATCAACCCTGATTTTGTTTTAAATAAACCACAATTTAAAGACAGTAAGATTCTATTGGTTAGAGAAAATTTTGGGTGCGGGTCTAGCCGAGAACATGCACCTTGGGCATTATTAGATTTTGGTATTAAGGTCATTATCGCAGAAAGTTTTGCTGACATTTTTTACAACAACTGTTTTAAAAATGGTATTTTGCCAATCACTTTGCAAAAGGTTGAAATTGAAGAGTTATTTTCTGAAACTGAGACCAAAACTCTTGAAATTGAAGTTAATTTAGAAAAACAATCTGTTAAGTCTTCAAAATCATATTCCTTTGAAATCGATGAATTTAAAAAGAGCTCCTTGTTGAATGGCTTAGATGAGATTGGATTAACTCTTGAGAATAAAAGTGTAATAGCAAATTTTGAGAAAAGTTATTTTTCAAATTATCCGTGGCTTAAACAGGAATAAAAATGAACATATTAACCCTACCCGGTGATGGTATCGGCCCAGAAATAACAAAACAAGCTGTAAAGATAATTAAGGCATTGTCTCCTAATTTTAATATTGATGAGGCCCCCATAGGAGGTGCTGGTTATGATGCAGATGGAGATCCATTACCACATACTACTCTCCAAAAAGCTAAAGATGCAGATGCGATAGTGATGGGTTCAGTGGGAGATTGGAAGTACGATCAATTACCAAGAGAGTTGAGACCAGAGAGGGGATTATTGCGAATAAGGTCGGAGCTTAATTTATTCGCCAATTTAAGACCTGCCATGTTGTTTGATCAATTGGTGGATGCGTCTTCACTTAAACCTAATATTGTTTCTGGTTTAGATATCTTAATAGTTCGTGAATTAACTGGGGACATTTATTTTGGCCAGCCAAGGGGAATTCATAACCTTAAAAACGGAGAACGTGAGGGTTTTAATACCATGCGTTATTCAGAGAGTGAGATCCGCAGGATAGGAAATGTTGCCTTTCAACTTGCTCAATTAAGAAATAAAAAATTATGTTCTGTAGATAAAGCCAATGTTCTTGAGGCAACTGAACTTTGGCGAGAAGTGATGGTAGATTTATCAGCAAATTATCCAGATGTATCTCTGTCGCATATGTATGTAGATAACGCGGCAATGCAATTAGTCAGGGCACCAAAACAATTTGACGTGATGGTTACAGGAAATATTTTTGGAGATATTTTATCTGATGAGGCATCCATGCTGACAGGTTCTATTGGCATGCTGCCTTCTGCATCCTTAGATATTAATAACAAAGGCTTATATGAGCCAAGTCATGGTTCGGCCCCAGATATAGCTGGTCAAGACATTGCTAACCCAATTGCCACGATTTTATCAGCAGCTATGATGTACAAATACACTTTTAAACAGCCTAATGAAGCTATTAGGATCGAAGAAGCAGTTGAAAAAACACTTCAACAAGGCTATCGAACTGCTGACATAATGGATGACAACTCTACGAAAATTGGATGCGAAGAGATGGGTGACCGTATTTTAGGAAATTTATAAATGAATAAGTTAAAAGTTGGTTTTGTTGGCTGGAGAGGCATGGTCGGATCAGTTCTAATGCAGCGAATGCTCGAGGAAAATGATTTTAAAAATTATGCCTCTTTTTTCTTTTCAACTTCACAAGCTGGCGATAAATGTCCTTTTGATTTTGCAGAATCAGAATATCTTATTGATGCTAATAATCTCGAGGAGCTGTCTAATATGGATGTCATCCTCACATGTCAAGGAAGCCAATTTACGATAGATGTTTATGACAAGCTAATAAATCAAAACTGGGATGGGCACTGGATCGATGCAGCATCCCATCTCAGAATGGAAAAAAATGCAGTTATTGTGCTTGATCCAATTAACTCAGATTTGATCGACAAATCATACTCGGAGGGCGTCAAGACATGGGTTGGTGGAAATTGTACCGTTTCGCTTATGCTGCTTGCAATACATGGATTAATTAAAGAAAACTTGGTTGAGTGGGTTTCATCAATGACTTATCAAGCAGCCAGTGGTGCTGGGGCAAATAACATGAGAGAGCTCTTGTCTCAAATGGGTTATTTATTTAATTCAGTGTCTGATATGTTGGAGAATCGACAAGGATCAATACTTGATATAGATCATAAGATATCTAATGCAATGTTAGATAAAAATATGCCAATAAATAATTTTGGGGTTCCTCTTGCTGGTAGTGTAATTCCATGGATTGACTCAGATCTTAAAAATGGCAGCAGCAAGGAAGAGTGGAAAGGACAAAATGAGACCTTAAAAATTCTAGAATCACAATACGCACCCGTCATGGTTGATGGATTATGTGTTCGAATTGGTACCATGAGATGTCATAGCCAAGCGTTAACGATCAAAATGAAAGAAAGTTTATCAATAGAGGATGTTAATGAAAAAATTTCAGCAGGAAATCAGTGGGTAAGATTGATTACTAATGAACGTGATGCGACCATAAATCATTTATCTCCAACCAATGCATCTGGTAAGTTAGATATTCTAGTGGGTCGAATAAAAAAACTTAATCTTGATAGCAATATGATCTCTCTATTTACCATTGGGGATCAATTATTATGGGGGGCGGCTGAACCATTAAGACGAATCTTGAGTATAATATCCAACAAATGATTAGATTAATTAAATTATTTCTTTTTGCTACTGCATTCTCAGTTATTTTTTCTGCTCAAGCGCTGCAGCTAGGAAAAATCTCGATCAATTCGAAACAAGAACAACCTCTGAATGCTGATATTGAGGTCATTCTAACAAAAGCTGATGATGTGACTGAATTAGTGCCGAGCATTGCCTCAAAAGAAGACTTTGAATCCCAGGGTATTGAAAGACTTCCTATCCATGCAAACATTGATGCTAATTTTGTAAAAAACTCTGAGGGGAAGATTTACTTAAAATTAAAAAGCGACAAGCCGGTTAAAGACCCTTTCCTAGATTTGTTAATCCAGATTGATTCGCCAAAGGGTAGAAATTATCGTGAATACACAGTGCTTCTTGATCCACCAGACCCGATGGATAAGATGATAAATGAAACCCTTGAAAAAGATACTGCAAAGAAAGATAACAATAAACTTCCTGCAAAAGATTTGGCTGAAGGAAAAAAACGTGAAATTGATTCAAAAGAAAAATCCAAAGAAAATCAAGACTTAATTGAGACACAAAAAGAAGAGGTAGAAGAAGAAAAGCAACAAACTGCTAAAAAAGAGCAAGCCAAGGAGGTAGTTAAAAACACCAAAGAAGAAGTCATTGATGATCAAGACATCGATGAGCAAAAAACAGTCAAATCTGCACCAGGTAAAACTTTGTACCAAATTGCTCGTGAAAATAGCCTATCAGGAATTACTTTAGAGCAAATGGTGGTTGGTATTTATCAATATAACAAAAAAGCATTTGCTGAAGGAAATATAAATGGATTGAATAAAAATCAGATTCTAACAGTACCTAATAAATCATATTTTGCAGAATTAAGTCATTTAGAAGCAAGAAAGATTTTGAAATCTCAAAATGATGAATGGAAAAAACTAACGCAACCAAAAGCCAATGAAAATAAATCTATTAAGAAGCCAGAAAATAGTAAAGAAAAAGAAAAGATTGAGAAGTTAGAGCTTAAGCTTGCTGAGGCGGAACAAAAATTAAAAGAGCTAGCTAAAAGTAAGAAAAACGATTTAACAGCTGATGCTCAAAATAAGAATGAGCCTTCAGAGACTTTCTCAGATCAAAAAGAAATGACAGATATTAAAGGAGATGATTTTGAAATTGAGGAGATTGTCTTAGATGATGATGTACAAGAAATTAATGGTGATGTGTTCACATCCTCTATCTCTGCTGACTCAGAAATTAATGAAATTTTATTAAAGGATGATGATAAAAATAAAAATAATAACTTAATGATTGTTTTAGTCCTTTTATTTTTAATTACTTTAGTGGCTGGGATTATTTTCTTCATCTCCAGAAAGAAAAAAGATGAAAAACCAATATTCTCATCTGAAATTAATACCAACCAACAAAATACTGAACCAGATGTAATTGATAACTTATCTCGTGAGGATAAAAACTCATTTTAATAAGTGATTGAGCTTCTTAAATTATTAGCTACCCTTATATCACTCAAGTTCATATATTACTTATCATTAACCCTGAATTGCTACCTACTTCTTTTTTTAATATTGGTTTGTTTTTATATAAAGCACAATCCATTTATTTTTTTCTTAAAGGTAAAATATTTCCTCATCAGCATCTTTATTATTTTTCCACTATCTGTTCCAGGGGAAATAGCGGTTCAGTTTTTTAATTTTTCGGTCACATACGATGGGTTTTATGCGGGCCTTAAACAATCATTACTTTTGCTAAACATATTTTTAGTTGCCAAAATTTACTTACTAAAAACTCAAGAAATAGATGTGGTAAATTCAATCATGTATTTTATTTATCCATTTAAGTTTTTGGGTTTGAACGTTAATAAATTGTATAAGATAATAATTTTGACATTTAGCTATTTCAGACTGTTTTCTCGTAAAAAATTTAATTATAGAAGTCCTGTAAATTCTTTTAATAGTTTTTTATTTTCTCAAGAAAATTTGAAAATTAAGATAAATGCATTTGAGCTGAATCATTATGGTTATTTATTCATTTTTTGTTACTTTTTAGTTGTATTTATTTTATGAGAATAGCTGCTATAGTCGAGTACCTAGGAACAAACTATGCTGGTTTTCAAATTCAGCCTAATCAAAATACTATACAATTATTTTTACAAAATGCTTTATCAAAGATTGCTAACCATGATATCAAGATTGAAGCATCCGGGAGGACAGATGCTGGTGTTCATGCACTTGGTCAAGTATTTCATTTTGATACGGAATCACAAAGACCTTTAAGTTCTTGGCAAAAAGGTGCTAATTCTTATTTACCTCACGATATTTCTATCAAATGGGTATCTGAAGTGGATCAGACTTTTCATGCACGGTTTAACGCTATGGAAAGAGAATATCAGTACTTGCTTCATCATACTAAAACACCCTCAGCCATTTGGTATCAAAAAGCTGGGCATTATGGCTATGAAATTAACTTTAAACTTCTTGATGAAGTTTTGAAGGAATTTATTGGTAAACATGACTTTAGTAGTTTTCGTTCTAGTGAGTGTCAATCAAAAAAGCCAGAAAGAATCATACATTGTGCAAGCTATCAAAAAAAAGAAAATTTTATTCTTTTTAAATTCACTGCTGATGGATTCCTTCATCACCAAATTAGAAATATGATGAGTGTCATTCTAGATATCGTTTCAGGAAAAAAACCATTGGATTATGTACAATACCTATTCGAGGTTAAGGACAGAACGGAGGCATCGAATACATTTTCACCAAATGGCCTCTACCTTGCCAATATAAGGTATGAAAAGTCATTTAAGATAGTTGATTTAAAAAATACAGTCATAATATGAATTATACAAAAGTAAAAATATGTGGAATTACCAATTGTAATGACGCAATAAATGCCAGCAATGCAGGCGCTGATGCTATTGGTTATGTTTTTTATAAAGACAGCCCAAGATTTTGCTCAATTGAACAAGCAATTCAAATTAATCAAACACTTCCGCCTTTTATTACAAAAGTTGGATTATTTGTGAACTCTGAAGCCGAATTTGTTCGTTCTGTAATTTGTGAAAATGTTATTGATATCATTCAATTTCACGGATCTGAAACCCCTGAGTTTTGTTCGTCATTTAAGTTTCCTTTTATTAAAGTTATTTCTGTCAAAAAAGATACAAATATTGAAAAAATATGTGATGATTTTGTTGACGCATCAGCAATTCTGCTTGATACTTTTGATACAGATTATTTTGGCGGTACAGGTAAGTCTTTTGATTGGTCCCTAATTCCAAGAAATTTAAAAAAGCCAATTATAATTGCAGGAGGTTTGACGCCTGTCAATGTAACAACTCTCCTAAAAGATTACCAACCTTACGCGGTTGATGTAAGTGGCGGGGTGGAAAGTGAAACGAAAGGCAAAAAAAGCGAAGAGCTTATGAAACAATTTATTAAGGCTGTGAAAAATGGATAATTATAATTTCCCTGATCAAAATGGTCACTTTGGTCCCTATGGCGGTACGTTTGTAGCTGAGACATTAATTGAGGCACTTGATGAGCTGAAAGAAATGTATAACCAGTTTAAGGATGATAAAGAATTCTTGGATGAATTTCATCACGACTTAAAACATTTTGTAGGCAGACCGAGCCCAATTTATTTTGCTGAGAGATTAACTCATAAAATTGGCGGTGCGAAAATTTATTTCAAAAGAGAAGATCTTAATCACACAGGTGCCCACAAAGTTAATAACACAGTCGGACAGGCTTTGTTAGCAAAAAAAATGGGAAAACCCAGAGTTATCGCTGAAACTGGGGCAGGCCAACATGGCGTCGCAACAGCTACTATTGCTGCTCGCTTAGGGCTTGAGTGTGTTGTTTATATGGGCTCTGAGGACGTTAAAAGACAAAGCCCGAATGTTTATAGAATGAAATTATTAGGAGCTACAGTTGTACCTGTCGAAAGTGGATCGAAAACTCTAAAAGATGCGCTTAATGAAGCACTAAGAGACTGGGTAACAAATGTCAGCAATACTTTTTATATCATTGGTACAGTAGCTGGCCCTCATCCATATCCAATGATGGTCAGGGACTTTAATTCTGTTGTTGGCAAAGAAGCTATTGGGCAAATGGATGAATTAGTAGGTAAGCAGCCTGACGCAGTTATTGCATGTGTAGGTGGTGGTTCAAATGCGATGGGTATTTTTTATCCATATATTCCATATAAAGAGACCAGATTAATTGGTGTTGAGGCAGCAGGACATGGTATTGAGACAGGTAAACATGCTGCTCCACTAACTGCGAATAGTCCGGTAGGAGTCCTGCATGGAAATAGAACTTACATGATGCAAAATGAAGAGGGACAAATTATAGAGACTCATTCTGTGTCAGCTGGTTTGGATTATCCAGGCGTTGGTCCAGAACATTCTTGGCTAAAAGATACAGGCAGAGCGGAGTATGTGGCTGTAAATGATGATGAAGCTCTAGCAGCTTTCCATAATCTTTGCAAAACTGAGGGCATTATTCCTGCTCTCGAAACAAGCCATGCTATTGCTTATGCAGAAAAATTGGCTAAAGAACTTCCTAAAGATAAAACAATTTTGGTAAACCTTTCTGGCAGAGGCGACAAAGATATTAATACAGTTGCTGATATTGCTGGTATAAAAATCTAGAGTTATGAGTAGAATCACAAAAACATTTTCATTATTAAAGTCTAAAAATAAAAAAGCATTAATTCCTTTCATTACTGCAGGTGATCCATCTGTTGAAATGACAAAAAAAATTCTTCATCAGCTTGTAGAGTCAGGTGCAGATATGATTGAGCTAGGAATTCCATTTTCTGATCCAATGGCGGATGGTCCTGTGATTCAAAGAGCAAGTGAAAGAGCGCTGGCAAATCATGTTGGAATAAGAAAAACATTTGAAATTGCAAAAGAGTTTAGAGGTAAGGATCAAAATACACCCTTAATACTCATGGGTTATGCGAACCCTATTGAGGCCATTGGATTTGACGAGTTTTTAAGATTGTGCAAAGAGGCTGATGTGGATGGAATCATTACTGTTGACTACCCTCCAGAGGAGTCAAAAGAGTATGTTGCTAAACTTAAGGAGAATGATATTGATGCTATTTTTTTGTTAGCACCCACAACAGAGAAGGAAAGAATTCAACAAATCATTAAACAAGCTACAGGTTTTTTATACTATGTGTCTTTAAAAGGTGTTACTGGAGCTCAAAATATAGATATTGATCAAGTAAAACATCGTGTAGCTGAAATTAAATCGCTATCAGATTTACCTGTGGGTGTTGGTTTTGGGGTGAGAGATCCAGAAACAGCAAAAGCTGTGGCTAGTTTTTCAGATGCTATTGTTATTGGTAGTAGAATTATCCAAGAGATTGAAAAATCAGATGAAAATAATATGTTAGAGAATATTGCAAAGATTATTAAATCTATCCGTGAGGCCATTTAAATGAGTTGGTTAAAAAATGTTATTCCTCCAAAAATAAAAAAAATTGTCGGTACTGTAAAAAAAAGAGTTCCAGATGGCGTTTGGCACAAGTGTAATTCATGTCAAACAGCTCTTTACAATAGCGATCTAGAAAAAAATCTTTATGTGTGTCCAAAGTGTGACCATCATCATAGACTACCTGCCAGAGAAAGATTAAAACTATTATTTGACTCAATTGGGCAACGTGAAATTTTTACAGACATTTTACCCAAAGACCCTCTTAGGTTTGTTGACTCAAAACCCTATAATGAAAAACTAAAAGAGGCACAAGATAAATATAAAACCGCAGATGCACTGATAGTTATTAATGGGAAAATTGAGTCGTTAAATATTACAGCTGCTGCATTTGAATTTTCCTTTATGGGTGGCTCAATGGGTTCGGTGGTTGGTGAAAAATTTGTTCGAGCCATTGATTTTGCTATCGAAAATAAAACCCCATTCCTTTGTTTTTCATCGAGTGGTGGAGCAAGGATGCAAGAAGGCCTTTTTTCTTTAATGCAAATGGCGAAAACAAGCGCAGCATTAACTAAGTTAAGTAAAGAGAAAATTCCATTTATTTCAATTTTAACTGATCCAACTATGGGCGGTGTCTCAGCAAGTTTTGCCATGTTGGGAGATATTATTATTGCCGAACCAAATGCCTTAATTGGTTTTGCTGGACCACGAGTGATTGAACAGACTGTTAGAGAAAAATTACCAGCTGGATTTCAAAGAGCAGAATTTTTATTAGAACATGGCGCAATTGATTTTATTGTGGATCGAAGAGAAATGCGAAAATCGCTTGTAAATATAATCACCAAACTGCATAAATAATCTTTGAAAGAAAAGTTAAATCTCCTCCTCCAAAGTTTGGAGACTCGGCACAGCAATCCAATTGATTTGTCATTAAAAAGAATTCAGGAATTCAAACAAAAATTATGCTTGGATCCTAAATTTAAAATCATTACTGTTGCAGGAACTAATGGAAAAGGCAGTGTATGTTTTTATATTAACCAAATTTTATTGCATAGTAATTCCAAGATTGGCCTATATACATCACCTCATTTTTTTGATTTCAATGAAAGAATTGTAATAAATAATAAAAAATGTTTTGAGTCTGAAATTTTAGAAGCATTGCAATATATTTTAGGCTTTGAAAATAGCGACAAACTTACTTTCTTTGAGATCACGACTTTAGCTACTATATTTATATTTGAGAAGCATAATATTGACATAGCTATTTTGGAAGTCGGCTTAGGTGGACGTCTTGATGCAGTCAATGCTTTTGAACCTGATATTTCTGTAATAACTTCAATTGGACTAGATCATACAGAATTTTTAGGCGAAACATTAGAGGATATCGCAGTTGAAAAATCAGGGGTAATGAGGACAAATAAACCCTGTGTTATAGGGGAGGAGCATTGTGTTGATATTTTAAAAAAACAAGCTTTAGAAATTAATGCACAACCCTATTTTTTTAATAAAGATTTTGACAGTAACATTATTCCATTTGATAAGAATCATTTAACTTATGTGCAACAAAAGAATCTTTCTTGTGCAATTTTCACCTTACAACAACTAGGGATGTGTAGCTTAATTTCCAAATTAAGAGAAGATTTGTTGCATCAAAATTTTTTTGGAAGATTTAATAGAATTTCTAAAAAACCAGAAATTTTTATCGATGTAGCACATAACTTTGATAGCGTAAAAAATCTAGTTCAGTCATTATTAGAGTTAAGCAATAAAAAAACTTACTTTGTGTTTTCTATATTGAAAGATAAAGATTTGTCGTCAATTCTCAAATTATTTTCAGATTTAACTTGTAAGTTCGAATGGTTGGTTGCAGAGCTTAATAACCCAAGAGCACAAAAAATAACTTTTATTGAAAATAACCTAGAAAAAAATAATTTTATTTTTGAAACTACAGATTCTATTAAGAAAGCTTATGAATTAGCATTAAAGAAGGCTACAAATGATGATAGAATTATTGTGTTCGGAAGTTTTTATGTAATCAGTGAGATTTTTGAGGGTAATTATGCCGAGTAATGAAGATCCTTTCTCAGAAGCCATTCAGCTAAAAAAAGCAAAAAAAAGATTATTAGGTGCCTTAATAATATTAATAAGTTTACTAATTTTATCTTATTTTTTTCTTGAAGATCGCTCAATAATAAACAATCAAAATATCAAGATATCATTTGTCGATGAAGGTGACAGTAACAATAATAATGATGTTGCCCTTTCATCTGAAATTTTTGAAATGGATAGTTTTTTTATCCAAATAGGTATATTTTCAGATAAAGAAAAAACCTCAGATCTTTTATCATCCATTCAATCTTTTGGAATTGATTGCACACTGGAGACTGTTGAATTAGATGGAAAAAAAATGTTTCGAGTTAAAACAGGAGGTTTTGCGTCTTACAGTGAGGCAGAAAACGCTCTCGAGATTTTAAAATCTAATAAATTTAGCGGGATTATAAAAAAAAATAATTCATGAGCCCATTCGATTATTTTATCTTAACGTTATTAATCGTTTCCTCAATTTATGGTCTTTATCGAGGATTTATTAAAGAAGTCTTATCGCTTACCGGTTTAGTTTTATCTTTTTACCTTGCATCTAACTTTGATAACTCTTTGGCAAATATTGTACCAATTGAAAATAAGTCTGATTTCTTAATTATTTCTGCTTTTATTTTAATATTTGTTTCTACTCTAATATTGACTTCATTATTAATAAAATTGGTTAGTAAAGTTTTAAAGCTTGTAGGACTTTCAATTTTGAATAGATTTTTTGGGTTTGTGTTTGGTATGGCAAGAGGTTTAATGATAGTTTTAGTGATTCTATACCTCAATCAACTTATTCCTTTTATAAATTTAATAGATAGTAATGAATCCTCACTCATACCTATTTTAGAGCCTATATTTTCATTTGTTTTAGAGTATTTACCAAATTATCAGTCTACCAATGTAGAATATGATTATGCAGTTATAAGTGAGGAGCTCATCTAATGTGTGGAGTGATTGGAATTGTATCTAATAATTCTGTCAATCAGATGTTATATGATGGACTTTTAGTATTGCAGCATAGGGGTCAAGATGCGGCTGGAATTGTTACGACAGATGGTAATAGATTTTACATGCATAAAAATAATGGGCTTGTAAAAGATGTGTTTCAGACCCGTCACATGAGAAATTTGATTGGAAATGCTGGAATAGCACATGTTAGATATCCGACAGCTGGATCTTCATCTGCAGCTGAAGCTCAGCCATTTTATGTCAACTCACCCTATGGAATTGTTCTTGGACATAATGGTAATTTAACTAACTCTAATAAACTAAAACAAGATATGTTTAAACAAGATTTAAGACATATCAATACCAATTCTGATTCTGAGGTTCTCATAAACGTGCTAGCTCATGAGCTTGTCGACTCATCAAAAAAAAGTGTGCTAACAACGGATTTGATTTTTGATGCTGTAACCTCTTTGTATAGAAGATGTAGTGGCGCTTTTGCGGTTGTATCGATGATTGCAAACTTTGGCTTGCTTGCTTTTAGAGATCCTCATGGCATTAGACCGCTGGTTATCGGTAAAAGAGAAATGGGTGAGGGTCCGGAATATATTGTCGCCTCAGAAAGTGTAGCTTTAGATGTATTAGGTTTTGAATTATTGAGAGATGTGGAGCCGGGTGAAGCAATATTTATTGATCTTGATGGAAATTTTTATTCTAAAAAATGTGTTAGTGATAAAAAAATTAGCCCTTGTATATTTGAGTACGTATACCTGGCAAGACCTGATTCGGTCATCGATGGGGTTTCAGTTTATCAAACACGTCTAAATATGGGTGAAACATTAGCTGAAAAAATCAAATCATCTTTAAAAGATGAAAGGATCGACGTAGTAATCCCAATTCCTGACACAAGCCGACCAACAGCTTTGCAAGTTGCCCAAAAGTTAAAAACAGATTTTAAAGAAGGATTTGTTAAAAATAGATATATAGGTCGAACATTCATCATGCCTGGTCAAGCGATAAGAAAAAAATCAGTCAGGCAAAAGTTAAATCCAATAGCAATTGAATTTAAAGGAAAAAGTGTTTTATTGATTGATGATTCAATTGTTAGAGGAACTACATCAAAAGAAATTGTTGAAATGGCGCGTGATGCTGGCGCTAAAAAAGTTTTTCTAGCCTCTGCTGCGCCACCTGTAAAATATCCAAATGTATATGGGATTGATATGCCTTCTCGTAATGAACTAATTGCTTTCGATAGGTCCGAGGCTGAAATCTGTGAAGAAATAGGTGCTGATGGTGTGATATATCAAGAGTTAGACGCTCTAAAAAAGAATGTGACCAAAGAAAATAAAGAATTGACTGAGTTTGACGCATCATGTTTTGATGGTCGTTACGTTACCGATGACATTGATGAAAATTATCTTAACTTGATTGAGTCAGTAAGAGCAGATTCATCAGCAAATTTCAAACCAAAAAACTCAATTACACAACTTGATTTAAATTTAATCACGAACGAAGATAACGACAACGTTGATGAAGTCCTTGAGCTTTAGTTGACCTGCATAATTTTTTTTTAGATAATGTCTTCGCGTTGATTTGCACCAGCTTGCTAGCGCAAACATAATTTAGCTAAACTGAGGAATTCTGTTAAACAGAGTTATGAAAAATAAAAATAAAAATTTTGAAACTGATGCGGTACGAGCAGGAATTGAACGATCTCAATTTGGAGAACATTCAGAAGGCCTATTTCTCACATCAAGTTTTGTTTTTAAGAATGCACAAGAGGCAGCAAAACGTTTTTCTGGTGAGGAGCCAGGGAATGTCTACAGTCGATTTACCAATCCAACAGTAAAAACTTTTGAAGAAAGGTTAGCATCACTTGAAGGTGCAGAGCAATGTATTGCTACTTCCTCTGGAATGTCTGCAATTCTGGCTACATTTATGGCCCTTTGTAAACCTGGAGATCATGTGGTTGTATCCAAAAGTATTTTTGGCACTTCTGTTCAATTGTTCAATAATTTTTTAGCTAAGTGGGGACTAAGTATTAGCTTTGTTGATCTACCTGATTTAAATTGCTGGGAAGAAGCAACAACGAAAAATACTAAATTTTATTTTATTGAAACTCCATCAAACCCATTAACAGAAATTGTAGACTTAAAAAAATTATCGCAATTGGCTAAATCAAAAAAAGTTAAATTAATTGTTGATAATTGTTTTTGTACACCGGCTTTGCAAAAACCTATCGAGCACGGTGCAGATATCATTATTCATTCAGCAACAAAATATCTAGATGGGCAGGGAAGGTGTTTGGGTGGTGCTGTCCTTGGCAAAAAAAGACAAATGAATGAGATCTATACTTTTTTAAGAAATACAGGTGTTTCTCTTAGTCCTTTTAATGCTTGGGTATTTTTAAAAGGCTTGGAAACATTAAAAATTAGAATGGACCAACAATCAGATAACGCAATGAAGTTAGCGACTTATCTGGAAAAAAATAAAAAAATTACACAAGTTTACTACCCTGGCTTAAAAAGCCATCCACAGCATAAAATTGCCTTATCACAACAATCTTCCGGGGGCGCTGTCTTATCTTTTGTTCTCAAAGGTGGACAAAAAGCTGCATGGCAAGTCATCAATAAAACAAAGTTAATGTCAATTACAGCGAATTTAGGTGACACAAAAACAACTATAACTCATCCAGCAACAACCACTCATTCTCGCCTAACTCAGGAACAAAGAAATGATGCTGGAATAGATGATGGTTTAGTTCGAATCGCTGTTGGTCTGGAACATATTGAAGATATTATTTCAGATTTAAACATTTAAAAACCTTTAGTCTAAAAGCTAATAACACCCTATAAATAAGCACAGCCATGCTAAAATATGATGAAGTAAAATAACTAATTTTATAGTCAATATTATGAACCAATTTGCCAAAGAAACACTCCCTGTAAGCCTTGAAGATGAAATGAAAAAATCCTATCTCGATTACGCCATGAGCGTTATCGTAGGTAGAGCACTTCCTGATGTTCGAGATGGATTGAAACCTGTTCATCGTCGTGTCTTGTTCGCAATGCATGAACTCAGCAATAGTTATAACCGACCATACAAAAAGTCTGCAAGAATTGTCGGTGATGTAATTGGTAAATACCATCCACATGGTGATACAGCCGCATACGACACTATCGTTAGGATGGCTCAAGATTTTAGTTTGAGATATATGCTCGTCGACGGTCAAGGTAACTTTGGTTCCATTGATGGAGACAATGCAGCGGCCATGCGATATACAGAAATTAGGATGTCTAAGATATCACACGAACTTCTCGCTGATATTGACAAAGATACTGTAGATTTTGGGCCAAACTATGATGGATCAGAAAATGAACCATTAATTATGCCCACCAGAATTCCAAATCTACTGATTAATGGAAGTTCTGGTATTGCTGTTGGGATGGCAACGAATATTCCCCCTCATAATTTGACTGAAGTGATCAACGCTTGCGTTGAAATTCTTGATAACCCAAACATATCAATTGATGAGCTTCTGAACTTTATTCCTGGTCCAGACTTTCCAACGGCAGGAATTATTCATGGAAATTCTGGAATTAAGGAGGGATATAGAACAGGACGTGGCAGAGTGGTAATGCGTGCCAGAACTCATTTTGAGGAAACTGATAAGGGCAAGAGAGAGGCAATTATTATTGATGAACTTCCTTATCAAGTGAATAAGAAAAACTTACTCGAGAAAATTGCGGAACTAGTCAATGATAAAAAACTTGAAGGAATTTCTGATTTAAGAGATGAGTCAGACAAATCAGGAATGAGAGTTGTTATTGAATTAAAAAGAGGTGAAATACCTGATGTTGTTTTAAATAATCTTTATAAACAAACTCAATTACAAGATTCGTTTGGAATTAACATGGTGGCTTTGATTGACGGTCAACCAAAGCTGTTAAATCTTAAACAAGTCCTTGATGCTTTTATAAATCATAGACGAGAAGTCATCACAAGAAGAACTGTTTTTGAATTAAGAAAGGCTAGAGACAGAGGACATATTCTTGAGGGTTTAGCGGTAGCATTAGAGAACGTCGATGAGATGATTAAGATAATTAAATCTTCCCCTTCTCCAATAGAAGCAAAGACTGAATTAATGCAAAGAGAGTGGAAATCAAACGTTGTGTCAACAATGCTGAAGAAGGGTGATACCACACAATACAGACCAGAGGGTTTGTTGTCAGTTTATGGCTTAAAAGAAAATGGTTATAAGTTATCTGACATTCAAGCACAAGAAATTCTACAAATGAGACTACAAAGATTGACTGGTCTTGAACAAGATAAGATTGTTAATGAATATAAAGAAATAATGGACGTTATTGCCGATTTAATAGATATTCTTAACAAACCAGATCGAGTAACTACTATTATAAAAACTGAGCTTGCAGAAATTAAAGATGCATACGGTGATGATAGGCGCAGTGAGATTGTTGAAAATGCAGAGGATTTGTCAATTGAGGATTTGATTGCACCTCAAGATATGGTCGTAACTTTATCGCATACTGGTTATATTAAAGCTCAAGCACTTGATGATTATCGTGCTCAAAAACGAGGTGGTCGAGGTAAGCAGGCTACTGCAACAAAAGATGATGATTTTATTGATCAGATGTTTGTTGCGAATTCCCACGATAATATTTTATGTTTTTCAAGTCGCGGACAAGTCTATTGGTTGAAGGTTTATGAAGTTCCTCAGGGAAGCAGAGTTAGTCGTGGCAAACCAATAGTGAACTTATTCCCATTAATGCCAGGAGAAAAAATTAATGCAATATTAACAGTCAAGGAGTTTGTTGATAATGAATATATCTTTATGGCGACAGCAAAAGGTACTGTTAAAAAAACACCTCTATCAGATTTCTCTAATCCAAGAAAATCTGGAATTATTGCCATTAAGCTAGATAATGGGGATTATTTGATTGGTGCTGGAATAACCAAGGGTGAAAACGATGTTGTTTTAGTTTCTAATCACGGCAAAGCAGTATGGTTTGGTGAATCTGATGTTAGAAGCATGGGAAGAAATGCTAGGGGTGTAAGAGGTATGAAGTTGACTGATGGTGGTGAAGTACTATCATTGCTAATAGCCGAAAATGATGCACAGTCTGTTATGGTGGCAACAGAAAATGGCTATGGAAAAAGAACACAGCTGTCAGAATTTAGAAGATCTGGAAGAGGGACTCAAGGTGTTAAAGCAATCCAAGTGAGTGACAGAAATGGCCAGGTGGTTGGAGCCAAGCTTGTTGGTGATCATGATGAATTAATGTTAATTACAACAGGCGGTGTATTAATCAGAACCAGGGTGAGTGAAATTCGAGAGCTTGGTCGCGCCACCCAAGGAGTTACCCTTATTAATCTTGGTGATGATGAGAAGTTGAGAGGTTTAGAGAAGGTTGCTGAAAGCGAACATCATGATGAAGACGAGGGAGATATAGATCAGTGAGTCATCAAAGTTTAGCAAAGAATCCATGTAAATTTAATTTTTCGGCTGGACCTTCAATGTTGCCATCAGAAGTAATGAAAAAAGCTTCTGCTGAATTCCTTAATTGGAACAAGACAGGCATGTCTGTTATGGAAATGTCTCATCGTGGTAAAGAGTACATGTCTATTTTTCGAAAAACTGAACAGGATTTAAGAAAAGTTTTTCAAGTACCAAAAAATTACCATATCTTATTTTTACAAGGTGGAGCAATCACACAAAATTTTATGGTTCCAATGAATTTGTTAAATAACGGGACTGCATCTTATGTAGTGTCTGGATATTGGTCCAAAAGAACTTACAATGATGCACTTGCCTTTCAAAATATTAATTTAGCCGCATCCTCAGAATCTGTAGAATATGTGTCAGCACCAGAATTTAATGATTGGAATTTCTCACAAAATGACAGTTACGTGCATTTTTGTCAGAACGAGACAATTCATGGGGTTGAGTATTTTAATACTCCAAGCATTGATGTTCCCCTAGTAGTTGATATGTCCTCAACAATTTTATCTAGACAGGTTGATATATCAAAATATGGAGTCATTTATGCGGGGGCGCAAAAAAACGTAGGACCTTCTGGTTTAACGATTTTAATCGTTCGAGATGAATTGCTTGATCGTTCAAGAATAGATACACCTACGACTTATAATTGGAAGATCCAATCAGAAAATGACTCAATGATTAATACTCCGACTACTTATAGTATTTATATGGCAGGTTTGGTTTTTGAATGGCTGATTGGGTGTGGTGGCCTAAATGAAATTGAAAAATTAAACATTAAAAAATCAAAATTACTTTATGATTATATAGATAATTCTGATTTTTATTATAATGAAATTGATAATAATTATAGATCAAGAATGAATGTTCCTTTCAGAATCAGGGAAGATGAATTAACCATGAAGTTTGTAGAGGAGGCAGAATCTGCTGGCCTATATCAGTTAAAAGGCCATCGATTGGTGGGCGGACTTAGAGCTTCTATTTATAATGCTATGCCAATTGAAGGTATTGAAGAATTATTAAACTTTATGAATGATTTTGAGAAAAATAATAAATGAGCAATCTGGATAAATTAAGAATCTCGATTGATAATATAGATAAAAAAATATTAGAGCTTGTTTCTAAGCGAGCTGACTGCGCAAAAAAAATTGGTACCCTAAAGAAAGATGGTGTTATATACAAGCCTGAGCGTGAAGCACAAATTTATAGGAAGCTGATTGAAGAAAATACAGGACCACTATCCACCGAATCAATTCGTTCAATTTTTTCATCAATTATTTCAAGTTGTAGAGCTTTAGAAAAAAAATTGGCAGTGAGTTTTTTGGGTCCCCAAGGAACATTCAGTGAAGAGGCGGTAATAAAAAAATTTGGTAATAACATTCATTTTGTTCCAGCAGCAAGTATCGATGAAGTCTTTAGTAATGTGCAATCTAATGAGAGTCAGTATGGAGTTGTTCCGGTGGAAAATTCTACTGAAGGTGCTGTTAGTCGAACCCTTGATTTACTTCTTAGCTCTGACCTTAAAATTTGTGGTGAGGTAATTTTGCCTATTCACCATAACCTGATAGCCTCAGTGAGTAATTTAAAGTCGATTAAAAAAGTATACTCTCACGGTCAATCTCTTGCTCAATGTCATAACTGGTTAATGAATCACTTACCAAATGTGGAAACTCAAGCAGTGTTAAGTAATTCTGAAGGTGTTAGGTTAGCCAAAAAAGAAAAGGGTAGCGCTGCAATTGCTAGTGAAAGAGCAGCAAATTTATATAAATTAAAGATTATTCGAGAAAATATTGAAGATGAGAAAACAAATACAACTAGGTTTCTTATTTTATCTTCTCAGGATACGAAGAGAAGTGGTATCGATAAAACCTCTATAGTTGTTGCAACAAAAAATAAACCAGGAGCAATAGCTGACCTAGTTCAACCTTTCGCAAAAAATAAAGTCAGCATGACTAAACTAGAATCAAGACCTGCAAAGATTGGCATGTGGGAATATGTTTTCTTTATTGATTTGGATGGTCATTATGATGATCCTAAAATAAAGAAATCCTTGGCTGAAGTAGAATCGAAAGCAAGTTTTTTAAAGTATCTCGGTTCCTACCCAAAATATTAAAATCTTCATCTAATGACAATACAGTTTTTAAAAAATTTAGATAATATTGAACCGTACGTAGGTGGTATGCCAATTGAGGAGCTGTCCAGAAAAATAGGTATTCCAGAAGATAAAATTATTAAATTAGCTTCAAATGAAAATCCTTACGGCATCTCTCCTATTGTAAAAAAAGCTCTAGCTAAATTTAATGAGTATGAGCTATATCCTGATGGATCTGGTTATAGCTTAATTCATAAAATTTCAGAGCATTTCGAGCTTGAAACAAATCAGATTGTAATTGGCAATGGATCAAATGATATTTTAGAGCTTGCTGCTCGTATAGTTCTAGATCAAGATTCAGAAGTAATTTTTTCTGAACATGCCTTTGCGGTCTATGGGCTGGTTACAAAAGCAATTGGAGCAAGTGAGGTGACTGTACCTGCTATTGATTACGCTCATAATCTTGATGGTTTTCTGAAAAAAATTTCATCTAAAACAAAATTGATATTTGTGGCAAACCCTAATAACCCGACCGGGACCTTGATTGATAAGCCATTGCTGTTTAACTTCTTGGAAAAAGTACCAGATCATATTCTAGTTGTATTGGATGAAGCTTATGAAGAGTATTTAGATGAAAATCAAAGATCAGATTCATTTAAATGGTTAAATCAATTTAATAATTTATTAATAAGTAGAAGTTTTTCTAAAGCTTACGGGTTAGCCTCTCTTAGGGTTGGTTTTGGTGCTGCCTCAAAAGAAATCATTGCCAAGATTAATCAGATTAGGCAACCATTTAATGTTAATTCAGTTGCTCAATTGGCTGCTTTATTATCTCTATCCGATATTGAATTTGTTAAAGAAGGTGCAAGAAAAAATAGAGAACAAAAAAAATATTTAGAAAATAGTTTTGATAACCTTGGTATCGATTACATTAAAAGCTATGGAAATTTTATAAGCTTTTCACTCAAGAGTGATTTAAATGCGCGTGGTTGTTATGATTATTTATTAAATAAAGGTATCATATTACGGCCTATTGCCAATTACGGCATGCCAGAATTTTTAAGAGTCAGCATAGGCACAGAAGATGAGAATAAAATGTTTATTAATTGTTTAACTGAATTTATGGGAAATATTAAATGATAATTGTGATGGATAAATCTGCCACCCAAGAGCAGATTGATAATGTTATCGATAAGATTAAAGACAAAGGTCTGGACGCATCTGTATCAAAAGGCATTGAGAAGACTGTTATCGGCGCTATCGGCGATGAACGTATTCTTGATCCAGAATTACTTGAGTCACTTCCTGGAGTTCAGCAAGCTTTACACATCGTAAAGCCATATAAAATTGTCGCCAGAGAATGGCACAATGAAGACACAATTGTAAATATCAATGGCCATCTTCTTGGTGGTGAAAACATACAAATTATATCTGGCCCTTGTTCTGTCGAAACACCGTCTCAAATGGCAGCTGCTGCAAAAGCAGTGAAAGCTGCAGGTGTGCGTTTGATGAGGGGAGGAGCATTTAAGCCTAGAACAAGTCCTTACTCTTTTCAAGGAATAGGGTTTGAAGGTTTGGATATGTTTAAAGAAGCAGCCAGTGCTGAAGATCTTCCTATAGTGACTGAACTTCTAGATGTAAGACATTTGGACACCTTCCTTGAAAAAGGGGTTGATGTCATACAAATTGGTACACGCAATATGCAAAATTTTGAGCTTTTAAAAGAGGTTGGGAAAGTACATGTACCTGTTATTTTAAAACGTGGATTGTCCGCAACTATATCTGAGTGGCTCATGGCGGCTGAATACATTGCCTCAGGAGGTAATCATAATATTATTTTCTGTGAGCGAGGTATCAGAACTTTTGAGACAGCCTATAGAAATGTAATGGATGTAACTGCAGTTCCTGTTTTGAAACGTGAAACACATTTACCAGTCATTATTGATCCATCCCATGCTGGAGGAAAAGCATGGATGGTTCCATCGCTTGCTAGAGCAGCAATAGCTGCTGGAGCGGATGGGTTGTTGGTTGAAATGCATCCTACTCCCTGTGAAGCATGGTGTGATGCTGATCAAGCAATTGACCCAAGTGAGTTAAAAACATTGATGTCTGAATTAACTCAAATTGCATCCATATTAAATAAAAAAATCTAATTTGATCTCATGAATTCCATGAGTTTTTTTTGCATATTTATGCCTAAGTTTTAAATCAAATATACTTCATACTCATCACTTAATTTTTTAAGGGTATTTTATGCATATAAGAGTTTTAGGTTCTGGTGCTGGAGGAGGTTTTCCTCAGTGGAATTGTAATTGCGAAAATTGTAAAGGTTTAAGACAGCACAACATAAAATCCTCCGCTCGAACGCAGTCATCGATTACTGTGAGTAGCAACGGAGAAGATTGGATTCTTTTTAATGCATCTCCAGATATCCGGGCTCAAATTGAGTCATTCCCTCCGCTACAGCCAGCAAGAAAAGTTAGAGATACCGGAATTGCTTCAATTATTATTTGTGATGGTCAAATTGATCACACAACGGGTTTATTAATTCTAAGAGAACATGATAAACCTTGGGATATATATTGTACAAAGTCTGTTCACGAGGATATGACCACTGGTTTTCCAATCTTTAATATTTTAGGTCACTTTAGGGGAGTTAATTGGCATGAAGTCAAGACTGATTTGAAGCCTTTTGAAATTCCTAAAGCCGATGATCTAGAATTTACTGCAGTCCCTCTAAAAAGTGAAGCACCACCATACTCACCTCACAGACACAATACAGTCCCGGGAGATAATGTCGGTTATCGTGTTTTAGACAAAAAAACAGGTAAAAATTTATTCTATGCTCCAGGCCTTGGGGTGATTGAAGACCATGTATATGATTTTATGAAAAATGCTGATGTTATTCTTGTTGATGGAACTGTTTGGACAAATGATGAGATGTCCCGTTTTGGAATAAATGATAAATTAGCCAGTGAAATGGGTCATTTAGATCAATCAAGTAAAGGCGGAATCATTGATACCCTTACTTCGCTTGAAAAGCCAAGAAAGATATTGATTCATATTAATAACACCAACCCAATCCTTCGCGAGGACTCTCCTGAGAGACAAGTTTTGAATTCTCATGGGATAGAAGTGTCCTATGACGGTATGGATATAATAATCTAGATATAAAAGAAAGGTTTTGAATGGAAGCACCATGGAGCAGGGAAGAGTTCGAACAAAAACTTAGGACTAAGGGCCAGGGTTATCATATTTATCATCCATTTCACGTTGCTATGTATGAGGGTAAACTTAGCAAAGAGCAGTTACAAGCATGGGTATTAAACCGTTTTTATTATCAAATCAGCATTCCTCTTAAAGATGCCGCAATATTGTCAAACTGCCCTGATGTGGAGGCTCGTAAACAATGGATAGTTCGAATTACTGATCATGATGGAACAATGGAAAATGCTTATGGCGGTATAGAAGCCTGGGTCGAACTAGGCGGTGCTGTAGGTTTGTCAAGAGAAGACGTGGTATCACTCAAGCATGTTTCCCCAGGTGTGAAATTTGCTGTTGATGCCTATGTTAACTTTTGTAAACAACGATCTTGGCAAGAATCGATGTGTTCTTCATTGACTGAGTTATTTGCACCTCATATCCATCAACAAAGGATTAGTTCATGGCCAGAAATGTATCCATGGATTGATGAGTCGGGTTTAAAGTATTTCAAAAAAAGATTAACAGAAGCAAGACGAGATGTTGAGCAAGGCTTAAATATAACTTTGGATTATTTCAGTCATTCACGAGAAATGCAGGAGAAGGCTTTAGATATTCTTCAGTTTAAATTAAATATTTTATGGGTAATCGCAGACTCAATCATGCTCCAGTCATCTAAAATCACCATGGATGGTAGAGAATATCTCAAACAACCGGTATATTGATATGACACAAAAAATTGATTTATCAGATATATATAAAATAGCACCACACCACAGATTTCAATGGGAAGAAGCACAAAATTGTTATGTCATCTTATTTCCAGAAGGCATGGTTAAACTAAATCCTAGTGCTGGAGAAATTTTAAATCTTGTTGACGGTATAAATAGTGTAGAAAATGTAGTAACTTTATTAAAAGAAAAGTTTAATGATGCTGGAGACATTGAAAAAGATATTATTTCAATGTTTGAATTTGCTCTTAACAAAGCTTGGATTTCTAAGGAATAATAATGACAACTCTCAATAATGGCGTTGAATCAAACATCACTCAAACACAACCATTATGGTTATTAGCTGAAATTACATATCGATGCCCACTCCACTGTGCATTTTGCTACAACCCAACAGATTATGCAGATCATACAACAAATGAGTTGAATACAGATGAGTGGATTAAAGTACTTAGAGACGCTAGAAAAATGGGTGCTTTACAGCTTGGAATTTCGGGTGGCGAACCTCTTTTAAGAGACGATATTGAGGATATCGTGACTGAGGCTAATCAGCTGGGATACTACTCCAACCTAATCACTTCTGGTGTTGGCTTAACAGAAAAGAGAATTGATGCCTTTAAGGCAGGCGGCTTAGACCATATTCAGTTATCGATGCACGACATTACCGAAGAGATTTCTAATTTTGTTACTGACACGAAAACCTTTAAATTAAAACAAAAAGTTGCAGCGATGATTAAAGACCGTGGCTATCCGATGGTCCTTAATGTTGTTATTCATCGCTATAACATCGGCCATATCAAGGAAATTTTAGAAATGGCTGAGAAGCTTGGTGCAGACTATGTTGAATTAGCCAATACACAGTATTACGGCTGGTCGCTTATCAACAGAAATCAGTTAATGCCTACGAAAGAACAGATCGATGAGGCTGAAAAAATTACCAATGAGTTTAGAGAATATATTGGCAACAAGATGAAAATCTTTTTTGTTGTTCCTGATTACTATGCTGAAAGACCAAAAAAATGTATGAATGGTTGGGGTGAAGTATTTATGATTGTGACAGCCAACGGCGATGTGCTTCCATGTCACTCAGCTAGAGTTCTTCCTAATATTGAGTTTCCGAATGTAAAAAATGATCAGCTCAACGAGATTTGGTATGATTCCTCAGCATTTAACAAGTATCGCGGGGATGATTGGATGAAAGAACCTTGCCGATCATGCTCTGAAAAAGAAAATGATTTAGGCGGCTGTCGATGCCAAGCATACTTACTTTCTGGCGATGCGGAAGGAGCAGATCCGATATGTACAAAATCACCTCATAGACATTTAATTGATCAAGCCCTTGAGGATTCAAAAAATGAAATACTTCAGGCGCAACCAATTATTTTTAGAACCGATAAAAATTCAAAAGAATTAATTCAAGGAGAGCATAAAGAAAGACTTAAAGATTTTAAAGCTATGCCATAAGCTTTATAATGAATTATGTTTTTCCTTAATCCAAGAATTCTTATTCTAGCTTCCCTAACTGCGTTAGCTCCGTTTGCAATTGATACTTATCTTCCGGCCTTCGAGGTTATGGAATATGACCTTGCAACAAATTCTAACTTTATCCAACAAACACTAACTTTTTATTTAGTGCCTTATACCATCATGACGATTTTTCATGGAGCTATATCTGACTCGATTGGAAGAATTAAGACAATTAAATATGGTATGTCACTATTTATTCTTGGTTCAATTGGATGTGCGTTTGCAAATAGTATTGAGATGCTCTGGATCAGCAGATTAATTCAGGGAGTAGGCGCTGGGGCTGGTAATGTGGTTGCTCGGGCGATGGTAAGAGATCTTTACAGTGGTGCAACTGCACAAAAAGTAATGGCAACAATTCAAATTATTTTTGGTATTGCCCCTGCTATTGCACCAATGGTTGGTGGCTTATTGTTAGGAATAAGTTGGCAAGCTATTTTTATTTTTTTGATAATCTACTCAGTTTTAATAACTTTTTTTTCAGTCAACTTTCTGCCAGAAACAATTAGTAAGCAGAATCGACTCCCTTTTAATTTTGAATCCGTTTTAAATAGGTACAAAGATTTATTGAATGATAAAAATTATATTTTTTTAATCCTTGCTGTTTCATTCAATTTTTCTGCATTTTTCCTTTATGTATTATCAAGTCCAATTTTTTTGATGCAGCATTTAAATCTTAGCTCATCGCAATTTGGATACTTATTTATTCCGACGGTGACTGGGATGATACTAGGATCTTTTATTTCAAAAAAAACAGCAGGTATCATTAGTCCAGCGAGAATGTTAAAAGTAGCTTATTTGTGGATGTTATTAATTACTACTTTTAATTTGATCTTCTGTTTATTTTTCCCAAGTATTTTATTTATTAATATTGGATTGATTGCTTTTTACAATATTGGTATGGCGGCTGCAATGCCTCTAATTTCAATAAAAGCATTAGATTGTTTCCCAAAGGCGAGGGGGACTGCCGCATCCGGTCAGGCTTTTAGTCAGATGTTGGTCTCATCATTTGTTGCAGGACTAGTAATACCAATAATATGGGGATCTTTAGCTACCTTGGCTATTGGTATGTTGGTAATATTCTTTTTAGGATTGCTAGCAATTACCAAAACTCAGGCGTGGAAGGATGAGGAATTACTCCTCGATGAGTAATTCCCTTTTACCTTCTTTTCCATTAAAAGAATCAGCGTCAGGAAGTGGATCTTTTCTTTCAGAGATAATTGGCCAAACCTTTGCTAATTTTGCATTTATTTCAATAAAATCAAGTTGATCTTCAGGTACGTCGTCCTCAGCAAAAATTGCTTCTGCTGGGCATTCTGCAACACATAAAGTGCAATCTATACACTCTTCCGGATCAATTGCTAGAAAGTTTGGACCTTCTACAAAACAATCAACAGGGCAAACATCTACACAATCTGTATATTTACACTGAATACAATTTTCTGTTACTACGTAAGTCATAATTTTCCTTTAATTAATATTGTTAATCATTCCAGCTGCAACTGTATGATTAGTGCTGTCATCGACGATTATAAATGAACCTGTTTTTCTGTTATCAAAATAATTATCGGACATAATAGGTTGAGCTAAATTAACCCTTATGTTGGCAATATCATTTGTCTCAATTTTTTCAGACTCAATTGAGGATAAAGTATTAACGTCTATTTTATCAAATATTGATGATATTTTCGCCTTTGCGATTTTGCTCGTATGCATTATTTTATAAACTCTGCCTTGGTTTAATGGTTCTTCAGATAGCCAGCAGATGGTTGCATTAAAATCTTTAGTTATCGAAGGGGTATTTGTTAATTCGGTTAACATATCACCTCTTGATATATCGATTTCATCATTCAGCAAAATTGAAACAGATTGAGGTGAGATAGCTTCATTTATCAACTGATCTCCAATATAAATTGCTTTAATGGTTGATTCTTGGTTGCTAGGGAGAGATTTGATTTTGTCACCCACCTGAATTCTTCCTGATTCAACGCGCCCCATGAAACTTCTGAAATCATGCAATTCCTTGTTTTCTGAATCTCTTGGCCTACAAACATATTGAACAGGGTACCTAAACGCAAGATTGCTATTAGTTGATTGTGAATCTACATTTTCTAATATCTCCAGGAGTGTATCTCCTTGATACCAACTCATATTTTCTAGCCTTTCAACAACCATGTCTCCGTTGAGTGCTGACATGGGGATAAAGTTTATACTGAACTGATTATTTTTATTAACAGATATTCCATCAAATAAAGCTTTATACTCTTTCACTATAGAATTGAAAATTTCTTGATCATAATTGACGAGATCCATTTTGTTTACAGCAACGACAAATTGATTAATGCCTAAAAGTTTTGATAGGTATGTATGTCTCTTGGTTTGAGTAAGAATACCTTTTCTTGCATCAATCAGAATAATTGCGGCCTGAGCTGTTGAGGCTGCCGTAACCATATTTCTTGTGTATTGCTCATGTCCTGGTGAATCAGCAATAATATATTTTCTTGTGGGTGTTGAAAAATAGCGATACGCAACATCGATGGTAATCCCTTGCTCACGCTCTGCTTGAAGACCATCTGTCAGTAGGGATAGATCTACCGCACTCAAACCTCGTTTATGAGATGTCTTTTCAATTTGATTTAAAGTGTCAGATAAGATAGTTTTTGAGTCATACAGAAGTCGACCAATGAGCGTACTCTTTCCATCATCTACACTGCCACAGGTAATAAACCTTAATAAAGAATCTGTTTTATCCATTAAAAATATCCTTCTTTTTTTCTTTGCTCCATTGACGCTTCAGACATTTGGTCATCTAAACGAGTCGCACCTCTTTCTGAAATTCTTGATTCAGCTGTTTCAATAATAATTTTTTGTACATCATCGGCATGACTCTCTACAGGAGCGGTACAAGTAATATCACCAACTGTCCTAAACCTCACCATTATATTTTCTACAATCTCACCATCTTTAGGTGGAGTGACATCTGTTACAGGAACTATTGCACCATCTCGTCGAATAATATCTCTTTTGTGAGCGAAATAGATAGAAGGAAGCTCTAATTGCTCTCTTTCAATATATTGCCATACATCCATTTCTGTCCAGTTTGAGATTGGAAATGCTCTAATATTTTCTCCTTTATGAGTCATGGCGTTGTAAAGATCCCAAAGTTCAGGTCTTTGGTTTTTTGGATCCCATTGTCCAAAACTGTCTCGAAAACTCATGATCCTTTCTTTTGCTCGCGCCTTTTCTTCATCTCTTCTAGCGCCACCAATACAGCAGTCAAATTTAAATTCATCAATAGCTTCTAGTAACGTGATGGATTGATACTTATTTCTAGGCTCTAATTCATAATTTAGCTTCACCGTACCTCTTGCCATTGAATCTTCAACTGATCTTACAATTAAGCGTTCATTCAGTTCTGTGACCTTTTTATCTCGAAAATCAATTACTTCCTGATAATTGTGACCGGTATCAATATGCATTAATGGAAATGGAAACTTTCCTGGCCTGAAAGCTTTCTCAGCGATTCTTAATAAACATAAAGAATCTTTTCCTCCAGAAAACAAGAGAACAGGGTTACTGCATTGACCAGCAACCTCTCGCATAATATGGATGGCTTCTGCTTCAAGCCAGTCTAAATGAGATAATTCATTTTGCATTTATTTTCCTTATTTTTTATGTAGCCCACATTCTTTGTGTTCTGGATTTTCCCACCACCACCTACCTGCACGGACATTCTCACCCATAGAAATTGCTCGCGTACAAGGCTCACATCCAATGCTTGGAAAAAAATGATCATGGAGTTTGTTGTATGGAATATCATTCATTTTGATACATGCCCACACTTCATCCTCAGTCCAATCGAGTAGGGGGCTGATTTTATCAAGATTAAAAGTTGAATCTCTATCAATTAACTTGATATCCGATCTAGTTATAGATTGCTCGGATCGAATTCCAGTGATCCATGCATCTTTGCCATTTAACGCTCTCTTTAAAGGCTCAATTTTTCTCACTCGGCAACATTCCTTCCTTGATTCTAAAGAATTATAAAAATCATTGATGCCATATTCAGAAACATAATTTTCAACATCATTTGATGATGGGCTATACACCTTAATTTGTGTTGAATAATTTTGATTTATTTTAGCGATAAGGTCATATGTTTCTTGATGAAGCCTGCCGGTATCTAAAGTGAATATCTCAATTGGGCTATTAATTTTATTAAGAGCATGGGTAATTACCATATCTTCTGCACCCATGCTTGATGCAAATGTAATTGCCTTATATTGATTTGGAAGCTCATTCATTAATTGCAAGAGTGATTTTTCTTTTTCAGTTACGATAGTACGAAGAGAATCAGTGACACTAATTGTCTCAATCTTTATTGAAGCCTTATTCATATCGATTATCTTTCACCCCATAATGGCTTTTGACTAAGTGTGCCTTGGTAGCTGTATGAAAAATCTTCCAGACCAAGCAAAGCTTTTTTTGCATCGTAGCCGTCTTTTATCAGGAAACTATCAAACCCTGATCGAGCCAAATAAAATAATTGATCTTTGAAGACGTCGCCAAGGGCGCGGAGGTCATTCTTGTAGGATAATTTTCTGCGAATTAGATTACCTAGAGAATAAATTCTGCCGTCTGCAAATTTTTCAACATACACCCCAACTACTGGAAAACTATTAATATCCTCTTTCAGGTGACTGAATAGATCTAATTCGTCGTGCGAGTATATCCAGATACCATATTCCTTATATTTCTTTTTAATTTTATCGGTTTGTAATAAAAAAAGACGCAAAGGAACGATCACTTTTTCAGCTTCTGGAAGTATCACATTATTTAATGTGGCATCACTCGGAAAACATTCTCCTGTTAACTTAAATTGAACGACCTTACCAGCTTGTTTTTTTACCTCTTCATTACTGGTGTCAGGAACTATCCAAAACCAATCATTTAGCACTAATTCTTTATTTTTTATTAATTGTGTATCCATATTAATTTTTATAAATTGCTTCTTTAAAAGGATCTAAGCCTATGCGGTTATAACAGTCTATAAATTCTTCTTCTTCCGTGTCTCTCTGCGCAATATAGATATTTAAAATTTCTTTAATCACAGCTGGTACTTCATCTGCAGAAAATGATGGGCCTATGACTTTTCCCAATGAGGCATTGACACCTTGCTGACCACCAAGTGTGATTTGATACCACTCCGAACCGTCTTTATCAACTCCTAAAATACCAATATTTCCAACATGATGATGCCCACATGCGTTCATACAACCAGATATATTTAACGAAATGGTTCCAATATCAAATAAAAAGTCATAATTATCAAAGAGGTTATCAATACTTTTTGCAATGGGAATACTTTTGGCATTAGCGAGACTACAGAAATCACCACCAGGACAGCATATAATATCAGTGATTAATCCAATATTTGCTTCTCCAAGATTATTCTCACGAAGCACAGAGTAGACATCAAATAAATCTTTTTCTTTTACATCAGCTAGAACTAAATTTTGCTCATGAGTGGATCGAATTTCTCCAAATGAATATTGGTCTGCCAGATCAGCAACAACTCGCATTTCGGTTGATTGTATGTCACCTGGAGCTGTTTGTTTTTTCCCTTTAAGAGAAATAGTAACGGATCGATACCCGATTTTTATGTGATCTCTTGTATTTCTTTTTATCCATTTTAAAAAATTCTGATCCTCGCTATATTGACCTTCCAAATGAATTGATTCAAGCACTTCATAATCAGGGCTTGTAAAAAACTGTTTGACGCGACTAATTTCTTTATCGTTTAAATGGTTGGATGAATTTTTTCCATCATTCCAATCATCCTCGACTTGTTTTTTGAATGATTCAACTCCGAGAGCTTTGACAAGAATTTTAATTCTTGCTTTATACATGTTATCGCGACGGCCATACAGGTTGTAAATTCTTATAATAGACTCGCAGTAAGATAGTAAATGTTCAATTGGTAATTTTTCTTTTAAAAGTTGTCCAATAACTGGAGTTCTGCCAAGCCCACCTCCAACAAAAACATTGACGAATAAATTATCATCTTCTTTGACTAATTCCAAACCAATATCGTGTGTTTTGACCAGAGCACGATCTTGTTTTGATCCACTGATTGAGATTTTAAATTTTCGAGGCAACAAGGCAAATTCAGGATGAAAGGTACTCCATTGCCTTAAAATTTCAGCTATATATCTAGTATCTACAATCTCATCTGGTGTGACCCCAGCATAAGGATCTGTTGTGATATTTCTAATACAATTTCCTGAGGTTTGTATGGCATGCATTTCTACATCAGCTAATTTGCGTAAAATTTTTGGCGTTTCTTCTAGCTTAGGCCAATTAAATTGGATATTCTGCCTGGTACTAAAATGCCCATATCCTCGATCAAATTCATCAGCAATATCTGCCAATGCTCTTAACTGATTTGAGGATAAAAGCCCATAAGGAATGGCCACTCTCAACATAGGCGCATGACGTTGAATATATAGACCATTTTGAAGTCGAAGAGGCCTAAATTCTTCATCAGTTAATTCTTTATTAAAGTAACGGTTGAGTTGATCTTCATACTGATCAACTCTTTGATTGACTATTTTTCTATCATAATGATCATATTTATACATAGACGTGATTACCTAATAGTTTTAATGCAATTCCAAATAAAATAATAATGAGCAATAACCTGATCCATTCATCGTTTGCTTTGGCATTCAGCTTGGCTCCCAACCAAACCCCTGGGATTGACCCAATAAGAAGAACTACTAACAGTTCAAAGTCTACTGTACCAATGGACGCATGACCAATACCACTAATTAATGTTAGTGGAACTGCATGAGCTATATCAGTGCCAATAATTTTTTTTATTGGTAGCTTCGGATATAAAATGAGAAGCATGGTCACTCCAATAGCACCGGCTCCAACAGAAGTCAGTGTGACAATAAAACCTAATATTATACCCAAGATAATAGTGATGATTTTTCGTTTTTTTTCGTTTAACGAAGGTCTTTTTAATGACTTATTAATAATGAGAGGTTGAAAAAAAATTGCAACAGAGGTCACGATTAATGCTAATCCTAAGAAGATTTCTATAAAGCTTGTCATATTACCTTCTTGAACGAGATTAAAACTTAAGAAAATACTCGTTAATATTGCGGCCGGCACACTCCCTAACATTAAATTTGTCACAATAGGCCATTCAACATGGCCAAGTTTTTGATGTTTAAATATACCTACAGATTTTGTTATTGATGCATACAGTAGATCAGTACCAACAGCAATTGCAGCAGGTACTTTGAAGAAGAGCATGAGAAGTGGTGTCATTAAAGAGCCGCCACCAACCCCAGTCAGCCCAATGAGTAAACCGATTAAAAAGCCAGATAAAGTGAAAAGCATAAAAAAATTATTAAAAAACAGCTTGAACTATAACAGATTTTATATATAAAATAATAATATAAAAAACTACTTATATAAAAAAAAGTTATATGAAATTACAACAACTTAGATGTGTTTATGAAATCGTTAATTGTAATTTTAACGTTTCCCATGCGGCTGAAAATCTTCACACCTCGCAACCAGGAGTGAGTAAACAAATTCAACTTCTTGAAGATGAGATTAAAGTAAAGATTTTCGTCAGAAACGGTAAAAGATTGGTGGGTCTTTCTGAACCAGGTCATTATGTTTATGAGGCTATCAGTGATATTTTAAAAAAGGTAAAAAATATTAGGCATATTTCAGATAATTATGCTTCATCGGAAAATGGTGTATTCACTATTGCAACGACACACACACAGGCAAGATATAAATTGCCTAAGGTCGTAGAGTGGTTTATAAAACAATATCCGAACATTAAATTAAATATTCATCAAGGAAATCCAGACCAAGTAACCGAGCAGGTTGAAAAAGGAGAGGCAGATATCGGCATAGCCACTGAATCAATTGGTTTGAATGGCAAAATTTTTACTATTCCCTGTTATCAATGGAATCGGATCTTAGTCGCCCCAGTAAATCATCCTTTGAATCAGTTAAGCAATGCTATTACATTGAATGATTTGTCTCAGTACCCCATTATTACTTATGATTATGCTTTTACTGGCAGTACTAGTGTATCAAAAGCATTTAAGCAGGCGCACTTATCACCAAATATAGTCCTCACAGCAATTGATGCGGATGTTATTAAAACATATGTTAATCTCAATTTAGGGATTGGATTAGTTGCTGAAATGGCATACGATAAGAACAAGGATATTGACTTAAGAGCAATTGATTTGAGTCATTTATTTGAACCTAGCACAACACTATTGGGATTAAGAAAAGATCTTTTTATAAGAAGCTTTGTTTTTGATTTTATTCAACGATTTTCTGGATTAAAGTCAGGTGATCTCAAACAAAAGTTGGAGGATAGAGTATGAAATCAGATTTGCAAATATCTCAGGCTAAAAAGTTAAGAGATATCATAACTATAGCTAAGAAAATAAATTTAAAATCGACAGATTTAACCACTTTTGGCAAACATATTGCCAAGATTAACTCCATTCCAAGTCGTAAAAAAAATGGAAAAATTATTCTGGTCACTGCAATGAGTCCAACGCCGGCTGGTGAAGGTAAAACTACGACAACAGTGGGATTAACAGATGCTCTTCGAAAAATAGGAAAAAAATCAATTGCATGTTTGAGGGAGCCTTCTCTTGGCCCTGTTTTTGGTATGAAGGGTGGCGCAACTGGTGGCGGATATTCACAAGCCTTACCAATGGAGGAAATTAACCTTCATTTTACTGGTGATTTTCATGCCATCACTTCTGCAAATAATCTACTTGTGGCAATGATTGATAATCATATCTTTCATGGCAATAAATTAAATATTGATATAAACAAAATACAAATCAGGCGATGTTTGGATATGAATGACCGTTCTCTTAGAACTATTCATCAAGATGGTCTTCGCTATGAGCGAGACTCAAAGTTTGATATTACTGTGGCATCCGAGGTGATGGCAATATTTTGTTTAGCTAAAGATATGGATGACTTGAAACTTCGTCTAGGTAAAATTTTGATAGCTTTTAGTAAAGATGGTAAACCGATTTACGCAAGACAAATCAAAGCTCATGGAGCTATGACTGCGCTTTTAAAAGATGCTTTTAAGCCTAACTTAGTACAAACAATTTATGAGACTCCTGTGATTATCCATGGTGGACCTTTTGCGAACATTGCTCATGGTTGTAATAGCGTGATGGCAACACGAACAGGCCAGAAGTTAGCTGATTTTGTTGTGACTGAGGCAGGCTTCGGAGCTGATCTTGGCGCAGAAAAATTTATGGATATCAAGTCCCGAACATTGGGAGCTACTCCTGACGCGGTGGTTATTGTGGCAACAATACGAGCTTTAAAATATCACGGAGGTGTTTTAAAAGATAAATTAAATAAAGAAAATCTAGATGCCCTTAGAAGGGGGTTTGAGAATTTGCAACGCCATATTCAAAATTGTTTGAATCAATTTGGTATGAATGTAGTTGTTGCTGTCAATAGATTTAAATTTGATTCTGATCAGGAAATATCATTGCTGAGACAGCTAATCGAATCAGAAAATGTCAGTATGCATTTGTGTGAGCACTGGGAAAAGGGTGCAATCGGAGCCACTCATTTGGCCAAAGATATTGTAAAGTTATGTCAGAAGCAAAACAAAGCACATGCCTTGTATGGACTGAATCAACCTATACTATCTAAGATTGAGACAATTGCTAAAAATATCTATAAGGCAAAAGCAATTAAATTATCAGCTTTGGCAAGAAAAAAATTAAAGGAATTTGAGAGATTGGGTGGAGTAAAAAGAATGCCTGTTTGTATTGCTAAAACACCTTATTCTTTTTCATCCGACCCAGCTCAACTTGGTGCAACAGTGAACCATGTTTTGGAAATTAAAGATTTTGATTTAAAAAATGGAGCTGGCTTTATTGTAGTTATTTGTGGTCCAATTATGACAATGCCGGGACTTCCAGTTAAACCTGCTGCAGAGACAATTGATGTAAATTCCAAAGGTATTTTAAAAGGGTTATTTTAGTGCTTGTTGTTGAAAAGGAAACAGAATTCAATGAAATAGTGGTTAATAAATCAAAATTTATTAGCCAAACCATACCTTGTGATAGTTTATCTTTACTTAAGCAAAAATTAACTCATTTATGGAAAGAGCCCTTTAATAACGCTAGTCACATTGTTTATGCTCTGAGAACAAAGAATGACAATGACGGTATTGACGCTTATTTTTCAGATGATGGAGAACCATCGGGGACTGCAGGTAAGCCTTTATTAAATATATTAGAGGGGAGGAGTATGATCAATACAGCAGTTCTGGTTATTCGTTATTATGGCGGGATAAATTTAGGCACCGGAGGGTTAGTAAAGGCGTATAGTGAGGCAGCACAAATGTCACTAGAGGTGGCAAAATTTATTAAATATATGGAATATAATTTTTTTAAAATTATATTAAAATACAATATATTAGATCAATTTATTAAATTAGTTTATAATATTAGAGGCGAGGTAGTTGAAAAGAAGTTTGATGATAATGTGACTCTTCATCTTAAGTTGCCTAAAGGACAAGAATTGCACCTTGAATCTTTTTTGAAAGCCAATCAATTGGATATGATTCATGTTTGAATATTTTAGTCTAGGCGGCTTGCTTGTAGTTATTATTGGAGTTGTGTTGGTCCTATTTAAGCAGCGACCAAACAGCAATGATATTAGCTCAGAATTAAATGATCATCATCGCAAAATACTCCAAGATTTTAATGATTCTTTAAACAAAACTACAGATCGTTTTAATAAACTTGTGAGTGAAGAATTTAAATATAATCGAGATGTTTTAGAAAATTTAAAAGTCAGTCAGCAAGAGATTATTAATCAATTAAAAGCTGAAGTGGTTGAGAAACTTAATCAAGCTTTACAGAACCAAGGTAGGATTCAGCAAGAATCTATTCAATCCTCTCTTAAAAATACAACATTGCAGCTTCTGGCATCAATTGAGTCTTTGACTAAATCTGTCGATACTCGTCTTGAGGAAATAACCGGCAAAGTACATGAAAGGCTTGAAGAAGGATTTAAAAAAACGAATGAGACTTTTTTAAGCGTAATGGAAAGGTTGGCTACAATCGACGAGGCTCAAAAGAAAATTGATGGTTTAACCACAAATGTAGTCAGTTTGCAGGAGTTGTTGGGAGATAAAAGATCTCGAGGAGCTTATGGAGAATTGCAGCTTGAGAGTTTAGTTAAAAACATATTGCCCCCCGATTCTTTTTCATTTCAACATTCTTTTAAGAATGGGAGCCGTGCAGATTGTGTCTTATTTCTCCCAGAACCAACAGGCACAGTTGCAGTTGACTCAAAATTTCCTATGGAAAATTATCAAAGAATGTTTGATAGCTCTTTAAGTGAGCCTGAAAAAATAAAAGCTGAAAAACAATTTAAGCTAGATGTCCGTAAACATATCACTGATATTGCTGCTAAATATATTATTCCTGATGAAACTTCAGATGGGGCGGTTATGTTTGTTCCGGCAGAAGCGGTATTCGCTGAAATTCATGCTTATCACCCAGAGCTTATACAAGCCTCTATGAATCATAAGGTGTGGGTTGTGTCACCTACGACCCTGATGGCCGTTTTAAATACGGCTAGAGCGGTATTAAAAGATGTTGAAACAAGAAAGCAGGTTCACATCATCAAGGCAGAACTAGGGAAGCTTGGCAAAGAATTTGAAAGATTTGATCAGAGAATGAAAAAATTAGCTGATAACATTAGAATGGCTCATGAAAATGCCCAAGATGTTCACATCACATCTCAAAAAATATCGCGACGTTTTTCTCAAATTGAAAAAGTTGAATTACAGGATGATCCGAATGAGTTATTAGAGTTTGAGGACTCTTTAATAGAAAAGAGTGAGCAAAAAGAAGATGATTAAGGTGCTATTTTTTGCAAAACTTCGTGAGGAATTAAGAATCAATGAGTTAGATATTGAATATAAAGCTGAAGTTGCTTCAATTAGAGATCTAATAAGCTATCTTCGACAAGAATACCAGCAAATTGACAATGTCAAGAATATCAAGGCCGCTGTTAACCAAGAATTAGTGCTAGACTGGGATTTAAGTCTTAACGATGGTGATGAGGTTGCTTTTTTCCCCCCGATTACTGGAGGTTGAACCATGGTAAGGATTCAGGAAGAAGGTTTTGATATCCAATCAGAAGTTAAGAAAATTAAGCCCTCTGATGAAAGTGATATTGGGGCACTAGTAACCTTTGTTGGTTATGTGCGTGATTTTAAAGATAATAAATCTGATACACTGAGTTCAATGGAAATTGAGTTTTACCCTGGCATGACTGAAAAAGCTTTGATAGAGATTGAAGAAAAGGCAAGAAGAGCATGGGATGTTTTTGATGTAAATATAATTCACCGTTTTGGGAAATTAAACTTAAATGATGAAATTGTATTGGTTGCAGTAACTTCTGCACATCGAACAGAAGCATTTAGGGCATGTGAATTTATAATAGATTTTTTAAAAACTGACGCACCATTCTGGAAAAAAGAAATCGGGTTAAAGTCAGAATCTTGGGTGGATGTAAATAAAAAAGATTATGAAAAAGTAAATAAATGGTATTAAATACAATTATTTATTAATTATTTTTAATGTAAATTATTTATAATAATAACGAATCCTTTTTATAATATAAGGTTCATTTAATAAAGTTTTAGATATGAAAAAATTAAGAAAAATTATTTTTCCAGTTGCGGGACTCGGTTCTCGTTTTTTGCCAGCAACAAAAGCAACACCAAAGGAAATGCTACCAATTGTAGATAAGCCTTTAATACAATATGCGGTTGAGGAAGCCATTGAGGCTGGCTTTAAAGATCTTATTTTTATTACTGGTAAATCTAAAAGAGCCATTACAGATCATTTTGATTCTACTCTTGAAAGATTTTCTAATGTAGATGAAAAAAAAGCAAAATTAATGGATGAAATGAACCAGATTGTTCCGAAAGATGTATCCTGTATTTATATTAGACAAGGTGAACCGCTCGGATTGGGGCATGCAATTTTGCAAGCCAAGCCGGTTGTTGGTGAAGAGCCATTTGCGGTATCCCTAGCAGACGACCTGATCGATGCGCAACCTGGCGTATTAATGCAATTAGTTGAGCAGTATAATGAGCAGCAAAAGTCCGTGATTGCAGTTCAAAATGTAGACAAATCGGAATCCAATAAATATGGCATGATTGACTCAAATAATTTTGATTCAGATCTGGTGAAGCTTAGTAACATCATTGAGAAACCTGATCCAGAATTTGCACCTTCGAACCTTGGGGTTGTCGGTCGTTACATTTTTTCGAATACACTGATGTCATTTTTAGAAAAAACCTCCTTTGGCGCTGGTAACGAAATTCAATTAACTGATGGCATCAAATTAATGTTAAAACAAGAAGAGGTGTTTGCTTATACATTTAAGGGTAAACGATATGACTGTGGTTCAAAGTTAGGGTATTTGATGGCAAATATTGATTATGGAATTAAAAATAGTGAATTTGGTAAAGAATTAAAAGACTATATAAGAGAAATTAAATGATTTCTCCAACACCAGACCGATGTCTTTACTCTTATAAAGATATCATCGCTTCAATTTCCAATTTAGCTAATCAGATCAATTCTAAATTTCATAACAAGGAGATAGTTTTTACTCCTGTAATGACTGGATCTCTTGTTTTTGCAGGGCATTTATTGCCACTGTTAAATCACAAAGCTCTACATATTAATTACTTACACTATTCAAGATATATAGACAACAATGGTATAGAAAATGGCAATTGGATCTATAAACCCTCTAGGGATGAAGTATTGAACAAGCATGTATTGCTGATTGACGATATACTCGATGAAGGAAAAACTCTTTTTGAATGTGTTTCAACTTTAAAAAAACTGGGAGCTAAAACTGTTACTTCTTGTGTTTTGTTCTATAAACCAAATACAAAAGCAAAAATTGACGCAGATTTTAAAGGGTTAGAGGTACCAAATCTCTATGTCTATGGGTTTGGCTTAGATAATAAAGGAATTGAAAGAAATCACGTAAATTTATATGCGCAAACCAGTTAAAACAAAATCGAATAAAATAGCAAAAGATCCTTTTTTTAAAAGAGAGTCTCAAAAATACTCACATCCCATTCCTAGCCGAGAATTTATTCTTGATATTATGGATAAATATGGCACACCAATTAAAAAAAATGAGCTTATTAAGCTATTACATATAAAAAAATCTGAAGAAGAAGCATTAACTCATCGTTTAAAAGCTATGAGAAGAGATGGTCAAATTTTAAAAAATCGAAAAGATGTATTTTGTATTGCCGAAAAACTGAATTGTATTTCTGGAAAAGTTCAAGGCCATCAAGATGGCTATGGTTTTTTGATACCAGACGAACCAGATCATGATGATATTTTTTTAAACCAAAAAGAAATGGGTAAAGTTTTTCATAACGACCGAGTGATGGTGCAAATTTCTGGTTTAAATCGAAAGGGTAAAGCGGAAGGAACCATCGTTGAAGTCTTAGAAAGATTTAATAAGGTTTTGGTTGGTCGCGTAGTTCAGTCTTATGGCGTCACCATTGTTGCTGCTGAGGATAAGAGAATTCATCAAGATATTATTATTCCATATGGCAAAGACATGGATGCAGTCCCAGGCGATATAGTCGAAGTAGAAATTACTACTCAACCAGCCATGAATATTAAGCCTATGGGTCAGATTATTGAGATTATTGGAAAGTTGGATGATAGTGGTATCGAAATTGAAATTGCCTTAAGAAAGCATAACCTTCCCTTTAGATTTGATAAAAAAATTGAAAAGGAGTTAGAGAAAATTTCTGAAATCAATGAATCTGATTTGGAAGATCGAGTTGATCTGAGAGGTAAATTCTTTGTAACCATTGATGGTGAAACAGCCAAAGATTTCGATGATGCCGTGTATGCTGAAAATCATAAAGAATACTTTAAGTTGTTAGTTGGTATTGCGGATGTCAGTCATTATGTCAAAGAGGGAACAGCTTTAGATAAGGAAGCATTTGATAGAGGAAATTCGGTTTATTTTCCTCGAAGAGTCATTCCTATGCTTCCAGAAAAGCTTTCTAATGGATTATGCTCGCTTAATCCACATGTTGACCGATTGGTCATGATTGCAGATATGGTTATTTCAAAAACAGGAGAGGTTCAATCCTATAAATTTTACCCTGCGGTTATTAATTCAAAACATCGCTTGACCTATACCTTGGTTGATCAATTAATTTTTCAAAGAAAGAATCAAAAAGAGCATCCAAAAGAATTAATTGATTTCCTTGATATTTTAAAGTCAGTTTATCAGACTCTAAGTGAAGCCAGAAATAAAAGACATGCAATTGAGTTCGACCGAATAGAGACTCAAATCCTATTTGATGAGGGTGGAAAAATTAAGGATATTGTCCCTTTGGCAAGAAATGAAGCACATCGATTAATAGAAGAATGCATGCTTGCTGCTAATGTTAGTGCAGCTGATTATTTATTATCAAAAAAAATTGGACTGTTTAGGAATCATGAAAAACCAAAGGAAGAAAAACTTGAAATTCTTAAATCTGTTTTATCAGATTTCAAAGTACATATGGAGGGTGGTTTAAGTCCGGATGTAAAGGATTATGAAGAACTAATCAATAAAATTAAAAATAAAGAAAATTTCCAAATGCTGCAAACTATGATTTTAAGGTCTATGCAACAGGCTAATTATGGCGCAGAAAACAAGGGGCATTTTGGTCTGGCGTATGAGAAATATACGCACTTTACTTCACCAATTAGAAGATACCCAGACCTAGTTGTGCATCGTTTGATTAAATCTTTTTTAAATAAAAAGAAACTTAAAGCGGAAAATCTAGAATCTATTGGAAATCATTGTTCATCCACGGAGAGAAGGGCGGATGAAGCAACCCGAGATGTAGAAAACTGGTTGAAATGTTTTTATATGAAAGACAGGGTTGGTGAGAAATTTGATGTTGTTATTTCTAGCGTGACAAATTTTGGAATTTTTGTTGAAATTCCACGATTGCATATTGAAGGTTTAGTTCATGTAACAGAGCTCGGAAATGATTATTTTGTTTTCAATAAAGAGAAACAGATGCTTGAAGGGGAAAAAACAAAGAAAAAATTTAGACTGGGGGATGAGTTAATAGTTAAACTTATTCGAGTAGATTTAGAACTTGGAAAAATTGATTTTACTTATTTAAAGAATAAATAGAATGTCTAATTTAATTTATGGGATGCATTCAGTTGATGGGGCCGTTAGAGGTAATCATGTGGATCAACTATATGTTTGTAAAGATCGTAATTCAGAAAAAGTGATGCGGGTCATTGAAGCTGCCCAAAAAAATAAAATCCCAGTTAGTTTTATGGATGCTCAATGGTTTAAGAACAACTTTAATGACAATAACCATCAATTTATTGCCGCATCGAGTAAAAATGATTCTTTATCAAAACTGAGTCTTGAAGATTTTTTAGCTAATACTATCAAGCAACATTTCTTTTTGATCCTCGATGAAGTTCAAGATCCACATAATCTAGGTGCTTGTTTTAGAATTGCTAGCGCTTTTAATCTCAGTGGGATAATTGTTCCAAAAAATAATTCTGTTGGGATTACCCCCGTGGTTTCAAAAGTCGCAAGCGGAGCTGTTAATCATATTCCCTTTTTTTCAGTGACAAATTTATCAAGAACCATTGATTTATTAAAAGAGCATGACTTTTTTATTTATGCTGCTGATGGCTATTCTGAGTTATCAATTTACGATCAAAGTTTCTCAGGAAATGTTGCCTTAGTTATGGGTTCTGAAGGAAAGGGAATAAGAAGACTGACCAAAGATAAATGTGACTTAACATTCTCAATCCCAATGTCAGGTTCTATTGAAAGCCTTAATGTGTCTGTTGCAACCGGTATTTGTGTTGCTGAGATTAGAAGAAAGCTACAATAGTTTAAGAATTTTTCTGTAGGAATTCCTCACTTTTTGAAGCATCTCTGGATTGTCATTTAATTTAATTCCATAACTTGGAAAAATTTTCTTTAGTTTTTTTGTATATTCCTGATTTTGATTTAAAAAACATTTTTCAACAATTTCAAGCATTGAGGCTGCTGATACTGATGCTCCTGGTGATGCGCCCAAAAGGGCAGCTAGTGTTTTTTTGTGATCGTAAATAATCTCTGTTCCAAATTCCAATTTACCAAACAAACCGTCTGAGGGTTTTATGATCTGTACTCTTTGGCCAGCAGATATCAATTTCCAATCAGATGACTTTGCCTCAGGATAAAATTTTCTTAAATGTTTCATTCGATTTTTATGATTTTGTAAGGCTTGTTTTATTAAGTAGGTAAGGAGATTTAAATTTTTAATACCAACAGTTAAGATTTCTTTTAAGTTTGATATTTTAATTGAGCTGGGAAAATCTAAAAAAGATCCTGATTTTAAAAACTTAAACGTGAAACCAGCGAATGGTCCAAATAGTAATGATTGTTTTCCATTGATGTTGCGAATATCTAGGTGAGGAACTGACATAGGAGGTGATCCCGTTTCAGCTTGACTGTAAACCTTACCCTTATGTTGTTGTATTATATTTTTATTATCACATACTAACCACTTACCACTGATTGGAAAACCACCATACCCTCTCGCTTGGGGAAGCCTGAGATCTTGAAGAATTTTAATAGAATTTCCACCCGCGCCTAAAAAAATAAATTTTGCATGTATCTGACCTAGTTGAGTTTGAAAATGGTAACAGTTGTTTATTTTTTTGATTTTGGATATGTGTTCATTGGTATGTATCTTAAAATATGCATTCTTCTGTAATCTTTTTATTAAGATAGATGTTAGCTGACCAAAATTAACATCCGTGCCGAATTCATAATTTGTGAGAGCGATATTATCATCATTTATACGTCCTTTAATAAGGAGCGGAAAAATCGATTTAATTTTTTGTGCTTCTTTAGTAAAAGTCATACCCTTAAAAAGTGGTTGTTTACTGATTAGCTTAAATCTTTTTTCTAAAAATTTTGTATTGACTTTATCCCATACAAAACTGGCATGCGATGATTTGGTAATAAAGGATTCTGGAGGAATATTCTTATCATTTTTAACAACATATGCCCACAATTGCAAGGATAGTTCATACATTTCGCATACTGAAAGCGCTTTATTAATATTAATATTATTATTTTTTTCAGGCGTGTAATTTAATTCACAATTTCCTGCATGACCTGTGCCAGCATTATTAAGAGCAGCAGAACTTTCTTCACCGCAAGAGGGTAATTTTTCAAAGAGATGAATTTTTAATTTTGGATCAATTTCATGCAGGATTGTTGCCAAAGTGGCACTCATTATCCCGCCACCAACTAGGGCGATATCAATTTCATTTACAATTTTTTGCATCGGGTTATTATATGTAATTATTTAAAAATCTTAAAATTATGTACCAAATAATTCTTGCTGTAGGTCTTCTTATTTTTGCTGCTCATGCCTTAAGTTTTGTTTTTAAAAAAACCTTAATTCCTGACGTATTAATTCTTATTATCTTTGGTATTGTAATTGGTCCAGTTTTTAATATAGTCTCGCCTTCTGATTTTGGAAAAATTGGAGAGGTGATTACGACGATTGCTTTGGTAGTCATACTTTTCGAAAGCGGCTGTTCATTAAACTTTAGGGTTCTGATGAGCTCATTTAAAACTTCTGGTTTTTTAACTCTTGCCAGTTTTATTGTAACCACAGTCATTGTTACTTTTTTTTCATTAAGTTTTTTAGATTTGAATTTTCTTTCTAGCTTAATGCTAGGCGTTATTTTAGGCGGCACATCCTCAGCCGTAGTTGTCCCAATTACTAATGTTTTAGATATTGAGCCAACAACGAAAACAACCCTGTTGCTTGAATCAGCAGCAACTGATGTGCTTTGTATTCTCACTCTATTCTCTCTTGTCGAATTTTATGAGCAGGATCAGGCTTTTAATGTCATTAAGTTTATTTCAAGCATTGGCGCGTCATTTATCATGGCAATAGTGTTTGGCCTCTTTGCAGGTACCTTGTGGCTTATAATTATTGATAAAATAAAAAATTTCCCAAACACCTTAACAACTACCATTGCTTGGCTATTTATTGTCTATGGAATAACCGAATTATTTTCTTATTCAGGTCCAATTGCAGCATTGGCATTTGGTTTAATTCTAACTAACTATCAATCTTTCGGATTCATTAATAATTTCATTTTAGCCAAACATGAAATTAAGCCACTAACAAAAACAGAGCTAGATTTTTATAGAGAATTAGTTTTTTTACTTAAAATTTTCTTTTTTATTTTCTTGGGAATTCAGTTTGAAATTAAGGAGTACAGTCTTCTTGTATTTGCTATTGCTCTAGTTTTTTTCATATTTATTTTCAGAATCCCAATGACAAAGGTTTTATTTAAAGAGACGAATTTTATTGATAAGTCATATATTTCAATGATGGCGCCGAAAGGATTGGCAGCGGCAGTGTTAGCCTCCATTCCTTTAACTCATAATGTCCCCGGATCAGAAGAAATTATTGATATCGTTTCAATGGTAGTAGTATTCAGCATCATTATTTGCGCATTATTGGTCATGCTGTTTAGATTTAATTTTGTTAAACGACTTTATCAGAAGATCTTATAAAAAAAGCCACATCAAATGATGTGGCTCTGAATTTGGCTCCCCAACCTGGGCTCGAACCAGGGACACACGGATTAACAGTCCGTTGCTCTACCGACTGAGCTATTGGGGAAGAGAAGTGAGATGGTAAACAGAAAATGGCTTTTGGTCAATATTGAAATACAATTAAATTTCGATTGTTTTTTTGATTCGAGAAATAGCCTCAACTAAATTCTCCATTGAGGTAGCAAAGGATAATCTAAAGTAACCTTCGGCACCAAAAGCCGAACCAGGAACTACGGCAACATTGGCTTTCTCTAATAAATATTCGCATAATCCGATATCGTTATTTTTTGAAATAATATTTGCATCAAACAACCGATCAATGGCATCTTGGGCATAAGGAAATGCATAAAAAGCTCCCTCTGCAGGAATGCAACTTAATCCGTGAATACTGTTAATATTTTCTACAACATAAGCATGTCTGAGTTTAAATTCCTTAACCATTTCCGCAATACATTCATTATTTCCCCTAAGAGCCGTTTCGGCAGCAGCCTGGGATATGGATGAAGGGTTGGATGTTGACTGTGATTGTAATTTAGTCATGGCTTTAATAATTTTTGCTGGACCAGCAGCATAACCAATTCGCCATCCAGTCATGGAGTATGCTTTAGATACACCATTGATAATTACTGACCTATTTTTTAAACTCGGATCAACCATAACTATATTATTAAATGCTTGATTATTTAAATTGATATGCTCATAAATATCATCGGAGGCGATGATCACATTCGGATATTTTTGAAATACTGTTGCTAGTTGAAGTAATTCCGCTTTTGTATAAACAGATCCTGTTGGATTTGAGGGTGAGTTTAAGAAAACTAATTTTGTTTTCTCTGTAAGGGCATTATCGAGTTGTTCCGGTGTAATTTTAAAATTATCTTCAATGGTCGTTGAAATAATTTTTGCTTTAGCACCAGTAAGTACAGTAATATCCTCATAAGAAACCCAATAAGGAGAGGGTATCAATACCTCATCGCCAGGATCTAAAATGGATAAACATAAATTAAAAATGCATTGCTTACCGCCAACACCGACAACTATTTCTTCTGGTTTGTAATCTAAGCCATTATCATTTTTAAACTTATCAACAATGGCATTTTTTAAAGTGGGTATGCCGCCAACCGGAGTATATTTAGTTTTACCTTCTTTGATAGCTTGGATAGCACCTTCTTTAATAAAATCGGGAGTATCAAAATCAGGCTCACCCGCTGCTAAACCAATAATATCTATCCCTTGTGATTTTAATAACGAAGCTTTTGCGGTTACAGCTAGAGTTGGGGATTCTTTAATGCGTTGAACTGCAGAAGATAGAGTAATATTTTCAGACAAGGTGAGTAATTAAATAAAAGTATATAAAGATTAAGATTCTACAAAATAATTGACTACACGTGAAGAATTATTTCTCAAAAAGATCTTTTAATTCGAGCGCCTTATCAAGATTAATTTGATTTAGTTTTTGATAATATGCATAAGCCATACCTGGGTCTTTATCTTTAAAAAGCTTAGCTAACTCGAATAATGGGTCAATATTTTTATTATCACATTGATTAGATTTTATAAATGCTTCCTTTGCATCAATATATTTTTCCATGGATAAATAAGCATAACCTAATTCATACCATGCTTCAGTATTTTCGGGCTCTATCTTTGTCCATTCTTCAGCTAACGGAACAACCTTATTCCATTCCAATTTTGCCTTCGGCACAGCTATCCTCAAATAGTATGGTTTTTTGTCCTCGTCTTCCTCCCACAGGGCTTTGCCATCAATCGGAAAATCATCATATTCTTTTTTAGCCATTAACTCTTTTACCCATTCAACAGGGACAGCGTAATAGGTTCCATAACCTGTCGTCTTAAAAGTATTTATACCAACAAGCTCACCATTCATGTTGAAGAGCCCGCTACCACTCGCACCTAATCGAAATTTAGCACTTGAAAGAATAAGGTTACCGTTTTGATTTGGATAAGTTGCAATAATTAATCCTCCAATAGTCAAAGGCACGGGGGCACCATTAGAATGACCAATACCTACCACTTCTTCATTTTTATTTAGTTTTGAAGTACTAAGTGAAATGGGAGTTCGATTTAAATTGTGAACTTCTAAAAGGCAAAGATCATGCCATGGATTCGATTTAACTGAGACTATGGAGTATGTTGTGTCACCCTGAGATACCCAAGGTTTTTTTGTTCCACGAAGGACATGACAATTTGTGACAATTTCATTTTCACCAACAATGACTCCTGACCCATAACCAAGCGATCCGTTTTCTTGATATCCTCTGATCATCACCACAGAGTTGTATGCGTGCATTAATGCCGCTTGATCGTATGCTACAACAGTGGAAGACAAAAGAATGAGAGATAATATTAATTTTTTCATATTTTAATGACTGAACTAAGACTATAAAGTTCTTTTGCTGATAGTATTTAAGGTTTATGAATGAAGTCAAATTTAAAAAATATCCGAACAGTCCTTATGAGTTAGCTCTTCCATTTGAGCCATCAGGTGATCAGCCGAAAGCTATCGAGCAATTAATCGACGGAATAAATCGAAATGAGAAGTTCCAGACATTGCTAGGTGTAACAGGCTCAGGAAAAACATTTACGATTGCAAATGTAATTGCTCAAACTGGAAGGCCTGCCATTGTCATGGCGCCTAATAAAACTTTAGCTGCACAACTGTATTCAGAATTCAAGGAATTTTTCCCTAACAATTCTGTTGAGTATTTTGTCTCTTATTACGATTACTATCAACCTGAGGCCTATGTTCCTGCCAGAGATCTTTTTATAGAAAAAGATTCAAGCATTAATGATCATATTGAGCAAATGCGCCTCTCTGCAACCAAGGCTCTTTTAGAGCGTGATGATTCGATTATTGTTGCTTCTGTTTCGGCCATATATGGGATTGGTGACCCAGTGGATTACCAAGGAATGGTTTTGCATATTCAGTCAGGAGAAAAAATCTTACAAAGAAATATTGTGCAAAGACTTGTTTCGATGCAGTACGATCGAAATGATTTTGATTTTGCAAGGGGAACATTTCGTGTTCGTGGAGACGTGATAGATATATTTCCAGCTGAGAACTCAGAAACTGCTTTAAGAATTTCAATGTTTGATGATGAAATTGAAAGTCTTACTTTATTTGATCCGTTAACTGGTCAACTGTTTAATAAAATCAAACGATTTACGGTTTACCCATCCAGTCATTATGTTACTCCTCGGCAAACGGTTGTGAATGCAATTGAAAAGATTAAAGTGGAGCTTCATGAGCGGGTGAATTTTTATCTTAAAGAAAAAAGACTGGTTGAGGCTCAGCGGATAGAGCAAAGAACAAAATTCGATATTGAGATGCTTAATGAAATTGGTTTTTGTAAGGGGATTGAAAACTATTCTAGACACTTATCAGGGAGGGGTCCAGGAGAGGCTCCACCAACATTGATTGATTACTTGCCTGATAATGCCTTAATGTTTTTTGATGAAAGTCACGTTACCATTCCTCAGATTGGCGGAATGTACAAAGGGGATAGGGCAAGGAAAGAGAATCTGGTTGATTTTGGGTTCAGATTGCCGTCTGCTATGGATAATCGCCCGTTAAAATTTGAAGAGTTTGAAAACCTCATGAAGCAATGTATTTTTGTCTCAGCGACTCCAGCAGATTATGAAGATAAGCATTCAAAAATTATTGTCGAACAGGTTGCTCGACCAACTGGCTTGGTGGATCCTGAGATAGAGATTTATCCAGCCGACTCGCAGGTTGATCACTTGCTGGGCGAGATAAAAAAAACCACTGCACAAGATAACAGAGTATTAGTCACCACTTTGACTAAAAGAATGGCAGAAGACTTAACCGATTATTTAATTGAAAATGGCATTAAGGTGAAATACTTACATTCAGATATTGACACAGTGGAGCGGGTGGAGATTATTCGTGATCTTCGCTTAAAGGAATTTGATGTTCTTGTTGGTATCAATCTTTTAAGGGAGGGCCTCGATATTCCCGAGGTAGGTTTAGTTGCCGTTTTAGATGCTGATAAAGAAGGTTTTTTGAGATCTGAGCGTTCATTGATTCAAACTGCGGGGAGAGCTGCAAGAAATCTAGATGGAAGAGTAATATTTTACGCAAATCAAGAAACTAGAAGTATAAAGTCCGCCATTAGCGAAATGTCACGCAGACGTGAACGTCAAATTGCCTATAATGCAGAAAATAATATTACTCCAGCTGGAGTTCGAAAAAAAATTAAAGATATTATTGAAAAAGAAATAGATACTGAATCATTTAAGCTTAATCAAACTGAGCGGAAGAAATATAGAAAATATGAAGACCTAACTGAACCAAAACTGATTAAAGAAATTTCCAAACTTGAGAAAAATATGCAGAAGTTTTCAAGAAATTTAGAATTTGAAAAAGCAGCTGAGGTTAGAGATGAAATCAAATTTTTAAAAGTCAAAGTATACGGACCCAACTTAAAAGACCATATGTCCTAGATGCAGTTTGTTTTTATTGATATTCTTTGAAATGTTAGTATAATCATGTTTTTTTAATCCTTGCCTCACAGCATATGACTGGAGGCTATAACCATGAGGAAACACTATGCGACACTACGAAGTTGTATTTATCGTTCATCCTGATCAAAGCGAACAAGTTCCTGCGATGATTGAGCGATATCAAACCCTCCTAAAAACAAACTCTGGCAACATACACCGTCTTGAAGACTGGGGAAGAAGACAGTTAGCGTATCCAATTCAAAAAATTCATAAAGCCCATTATGTTTTAATGAATATTGAATGTGATCAAAAAACTCTTGAAGAGCTAGAAACATCATTTAAATTTAATGATGCTGTTTTAAGACATCTTACATTTGCCACAAAAGATGCAGTGACTTCTCCATCTCCTATGATGAAAGAAGAGAAATCTAAAACAATTGTTGGCGATAAAGAAGTAGTTGACACTAAAGAAGAGGAAACTAGCGAATCTTGAATGAATTGATATTGGTTGGAGTAGTATCCAGTCTTGATGACATTAGATACTCACCAGCAAATATTCCAATCAGAAATTTAACAATTCATTTTGAAGATTCAAGTAAAAAACATTTTTTTAAATTTGTTGAATTTGAGATAAATGCATTAGTAATAGGCGATTTGGTAAAAGAAGGTTTTAAGATTAACGAAACTTACCAATTTAAAGGTTTTTTAGATAGAAAGTCAAAAAAATCGAATCAGCTGTTATTTCATATTCAAGAATATAAGTTAAGGAGTAAATGATATGGCAAGAGATATGATAAGAAGAAGAAGATACTGCCGCTTTTCTGCAGAAGGTATCAAAGAAGTTGATTATAAAGATGTTGATTTATTAAAAGACTTTATTTTAGAGAATGGTAAGATTATTCCAGCTAGAATTACCGGTACAAAAGCACGTTACCAAAGACAGCTTACAACGGCTGTGAAACGCGCGAGATTTTTAGCTCTTCTTCCATACACTGATAAACATTAAGGAGATAGGCATGCAAGTTATATTATTAGAAAAAATTGCCAACTTAGGTAACCTTGGTGATGTGGTAAAAGTAAAAGACGGCTATGGCAGAAACTTTCTGATCCCGCAAGGTAAAGCAAAAAGAGCAACCGAATCAAATATGGCTGAATTTGAAGCTAAAAAAGCAGAATTCGAAAAACAACAAGCAGCTCTTCTTAAGTCAGCACAGGATCGTGCTAAAAAATTAGATGGTTTCACATTACAAGTTACTCAAAAGGCTGGTGTGGATGGTAAATTATTTGGCTCTGTAACAAATTTTGACATTGCTGAAGAGCTTGTAAAAGCTGGTCATGAAGTCACTAAATCTGAAATTAGAATGCCTGAGGGCCCACTTAAGGTTGTTGGTGACCATAAAGTGTCAATTGCTCTTCATGCCGATGTAGTGGTTGAAATTACGGTCTCTGTGCTCGGAGAAACTGAATAAAAATTTATTTTATTAGGCTGCCACTGGCAGCCTTTTTTTTATCGTTTATAATCAATAAATGGCCGACGATTCTATTAGCAAATTAAGACTTCCACCCCATTCATTAGAGGCTGAGCAGTCTTTACTTGGAGGTTTGTTAATTGATAATGAAGCACTAGATAAAGTCGCAGATATAGTCTCAGTTAAAGATTTTTACCGACAAGATCATCAAATTATCTATCAACACATTCACCGATTAATTGAAAGATCTCAACCTGCAGATATAGTTACCGTTGGTGAGTCTCTTGAATCGAATTCAGAATTAAATACAGTTGGCGGCCTTGAATATTTAGGACTTCTCGCTGAAAGTACACCTACGGCTGCAAATATTAGAGGGTATGCTCAGATTATCAGAGAGCGATCAATCATGCGAAGTCTAGTTGAGGTTGGAACTGATATTGTTGATAATGCCTTGTCACCTCAAGGAAGGGATGCTCAGCAATTGTTAGATGAGTCTGAGTCAAAAATTTTTCAAATCGCTGAGGCTGGAAAAAATGATCGAATCGGATTTACTGATATTAAAGAATTATTACCTCAGGTTGCTGAAAGAATTGACCAATTATTTCAAAGAGATAATCCCTCTGATGTGACTGGAATTCCAACCGGTTATAAAGATCTGGATATGATGACTTCAGGCTTACAACCAGGTGACTTAATCATTATTGCTGGTCGTCCATCTATGGGAAAAACTTCGCTTGCTTTGAACATCTGTGAATATGTTGCCATAGATACAGGTTTGCCATCTGCGGTTTTTTCCATGGAGATGGGGTCAACACAACTAGTATCTAGATTAATTGGATCTGTGGGCAAGTTAAATCAGCACAAGATGAGAACAGGTCAGTTAGATGATAATGACTGGGAAAAATTATCTTACGCTCTCGGTCAGCTTAATGAGGCGCCAATTTTTATTGATGAAGGATCCGCGTTAAATCCTTATGAAGTGAGAGCTCGTGCCAGAAGACTTCATAAACAGTGTGGTAGATTGGGTCTTATTGTGATTGATTACTTGCAATTAATGGGTTCGGCTGGATCGACCGAAAATCGAGCCACTGAGATATCTGAAATTTCTCGATCTTTAAAAGCATTAGCTAAAGAGCTCAACGTTCCAGTTATCGCTTTATCACAATTGAATCGAAGTGTGGAGCAAAGACCGGATAAGCGTCCAGTTATGTCAGATTTAAGAGAATCAGGTGCAATTGAACAAGATGCTGATGTCATTATGTTTATCTATCGTGATGAAGTATATAACCCTGAAACACCTGACAAAGGGATTGCTGAAATTATCCTAGCTAAACAAAGAAACGGTCCTGTAGGCAGGGTGAAATTGACATTCTTGGGGGAATATACAAAATTTGAAAATTATGCCAACCCTGTAGGCTATGATATTCCTGACTAATGCGACCTCTAAAAGCTCTCATTAATCTTGAAAATGCGAAACATAATTTAAATTATGTGAAATCTCTAGCACCCTCATCAAAAATTATGGCAACACTCAAAGCCAATGCATACGGACATGGCTTAACTCTCATGGCAGGCGCCTTTAATGATGCAGATGCTTTTTCTGTGCTCACCATTGAAGATGCTATTGAGATTCGAGAGGCTGGGTTTGATAAAAAAATCTTGTTGCTAGAAGGTGCTTTTGATGAGGAAGATCTGAAAATTGCTGCGGCTTACCATTTTGATTTGGTGGTCCATAATGATTACCAGTTGGCATTATTAAGACAGCTTCCGCATGATAAGCGGATTGATATTCACTTAAAAGTAAATACGGGCATGAACCGACTTGGTTTTTCAGTTAAATCAATCTCAAAAGTCTACAATCAGCTAAAGAATGATGATCGTATCAATGAGATTGTATTTATGAGTCATTTTGCCAATGCTGATAAAACCAATGGTACTGATCAACAGTATCAAGAGATTGAAAAATTAATGAATGATTACAACGAGCCATTCTCTCTTGCAAATTCTGCGGCTCTGATTTCTGATAATAAGACACATGCAGACTGGGTTAGGCCAGGAATTATGTTGTATGGAGCAAGTCCATTCGATTTTTCACAAAAGATACCTAATTTAAAACCCGTCATGACTCTCCGTTCAGAGGTAATTTCTATTCAGGAAATTAAAAAGGGAGAGAATGTTGGCTACGGTCAAGAATTTATTGCCAATAAAGATATGAGGATTGCGATTGTAGCTTGTGGATATGCGGATGGTTATCCAAGACATGCTCCAACCGGAACACCTGTGCTTATTGATGGAGTTAAAACCAGTACAGTTGGCAGGGTATCTATGGATATGCTTGCAGTAGACATTACTGATCTAGGAAATGTAAATTATGGCTCTATGGTTGAGCTATGGGGAGAACAGTTGAGTGTCGATGAAGTGGCTCATAATGCCAAAACAGTTGGCTATGAGCTCTTGTGTGCGATCTCATCAGCATCTAGGGTACCTATTGATATAAATTATGGCTAAATCAAAGACCTTATACCAGTGCCAACAATGCGGTGGTCATTCTTCGAAATGGCAAGGCCAATGCCCACATTGTTTTGAGTGGAATTGTCTGGAGGAGCAAGTCTTACAGGCCTCAACATCCCGTTTTAAGTCATTAAACAAAAAATCTAATCTTATTAATATTAATGAAGTAGAAATTAACGAAATATTTAGGCATCCAACTAACAATGGAGAGCTTGATCGTGTTTTAGGTGGAGGGCTTGTTCCTGGTGGTGTGACATTGATTGGGGGAGATCCTGGCATTGGAAAATCTACGTTGTTAATTCAGGCTTTATCTTCTCTAACAAAAAATCCAAATCAAGAATTAACAGTAATCTACATTACGGGCGAGGAATCTATTGAGCAGGTTGCTATGCGAGCAAGAAGGTTAGATTTGGAGGTCTCTGATCTTTTAGTGCTGTCTGAAATAAATTTGAACAACATTATTACAGTCATTGAGAAAGAAAAACCTAGCGTAGTGGTCATTGACTCAATTCAAACCCTTTTTTCTGAGGAGCTCAACTCAGCCCCAGGTTCGGTATCTCAGGTAAGGGAATGTGCTGCACAATTGACAAGAGTGGCTAAAGCGAATGATGTCAGTATGATCTTTGTGGGCCATGTGACCAAGGAAGGCTCGATAGCAGGCCCAAGAGTGCTAGAACATATTGTGGATACAGTCTTATATTTTGAAGGAGAATCAAACTCCTCTTTTCGCTTAGTAAGATCAATTAAAAATAGATATGGCGCAGTGAATGAACTGGGTATTTATGCAATGACTGAAAGGGGTTTAAAAGAGATCTTAAACCCCTCAGCTATATTTTTATCAGAAACCTCTTTTGACCAAGCAGGCTCAGTGGTTACTGTCATGCAAGAAGGGACCAGACCAATTCTCATCGAACTCCAGGCGCTGGTGGATGAATCAAAGCAATCCTCTCCGAAGAGATTATCGGTTGGCTTGGAGAGTAATAGAATATCGATGATCTTAGCGGTGTTAAATAAACACTTAGGTTTATCGTGTCATACCCATGATGTCTTCTTAAATGCGGTTGGAGGGGTTAAAATTGCGGAACCAGGAGTTGATTTAGCTGTTTTGATTGCCATCGCGTCTTCATTGCAAGAAAAACAGTTGCATAGCAAAACTCTTATTTTTGGAGAGGTTGGTCTAGGAGGAGAAGTAAGGCCAGTTGTACGAGGGCAGGAGCGAATTCAGGAAGCTATAAAATTAGGCTTTAAAAGGATAATTTTACCAAGAAAGAATCTACCTAAAAAAACTGTTCATGATGTCGAATTAATTCCTGTTGATAATATCAAAAATGCATTAAACGAGGCTTTTAAATAGTAATAATTTAAATGAAAATATTATTCTAAGTTATTATTTTTATTATTGTTTTTAATATTATATAACCTTTTCTTATCGGTGTGAGCTGGGTTCGCTCGTTAAGAATATTGGATAAATTACCTTCCTCAATCGACAGTAATAAATCATAGTAAATGTAACCCATCATCATGCCAGGAAGTTGATTGGTTTTATCTTCTGTTGGTAACAATGAAAAAGCCTTGCGATAGAATGATCTGGCTCGTGCAATTTGATATTTCATTAGATTGATAAGTTTTTGGTTGTCTATATTGCTTTTAAAATCTTTTTCATCAATATCAAATTGTTTTAAGTCATTTAATGGAATGTAAATTCTATTTCTTCGTATATCTTCGCCCACATCTCGGATAATGTTTGTTAATTGAAGTGCGATACCCAGATTATGGGCATAATCTAATGTTTTTTTGTTCTCAAACCCAAATATATGAGCCGCTAAAATACCAACAACCGAGGCTGCTCGATAGGTATATAGTTGCAATTGCTTGAAATCTTGATAGCGATTAAAATTCAGATCCATTTTCATGCCATCAATGATTTCTATAAAGTAATTCTGATTTAAATTAAATTTTTTAATCGGCTCTAAAAGGGCTTTGGTTACTGGATGTTGAGGATTGTCTTGGTATAAATTGTTGATTTCAGAGTACCACCAGTTTAATTTTGCTAAACCAACCTCATATTCAATACAATTATCTGCAATATCATCTACTTCACGGCAAAAGGCGTACAGAGCAATCAGAGCCTTTTTCTTTTGTGAATTTAGAAAGAGAAAAGGCAGGGCGAAGTTGGTCTTACTTTCTTTGAGTTTCTTTTTGCAATACTGATCTGGAGTCATCGCAGGAAAAAAGCCTTAGTAAAAACAATAAACCAGCTTATTGCATTCATTTTTATGTGGAATGGATTTTTTTCTTTTTTGATTTTTTGACTAAGCATGAGGCCAGCTGATATTAATAATTTCATTTCAAATTTAAAACGCCAATTTCCATAGTTAAGAATGTCTTTTCCTAATATTAAGCGATTATTGATTTGATCAGTCCAATAATTTTTAAAATTTTCCCAATTTCCAAGAAATTGCCCTTTTTGAAGAGCTGGAACATTAATTTGATATTGTTTAATCAATGATTCTGGCAGATAAACTCGACTTTTATTGAGATCTTCACGGATATCTTGAATCATATCAATCATAGCAAAAGCAGAACAAATATGATTTGCATGGGCATACGTTGCTTTTGAATCAAGCCTATTGACTTGAAGGTATAGCTTCCCAGCAGCATGCGCCGCATCTTTGTAGTAATCAAATAACTCCTTTTCATTTTTGTATTTCTTTTTGATTGTGTCTTGAAAAAAAGCATCCATGAGTTGATAAAAGAATTGAATATTGAGTTTATAAGTTTTAATGAGATGAAATAAGTCAATAAATAGCGGTTCGCTTGGGATACAGTTTTTTTTTATCATATCTAACTGAGATTTCATTTTTTTGAGTTGAGATTGCTTTTCTCTTGCTGATAGATTTTCGGCATCTGCAATATCATCTCCAATCCGAGCAAAAGCATAGATGGTAATAATGGCATTTTTACTTTTCTTGGGTAAAAATTTAGCAATAGAAAAGTTTTCATAATGCTTTCTGATTACTTGATTATCTTTTAGACTTATATAATTATCTGATCTCATTTAATTATTATATAAGGATAAATTATTTTGCTAGCAATAATCGGTGGATCCGGACTAGGCAATATTGAGGGACTTGAAATAATACGCCGTGAAATTGTAAGAACTCCTTACGGCCAACCATCAGAACCCCTGATTTTTGGTAATCTAGGTGGTAAAGAGGTTATTTTCTTGGCTAGACATGGTGCTAATCATACTTTGGCTCCTCATAATATTAATTATCGAGCAAATATTTGGGCCCTCCAATCGGTTGGCGTGAAGTCTATTGTTTCAATTGCTTCAGTAGGATCTATTGAAAATTCAATCAAGGTAGGAGATTTTGTCATTCCCCATCAGATTATTGATTATACTTATGGAAGAGATAACACCTTTTTTGACGGGCTAGAGAATCCCGTCAAACACATTGATCTCACTTATCCCTATGATATGAGTTTAAGAGAAATTATTATTCAGTCTGTACAAAAACTTAAATACAACTTTGTTAGCACAGGCGTGTATGCAGCAACCCAAGGACCTCGATTGGAAACGGCAGCGGAAATTGATCGTTATGAAAAAGATGGAGCAACGATTGTGGGCATGACAGCGATGCCAGAGGCAGCGCTAGCTCGTGAGTTAAATTTAAGCTATGTTGCCATCTGTCCTGTAGCAAATCATGCAGCAGGAAGGGGAGAGAGTGCAGAGGGAATCACATCTGCCATGCTTAGCCACAGTTCGGAACAAACCATCAAAAATACCATCGATATCCTTATTCACCTTGTAAAAACTCATGGCTATTAGAGATATTCTAAAAATGGGTAATCCTGATTTGCTCAAGGTGAGTGAGCCGATAGATTTTGAAAAAGATGACCTTAAAACGCTCATTGAGGATATGAAAGAGACCATGAAGGCGAATGATGGGGCTGGTCTAGCTGCCCCTCAGATTGGTGTTTTTAAACGTTTAGTCATCTTTGGGTTTGATACAAACGATCGCTATCCAGAGGCAGACTCCGTTCCCTTTACTGTCCTCATTAACCCAGTCATCACACCCTTGTCGGATGACAAAGAAAATGGTTGGGAGGGTTGTTTATCCGTCCCTGGCCTCAGAGGAGTTGTTCCAAGGTTTACTCATATCAAATACGAGGGCTATGATGCTGATGGTAATAAATTCGAAAGAAAAGTGGAAGACTTTCATGCTCGTGTGGTTCAACATGAATGCGATCACCTAGATGGGATTTTATATCCAATGAAAATTGAAGATTACAGGTACTTCGGTTTTCATGAAGAAATATTTAAAGATTAGTTTTGCAGATTTCAAACCTATGATAAAATTTGCACCACGGAAGAGTGGCAGAGTGGTTTAATGCACCGGTCTTGAAAACCGACGTGGGTTCGCGCCCACCGTGAGTTCGAATCTCACCTCTTCCGCCATTTAGTTTAAGACAGTTTTAATCTATCCAAATATTACCCATTTTTTTATCTGACCATATAACTCTTTAAATTTTTTGCTTTGGAGATAATCTTGAATATAGATAGTTAACAAAGCCAACATCAATATTTTTCATAAATATGTGAACTAATTTTTGATTTAAAATTATGTTTTTCGATATGAAACTGATATGACAAAAATATAAATAGGGGACAAATGTTCAACTTTTTAAGTAAAATTGATTAAACAATATTCGCCGCTTAAAGTTGATATGCATAATAAGATAATTTTATTCATTCTGAGTTTTCATATTTCCTTGGCTCTTGCTGATCAAAAAATAAGTGATTACAGAAAATATGTAAAGACAAACTCAGATTTTAGATTAGAAAAATACGATGTTTCTTTTGAACATCCCTGGGGCATTACTTCAATTAGCAATGAAGAGATGATCGTTTCAGAAAAAGGTGGTGGTTTATTTAGGTTTAATAAAAAAACTGCCGATAAAACTCAAATCAATCACAACATTCAACACATTGAATACAAACCAGGAGGAAGGCAGGGTGGTTTGTTGGATGTTTATTTTAATCCAAAAGACGACTATCTATATTTTACTTACAGTTACAATCATGATGGTAAATTTTCGAGTTCTGCAATTGCCAAGGGTAAGCTGCAGGCTAATGAAATTAAAGATTTTCACAATCTTCTGATAGCCTCACCGAAGTTAAAAGAAAATAGGCACTATGGATCACGCATCGTAATAAAAGACAACAACCTATATGCCGGTTTTGGCGAGCGAGGGGGTGAGATGATTGCACAAGATCCGAAGGCTCATCCAGGCAGCATCATTCGAATTAAAACAGATGGGTCAGTTCCAAATGACAACCCCCACTTTACATCTCATCCTGATTGGCTACCCGAAATATATTCCATCGGTGTAAGAAATCCACAAGGAATTACTTTGACACCAGAAAATGATGTTTTATTTTCCAGTCACGGTCCTAGAGGGGGTGATCACATTGCGATTGCTCAGCCTGGAGCAAATTTTGGCTGGAAACATATATCATGGGGTGGTAGCGAATACACTGGCATTAAAATTGGTAAATCACCATTTGATGATCAATTTACGTCAACGAAACTGAACTGGGTACCTTCAATGGCAATTAGCAGTGTACAATTTTACACTGGAAAAACCTTCCCTGAGTGGCAAGGCGATTTAATTCTCTGTTCACTTAATGGTGAAAGTCTTATCCGATTGGATTTTGAGGATGGAGAAATTGTTGGAGAAGAGGTTATTCTTAGTGGCGATATAGGTCGTATTCGTGATTTTGAGATTGATCAAAAGGGTGATATCTATTTAATTACTGATCTAAGAAAATCACCAGTTTGGAAGTTAACACGTTAATTATTTAGGAATGTTTATGAAATTACTTTGGATTTTATTAAGTTTAAGTATGTTATCAAGCTCAGTCTTTGCTAATGTCGTCATCGATGGTTTCAAGATGCCAGAATCAGTTGCCCAGGATAAGGACGGTAATATTTACGTCTCAGAAATAGGTGAGCGGGATGTTGATAAAGACGGAAAAATCACAATGATTGATAAAAGTGGAAAACGCATCACAATCGTTGATGATTTATATGACCCAAAAGGTTTGGTGTTGTTTGATAATAAATTATATGTGACCGATCGAGATGTAGTGGTTGAGGTTGATTTAAAAAGTAAATCGTCTGCTGTGTATGCAGGCACCATGCAATTTCCTAGAAGTCCGGTCTTCTTGAATGATATTGACGTGGATGATAAAGGAAATTTATATGTCTCTGATTCAGGTGATTTTAAGAGCACAGGTCAGATTTTTGTAATCAAGACCACAGGTGAAATAGAAACAATATTTGAGGATGAGAGAAATTTAATTAAAGCTCCCAACGGCCTTCTTTTAGATGGAGAGACACTCTATATTTTGGACTGGGCTGGTGAGTTTTTTCAAGCTGATTTAAACAAAAAATCTTTCAAGAAAATTGCCGATGGATTTAATGGTGGAGACGGAATTGCTAAAGTGAAGGGAACCTTCTTTTTAAGTAGTTGGTTAGAAGGCAAGCTTTATAAGCTTATTGATGGTAAAGCTGAGCTCGTAAGTGATAAGTTTGAAGCGGCAGCAGATATAAGTTTAAGTCAAGATAACAAAAAAGTTTATGTTCCTGATATGAAAGCGGGTACATTAACAATTCTTGATCTAAACTAATTACTTTTTATAAATCCGGCTTTTATTTCTATTTTTATTGCCTTGATAAAAACCAGGCTGTTCAATCATCCTTAAATATTGTTGATGTTCGGTGAAATCATTAGTTGAGTAATGCTCTTCTATCATGTCGTTGGTAATGTAGGTGGGAACAATCACCTCATCCCCAGGATTCCAATTTGCTGGCGTAGATACTTTATATTTATCTGCGACTTGAAGGGCATCAACCGTCCTAAGAATTTCATGAAAGTTTCTTCCTACGTGCATGGGGTAGGTGAGGATGGTTTGGATCTTCTTGTCTGGCGAAATAATATATACAGATCTTATAGTAGCCTTATGTTTGATTCCAAAGGCACTTTCATTGGGATTAGCATTCGGGTGAATCATATCAAAAATTTTTGCAATCTCCATTGAGGTGTCAGCAATGATTGGGTAATCCACATCAGGACGGCTTTTAAATACATCAGTAAACTTATCCAAAGATTTTTCTAGCGAGAATTCTGTTTTAATTTTATCTTTGTAAGCATTCACGTGCGGGATCCACTCCCTATGATCTTCAAGTGAATCGACACTAAGCCCGATAAGCTTGACATTTTTGTCAGCAAACTCCGGTTGCAGAAAAGCGGCATAAGCTAGTTCAGTAGTACAGACGGGAGTGAAGTCACCGGGGTGAGAAAATAATACCACCCAACTGTCTTTAGACCATTTGTAAAAATTAAGATCTCCTTTTGTTGTGTTTGCATTAAAGTCAGGGGTCATATCCCCAATTTGTAATGCATGAACGATACAATTAAATAAGATTAAAAAGGGGATGAGTAGGAGTTTCATTTCGATCTTCTTTCTTGTTCAGATTCTTTTACTAACCTTTGGACAATTTTTTGACTTACAAATGGAAATATAGAGGGAATTAATGCATGAATAATTGAGGCAATACCAGCATAGATAAGAAGGAAACCAGCCTTAAAAGCAAACATAAAATGTCTCCAATATGGTTTTCCAGCTTCTGTTAAATGTTTTTTAAATAACATATGATTCCAACTATAATGTATTGAAAATAATTTGAATAGTTTTTTTATGTTGTTTAATAGCCCCAAACTTATCATAACTACATTACCTAAAAAGAATTGTAAGTCTTTTATTAGTGAATTGCTAAATCAAAGATTGATTGCTTGTGTCAACTTGATTGATAACGTGGAATCGATGTATTGGTGGAAAAATAAAATCGCTACAGATACTGAAACAATGGTGATTATAAAAACTACAAATAAGAAGATCAAAGAGATTAAAAATTTTTTTTTAGTGAATCACCCATACGAGACACCAGAGTTAATTGTGCTTGATATACATGCAGAGAAAAAATATTTAGAATGGATGATTAAGGAGACAGGTATTAATGAGTAAATATTTTATCGATTACCCACAAGAAAGAATTGAGGAGGGTGTGAATAACTACCAGTGTCAATTTTGTAAAGTACCCACTATAACAATCAATGGGTTACTAGAAAATCATTTACCGGATTGCGAATATAGACAGCAAAAGGAATCAAATTAGTGAGCAATAATAGTCTTGTTAAAGCACTAGAGTTAGCAATTAATGATGAATGGGATGCGTCTCACAAAATTGTACAAGAGATGCATTCAAATTACTCGAACTGGATCCATGCAGTCCTTCATAAAATTGAAGGGGATGAACCTAATAGTCGTTATTGGTATGCCCAAACGGATCATGAATATGATGAATACCAAGATCCGTTTGATGAATTAAGAGCAATACAGTCTGAGCTTACTTAGTATATAGATCCACATATTCATTGACTGGTGTTTGTTGAAGTAAATCAATATCTAAATTCAGATTCATAATTTTTTCAGCCCGAGTATCATCAAATTCACGCTTCAAGTTGATCTTAAATTTTTTAATCAACTCTGGAATTCCCTCACTTCTTCGACGTCGATGCCCAATTGGATATTCAACTGCCACTTGTTCAGAAGATGAGCCATCCTTATAAAAAATTTGTACTGCATTAGCAATTGATCTTTTATCTGGGTCAAGATAATCTTTGGTATATTCTGGTTTTTCAACACAAGTCATTTTTTCTCGAAGTGCATCCACTCGCGGGTCATTTGCTACCGTGTCCTCGTAGTCTTGTGCGGTAAGATTACCTTTGAGTAAACCAATGGATGTCATGAACTGTATGCAATGATCACGATCGGCTGGGTTATTTAGTGGACCTGTTTTATCAATAATCCGAATCGCTGATTCGTGGGTTGTAATTTCAATCCGATCAATTTTATTTATTTTTTCTAAGGTGTCTATCAAGTCAATATTATTTGGATGTAACGCTAGCGCGCACTCCACTGCGGTTTGAGCATGAAACTCAGCGGGAAAAGATATTTTAAAAAGAACATTTTCCATTACATACGAACCGTATGTTTGAGTAAATTCAAAAGGTTTGCCTTTAAATAATACATCATAAAAGCCCCATGTTTTTGCAGTAAGTGCTGATGGATAACCCATTTCACCCTTCATTACCATGAACGCTAATCTTACAGCGCGGCTGGTTGCATCACCTGCAGCCCATGATTTCCTTGAACCTGTATTTGGGGCATGGCGATAGGTTCTGAGGCTTTGTCCATCCAACCAAGCATTAGAGACGGCGTCAATAATTTGCTCATAGCTTGCTCCTAACATCTTTGCGACGACGGCTGTTGAGGCTACTTTGACTAAAAGCACATGATCTAAACCGACTCGATTAAAACTATTTTCAAGAGCAATCACCCCTTGAATTTCATGGGCTTTGACCATGGCGATGAGCACATCTTTCATGAGAAGAGGAGATTGACCTTCCGCAATTCTTGTTCTTGAAAGCCAATCCGCAACAGCTAAAATACCTCCCAAGTTATCCGATGGATGACCCCATTCCGCTGCCAACCAAGTATCGTTGAAATCTAACCATCTGATCATGGCCCCAATATTAAATGCTGCATTAATGGGATCTAATTGATAATTAGTTCCTGGAACTTTTGCTCCATTAGGAACAGTAGTTCCTGGAACAATCGGCCCTAAAAGTTTAGTACATGCTGAATAGCTAAGTGCTTCTAGACCACATCCTAATGTATCCATTAAACAATATCTTGCTGTATCTAAAGCTTCATCGCTGTTAATTTCATACTCATTTACATATTTTGCAATATCTACAATGACCTGATCGGGCTCAGGCCTTATATTAGAAATATGTGAAGACATTTTTTACCTTTCTTTATCTTTGATTTATTGGTGTGTACGATCTGTTCTCTGGTCCGGTATACTCTGCATTCGGTCTGATAATTTTGTTATCAATTCTTTGCTCAATGACATGAGCTGACCAACCTGTTGTTCTTGAAATTACAAAAATTGGAGTAAACATAGAAGTGGGGATACCCATCAGATGGTAGCTTGATGCGCTATACCAATCTAAATTGGGGAACATTTTCTTCTCATCCCACATCACTTTTTCAATTCTTTCTGAGATATTAAATAAATTCATATCTCCAGCATCTTCTGATAATGCTTTTGAGACAGATTTGATACTCTCATTTCTTGGATCTCCAATAGTGTAAACAGGGTGCCCAAAACCAATAATGATTTCTTTGCGAGCCATTCGATCACGAATATCTTTTTCTGCATCATCAGCATCTTTATAGCGTGCAATAATCTCCATCGCTGCTTCATTAGCACCACCATGTTTTGGTCCACGAAGAGCGCCAATAGCCCCCGTGATCGCTGAATACATATCTGATAAGGTGCCAGCAATAACACGAGAGGTAAAGGTAGATGCATTAAATTCATGCTCTGCATACAAGACAAGTGAAGTATTCATCGCCTTTTCATGAAGCTCTGAGGGAGCTTTTCCATGCAATAAATATAGAAAATGTCCTGCTATGGAATCCATCTCAGATACACAATCTATTTTTTTTCCGTGATGAGAAAAATGGTACCAATAGATCAGCATTGAGCCAAAACAAGAAATAAGACGGTCAGCAATATTTTTTGTATTCTCAATATCACGATCTTCGCCTTCCTGTTCAATTGTTCCCAGGACAGAGCAACCTGTTCGCATCACGTCCATTGGGTGAGCATTTTTTGGCAGTTGCTCTAACGCTATCTTGACCGCATCTGGAATATCTCGAAGTGTTTTAAGTTTATCTTTGTATGCTATTAATTGATCAGAATTCGGTAATTCACCATGAATTAATAAATAAGCCACTTCTTCAAAATTAGAATATTTTGCAAGATCTAAAATATCATAACCACGATAATGCAGATCATTTCCAGTGTGTCCAACGGTACAAACAGCTGTAGTACCAGCATTTACACCTGCAAGGGCTACTCCCTTTTTTACTTTTTTTTCAGTGACATTATTCATAAATTCTCCTTCGTAATCTATTTCTCCTGCTTAAAGAGCTCATCTAATTTTTTTTCGTAGGCATGATAATTGAGAAATTCATATAATTCATTCCTGGTCTGCATCTGCTCTATTACATTTTGTTGTGTTCCATCTTGCCGTATTGATTCATAAACGGATAAGGCCGCTTTATTCATAGCTCGGAAGGCGCTTAGTGGATATAAAATTAGGCTGACATCAGCACCCGCCAATTCCTCTCTAGTAAAAAGTGGGGTTGATCCAAATTCAGTAATATTTGCGAGAATAGGGACTTTGACTGCATTGGAAAACTCTTGATACATTGACAACTCTGTCATTGCCTCAGGAAATATCATGTCTGCACCAGCCTCTACACATGCGCATGCTCGATCAATTGCACTTGATAATCCTTCTACTGCTAAGGCATCGGTTCGAGCCATAATGACAAAGTCTGGATCTGTTTTAGCATCAACTGCAGCCTTAATCCGATCTACCATCTCTTGTTGTGAAACAATAGCTTTATTTGGACGGTGGCCACATCGTTTCGCTTGCACCTGATCTTCAATATGTATAGCTGCGGCACCAGCTTTGATGGTTGACTTAATTGTCCGAGATATATTTAATGCACCACCAAACCCTGTATCTATATCAACAAGCAAGGGCGTATCAGTCACATCAGTGATTCTTCTGATATCTATTAATACATCTTCCAAAGTCGATATACCTAAGTCAGGAATCCCTAAGGAACCCGCTGCAACACCACCACCAGAGAGATATAATGCCTTAAATCCAGTTTGGGTGGCGAGAAGGGCATGGTAAGCATTAATCGCACCAATTACCTGAAGTGGTTTTTCTTGAACAAGCGCATCTCTAAATTTTTTACCAGCAGACATCAAATAACCTTTCTATGAAAAAAATCTCTGGTCAGCTTCTTTAGGAATATTTTGACCTGTTTGTTTTGCAGCTTGAAGGATTTCCCAAAAGTATCGATAAGTCGCTCGATCATGAAGCTCACCTTTGAATTGTATCGGCCCCCAGTCGGCATCCTGGGCGAGTATTAATATTTCTGCTCCATCTTGTATTTCATTAAAATTTGGCTTCATTGCATCGATAATTGCTGTGATCTGAGTTGGATAGATACTCCACATTCTCATGAAACCAAACTCATCACGTGCTCTTTTCGCATCCGAAAAGGTGGTCTCAGTATTTTTTAAATCCAATGTAACGTTATGTGCAGGCACTACTCCATTGGCTATCGCTGCAGCAACTACTTCGCTTTTAGCTCTCGATAGTAACCTATGATCAAACTGACCTGGACTTCGCATCGCTGATGCAGGTATGGCCCCATGGTGACCACTGACAAAGTCCATAAGCCCAAAATCCAACACTTGTAGCCAAGGAAGTTTTGCAATGTTATGCACATCAGCGAGAGCTCCATGCGTTTCAATAAGCACATGAATTGGAATTTCACGATTAATATTATTATCTTTAGCGACTTTTTGAATGTAAGCAATCATTTCTTTTGGTTGATCAACATTGGTAGATTTAGGAATCGTAATATAACTAAGAACGTTTCCTGCTCCAGCAACAAGAATATCTACATCTTTTTTCCAATGAGGATGAGTGAAGTCATGAATCCTAGAACCGGCCATTTTAAATTGATTTGCTTCAGAATTGAGGATACGAACAATCATCTCAGCGTGTTCCTGCTCCTGGCCGGCAGCAGCTCCATCCTCGCAGTCACAGGTAATGTTAAAGACAGGGCCTAGTGTCTCTTGCAAACCGAGTGCTTTAGTAATTAATTTTTCACTGCCAGCAAAGTGCTCACACACTGGAATCATTGGGAAAGGTTTTTCACCTGTAAATAATGCTTCGTTAGGATGAGTTAAAGCCATAATTATTTCCTTTTTGGAATTACTACAAAATAATCAATATCAAGAACTATGCTTGGGTTGTAAATTTTTTTCCCATTTTTTTCACTGGTAATATTTTCAATAAGAGCACTAGGCGTGTTTTTTATACCCAATTGTCTGAGCCTTAAAATTCCAGCGTTTGAAAAATTATTGTGCTCAAATTTATCGATAATTTCTGTTCTTGTGTAAATGGTATCTCCAGCAAATGTTGGGTTAGAATGAACACCAGAATTCACACCCACCACCTGTAGGGCATTTTCTAGACCTTCAAATGATAATGAGCGACATAATGAGATTATGTGACCTCCATAAATTAAACGTCTTTTAAATGGCGTAGATTTCATCATATGAGCATCGAAATGCAGCTTTGCGTTATTCTGATAGAGTTTGGTTGCAAGAGTATGATCTGTTTCGTCAATGGTCATTCCAGAGGAATGATTTATGATTTGACCTATTTCATAACTTTCAAATAATAAATCTGATCCGGTATCGCTATAATTAAAATCTGCATATGAAACATTGTTGCGATGAATCTCAGATAAATCTGAAATCTCTGGTAAATCATTCGGGATAAGTTCGTTAATTTTTGAGTCATTATTTCTTTTTGGAACCATTACCCAGCGCACCCAGGATAGTATTTCTTCATTATCTTGATTAAAGGTCGTTGATCTGACATAGACTACGCCAGTCGACTTATTTGAATTTTCCTTTACACCAATAACTTGAGATTCTGATCGAATGGTATCTCCAACGTAAGCACACTTTTTAAACTGAATATTTGCATATCCTAAATTAGCAACTGCATTCAAAGAAACATCATTCACTGTTCGACCAAATGCGATATGAAAAAGTAACATATCATCGACTGGGATGGCATTTAAACCTATACTATGTGCAGTTGAAATTGAGCAGTGCAAGGGATTTCGATTGCCTACAAGAGCAAGGTATAAAGAAACATCTCCATCAGAAATGGTTCTTGGAATGGCGTGCTCAAATACCTGGTTAGGTGAAAAATCCTCTAAAAAATTTCCTTGATGTTGACTCATATATTATTTTCCAATTCTTCCATCATTTCGTATTGGACGAGCAGTCTTTTTGCTGCCGTGACATGGTGATGCTCTACCAATTTGTCATCGACCACAACTGTTCCTCGGCCAGAGGCATTAGCTTCTGCAAGTCCACTAATGATTGCTTTCGCTTGTTCGATTTCTTGAGGCTTGGGTGTATAGGCATCATTTGCATAAGCCAGCTGGTCTGGATGGACTAGGGATTTACCATCAAAGCCCATATCTCTTCCCATACGACAGGCATATTCAAAAGAAGCAGTATCTTTAAGATTGCTATGAATACCATCAATCACAGAGAGACCATAGGCACGTGCCGCCAGAATAACTAAAGATAGGCTCGTGGTAAGAGCAATTCGATCTTGTGTAGTCCTGGCATACATTTGAGATATTAGGTCTGATGTAGCTAAGACCATACAAATAATCCGATCTGATGCACTCGCAATTTCTTTTGCATTCAGCACAGCCAAAGGACTTTCAATCATAACCATGACTGAAATATCCTGACCACCACACCGATCTAACTCTGAAATACAGTTTAGGATATCTTCTCTTGATTCAATATTTGGAAACAATATAGCATCAGGCTGAAGTGGGGCTACTGCTTTAATGTCATCTAAGCCCCAAGGTGAATCAAAGTCATTGACACGGACGACCACCTCTCTTTTGCCATAACCCCTTTCTTGAAGCACATGAATTACGTTATCTCGTGATTGGACTTTGGCATCCAGAAGAATAGGGTCACCAAGATCCAATATGATGGTGTCTGCTCTTAATACTTTGGCCTTTTCTAGGTATCTTTTATTGCACCCAGGAACATACAACATCGAACGTCTTGGTTTGTAAGTATTTGTGTTCATCGCATCAATATAAATTAAATTATTTAATTAATGTTATATTGTAAATAATTAAAAAATTATGTCAATATTATTTTAAGTCTTATATATGTTATTCATTTATTATTCAATAGTAATATAGTATTTATTAATTATTTCAATAACTTATATAAAAATAAATTTTTTTAATTTCTTGTTGATTTTTTATTAAGTCTTATATAAGATATATATAAGTTAAATTTTAATTTAAAAGCATGAATACACCTTTGTATGTACAAGTAAAACAAAGAATCACGGAAGAATTAGTTTCTGGTAAGTGGAAAGCAGGAGATATGATTCCAAGTGAAATTGAATTAGCGAATGATTTTAAAGTAAGTCAAGGAACCGTTCGGAAAGCTATTGATGCACTTTCAATTGAAAAAATATTAGTGCGTCGTCAAGGAAAAGGAACCTACGTAACTACCCATGATGAAGAGCAGATTCAATTACGTTTTTTAAGATTAACTTCAACAAAGGGCCATAAAGAAAAACTTGAAAGTGAATTATTTTCTTTTAAAAAAATTAGAGTTTCCAGCTATGTTGCTAAACAATTAAACCTAATCCCAGGCTCACCCGTGTTTCAAATTAAGCGATTACTTACATTCGCTAAAAAACCACTCATCCTGGATGAAATTTATATTTCATCATCTGTCTTTAAAGGATTGAACGAAGAAATGATTAATCAAAAAAAAGGATCTCTATATCGATTGTATGAATCACGCTATGGAGTGCAAATGCTTAATGCCAATGAAAAAATTAAAGCGGTAGCGGCAGGTGATGAGGTGTCCAAAATATTAGGCATTCCTAGAAAAACGCCATTATTAAGTATTGAGAGACTGTCGTATACCTATGGTGAAAAGCCAGTGGAATGGAGATTGGGATTGTGCCTCACCGAAAATTACCATTATCAGACGGAGCTTGAATAATATGTCTTTAAAAGATGAAGCTTTAAATTATCACGAGCATCCAAAACCTGGAAAAATAGAGATCGCTTCAATGAAGCAATGCGATACAGCTCATGACTTATCTCTTGCATATTCTCCAGGAGTAGCAGAGCCAGTCAGAGCCATTCAAGACAACAAAGATAATGCTTATCGATATACGAACAAGGGAAATCTGGTTGCAGTTATTTCTAATGGCACTGCTGTTTTAGGGTTGGGCGATACAGGCGCACTTGCTAGCAAGCCTGTCATGGAAGGCAAGGGGATACTCTTTAAAAAGTTTGCTGATATAGATGTATATGATATTGAGATTGATTTATCTGATCCTGATCAATTTATAGAAACTGTTGCAGCGATATCGCCCACCTTTGGTGGCATTAATCTTGAAGATATCAAAGCTCCAGAATGTTTTTATATCGAAGCTGAATTAAAAAAACGTCTCAACATTCCCGTGTTTCATGATGATCAACATGGAACAGCAGTCATAGTGGCTGCAGGATTGCAGAATGCATTAGAAATTGTTAATAAAAAAATTGAAGATATTAAGGTGGTATTTCTTGGCGCAGGTGCTGCAGGACTATCCTGTGCAAAATTAATAAGACATTTAGGCGTAAATGAAATCCATTTAGTTGACCGAAAAGGAGTGCTAAACCAATCCAGAGATGATGCCAATATATATAACAAAGAGTTTTTAAGTAATACCTCAGCAAACACACTCGAGGAAATTATTGAAGATGCGGATGTATTTATTGGGTTATCTGGCGCCAATTTATTTCCAAAAGAGTATTTATTAAAAATGAAAAGAGATCCGATCGTTTTTGCTTTAGCCAACCCTGATCCAGAAATCACCCCAGATGAGGCAAGATCTGTAAGAGAAGATGTCATCATGGCAACTGGGAGATCAGATTATGCTAACCAAGTTAACAATGTACTGGGTTTCCCTTTTTTATTTAGAGGAGCTTTGGATGCCAGAGCACCTCAAATCACAATGAAAATGATGTTAGCTGCATCTGAGGGATTGGCTAAATTAACAAAAGAAAAGGTTCCACAGTCAGTATTGGACGCTTATCAAGTAAAGGAATTAAAATTTGGAGCTGAGTATATTATCCCTAAACCATTTGATCCAAGATTAAAGGAATATGTTGCAGAAAATGTTCGCCTGGCGGCTTTAGAGGAATTTCATGGAAAGTAGAAATCCAAAAAATTTAAATCTATTTACCATTCGATTTCCCGTGCCTGCTATGGTTTCGATTTTGCACCGGGTGAGCGGTGTTGTTTTGTTTGTGTTGATGCCATTGTTAACAATATCGCTCTACTGGTCATTAAAAAATGAGAATATCTTCAACTGGATTCTGTTGATATTTGATACCACATTATTTAAGTTAATCAAATGCTTGATGTTATGGGGCATTATCCATCATTTAATTGCTGGTACCAGACATCTTCTTCTTGATTTACATTTTGGTGTTGATCTGATTATTGCGCGAATGACCAGCAAAATTGTCTTGATAGTGAGTTTTCTTTTGACATTTATTGCGGGGTTTTGGTTATGGTAAAAAATCCTTTTTTTAGCTTGTTTGGGGGAATGACTCAATGGCTATACCAAAGATTCTCTGCATTTTGTTTATATTTTTTTATTGGTTATCTGATTTTTAATTGGATCCAAATCGATCAATTGAGTTATCAAGTTTGGGTGGATTTTTTTCAATCGGTCATTCATCGATCCATTATTACGATTTTATTTTTAATTACTTTTTTTCATGGTTGGATTGGTGTTCAGCATGTGATTGATGATTACATTAAAAATAAATGGATGAATCAGGTCATATATTTAATATTACTTTTAAGTATGGTGTTACAGATTATTTTTTTATTTTTATTTCTCTTGGATATTTAACAAATGCAGCATTTTAAATTTGATGTCTTGGTTGTTGGCGCAGGTGGTGCCGGTTTAAGAAGTGCTCTTCAGCTTTCTGATGCAGGATTAAATGTTGCAGTAATATCAAAAGTTTTTCCGACACGTTCTCATACTGTTGCAGCTCAGGGAGGAGTAGCTGCGGCTCTTGGGAATGTGACGGAAGATAAATGGATCTGGCATATGTATGACACGATTAAGGGCTCTGATTACTTGGGTGATCAGGATGCTATCGAATATATGTGTAAAAATGCGGCGGATGCTATCTATGAATTAGAGCATTACGGTATGCCATTTGACCGAAATGCAGACGGTAAAATCTATCAGCGTCCATTTGGTGGCATGACAAAAAATTTTGGTGAGTCAGCTATGTCACGCACATGTGCTGTTGCAGACCGCACCGGACATGCAATGTTACATACGTTGTATCAAAGAAACGTAAAGAATAACACTCAGTTTTTCATCGAATGGAGCACATTGGATCTAATTAAGTCGAATGATGATGAGGTGTTAGGAGTCATTGCATATGAGATGGCGACGGGTCAATTAGCCATCTTTCAGGCCAAAAAAACAATTTTTGCAACTGGCGGTGCAGGCAGGATCTTTGAGGCAAGTACTAATGCTTACATCAATACAGGAGATGGATTGGGTATGGCTGCTCGGGCCAATATTCCTTTGGAGGATATGGAGTTCTGGCAGTTTCATCCCACAGGGATAGCGGGAGCTGGAGTTTTAGTGACAGAGGGTTGTCGTGGCGAAGGAGGGTATCTAGAAAATTCAGATGGTGAGCGTTTTATGGAAAGATATGCACCAAATGCTAAAGACCTTGCGAGTCGGGATGTTGTCTCTAGAGCAATTGCCACAGAGATAAAAAATGGCAAGGGCATCGGAAAGAATAAAAATGCAGTATATTTGCAACTAGCCCATCTCGGAGAAGATAAGATCAATGAAAAACTTCCAGGTATTCGAGAGATTGCGATTAAATTTGCTAATGCCGACCCAGTAAAAGACCCCATTCCTGTAGTGCCAACTGTTCATTATATGATGGGTGGTATCCCAACTAATTTACATGGTCAGGTGAGAAAAAATGATTCTGGCGATAGAATTGAAAATTTTTATGCTGTCGGAGAATGTGCCTGTGTTTCTGTTCATGGGGCTAACCGACTAGGTTCTAATTCATTACTGGATTTAATTGTATTTGGAAGAGCGGCAGGTCTTCATGTAATTGAGTCCATTGATCAAAAAGAAAAATTTCCGGACATCCCACAAGAAGCGATCGAATTTACTCAGCAAAGAGTTGCGTCCTTGAATAAAAAAAATAAAGGTTCTGAAAATATAGTTCAATTAGGAAATGATTTACGTTCAACTATGCAACAGCATTGCGGTGTATTTAGATTTCCTGAATTATTAAAAGAGGGGGTTAAGAAAATTCAAGACATTGCGGAGCGTTCAAAAAATTTACATATTTCAGACAATAGTAATATTTTTAATACGGCAAGAATTGATGCATTAGAATTAAAAAATTTAATTGAGGTTGCTAAAGCTACGATCGAGTCAGCTTATGCACGTGAAGAGAGTCGGGGCGCTCATTGTCGGTCTGATTTTGAAGATAGAGATGATGAACAATGGTTAAGACATACTTTGTATTATTCACAAACCAACACCATAGGTTATCGTCCAGTAAATTTAAAACCATTGACGGTGGAAACTTTTCCTCTTAAAAAAAGGGTGTATTAATTATGAAATTCTCAGTATATCGATTTGACCCTGAGGTAGATAAAAAACCTTACATGAAAAAATATGAGGTTGATTTAGATGATAACGACCAGATGCTATTAGATGCTTTAATGAAAATTAAACAACAAGATGAAACATTAGCATTAAGAAAATCTTGTCGTGAAGGTGTCTGCGGCTCTGATGGAATGAATATAAATGGAAAAAATGGCTTAGCGTGTGTAACTAAATTAAAAGATTTAAAAGAGCCGGTTGTGATTCGTCCAATGCCAGGACTCCCTGTGGTAAAAGATTTAATTGTGAATATGGATCAATTTTTTAAAAATTATCATGATGTGAAGCCATATTTCATAAACAATGAAAAGGCACCTAAAACTGAAAGACTTCAATCTCCTGAAGATCGTAAAAAGCTTGATGGGTTATATGAATGTATTTTATGTGGAGCTTGCACTACCTCATGCCCATCTTTTTGGTGGGGACCTGATAAATTTATGGGTCCTGCAGCATTACTTCAATCATATCGATTCTTAGCAGACTCTAGAGACCAAGGTGGCGAGGAACGTTTAGAATTTTTAGATCATGAAGATCGTTTATTTAGGTGCCATAACATTATGAATTGTGCTGACGTTTGTCCTAAAGGACTAAGCCCTGCAAAAGCAATATCAGGTATTAAAGAATTACAATTTAAGAGAAAAAAAACATCTATGAAGAAAATATTTTCACTTAAAAAGGAGTCTTCATGAACATTGATCACGTTATTCGGTACAAAAGCAGAAGAGGTTTGTTGGAGCTTGATCTTGTATTAGGAGATTTTTATCAAAACGAATATGAATCATTATCATTAGTTGAAAAAAATGCTTTATTAAAAATATTAAAAAAACAAGATAACGACCTTTGGAATATTTTATCTACACGAAATTTAAGAGAATTGATCAAAGAAGAGGTGAGTGATGACTAATGAAAAAAATATCTCAAAAATAGATTCAGATTTGTTTGGAGGATTTTGGCCTGGAATTCAACTGTATTATCCTCCAGTAAAATATTCACCTTCCAATAGCACGTATGAGGATTTAGAAGCAGCATCAGCTAGGTTTAAAAAACATGCTCATCAAACTATTGCACATACCCTAATTTTTGACTTGGAAGATGGGTGCAGTAAAAAAGAATTAAGTCGTGAGTTGTTAAAATTAGAGTTAGGGGATCTAAGAAAATCTCGACCAGATGTGCAAATTGCTATTCGAATAAATCCATTTAGAACAACAGAATTTGAAAAAGATATTACTTTATTAAAAGTTGTATCTGATTATGTTGATGTTGTCATGTTGGCTAAAGCAGGTGAGGCATATGGTTCAGCTGAAGTGAGAGATTTATCAAGTATTCTTTTAGACCTCAATCCAAAAATCACCATTCAGCCAATTATCGAACATCCTAGGTCATTAAAAATTGTTCCTGATTTGATGTCTTACAATACGGTAAAGCATGTGGTCTTTGGTATTCATGACTTTTCAAAAGCCATGGGTATCAACATTACTCCTGCCAATTGGATTGAAGAGCTTACCTATTTTTTAAATCAAATTATGTTTGAAGCCCGAATTGCTGGGAAAGGTGTCATTGGTGGAGTAGAAACTTTAATTGGTGAACATATCATGCCTGAGAAATTCATTGAGCCACATGACGTTCGTCGTTGGCTTGACTTGCATGGAGATGATGAATCACGCATTGTTTATCGTCACGCTGTGACTGAAGCTGAAAAAGGATTAACAGGAAAGCAGGTAATTCATCCAGGACATATTCATTTATGTAAAGTGGCATATACCCCATCACCGACAGAAATCAATCTAAGAATAAGGGTACTTAAGGCGGCAATCGAAGCTGATGCTTTGCTTGGCGGAGCTATTAAATTTGAGGGAGAAATGCTAGACCCTCCTATGTTTGGTAAAGCATTGCAGACACTCTTGAGGGCGCATGCGCTTCGAGCTTTAAATCAGGAGGATACAAATTTTGCGATAAGTGTTTTGAATAAATTACCAGCTCAAGTGATTCGTGAAAACTGGCCTTATGGAGCAATACTATAATGATTCAAAAGTTTGAGTGGGAATGGAACGTTCCCAAGGAAATTAATATTGGACAGTTATGTTCATCTATTCATCTTGGAACGGAATTTGAAAATAAATTGGCCATGATTGTGGAGAACGATGAACTTGGCACTGATCAAATCAGTTTTAAAGAGTTAGCAAAAAAAACGGATCAGTTTGCTCAATGTCTGATCAATTTAGGCTTACAAAGTGAAGATAGAGTTCTTATTCGCTTACCAAACTCTCTTGATTATCCGATCTCTTTCTTAGGTGCGATGAAGGCAGGATATGTCTCTGTGCCTACTTCTACTTTATTAACTGCAGAAGAGGTTGTTTATTTGGCGAGTGATTCTCAAGCCACAGCTCTAGTCACGGACAAATCCATGTGGAAATCGTTGCAGGAGCATACTCTTCCGCCACAACTCAAATACATTTTTTTAACAGGAGCTGGGGGTATTGAAAAGTCAGATAAATTTGATATTTTTGATATGCATCAAGAAATTAATAAAATAAACACCATCGATTTTTCTATAAATACCAAAGCTAATGATCCTGCTTACTTGGTTTATACCTCAGGAACGACAGGCTATCCAAAGGGTGTTTTGCATGCGCATCGAGCAATTATTGGGAGAAAGCCTGCATCACAATACTGGTTTGACTTTAAAGGCGAGGATGACCGAATTGTTCATTCAGGAAAATTTAACTGGACCTATGTTTTGGGATCTGGACTGATGGACCCTTTGCATCTTGGAAAAACCATTGTGGTGTATGAAGGAAAAAATCATGCGGACACCTGGATGAAGTTGATTAAAAAACACAATGCCACAATTTTTATTGGCGTCCCAACAATCTATCGACAGATCTTACAAAAGACTGATTATAAGTCTGAAGATGTACCTTCATTAAGATATTGTATGAGTGCCGGTGAGCATTTATCCGATGAGGTATTAAATCAATGGAGAGATAGATTTGACCAAGATATATTTGAGGCAGTGGGCATGTCAGAATTTTCATATTATCTTTCTGAGAATAAATATAACCCTATCCGGCCAGGTTCAGCTGGATTTCCTCAACCAGGACATGATATAAAATTAATGAATCCTGAGACTTTACAAGAAGTGAATACTGGGGAAGAAGGAATGATATGTGTTCCTGATAGTGATCCAGGTTTATTTTTAAGGTATTGGAATTTACCCGAAGAAACTGATAAACATATACATAGCGGTTGGTTCTTTACAGGAGATTATGCTAAATATGATGAAGATGGCTACATTTGGTTTTTAGGAAGAAAAGACGACATTATTAAAAGCTTCGGTTACCGTGTATCTCCCTATGAAATTGAACGTGTATTTAAATCTCATCCTGATGTAGCAGATTGTGCAGCGATTGGGGAAGAGATTGAAAAAGATAAATTATTGGTTGTGACTTATATCCTGCCTCATGAAGGCAAACAGCCAGACCCTAACGAGCTTCTTAAATTTGGACAAAATCATTTAGCTGCTTACAAGGCTCCTAAAACGATTTACATTGCTCATGAATTTCCTAAAACTAAAAATGGTAAGATATTAAGAAAAAATATTGATAAATCGATTGCAGTTTCTCAATCAACGGTGCGCTAAACTATGATTCAAAACCAAGACATTATTTCTAGCGTCAGCGATGCGCTCCAGTTTATCTCTTATTACCACTCCGAAGATTTTATTCAAGCGATGACCGCCGCTTATCAAAAGGAAGAATCCAAACCAGCTAAAGATGCCTTGTTACAAATTTTAACGAGTTCTAAATTATCGGCTTTAGGTAAGAGGCCCTTGTGTCAGGACACTGGTATTGTAACTATTTTTGTTGAAGTTGGAATGGATGTGAAATTTGAAGGCGATCAGACAATTGATGAATTGATCAACCAAGGTGTTGCTGAAGCTTATTTAAACCCTGAAAATCCGCTTAGAGCTTCAATAGTAGAGGATCCATTGGGGTTAAGAAAAAATACAAAGAATAATACTCCTGCAGTCATTCATACTCGATTAGTCAAAGGCCAGTCAATAGACTTTAAGATTGCTGCCAAGGGTGGTGGGTCAGAGAATAAAGCGCATTTAAAAATGATGAACCCATCAGATGATCTGGTGGGGTATATTCTAGATTTAATTCCTAACTTAGGAGCTGGCTGGTGCCCACCTGGTGTTCTAGGGATTGGTGTAGGCGGCACTGCAGAAAAAGCTGTGATTATGGCCAAAGAGTCTTTAATGGAAGCCATTGACATTCAAGATCTTGTAAATAAAGGTGCTAAATCAAGAGTGGATGAATTACGACTCGAATTGTATGAAAAAATTAATCAACTTGGCATTGGAGCTCAAGGATTGGGTGGTCTCACCACTGTTTTAGATGTAAAAATTAATGACTTTCCAACTCATGCTGCATCACTTCCTGTTGCTATAATACCTAATTGTGCAGCAACTCGACACATTCATTTTAAACTGGATGGAAATGGTCCCGCTGAGTTTGTGCCACCCAGGCTAGACTTTTATCCAAAAGAGGAGTGGCAACCTCATGAAAATGCAGTTGCTATTGATCTTGATACATTAACAAAAGATCAGATGAGTCAATTTAAAGCTGGCGATACTTTATTGCTTAATGGCAAAATTCTTACAGCTCGGGATGCGGCACATAAACGAATTGAGTCTATGATTGCCAATAACGAACAGCTTCCAGTTAATTTAAAAAATAGAGTTATTTATTACGTTGGGCCAGTAGATCCAATAAAGGACGAGGCGGTGGGCCCAGCAGGCCCAACAACAGCAACCAGAATGGATAAATTTAGTGAATCTATTCTTAATCAAGAGATCATCGGTATGATTGGCAAAGCCGAAAGAGGGCAACAAACGATCGACATGATTAAGAAAAATAAAGCGATTTATTTGATTGCGGTTGGCGGAGCTGCCTTTTTAGTTTCTAAGGCAATTAAAAAAGCAAAAAAAATAGCTTTTGAAGATCTTGGAATGGAGGCTATTTATGAATTTGAAGTGAAAGATATGCCTGTCACTGTGGCTGTCGATCAAGATGGTAATTCAATTCACTCTAGCGGCCCAAAACAATGGAGAATCATTGCTCGTTAAATTTCGTTATTTTGGCTTATATTGATTGCTAGCATATGCGTTAGATGTCAAAAATCCACGTTTTTTTTGATGCTTTAAACCAATCTCTTTCACTCTTTTTCTCCATAAGACGTAAGAAGAGCGTTTGAGATTTTGTTGCATGAGGCGCATGACTTCGTTTTCAGTTAATCCAAATTGTTTGAAAATTGCGTCAAATGGCGTTCTGTCTTCCCAGGCCATCTCGATAAGTCGAGACAGATCTTCTGGCTTTAGTATGGATTTAGTCATTTAATATGTAGGTAAGGACATTGTCATCTTTTAAGTAGGATTTCAATTTGATCCATCTTTTGCTAGTTTGTTCGTACCAAAGCTCAATGTGAAATTTTTCATCTTGATCGTTGACGGCGCGCAAGGTGAATTTATTGGCTAAAAAAGAATTTGTTTTAGTTTTTACTTCCTCGTCTTCATCAGCTGAAAATGATAATTTAAAAATTTCACCATCTTGAGGGTTGATGGCAAGACTTTGTTCTGTAAATGTGATATCCCAATAACGAAAGGTTTGTGAACATACTGGGTGATTGTGCTCCTTATCATTCACTTTAATTTTAAAATATATAGAGTCGGTAATACTGGATAATTCAAAGAAATCTGCACCATCTTGAGTTTCGCTTTGTAAGCTAACTAAACAATTATCTTTGTATGTTTCTGTTGCCGTGTGACGATATTTATAGGCCGGAATAAACCACAACTTCACATCAAATTGAGCCTTATTATTAATCGTGTCATCCTGTACATTAAATTCATGAAAGCCAATCTCCTTGTCATTCAATTGGACTTGGAAATTTATTTGTTCAGCGAAGGCGCTAAAGCCAAATAATAAAAAAGAAATAAAACTTATGACTTTTTTGGCAACCATGGCAGGATTGAATTGGTGGATTGAATATATTTCTTATACATTGGTTTACGATTAATGATGGTTTCTTCCATCAAGCCTGCACCAGAAAACTTAAAGAGAAAATAAGTCATCAATAGGGGAGAGACGATGATAAAAATATGTCCAAATTGAATTGCATTGATAAAAATACCCCAAGTGATTAATAATTCACCAAAATAATTTGGGTGTCTTGAGTACCTCCATAGTCCGATATTACATACTTCACCTGAAATACTAGTTTTCTTAAATTTATAAAGTTGATAGTCAGCAATAGATTCATACAGTATTCCAAGCGCAATCATGATATAGCTAAACGGTAACAGGAAATTCAATCCTTGGTCATTAATAGGGTTAAAAATGTAATACAGCGGGTAGGAAATGATTAACGCTAAAATAGCTTGGAAGACAAAGATAATAAATAAGCTTTTCAAGGGAAAGTGTGGCGAATAATTACGGCGAATATCTTGATAGCGGGAGTCTTCAGGCTTGTTCGCATTTCTAATGCATAAATAAGTTGATAATCGAACTGCCCAGACCACCAGCAAAGCATAAATAAACCACTGATTATCAGAAATATTGTGTGACTGAGCAAAACAGGATATGTTAACTATGAAAAATAGACTCCACATGGAGTCAACAATATTGACATTAGTTTTTAGGTAGGAATAAATCCAACCAATGAAACCAAACAACAAAGAAAACTGTAATGCATCTAAATAAACATTCATCTAAGTGCCTTTAGTATAAAATCTAAACAAGATTGGTGTTACAAGAGCCCAGCTGAAAGCTAATATAAAAAGGGCGTGTTCATGAATCATGCTGATTGCCCCAAGTTTTTCTCCAGCGAGATAAGCTAAAGGGCCGCCAATCAGGCCAAAAAAGACTTGAAGTGCTGTCTTATTTTGTAACCAAGCTAGCGAATGGTTGATGGTTAAAGCAAACGATATCCATAAGCCAATAATCCAAATAGGAGCATAAAAGTCAATAAAAACAATATTATAATCTATAAAGTTAAAGTGATTTAGAATTCCATCATGGATACACCCAATGACAATTGCTAATAGAATCAGAATAAAATCTGCAAATAATTTTTTTCCGTATAAGTACTGGAGGATTAATAAGCTAAGACCAACAAATAAGCCATATAAGGAATTGTGTGCAGCTGAGAGTATAAAAATAAACCAAATGCTTTGAAAAAGAACAAAGTTAATCAGCTTATGTTTCATTTTGAAAAAAGATAGTGAGCAACCATCCACTCTTGACCTTGGTCATAATTCCAAAGTTCCTCACAGGCCATAAAAAATATTCTCCATCTTTGAAGCCAAAGTTGTGCATTATCCGACCCATAACAGGTTTTAAAAATATTTATGATCTCTGCTTTATTTTTGTCAGTATTATTAAGCCATTCTCGGGCTGTTTTGGCATAGTGGGTGCCATCCCAAAGCCATTGCTGTTCAATCTTAAGTGAGCTCTGAAAATAGAGTGGTAAATCAATAGACGGCATCATGCCACCAGAAAAAAAGTATTGGCTCATCCAGTCATTTTTATCTTTTACCTTAAATAAATAAGGCGCGCTTTTATGAACGAAGATATGTTTAAAAAACTTTCCATCCTTTTTTAGCCATGTTGAAATTTTTTGGTATAAAACGGCAAAATTTCTCATGTGCTCGAACATTTCAACAGATACAATCCGATCAAATTTCGATTTAGTATCAAACTCCGTCATATTGCAGGTAATAATTTTTACATTCGTTAACTTCCTCTGTTTAGCCTGGTTCTCAATATATTTGCGCTGAGAATGTGAGTTAGAGACAGCTGTGATTTTGGATTTGGGATATTTTTTAGCCATCCATAAGGTTAGAGATCCCCATCCACAGCCTAATTCAAGAATACTGTGACCATTTTTTAATTCAGCATGTTCACATGTTTTGTGTAAAGCCAATTGCTCGGCATCATCTAATGTTTCAGTTTTATTATTCCAATAACAGGAACTGTATTTTTTATTTTTACCAAGTGCATAATCGTAAAACTCTGCCGGGACTTCGTAATGTTGTTCGTTGGCCAAATTAGTATCTACTGCAATGGGGGAACGGTTCATATTGTGTATAAAATCAATTTTGTTTTTTTGTTGATTTTCATAACTATCTGAACAAATTTCAACTATACGATCTTTAAGTAATTTCCTGATTCCGATACGAATTAACCAATCTGGTAATAAATTCTTTTCAGCGAGATTAAGAGCGAATGACATAGCAATATTTTAGAGAATTTAATTTAATGTTCATCATAAAGAAAATATTTTTTTTGTGTGTGATTACGAATAAAAATATTAGTTTTTTTAAAACTTTTATGAGACAAAGTATTGATACAATTTTTACTTCATCCATTAAACCATAAAATATAAATGGTTTTTAATGGCTTATATTGTTTTCTCGTATACAATAAATGAAGAATTTGAGAAAGGACTGGAATATGAGCGTTTTAGAAACTTTTAAAAAATTAAAAGCGGATGGTCAAAAAATCGTTGTTGTTACATCATATGAGTACTGGAGTGCAAAAATTCTCAATGATACAGACATCAATGGAATATTGATTGGTGATGATTTATCCATGGTGATCCATGGTAATGAAAATACCATTAATTGCGATGTTGAGACCATCGCTATGCATACCCGAGCGGTAAAAAAGGGAGCAAAAGATAAATTTCTTATTGCTGCCATGCCATTTATGAGCACTAGAAAGGGCTTGTATGATGCGCTTGATAATGTCGAAATCCTCATGAAGGCAGGCGCTAACGCACTTAAAATTGAGGGCGTGGATGGTAATGAGGAGCTCTACGCTCATTTGTCGGAATCAGGCATTCCTACCATCGGTCATATTGGCTTGACTCCGACCCATCATAATGCCATCGGCGGATTTAAACCCCAGGGAAAAACTAAAGAGAGTGAGCTTAAGATTATCGATGAAGCCAAAACTCTTGAAGAACTAGGATGTATCGCAATTGTTTTAGAAGCAGTACCTCAACATGTTGGGGCAGCCGTTCGTGACGCGGTGAGTATCCCTGTTGTCGGTGTTGGGGCAGGTTTAGATGTCGATGGTCAGGCTCTTGTTCTTCCCGATATGTTAGGTTTTTGTACTGACTTTAAACCAAGGTTTGTTAGAACCTATATGAATGGCGCAGAATTAATTACAAAAGCAGTGAATCAGTTTGCAGCAGATGTTCATTCTGGAGCATTTCCATCAGAAGCTGAGACCTATCCTCCTGCTAAGAAATAATTCAGATAATTTAGGGAGCATTTTTGCTCCCTAAAATTTATAAAAAATAATAGGTTTTTTAAAAGTAATGAGTTAATTGTGGAGTTATACAATGCGTTAGAGGTATATCATGCTCTTCTATATCCTCTATAGCTTCGCATGGTGCAAAAAAACTGACTCCAATTTTTTTCACATTCTTGCGTAAAGATGAAAATAGGCGATCATAAAACCCTCTCCCATATCCAACTCGATTACCAAAAGCATCAAAAGCTAACAGAGGTACGATGACTAAATCAATTTGATCATCATTAACCCATATTGGATCAACGGGCTCAGGAATATTATTCTTTGTAGATGCTGTTTTGGTATTGGGGTTAAATTTAGCGCTTTTCAGTGAATTGTTCCTGAAATTGGAAACTGGGACAACGACATCGATATGATTGTCCCAACAATATTCAATAATTGGGAGAGTGTTGATTTCATTTTTTTTATCAATGGTTAAAAAACAATGAACACATAAAGGCTTATATTTTTTAATAATTTCAATCGCACTTTGAATGATTAAGGATGACGCCTCATTCAATTTTGAAGAGGATAGTTCTTGACGCTTTTTGAGATATACTTTTCTTGCAGTTTCTTTTTTCAATTGAAATCTTTTAATAAGTTGTATTGCTTGATATTACCATCCAATATGTGTCATGTTTAGCTAAATTAACCCTATGCAAATTTTGAGATACTGATGACATTTATTAATATTTTTTGACGATGATGCTTGTTTTAAATGATCTTCCACAATCTTGTTTGTGTAAGTACCAAATTTTAAAAAATTTAATGCTTGCTTTGATTGATATCGACAATCATTAATTTCAACTGTATCCAATCCTTTTTGTATAGCCTCACGAGTATTAAATAAAAAATCCATGGAAAAAGCTGTCATTGAAAATAAGGCACACCATACAAAAGTAATCTTAGTCATAAAATTAAGGAATATTTCTCTAACAATTTATTTAATTACATGATAGTGTCAAAAATGAAGTTTTGTAAGGAAATTAAATATGATCAATAAAAGTTTTTTTGTACTCAAGTTAATCACTTTATGCTGTGCTTTCTCTATTTCTTTATTCAGTTATGCTGGTGACGCAGCAATTGGTGAAAAAAAGTTTAAGGAGAAGAATTGTGTAACCTGCCATGGTCCGAAGGGAATGGGTCTTGCAAGTTATCCAAGGATCGGTGGAAAAGAAATTAGCTATCTTACAAAAAGATTAGAAACATATCGAGCTGGAAAGAAGGTTGGATCCAATTCAGATTTAATGATAATGAATGCAAAAAAATTATCAGACGAGGATATAGCCGACTTAACTGCTTATTTATCTGAGCAAAATTTTGACTAAGTTAATTTTTAAGGAGAGATTGTAATGCGTAATAAAATTAAATGGCTTTCAAAGTCTTTAATTATCGGTTTATCAGCTTTATCTGTCAGTGCCTTCGCAGACGATACACCTAAAATTAAAGTTGAGCAGGTCCATAAAGATCTAAAAAATCCATGGGATATGGCATTTCTCGATAATGACACCATGTTTTTTACTGAAAAATGTGATGGTTTATCTGTTGCCACGAAAGATGGGGTTAATAAACTCTATGGCATGAAGGGTAGCAAAGGATATCCAGCTAAAGGTGAGGATTTATTTTGTGAAGGTCAAGCTGGGATGCTTGGTTTAGCGATTGATCCAAATTTCAAAAAAAATAGAATGATTTATGTTGCATCTACATCCAATAAGCATCATGGCGATGGTTGTAAGGATAATAAAGATGTATGTAATGGCAATATTGTTATGAAATTTCAAGTCAGTGAGGATTTTAAATCCGTTGCTGAGAGAAATGACATCATTACGGACATTCAATACAAGCCATTTGAATCTGATCATCCATTTGGTGGCCCTGGTGCGCACAATGGAGCAAGACTTAGATTTGATAAACAAGGTGCGTTATGGGTAACAGGCGGTGACAGACACAAGGGCGACTGTCCTCAATCACCAACTTTAATCTGCGGTAAGGTTTTAAGGGTTGATACTGATGGTAATGCCTGGAAAGGAAATAAACCACCAAAAGGCTTTGATAAGAGAATTTATACTTATGGACATCGAAGCGTGCAAGGTATAGCTTTCCATCCTAAGAAAAATCAGGTGTTTACTGCGGAACATGGTCCTTGGCATAATGATGAAATCACTTTGCTACAAAATGGTAAAAATGGAGGCTGGGATCCTGCACCAAATGTAGGTGGTCGAGGTGACTGTCCTGATGATTACTGTGGATATATGCCAAACCAGAAAGAAGGAATGGATCCTGCAGTCAGGGGTGCATTTACACCAATGAGTGATACTCGCTTTAAAGACTTAATGTACCCAACATGGAACAACATGGGATTATCTCAAGGAACAGGGTCTGCTGCATTCTTAACCGGAAAACAGTGGGGTAAATGGGAAAATAGGCTTGTTGTTGGTGTTATGGGTATTGCTTTCGGTGATACGCCAGCCGGGGCTAGAATTGATGTCATTGATCTGACAGATGACGGCAAAGCTATTCGTGGTGTAATTACTATGCCGGTCGGCTTTAGCGAAAGATTCAGAGGTCTTACTATGGGTCCGGATGGAGCTTTGTATGCTGCAGTTGATGAAGGAAAGATTTATAAAATCACTGCTGAATAAACTTTCATCTATATAGTTCTTTAAAAACCACCTTCGGGTGGTTTTTACTTTTTCAAAAAAAAATATATCTTTTTTATGTTTTACCTCTATAATCAAATAATCATTATCTTATTTTAAGCATTGTGCTTGTAGAGCATCATTTATTTAATGGTTTAAGCTCATAAACACTTTTTATATTTGATAATGATGAAAAAAATATTATTTATCGCTTTATTCTTTACTTCCATCTCGGTTAATTCATTTGATTCTTTTCAAAATGGTGATTTAGGGCATTCAAATACACATACCTCAAAAAATAATTTTGGAATTAAAGATGATGCATTTCATGACCCCAATATTAATCAAAATAATTATGGCCAAGAAAATTCAAGAGCATCCAGTTTATTTAGTCTTGGTAAAAATCTAATTGCAGGAAATAGCAACGGAATAAAATCAAAGGCAGTGAATGAATTATCTAAAGTTGGTGTAGGTGTCGCCAAATCTTTTTTAGAACAATATTTTCCCACAGTTGAAATAGGATTTACAGCTGGTCTTAATGGTAAACCAATATCTAGTGTTTTAGTGTTAGCCCCGTTATCTGATCCCAATGATGTAAAAAATACATTTTTTACTCAAATAAGTACTTTCTATACTGATAATAGGACGACTGTGAACTTGGGTTTAGGTTATCGACGGCTTGTTTACGATAATAAAATATTATTGGGCGTGAACGGTTTTTATGATCATGAGTTTCCATATGACCATCAAAGAACTTCAATTGGACTTGAGGCTAGAACAACTGTTGGTGAAATAAACTACAACCGATATTGGGGCGTATCTGATTGGAAAGATGGAAGAGGCGGCAATGAGGAGAGGGCATTAAGTGGTATGGATATTGAAGGTGGTTTACCATTACCCTATTTTAATTGGGCTACAGCATACTATAAACATTTTGAATGGCAGGCTCATGAAGGCATGGATGATATTCAAGGCCAAACTTTATCTATTCGTGCAAGACCTCCTGGCGTTCTTAGTGGGTTAGAAATTGAAGCTGGCCATAAAAAGTATTCTCAAAAAGCTGGTTTTAATAATATTTCCAACAATGATTTTATTATGGTGAGTTACAACTTAGCTAATTTATATAATCAAAATCCTGTTCCTGAAACTCAACTATGGTTCAATAAAAATATATATACCTTCGGCAACATGGAGGAAAGACGCTATGAAAAAGTTAGGAGAACAAATATTATTGTCAAACAAATGCGTGGTAGCGGTATTAAGGTGAAAGGATTTTAGTCACGATGGTCAAATATATAATTTATCTTCTTAAGTTATTTTTATTTTTATTAATCTATTCCAATTCTTATGCCACCTGTACCTACAATGGAACAGTTCTTGATACCAGCAATGGGGCTGGAACGCCGGTGAACGATAGTTCTGAGGGAGTTGGTGATCAATGTAATGACATGCCTAACTTTTACTCATTGGACTTTTATAGGATGTCATTGTGCAGCGCTAATGTAAATCCTGTTGGTGGTGCGGCTGACTTTAGTAGTTGTACAGATATGTTAAACGTCGATACACCTATTAATGCAGTCATTAATCGAACGGCTGAAACATCCCTCAATGCACCCGATTTTACACTTCAGTCAGGTACATATGGCTACATGGTTGCTATACTTTCATCAAAAATGGGAATTAAACATAGTTTCGAAGTTAACACAGCTGTTGATACTTATGATAGTGGCTCTTCATTAAATGGCGCAGGAATATATTGTTGGACAAAAAATAATTTTCTTTCAACAATTACAAACGAACCTGGGGTTGTTACGCCCCATGGTACAACAGTTAACGGTGGAATAAGTGACATTTCTAATTTTGAATGTTCAAATACTGCATCGGATGTTTCGAATGCAGAATTTACTTATGAGGCTATTAGTGTCCTTGATGGTGAAGGTTCATCATGTACTGGTGGACTTGGTGCGAATGGTGACCGAGTGTCTATGGGGTTACTTGGGACAGGTCTTACAACTGGAAGATTATTACAAGATGACGGCGAAACTAACGCAACAGATTGTACTAATAGTGCCAAAATATTATGGGTAATAGAATTAACTAATCCAGTTACAATTACCCCAACATCTCAAATTACAATGTTTTTTAAAACCACAGATAGCGTTTCAATTGATTTTGATGGCGGCGCTATTGTCAACCCAATACTTCTAAAAGCTGGTGCAAATCCACCTCAAGCTTATATTTCAGCATCAGAATAATTGTTAGATTAATTGGCGTCCCCAAGGGTTGAAATATTTTTTTAATTATTATTCTTGATTTAGTGCCTTTGTGAAGCTCTTTAAAACTTTGAATAATATGAGATTCTAAACATTCTCCTAATTTTGGGTTAGAAAACTTTTCACATTACTCCTTACTTAATTTCTTTACTTTGTATAAGTGCACAATACATCTCTTGATAACCAAGGGCACTTTCTGACCAATCTAAGTTTTGTTGCATCCCATTTTTTTTGATTATCTTCCAAATCTTGGGATCATTAAAACTCTCAATAGCCCGACTAATAGTTGCGAGAAGCTGGCAAGTGTCTATTGATTTCATAACAAAACCCGTAGCGGTTTTGTTATGAATGGTTTCTTGATTTGTATCGATCACAGAATCTGCTAAGCCTCCCGTATTTGATACTACTGGTGGTGTACCATAAAGAAGCCCATACATTTGATTTAAACCGCAAGGCTCAAAGCGAGATGGCATTATAAAAATATCGCTACCCGCCATTATTTGGTGGGATAACTCTTCGTTGTAACCAATATTAACACTTACTCTTTGTGGGTATTTTTTTGCTAACTCTTCAAAGCCTCGCTGTAAATTTTCTTCTCCGGACCCCAGAACAACAAGCTGACAATCATTATCAAGAAAAAGCTTATCTGCACACTCCAATAAAAGGTCTAGGCCTTTTTGATGAGTTAACCTACTTACCACTCCAAGTAAAACAGTCTTAGTATCAACTGCTAAACCCAGTCTTGCTTGTAACAATTTTTTATTTTTGGCTTTACCGCGCATTTTTTTAAAATCATAAGGAGCATGCAAGTATTGGTCTGTGGATGGATTCCATTCGCGGGTATCTACGCCATTGAGAATACCTCTAATTTCATGACTTCTTTTTGCTATTAACCCTTGAAGACCAAATCCATACTCATCTGTTTGAATTTCTTTTGCATATGTTGGGCTAGCAGTACAAATTCCATTTGCATAAAAAATGCCCGCTTTCAGGAATGATAATTGCCCATAATATTCAAGACCATCTAACTGAAAAGATTCAGAAGGCAGATCTAGGGCTGCAAGCCATTTGGCAGGATAACAACCCTGAAAAGCCATATTATGGATAGTTAGGAGAGATTTAGGCTGATCAATTTTTTTGCGAGTATCATGCATAAAATGCATATAAGCTGGGGTTAGACCCGTTTGCCAATCATTACAATGAACTATATGCGGAATCCAGTCATTCAGGGGACTATCCTCGGCACTTAATCTAGCAGCAACAAGTGAAAGTATGCCAAAACGAATTGGATTGTCTTCCCAGTCATTTCCATTTACATCAGCATATGGTCCCCCATCCCTCTCATACAAAACTGCTGATTTAATTGCCATGACCGGAACTCCCGAATCAGGCATTTCTCCTAAAATGATTTGTACATTACCAACCTTGGGCAAGTTAGATAGAGTACATAAGTGCGAAGAATTAAGGATTTTGTCTAAAACTGCAGGATAACCTGGGATTAAGATACGAATATCATTATTGAGTTTTCTTAGTGCTGCTGGAAAAGACCCGCTTACATCAGCAAGTCCTCCTGTTTTTATTAGAGGAAATGCTTCAGAAGTTACAAATAGAATACGCAATTTTAGTAGTTTTCAATTGAAATTATATTATCTGATTCATCATACTAATCAGCCAGAATTAAATCAAGGAAGCGAATTATATAGTCTAAATGCATCATTTAATGAAGCCTACTATTTAATTTGCAAAATAAGTCCAGCCAATGGAGGTAAGGTTATAGAGATCGATTCCGATCGACCCATCCAACCAATTTTTTCTGTATCAATGTTAGTTCCACAATTGCCCAGATTACTGCCGCCATAATATTCAGCGTCACTATTGAAGATTTCTTGATATGTGCCTGCTTGAGGAACCCCTAATCGATATTGATAACGAGGTACAGGAGTAAAATTTAATACCACAATAACAAAACTTCCATCCCTAGAACGTCGAATGTAACTCAGAACTGATTGATCTGAATCCTGACAATCTATCCACTCAAATCCTTGTGGCTGAAAATCTAAATCGTACAATGATGGTAACTTTTTATAGAGCTTATTTAAATCCTGAACAGCCAAATTAACCCCTTGATGCCAATGTTCTTTCAGCAAATGCCAATCCAGGCTAACGTTCACGTTCCATTCTCTGCCTTGTCCAAATTCATTTCCCATAAAATTAAGTTTTTTACCGGGCGAGCATATTTGATGAGTAATTATGAGGCGTAGGTTGGCAAATTTCTGCCACGCATCCCCAGGCATTTTATCAAGTAAAGAATGTTTACCATGGACAACTTCATCATGAGAAAAGGGCAAAACAAAATTTTCAGTGTATGCATATAGTTGCCCGAAAGTAAGGTTATTGTGATTGTAACTTCGGTGAATAGGGTCTTTTTCAATGTAAGACAATGTATCATTCATCCATCCCATATTCCATTTCATAGAAAAACCTAAACCACCGGAATATATAGGTCTGGAAATCATTGGCCATGCAGTGGATTCTTCTGCAATCGTAAGTGCTCCAGGAAAATCTTGATGCACCATTATGTTAAGTTGTTTTAAAAACTCTATAGCCTCTAAATTTTCTCTGCCACCAAACTTATTTGGAAGCCATTCATTAGGTTTTCTAGAATAGTCTAGGTAAAGCATTGATGCAACGGCATCTACACGTAAGCCATCAATATGAAACTCATTAAGCCAGAAGTATGCATTCGCAATAAGAAAGTTACGAACTTCATTGCGCCCGTAATTAAAAATATAGGTGCCCCAGTCTTGGTGTTCGCCCAATCTAGGATCCTCATGTTCGTAAAGTGCGGTTCCGTCGAATCTTGCTATCGCCCAATCATCCTTAGGAAAGTGTCCTGGAACCCAATCTAAAATTACGCCAATATTAGCTTGATGACAGCAGTCAACAAAATAACGAAAATCATTAGGTGTTCCATAACGATTCGTAACGCCAAAATATCCAGTTGTTTGATAACCCCATGATTCATTGAGAGGATGTTCTGAAACTGGCATTAGTTCAATGTGGGTATAACCCATCTCTTTGACATAATTAATTAATTGATCAGCCAGTTCGCGGTAGTTAAGAAACTTACCTTCCGCATTACGCTTCCAAGAACCTAAATGCACTTCATAGCAGTTAAAGGGGCTATGGAGCCATTCGGCTTTTTTTCTAAGCTTTAGCCAAGCTTGGTCTTGCCATTTATATTCATTTGCAGGACTGATAATTGCAGCAGTTCCAGGAAGATTCTCGAAACTAAAACCATATGGGTCTGTTTTTATCAAAATACGACCTGAATCCCGTTGGCGAATTTCAAACTTATAAAGAGAACCGTCAGATATTCCAGGAATAAAAATTTCCCAAATACCGCTTGAACCATGGTTCCGCATAGAATGTATACGACCATCCCATTGATTGAAATCACCAATCACACTTACCCGTTCAGCATTCGGGGCCCACACCACAAATTTAGCACCTGAAACGCCTTGATGAACGCACAAGTGAGCGCCCATGGTCTTATAAGCCTCTTTTAGATTGCCTTCGCCGAATAGATGCAGCTCATCCTTGGATAACAGCGAGATAAAACTGTAGGGATCATAAGTTTCAACTGTCCGATTATCTTGGGTGATACTAAGTTTGCATGGCAGTTTTACGACATCGCTACCTTGCCACTCAAAAAAACCATGATCATGAGTCTTTTGTAAGGTTTGCCATCCACTTTTGGTCTTGAGTGAAGCGGCTGATGCATAGGGTAAAAAAGCTCGAAAACTCTTTAATGACTTAGTTTTTTTTTCATTATTTAATGGGTGTAGCCCCAAAAATGAAAAAGGATCGTGATGCTTGGAATCAAGAATTAAATTGAGCTGAGGATTTTGTTTGTCTATTGCCAAAATAAAATATTCTTAAATTTTTATTAAATCTTTATAAAACATACTAGATTATGCTTGTTTATCGTCCCTATCATTCTATAATGACTTTAAAGAACTGCAATCTATAATTTTAAGCACGTTCTTATTTAGGACTTAGTTCAATTTGATGTCAAGTGAAAACTACAATTCAAGGAGTGGAAATCTTGGAACATGAAATGACCTCATCACGTTTTATCAGTAACCTGACTAAAAACACTGTTGCCCTTATCCTAGCAGGTGGAAGAGGGGAGCGCTTGAAAGATTTGACTGAGTTTTGCTCGAAACCAGCTGTACCTTTCTGTGGTAAATTCCGTATTATTGATTTTCCGCTTTCGAACTGTATTAATTCGGGTATTCGCCGTATTGGAGTTGCAACCCAATACAAGTCTCACAGCTTAATTCAACATATACAGCGTGGCTGGGGTTTCTTGCGGGGTGAATTTAACGAGTTTGTAGAGATCTGGCCTGCACAGAAACGTGTTGCCGATGATTGGTACAAAGGTACAGCAGATGCTGTGTATCAAAATCTAGATATCATTCGAAATATTGGAGCTGAATATGTATTGATTTTGGCAGGAGATCATATTTACAAAATGGACTACGGCCAGATGTTGGCATGTCATGTAAAGAATAAAGCCGATATGACTGTGGCTTGTATCAATGTACCCATTGAGGATGCAAAAGGTTTTGGGGTGATTGGTGTTGATGAAAGTGACCGAGTAATTGATTTTAAAGAAAAACCAAAAGATCCAAATCCCCTACCTGACAATCCTAACCAAGCTTTTGCGAGCATGGGGATTTATGTGTTTAATGCAGCATTTTTGTACGAACAGCTCATCCGAGATGCTGACGATTCAAAATCAGAACATGATTTTGGTAAAAATATAATTCCACAAATGATTAACAAATATCGAGTTTTTGCCCATCGATTTACCGATAGCTGCATTGACCGTGATAATCAAAATTACTATTGGCGTGATGTAGGAACCATAGACGCATACTGGGAAGCAAATCTGGAAATGACCAAGGTAATTCCTGAGTTAAATCTATATGATGCAGACTGGCCTATTTGGACATATCAAGAACAGCTTCCTCCTGCTAAGTTTGTATTCAATAACGACCAAAGGCGCGGCATGGCAACAGACTCACTTATTTCAGGTGGATGTATTATAAGCGGAGCTTCGATCACTCAGTCTGTAATATTTTCTAACGTACATGTACACAGTTATAGCATGATACAAGATTCCGTGATTATGCCTAACGTTGAAATTAGTCGTCATGTAAAACTTAATCGTGTAGTAGTGGATACAGACACTCGTATTCCTGAGGGAGTTGAAATTGGCTTTGATGTGGAGCTTGATCGTAAACGTTTTTATGTTTCAGAAAAAGGCATTACTCTGGTTACAGCAGAAATGCTTGGACAATCAAAAAATAGAATTCGTTAGTTCAAAAGTTATTACAAATTTAGAGAGGTTATATTTTGGCAGTGCAAAAACCTAAGTTATTCCTGAATCTTTATTGGCATAATCACCAACCGGACTATCGGGATACTATTTCGGGGCAGTATATTCTTCCATGGACATACCTCCATGCGATAAAGGATTACACCGATATGGCATATCACATGGAATCCAATCCAAAGGCTCGTGTAACATTTAATTTTGTGCCAGTACTTTTAGATCAGATTGAAGATTACAAAAGTCAATTTTCTAGCGGTGAAATTAGAGACCCTTTATTGGCAATGCTAGCCCGTGAAAATCTTGAGTATCTAAATAACGAAGAGCGATGCCTAGTTGTTGATAGTTGTTTTAAAAGCCATCACGAAAAAATGCTTGAGCCATTTGCACACTATCAACGCCTCCTAAACATTTACAAGGCACTTCAAATTCAAGGATCAACTGCTTCAAACTACCTTTCAGGTCAATACATGGCAGACTTATTGGTGTGGTACCACCTTGCATGGATGGGTGAAAGTATCCGCCGCAATAACCTTTTGGTTCGAACACTGTTAAATAAAGGAAGTCAATATACTTATGAGGAACGCAAACAGTTATTTAAATTGATAGGTAATCTTATTGCAGAATTGATTCCACGATACAAGAGGTTGCAAGAGTCTGGGCAAATTGAAATTTCAAGCACCCCGCATTACCACCCCATTTTGCCACTCCTTTTAGACTTTAAATCAACCCGAGACGCTCAACCTCTTGCACCATTACCCGTTTGTGGAAATTATCCCGGTGGACGACTGAGGGCTAAAGCACATATTGAATCTGCTAAAACATCCCATCAAAAACGTTTTGGTCAATCCCCATACGGCATGTGGCCTGCAGAGGGCGCTGTCTCTCAAGCTGGATTATTGTTAATGGCTGATCATGGTGTAGCATGGACTGCCTCGGGCGAGGGTGTGTTAGCAAACAGCCTACAAAAATCTTCTGAGACAGGTATTATTCCTAGCCGAGCTGACTATTTATTTAAACCATATTTAATTAACAATGGATCAAATGAAATTGTTTGTTTCTTTAGAGATGACAATTTATCCGACAAGATAGGTTTTGAATATGCAAAATTAGATGCTGGTCAAGCAGTAGGAGATTTCATAGAGTCACTGGAAGCCATCCATGAAGGCAACGAAACTGAACACCACCGGATTGTGAGTGTAATTTTAGATGGCGAAAATGCTTGGGAATATTATCCATACAATGCTTTCTATTTTTTAAATGAGCTCTATCAAGCCCTTACTGACCATCCAGATATTGAAATGACAACATTTAAAGATATTATTGAACGCGCTAAACATGATAATAAAATTGATATACCCCATTTATCTCAAGTAGCCGCTGGTAGCTGGGTTTATGGCAGCTTTAGTACATGGATAGGCTCAACAGATAAGAATTTAGGATGGGATCTTTTATGCGATGCAAAGAAACAATTTGATCTTGTGATGCAGTCCGGGTTGCTCAATGAATCTGAAATTGCAGCTTGTGAGCGTCAGCTTTCTATTTGTGAGGGCTCTGACTGGTTTTGGTGGTTTGGTGACTATAACTCTGCTGAAAGTGTCGATAGTTTTGACCGGCTGTATCGTCGAAACTTGAGCAATTTATATCGTTTGCTAAAGCTTCCAGTCCCTCAGGAACTTAATCGTTCCATTAGTTGTGGGACTGGAGATCCAGCTGTTGGAGGAACAATGCGACGAGGCCAAGAGGAATAGAGGAGAGCTATGTCGCGCTTATTAGATAGAAGACGCGCGGGGGTTTTACTCCACATCAGCTCTTTGCCTAATGGCGATTTAGGAGAAGATGCATTTCGTTTTGTAGATTTTTTAGCTAGGATTGGCGCCACAGTCTGGCAAACTTTACCACTCAATATAACTCACGCTGATGGATCACCTTATCAAGGTTTATCAGCCCATGCAGGTAATCCGGCATTTATATCCTTAAGAGGTTTGCAGAAGGAGGGCTTGCTAACCGAGGAAGAGCTTAATTTATCTTTGGATAGCGATGCATTAATCCAAAAAGCCCATCAGAACTTTCAACGTCATAGCTGCCCAGAATCTAAGGCTGATTTTATTTCTTTTTGCCAAGTACAAAGCTACTGGCTAGATGATTTCTCTCTGTTTATTTCATTAAGAAAGCATTTTCAATTTGTTTGTTGGCATGATTGGCCCATTCACCTGAGATTGCATGAGGATAATTCAATTAAAAAAGCTGAGCTAGATTTTGCACATGAAATTTCTTTAATAAAATTTACACAGTATCTTTTTTTTAAGCAATGGCATGCTTTAAAACTCTATGCTAACAGCAAAAATATTGACTTATTTGGCGATATTCCATTGTTCATTTCTTACGATAGTGCAGATGTTTGGTCCCAGTCTCACCTATTTAAGCTGGATCAAAATTTAGATATGACTGTTGTTGCAGGGGTTCCTCCCGACTACTTTTCATTAACTGGTCAGCGTTGGGGAAATCCACATTATTGCTGGAAAACTATGCAAGCCGATGGATTCCAATGGTGGTTGAATAGAATTCGCACACAAAATGAAATGTTTGATATGGTTCGAATAGATCACTTTAGGGGGCTACAAGCTGCTTGGGAAATTCCCGTAAATAAGCTCACAGCAATTTATGGTAGTTGGGTAGAAGCGCCTGGTGAAGAATTATTGGAAACTATCAAAAGCCATTTTCCGTCATTAACACTAGTTGCAGAGGACTTAGGTATTATCACGCAAGAGGTAGATGCTTTACGAGAGAATTTTAATTTACCAGGTTTGAAAATACTGCAGTTCGCTTTTGATGGAAATCCCGACAACCCATATTTACCTGAGCAATTTACAGAAAATAGTGTTGTATATACAGGCACGCATGATAATGACACGACACTGGGCTGGTTTTCAAGCTTAAATGATGAACAAAAGCAACTTTTTTATAGTTATCTAAAAGTGCATTTCGGCTTAGATGAACAAACTGTCAAAATCCCTCAATCATTAATAGAAATTGCATTTGCTTCGAAAGCGTGTATAGCAATTATTCCTATGCAAGATATTTTGCGTTTAGGGAATGAGCATCGGATGAATACACCTGGAACGATTGAAAAAAATTGGCAGTGGCAATTTGATTGGTCTCAGTTAACCAGCGAAATTGAAGAAGATTTCGTTAAAACGATTAAGAAATATCATCGCAACCATTAGTCTGAAAGGGAAATCGTTTTGAGCTTAAAGATTGGTATAGATGTTGGCGGCACTAACCTTCGTATAGGTGTTGTTCGAGGTCTTGAAATTATTGATAAAAAAAGTTTTAGAGCAGATTTTTCTTCTATTTTTAGTGAGAACTCCGCTGACATAGCTTGTAACACAATTGTCGAAATTTTATGTGAAGGATTATCAGATATACTTAATAGACATGAAGGGATATCTTCAATTGGTATAGGATTTCCAGGATTTATTGATCCTCAATCTAGGTCAATTCTATCCTCACCCAATTTGCCTGGATTAAATAATTTTGATTTAGCAAAAACTTTACATGAAAAAATTCACCTCCCCGTTCAAATCGAAAATGATGCATTAGCTGCAACATTCGGTGAATACTTATTAAATAATATTTCTTCATCAAATGGATTGATATATATAGGACTCGGAACTGGTGTAGGTGGCGGTTTAGTATTAAAAGGGCAAGCTATTGCAGGGGAGCATGGATTTGCAATGGAAATTGGCCATATCATTATCCATCCCAATGGTCGAATTTGTGGCTGCGGCAATCGTGGGTGCCTGGAGCAATATGCCTCTGCAACCGGAATTTGTAAGAGCTATTCTGAATTGGAAGAACGTCATATTTCCGCAGATGAAATTGCTAAACAAGCAAAATTAGGAGATTTATCTGCACAGCAAGCTTATGTTATTGCTGCAAGATCATTAGCTCAGGCAATAGCACACATTCTAAAAATCATCGATGTTGAGCGTGTCATCATAGGGGGTGGAGTAACTAAATCTTGGGACTTGATGCAATTAGACTTTAATGAACAACTCAACCTTGATCTAATAAAAGTTCTGAGGGGAAAAGTACAAATTGACATTTCTAACTCTCAAGATCAGGCTGGTATTATAGGTGCATCATTTATAGGTTTTATCTCGTGTGAAAAGTCTCGCAATTAATCGGACCTTAACTAATTCATGATACAAACCACCCCAAACCGTACTGAAAAATTCGTTTGCTTTAAGACAAAATAAAAGAGGGCATCGCAGTGACAAACCCTCTAAATTTAATAGAATTTTTTCAACCAGCTATTTTGGCTTATATTAGACTTCTCCGATTTAATTTAATCGGAATCTAATTTCCAAATGTTATCGGCATACTCTCGAATACTTCTATCACTAGAAAACTTTCCCATACGTGCAACATTTAATATTGCACGGCGAGACCATTCCTCTTTATCCTTATAAAGTCCACTTACATGCTCTTGCGTTTGGATGTAACTTGCATAATCTGCCAATAACAAATATTGATCTCCTTTATTGAGCAAATTATCAAATATTGCTTGATATCGACCCGGTTCCTCAATTGAGAAGTAACCAGAAGTAATCATATCTAATGTTTCTTTAAGTTCAGGGTTTGAGTTGTAATAGTCCCAAGGGTTATATCCATTAGATTTAGTTACTGAAACCTCGTCAGCCTTTAAGCCGAAAATGAAAATATTTTCATCTCCAACCTCTTGCATGATTTCAACGTTTGCACCATCTAAAGTACCTATAGTTAGTGCCCCATTTAATGCCATTTTCATATTACCCGTCCCAGATGCTTCGGTACCAGCTGTAGAGATTTGCTCAGACAAATCACTTGCGGGGAATAGAAGCTCAGCAGCAGAGACGTCATAGTTGGGGTAGAAAATCACTTTAAGTTGATCACCAACTGCAAGATCTTCATTAATTATTGCTGCGACATCATTAATCAAACGAATGATCAATTTTGCCATCCAGTAACCTGGCGCAGCTTTACCACCAAAAATAACCACACGTGGAACAGCATTTTTAGCTTGCCCTTTGCGAATGCGATTATATAAAGTGATGACATGCAAGATATTCAGTAATTGACGCTTATATTCATGGATACGTTTAATTTGTACATCAAACATACTATTTGGATTTATTTTTATCCCCATCAACTCCTCAATCTTATTTGCTAATTTCACTTTATTTTTATGTTTAGCTTTTCGAAAAGCTTTTCTGAATTGCGCATCTTCTGCTAATGGAGTGAGCAGTCTTAATTTATCTAAATCTCGTTGAAATTTCTTACCAATAACTTTCTCTATTAACAGAGTTAATTCAGGGTTACATTGGTTTAACCAACGGCGAGGAGTTATTCCATTAGTTACATTGGCAAACTTATTAGGAAAAATTCGATGAAAATCAGCAAATAGTGTTTTCTTTAGCAAATCACTATGTAATGCTGCAACTCCATTTACCTTAAAACTGCCAATTACAGCCAGATGTGCCATGCGCACACTTCGACCATTGGTTTCGTCAATAATAGAAACTCGACGAAGCAAATCAGAATCTCCCGGAAACTGATGATTGACCTTTTCTAAGAATGTATGATTAATCCGTAAAATAATGGCCAAATGACGAGGTAATAAAGTATTGAATAAATCTAATGACCAGGTTTCAAGTGCTTCAGGCATTAAAGTATGGTTGGTATAGGCAAAAATCTTCTCCGCCAAAGACCAAGCAAAATCCCAATCAAGTCGATGAATATCTACTAACTGATACATCATTTCTGCAACAGCAATTGCAGGATGTGTATCGTTAAGCTGAATTACAATTTTATCAGGAAGCTTTTTCCAATCATCATGCTTTAATAAAAAACGATGCAGAATATCTTGTATAGATGCAGACACGAAGAAATATTGTTGTTTGAGGCGCAACTCCTTTCCTGATGCAGAAGCATCATTTGGATATAGCACCTTGGAGATGCTTTCGCTGGCATTGCGTCCTTCAACAGCGAGCTCGTAGTTTCCATCATTGAATTGGTTTAAATCAAACTCTTTAGCTGATTTTGCAGACCACAATCTTAAAGTATTTACTGTTTGCGTAGCGTATCCTGGAATTGGAACATCGTAAGCCATAGCAACTACTGAATCAGCATCTATCCAATGGCTCTCAATACTTGAACCGTTTTCAAATTCAACCACTCGACCATAGAAGTTCACCGTATATAAACTCGCGGGACGCTGAAATTCCCATATATTTCCATAACGTAACCAATTATCTGGATTCTCTATTTGTTGACCATTATCAATAGATTGCCTAAACATTCCATATTCATAGCGAATACCATAACCCATGCCTGGAATATCCATTGTCGCCATTGAATCTAAAAAACAAGCCGCCAGTCTACCCAACCCGCCATTTCCTAAAGCTGCATCATGCTCCCATTCAACTACATTCTCGATTTTATGGCCAAGCGCATTTAAACCTTTTTTTATTTCAGCATCGACACCCAGATTAAGTGATGCGTTTGATAGCATCCTTCCAATCAAAAATTCTAATGAAAGATAATAAATTCTCTTAGGATTTTCCTCGGCATATTTCTCAACTGTTTTAACCCAGCGCTCAATGACATGATCACGAACTGTGTAAGCTGTCGTTGAATACCAGTCTCGAGGAGTTGCAACCTGTTCTGTTTTAAAAATCGAATAAACCAAATGACTTTGCAGGGCTTTTTTAGTTGAAGTTTTTGCATTACTAATATTAGTAATTGTTGATTTTGTTTTAGACATGATTTATTCCATTCCAAATTCCAAAAAACTAATTAGTATATATAAGAAACTATATAACAAAAATCAATAGAATTCAGTTACTGATTAATAGCTTGTAAAGCTCTGAGGTTAAACAATCATAGATGGTGTATTAAGTTTATAAACTAGTCTAAAAAGAGTGTGTCGAGATCAATTAAAGTTTTATTTATTGGCTAAACCATGGACCAGAACATGGACTGTAAAAGTTATAGAAAAAGTTAATTTATCAAATGCTTTGAAAGTAGTGAGGTTTGGTGGAAAATATTGGCGTCCCCAAGGGGATTCGAACCCCTGTTGCCGCCGTGAAAGGGCAGTGTCCTAGGCCTCTAGACGATGGGGACATCATTTAGAAGTCGGTATTCTACTATAAACTATTATGATGTGCCAATATTTTATTCAGTTTAAACATTTTAATTTAAGCTAATTTATCATCGGCAATATGATATTTTGGATCTTCCAGAAGATTTACTTCGACCATGTCTTTGGCGGTATCTAAAATTTCAAGACACTCAGGACTTAGATGCACTAAGTGAAGTTTTTTGCCAATTTTCTTATACTTATTGGCAATGTTATCGATTGCCATAATTGCAGAATGATCAACCACTTTTGAGTTATTAAAGTCTATGATCACGTCTTTTGGATCATTCTTATAATCAAAAAGATCTTGAAAATTTTGAACAGAGGCAAAGAAAAGAGTCCCATTCAATTCATAAATCTTCCATCCTTTTTTATTTGTTTTTTCTTTTACAGTAATTTTTTTTGCATGATCCCATGCAAAGAATAGAGCTGAGACAATAACACCCACAATTACCGCGATAGCCAGGTCTGCAATGATGGTGATGCCTCCAACTAAAAGACCAACAATAATATCTTCCTTAGGTACTTTGCCAAACAATCTTAAACTTCCCCATTCAAAAGTTTTTTCAGCGACCACAAACATAACCCCAATTAAAGCGGCTAATGGAATCATTTCTATCCAGTCAGATAAAAAAAGAATAAAGGATGCTAAAAAAATTGCTGTTGCGATACCAGATAATCTTTTTAGAGCGCCGTTGTTAATATTGATCATGCTTTGACCAATCATTGCACAACCACCCATGCCTCCAAAAAAACCAGTAAGTATATTCGCTGCACCTTGAGCCATAGATTCCCGATTGGGTCTTCCACGTGTCTCTGTCATATCGTCAATAAGATTTAGTGTCAGCAGAGTTTCAATCAAACCAATTGCAGCAAGAAGAAGAGCGTAAGGGGTAATAATTCGAAAAGTTTCAAAATTATAATCCAAGACTGGAATCTGAAAGCTTGGGAGATTCCCACCAATCACTCCAAGATCAGCGACGGTTTTGGTGTCAAGACTAAAAAATATAGTGATGAATGAAACAATACCGATCGCTCCTAGAGGCGCTGGGATAATTTTTGTTACTTTTGGAATCAAATAGATTAATAGCGCCGTCAATAATGTGAGTCCTACCATTGTATAGAGGGCAATGCCATTCATCCACTGACTAACTCCAGATCCATCTGTAATTTTAAAGTGATTAAACTGAGCTAGAAAAATTACAATTGCCAATCCATTTACGAACCCTAACATCACCGGATAGGGGACCATGCGAATAAATTTACCTAAACGAAATAAAGCAAAAATTAGCTGGAAAAGACCCATTAAAATCACTGTAGCAAACAAGTACTCCACTCCATGATTTACGACTAAGCCAACCATGACCACCGCTAATGCACCTGTGGCTCCAGAAATCATTCCAGGACGACCACCAAAAACAGAGGTAATTAAACACACAATTATGGCTGCATAAAGCCCAGTCAAAGGTGAAACATGCGCGATTAGGGCAAATGCAATTGCCTCAGGTACCATGGCTAGTGCTACTGTAAGTCCACTCAGAAGGTTAGTTTTGATTTCGTTAACAGAGTATTGCATAAATATTTTAGATGATTATTTTAAGAGATGTGATTCTACACTGTTAACCAGTAATTTATGCCTTGATTTTGGCATTTATATAGATACTATTAAGATCATGAAAAAAAATCTTAAATATGGATTGATAGCCTTTGTCGTAATTTACGTTGCTTTGGTTTTTTTAAACCCAGTGATGTGTCAAAAATTATTTGGAGAAGGTAGTCACATCTGCCAAGTCGGTCATAATTCTTAAAAGCGGTTATGAGCGTTTTATTTCAACCAGGCTCGGTGTCACTTGTGTATGCAGATTTTTCAAAAACTCAAGAGTGTCTTCGGGAAAATCAATTTTTTCAAAGTAACGACTGACTAGTGGGCATATAGGATTGGTATCGCTGGTATTGCTAAATTTATCAATAACCTTAGTTACTCGACCTTCCTCATTAGCTTCAAATATATTTTGTTGAGACCATATTTCATTGTCTGTACTTTTAATGTCGTAACCAATAAATTTGGTTTGATCTTCTAAGACATATGCAGCAGCGCGACCAAATGCGGTAACCTTAAGTTTTTCTGCTAAATAATTTACTAAATAAACTTCTAAGTCATCGGTAATGCCTTTACCGCCATTGACCTCATGGAACATACCAGCAAACAGCAAAAATTGTGTGTCTTTATTACAAAAGGTCAGTACCTTATTGACTGCCTGATGCTCCATCACAGTTTGGTTAAAATTTTTCGGAAAGTGATCTTTTAAATAGTTAAAGTCTGAAGCCATATAAAACTCTTTTTAATATTTTTTAATGGACCGTATTGTGCCACAGAAGTTTAATGATTACATTCATATGACATTTTTTTATTTAAAGGTTTTACCTGCTTAAGTATTTTGTATAATATGATGTAAAACTTTTTGAAGAAGCTGAGGTGTGTGTGAAAAGATCGTTAATTCGGATAGGTGTTTTACTAATGGTTATACTTTGGTTTGCCATTAATTATAAAATCATCTCAACAATTTACTGTAATTACTTTTGCGAAGCACCCAAAAATGAAGTAGAAGAGGGTGAAGTTGATTATGAATCAATGTCGCCAGAAGAGCTCCAAAAAGCGTTTGAAAAGCTTCAGCAAGAAAGGGCAAATTAAAATAAGCCTCCGGCTATTTTTAATTTTTTTATCTTTCCCAATTTATGCCGAGATGATAATGGATGACTTTAATGCCTTTATCAATCACTGTCTTGATGGCAACTTCATTCAATCTAATTACTGTCCGGGTATTGAGATAGTTAATTCCCAGGTTTGCAAAGGGATAGCTGTACATATGTTACCCATCAATGATCGAACAAAAGGGCAGCTGCAATCGCTCGAATTAGAGAAAAATTATGACTCGACCAAAATGTTAGAATCAATCGGCAAGAGTCAAAATAGTAAGGATGATTTCTGTGACGAGTATCAAGTTAAATATAATAAACAATACGATCAAAATTTATCACTGTTAAAAGGTAGTTGAAATGCAAAAAATTATTTTTGAAATTAAAAATAGTCAAACCACCTGGAGAAAATCATTTTATGCAGCATTAGTGATTGCGATGGTGCTTTTCTTTTTTAGGGATCGTTTTATCGCAGAATTTTGGATAGCCATATTAGCTACCTTTAATTTTTTTGTATTACTGAATGTTCCAAAAATTCCTTTTTTTGTTGATGAAACTAGAAAAGAGGCCAAATACCTCACCATCATTTTTTTAGTTATGATGTTTATGGTGAATTATTTTGGTTTAGTTTTTATTTCCGACATTTAGATATGATATTGAGAATCATTATCATTTAAGCTATTGATTTAATTATTTTTTTTAAATATTTGTTGTTTTTTTCTTTTTTTTTCTCTAAAATAATTGTAATGATTTTAATGAGAAGAAGTTACATATTTTCATGAGTAAACTTTTTAAATCTTTAAAAGTTTTATTTAATAATTTTGCTATTCTTTTTCTACTCTCTTTTTTTATGGAGAGTGCATCGATTGCGCATGAGCAAAACGATGTCTATTCTCAAACAACGCATCAAACCAATTCACAAACAGATTCAGTTGATGAAAATTTAGACCATGAATCTTCGAAAGTTGCTGTTTATTTTTTTAATACGAATCAAGAATATATTTCAAATCGATTAAATCATAACAATAAATTTATTTTTGATAATGATATTGTAACAAAACCTTTCTTCTTTTATTCATTTTTATCACAAGCTCCCTAATCCCTTCTTATTAATTAATTTTTAATTTTTAATAAGGAGTGCGTCATGTTACAAGAAAATATCATCATTGATGATTACAATGAAAAAATAAAAGGGTGTACCGTTTATTGGATTGATAGAAAACACCCGGCAAGAAAAAATCTAGAAGCTTTTATCTATAGAAATTTTTTTAAAGCATATCAAGCAAAAGTTGATCACTTTTTTGATCATCTCTTTGCATGTTCTGATGGTACTCAATTCATGGCTAGTTTAGGCGTTAATTTTCTTAAATCTAAAAAGAAAGGTTTTGTAGAGCAGTATTTAGATTGTCCTGCAGAGCAAGCTGTTGCAAAGGTCGCACAAGGTCCAATTGCTCGTAGTGAAATAGTTGAGTTAGGTAATTTATCGTCCATTATGGCCGGTGCTACAAGGCGAATAATTTCAAAAATCTCTCCGAAATTAATCGCCAAAGGGGCCAAATGGGCGGTATTTACCATTAATAAAACAGTTTATAACGCATTTATGAAATCTGGCTTGAATCCAATTTTTATTACGGAGGCGGACCCAAGTAAGTTATCGAATCAAAATACAGATTGGGGAACTTATTACCAAACAAATCCATGCGTATATGCTGTAAGGATTCCTCAGTAATGATGAAAATTAATAGCCGTTACAAGATTGTTGACCAAGAGCAAGAATATAGCCTATCTCAAATCCAGCGCTTAAGTAGGCAATATCAACAGTTTATCCCATCACGAGTGAAGGTTATTGGGATCTCAATTGATAATAGTGTTGATTGGGTCGCATTAGATTTGTTGTGCATTCAGACCCGTCGAACACTGGTTCCAATTCCTAGTTTTTTTAATAAGGAGCAGGTGGCATATTTAATTAATGAGTCTGGCATTGAAACATTAATTACTGATAGCAAAAAGCAACTGAAGACATATGGTTTTTTTGACAATACTGAGTCCATAAATAAAAACTATGTAGGGTCATTGCCGGTTGAAAAAAACAGAACATATCATGATTTAGATTCAGATATTCAAAAGGTGACATTTACTTCCGGTTCGACAGGCTTTCCTAAGGGAATTTGTTTGTCTACCCAATCTCAATTCAGAGTTGCCAATGACCTCGTAAAGATTTTATTTAACTTAAAAATTAAAAGGCATATGAGTTTACTGCCTTTCTCTATTCTTTTAGAAAATGTTGCAGGCACTTTCACAACTATGTTGTTAGGGGGTGAGAATTATATTTACCCCCTTAAAGATGTTGGATTTGACGGGGTTTTATTCCAAGAAAATAAATGTATTGAATTGATACTCAAGCATCAGATTGAATCCATCATATTGCTGCCTCAGTTATTAGATCAAATTATCAATTACATGGAAAAAAATGATTTGAGACTACCGTCACTGAAGTTTGTCGCCGTTGGTGGTGCAAAAGTTTCTGAAAGTCTTTTATTAAGAGCTGAAAAGTTAGGATTGCCAGTTTTTGAGGGTTATGGATTATCTGAGTGCTCCTCTGTGGTGGCAGTAAATCATAAAGAACATCATCTGATTGGCTCTGTTGGTGAGGTTCTTTCATCCAGACAGGTTCGGGTTATTGGTGATGAGGTCGAAGTTTTTTTAGAGGAAGGTTTACGGTACCTCAATGGAAACACTATTGATCCTGGATGGTATAAAACTGGAGATCTGGGAGAAATCAAAGACTCCTATTTATTTATTACAGGACGAAAAAAAAATATGGTCATTACATCGGTAGGAAGAAATATTTCACCAGAATGGCCAGAATCACTTTTACTCGAGGATGCCAGAATTGATCAGGCAATGATTACCTGTTTCGATCAACCTTATCTCTCAGTGATTTTGATTACTAATACCAAGCTCTCTCGGGCGGAAACTAAGGACTTATTAAAACAAGTGAATAAAAAACTACCTTCCTACGCACAAATAAAGGAATGCATCAATTTAACCTCGCCTTTTTCATACCAACAAGGCACATTAACAGCAAATGGACGGTTAAAAAGAGATGTGATTTTAGAGAACCTGCTAACAAACAAGCAAAACATAGAAAGAGAATTATATGAAGTTTTATGATGAATTAAATATCGCTACTCAAAAGGATCGAGAGTTGTTGTATTCAGCACCTATGATACAGGACGCCCTAAAAGGTAAAATTGATATTAATATCTACGTCACTTTTTTATCGCAGGCTTATCATCACGTAAAACATACTGTTCCGTTATTGATGGCGTGTGGCAGTCGTTTAAGTTCTGAATACGAGTTTATGAAAAAAGCTATCACTGAATACATTGAAGAGGAGTATGGCCACGAACAATGGATATTAAATGATATTCAAAACTGTGGATTTGATCCAGAGCTGGTGAAAAACTCTACCCCGCACCTTACAACTGAGATGATGGTCAGGTATGCCTATCATCAGATAGATCGAAAAAATCCGGTTGGTTTCTTTGGGATGGTTTTTGTTCTGGAAGGGACAAGTACTGCGCTAGCGACAGAGGCTGCAGAAGCTTTAAAGAAATCCTTAGGATTACCCAATAAAGCATTTAGCTACCTGTTATCACATGGTTCCTTAGATCTTGAACATGTTCAGTTTTTTGAGGAATTGGTAAATCAATTAAAAAACAAAGAAGATCGTCAGTCGATCATTCAGTCTGCTAAGGATATTTTTAAATTATATGGGGATATATTTAGAACTATTCCTCAGATGGAGTCATTTAAATGAGCAATCCAAATCGCTTGAGATTGGTTATTACAGGGGCAGCTGGTGGCATAGGGCGTGAGCTGATCAAGGCCATGAAGCCATACATTGATTTCGTAATATTAAATGGACTGGATGAAATTGTTTTAAAACAACTGCAAGATGATCTTGAACTCAAAAATGGAATATGCATTGCGGGTGATGTGAGTATCAGCAATGTTCGAGATCAAATATATCGAGCCGCTGATGCAAACGGTGGAATAAATTTATTAATTAACAATGCCGGAATGAATGATTTTGATTTATTTTCAAACCAATCTGATGAGACGATTGAGAATTTAATTAATGTTAATTTGACTTCACCGATGCTTTTAACAAAAAAATTACTGCCATTACTTAAAAAAAACCAAAGTCAAATCATTAACACAGGATCCATTTTTGGATATTTAGGTTTTCCTGGATTTGTTGGTTATTCGTCCACTAAGTTTGGATTGCGTGGCTTTTCTCAAAGCTTGCGTCGCGAGTTAGCTGACACCAGTATCCTAGTCAGATACTTTGCGCCTCGAGCTACAAAGACGCCTTTTAATAACACTTTAGTTGAGCAGTTTAATAGGGAAACGAAAACTGCCATGGATTTACCCAGCCAGGTAGCAAGGGAGTTTGTTAAGTTCTTATTTCAGCCGACCTGGCAAAAGAGGATTGGCTTTAAAGAAAGGTTATTCACTATCATCAATGACTTATTTCCATCTATCCTAGATAAGGCATTGGCTAAACAACTTCCAGTGATCAAGAAGTATCTATTAAAAAAAGGAAATTAGAATGAAAAAAATTTTATTATTTATTTTTATATTTTCACCCGTGATAGTTATGGCGGACTGGGTTGATGATATGAGATTGATGCAAAATGAGTGGGCAAAATTTAATTATTTAAATAGCAAAAGCAGTAAGCAAGAGGGGCTTGAACAGCTTCTAGATATAGCAAATGAGAAATTAGCAATCTATCCCGATCAGCCAGAAATACTCATCTGGCATGCCATTATTGAAGCATCTTATGCTGGCTCGTTAAGTACAATTAATCCAACAGCTTTGAGTCATGTCAAAAGTGCAAAAAAACATCTGGAGGAGGCAATAGAAATTGACGGCGATGTATTAGAGGGCTCAGCTTATACATCATTAGGTTCTTTATATTATCAGGTCCCTGGTTGGCCTATCGGATTTGGGGATTCTGAAAAAGCAAATGAGTACCTTAAAAAAGGGTTGTCTTTAAATCCCAATGGTATTGACTCCAACTTTTTTTATGCAGATTTTTTGATCGACAAAGGGGAATTTGAGGCGGCAAAAGCTTATTTAAACAAGGCAAGAAAGGCACCAGGCAGACCCGGGCGTGAGGATGCAGACCAAGGCCGCCGAATTGAAATCTTACAATTAATTGAAAAAATTAAAAGATAACAGCATTTTAATAACATTTAACAACTTTTAGATGAATTTTAAAGTGAATTTATTATTTTAGATGCTCCACCTAAGTCTCGATATATGAGCTGATACATGACAATTTCTTTGGGCACTTAATCTATCTTAAAATACCTATGGACTAAATATAAGCATGTAATTTGCTTCAGTGATCTGATATCAATTTCCTAATGTCAATTGACTAAAAAAAAAAGACAAATTAATATGATTTAAGAATAGTAATTTTAGGTTTTTATTGTGAAAAAGTTGTTAGTTGTTTTATTGATTGTTTTGATAGTGATATCAGGATTATTCGTTTTTTTAAAAGATAATCTTGATGAAATTGTCCGAGAGATTATTGTTACATCTATTTCAGAGGCGACACAGACCAATGTGAGCCTAGCTCAGGTTAAACTAAATTTAAAAGAGGGTGTTGGCGCTCTTAATAATTACCAACAAGGTAATCCAGTAGGATTTCAGACCAAATACGCTTTCCGTTTTGACCAAGCTGAGCTGGATATTGATGTGAGCAGTATTTTAGATGATGTGGTCATTATCGAAAGAGTTTTTATTAATCATGCAAATATCTTGTATGAGTTCAATGATGGCAAAACTAACTTTGTTGAGTTGAAAAAAAACTTAGATAAAAATTTAAAGAAAAAAAATAGTGATAAAGAAAATAAGCCAATTGGTGAGCAGGATAAAATCTCTAGCCAATCGAAAACCCAGCAAAGTAAAAAAATTATTATTCGCTCCTTTGAAATGATTAATACCGAAGTTGAGGCTGCTATGCCGTTTGCTTCGAGTCAGACTTTGTCAGTCCAGCTACCCAATATTAAATTAAATAACATCGGGGCAAAAGAGAATGGGTTGTTGGCAGATGAATTGATGAGAGTGTTTGTTGACTCCATGGAAAAAGACTTAAAGAGAGCGATTAATTTTAAAAATTTAGTGCATGATCTTGAAAAAGACTTAAAAGAACAAATTGATCAAGAAGCTGAAAAGGCCATTAAAAAAATTGAGTCTGAGCTTGGTGATATTGAGAATATTAAAGAATTAAAAAAACTGAAAGATTTATTTTAGCCTTGAAGGGTATCTATAGCGGCATGCATTCTGTTTAAAGCTTCACTGAGAATGGATTTGGGTGTGGCGATATTGATTCTTACATGGTCATCTTGTTTAAACATCGATCCTGGTTGCAACGCAAGCCCATGATCTAAGAATAATTGCGCCGGATCTTTAGTTCTTAATTGACTACAATCAATCCACGCTAAATAACTAGCTTCCATCGTATATAGCTCTAATGGTTGCATCTCTGTAATGTGAGTTTGAAGTAATTTTTTATTGTTCTCAAGGTATTGAACAAGTTCTCGTCGCCAAAGTTCCCCATGATGAAGAGCAGCCTGGGTACTGATGTAGCTGAAAATTTGTGGATCAGGAATTAGGGTTCCAATTTGCGCTTGTATCTTCTTTCGTATGTCTTTATTTTTGCAAATCATCCAAGCTAAGCCAACTCCCGGGATATTGAATACCTTATTCAAGGACATTAATGTGATGGATTGGTCAGCAATGTCCTCAGATAAGCTGGCAATGGGGATATGCTGGTGTCCAGCATGAACCATATTGCAATGAATTTCATCCGAACAGATAACAATATCATTGTTGACACAAAAGGCTGCAATGTCATTGAGTTCTGCATGAGAATACACAGACCCGCCTGGGTTATGGGGGTTACAGAAAAGCAGCAAGCGAGTATTCTTTTGTTGGTAATGCTTTAGTCCGTCCTCGCTAAGGATTAGTCGACGATTATCAGTCTCTAGCGGGACTGCGGAAAAGTCTCTGTTAGAGAAGGAAGCCGCCTGAAGGATATGGTGGTATACCGGCTTTAGTGTCAACAGATGCTCGTCGGATTGGGTGATTTGTTGTGCAATGGAATAAAGACTAGAGACCAGGCTAGGGGTGAAAACAATCCACTCAGGTTCAATACTCCAATTAAACTGATCATGAATATATCGAGTAATTTCTTCTTTGAGGTGATCAGGTGCGTGGGTATAACCAAAAACTTTATGATCGAGCCTTTTTGTCATGGCGTCAATAACACATTGGGGGGTCTCAAAGTCCATATCTGCCACCCAAAGAGGAATGATATCCTTGTTATGCTTATCCCAGCGTACAGAGTCAGTGTGGAAACGAGATATTAACTTATCAAATTTACTCATGACTATTAGAGTACGTGAAATAAAATTTATTTCAATGAAAATATTTAGATTAATTACATTAATAAATATTAATAAGTTATTGAAAATAATAATTATTTATTTAATTTTGAACATTATGTTACAAAAATAATCTATTAAATATATTATGATTTATAATCTTTAACCTATGAAAAATTACCTAGCAATTCCCATAATTTTTATCTTTTTAGTGAGTATTGCTCCTTTGTTAGAGGCCAGAAAAATGAAGCAAGAACATATAACCACAGAAGTCATTCAAGAATTACAAGTTGTTGTTTACGAGGCGAAAGATTGCTCCTCCTGTCATCGCTTTAAAAAGGATGTTACAGACGCGTGGCAGTCTGAAGTTGCGCTTACCGAAACTTATGACTTTAATGATTCGTCAATTCAGCTAAATGAGCCTATTGTGGTCACTCCGACGATAGTTATGACCAAAAACCAACAAGAAATTGCTCGATATACAGGCTATGACGGAGATAAAAAGAGATTCTGGGAATGGGTTAGCCTGCAAACTATGACTCCGGAACAAAGAAAAATCGCTTTTGAAAGTGGTACCGAATATCCATTCACAGGTTCATTGTTGGATAACAAAGAGCCAGGCTATTATGTAGACCCACTCACTGGGGCTAAATTGTTTAGAAGCGATACGAAGTTTGACAGCGGAACAGGCTGGCCTAGCTTCTTTGATCCAATTCCAGGCGCATTATCATTTCATGACGATGGCATGAGGGTTGAAGTCCTAAGCGCTAGCTCAGGGATTCATTTAGGTCATGTTTTTAATGATGGGCCACCCCCGACAGGGAAAAGATACTGCATTAACAGCGCTGTATTGAGATTTGTACCCGATTAAGTATCTATCAAATATATTTAGTCGTGAAAACAAATTCGACCACTTACTAGCTCTTCATTCATGCTGTTTTTTGTAGATTCTTCATCCATAAATTTTTTAATTAATCCTTCATAATGCTTAGCAATTTCTGCCTCATAAGCCATCATCCTGGTAACTGTCTTATGTGTCACCTTATAACTATTTACAACTTGACCACTATTATTAATATTAAGTACTTTAAGGTCAGTTTGAAAAATATTCATTTGAGGATTATAGAAAGAGTCCGGGTAAATTTTTAAAACCTTTGTAGAATACTTATCAGCTGAACATTTATAGATTTTTATTTTATTGTAGCTTTCAATTGCTTTATCAAGTTGAGACCCTGGCGACCAAAATACATTTTTTATGCCGTTAATGCTAATCGAAAATGTGTTTTTGTGATATTTTTCATCAAGAAAGTATTGTATTTCAGAGAAAGAATAGTTGGTGTAAAGAATAAAAAAAAAGAGTATTGAAAGATTTTTTATCATAATTGTTTGAGTTTTGGACTTTTTCATTGTATTTTCTTCATTGTATTTAATTTAAAAATTTTATCAATGTAATGGCTGAAATCCACAAAAACTCAAAATCGACAGTTCTTTTTGCTAGCCTAGCCGGCACCACAATTGAATTTTTTGATTTTTATATCTACGCCAATGCAGCCATCTTGGTTTTCCCTTATTTATTTTTTCCAGAATCAAGTCCAACTACACAAATGCTGCAATCATTAGCCACATTTGCGGTTGCTTTTTTTGCCAGACCCTTAGGCTCTGCTTTCTTTGGACATTTTGGCGATAAAATTGGTCGAAAGGCTACACTTGTTGCTGCTTTACTGACGATGGGTTTGTCGACCATTATGATTGGATTACTCCCCAGTTACCATTCTGTTGGGATTTTGGCACCAATATTGCTTGTTTTGTGCAGGTTTGGTCAAGGTTTTGGCTTAGGCGGTGAATGGGGAGGGGCAGTCTTGTTGGCTGTTGAGAATGCACCGAAGGGTCAGCGTGCTTGGTTTGGAATGTTTCCACAATTGGGTGCACCATTAGGTTTATTAATGTCTGGCGGAATCTTTTTAATTTTAAGTGAAATGTTGAGCAAGGAAGATTTTCTTGACTTTGGATGGCGAATCCCATTTATTGCTAGCGCAGTATTAATTGCAATTGGTCTATATATCAGATTAAAAATTTCTGAAACACCAGAGTTCATTAAAGCTAGTAAAAACAAAAAACTTCATCAAAATGTTCCAATAGCAAATATATTTAAAGAGCAAAAACTACCTTTATTTTTAGCCGCGTTCACCGGCATCGCCACCTTCGGAATTTTTTATTTGATGACTGTATTTATTGCAGGTTGGTCGATTCAGCATCTCAATTTTACTGATGAGGAATTTCTCGTAATTCAGCTTTACTCGATACTCTTTTTCGCTGGAATGATTCCAATATCCGCTTATTTTGCCGATAAGTTAACCCCAAGAAAAATGATGGTTGGCACATCCTTTTTTATTTTGGTATTTGGTTTATTTCTAGAAGAGGTGATCAACATTCATTCGATTGGCGTAATGATGACCTTATTTATTGGAATGGCGTTAATGGGGTTAACTTATGGACCTTTGGGGACCATGTTGTCCAATGTCTTTCCAACCGAGGTGAGGTATACCGGAGCCTCGCTGTCATTTAATTTGTCCGGTATTTTAGGAGCTTCATTTGCACCTTTTATCGCTCTGTGGCTTGCTAATAATTTTGGATTTGATTACGTGGGTTATTATCTCTCTTTAATGGGATTCTTGTCTCTTATAGCGGCCTATTATTCAAAAGAGAAATCTTGATTCGACAAACTAGCAATTATTTGGAAGAATAGGCAACTTTTAAAGCATTCACTAATCATTCATAGCATTCAATTTGGGATATACATATGTCAGAAGATTTTAATTTATTTGATGATGAAGATGAAAGTCTGGAAAAACACGGTATTGTGATCAAGGCTTCGGCAGAGGAGATATGGCATAGAGGTTCAGTTAGCTACTGGGATTTTTTTACGAAGGAAGTTAATGGCGAGTTAATTTATCGTGTTGTTATCCCTAAAGGCTCACCTTTGCAAATCTATCTGGCCAAAACCTATCCTGAGATTGAAGCTTTTCAGCTTACTGAAGATGAGATCCTTGAATCCAATGTTGGAGCGGAAGATCTAATATGTAAACTTAATTCGATTGGCTATGATGTGGTGGAGATTCCTGCTGATTACTATGACATTATGCCAACCACCACAAAAATCTCTTGGAGTGACAGCAAGGGGAATGAGAAGCTGATTGAGGGGTGGAAGTATAACAAGTTAATTAAAGAGGAATACAAGGGTCACTATGCCACATCAAAAGCTATCTCCTGGAAGGAAAGAAGCGCTAAAGAGACTGAGATGGAAAACATTCTTCTCAAGCAAGCTAGAAACACTGATAAACGACTCAATTGATTATGGAGTCAGATTTTGCTCGCATTTTAGGTCTTTTTTTAATCTTATTGATGGTTGGTTTTTATTACCGCGAAGCATTAAAAAGTATTTTTAATACACCGAAAGAATCATTTATTTTAGCTCTACCCATTTGTCTGCTTGGAATCCTTTTTTATTTATTTTTTAAGTCTAAAGGCTTTTAAAAAAAAACATAATTTTTCTGTTATTATCCTCTGTTAGGTCTTCTTGGGAGGGGGATTTGTTGAATACCAGATTATTATATAGCTACCTGTTTTTTGTATTTATCACGGGTGCAGCACAGATATATTTATCCTTTTTTCATTATTCTAATTTTGAGGCTCTCAAGGATATTGCTGCCATCTCTCTATTGTGGACAATGCCAGTTATTATTTTTCCAAATAAGGCCAAAAAAATAACTTTATACATGGGAATACTGTTTGTGTTGCTCGCACTTCCTGGCGTCTTTTATGCGATTATATACAAACAGGAATTAACACAAAGCTTATTTTTTATAATCTTCGAATCAAATATAGCGGAGTCTAAAGAGTATCTGCAAAACTATTTCTCTTTGAGTGTGTTTGTTCTAATTATTGTTTACTTAATTGCCTGTTTCTATTTTTGGAAGGGGGTGAAAAATTTTGACATATCTAATAAAAGAAAACTAATTCTTGCTGCAATTATTTTGGCCTTAGTTTTTACTGCTCCGACTAAAAGGTGGGTTAAAAGAGGATCCTTTGATGCTTTTACGGCAAATGTTCATCGACATATGTCAGTGGCATCGCCGTATCAATTGATTGGCGCATATATAGATTATCAGCGTGAGATTGAAGTGGTTGAAAAAAACCTCAATGAATTAAATCAAAATCAAACCGTTAGTGGTTTGATTGTTGATGAAGTCAAAACACCTGCGACCCATGTTGTTGTCATTGGCGAGTCAACTTCTAGGTTACACATGTCTTTATATGGGTATAAAAGAAAAACAAACCCCAAGCTTGAGTCCATCAAGAGTGAGCTAGAAGTATTTACCAATGTCTTTTCATCCCGGCCCAATACCATTGAAAGTCTTGAGCAGGTTCTTACCTTCGCTGATCAATCTAATCCAGACCTATATAAGACTCAACCTTCATTGATGTCAATTTTAAAACAAGCCGGGTATAAGCTTTATTGGATATCTAATCAGCAAACATTAACGACTCGAAATACCATGTTGACATCATTTGCTAAACAAACTGATAAACAGTTCTTTCTAAATAATGCAAGAAGCCAAAACTCTTATAGTTTTGATGAAAAAGTATTTAAACCATATCAAGAGTTGCTGAGTAAACAAGATGAGAAAAAGATTATCTTTGTTCACCTGATAGGGACCCATATGAGCTATAAATATCGATATCCTGAGACTTTTAAAAACTTTAATGATGATTCATCACTAGATAATAAAATCCCAAAAGATAAAGTGGAACGAATCAATCATTATGACAATGCCGTTTTATATAATGATTATGTTGTGTATGAGTTAATTGATATGCTGAAATCAGCCAAAATAGAGAATAGCAGCCTGGTTTATTTTTCTGACCACGGCGAAGAGGTCTATGATGTAGGCGACCATCAATTTCAGGGAAGAAATGAGGCAACACCTACATTAGGCATGTATGCAATTCCATTCCTTTTTTGGGTTGGCGATAACGAAAAATTAAAATCAAAATTTAATAATCCTTCAATGTTTATTCGTCAATACAATAATTCAGATTTTATTTATAGCTATACCGATTTTCTAGATATAAGGTATGACAAATTCTTATCGCATGAGAGTTTATTCAGTGATAATTTTCTGCAAGATAGTATTATTGTTGGCGATCCCTATTCAAAGAAACTCGAAAAATTAGATGGTACCGATCAAACATTTAATAAACATTAGTATTCAGCCATTCAGAAATAATCGCAATTTTCTGTGGTTTTTATTGGTAACATTTCTAGCAGGAAATTACCATTTGTTTCTAACAATTCATCAAAGTTTTGCAGATTCAAATTTTATTTTTCAGATTTGGCTATATGTTTTTTTCTTTTTGTTACATCTTGTATTTATTTCCTTTATCAATCTTTTTATTCCAACAAAATACACGGTTCTTATAGTTGTTATTAGTAGCGGTATATTTAATTTGTTCTTATTCAAATTTGGGACCATTTTTGATGTTGGTATGTGGAGAAACATATTTCAAACTAATATTAATGAAGCATCAGATTTAATAAACTTTTCCTCGGCCAGCTCCCTGTTAATGTTTTTTATTTTAATTATCATTGTTATTAACCGATTTAATTTATTTCCATCCAAATCTTACACATCAGTTTTAACTAGTAGGTTGTATTTTATTCTTTTATCATTAGTAATTTTATTATCCATAAGCTGGACATTATCCAAAGATATGTCTGATTTTTTAAGAGAACACAAGGAGGTTAGATATCTCAATAACCCTGGGTATGGTTTGTTTAATTTATTAAAATTTTCAAGTGAAACTTTTCTTATAAATAAAAATTTTGATGATGGTAAATATTATTCACAGATCGCAGAATTGAATGAGCATCATGAGCGAGAAGAATTAATTGTTTTGGTGGTTGGCGAAACAGCAAGATATGATCGGTTTGGAATTAATGGTTATGAGCGAGACACAACTCCAAACTTAAAAAAAGTAAAAAATTTAATTTCCTATTCGAATTTTACTGCCTGCGGAACATCAACAGCTGTTTCTGTTCCTTGCATGTTTGCTCTTCAAGACTCTAAAAGCTTCAAGGCTTCTACGTCACAATATAAGGCAAATGTTCTTGATGTCATGCCAGTTGAAGATGTCAATATTCATTGGTTTGATAATAATTCAGATAGCAAACATGTTGCAGATCGTGTCAACTATAGAAGCTTTAAAACGAATGAAAATAATAGTATTTGTGATGAAGAATGTAGGGACGTCGGGATGATCAATGAAATTAGCAAGGTCTTAAATCCAAAAGTGGATAATTTAATTATTTTGCATCAAATGGGCAGTCATGGGCCAGCTTACCATAAGAGATACCCAGAGGAATTTGAAAAATTTATACCAGCATGTAACGTGGATGACATCACCAAATGCTCTAATGAGGAAATCAATAATGCTTATGATAATTCCATTCTTTACACGGATTATTTTCTTAGTACATTAATAAAAGAATTAGAAAAATTTACCGATACATATGAAGTCACCTTGTTGTATGTTTCTGACCATGGGGAATCGTTAGGTGAGAATGGAATATATCTTCACGGTTTGCCAAAAGCCATAGCTCCCAAAGAACAAACGCATGTCCCGGTATTCTTATGGGCCCCTGAGGGGAGTAGTGATGTTGATTATGAAGCAACATTTACTTTAAAAGATGAGGCATATACTCATTACGATATAAGCGATACATTATTAAGATTGACGGAAGTTAAGACAAACGCATATATGAATGCTGAAGGTTCCATGATCACTCTAGGAGATTAAATGCTGAAATCAATTGGGTCATTGTTAGGTATTTTTTTATTTGTAGCATTATTAAGTCAATACACTGATTTTGATCTTTTTTTTTCTGACCTTTTTTTTAATCCCAATCAAAATCAATTCATACTCCAAGGTGCAAACAAGTCGTTAGGAATCATCTTGCATGATTATCCAAAATATTTATCCATATTGTTTGCCATATCGATATGGATTGCATTAGTTACATCAGTCTTGTTTAATAAAAATTTTTATCAAAACTGGTTCACGACTCGGGATTTATTATTTATTTCTATAGCCTCAATCCTTATTCCATTCGCTATTTGGTGGAGCAGGGAGTTATCAGCAATGCACTGTCCTAGGGAGTTGATTATTTATGGCGGTGAAAGCCTATATTTAAGAATATTAGACTCTATTCCAATGAATTGGAGCAATGGACAATGTTCGCCATCAGCTCATGCTTCGTCTTTTATTTGGATTTTATCAATATTATTCGTTAAAAAAATGAAAACTCAAGTATGGTTTTTTACCTATTTATTGATTTTTACAGTATCAAGCGTGCAGGTTTTGCGAGGAGCTCATTTTGTTACACATATTATCTATTCAATTATAATTGGGCACTTCATTCTCACTATTCTCAAGACGATTTTTTACAATAAGAATAATAAAATTTAAGCTCTATTTCACAGCAAGACCTTTAAGAATCTGGATCAATATCATTAAACCAATCCTGCTGCTCTTTTTGTTCTGAAATCCATTTTTCGATAACGGCGTAACTCCAAATGGTAAAGCGATCATTGATTATTTTTTTTGGTGGGGGAAATTTGCCAGCATCAACCCATTGCATAAGTGTTTTATGGTCAATTTTGAGCGAATGTGCGATCTCACTTATGTTTAAGTAAGCATCTTTCATATCATTTATGTTACTCCCTTAAATAAAAATGGGTAATTTATTTATATTTAGAAAAAATGTTCAAATAATGTTAATTTATCATTATGAAAAAAATTTTTATCACGATACTCATCACATTTAATCTTTCAGTTTACGGTGAAGAATTTAATAACTTCTGCGCAACAAGTCTCTCTGAAGGTAATTTCCAGGCTACAGATTGTTCAGTTAGCGAGGTGGTTGGAGGCAAAACTTATTGCTTCGGTAATCAATCTGGTAAAGAAATATTCCTTGAAAATCCTCAAGAGGTGATTCAAAAAGCTGAGGTATTTTTTTCAACGACATTCAATGATGATCGAAAAAAAATAACTCAAGAAGAGGTCGACGATATATTGAATAATGACCCCGAATGTGACTTATCCAATCTTGATCTTGGGTATTTAAATTTGAGTCAGAAAGACTTAACACATTGTAAAATGGTCAATATTAGCTTCTTTGGAGCCGACTTAAGGGGAGCAAACTTATCTGGTGCAAATTTACAAAGAGCGTATCTCAATTTAGCTCGATTAGAGGAGGCAAATTTTAATGGAGCTAATCTTTCGATGGCAACTATATTTCAACCTATTTTTGGTAATACAAGTTTTCGTAATGCTATTTTAAAAGGTGTTAGATTGATAGGCACGCTTGGAAAAGTTGATATGTCAGGTGCCGATGTATCAGATGCTGATTTAGGTTTAGATGTTGGCAATCAACCGATGGGACAGATGAAGTTTGATTCAACTGGTGGAAATTTTGAAAATACTAATTTTGAAAATACTAATTTGAATATAGCGAGTTTTAAATTTGCTAATTTAAAAGGAGCAAATCTAAAAAATACCAATTTAAATAGGGCTGAATTAATTCAAGCTGATTTGACCGGTGCTGATTTGACCGGCGCTGATTTAAATGCAGCTGAAATAAATAATGCTAATTTTAAAGATGTGGTCGGTCTTGATACAGTAAAAAATTGGGACAAGACCGAAGGAAAGTGTATAAATTGTCGATAATTAACTAGCTTATATTTTAGAAGCTTGAATAGCCTGCTCCACATCAGCAATTATGTCATCGATGTGCTCAATACCAACCGATATCCTTATCATATCCTCACTAACACCTGCTAATGCCAGTTGTTCCGGACTTAACTGACGATGAAGGGTGGAGGCGGGGTGACATGCGAGAGATTTTGCATCTCCCATGCTTAACACTCTTAGAATCATTTGAAGAGCATCAATAAATTTTGTTGCTGCCTTCATCCCACCTTTGATACCAAAACTAATAATACCTGACGCTTTCCCCCCAGTTATTTTTTGACATACATTGTTATATTTATCATTTGGAAGGGCGGCATAGTTAACCCACTCCACACGATCATGATTTTCTAAGTATTTAGCCAGTGTAAGCGCATTTTCACAATGTCGCTCCATTCTGACACCTAAAGATTCAAGCCCAAGCATTATTAAGAAAGCACTGTGTGGCGACAAGCATGCACCTGTTTCTCTTAAAGGAACAACTCGGCAACAGGCAATGAATGCAGCCTCTTTGAATTCTTTAGTATAAACAACACCATGATAAGAGGGGTCAGGGTCATTCAGCATGGGAAATTTTTTTGGTTCCTTCGTCCAATCAAATTTTCCTGAATCTACAATCATGCCGCCAATTGTAGAGCCATGACCATCAATATATTTAGTTAAAGAGTGAACAACTATTGAGGCACCAAAATCAATAGGTCTGCATATGTAAGGAGTTGCTACAGTATTATCTACAATAAGAGGAATACCGTATTTATTAGCAATCTCAGCAAATTTTTGTATATCAATGATTATTCCAGAAGGGTTGCCTATAGATTCACAATACAAAGCTTTAGTATTTTCATCGATGGCTTCCTCAAGGGCATTAAAATCTGCACCATCCACCATCTTTACCGTAATTCCTTGTTTTGGGAAGCTATGGGTGAAGCAATTATATGTTCCACCATACAATTGGTTGGTGCTAATAATATTGTCACCTGGGCCTGCAATGCATTGCACAGCGTAAGTAATCGCTGACATTCCTGAAGCTAAGGATAACCCAGCAATACCACCCTCCATTGCAGCTACTCTTTGCTCCAGAACAGCATTTGTTGGATTACCGATTCTTGAATAAATATTTCCTTCAACTTTCAAATCAAAGAGGTCGGCGCCATGTTGCGTATCATCAATAGTGAACCCCGATGTTTGATATATGGGAGTATTTGCTGCTTTGGTAGTTTGTTCTGGCTCATACCCATGATGTAGAGCTAATGATTCAAGTTTCATGTGTTTATATCCTTAGTTTAGTGGAAAGTTAGCACCCCGTCGTTTATCTTCGCCCATTTAAAGTTCATGTACTCCATTAAATAATTCCTGTTATCGAATTTATATGTTCTATTAGGGAATTTATCCATCGACCTGAGGACATAATTTGCTTCTATCGCTGGTTTAGATTTTTCACCTATATATTTTGGTTCACAGTAAGTAAATTTATTTTTTTTCATGAATTTCATTGTCTTGCATATCCTTTCACTCACTAACTCACATCTAGCAGTCCAGCTAAAGTTAATGTAACCTGTATGAGCAAAAAGGTTAGGGATGCTACTAAACATCATACCTCTATACCAGCTTGTTTTATTGAGATTAATTTTTTTCTCATTTACAAAGATATTAATTCCACCTAACAATTGAGCATTAAGCCCTGTCGCCATTATTGCAAGATCACATCCAATAGTTTTACCATTCTGTAACTTAATACCATTCTTCTCCCAATTATTGATTCCTGTATGTTCTACAGAGACTTTGTCTGATTTGAAAGCATCAAAATAATCATTATTTAGACTACAGGCTGGTCGCTGATTCCAATAACCATATGATGGGATATTGGTATCGTTATAATAATTAGAGTACTTCGATAAAACTTTCTTTTTATAACTTTTCTTGAACATTCTACTCAAAGCATAATCAACCAATGTTTCAAAAGTTTTATAAAGCCTATTCGATTTTTCATTGCCATTTACATTTACAATCCAAGCAGGACTTCGTTGAATCAAAGTGACTGATTTTGCTTCCTTGACTATTGCCGGTGTCATTGTGACTGCTGTGCAACCACTTCCAACGATAGCTACATTTTTTCCCTTAAATTTTGTATTTCCCCATGACTGAGTATGAACAATCTCTCCTTTGAATTTGCTTTCTCCTTTAAATTTAGGAAAATTTGGCTGACTATAATCACGGGAACCAGTACAGCAAATAACGTACTGGCTTTGAAAGTTTTTTTTATTTGTTTTAGTTGTCCATTGATTATTTTTCCATGCAAGTGATTCAACAGAAGTATTAAATAAAATATTTTTTCTTATATTGAATTTTTCTGCAGTAGCATTCTGATACAGCTTAATATCTTTTCCTGTTCCAATTATTGAACCTTTCCAGGGGTTGAATGTGTATCCATATGTGTACATATCCGAGTCGGAGCGCACCCCAGGAAAAGTCATCTGATCCCAAGTGCCTCCAAGATCACTTCTTGATTCAATGATTATGTACTTGAGGTCAGGAAAATGTTTTTGTAGGTAATATGCTGAAGAAATACCGGCAATTCCTGCTCCAATGATGATTACATCGACATTATTGATATCATTATTCATTTAGCATAAGCCAATAATTGAGAATTATTAATTTCATTTTTTGACCATAGTAATTTCTCTGTCTTAAATACATTAGCTACAGTATGTGTCATTTTTATTAAAAAACCTAACTTTTAAAATGCACTTTTACGATCTATTAGGTTCTTAGAAATTACATTTAATTAGTAAGGAGTAATAAATGGAGGATAAGAGGTGTTGTGGAAGTGGGACTTGTATAATCAATGAGGAGGGTGTGTGCTGGTGTGGTCAAAGGTGGGATGGTAATAAAATGCTTCCTGTTGATTCAAATATCAATGAAACCAAAGAGACTGAAAAAAAGTGATTCAATCAGCTAGATAAATATTTAATTTGGTGGAGGTATCCTCAATAAAAATCTTCAATTAATTCCGTTTAAATCGCGATTCACATAACAAATTTTCTTTTTTCCCACAAATTTTCCACAAGATTGTGAAATATCATCTTGTTTAAAAAATATCTCTTTCAAGAGAAACAAAGCTATGAAACTCCATAGCTAAATCTCTCTAAAATTTAACATAAAAAATATCTATTATGAGAGTAGGTCATTTGAATTATTTACATTATGAATATACTCACAATACTTGCAATTTGATGATGAATGAGGAATATCATCTGAGTCAAGACAAATCTTGATTTTATCTAATGTTGGTTCAATCCAACTGCCATTTCCTTCATAGGGAATCATTTTGATATCAAAGTGAAGGGTATTATTAAATTGATTTTTTGATGCATCACCATTGCAGTATACAAACCATCCTTGATCATTTACTTCAAAGCCGTTTTTGCGAAGTAGCCATTGATAAAATTCCATTTGGTTTTTATAAGAAATTTGCCAATCAGCATCAATATTCACTTCACTACTTTTTGAAGTTGCTTTGTAATCAACTACGATCAGTTTTTTAGTTTTATTATGAATCCAAATATCGTCAACTGCACCAAACCATAAAAAGCCTCGTTTTTGATCTTCAAATTGAACACCTGAAAAATTATGTCTCCATTTATCTAAATTTTCATGCTGAAAGGGAATGGCATCAATATTGATAGATTCCATTAATGGATGAGGTTTTTTTTGTTTTCGATAGGAATCGAATTCATTTTTTAATAATGCATCGACAGCAATATTTAGGTTAAAAGGTGGACCAGAGACCCTTGATACTGTTTTGCGGTATCTTAAATAAAAGCATTTTGGGCAATCCAAAAAAAGCTCAACACCGCTTCTACTTATTTTGAACAAGGATTTTGAATTCGGATCATATGGTTTAGATTTAGGCATTAGGAAAATGCCATATCAAGCAACTGCTTCGATACTGAATCAATTGCTCTAAATTTTTTATTTTGCGGATATGCTTTTACTGCGGAATCTAACAATCTTTTAATGTTTGCTGGGTGGCTTGAGCCATCACACACCTTGATCCAAGATCCACCCTCTGTTTGTCTTTCAATAATGCAAATAGGAGACATCTTCAATTAGCCCATTGCTTCGATTAGGCTATCTGCTACATCACCCCACTCGATACTATCAAAATAATTTTTATTTTTATTATTTACACCCTCAGGAAGATCTATACAGATCCTTGTAAATTCTTCTAATGTTCTTCTGCAAGCTAAAAGCAATTCCCCAGTTCCCTCAGGTATGTCTAAGATAGCTTCCCCCTCAAGGTAATCATTGTTAGCAATCAGTCTCAAAAGGTTCGTAATATCATCATAGGCATCTCCTTCATTAAGTGCTGAATCTAAATAGCTTATTACAAAGCTTTGAATACCATTTCGATATTGTTCTGATGAAATCTCACCACCACTATAAAGTTGATTTATTTTCTTGAATATTGTGAGGCAGTTTTTTTTACTCTTGCCAAACTCGTTTATTTTTTCCCAGCATTCTGGAAGTCCATAATCTTCTTCATAATAATTTTCTACAAATATTTTTAGAACTAAACTAAATCTCCAATAATTAAATGCATCAGGAACTTCAAAAAAAGCATTCAATATTCTCGCAACAAGTTTTATTTTTTCAGCATCATTTTTTTTAATGAAAGCTAACATATTTTTTTCTAAAAGATTTTTTGATTTAGCTGTTCCTCGTCTATCATTTTCTAAATAGAAGTTATTTATAGAAAAATTTTCATAGCCCATCGTATTCATCATTAAAGTGAAGCCTTGAGAGTTCATATTCTCTTGTGAGGTAGAGAAAAGATCCATAAGAATCTCCTTATAAAAATAGATATTTTGATAATATTCATCTTAAAATATACTCCTAAATAAATAATATAAGCAAGAAATAATTACCAAAAAATGCCTACAGAAAAGCTTAATTTAATTCGTAATATTTCAATGAAAATTGAATCTGATACTTTGGATTTATTAAGAGGAAAATATATAAAGGTGAGTGAATTTGATAATGGAATCTATTACGATGAAAATTTTATTTCACCAATTAGTAAAAGTGCTCACAATGTTAATTCTAAGATTTTGATTATTCTTCAGGATTGGGCTTCATATGATTTTTTAATTTCACAAGACCATACGCCAGAAAAGATTAAATCTGGTATTGACCTAAGCTTACCAACCAACAAGAGACTTCAATTATATTTGTTAAACTATTTTGGTATTAATTTTCATCAAACCTATGCTATAAATTTATTTCCATATATAAAATTGGGGAACATCTCAGCATCAATACCAATTCATGATTATCTTTATTCAATAGAAAATTTTATCGAACCTTTTATTAAAGTTTTTGAAGCAAATATTGTTATTGCTGTTGGTTCGACAAACTATAATATCATAAGAAGATTTAAAAAAATCTCTAAAATTAATATCAAAGATACTTATTTAGATCCATTTAAAATAGGCAATAGTATTGTTCTTGGAGTGCCCCATACTGGTGGAATGGGAACTGCTAATGCAGGAGGTGAAGATAAAGTAAAAAGCATTTGGAAAACATTATCAGATAATTATCGTCAATTAATCCAATGAAATATTTAGCATTTATTTTTTTATTCTCAATCTCTTTTATTGTTTACTCAGATATACAAACTGATTTAAATGAAAAGTTAGATTCTGACAAAGAGATAATCCAACTTTTTCAAGAATACAAAACACATCTTATTAATCCTGAGGTAATTAAAAAGACAATCACTTACTCAGACAGTAGAAAACCATATTTAGAACTTCAGTTGGAAGTTAATTGGAATCAAGAGTTTATAAATCAGTTAAAAGTAATACTTAAATCTATATCTTTCATATCTGACTCGTGTAACTCCTTAACAAAGCATATCGCTGATAAATTTTCTGATCGCCCATCATTCAAAATGTTAAATCTTTTCCAAGATATGTGCGGATCTGAATCCAGTATTCGAATATTTGATAATCCAATGAATGACTTCTTAACGGATATCCATTTTTATTTCCTTAATGATAATTATCAACTTGCATTAATCTATGGTTATTTAAAAGTGCAAATGAATGAACAGTCTGTTTTTTTAAATATCAATTCGGAGAACTTTAATGCTTGTGAGGTCATTTCAATTAAAGAAATGCTAAGTTCAAGAAATGGAATTGTAAAATCAATTGAAATAGACAATAAAGAAAAAATATATGGGCAGTTTGATATCTTTAATTTGAGAAAAGAAGATACCATTTTATCGATTCCTGTGGACTCTTCATTCGATATTAATAAGCATATTGAAATTATAATTGATGAGATGTGTATTTAATAATTTCATTATTTAAAAGCCTACTTTGGTGGAGGTAAGCGGGATCGAACCGCTGACCCCTTGCATGCCATGCAAGTGCTCTCCCAGCTGAGCTATACCCCCAGTTATTTAAACAACAACGCTATTTTGACTTGGAAATTGATCTAAATCAACTTTAGGTTGCGGTTTCCAACCTTTTTTTCTATGTTCTACCACGACGTTCGTAAATATTCCCCCGCGAACATAAAACTTAGCTGTTAATTTCATATAGCGAGGTTTTGTTGCTTTTACTAAGTCATTCAAAATTTGGTTGGTGACGGCCTCATGAAAGCAACCTTGATCTCTAAAGGACCACATATATAATTTTAGACTTTTCAGTTCCACACAATGCTTATCAGGGATATAATCTAGATAGAGAGTTGCGAAGTCTGGTTGCCCGGTTTTTGGGCACAAACAAGTAAATTCAGGTATTTCCATATGGATATGAAAATCACCTTTTGGATTCGGATTGTTAAACGTTTCTAACTCTTTAGTCGGTTGTGCAGTTGGCTTACTTCCTAGTTTTGTAAGTTTCATCGTGGTGTATAACCTTTAAAAAAATTTTTGCAATTATACAATAATTTTTTTGTAACTATTAAAACATAGTGAGAAGTATTTGAAGTTAAGACAAATTAAGTTAGCTGGTTTTAAAACCTTTATAGATCCAACCACCATATCACTTCCTGGCCAATTAGTTGGCATCGTCGGTCCTAATGGTTGTGGCAAATCAAATATCATGGAATCAGTCAAATGGGTTCTCGGTTCATCCTCAGCAAAAGAGATGAGAGGTGAGTCTATGGAATCCGTAATTTTTAATGGGACGGATACACGACCTGCTATTTCTAGAGCCAGTGTGGAATTATTATTTGATAATAATGAAAATAAAGCGGCAAACGAATGGGCTAAATATTCTGAAATCGCTGTAAGAAGAACAATTGAAAAAGATAAAGGCTCAACTTACTCTATTAATGGAATTAATGTTCGAAGAAAAGATGTCGCTGATCTATTTTACGGAACTGGTTTAGGGACAAGAGGGTATGCCATTATTGGACAGAATACTGTTTCACAACTTGTTGAGGCAAAACCAGAAGAGTTAAAAAACTTCCTTGAAGAAGCCGCTGGAATAAGCAAGTACAAAGAAAGAAGAAAAGAAACGGAATACCGACTTCGTGACACAAGAGACAACCTTCAGCGCGTGAAGGATCTTGAAAAAGAAATTAACTCAGCAATCACTAAACTAGAAGCCCAAGCAGAGGCAGCAAAAAAATATAATTTATTTAAAGATCAATTAAAGCAATTGGAAGCTCAATTGGCTTTTCTTAAAAAAGAATCAGCCGCACTATTATGGCGAGAATCACAAGACAAATTAAAGCAATCTCAAATCAAATTAGAGCAAAAAAAATCCGAACTGACAAAAGCTGAACTTGAAGTTGATGTCTCACGTGAAGAGCTTAGATCTCAAAATGAAGCCTTGAATCCTGTTCAAGCTAATTTTTATGAAATTAGTTCTAAAGTTAGTTCTGTCGAAAGCAAGATTGAATCGAATCGTAGCGAAGAGGAGAGAGCTAGAAATCAGGTTGAGCAAAGTGACAATCGCATCAAGGAAATATCTGGCGAGTTAGAGAGATTAAATGACCTATTTATCCAATTGCAAAATGACCTAAATGAAAATGAACGACATATAAATGACTATCAAAATTCTTATTCAGAAAAAGAGAGTGCTTTTAAAAAAGCTGAATTAGAATTTTCTCAAATCAATATTGAATATAGGTCCATTGAAGAAAAACTTCAAAGTAATAGAGAGCAATTAAGATTAGATCAAAATACGATTTCCTTTATGGATGGAAAGATTCAAGACTTTGATAAAAGAGTAGAGCAGCTTCAATTAGAATTGAACAACCAAAAGACATTACTTGATGAAGCAACAAGCTCTGGTGATAATCAAATTACTGATCTTAATTCTCGAATTGATAGTTTAAATCAAGAAATACATTTGCAAAAAGAATTAATCGATAATCATTCTGAGGAGCTAGATACTTTATACGATGAAAGACAAGATATTCAAACCGAATTAAGCCAGGTTGAGGCTGAAATTAAGTCTTTAAATTCTTTAATTAATGCTCAGGTGAATCAAGAGCAAATTAATGAGTGGCTTAAAGCAAATGATATCCAGTCAGATAAAAATTTAATCAGCAAGGTGAAAATTGATGAAAAATATGCGAAAGCACTAGATTCAGTAATGGGAATTAAGTCAAATGCATACTTTTCATCTAACTTGAATATAAGTGATTCGACATTTGCTATCACATTGATGGCATCCACAAATGAATCAACAATAGATAGTCCAGGTTTTGAAAACCTAACACCCTTAAGTCAGCTAATTCAATCCGACATTGAACATCAGTCTGTTATTAGAGAAATGACTCACAATGTCTTTATTATTGAAAATTTAAATAATTTAGAGACTTATCGCCAAAAGCTCAAACCAGGACAGACATTGGTGGATATAAAAGGGAATATTTACGGAAGGCTTTATCAATATATCCATGGAAATAATGATTTATCGGTGGATGCTTTTGCAACAAAAGCAAAAATTGATGAACTTAGCGTAACGCTCAATAAGCTTAATGAAAAAAACCAATTAATTCTTACTGAGATTTCCTCCAAAAAAGAAAAATTAGATGAATATAGGGATCGGTTAAATGATTTGATTGAACATCGTGATACTGCTGAAAAAGAGACCAAAGCTCTAGAAATTCAATTCTCAAGACAAAGATATCAAAAAACAACTGCTACTGAGAGAATTCAGACCATCTCTCATGAGTTAGCGACATTAAATAAAGAAAAAGAATTAATATCAACAGATCGACAAACTAAATATGGCAATACTCAGGATCTTGAACAGGTAATTTCTGATGTTGCAAATATGCTAAAAGATTTAGTGTCAGATAGGGATCTTAAAGAACAGGTCTTCATTGAAGCTAAAAAGATCTTTGATGATGCTGAGAAAGAAAAACGTGAAATAGAATACAAGATTAATTTAGCTCAGACGAAAATTAATGATTTATCTGAAAGAAAAGACATCTTAACCAATGAACAAAATTCATTAATGAGAACTTCAAGTGAGTTCAATCTAGAAATGTTTGCACAAAAACATAAAGAACTTAATCAAGACCTAGGGAATTTTCTTAAAGAAAAACAGGTTGCTGAGGCTCAGTTAAAAGATAAACGTGATCAATTAGCTATTAAAGAATCTGATCTTAGAAATAAAGAGCAATCCAGACTTACCTTAATTCAAGAAATCACTCCCATCAGTGACTCTTTTCAGGCAGAGAAATTAAAAGAGCAACAAACCAAGATTGATTTTGATTATGCGGCAAAAGAGTTCTCTAGGTTTAATATTAATGACGAAGAGATTTTAAATAACATTAATGGTGAAAATGCATCTTCGATTTCTGAAAAAATTGAAAAATTAAATCAAAAAATTGAACGTATAGGCCCTATAAACATGGCTGCAGTTTCTGAACTAGATAGTGAACGAGAAAGAGTAAAATATATAACGTCCCAAGTTGAAGACTTAACTGAAGCAAGTGCAACGCTTGAGAATGTGATTGGAAAAATTGATCGTGAAACTCGGGAAAAACTCAAAGAAACATACAATAGTGTTAATCAAAATTTAAATGATTATTTTAGAAAGCTTTTCGGCGGAGGTAAGGCAGCTCTTGAGCTTCTTGGCAATGAAATACTTGACACTGGTTTACAAATTGTTGCTCAGCCACCAGGTAAAAAGAATACTACGATTCATCTTCTATCTGGTGGTGAAAAAGCTTTAACGGCCATAGCCCTTGTTTTTGCCTTGTTTAGATTAAACCCAGCTCCATTCTGTTTACTAGATGAGGTTGACGCTCCTCTCGATGATTCAAATACAGAAAGATTTTGTGACTTAGTTAAAGAGATGTCTTCTAATACTCAGTTTTTATATGTTTCTCACAACAAGATTACTATGGAGCTTGCTGAACAACTCATTGGAGTCACGATGCAAGAATCAGGTGTTTCAAAAATTGTTGAGGTAGATTTAAACATCGCAAAAAATTCCTCTCAAAATAAAACCTCTCAGGTGAATTCATGAGTGATATCCAGATTGCTCTGTTAATTCTTGGATTAACAATTATCTTATTCATGATAATTTTTAACTGGCTTCAACTAAAAAAAACTCGAGCAAAGCAAAAGAAAACAGAGTCGATGCATAGACAAAAAGACCCGTTATTTAATAGCAGTCTTAATAATTCTCCAGAGCTGGAAGATTATATTGTTCATGATCCATCAAGCCAAACCGTTTCAAAAGAGTTTTTAAAGAAGAACTTACCTGATGAAATTAACATGGACTTTGAGTCCGTGGTCAGTCTAACCTTGAATAAGACAAGCGAGGCTAGCGTGTTATTAAATCTTAATTTAACCTCTTATCTGCATGACCTTAGATTAAGTTTCTATCTCAGAAAAGATAATGATCTTTGGGCAACAGGAGAAGCAATTGATGAAAGCTTTTCTTTTGATCAAATTTTATTATCATTGCCTCTAATTTCTAGAAAATTAGAAATTACTGAACAGGTTAAACAAAGTTTTTTAAACTTAATTGAAAAAATAAAAGAACAATTAGATGTCAATCAAATATGGCTATCAAATGAAGATATTATTGAAAGAGCTGAGGAGTTGAAGACATTTAAAAACTTAATTAATAAAAACTTTCTAGTTAAAATTCAACCTAAAACAGACAGCTCGTTTCATTTTGGTGCTTTCCAGGACTTCTTTAATAAAGCCAATATAAGACTCTTTAAAGATTTTCATTGGTATTTTGATCCAAAAATAGACGGTCAAAAAATGTTCAAGGTTATGGGTTTAAATAGACAGCCCCTAAAAATAGAAAGTGATTCTTTTATACAAGGTATTATCGTGAGTTTAGATATTCCCACAACAACCAATAGCTTAGATGCTTTTGAAGAAATGGTTAATTTAATGAATGAATTTTGTATTAAATTAAATGCGGTTATGGTTGATGGGCGAAATAAAGAAATTGATTCTGTTTATGTGGCCGCAATTAAAAATCATATGAATCAAATTGTGAAAGAAATGGAAAAACATAATCTAATTCCTGGAAGTGACCAAGCACAAAAATACTTTGCCTAAATCAGCTATGACTGAAGCTATTAAAAAACAAATAAATTATCTAAAATCAGTTATTCAGGAACATGATCATAATTATTATGTTCTCGACGAACCTCAAATATCTGATCATGAATATGATCAATTATTAAGAGAATTAAAAGATATTGAAGATTCTCATCCTGAATTGATTACTTCAGACTCTCCGACACAGAGAGTTGGTGGATCGCCGATTAGCGAGTTCAATCAAATCCAGCACAATAAGCCGATGCTTTCTTTGGGAAACGCATTTGGTGTTGATGAGCTAGAAGCCTTTAATAAAAGAATTAACGACACCCTCGACACAAACGATGTTGAATTTAATGCTGAATTAAAGTTTGATGGACTTGCGGTAACTATTCTTTACGATAATGGAGTAATGAAGTATGCAGCAACGAGAGGTGATGGAAATGTTGGCGAGGATGTGACTCATAATATAAAAACGATCAAAACGATCCCTCTTAAACTGCATGGAGAGAATCATCCACAGACCCTTGAAGTAAGAGGGGAAGTGTTAATGGATAAAAATGATTTCAAGGAACTAAATGATTATCAAATAAGCTTAGGCCAAAAAACTTTTGCAAATCCTCGTAATGCAGCGGCAGGAAGTCTTAGACAGCTTGATCCAAAAATAACTGCTAAAAGAAAATTAAAATTTTATGCATATAGTCTCGGTCAAATTGATCAGGATCTTGAATTCAAAAACCATACGGATATCTTAAATTACTTAAAGAATGCTGGTATTCCTATATCTTCATACTCACAAAGAGTAATTGGAATAGATCAAATGCAATATTTTTATGACGATATTTTAAAGAAAAGAAATAATCTGCCATTTGATATTGATGGAATTGTCTACAAAGTTAACTCAATTACAAATCAGGAAAATTTAGGCTATGTTTCTAAAGCTCCACGATGGGCGATTGCGTACAAATTTCCTGCTGAAGAAGCTGAAACAGTTGTAAACGACATAAATGTTCAGGTTGGTAGAACAGGCGTTATTACTCCGGTAGCAAGATTACAACCTGTTTTTGTATCTGGCGTTACAGTCACAAATGCAACCCTTCATAATGAGGATGAGATGCTCAGAAAAGATATCAGAATTGGTGATAGCGTTATAGTGAGAAGAGCAGGGGATGTTGTCCCGGAGGTCGTTAGGGTGATCAAGGAAAAACGCCCATCTAATGCTAAAGTTTTTGAAATGCCACAATATTGTCCTATTTGTAACTCTCAGGTTATAAGATTGGATGGTGAGGCAGCACAAAGGTGTACAGGGCAACTAAAATGCGAAGCGCAAGCAAAACAGGCCATATCTCATTATGTATCTAGAAAAGCAATGAATATCGAAGGCTTGGGTACAAAAATTATAGATCACTTTTTTGAACAAGGAATGATAAAAAATATATCTGATATTTATAATCTCGATTATGAGCGAATACAAAAAATGGAAGGATTTGGAGAGAAGTCCGCAGAGAATTTGAGAGAAGCAATTGAGTTTAGTAAGAAAACGACATTGGCAAAATTTATTTATGCACTAGGGATTAGAAATGTGGGAGAGGCCACATCTAAAGACATCGTTAAGAAATTAGGAAGTTTGGATAATATAATGAAAGCTTCCATCGACGATTTTCTAGAAATTAATGATATAGGGCCTGTAGCAGCTCAATCATTACATCAATTTTTCCAAGAAGATGTTAACAAGAGAGTCATTAATAATATTGTGCAGTTTGGGGTTAAGTGGGACGATCAGGTGCAAAATGAATCCAATAAGCAAAAACTTAACCAACAAACCTTTGTCGTAACAGGAACTCTTGAAAGCTTTTCAAGAGACCAAATAAAGGAATTAATTGAGAATAATGGTGGAAAAGTAAGTGGCAGTGTGTCAAAAAAAACCAGCTATGTGATTATTGGTGATAATCCAGGGTCAAAAGCAGACAAAGCTGTTGAGCTGGGAGTAAAGATAATTAACGAAAAACAACTAATGGAGTTACTTAATGATTAAACAATTTACATTAATATTATTATTTAAATTATTGTTTATAAACAATATTTATGCTTATAACTTAGAAAATAATTGTGAAAAAGCAATTCAAAGTAATAATTACAAAGCTGCAACTGATGAAGCAATTAAATTAAGTAAAGATAATGCTTTCGATGGTGAATTTTGTCTAGGTAAAGTTTTAGTAAATGAAAATAAACTAGATGACGGAATTAAACAGTTTGAAAAATCTGAAAAATTAGCACAGCATCCAGCTGATCAACTGCTCGCTATAATGTTTAAAGGATTAGCTCATAAGGAAAAAAACGATCTAAATCAAGCATTTAGTGTATTTAATAACGGGTATGAAACTGCAAAGCTTGGAAATTCAAAGTTTGTTCAGTTTGAGCGTAGATTTCTTATTCAGATGGGAAACATACAAGAATCATTAAAAAAGAATGAAGATGCATATGAATCCTATGCCAAATCATTAAAAGCATCATCCAATGATGAAGAACGTGCAGAGTCCTATGATAAATTGGCACGCAGCGCAGCGCATCTGAAATACTATGACAGGGCTCGTGAATATTCATTGAAAGGATCAGTGCTATATAAGAAGGCTGGATATTTAGGTGAGTATGCAGAATTAACCTTACTGAAGGCTGAGTATGAAGTTCTTGATGATGCATATGATCTAGCTATGAATACGTTAGAAGAGCTCGAAAAACTGTGTATAGACGCTGGTGGGGAATATTATCTAGCAAAGACATATATCCAGCTTCATAAACTATCAAAAGATAACAAAGACGCTTATCTGGCAAAGGCAACTGATGTTGCTAACCGCATAGGGGCCAAAGATCTTTTAAATGATATATAGTCTATTTAACATAATATACATTATACGAAATAAAGGATATGTTTTTCATTAAAAAGGTAGTTGTTTATCTCCTTAGCATCACATCTCTACTTTTGATCCATAATGCATTAATGGCTAAAACTCCAGTCGCAATTTTATATGATGATATCTTTTTAGAACACAACACTGGCTCAGGTCACCCAGAAAGACCTGAGCGATTGTTCGACATCATAGATACTTTAAAAAACAATCCTGACTTTAAATATGATTTAGTTTGGCCAAAAGTTCGTAAGGCTAGTAACTCAGAAATAGCATTAGCTCATTCTGAGAAATACATCCAGCTTGTTGAAAATGAAATTAGGGCGCTTGATAGTCAGACCCCTACTTTTCTTAGTACTGGGGATACGGTTATCTCTCCAATAAGCCTTGATGTGGCACAAATGTCAGTTGGTGCATCATTGGTTGGTATTGACGAGATTATGAATGGTAATGTTAAAGCTGCATTTTCTTTCAATAGGCCACCGGGACACCATGCTACCAAAGATAAAGGTATGGGGTTTTGTATATACAACCATGCTGCAATAGCTGCTAAATACCTTCAACATAAATACTCTTTATCGAGAGTATTAATCATTGATTTTGATGTCCACCATGGAAACGGAACACAAGATATTTTTTATGATGATCCATCAGTGTTCTACTTCAGTATCCATCAACATCCTTTTTATCCAGGAAGTGGAAGACCTAATGAGACTGGAATTGCAGATGGTGAAGGTTTTACATTAAACATTGATCTTGCCGAAGGGTCTGGTGATGACCTATTTATTAAAGGATTTTCAGAACAGTTGGTTCCAAAAATGAAAGACTTTAAACCTGAATTTATACTAATCTCAGCTGGATTTGATGCACATGAAAATGATTTACTAGGTAAATTATCTTATACATCCAATGGCTATAAACAGGTTGCTCAATTAATTAACACAATATACAAAAACAATAATGCAAAAGGGATCATGTATATGTTGGAAGGCGGCTATCTCCCTGAAAACATTGATAATGCAAGTCAAGCAATTATAAAAGAGCTTTTAGAGCTCTAATTTAATATATTTAGAGTCTGGCAACTTCAACTAAACAATCATGCGACGTTGGTGAGTTACCCATGTCACCAAACGCATTGGAACTGACGGAATTTACTACGCCATTATTCATTTGCCTCCAGTACCCTAAAGTTGTAACGACAATCCCGTCATTAACATCATTAGTTATATTTGCTAGAGCTTCGAACGAGCCTCGATCATTAAAGACCTTGACCTTTTCACCATTTGAAATATTTCGATTTGCGGCATCCGCTGGGTTAATTAAAACAAATTGTTCACCCTGCCCTTTAAGTTTATTTTCTATATTGGCATAACTTGAATTAATAAATCCATGACTTTTTGGAGCTAATATATTTAGTGGATATTTTTTGGCTAATTCAGGATTAGCCTCATGAGTTTCTTTGGAAGCCACGTAATCAGGAAGTTCAGGTATATCCTCTCCTGGCTGAAAGCCTTCGTACATTTGTCTAAATGGTCCCGCAACAAAATTTTTTGCGCCAACAACCCTGAATTCACACTTTCCTGATGGGGTTGGGAAATTACCCTCTTTGTGGGGCGCCCTATTATCTTTGGTGCCTACATTTAAACGCGCATAACCGTGTTTTTTTAGATAATTGAGATCAATACCTTCACAAGCAGGAGAATCCCAATCAATGTAGTTTTCAAGACACTCTGTGTCATTCCATTTAAAGTTATCTTCCTCAAAACCTAAACGTTTCGCTAATTGCCTAAATATCTCGTTATTAGGTAAGCATTCACCAGGTGATTCAATGCATTTTTCATTGTAAGTCAAATACAAGTGACCCCATGACAGGATGATATCTTCTTGTTCAGCACCCATTGACGCAGGCAGAAGAATATCAGCAAAGGCGGCTGTATCGGAAATAAAATGCTCTGCTGAAATTAAGAATAGGTCTTCGCGTTTAAGGCCCTCTAGGATTTTTTCTGATTCTGTAGCTTGAGTAACCGGGTTAGTGTTCCAGCACATCATTGATTTAATGGGCACTTTTAATTTTTGTTCGCCGGTTAAAACTCGACCGAGCTGAAGATTGTTAACTACCTGCGTACCATCTGGAATTAAATCTGGACGGCAGATGACATCAAATTTATATGGGTGCTCCCATACCGGAAATTGGAGAATTCCTCCACCAACATGTCGCCACGCTCCAGTTAGTGCGGGTAATGCTGTAACAGCCCTAATAGCTTGACTTCCACCCCAGCTTTTTTCTAAAGCAACACCAATCCTGATGGCTGATGGTTGTGTGGTTGCATACTCACGGGCTAGCTGGCGAATATCATCAGCTGCAATACCCGTGATTTTTTCAGCCCATTCTGGCGTGCGTTCTTTTGCTCTTTCAGATAGCTCTGGATAGCCAACAGTATAATTATCTACATAATCCTGATCAACTAAACCCTCTTCTATAATAACATTCATCATTGCCATAGCTAAGGCGCCATCCGTGCCAGGTTTTGGACACACATGCCAATCTGCCTCTTTAGCAGTTCTAGATGCGTAAGCATCAATGACCACTACTTTAGCACCCTTTTTTTGAGCTTCTTTAATAATGTGCCAGTGATGAAGATTGGTGCTGACTGAGTTACAAGCCCAAACAATAATAAATTTCGAGTGAATAAAGCTTTCTGGGTCTACACCAGCTGTTGGTCCTATAGTTAAGAGCCAAGCCGTACATGAACCCTCGCCACAAAAAGTTCGTTCAGTAACGGTTGCACCAAGTCTTGCAAAAAAAGCATCACCTCCATTTAGTCCATGGACTAAACCTTGGTTTCCCAAATAACTATTTGGCATGATGGCTTGTGGACCATGTTCAGTAATAATTTCTTGCCATTTATTAACTATGGTATCAAAGGCCTCATCCCAAGTAATTCTTTCAAATTTCTTTTCACCCTTGGGGCCTACCCTTTTCATTGGGTAAAGAAGTCGATCGGGATGGTAGTGTCTTTTTTCATAATCATTTAACTTGACGCATAAACCGCCTCTAGTCATTGGATGATCTGGGTTTCCTTGAACTTTTATTAATTTTTTATCTTGAACATGAAATACCATTGAGCAAGTATCAGGACAATCATGAGGACAACCACCGTGATGCTTTTGAATTGCTGACTTAATATCACCATCCATAATATAGACCTTTTTGTTGATTAAGTTACATAGATTAATTTAACATAAAAAAAAAGCCCTGCAAATACAGAGCTTTTTGAAGCGTTAAATATTTTTAATTTGAAAACGCGATATTCATGCATCGATCATTAATAAAGGTAAATTCAATTCTTTTCCAAGTTGTATCTTTGCCCGATTTGACGATATTAGAGTAGTACCACATATCTACCTTATCTTTCTTCTTATTGTCTTTATTATCTGTTGGGCGACCAATTGTTTTAGATGCACCTTTTGGTTGAACTCCAATTTCTTTCTTTTCAGGCTCACCAAGATACTTTAATACTCTAGCTTTGGGCTTGCCATTAAAAATAGTTAAGAATTCATCCTCAGTGAAAATTTTCTTTTCTGCAAAAGTAACGGATGAGATTAGTACCGTAATTAATGTTACTAATAATAACTTCAATTTCATTTTTTTACCTTCTAATTATTTTTAATTTCTAATTTTAACCCATCGTATGCAAGAAAAACATGCTTTGGTAAAGATTCAGAAACAGCATCATACTCTATATCATGAGTCATATGAATTAAAAAAGTTCGTTTTGGGTTGATCTTTTCAGCCATAGCTAAACTTTGTTTAAAACCATAATGAGAGAAATGTGGTTCAAACCGCAAACAATCTAACATTAATGTATCGACTCCTTCTAATAACTCTAGTGTTGAATCAGGTATTTCGGATACATCAGTTATGTAAGCAAAATTACCAATACGATAACCCAATATTTCCATCCTTCCATGAATCACTGGCAGCGGAATAACTTCATGACTACCTACGTTAAACATTTGATTGACTATATGAGCATGTAACACGGGCGTTTCCCAAAACTTAGTTTCCTCACGAATCGCATATTGAAACTTTAATTTAAGCTCACCCATGGTATTTTCATTCGCGAAAATTGGAATAGCTTTTTTATACTTTTGACAATAAGCCCTTAAGTCATCCATGCCGTGACAATGGTCGGCATGATGATGGGTATATAACACCGCATCAATCTTATCGATGGACTCGCGCATAGCTTGCATTTTAAAATCTGGTGAAGTATCAATTAAGATATTTGTGCCGTCATCCATGCTGATTAGCGAAGAGCATCGAGACCTTTTATTTTTTGGATTGTCGGAGTGGCATACCGCACACTCACATCCAATTACAGGTGTGCCTGCACTTGAGCCCGCACCTAAAACCGTGACTAACATTGCGATTGTTTACACTTAGAAAATAGATCAAAAAAATTGGTTGTAGTCACATTCGCCACATTCTCCACAGAAATATCTTTCAATCGGCTAATTTCCTCCGCAACGTAGATGACCTTTGATGGGTCATTGGTTTTACCTCGGAAAGGAACTGGAGTTAAGTAAGGTGAGTCTGTTTCAATCAGCATCCGCTCTAAAGGAATTTTTGATGCCGTTTCTTTTAAATCTTTAGCATTTTTAAAAGTCACGATGCCTGAAAAAGAGATAAAGAAATCCAACTCAATCGCTTGCATGGCCATCTCGTATGTTTCGGTAAAGCAGTGAAGCACTCCACGAGTTCCAGGCCTGAGCTCTTCTTTTAGAATTTGAATAGTATCTTCGCGAGCTTCTCGCGTATGAATAATCAGTGGTAAGTTTGCCTCATTAGCTGCGCGAATATGCGTTCTAAATCGATCCCGTTGCCACTCCAAATCTCCCTTCAAGCGAAAGTAGTCTAGTCCTGTTTCGCCAATAGCAACTACCTTATCTTTAGAAGCAAGCGTGACTAATTCATCGACTGTTGGCTCAATAATATCCTCATAATCAGGATGGACCCCTACTGAGGCAAATAAATTGTCATGATTTTTGGTCAACTCATTTATTTCATGAAACTTATCCATCTCCACACTTACGCAAAGTGCATGTGTAACTTGATTCTCCTGCATGTTAGTCAGAATCTCCGGTAAATTCCTTCTTAACTCTGGAAAATTTAAATGACAGTGTGAATCTACGTACATTAAACAAATATCCTTTTGTAATCGATCATTAGGTTATCAAGAGCAATCGACTTATTAATTGTTGTTTCAGATAACCTTCGATACTCAATCAATTTTTTATAAAAATTTAACAACTCTTTATAGGAAAGTTGATTACTGATAAGTTCAATTTGATCTTGTAAGTTCTTGAAATAATAGATGGTTTTAAATTCTTTGAATTGAGCTAGATCAACAATCCATTTTTGCATCAGATCGACAAAAAATTGTGGACCAGAAGCCAATAAATTTTCATTCACATCCATCATATCGAAACTCTTTCCATGAAGAAAAACCTTTAGTATAGAGTTTATTAATTCCTTATTATCAGCCATTTGAATTGCTAAAAATGGCTTGTGCTCTGCTAAATCAAGAAACTTGATCGCCTCTTGATGTTTCTCTTTTAAAAAGTCTTCGCATTGTACCTTGCTAGGTGAAGTTAATTTGTAGATCGTTGAGCGACTGCGAATAGTGGGTAATATTTTATGAAGATTCGAGGTAAGTAATATAAAGAATGTATTATTAGGCGGCTCTTCAAGATTTTTTAATAATGCATTCGCTGCACTTGAGGTTAAATAATGAGCGTTCTTAATAAAAATAATTTTTTTATCATGCTCACTTGTGCTGGCTAACTCTATAAAAGAAGACAATTCTCTAATTTGATCTATAGTAATCACATCACTTTTTAATTCTGGATTGTTGTCAATTAGTCTTATATTTGGATGCTCATCTATAAGATAGCGACATGAAGGACAAGCATTACATGGCTGTTTGTCATTGGTTACGTTTTCACACAACAATTTATGTAGTAAATTTTCTATTAACAGATCTGCGCCGATGCCGTTCTCAGCATCAAATAAATGTGTTTGTGTCTTAGGAAAATCAGAAACAAATTCTGGAGAATGGTATTGTTCAAACCAATTAATCACTTGACTAACTCATCTAATTTTATAGAAATAATATCTTGTATTTGTTCAATGGTTTGTGATGAATCAATCACATGAAATCTTGAGTGTGCTTTAGCTAATTCAAGGTAAGTTTTTCTAACACCATTAAAAAATGTTAGCGATTGTTTTTCAAATTTATCTAAGTCGCGCTCATTCGAAATTCTAGAATGTGCAGCTTCCGGATCAAGATCAAATAAAAAAGTGAGATCGGGAGTGAGGCCTGGATGAATTAATTCCTCTAGCGATTTTATAAAAGAAGGATCAATTCCTTTGCCTCCTTGCTGATATGCGTAAGTTGCATCGGTGAATCGATCACAGACAATAGAGATATTTGATTTTAATGCAGGTTGAATTACAGAGATTATGTGTTCGTGTCGTGCAGCAAACATCATCATGGTCTCGGTACCAACATCCATTTCATCATGTAATAATAATTGCCTTAACTTTTCACCAATATCGGTGCCACCAGGTTCTCTAGTGAGTTTGTTCTGAATATTTTTTTTATTGAGATAATTTTGAATAAATTCTAGGTGAGTTGATTTTCCTGCACCATCAATTCCCTCAACCGTAATAAAATAAGCCATTATTTTTTCTTAATTTTTCTTTGATATAGATTTACTGCTTCATTGTGCTCTTCTAGAGTAACAGAAAATTTATGTCGATGATTGCCCATTGATACAAAATACAATGCATTTGTTTTTGCTGGATTTAAAGCGGCATTAATTGATTGATAACTGACGATACATATTGGCGAAGGCGGCAATTCTTTTCTGGTATAAGTATTATGAGGGTGATCCTTTTTTAAATCTTTTTTTCTAATGTTGCCATCAAATTTTTTAATTCCATAAATCACTGTCGGATCACTTTGCAAAGGCATTCCCATGTTCAGTCGGTTTACAAAGACGCCTGACACCTCTGATGCTTCATCATAAAAAACCACTTCTTTTTCAATAATCGACGCCATGATTAAAGCCTCATATTGATTATTATATGGCAGGTTTTGTTGACGATGATTCCAGGCTAATTTAAGCTTCTTATCTAGATGGCTATGCGCTGTTTTAAGAAGCTCTATATCCGTGGTATTTTTTGTGAAATAGTAAGTGTCTGCATAAACCAAGCCTTCCAGGCTTTTTGCCTCAATGTTCATTAATTTTAAAATCTTTTCTTCGTCATATTCATCGATAGTTTGTTTTATATTTGGATTTTTTTTAATTAAATTAAATATCTGCTGCATGGTTTGACCCTCAACAAATGTAATTGCGTGTGTGGTTTCTAAGCCCTGAGTAATCATACGAATAAGATCCACAGAATTATCGCCTTTTTTTAATCTATAACTCCCCTTTTTAATATTATTCTGGTTACCGGTAATGTAGAACAGTGTTTTAAATCTCCAGGTCGAAGCTATTAAGTCATTGTCATAAAACATCTGGATGACTGAATTAAGCGTAGATCCATCTGCAATTTCAAAATCTTGATTATTTTCGGTGATATTTACTTTAAAGAATAATAAATGGATGGAGAGAAGAATAAAAATAAGAACAAATATAATTCTATAAAATACATAATGTTTATCAAACAAAAAAGCTAATAATTTATTTTTGTGCATAATCAAAATTAAGCCTTGTATTCAACTCACTAGTAATTTCTGAATTAATATTAAAACAAATATCATCATATTTTTTCACTGGAATGACTCCATACACAGAGTTCATAAGATACATTTCTTGGTAACAATTCACTTTATCATAATGAATAGATTGATAATCAAAAGGCACATTATTCGTAGTTAAATAATCAATCAGGAGTTGACGACTGACGCCAATGAGCCCAGATCCATGATTGCTAGGTAAAATAAATTTTGATTTTTTTCGAAAAAAAATACAGTGATAAGCACCTTCAATGACCTTGTTGTTTCTATCCAGAAAAATTCGATCGATAATATCTCCTTTTTTATTTGCCAAGGCAAGAACATTTAATATGCGATTGAGATGTTTTAATTCAGAAATAATATTTTTATCGATTGGAAAATAGGCAGATTCAACTAGTACACCTTTTTGGTTTTGAATGAGGCGCTTATGATCGAAGTCATAGGATTGGATCACAATATTGGGCTTGATGGAACGATTGTACATATAGCCTCGGCTAGAGTCGCCTCTCGTGATAATTACCTTGACAACTTTTATACTAGTTTGATTACAGACCTTTAAAATATTTGTTAAAAGATCATCTTTCTTTGGAATTTTGATACCAATAATTTTTGCATCATTTTTTAATTTTTTATAATGTTGACTAAAGTGAGGTATCTTTCCATTTTTGCAGACAAAAGTTCTAAAGACACCGTCCCCGAATTGAAAGCCTCGGTCATTAATTGAAATTAGATTGGTAAATTTTCCGTTAACAAGTGTATTTTTCACAACTTATTATATAAGTATTAAATAGTGTTAAATACCAAACTACCATTAGTTCCACCGAAACCAAAGTTATTTTTTAATGCAGCCTTAACTTGAATGTCTCTTGCTTCATTAGGAACGTAATCTAGATCACATTCAGGATCAGGATCGATGAGATTGATGGTTGGTGGAGACTTTTGGTGATGCAAAGTTAAAACTGTGAAAATAGATTCAATGCCGCCTGCGCCCCCTAAGAGATGACCCGTCATTGATTTGGTTGAGTTAACTGCTAATTGATATGCATGGTCCCCAAAGAGCTCTTTTAGTGCATTGGTTTCATTGATGTCGCCTAATGGAGTAGAAGTACCATGAGCATTTATAAAACCAATATCTTGAGGATTTAAATTAGCATTCTTTAAAGCATTGGCCATTGACCTTCTTGGCCCGTCAGTGGATGGAGCTGTGATATGGTAAGCATCTGCACTCATCCCATAACCAGAGAGTTCAGCATAGATTTTTGCACCACGTTTTATTGCAGATTCATATTCTTCCAACACCATTACTCCGGCTCCTTCTCCAATCACAAATCCATCACGACCTTTGTCCCATGGTCTTGACGCGGATGCTGGATCATCATTTCGACTTGATAGCGCTTTAGCGGAGGCAAAGCCTGCTACCGATAACTCTGTAATTGCTGCTTCTGAGCCACCAGCAACCATGACATCTGCATCACCATATTCAATCATTCTTGCAGCATCACCGATGCAATGGGTTCCAGTAGTACAAGCGGTAACTATTGAAATATTTGGACCTTTAAGCCCGTACATAATCGATAAATTGCCAGAAATCATATTAATAATGGTTCCCGGTATAAAGAATGGAGATACTCTACGTGGTCCAGATTCATCAAAAGTATCACTGGTGCTTTCAATCATACCCAAACCACCAATACCTGAACCTATTGCAACACCAATTCTTTCAGCATTTTGTTCATTTACTTCCAGTCCGGAATCATTAAATGCTTCTATACCCGCCACTAAACCATACTGGATAAAGGTATCAATTCTTCTAACTTCTTTTGGAGGTAAGTATTTGCTAGGATCGAAATCCTTCACTTCACCAGCAACTTGTGATGCAAAAGAGCTAGCATCAAACTTTGAAATTTTAGTTATGCCAGAAACGCCTTTTAAAGCATTATTCCACGAGTCTTTCACCCCTATACCAATAGGAGTGACTAAACCCAGTCCAGTCACAACGACTCTTCTGCGAGACATTTTAGGAATTATTGATTGTTATTGATGTAATCAATGGCTTGTTGAACAGTTGTAATTTTCTCAGCTTGTTCGTCCGGTATTTCTGTACCAAACTCTTCTTCTAGAGCCATAACCAATTCAACTGTGTCGAGGGAGTCCGCACCTAAATCATCAATAAATGATGATTCGTTTTTTACATTAGCTGCGTCTGTACCTAATTGCTCAGATACAATTTTTTTAACTCTTTGTTCGATGTCAGACATCTAATTACCCCTTAAATATTAAAAAACGCTATTTTAGCAAAAAGAATCAATTTTGATGCAAAAATGTTCATTTTTTTTACACCATCAACATGCCACCATTGACATGAATTGTTTCGCCTGTTATATAGGATGAATCATCAGATGCCAAAAAGCAAACCGCCTTTGCGACATCTTCAGGATTTCCCAGTCTTGACAAAGGAATGAGGCTAATTAATTTCTCTTTATGCTCATCATTCAACCCCTTGGTCATATCCGTATCAATAAATCCTGGAGCAACACAATTAACGGTAATATTTCTGCTACCTAACTCTTGTGCTAATGATTTTGTAAAGCCAGCAATTCCAGCCTTTGTCGCTGCATAATTGACTTGGCCAGCATTGCCCATATGTCCAACCACTGAGGATATATTTATGATCCTTCCAGACCTCTTTTTCATCATAGGCTTTAATACAGCCTGAGATAATTTGTAGACAGATTTTAGATTAGTCTGTATGACGCTATCCCAATCATCATCTGACATTCTCATAAGTAAAGTATCTTTTGTAATGCCTGCATTATTAACTAAAACATCAATGTCGCCATGATTGTTGGATATTGTCGAAATTAAATCAGCAATTGAAGTATTGTCATTAACATTTAAAACATAACCTTTACCTTCTAAATTATGATTCTGAAAGTTTTTTTCTATTATTTCCGCACCCTGAGATGATGTGGCTGTTCCTATGGTAAAAAATCCCTGTTTAGATAATTCAACTGCAATTGAGGCACCTATTCCTCTACTTGCTCCTGTAACTAATGCTATTTTTTTCATAATTAATCTCTAAAATTTATAATTCATTAAATGCTTCATCTGAATTAATTGTAATATGTTTACTATCTTCCAACTGAGTAATTCTTCTGTTTAGACCCCATAGCACTTTTCCAGGGCCCGACTCAATAAAGTTACTCACCCCTTGTTTTTCTAAATATTGAATTGATGCAGTCCACTTCACAGGATTAAATAATTGAGCCACTAGGTTTTCTTTTATCAGGCTTTTATCAATCACTTCTGATGCACACACATTTTGAATGATCGGAATATCTGCATTATTAAATTCAAAATCATTTAAGTATTTGCCAAAATCCTCAGCAGCCGACTTCATTAAGCTGCAGTGAGATGGAACACTCACGGGAAGCAAAAGTGCTCTTTTTGCACCCTTATCTTTAAATTTATCCAGAGACTGTTCAATCAATTTCTTTTCACCTGCCACTACAATTTGTCCTGGTGAGTTGTAATTGACTGGCTCAATCACCCCAGTTGATTGCAATGCATCGCAAATTTCTTCAACAACTGAATCCTCTAAACCCAAAATCGCAGCCATAGCCCCATCTCCTGCAGGAACGGCATTTTGCATCAGCTGCGCCCTTTTCTGAACAATTTGGACTGCTGTATCAACTGAAAATACGCCAGCTACACATGCAGCAGTGACCTCTCCGAGGCTGTGACCAGCTACATAATCAATCTGTAAATTCGGTTTTTTTTCTTTCAGCAATAAATAAGTGGTATAGCCGGACAAGAACATAATTGGCTGGGTATATATGGTTTGATTAATCTTGTCATTATCCGATGTTATTAAATCTAATAAATCTTCACCAAAAACATTTGAACCCGAAGCAAACGTATCTTTAACTATTGAGCTATCAAACCCACTCATCATTCCAACTGATTGAGATCCTTGTCCAGGAAATAACAAGACACTTTTCATACTAAACCTTTATAAGTGATGAGCCCCAGGTAAATCCTCCACCAAAAGCTTCCATTAAAATTATATGATCTTTCTTAATTCTTCCAGAAGTAATACCTTCATTGAGTGCTAATGGAATAGATGCGGCTGATGTATTGCCGTGTTTATTAATGGTAACAATCACCTTATCCATTGTCATATCTAGCTTTTTTGCTGTTGCTTGAAGAATTCTGATATTAGCTTGATGAGGAACAAGCCAATTAATATCTTTTTTTGAGTAATTAGTTCCTTGAAGAGTTTCATCAACAATCTGATCTAGTGTATTTACTGCAATTTTAAAGACAGCATTACCCTGCATTTCTATTGTATTGGGTTTATTATCTTTAGGGTTGCGAGGCACATGCAAGAGGTTCTCATACTCTCCATTGCTATTAATAATGCTTTTAATAATACCTGGCTCTTTTGATGCTTCTAGAATAACTGCGCCTGCTCCATCACCCCATAAAATTGCGTTTGAACGATCAGTATAGTCAGTGATGGTTGACATGCAATCTGCCCCTATGACAAGAACTTTTTCATACATGCTAGATTTAATAAAGCTATCGGCAGTTGTTAAAGCATATATAAAACCACTGCATACAGCTTGAACATCAAAGGCAGGAATATTTTTTAAACCTAATTTTCGCTGGACCGCACAGGCAACACTCGGAAAAATTTTATCAGGTGTAGTGGTCGCAACAATGATTAAGTCGATTTCATTTTTATCGATAGAAGATTTTTCAATAGCATCAAAAGCAGCAAAATATGCAAGGTCTGAAGTGGACTGATCATCGTCCACAATATGCCTTTGTTCTATACCTGTTCTTGTTCGAATCCACTCATCAGAGGTATCAAAAATTTTTTCAAGATCTGTATTGGATAATATTTTTTTAGGCAAAAAGGATCCTGTAGCAACAATTTTTGAATAACTCATGATTAGATTAGTTTTTGATCTATCTTTAATTGTTTGGAAATTTTAGCAATCATCTTACTGTTAGCCTCCTCATAGGCAGTCATTAATGCATGTTCAAAAGAGAACGCATCAGCACTTCCATGGCTCTTAACAACTATACCATTTATTCCTAAAAATGCAGCGCCATTGTAACGCCTTGGATCAAGCCTTCTTTTAAAGGCTTTTAAAACAGGAAGAGCAAATAATGCCAGAAATTTTGTCCCAATATTTTTCTTGAATTCTTGCCCTAGAAAATCAGCAAACATTTTTGCCAATCCCTCGGTGGTTTTTAGAGATATATTGCCAACAAAACCATCACAAACCACAACGTCGGTCGTGCCTTTAAAAATATCATTTCCTTCAACATTGCCATAAAAATTTAAGTGACTCTTTTTTAATAACTCATAAGTCTCTTTAGTGACTTCATTACCTTTGAGTGATTCTGAACCAATATTTAAAAGACCGATTGATGGTCTTTTCTTTTTCGATATGACAGAAGATAGAATGGATCCCATAATAGCGAATTGAGTTAAATGATGGCTTGTGCAATCAGCATTGGCTCCTAAATCCAACATACAAGATGTACCTTTTTGATTCGGAAGGAATGATGCAATAGCTGGTCGATCAATGCCTGGCAACATCCTTAAAACAAATCTGCCCGTAGCCATTAGGGCTCCGGTATTGCCTGCGCTTACAATAGCATCAGCTGATCCTTCTTTTACCAAATTAATGGCTAGTCGCATTGATGAGTTTTTCTTATTTTTAAGGGCTGATTGAGGAGACTCATCCATTGTCACGAATTGTGTTGTATGAATTATTGATAATCTCTCAAAAGATTCAATCGGTTTTTTTAAAAAGTTTTTTATTATTGACTCATTACCAACCAGAGTGATATGGGCATCAGGGTGTGATTTAAGAAACTTTAAAGAAGCTGGAACAGTGATTTTGGGTCCAAAATCACCGCCCATTGCATCAACAGAAATTGATACTGTCATTTATGCAATTACTCAGGTTTGTCTTGAATAACTTTTTTACCTTTGTAAAATCCTGTTGGTGATACATGGTGTCTTAAATGTATTTCTCCTGTAGTTGGCTCAACTGCCAAAGCTGGATTATCAAGACCATCATGTGACCTTTTCATATTTCTTCTTGAAGGTGATTTTTTACTCTTTTGAACAGCCATATTTATTCCTTAATTAATTACACTTAAATGCATGCTTTGGTGAAGTTGGCAATTCTAATAGAATCTCATCCTCAATAAAAGATAATAAATCAAAATTATCAATAATTTCAATTTTAATATCATCAATAACATGCTTTTCCGATTTACCGATTGCCTGAACTAACTCATATTGATTAGATGTTTTAAGTGTGAATTCAACATCTTCCAAACAGCGGCAACATAACAGCCTTAAATCGATATTTATATTTAGATTAAAGAAGTACTGTCCAAGATCTTCTGAAACCGAAACATCATAAAACAAGCTATCATTATCAGAAAATTTAAAATCTGATATTCGGTTAAATTTAAAGACCGGAATTTTATCACATATCTTCTCTTTTTTTGCAATAAATCTATATAAATCAAAGTTTTGTAAATTGTAATTATTCTTCATTAAATGTTAAATTATTATTGATATATTTCTCTCATGATATAATCAATATTTCAAAATTCAATCAATTTTACGGATAAACGATTTGTTTAATAAAATTTTAATTGCAAACCGTGGGGAAATTGCTGTGCGCATTATTCGTGCTTGTAAAGAAATGGGCATTACGAGTGTGGCAATATTCTCTGATGCAGATAGACACGCTTTACATGTTAAAAAAGCTGACGAGTCATATTTTGTTGGTGATGACCCTCTTAAAGGCTATTTAAACGCCCATAGGATAGTTAATATTGCAGTAACAGCAAGATGTGATGCAATACATCCAGGCTATGGGTTTTTATCAGAAAATCCAGAATTAGCTGCCATTTGTGCAAAGCGCGGTATAAAATTTATCGGTCCTGAAAGTAGCATTATTCATAAGATGGGAGATAAGATACAAGCCAGAAAAGCCATGATTGAAGCTGGAGTTCCTGTGACGCCTGGAAGTGATGGAAATATTAACAGTGTTGAAGAGGCGCAATCTTTAGCAAATCAAATTGGTTATCCTGTGATGCTTAAGGCCACAAATGGTGGTGGTGGTAGAGGTATTCGTAGATGTGATAACGATAAAGAATTAGTTTCAAATTATGATCGTGTTATTTCAGAAGCTACTAAAGCATTTGGGAATCCTGAGTTATTTATGGAAAAGTGTGTTGTTTCCCCAAAGCATATTGAAGTTCAAATATTGGCTGATTCTCATGGAAATGCAATTCATTTATTTGAGAGAGATTGTTCTATTCAAAGAAGAAACCAAAAGCTTATTGAAATTGCACCTTCCCCGCAGTTATCAAAAGAACAAAGAGACTATATTGGTAGTCTAGCTGTAAAAGCTGCTAAGGCTGTGAATTATGAAAATGCCGGCACCGTAGAATTCCTTCTCGACCAAGATGATAATTTCTATTTCATGGAAATGAATACCAGATTACAAGTTGAGCATACTATTACAGAATCTATAACTGGAATTGATATTGTTCAAGAGCAAATTAGAATTGCTTTTGGCCATCAACTAAGGTTCAAACAAGATGATGTCAATTTTAGAGGTTTTGCTATTGAATTCAGGATTAATGCTGAGGATCCAAAACAAGAATTCCTTCCCTCCTTTGGTAAAATTACGAGATACTATGCTGCTGGAGGACCCGGAGTAAGAACAGATGCATCAATTTATACAGGGTATGTTATTCCACCATATTATGATTCAATGTGCGCTAAACTGACCGTTTGGGCACTCACTTGGCAAGATGTAGTTCAACGTGGAAAACGTGCTCTTGATGATCTAATTATATATGGTGTTAAAACCACCATTCCGTATTATTTAGAAATTTTAAACAATGAAAGTTTTAAAGCGGGTGAATTTGATACTTCGTTTGTAACATCTCACCCTGAATTAACAGATTTTAACGACGAACTTCCACCAGATGTTATCGCCGCTGCTATATCGGCTGCTATTGCCGCACATGAAGGTATGTAAATTATGAAAAAAATTGATATCACAGAATTAGTTTTACGAGATGGACATCAGTGCCATATTGCCACCAGATTAAGAACAGAGGACATGCTTCCTATTTGTAGTGAGCTCGATAATCTTGGATTTTGGTCAATTGAAGCGTGGGGCGGCGCTACTTTTGATGCTTGTGTACGATATTTAAGAGAAGATCCATGGGATAGACTTAGAAAATTAAGAAATGCTTTACCTAATAGCAGGATTCAAATGTTACTTCGCGGACAAAATCTGCTTGGCTACAGACACTATTCAGATGATGTAGTGGATCTTTTTGTAAAAAAATCGGCTGACAATGGAGTTGATGTTTTTAGAATTTTTGATGCAATGAATGATTTAAGAAATATTCAAACATCGTTAGATTCAGTAAAAAAATATAAAAAACATGCGGAAGTGGCAATTAGTTATACCACCTCTCCTCTTCATAACGTGGATTACTTTACTGGACTCGCTAAAGAAATTGAAAATCATGGTGCCGATAGCTTAGCCATTAAAGATATGGCTGGTTTACTCACCCCAAAATCAACAAAAGAATTAGTTACAAGTATTGCAAAAGAAATTTCATTGCCTATCCATATTCATAGTCATGCAACTTCAGGCTTGGCAACAGCTAACCTATTTACTGCTGTTGAATGTGGCGCGACTATGATTGATACTTGCAACTCAAGTTTCTCTGAAGGAGCAAGTCATCCAACTACAGAATCTGTCATCGCAGGACTGCATGAACTTGGCTATGAAACTGGAGTTGAATTAGATAAGATTGAAAATATCACTTCGTATTTAAAAGATGTTAGAAAAAAATATTGGCAATTTGAATCTGAATTTACTGGCCTCGATCCAAGAGTATTAATCAATCAAGTTCCAGGTGGAATGATATCAAACTTATCTAGTCAATTAAAAGACCAAGGCGCTTTAGATAAAATGAATGAGGTGCTCGCTGAAATTCCAAATGTTAGAAAAGATTTAGGTTACCCTCCCCTTGTTACTCCAACATCACAGATTGTTGGAACACAAGCAGCATTAAATATTATTACAGGTGAGAGATATAAATCAATTACTAACGAAGTTAAAAATTACTTTTTAGGTGAGTATGGAAAAGCGCTGGGTGATATTAATCAAGAGGTTATGAAAAAAGCTATAGGTGATGAAAAGCCAATGACCTGCCGACCAGCTGATAAGTTGAAACCAGAAATTAATAATCTCAAAGTAAAATGTGAAGACATTGCGAAATCCGAAGAGGATTTGCTGACTTATGCTATGTTCCCAGACCTAGCAAACACATTCCTTAAAGAAAGAAATGCAGGTACGCTTGAGCCAGAGGAGCTGCTTGATATAGAAGAGTCAAAATCAAACGCAGCCAAATATGCTCCTTCAGAGTTTAATGTAACCCTGCATGGCGAAACTTATCATATCAAACTCACTGGATCTGGAAATCCAGGTCAACATGAAAGGCCATTTCATGTTGTTGTAGATGGTATTTCTGAAGAAGTTCTTATTGAAACGCTTGACATGGTTCAGGTAGATAACAGTGAAAATTCTACATCCAACTCCAATAACTCTAAATCAGGAAACAGCTTAAGGCCAACACATGATGGATGTGTGACAACTGCTATGCCGGGTACAGTTATTGATATTAAGGTTAATATCGGCGATCAAGTTAATGCTGGCGACTCCCTAATTGTTATTGAAGCAATGAAGATGGAAAACGAAATCCAAGCTCCTAAATCAGGCACAGTGATTGGAATACATATTTCCAAAGGTCAAAGCATATCTCCCGATGTCACTTTAATTGAGATACAACCTTAATTCATAAATTTTTATGAAAATAAGAATAATTCTGGCCTCCTCATCCGTTTACAGGAGGGATCTGCTTAAAAGAATTGTTTCAGATTTTGAATCTATCTCACCCAATATCAATGAGGATAGAAGAGATAGAGAATCCCCTTTAGATATGGCGCTGAGACTATCAGAAGAGAAAGCAAATAAAGTCGCAGAATCTTCAGGGCCTAATTCCCTTATTATCGGCTGTGATCAAACAGCAGTAGTTGAAAACACCATCCTACAAAAACCAATGACATATGAAAATGCATTCAAACAGCTGCAATTTCTCAGCGGTAAAGAAGTTAAATTCTATAGTGCATTTTGTATATTAAATACGAACCTAAACTCTGTTGTTAAGGACTACACTGAATTTGTTGCTAAATATAAAAAGCTCAATGATACAGAAATAGAAAACTACCTTAAAAAAGACGAGCCCTATTTTTGTGTCGGTAGTATTAAATCTGAATCCTATGGAATTACACTACTTGAGTATATAAAAAATGATGATCCTACATCCATTATTGGATTACCGCTTATAAAGATTTCCAAAATTCTAATTGATGGAAATATTATCTAATGTCAAAAACTGATGGGTATTTGTATGTGGTACCTACTCCACTGAGTGAAGATGTAGATGATTTTTATACGGTAGAACAAAAAAAAAATGTTCATCATATCCAATATTTTGTAGTTGAAAATAAAAAACCAGCTAGGAATTCTTTAAAAAAACTTGCATTAAATACGCCTCTTCAAGAGCTTAAGCTTTTTGAGAATAACAAAAATAGTCATTTAAATTATGAAGAAATTATTGATATTCTCAAATTAGGTAGTGATGTTGGATTAATTTCTGACTGCGGTCTCCCTGGAGTAGCTGACCCGGGATCAGAGTTAGTTCTTAAATGTCATTTTAATAATATAAAAGTAAAAACTATCGCACAAGAATCATCTCTTTTATCATCGCTTGCTTGTTCAGGCTTTAATGGTCAAAATTTTGAATTTGTTGGGTATCTTCCAATAGATAAAAATGAAAGAAAGAGATTTATAAGTGGCTTAACTAATGAAATTAAAAATTTAAAAAAAACTTTTATTTTTATTGAAACGCCACATAGAAATAATGAGACATTTAAATTTTTATTAGAAAGTTTAAATCCTGAGAATCTAGTATGTATAGCTTATGATATAAATGGCAATAATGAATTTATTCTTACAAATACCATTAAGGATTGGCAGAATAAAAATATTCAGTTTGATAAGAAGCCCTGTATTTTTTTAGTTAACTAAAAGGCTTAAAAGATAGTCTATGAATATTGCACGGTCCATACTGTTCAATAGCCTCTAAATGCATTTTAGTTAAATAACCCTTGTGTTTATCAAAATGGTAATTAGGATATTTTAATGAAATATAATTCATTAAATGATCTCTATAAACTTTGGCAATGATCGATGCTGCGCTGATCTCAGTATATAACTTATCCCCATTAATATGAGCTACTACCCCATCAATATTGGGAAGAAATTTCCCATCACATTTAATTGAACCAGAATGATAATGTAAATTAAGATACGCTTGTTCCATTGCAAGTAAAGAGGCTTTATGAATATTTATTTCATCTACAATCTTAGAATTTATGACGGAAATGGAAAAATCTAAACATTTTTTTTTTATCTCTTTATCTAAAATTTCTCTTCGCTTAGCAGAGAGTAGCTTTGAATCAGAGACAAGAACGTCAAAGGAATCATCAATGACCACAGCCGCTGCAACTACGGGACCTGCAACACAACCACGACCAACCTCATCAATCCCTATATACATTTAGAAAATATCTTTTTACATATTAGCTCATTGGTATTTAACATATGCATTTTGTGTATCTTTTTAAATTCTTCAGTTTGTTTTTTTCTCAGAGCACTTTGGTTTAATAACCTCTCAATTTCATTGGATATATTCTCAACATTGGCTTTTTTATGTATCAATTCTGGAACAATGCTTTTCCCACTAAGAATATTTGGCAAACTAATAAATTTAGATCTCAGTAACATTTTAAAAAGCCAATAAGAAATCGATGATAATTTATAAAAAACGACCAAGGGAGTTTTATAAAAAACTGCTTCAAGCGTCGCTGTCCCTGAAGCAATGATTGCCACATCGCTCACATTTAGAATGTCATGAGAATGACCGTGAATAGTTTTGATATTTTGTAAATTTAAATCATAAATTTTTTTATTTATAAAAATTAAATTGTCCTTGGACGTAACAGGAATTAAAAATAATAAATTATTATATTTTTTTGTCACATTCTCTGCAGTTTGAATCAATACTTCTGTATTCCATAAAACTTCTGAATTTCTGCTCCCGGGTAATAAAGCGATAATTTTTCCTTTATGGTCAATTTTTAACTTATCTAATGATTTTTTATAGTTTGGCTTAAAAGGGATCTCATTTGCAAGAGGGTGGCCTACATAGGTATGACTCTTATAACCAAATGTTTTTAAAAAAATTTTTTCATGGAAAAAGATTGTAAATAAATGATCGAAATATGAATTAAATTTTTTTATCCTAGATGATCTCCAAGCCCAAACGGATGGGCAGACATAATGAAAAACTTTTACATGTTTGGATTTAAGTTTTTTTTCGATATAAAAATTAAAATCAGGGGCGTCTATACCAATATAAATATCAGGTTTTTCATCATACAAATAATGCAAAAAATCACTTCTAAATTTGGTTAACTTTCTTAGATTAAATAAGACTTCAAAAAAACCTCTTTTTGATAGGCTGCTGATATTAAATTTTGAAAATAAACCTTGTTTAAAACAATTTGGGCCAGTTATACCAATAATCTGAATATCAGGGTAGTTTGATTTTATGTATTTAATTAAAGAAGCAGCAAAAATATCACCTGATAGCTCACCGATACCAAATGCTATTTTCATTTATCGCACTATTCCTCTTTGGGATGATTTGATAAATTTGGTTAATTTCATAATATATTTATTGTTAGATTGGTCTAAAATTTTTATAGCTTCATCGACAGTGTTATTTTCTCTATAAATAATTTTATAGGCCTTTCTTAACTCGTTGAGATCATCTGACGAAAAATTTCTACGTTTTAAACCCTCAATATTTAGTCCACTTGGTGAAGCTTTTTCTCCATGAACCATTAAAAAGTCCGGTATGTCTTTAAATACTTTAGTCCCAACCGCAGACATTATATGCGAGCCAATCTTACAAAACTGATGCACTAATGTGAAGCCTCCAAGTATTGCGTAATCATCAACTTCAACATGACCTGCCAAAGAGGAGTTATTTGCCATAATTATATTATCAGCAATTACACAGTCATGAGCAATATGCACATAAGCCATAATCCAATTATTGGATCCTATCTGAGTAATTCCATTATCTTGAACTGTTCCAGTATTAATGGTGCAAAATTCTCTTATTGTGTTTGAATCCCCTATTCTCAGTTTTGTTTCTTCCTTATTGTATTTTTTATCCTGAGGGGCTTGACCAATACTATTATGAGAAAAAATATGATTATTTTTACCAATTGTAGTTACGCCATCAATAACAACATGAGACCCAATGATTGTATTTTCACCAATTGATACATTTTTCTTAATTATTGAGTATGGACCAATCTTTACAGATGGATGGATATCTGCACCATCTTCAATAATCGCAGTTGAATGAATATTTTTTGACATTTATTTTTAGATATTTTTTAAGATACACATCATTTCAGCTTCAGCAACTATCTGACCATCTACTTTTGCTTGGCCTTTGTACTTCCATATCCCCTTCAAAACTCTATCAATTTTGACATTTAAAATAAGCTGGTCGCCAGGTGAAACTGGTTTCTTGAACCTTACGCTATCAATACCAGCAAAATAGTAAACCGAATCCTCTGTAGGAAGTATATTCATTGTTTTAAATGACAAAACAGCTGCAGCTTGTGCCATTGCTTCAACGATTAAAACACCTGGCATTACTGGATGATATGGAAAATGACCTGGAAAAAATGGTTCGTTAATAGTTACATTTTTTAAGGCAGTTATCTCTTCATTTAACTTAAGATCAGTAATTCTATCTATCAAGACAAAAGGATATCTGTGGGGTAAGTGATTTAAAATTTCATGAATATCCAGTTGCATCTTTGATCTCACTTTCTTAATAATCTTTTTAAAAACATTGTAACTTTAATCCAATCACTTTTTTCAAAAAATGGAAAAAATCCTGTATAGGTTTTACCCTTTTTTGCGATTGAGGAAGCTATCATGGTTCCCGGTGATATTGTTGTATCAGGTGCAATATCTAAATGACCTAAAATCATTGCTGCACCACCGATTTTACAGTTTTCACCAATAACCGTGCTGCCCGCGATACCCACGCAGCCTGCAATGATGGTGTTTTTTAAAATAATACAGTTATGACCTATTTGGACCTGATTATCAATCTTTACTCCATCATGAATGATGGTATTTTGTATAGCTCCTCTATCAATGGTGGTATTGGAACCGATATCAACAAAGTCTCCAATCTCAACAGAGCCTAGCTGATTGATTTTTACCCATTGGTTTTTATCTTGTGCGTATCCAAAGCCATCAGTACCAATGGTAGCGTTAGGAAATATTGTACAATTTCTACCAATCTTAGTGCCTTTCTTGATAACAACATTTTGATGAATGACTGAATTATCACCAATAATTATATCGTCCTCAATTTTTGCGCCAGAATAAATTGAAACATTTGCCCCAATGTTTACATTGTCACCAATAATTACATAATCATCTATAAAAGATGATTTCGGTATGTTGGAATTTATACCAATTTTTACGGACTCTTTAACACAAGGAATTATTTTTTTACTAATATCAAAAATATTTGAAAGCTTTGAAAATGCTAAGTATGGATCATCTACAACTATATAATTGGTTTTACAGTGATTAATATCATCTTGTTTTAATACTACAACAGCAGCATTTGTGTTGAGCAAAAGAGGTATATTTTTTTTATTTCCAACAAAAAAGGAGATGTCGCCCTCTTCTGCCAAATCTAAAGAATTTAAACCGTAAACAAAAAGGCCTTTTTCAGAGGCCTTTCCATTTATTAGTGCACTAATATCATCAACCGATCGTTTACTCTTTTGCATCTTTCTTCGGTTCTGTTGATTTATCGTTTTTTGGCTCTTTTGAACCTTCTTTTGTTTTAGATGAACCTCCGCCAAGTGCTTTGATAACATCATCAGTTATATCAACTTTTTCACTGGCATAAGCTATTCCATTGTATAGGATCAGATCATAACCTCTGTCTGCAGCCATTTTATCGATGGTTACGTTAATTTTTTCCTGAAGATCTCCAATCTCCTCTCTTCTCCTTAGATCCATATCTTCCCTTAATTCTCTTTCATCTCTCTGAATTTCAATTCTTCTCTGCTGAAGAGCTCTATCTGCCTTTTCTCGTTGGTCATCAGACATTGTTAACGACTCTTTTTGAAATTTCTTTCCATCAGTTTCCAATGATTTAATCTTAGTTTTTAATTTCTCAGTTCTTGAGCTAAATTCTTTTTCTAATTTTTTATTGGCAGAAATGGTTTGTGGTGCATCTTTCAAAATTTTATTCACATCCACAATACCAATTTTTAATTCTTGAGCATTAACAGCAAATGCAATCATAAATAAAGTTAATATACTAAAAAGTTTTGTCATAACATACTCCTAAAAAATTTTAAAATGTTGAGCCCATACCGAACTGGAATCTCTGAGTTCTGTCTTTATTGTCATCATTCAGTGGCTCAGCTATCGAGACCTGAAGTGGGCCAAAAGGTGAGTTCCATTGAACACCAAGACCTACTGAGTAACGCAACTCACCTTGAGAATAATCTTCAGCTGCAGAAAGAGATTCGTTATCAGAGAAAACGCCACCAGCGTCAAAGAAAGTACTTAACCTAAAAGCATCATTTTTCTTAAGGCCTGGGACCGGGAAAAACAACTCCGCACTAACAAGCACTGATTTATTACCGCCGGTAGTATAGTATTGACCGCTAGTAGTGTTTTTATATTTTGGGCCGATGGAGCTGGTTCTGTAGCCTCTAACAGACCTCACCCCGCCCATGTAGAAATTTTTAAAGAAGGGGTACTCTTCGCCACCATAGTCATCCGCATAGCCTAAGGAGCCTCTTAATTTAAGCGTAAATTTCTTAGCCTGATCAAGCGGTCTGTAGTATTCTGTTTGAGCTTGCAACCTGTAGTACTGCAAGTCTAGAACTGGCGCAGTCACAGTTGCTGAGTATTTTGTCATCATACCTTCAGTTGGAATAAGGACGTTATCTCTGGTGTCAGTAGTGATACCTACATCAAAAGCAACAGAATTGGCGGTGCAATCAACGTCACCAGAAGCTGAAGCCTTATTACAATAATCTTTATATAAAGTTGGTGATCTGTCTGTTAATTCTAATTCTGTAAAATCTAAAGTTGCGCCAAAATTTAAAAAATCTTTTTCACTTAATGGGATTCCAAAATTAACACCTCCACCATAAGAGTAAGTATTATAGGTACCAATACCTCTAAGTTTCGCGGTATTTCGATCTCTTCGGTAAACCTGGAACCCTCTAGAGACCCCATCTTCTGTGTAATATGGATCAGTATAGGATAGAGAATATGTTCTGTTGATTCGACCTGTACTTACACCCAGCGCAACTGTGTTTCCACTTCCCGCAAAGTTTGCTTGGCTAACATTAAAAGAGCCCATCAAGCCCTCAGCCGAGCTTACGCCAGCTCCAAGCATAATTTTTCCGGTATTTCGTTCAGTAACATTCACATTTAAATCGACCTGGTCTGTGTTTCCGGGAACAACTGCCGTATCAACATCAACCGCACTAAAGTACTGAAGCCTGGTTAGTCTAAATTTTGATCTTGCAACTTTGGATTCGTCATACCATGAAGATTCAAATTGCCTCATCTCTCTTCTTAAAACTTTATCTTTAGTTCTTGTATTACCAATAAAATTTATATTACGAACATAAATTTTATTGCCCGTATCAACAAAAAAATCATACGATACTTGTTTATTTTCCTCATCAATCTTTGAAATTGGATTGACATTGGCAAAGGCATAACCAAAATTCCCAAGATAATTACTGATATTATTTGAGGAATTGTTTACCTCCTTGGAGCTAAATACCTTATCTTTTTTTATAGTGATGTTTGATTTTAGATCTGCTTCTGAGAACTCATTTATGCTTCCAGAGATAGAAATGTCCCCGAATGAATATTTATCACCTTCATCAACATCTATGGTTATTGCTAATCTTTTCTTGTTTGGAGTAATCGATACATCTGTTGAAACAATTTTAAAATTTAAATAACCTCTATCCAAATAAAAACTTTTAATTTTTTCCAAATCTGCTGATAAGGATGACTTGGAATATCTGTCGTCTTTTTCCCACCATGAAAGAAGATTGGTTGCTTTTAACTCCATAATTCCTAGTAAATCAGCTTCAGAAAATTTAGTAAGACCGTTTATTGATATATTAGAGATTCTAGTTAAAGTCCCTTCATCGATATCAACGTTAATTGCCACCCTGTTTCTTTCCAATGGTCTAAAGGATGCTTTTACGGATATATTGTACCTACCCATGGAGTTGTAACTTTTTGATAAATCTTTTTCTAAATTTGTTAACACTTGTTTATCGAAAACAGCGCCTTCATATAAGTTAACTTGACGGATACCTTCTCTAAGCTTATCTTCCTGAATCAATTGATTACCTCTGAATTCAATACTAGCAATAATAGGCTTTTCAGAGACTACAACGGATAGAACTCCGGAATCAAACTCAACAGACACATCTCGAAATTGACCAGACTTATAGATGAACTTAATGATTTCAGATGGATCAATTTCACTAACATCATCACCAATATCGAAAGGGATGCTGTCAAATATTACTCCAGGCTCAACTCTTTGAAGACCTTTGATTTTGATATCATTAATCACTTGAGCGTGTGTTAAATTAGATATCAAAAATAAAATAACGTATAAAAATTTATATATATATTTCAATCTTTTACTTATCAAATAAATTATTGTTTGCATTATATCTGCTAAAAAGAAATATTCAAAGAAGTTTTAATTAAATCAATAACTTAAAAATTTAACACTTAATTAATTAAATATTTATTAATTATTTGTTTAATTTTCTGTCTACAAACAATATCTGCATCTAAAATTTCATCAATACTAGAACATGCGCTGTTCAAAGAAATACTAAAAGAGTCTTCAATAATAGAAAAAATGCTCAAGAAGCTAATTTGTTTTTCTAAAAAAGCATTAACTGCTAACTCATTTGCCGCGTTAATAATTAAACATGACATTGCTGACCCAGCTAAAGCCTTATAAGCATAATTTATAGATGGAAATTTATCATGGTCGACTTTTGAAAAATTTAAATTTCCTACAGCTGAAAGGTCCAAATAACTTACACCTGAATTAATTCTGTTTGGGTAACCAAGAGCGAAAGATATAGGTATTTGCATGTTTGGCTCAGAAAATTGACATAATGATGAGCCGTCCTTGTAATTTACTATTGAATGAATAATAGATTCCGGATGGACAAGGACATCAATCTGATCTGGTTGCAGATTAAACAAATAATACGCCTCAATAATTTCTAAACATTTATTCATCATAGTGGCTGAATCAATGGTAATTTTTCTTCCCATAGACCAGTTAGGATGCTTAAGAGCCATCTCCACAGTTATTAAATCAAATTTGGATCGTGGATATTCTCTAAAAGGACCGCCAGAAGCAGTAAGAGTAATTTTATCAATTTCTTGAGAATCCAAATTCCCAATTACTTGAAAAATTGCATTATGTTCACTGTCAATCGGGATGATGTGTTTTCTATACTTACAGAACAAGTCGCCAGCCATTACAAGAGATTCTTTGTTCGCTAACAAAACTTTTTTACTTGATTGTAATGCAAAGAATGTTAGTAATAAACCGGTACTTCCGGACATGGCAGATACCAGTGTGCTATACAAATCAGATTTTAAAATATCATGCAACTGACTGATATCAGTTAAAACTATCGTTTGATTGTGACTTAATCTTGATTTTAAATCATAAATTAGCTCATGATTATTTAAATAAGCATATTTTGGTTTAAATAAATTGATTTGCTCAGCTAGAGCAATCGTGTTGCTATCGGCAGTTAAACAAATAACTTCATAGATATCTTTATTCTGTTTGATTACTTCTAAAGTAGATTTACCAATACTTCCAGTAGAACCGAGAATTATTAATTTATTATCATTAGACATAAAATTGTAATCAAAGGAATTGTATAAATTGCTGAATCTAGACGATCTAATAAACCACCGTGGCCAGGTATTAAATTTCCACTATCTTTAATATGGTATTTACGTTTCAAAAATGATTCAAAATAATCACCATAGATTGAACCAACAAAAGTTAAAAAACTAATAGCCAAAAATTCAATTAAGGAGTAAATCTCAAAAAAATACCATGCAGTAGATTGAATAAGCAAAAGCAAAGCCAATGAACCAAGCAACCCCTCATAAGTTTTATTTGGGCTGGTGATGGGAAAAATTTTATGCTTACCAAAAAATTTTCCAAATAAATAACCGCCAATATCAACCGCCCAAATGCCGATGAATGTAAGCAATAAAAGTAATTTATGCTCAAGCATTAAAATGATTAGTGAAATAAAAAAAGAAGAAATGTAAAAAGCTGGAGTTATATTAAGAAAAATTTGTTTTATTTTTAGAAAAGGAATTAGCGGGAACAAAAAGCAAAATAAAAAAAAGATTATGTAAACAAAAATGTCAGTATTGAGAGATGATAAAAGATATAAGGATAGAAAGAAAAAAATGTTTAAGAAAATCAATTTTAAATTAAGCCCTTGCATTTTTACCAATTCAAAAAATGCCAACACCGAAGCAATGAACATCATTACTAAGAATAAAAATTCGTTATATATAAGGGCGTAAACAAAAACAAGAATCAATAACAAACCAGACCCCAACCTTAAACCAAAATTAGAATTAATAAATTTTTCCAAACCTTCTAATCTTTCTACTAAAAAATTCTAGTGCTTTATTAAGATGAGTTGTTTTAAAGTCTGGCCATAAGGTTTTTGTAAAATAAATTTCAGCATATGCAGATTGCCAGAGAAGAAAATTACTCAATCTTGTCTCCCCTCCTGTCCTTATTAGCAAATCAACATCTGGCAAATTAGGGGCATAGAAGGCATTTTTAAAAATGCTTTCAGTTATTTTTCTTGAGCTATTTCTTAAGGTATCTGCTGCAAAAGCAAGCTCTTCTTTTGATCCATAGTTTGCAGCAAGGTAAAAGTTAAAGTCTTTATTTTTTTGTGTAATTTCTTCAAGATTTCTAATTTTTTTTTGGAGCGATGATGGAAATTTTTTAATATTACCAAGAAGATTAAATTTGATTTTATTATCCACCATATATTGAAAGTTAGACTCAAGTGCCTTTTCAAATAGAGCCATCAAATGTGTTATCTCATTTTTTGGTCGTTTCCAATTTTCCGAGCTAAATGCATAAACACTAAGGTTTTTTACTCCAACTTCAAAAACTTTCTGAGTAATTTTAGATAATGTTTTCAAACCTTGTTCATGCCCAATACTTCTTGGCATATTCTTATTTTCTGCCCATCGTCCATTTCCATCCATAATAATGGCAACATGATATGGAATGTTATTTTTTTGCAAAATAAAAACCTAAATCTCTAATAGATCTTTTTCTTTTAATGTGATTAAGCTGTCAATAGATTTAATAAATTCATCAGTAAGAGTTTGAATTTTTGCCTGATCTCTTTTTTCATCATCCTCGCTTATCAACTTTTCCTTAAGTTGTTTTTTTAGCTCATCATTTCCATCTCGTCTTATATTACGAATCGATATTTTGGCATTCTCTCCTTCAGATTTAACAACTTTGATTAAATCCTTCCTTCTTTCTTCCGTTAATGGAGGCATTGGAACTCTTATTAAGTCTCCATTGACTGCCGGATTAAGTCCTAAATCTGAGTCTCTAATTACCTTCTCTATAGCGCTTGTTTGAGATTTGTCATACGGCTGAACGTTTATGGTTACATTATCACCTAAAGTCACATTAGCCATTTGTGATAATGGAGTTATTGTTCCGTAATAATCAACGGATAGGTGGTCCAACAGGCCAGTATGAGCTCTTCCTGTTCTTATTTTAGAAAAATCATTTTTTAATCTTTCTATAGTTTTTTCCATCTTAGTCTTTAATTCTTCCATAACCTATCCTAGTTTGTTACCAATGTACCATCAGAGAAATTTTTATTAATGAAATTATACAAGGAATTTTGTTTGAATATGTTTATAACGCCTATCGGCATTGATTGTTCCCTGCAGAGTGTAAAGGCAGTCGCGTCCATAACTTTAAGTTTTTTGTCGATAACATCATCAAATGAAATTTGATCAAACTTCATAGCATTTGGGTTTTTTATAGGGTCATCTGAATAAATACCATTTACCTTGGTAGCTTTAATCATAATATCAGCATCAATTTCTGATGCTCTCAATGCGGCTGCGGTATCAGTAGTAAAAAAAGGATTGCCGGTTCCTCCAGAAAATATAACAACTTTATTTTCACTGAGATATTGAAGAGCTTTAGCTCTAATATAAGGCTCAACAATTTGTTCAACATTGACTGCTGATTGAACTCTAGTAATGATGTTATTTTTATTAAAAGCATCCTCTAGTGCAAGCGAATTCATTACTGTAGCTAGCATGCCCATATAATCTCCTGTAGCGCGAGTCATACCCTGATCGCCCAGTGAGATTCCACGAAAAATATTTCCACCTCCAATTACAATGGCGAGTTGGATATTCTGCTCAAGAATTTTTTTTATTTCAATGACAATCTGATTAACAATATCTGGTGAAATACCAAAAGAATTTTCACCCATCAAGGCCTCCCCTGATAGCTTTAAAAGAACTCTCTTAATCGGTTTATTTAACATGATTTAATTATGACATAAAAAAAAAGGTTGCCTAAGCAACCTTTTTCATTAAATTAAATTTTCGAGGCTTCTGCTACCTCTGCAGCAAAATCTGATTCAACTTTTTCAATTCCCTCACCAACCACGAAAAGAGTAAAGGAGTGAATTTTTGCTCCTTTTGAATCTAATAAATTCTGAATGGTTTGTTTATCATCTTTCACAAAAGCTTGATTCAGTAATGTCACTTCTTTTAAAAATTTGTTAACTGTTCCTGTTGCAATTTTATCCAACATCTCTTCAGGCTTTCCAGCTTCCTTAGCCTTTTCAATCGCGACCCTTTTTTCAGCATCAATAAGATCTTGAGATATGCCAGATTCATCAAGTGCTTTAGGTTTTGATGCAGCAATATGCATTGCAATATCTTTACCTAAATCATCATCGCCTCCATCAAGATCCAATAGAACACCGATTTTACCTCCGTGAAGGTATGAATGATATTTTCCGCTTGAGGTTCCAGTAACAAATCTTCTTGGTGAAATATTTTCACCAATCTTACCAACAAGGTTTGAACGAGTTTCTTCAACAGAAGTGCCATCTATTAATACACTCTTAAGTGCTTCGATATCAGACGGCTTTGAGTCTAAAATTGCATTGGCAATTTTTTGCGTAAAACTAACAAATTCATCATTTTTGGCACAAAAGTCAGTTTCTGAATTTGTTTCTAGTATAGCGCCTTGTTTACCATCGCTTGAAATGGCAATTGAAATTAAGCCTTCGGCAGCTACTCTCGAACTCACTTTAGAGGCTTTATTGCCAAACTTAACACGAAGAAGCTCTTCAGCCTTTTGTAAGTCACCATCCACTTCAGATAAAGCTTTTTTGCAATCCATCATCGGCGCATCAGTCATTTCTCTTAATTCCTTAACAAGAGAAGCAGTTATTTCAGCCATTTATATATCCTTATTAATTAAAATTTGTATTTAGTTAAAATTATTCTTCTTCAGTAGTTTCTTCTGATACTGACTTGGCCAGTTCAGTAATCGCTTGGTTTTTACCAGCTAAAACTGCATCAGCCATACCCCTTGAATAAAGACGAATGGCTCTGCTTGAATCATCATTGCCAGGAATCACATAGGATATATTTTCAATGGAGTTATTAGAATCAACAATACCTACAACAGGTATACCTAATTTTGTTGCTTCCTCTACAGCACCACTTTCAAAACCAACATCAATAACAAAAATAGCATCTGGCAGTGACGTCATTTCTTTGATCCCGCCGATTGAGCGCACCAGTTTCTCATGATCACGTCTTACTGTTAAGGCTTCTCTTTTTTTCAATTTATCTAAAGAGCCGTCGGAAATCATTGTTTCGTATTCGTTTAAGCGCTTGATTGATTGTTTAACTGTCTTAAAGTTTGTCAACATTCCACCAAGCCATCTATGATTAACATATGGACATCCAGCTCTTTCCGCTTCTTCTTTAACGATTTCTCTTGCTTGACGTTTTGTTCCAACAAATAAAATTCTTCCTTTGTTGGCAGCAAGATTTTTTAGAAATTTTGAAGCTTCTTCAAAAAGAGGAAGGGTTTTTTCAAGATTGATGATATGAATTTTATTACGTTCGCCAAAAATAAATGATTCCATTTTTGGGTTCCAGTAACGTGTTTGGTGACCGAAATGTACACCAGCTTCAAGCATTTGTCTCATTGTAACTGACATGATATTCTCCTATAGGTTATCACTTCACTCACGCCAAACTAGAGAACTAGCACCTTAGGTGGCATAAGTGCATATTTTAAAAAAACGTAATTATAATACAATTTAGATTGTAAGTATAGGAAATTCATAGGAAATTCATGACGGTCACAATAAAAAATGAAGATGATATTCGCAATATGCGAGTTGCCGGAAAACTGGCTGCTGAAGTTTTAGACTTTATAACTCCACATGTCCAAGCAGGAGTTACAACTGAAGAAATTGATCGTTTATGCCATGATTACATGGTTAACGTTCAAGACACAATCCCGGCACCACTAAACTACGCGCCACCCGGCCATGCACCATACCCAAAATCTATTTGTACATCGATTAATAACCAAATATGCCATGGAATACCAAGTGACAGAGTGCTGAAAAAAGGTGATATTGTAAATATTGACATCACAGTGATTAAAGATGGATATCATGGTGACACCAGCCGAATGTTTTTTGTTGGCGAGCCCTCAATTCAAGCAAAAAGGCTTTGTGACATCACATATCAATCAATGTGGAAAGGCATTCAAGAAGTTAGACCTGGTGCAACATTAGGCGATATAGGCTTTTCAATACAACAGTTTGCGGAAAGCCATGGATTTTCAATCGTACGTGAGTTTTGTGGGCATGGTATTGGAAAAGTTTTTCATGAAGAACCACAGGTAGTCCACTACGGCAAAAAAGGCACGGGGCTTGAATTAAAGGAAGGCATGACATTCACCATTGAACCTATGGTAAATGCAGGTAAAAAAGATATCCGAATGATGCCTGACGGTTGGACAGTTGTCACGAAAGATCGATCATTATCAGCGCAATGGGAACACACAATTTTAGTTACTAAAGACGGATATGAAGTTTTAACTGTATCCGAACAAACCCCCCCTCCCTTTCTTGATTGAGCTTTATGAAATCAAAACAACATGATTTTAGGCTCATAAAAAAATCATATGACGCGCGGTTTGAACAAATTAAGTCTCAATTTTTAAAACAACATAACAGTTCAAGTTTTTTAGAGCAGAACGCTAAACTTTGTGACGATGTTCTCAAACAATTATGGGTTTTAGCAAATTTGAATGAATCCTTTTGCCTGGTTGCAGTTGGTGGATATGGCAGAAAAGAACTTTATCCATCCTCCGACATAGATATAACAATCATCTCCAACGGTCTCGATGCAATAAATACAAATAATGAAATATTAGAAAATTTTATTCAGTTATGTTGGGATTTTGGTTTTAATTTGGGCGTCAGTCAGAGAGTAATTGATGAAATACCAAAAGATATAAAAGATATAACTATTGCTACTAACCTTTTAGAATCCAGGCTGATCTGTGGGAATTCTCTCATTTACGACAAATATAATAAAAAGTTTAAAAAAACATTAAATATTAAAAATTTTATCCTGGCAAAAGTAAAAGAACAGACATTAAGACACCAAAAATTTAGCAAGTCTGGATACCTATTAGAGCCTAATATAAAGGAATCTAGAGGTTGCTTAAGAGACATTCATTTCATTCGATGGCTTTGTGCAGCAAAATATGGAGACCACAGTCTCAAAACGCTATTAAATAGTAATGAGATCACAAAAAAACAACTCAACCTAATTAACTTTCATTACAACAAATTAATTAAAAGAAGAATTTTTCTTCATATTATCACTGGCCATCAAGAGGATCGGATGCTCTTTGATTATCAATCAAAGATTGCAAAAGATTTAGGATTTAAAAACTCACCAGATAAGAAAGCAAGTGAATATGTAATGAATAGTTTATATAAATCAATACGTTATATAATATTATTCAATGAAATTATTACAAAAAAATTTACGGTTGAATTTAACCTTACCAGAAAAAAAGTTGAAGGCTTCTCTGAGCTTTATTTGTCTAACGGTCTCTTAGAGCTAAACAAAAATACAAAGACGGATATTTCAAAGAAAATCTTTACATATTTTCATCTTTATCAACGTAATCCATCAATTGAAGGCTTTGGGCCAAATTTAATCAACAGCTTCATAGCAACAGCCAATCTTATCAATAAACCCTATCGAGCAGATGAAAATATACAAAAAGATTTTTTGCAAATATTTAAAGAAAAACAAAAAGTAAATCGGTCATTGAGGCTGCTAAATCGATATAACATTTTAGGGAAGTTTTTGCCTGTTTTTGGAAAGATAATTTCTCAAATGCAGCATGATCTATTTCATATCTATACGGTAGATGAACACACATTAAATGTCATCGATAACTTGAGAAGATACAGCAAGGCCACACTTAAGCATGAATCACCCGAATCATACGAAGCATTCAAAAGACTAAAAAATCCTTCAATTTTATATTTAGCGGGTCTTTTTCATGACATTGCCAAAGGAAGAGGCGGGGATCATTCAAGCTTAGGTGAAAAAGAAGTTCACAAATTTGGTCGAATGTTTAACCTACCCGCACTCGAGGTGGAAACGATTGCGTGGTTAGTGAAAAACCATCTGTTAATGTCAAATGTTGCTCAGAAGCTAGACCTTGCAGATCCCACGGTCATTAGATCATTTGCAGATGAAGTACAAAATCAAGAGCGACTTGATTTGATATTCCTATTAACAACTGCAGATATTCGAGGCACAAGCCATAAAGTGTGGAATCAATGGAAATCAGTATTAATAAACAGCCTTCATCAAACAACAACAAAATACCTCCAAAATAAAGTCACTAACGAGCAATTTGTGAATCAAAGAGTAAAGCAAATTCAGAATAATTTAATAAAATATTCAATTGAGCCTTTCATGTATCAAAAAAACTGGACGTTGATGGGTGATGGATACTTTACAAAGTTTGAGGCACAAGAGATATCATGGCACACAAGACTTCTTCTATCTCACGCAAACACAGACAAAACAATTGTCAGGGTGAGGCATCAAAAAGGTGGGCAAGGCATCGAAGTGTTGGTCTATACCAAAGATAAAAATGATATTTTTTACAAAACATGCCATTTTTTCAACGAAATATCATGTGAAATCAGTCAAGCTAAAATTTTCACAACAAATCATAATTATGCGCTAAATGTCTTTCATGTGACATATGAAGATGAAAGCTCATTGAGGTTTAAGGATTTTTTTCAGTATATTGAAGTAAATCTGACGAATAAAATCGATCAGGAACTTAATCAAGATGAGATTAATATCTCTAAAAACTTAATGAAAAAATCAAGACAAGCTAATTTCCATCAAATTGAAGATTTTGTTGAGCTAATCAATAATAATGGGCTATTCCACCTGCAAATTAAAACCTCGAACAGGAAAGCATTATTATTATCGGTTGCTGCTGTATTAAAAAAATACAATATCAATCTATCTAATGCCAAAATTACTACCATGGGCGAACGAGTTGAGGATCATTTTGATTTCAAAAACAGTGATTCACAGTTTGAGCCTAAAAAATTTGAGAATGATCTTTTAATCCTTCTTCAATAACTGCATGAAACATCCAAGATTGCTTCGGACACTTTTTTTCACTGAAATGTGGGAGAGATTTAGTTTTTATGGAATGCGTGCATTGCTGGTTTTGTATTTAGTCAATGCAATGGCTTACTCAGATACCGACGCGCTTCATATTTATGGCATCTATACCGGATTGGTCTATCTAACCCCTCTTATAGGTGGCTATATTGCAGATAAATACACGAATAGTATTAATGCTATTTTAATTGGTGGGGTCTTGATGATGGTCGGACATGCCTTGCTCGCATTCGAGCCTCTATTTTTCATTGGACTGGGCTTCTTGATTGCTGGGAATGGTTTTTTTAAACCGAATATTTCAAGCATGCTAGGTAATTTGTATTTATCAAAACCAGAAAAATTAAGAGATGAAGGGTTTAGTTATTTTTATATTGGGATAAATATTGGTGCATTCTTAGCACCGCTAGTAATTGGCTTTATAGGAGAGTTTTACAGCTGGCATTTAGGCTTTCTAATGGCTGCTTTAGGGATGCTTATTGGCTTAATCATATTTTGTTTAAAAATTAACCAAATTGAGATTTTGAAAAATCAAATAAATTATACAAAGATTAAAACTTTTTTATTTCTTAATATAACTTTAATTTTTTTCTTCATCTATTCGCCAATATGGTTAGTGATTTTACTTTGTCTTTTGGTCATATTATTTTTCGTTAAGCAAACATCTTTTTTGCTGAGTAGAAAAGATTTAAAAAAAATATATTACATTTTTACCCTTGGTCTATTTTCAATTATTTTCTGGGTAGGTTTTGAGCAAGCTGGTGGGTCATTAACACTTTTTACAGACTCAAAAGTAGATAAGAGTTTTATGAATTTTACTATACCAACAACTTTTTTTCTTGCCATCAACCCACTAATTATTATATGTTTAGGGGCTGTTGTCGCAAAAATCTGGTTTTATGTAGATTCACACTTTAAAACAGATACGCCCGAAAAAATGAGTTTTGGTTTGATGTTCATGAGTGTCGGGTTTCTAATTCTGACACTCATCCAAAATATGGAAAACATTCACTTTGCGTGGATTATCCTAATTTATTTTTTTCATACCGTTGGAGAGCTGTGTCTCTCGCCAACAAGCTTATCGATGGTAACAAAAGTTGCACCAAAAAAAAATCAATCTTTAATGATCGGTTTATGGTTTTTGACCTTTGCCATTGCTAGCTATTTTGCAGGACTGCTTCCGTCACTAGTTCAAAGCTTGAATTTGAACTTATTCAAACTTATAAGCATCCTAACTTTTTTGGGTGCCATCACTTTGGTCATATTAAGACCTTATTTACGAAAGTTATTATGAAAAAAATTGTTCTTTTATTAATGATACTAATCTCTGGTTGTGCAACAAGCAATCTTCCAAAAATTGAGCCTGTAGAAAAGATTTCATTAGATAATTTTATGGGTGATTGGTACGTATTGGCTCACATCCCAGCGCTGATCGAAAAAAATGCGTTTAATGCTGTCGAGAGTTACTCATTTAATAAAATAGATCAGGTGATTGAAACTACTTTTACTTTTAATAAAGGTGCCTTAGATGGTCCAAAAAAAATCTACAAACCAAAAGGATTTGTTATTCCAGAAACAAATAACGCCGTTTGGGGGATGCAATTTATATGGCCTATAAAGGCACAATATATCATTGCCTATATTGATGAAGGTTATGAGAATACAATTGTAGCTAGAGATAAAAGAGATTACCTATGGTTTATGTCAAGATCAAGTGAATTATCGACAGAAAAAAAACAATGGATTTATAAAAAAACCACAGAACTAGGTTATGATAAAAACTTGTTACGTTTTGTCCCTCATAACTAAATGAAACATTTCATATTAAAAATTTTCGATAATAATTACGCTGAGAAATACTATCAAAAACAAAAGAATATTGATGGTGACTCAATTGACTGGTTTAGGGTTGTCCCCTTCATTCTGATACATATCGGTGCTTTAGGTGCCTTATGGACTCATTTTGAATGGTTTTTAGTCTGGGTTGCTTTGGTTTTATTTGTCATTCGTATGTTTGCTATTACCGGGTTTTATCATCGTTATTTTTCTCACAAAACATTCAAAACATCTAGATTCATGCAATTCATTTTTGCCTTCATTGGTTCTACAGCAGCGCAACGAGGTCCAATTTGGTGGTCATCTCATCACCGCCGACATCACTTAAATTCAGATAAGCACAATGACCATCATTCACCTCATACACATCACTTTTTATGGAGCCACATGGGTTGGTTCTTGGCTAAGAAGAACTATTTAACTGATCGCAAAGTTGTTCGTGACTTAATCAAATTTAAAGAATTGGTTTTAATTGATCGCTTTGATTGGCTACCCCCTGTCCTATTACTTTTATCCTTATTCCTCATTGGAGAATATTTATCGCTAACTTCAAGTATCAGTGGTTTGCATATGGTTATCTGGGGCTTCTGTGTATCAACAATCCTCGTTTATCATTGCACATTTGCTGTCAATTCCATCGCCCACCTATGGGGGACACAGCGATACAATACAAAAGAAGAAAGTAAAAATAATTTTTTTGTTGCCCTATTCACTTTCGGCGAAGGTTGGCATAACAATCATCATCATTATCCTGGATCAATTAGACAAGGGTTTTATTGGTGGGAAATAGATTTAACTTACTATGTGCTTAGATGTCTATCCTTTGTAGGAATTGTTTATAATTTAAGAACAGTTAGTAAAGCAATTAGACAAAAACATAACTAATGAAAATAGCAGTAGTAGGGTCAGGTATTTCAGGTCTTACTCTAGCCCATTATCTTGGCAAAAAACACCAAATCACGCTTTTTGAAAAAGATAATCGAGTTGGTGGACATACGCACACTCACTCTATAAAAATAAACAATAAAAAAATTAACGTTGATTCTGGTTTTATTGTTTTTAATAAGAAAACATACCCCAATTTTTTAAAATTAATTAAAGAGCTTGATGTCCCATTTCAAAAATCCTCAATGAGTTTTAGCGTTCAATCTAAATTAAATGGGCTTGAATATAATGGCAATAACTTTAATACGCTATTCAGTCAAAGAAAAAATATTTTTAATATTAGATTCTGGATAATGATATGGGAGATATTGAAATTTAATCGATTAGGTAAAAAGTTACTCAAAACGCCTGCCTCTCAAATCAAAAATATCACTATCGAAGAGTTTTTAAGCACTTATAACTTTTCAAATTATTTTATGACCAACTATTTATTACCCATGACCTCAGCCATTTGGTCTTCCAGCTTTAAAGATGTGAAAAAATTTTCCTTACTATTTTTTTTAAGGTTTTTAAATAATCATGGCATGATTAATATCAACGACCGCCCCCAATGGCTTACCATAAAAAATGGGTCTAAGACGTACGTGGATCAAATAATAAAAAAACTAAACGGTTCAATTATTCTAAATGCAAATATCCAATCTATTATTAAGAATGGAAAGAAATGTATTGTTCAAACAAAGAAGAAAAATTATTCATTCGACCATGTTTTTTTTGCCTGTCATGCCGACCAAGCGCTTAAATTAATCAAAAAGCCAACATCCATACAAAAAAAGATTCTTGGGCAATTTGCTTATGCAAAAAATAGTGCTTTATTACACCGAGATTCATCACTCATGCCAAAGAATAAAAGAGCATGGGCGGCATGGAATTATCATGTTGATAAGAAGCTTATTAGCGATGTCACGGTGACTTACAACATGAATATTTTGCAAAGCATCAAAACAAAATCAGATTTAATGGTGAGCTTGAATATTGATAATAAAATAAACAACAAAAAGATTTTAAAAAAAATAACATATGAGCACCCCACATTTAACCTAAACACTTTTGCAGCTCAAAAGAAGCAGAAGTTATTATGTAATGGCTACTTTGCCTTTGCAGGAGCTTACTGGGGAAATGGTTTCCATGAGGATGGAGTTGTTAGTGCGTTGAATGCCATAAAATTTAGCGGGGTAAATAATTGAACCAGGGAATTTATAGTGGCGTGGTCACTCACAATAGAATTGCGCCAACAAAAAATAAATTCTCATACAGGTATTCGATGCTAATGCTTGACCTTGATCAGGTCAACTCAACTTTTCGGCGTTCATTTCTCTGGAGTTTTGATCGTCCAAATATTATTTGCTTTAGACAAAAAGACTATTTTCGCAAATCAAGGCACTTAAAAAAGGACTTAATTGACTTTTTGGCAACTAAAAAGATTAAGGGGATAAACAAAATTTTTATACTGACAACCCCTCGTGTGTTTGGTGTGTGTTACAACCCTGTCAGTTTTTATTATTGTTACAAGGATTCTATCCTAAGGGCCATTATATCTGACATCAATAACACGCCTTGGAATGAAAGATTCGCATATATCCATCCATGCGACCAAGAAGATATAACCTATACATTTAACTTTGATAAGGAATTTCATATATCCCCTTTCATGCCTATGCAAATAAAATATAGCTGGCAATTTACAAAACCAAATGATGTTATCGTTATAAGTATGAACAACAATCTCAATAGTGAAAAAATATTTAATGCTACTCTTAAATTAAAAAGAAGATCGATTACAGGATTTAGTTTAGCTACATATATGTTTAAATATCCCCTATCTCCACTTGAGACCATTTTTAAGATTTATTGGAATGCGTTTAAACTTTGGTTGAAGAGAACACCATTCTATTCCCACCCGTCAAAATAAATATGCTAAAAAAACTTCTTTTTTCGAATCTCAAACTCTTGAAACATGCAAATTTGGTGATTCTGGATGGCCAACAAAAGCATGTTTTTGGCTCAAATAGAGAATCTCTAAAGGCTGAAATCACTGTAGAAGATCAAGCCTTTTATAAGTACATAGTTTTTGGCGGATCCATCGGTGCGAGTGAGGCTTACATGAATGGATACTGGAGTAGTCCAAATTTAACTAATGTCATTCGTGTTTTTGCTGTAAATCAAGAATTAACAGAAAAATTAGAAACAAAATTTAACTTTCTTATCAAGCCACTCTTTAAGTTAATTCATTATCTTAATAAAAACTCTATAAAAAATAGCCAGAGAAATATTTCAGCACATTATGATTTGAGTAATGATTTTTTTAAATTATTTTTAGATGAAACAATGATGTATTCATCAGCTATCTTTAAAAATAAATCTCAATCACTGCACCACGCATCCTTAAATAAACTGGATATTATCTGCAAAAAACTTCAACTCAAAAGAACTGATCATATCATCGAGATAGGAACTGGCTGGGCTGGTTTTGCGATATATGCAGCTGAAAAGTATGGCTGTAGGGTAACTACAACAACCATATCAAGGCAGCAATATAATTTCGCCAAAGAGTTAATTAAGAAAAAAAGGTTAACAAAACAAATTAACTTACTCTTTAAAGACTATAGACATCTCAGCGGCCAGTTTGATAAGTTGGTATCCATTGAAATGATAGAAGCTGTTGGACATCATTATTACCCTGAATATTTTAAACAGGTAAGCTCTCTTCTGAAACCGACTGGTATGGGATTAATTCAAGCAATTACCATTCGTGATCAAAGATACAACGAAGCCGTCAAAACTGTAGATTTTATCCAAAAATATATCTTTCCAGGGTCATGTATCCCGTCAATTGATATTATCCAGTCAACTATTACAAGACATACTGACCTGATCATTTCTGATCTAGAAAACATTAATGTGCATTATGCGAAAACGCTCACGCTCTGGCAAAAATCTTTTAATAAGAATAGCAAAAAGATTATGAGCCTTGGATTTGACGAGAGATTCATGAAGATGTGGAACTATTATTTTTCTTATTGTGCTGGTGGCTTCCAAGAAAGAGCTATTAATGATTTCCATATTCTTTTATCAAAACCATTAAACCGCTTACCTCAAAATGAAAAAGATCTTCTTTAAAAATGATGCGGAATTTAATAAATATATTGAGAAAGCCGATGATTTAGGTCACCGAAAGACCTTTCATAAAAAAAACGCAATAATTAAAATTTTTAACGTAAGAGGATTAATATCCAGTGGTTTTTTCAATACTTACGCCAGTCGTATCATTAAGAATTCGCTCAAATTAAAAAAATATGACATCCCATCAATTGAAATTACTAATGAATTAGTTTTTCAATACAACAGAAGATTATCCGGTGTCTCATACAAATACATTCCCGGTACAACATATCGCGATTTGAGTCATAAAATTACAATGGATATGATAACCGACCTGGCTAATTATATTTCCAACATCCATAAAAAAGGCATCTATTTTAGAGCGATGCATCTAGGTAATATATTGCTTCATAATAAAAAATTATTTCTCATAGATATTGCTAAAATTCACTTCTACCCATGGCCATTGTTTGTTTTTACAAGAGCACGTGCATTTAGAAGAATGATTAAGTACCAAGATGACATTAAAAATTTCGGCTTGATAAATTATAAAAATCTTATAAGTGAATACATGAATTCAAGCAAATTTAACTCTTTTGAGAGGATTCGATTTCAGCTTTATTTAACAATATTTAGCAAAATTAAATATAAATATTTTAAAAAAACTCTTGGCGCCACAATATTGCTGGTTGTTTTGTTATGGCTGATTTGAATATTGGAATAATTGGTGGCGGTATCGCAGGAATATGTTCGGCAGTTGCACTTAAAGAATCTGGATTTGACTTTGCATTATATAGTGATGATAAACAATACCCACAGAATTCACCTCCCTACGCTTCACTTAATCCAAAATATGGCATTGCCTCATATAATCTCAACTTACTGCATTTTCATGCAATCAGGTATGCCAAAGAATTTTATACCAAATATTTAGACAGAACCTCCTTCGCCTTTCCTGGACTCTATCGTTTTATTAACAATGAAGACTTGAATGAAAGAGTAAAAAAAACAGTTCAAAACAACCCGTTCCTTTCCGAAGAAATCAGTGTCATGTGCCATAAGAGTGAGCAAAATGCAATCTTTCACAAGACAGCTGGCTGGGTTAATACTGAAAGACTTCTCAGCCTAGAAATAAACAAATCTGAAATTGAAATAAAACAAATCCAATCAAAATCTTCAGGATATCGGTTGATTGATGTTAATGGAAAAATCATTGCCGATCATGATGTCGTTATCTTATGTAACCCTCAAAGTATAAATAATTTATTAGGCCACAAAATTACTTGTGAGCACTACTCTGGATCAATCCTACAAGGAAATTATCAATCATCAGAAAAGGTCAATTTATCACAAGACGGATATATAATTTTTGATGATAAAAATTTTACATGTGGGTCAAGTTACCATAAAAATAAAGATATTCAGGATATAGATGAGGATGAAGAGAAAAAGTCTCTTGAAAAAAAGATAGACTGGTTCGATGATATATCAAAGATTCAAAATGCAAAAAAACAAATATGGACTGGGAACCGTTATACAACAAAACAGAGAATACCATACGTAGGTAAAGCGCTAAAAGAAGTAAAGCAAAGTCCTAATGGAATGGAATTTATTTGGAGAGATAATATCTTAATAAATAGCTTTTATGGCTCCAAAGGTTTTACCTTAGCTCCGCTTGCTTCAAGGATTATAGTAAAAATACTGACTGGCGACCTTGATGAGCTTGATGCTAAATTTTTAAATTATTTAAACCCATATCAAAACTTTATTAAAGGACATAATAAAAAAAATATAATTGGCTTTAACTATGCATGATCTCAACAAAACGCTTGCTGACCTAGAATCACAAAATAAATTCGATGAAGCTATACAGCTATTAAAAAAAGAACTCAAGAAAGTGCCCCGGGACCTTTCAATCCAAACTGAAATTGGTAACTATTATGCTATGGCTGGAGATTTTGAAGAGGCTCTGGGCTACTTTCGAAGGGTCTATCATGTCTTTCGTGACAATGATCATCTCGCTGAATCAATTTCATTTTGTCTGAATGAGCTTGGAAATGATGCATTTCTAAAAAGAAATTATCAACAATCGAAGCTATATTTTGAAGAACTAATAAATCATGAGAATAAAAATTGGCGGCATTTTTATAATTACGCCAATGTCTTGCAAGCCAATAATGAAATTATAGTTGCCATTAATCATTATTTAACCGCTCAAAGCAAAGGGGGTGGAGACGATGAAGATCTGTATAACAATTTAGCGAATGCTTATCTAAAACTTGATAACTTAAACGAGGCAAAAAAATGTTATGAGAAATCATATCAGCTTAAAAAAAATGACAATGCCTTAGTCCAATTACTTCATCTGAATCAAAAGATTAATGACTGGAGTGAGTTTGATACCCTAATGAAAGATATTCATAATCGACTAAAGGATGACAATTTTTCTTTTCCACCCTTCCCTTTACTTACCCTACCAGGGATCTCTAATGAACAATACTTAAAAATTGCCTGTCAGTGGAATAAAAAATTACCATTTGAACCAAGAATGCATACCCACTCCACGAAAATAAATGACAGAAAAGTTAAAATTGCCTACATGTCCTCAGACCTAAGGAATCATCCCTTATTTTATTTGGTACATGATGCCCTGTCATTTCACGATGAGGAAAAATTTGAGGTGATTTTTCTATTTAATGGTGTTGAGGAGGAATCAAAAGAACATTTGTCTTTTAAAAAATTATCAACAAACTTTATTAACACCTTTAACATGTCTGATTATGAGCTTGTTCAAAAAATTAGTGATTTAGAGATTGATATTCTGGTCGATTTATCAGGGTTTACAAAAAATAGTAGGACCAATATCCTAAAATATCACCCCGCTCCAATTCAAATTAACTGGCTCGGCTATCCTGGTTCGTTCGGAAGTTTCAATGACAAACCATTGTGTGATTTCATATTTGCGGATGAAATTGTTATTGATACAAGTAACGCAAAGTTCTTTTCTGAACAAATCATTAATTTAAAACCGACCTACCAACCCAATAATTTTAAAAGGCCTTCAATAAAAGTATCAAGAGATACATACCACCTCCCAGATGATCATTTTATCTTTGCCAGTTTTAATCAAAATTTAAAAATAACAAAAGATATCTTTGATGCCTGGATAAACATACTCCAAGAATGCCCAAAGTCATCCCTATGGATACTCTTGCAAAACGATATTTCAAAGAGAAATATTAAAGAATATGCAAGGAAAAATGGTCTAGATGACAACAGAATAATTATTGCAGAGTATGCTCCTATTGACGAGCATATAGGCAGAATTAAGCATGCAGACCTATTTTTAGACTGTTATCCATACAATGCACATACCACCATAGCTGATGCAATTTACCAAAATAAGCCTACCATCACACACATTGGTGAAGCAATGCAATCGAGAGTTGGGGCAAGCCTTTTACATGCCATCGATTGTTCAGAAGAGCTGGTACTTGATAATCTCCAAGATTACCAAAAACAAGCTATTTTCTTCTATAACAACCAAGAGCATCTAAAAGATTTAAATGAAAAAATCAATAACAAAAAGCATATCTTATTTCAGCCTGATGTATATATAAAAAATATCGAAGAGATTTATTTAAAGCTTATTTCAAAGCAGAGAGAGAAATTGCAAGGATAATAAATACGCCTCCAACCAGGTCTTTAACACCCAATATTTCGTTCGCCAGCCAATAAGATGACAAAGCAGCCACAACAATCTCAAAAGTAAAAATAGGGCTTGCTTTAACAGGATTAATTTTAGGTAATCCATATTGGATAATCAGCGTCGAACAAAAAAGAAGTAACCCGATGACGAGTAACAACATTAGACTTTTTGGATTTATCAAATTAATAACATTTAAATCATTGGTTATTAATATTAATAACGCTCCACCAACTGCCACCCCTACCCAAATCGCAAAAGATTTTGATTGATAATGAATCTTGCTGAATTTTCTTGCTAATACATTGGTACAGGCAAAGAAAATTCCAGCTATTAGGGCAAAAAAATCGCTGAACCCTACATTCATTAAAAATGAATTAGGATCTAACAAAATAATAAATCCACCAACAATCGACAGTAAGGCAATGTATGCATCTTTTTTTTGAAATGTATCGTTGGGTATTAAAAAATAGCTTAAAAATATCGTCCACAGAGGTGACATAAAGAAAAGCAACATCGACCTGACAACATTTCCATTAACAACAGCAATGACATATGAAATATTCGTGACACATCCTACCAAAGCAAAAATTACCAAAGATTTCAGATTCAAAAGAATATCGTCATGTCTTTTTGGAAATATAAATACCAATGCGAGTATGCTGGCAACCAAAAAGGTCAGGGAGCTAGCAGATATCGGGTAAATTTGATTTAGCTCAAGCAGCCTATAAGGATACCAAACCAGGCCCCAAAATACTGTCCCATAAAGTAAGCAGCTTAAGCCTAAAAACTCTTCCCTTTTCATCGGCATTTAATTGATAAATTGTTTGATCGCATGATTAATCTTCTGGTAGATATCAATTTCAAAGGGATCGTAAATCTGGGTGTTCTGCATAGATCTGAGCCAGGTGATTTGTCGCTTTGCCAATTGCCTCGTGGCAAACAAGATTTTATCGAACAACTCCTCTTGCTTTATCTCCCCCCTTAAAAACATTCCAACCTGTCGGTAGCCTATTGATCGCATAGAGTTGGAATTCCAGCTTAATCCAGGATATTTAACAAATAACCTTTCCACCTCCTCCACCAAACCCACCTCTAACATGGTTTTAGTCCTGAGTGAGATTGCTTCATGAAGTTTTTTTCGATCATTGGGAACCAGTGCAATTTTAAGGATATCTTTATCATGGATCGAGTCTTGCTTAGGAGTTCTGTTGTAAAAACTGGATAGAGGCTGATTAGAAATTAAAAACACCTCATAGGACCTCATCAACCTTTGCTTGTCCGTATTGGCAATCTTTGATTGAGGGTCGACTTCCTTTACTTTTGCTGCAAGCCAATCTAGCCCATTAACGTTAACTAATTCCTCTACGTGCTTTCTAACGTCCGGGGTCGATCTTGGTACATCATCAAGAGGGTTAAGAATGGCATTGAAATACATCATAGTTCCACCCACCAAAAGAGGGTTAATTCCTTTACCATTTAATTGATTTAAAATTTGTTGATAGTGATTTAAAAAATGATCAACTGAAAAATTATCGCAGGGTGAAATAATACTTACCAACTCATGAGGGAATTTTTTTAAGTCATCTGCCGGCAGTTTAGCCGAACCAATATTACAATCAGAATAAATTTGCGTGGCATCGACACTTACAAGCTGAAGCTTTAATTCTTGAAATAGTTGTGTTGCAATCCCCGTTTTACCAGAGGCTGTAGGGCCCATTAAAAAAACTTGTTTCACTGTTCAGGCTCATAAAAGAAGGCAAGGTTGGCACCTGTTTTAAGGTATGTCTTGATACCCTTTACCACACTTTCAGCTAGTTTAATTTGAAAGCTTTCTGACCTGAGGTTTTTTTCCTCCTTTGGATTACTTATAAATGCAGTCTCGACAAGTATAGATGGGATATCCGGAGCTTTTAGAACTGCAAAACCAGCTTGCTCCACATATTTCTTATGTAATGTATTAACCTTGCCCATCTCATCTAAAACATACCGTCCCAATTTCATTGAATCATTAATCGTCGCACTTAAAGATAAATCGAGTAAAGTTTGCGCCAAAACTGGATGTTTATCATCAATACTGACTCCGCCAATCAAATCTGACTCATTTTCTTTATTAGCTATAAATTTAGCAAATGCACTTGAAGCTCCTCTCTCGGACAAAGCAAATACGGAGGATCCTTTCACAGATTTCTTTGTAAAAGCATCTGCATGAATTGACACAAATAGATCAGCCTCAAGCTTTCTAGCTTTAGCAACTCTTTTTGCTAGCGGGATAAAGTAATCGCCATCACGTATTAAAACCCCCTGAAGGTTTGGCTCTTTATTAATGGCATCTCGTAATTTCTTCGCAATGGCCAGAGTGATGTCTTTTTCTTTTGTACCCGATGATCCTCTTGCACCAGGATCCTCTCCACCATGCCCAGCATCAATTGCTACAACGATTTTAGCCTGTTCAGTCTCCTTTGGCTGCTCCTCTCTGGATTTCTCTTTAGTGGTCAAGTTGGTTTTTTCATCTTCAACCTTTTGACTATTATCTTTTTGATCATCACCTGCCTTAGCCTGCAATTGTTTTAATAAATGTGCAATTTCATCTTCCTCATGATAGACATCGACAACAAGACGATGGCCATATGATTTGAAAGGCTTCAAACTAAAAATTTTAATCTTAGACTCGTGACGTAAATCGACCACAATACGTACTGTACCAGGATCATACTGTGCTACACGTACCCCTGAAATAGATGAATTATATTTAAAATCTACTTTAGATAAATCTTTTAAACTCTTGTTTATATTAATACTTTTTAAATCAATAACCACTCGATCTGGGTTTTTTAAAATTGATTGATCATTTTTTATGTAGTCAGTGGATTCAATAGTAAATCTCGTATATTCATTGGATGGCCACACACGAGTTTGTACATCCGCAAACACATTTGTTACAAAAAACGCTAACAGAAAGCTAAAACAAATTCTATGTAAGGGCATCACCAGCCTCTTCTTTGATATAAATGTCCATCACTCTGACATCAAGTTGCTCAGTTGAGATATTTATATCTATATCTGGTTTAATATTCACGCCCTTAATTTTTTCTGGCCATTCAATGATAGAAATCGGATTTTCTGTGATTAAGTAATCATCAAATCCACCACTAAACCATTCCTCTGGGCACCCAAAACGGTATAAGTCAAAATGATGTACTGTCAAATTTTTTAATTGATGCGTTTCTACAAGATTGTAAGTTGGGCTCTTTACTTTATCCTGGTAACCCAAAGACTTAAGTAAATATCTCACTAATGTAGTTTTTCCTGCTCCGAGCTCGCCCTTAAGGAAAATTACCATGCCTGGTTTGAGCTGGGGTGCAATAAGTTCAGCAACTTTTTTTGTATCTTCCTCTGATTTGCAGATATGATGTGTATGATCCATTACTTCATAGTGTATTATTTTTTTTCATGTTAGATAAGGCTTATTGGAAAGATATATCAAAAAAAATTATAGCCACTGGTAAAGAGCTAGGATTTAATGATGTAGGGATATCTGATGCCGTAATTAATCAAAATCAGGGACTGTATAAAGAGTGGATTGACGCTAAAAATCATGGTGCCATGTCTTATCTTGAAGATCATCAAGACATTAAATTTGATCCTGAGAATATTTTGGCAAGCACCAAAAGCATCATCAGTGTTAGGCTTGACTATCTTCCACTTAACGAAAATCTTATTGATCTAATTAACCAAAAAGATAAAGCCTATATAGCCCGCTATGCTCTTGGAAGAGATTATCACAAGACATTAAAGAAAAAACTTAATCACTTTGGTAGTTTGATTAAATCTATAATTACAGAAAGTGATTTTGATTTTAAATACAGAGCGATAACTGATTCAGCACCAAGCCCAGAGATTGAAATTGCGACTCAGGCTGGACTAGGTTGGCGTGGAAAAAATACATTATTACTCAACAAGAATAATGGCTCATGGTTCTTTCTTGGTGAACTATATACGAACGCTCCATTAGTTTTCAATCAAACAAGTAGCACAAACCACTGCGGCTCTTGCTCAGCCTGTATTGACATTTGTCCCACCCAGGCCATTGAAAAACCTTACTATCTAAATGCATCTAAGTGTATCTCCTACTGGACAATTGAACATAAAGGCACAATTCCTAAAAGCTTTAGGAAAAAAATTGGTAATCGAATATACGGGTGTGATGATTGTCAGATTATCTGTCCATGGAATAAATTTGCTAAGAAAAGCACTGAAATAGATTTTTTTGTAAGACATAAGTTAAATAACATTTCTCTTATGGACTGTTTTTTGATGGATAACCACAGTTTTAATGATCACTTCAATGGAAGCGCCATCAGGAGGATTGGTTATGAAAAATGGATTAGTAATGTCGCAATTGCTCTAGGCAACGCAGGCCATGATCAAAAAATTATAGATGCTTTAATAAAACGAAGTGAGGATCCTTCAAATTTAATCAAAGAACATGTTTTATGGGCAATAAGCGAACAAGAAGCGAAGAAATAATATATTTTTTGCTATAATAGCGCTTTCAATTTTACTCACCTAAATTAACATTTATAAATGACGAAAATAATTGACTCCAACGAGTGGCAAGACCTAAAAAAACATTTTGACGATATCAAAAATGTTCAGATGCGAGATCTGTTTAAAGATGACGAGCAGCGTTTTGAAAAATTTCACCTAGCATTGGATGATTTTTTATTTGATTTTTCAAAAAATAGAATAAATGACAAAACCTTAGTCCTTCTTAACAAATTAGCTATTAAAGCTGATGTAGAAGATTGGAGAGCTAAACAATTTAGTGGTGATAAAATAAACACAACAGAAGATCGTGCAGTTCTTCATACAGCACTTCGTTCGCAAGATGATGATCCTATTTTTGTTGATGGTATTGATGTTAAACCAGAAGTTAAAAAAGTTTTAAAGCAGATTGAAAGCTTTAGCAATTCAATTAACGATGGATCCTGGAAAGGGTTTACTGGTAAAAAAATTAATACGATTGTGAATATTGGAATCGGTGGTTCTAATTTGGGTCCTGCAATGGTTTGTAAAGCTTTACAGCCCTTTTCACATAAAGATTTACGAATTCATTTTGTTTCAAATGTAGATGGTGCGGACTTAGCCTTGACGCTTGAACAGTGTGATCCTGAAACTACCCTTTTTATAGTTGCTTCCAAAACATTTACCACCCAAGAAACGATGACCAATGCTTTTTCTGCTCGACATTGGTTTTTAAATCATGCAAAAAATAATGATGCTATCAGTCAACATTTTGTTGCCGTATCTACTAATACCGAAAAAGTAAAAGAATTTGGCATAAACGAAGAAAATATGTTTATTTTTTGGGACTGGGTTGGTGGAAGATACTCCTTGTGGTCATCTATTGGCCTGTCTATTTCGATTTTCTTAGGTTATGAAAATTTTAAAGCCCTTCAAACTGGTGCCTATGAGATGGATCAACACTTTCTTCATGCTCCAATAGAAAAAAATATGCCAATTCAGATGGCTTTAATTGGTATTTGGTATAACAACTTCTTTAAATTTAACACACAAGCAATACTTCCTTATGATCAAGGACTATCCTTGTTGCCATCCTATTTGCAGCAAGCAGACATGGAAAGCAATGGTAAATTTATTGATCGAGATGGCAAGCGAGTATGTCTAGAGACAGGTCCAGTTATATGGGGTGAGTCAGGTACAAATGGACAACACGCCTTCTACCAATTGATTCATCAAGGCACGCAGTTTGTCCCATGTGATTTTATTATGCCCATAAAATCTCACTACAACCCTGGAGATAAAAAAAATCTTCATCATAAAATCCTGATGTCCAATCTACTTGCTCAATCACAATCTTTAATGATGGGGAAAACCATTGATGAGGCGCGATCTGAGCTCATTAATTCAGGGTTAAGCGATCAAGAAATATCTTCTTTGCTACCTCATCGATCATTCGAAGGAAATAGGCCAAGCAATACTATCCTATTTGAAAAGCTTACGCCAAAAAACCTAGGTAGGCTCATAGCGCTTTATGAACATAAAATATTTGTCCAAGGAGTTATTTGGAATATTAATTCATTTGACCAGTGGGGAGTTGAGTATGGTAAGCAAATTGCCCGCCTCGTTTTGCCAAAAATTCAAGGTGAAAAGACAACCAGCTGTTTTGATTCCTCAACAAATAATCTAATAGATTACATTAAAAAAAAGTGCTAAATAATTAATTTAATTGATAATTTTTATTAATTATTTGACTATGCAACACACTACCAATCCCAGCCCCTAGCTTTTTTGCAAAGCGATCAGCAAAGGTTTCATAAGTCGTGAAATCAATCACTTTTTCATATCCAATTACATCTTTTGCGATTGATGATACTGTTCCAAAGCCATCAATCAATCCCAATTTGTATGCTGACTCACCATTCCAAAACAACCCTGAGAATATTGATTGGTCCTCAGATAATCGATCGCCTCTACCCTCTTTGACTGCAGCGATAAATTGCTGATGAACTTCATCGAGAAGTTGTTGAACATGCTTCATTTGAGCAGGATCTACAGGCTGAAATGGATCAAGAATTCCTTTGTTTTTCCCTGCAGTCATCAATCGTCTTTCAATCCCAAGCTTCTCAATCGCTTGATCAAAACCAAAACCATTCATCAAAACTCCAATCGAGCCAACAATACTTGATTTATTTGCATATATATCATCTGCTGCAACAGCAATAAAATATCCTCCTGAGGCACAAACATCCTCAACAACAACCTTGATGGGCTTTTGAGGATAAATCAATTTAAGGCGTTTTATTTCATCATTGATCATTGCGGACTGGACTGGACTTCCCCCCGGGCTATTAATACTTATAATAAGTCCCTTAGTGCCATCATTTTTCATCGCCTTTTGTAAACTTTTGATAGCATCCTCTGCATTAATCTCAGATTCTGATGAGATAATGCCATTCAGCTTAACCAAGGCTGTAAAATCCCCTGACGTATTCATTTGATCACCAGGTTTAGCAAGAAATATAAAAAGAAGGATAAAAAGATACAAGAAGGTAACAATTTTAAAAAAATTACTCCATCTGCGATTTCTTCTATTTTCAATGAAGATATTATTCAGTAACGTATTCAGTGCCTGGTCTTTAACTTCTTGATCTTTATTTTTTACTGTCATCGTAAATTACCTCAATTTTATGATTTCTCTCAATAACCTCTAATTTTTTTAGGTATTTTGACTTGCATGGTCCGGAAAGACAATGGCCATTTTTTGGATTATAGACAGCTCCATGAGTTGCACAAATCAAAAATTTTTCTGTTTCATCGAAATAATGTGCCTCATCCCAATCAAGCTCAACTGGTAGATGTTGACATTGGTTAATATAAGCATGAAATTCACCTTCATAATAAACAACAAATATTGATGTTTCATTAGTTAGATATGATTTAACAGCCTTTGTGGCTGAATTTATAATTTTGTTTTTTTCAAAGATAATTGACTCAGGCATTATTTAATAACCAATCAAATAGAACGATGGGAGAGTCAGCAAAGAAATTTCCATAATCATCAAAATCCCCCAGTGAGCTTGCACCATAGTTTACTCCAACAAAGTTAACATGGGCATTTTTTGCCATATTTTGGTCCATAAGTGAATCTCCCACCATTGTAACTGATGTGCGATCAAACATTAGATTTGTGTATATCTCTTCAATCATCTGAGGATGGGGCTTAGAAAAACATTCATCAGCAGTTTTTGAGTCGCTAAAATACTTTCGAAGATCATAGGCTGTAAAATCATTATCTAGTCCACGTCGGCTTTTTCCGGTAGCGACGGCTAAAGTAAAGTTATTATTTTTCAATCGATCTAAACCTAAAATGACGCTTTCAAAAGGTCTTGGACGCTCAATAATATAAAGCTTTTTATATAAATCAGCGAACTCATTAAATTCTGTTTGAGATTCTGAACCCGTAAGAGTTTTAAATGCAATCGGAAGGCTTAATCCAATTACTGATTTTATTTTTTTTTCATCAAAAGTATGTTTGTATAACGTGAAACATGCCTGATTAATTGATTGAACAATATGAGATGTGCTATCAACAATAGTCCCATCCCAATCAAAAATAATTAACTTACTCATCAAAAAATTTTCCAAGCTCTATTGGTAAGTCAGCAACTAACTCTACCTTTTCTTCAATAAATGGATGCGTGAAAGATAACTTGTGAGCGTGAAGAAACATTCTTTTTAAACCACTTGAATGTAATTTTTTATTGAGTGCAAAATCACCGTATTTATCATCGCCAAGCACCGGAAATCCCAAGGAAGCAAGCTGAACACGAATTTGATGGGTTCTGCCAGTAATTATTTGTGCAGATAATAATGATTTATGTGGCGTTTTTTTCACAAGATAAAATATAGACTTGGATAACTTTCCCTTCAAAGGATCCTCGACCACATTTACATGATGACCCTCAGGCGTTTGTTTTTTTTCCAAGCGAAGAATCACTTCTTTCTTTTGTAAGTCCCAATTACCTTTGACTGCAACTAGATAATTTTTTTTAATCTTTTTGTTACGAAAAAGTTCTTGCATTAATTTTAGTGCAGACCTTTTTTTAGCTATCACAATAATACCGGAAGTATTTTTATCGATACGATGCACCAACTCTAAAAACCTATGTTCTGGATTTAGGTGTCTCATAAGCTCAATTAATCCAAAATCAATTCCACTCCCTCCATGTACAGCTAAGCCACTAGGCTTATTTACTACCAATAACCATTCATCTTCGAAAATAATTTCTGGTTTAAATGCGGTTGAAGGTGTTTTTTCTTTCTTCACTATAAAATCAATCGGAGGAATCCTTACTACATCATTAATTTTTAACTTATAAAGAGTTTTTATTCTTTTTTTATTAACCCTCACCTCTCCATTGCGGATAATTTTGAATATATGATTTTTTGGAACAACCTTAAATAATTTAAATAAAAAATTATCAATTCGCTGATCTTCAGATGAATCATCTATTTCTATATATTGAATTTGCTTATTCTGCATCTAATTGTTTTCTTTTTATCCGTTTTACCCTATACTCTTCCAGTAGTCTTTAAATCAAAATAGTTGATTTTAAAGAATTTTTTGAACATTAAAGATTGTAACCTCATTTACAAATAGATGTTAAGAGTTGCAATTTTTAAACAAGATTTTTGATATAAGAATTTTAATTAAGCTTAAGGTTTGAAACGAAAAGCTTAAAATTATTCCTATCAGAATCTTCTTATCTATAAGGAGATATGATAATGAAGAGGATGCTATTTAATGCAACTCAATCTGAAGAAATACGTGTAGCGATCATCAATGACTCTACTATTGAGGACCTAGACTATGAAAGAAGTACTAGGGAACAAAGAAAGAGTAATATTTATAAAGGTACGATTACCCGTGTTGAACCCTCACTAGAAGCAGCTTTTGTGGATTATGGAGTTAATCGACATGGTTTTCTTCCCTTTAAAGAAATTGCAAAAGAATTTTATTCCAAAAAATCCCGCAAAAAAAACTTGTCCATTTCTGATGTAATCAATGAAGGTCAAGAAGTAATTGTCCAGGTCTCAAAAGAAGAACGCGGTAACAAGGGAGCTGCCCTCACAACGTTTTTATCACTTGCGGGAAGGTATATTGTGTTAATGTCCAATAGCCCAGAAAGTGGTGGAATTTCTAGAAGAATTGAGGGGGATGAGAGAACTAACTTTAAAGAAGTTCTTTCTCAGTTGAAAGTAAAAAAAGGGATGAGTGTTATTGGTCGCACAGCCGGCATTGGTGCTAGTGTTGAGGAGATTCAATGGGATCTTGATTACCTGACGCAACTTTCTGAAGCAATTCAAGGAGCTTCAGTTCAACAAGCAGCCCCGTTCTTAATCTATCAAGAAAGTAATCTCGTTATTAGAGCTATTAGAGACTATTTCAACACCGATATAGAAGAAATCTTAATTGATAATCAAGATATCTATGACCAAGCATCGCAATTCATGAACCATGTAATGCCTGATTATGCTGATCGTATCCAACTGTACGAAGACAGCACCGCCCTCTTTTCAAAATTTAAAATTGAAAATCAAATCGAGTCTGCATTCTTAAGAGAAGTTCAGCTGCCATCAGGAGGGGTTATTGTAATTGATCACACCGAAGCATTAGTATCAATTGATGTTAACTCTAGCCGATCAACCAAAGGTAGAGATATTGAAAATACTGCTTTTAATACCAATATTGAAGCTGCAAGAGAAGTTGCTAAGCAATTAAGGCTTCGAGATATTGGTGGGTTAATTGTAGTTGATTTTATCGATATGGAAAATCCCAAACATCAAAGGGAAGTTGAAGACTGCTTAAGGGATGCTTTAAAGCATGATAAGGCGAGAATTCAAACGGGTCGAATATCAAGATTTGGATTAATGGAACTCTCCAGGCAGCGATTAAGGCCGAGCATTGGAGAAACAAGCAATGGCGAATGTCCAAAGTGCAACGGGACAGGACGAATTCGTGATTTTCAATCATCTGCGTTACATATAATCAGAATGATTCAAGAACAATCAAATAAAAAACAGGGGCAAAAAATCTCAGTTCAAGTGCCTGTCGATGTTGCAACTTTTCTATTAAATGAAAAAAGAGAAATAATTATTCAAGCTGAGTCAGATGGAAATAATAAAATATTTATTATTGCTAACAAATACTTTGATGTTCCTCAGTATAAGATTACATCGTCAGATTTAGGTAATAAAAAAGAATTAAGTTATCAAGAGATAGATATTCCTGATATTGAGACTTTTGAAGATAGTGGTGTTGAAATAAATGAAAAACAGACTCCTGTTGTAAAAGGTGTTATTCCAGAAAAAAGATCTAAAAAAACAAAAAATAAATCACTGTTTGGATTCATAAGGGGATTAATTGCTAGCGACGATGCTGTTGAGGAGTCTTCTGAGGTTGGTTCTGATTCTTCAAGCGACAATGGATCACCACAAGACTCAGAGGTGAACGAAGCTAATAAAAAACCGTTCAGAAATAATAGAAGAAGGAGAAATAATCGCTCACGAAACCATAGATCAAATCAACAAAACCAAGAAAATGTCGATAAAAAAACTGAGCAGGCTATAGTTGAAACTCCTGTTGATATTGCAAAAAACAGCAATAAAAATTTAGATGCTAGCAATCAACTCAAAGATAAACCAAAGAGAAATCGACCTAAGAGAAAAGTTGAGGATCTAAAAGATATAAATCTTGCTGATGTCGGGTTAAAATTAGTTGAAACAGATAAAAAATCTATTTCGGAGATAATTCCAAATGAAGAAGTGAAAAAACCAGCTCAAAGAAAAAAAGCTGCGTGGGCTAAAAGTGAAAAAACAACAGCTAAAAAAACAGAAAAGTTGGTAATGGTTGAGACAAAAGATGCGGCAAAAAAATCAACTAAGGCTGCGAGCACCAGGGCTTCATCAAAGAAATCAACTAAAAAAACGGCTGAAAAGTAGACTCATTAACCAATATCCGAAATAAATAGATACTAAAGACAAAAAAACGGTAAGTGAGACATGAAGAAAAGCTTTTAAAAAAAGCTTTTCTTCAATGAATCCAAAAAACTGAGCTCCAAAGCTTGAGAATGTTGTCAAACTTCCTAAAAAACCAACTGCGATACCAATTCTAATAACTTGGCTCATAATTTGATATTGTGAATCTAGATACAACACAACACCCATTAAAAAACAACCAACAATATTAGCAACCAGAACTCCGTTGATAATAAAAAAATTAAATGGCCATAATAAAACAAAAAAATACCTTAGCATTGCTCCAAAAGCTGCAAACAAGCCAATTACAAAAAACTGATATAGGTTATTCACTATCAAACTTTAAAAAATGTTCGCGATAATATCTTAATTCTTCAATTGATTCTTTAATATCTGCCAGAGCTTCATGTTTTGCTGACTTTTTGAATTTTCCGAGAAGGCTTGGTTTCCATCTTTTAGCCAATTCTTTAAATACGCTGACATCTAGGTTTCTATAATGAAAATATGACTCTAATTGAGGCATATAATTTGCCATAAATCGTCTATCCTGGCATATAGAATTTCCGCACATCGGGGATTTATTCTTATCCACATATTGACTTAAAAAACCAATCAGCTCACGCTCAGCCACATCTTCAGTGGTTTGAGATTGCTTTACTTTGTCAATTAAACCTGACTTTGAGTGGGTATTTGTATTCCAAGCATCCATAGAATCCAATAATTCACTTGATTGTTTTATGACATAAACTGGTGCTTCAGCAATTATTTGTAGATGAGGATCGGTAACAATAACAGCAACCTCTATGATCTTATCGGTCCCTGGATTTAATCCGGTCATTTCCATATCAATCCATACTAAGTTATTGTTATTTTTTGTCATGATTTCCATTAAAATTTATACATTTGAAGACATATATAACTTTAACATTTCTTTTACTTTAAAATGCTGATTTTAGCTAATGAATACAACAATGACTTTTACTTATATTTTTCTGTTTTTATTAATTCTCTCAACAATAACTGAGATCTACTTATCAATTCGACAAAATGCTAGTGCGCTCAGCAATCAAAATGAAGTCCCAAAAGATTTCAAGAAAATTGTAAAACCAAAAGATCATAAAAAAGCAGCATTATATACGTCTGCGAAAGCAAAAATTAATATACTTGGGTTTATAGTACAGGCCATCTTCTTATTTATACTTACCCTTGGTGGTTTGATTACCTACATCAATGAACTTGCTTTTCAATATTTTGATAATGAAATTTTGCAAGGAGTTGTATTAATTTTTTCTGTAATTATCATATCGAGTATCATCGAAGCTCCTCTGGGCTTAATTAAAACATTTGTGATTGACGAAAAATTTGGGTTCAATAAAATGACACTCTCCTTATATTTGTCAGATTTAATTAAACAAAGCCTTGTATCAATTGTTATTATGTTGCCAGTCATTTTCGTTGCACTTTGGATTTTTGGTAATCTTGGTGATTATTGGTGGTTTTGGTTGTGGATTTTTCTTTCAATCTTCAACGTAACTATGTTGGCAATATACCCCCTCTACATTGCACCTATTTTCAACAAGTTTAAACCCATGGAAGATAAAAAATTAAAAGCAAAAATAGAACAACTCCTAAAGAAATGTGGCTTTGAATCTAATGGTTTATTTGTAATGAATGGCTCATTAAGAAGCACACATGGAAATGCTTACTTTACTGGATTTGGTAAAGCAAAAAGAATTGTCTTCTTTGACACACTGCTTGAAAAACTTTCACCTAATGAAATTTTGGCAGTTTTGGCTCATGAATTAGGACACTTTGCCCATAATCATGTGAAGAAGAGAATAATTTTTCTTTTTGTTCTATCTTTTGTAGGTCTTTATTTTTTAGATTTACTTAAGTCAAATGATTGGTTTTATTTAGGTCTGGGTGTTGAGAGCCAAACAAATGCAATTGCACTCCTTCTATTTTTTCTAATTTCACCATTATTTTTATTTTTTGTGAGGCCTTTTATGGCGCATTATTCAAGAAAAAATGAATATGAAGCAGATGCCTATGCATGTAAATTTACGCCCGCTAAAGATTTAAAAGAATCGCTCATTAAGCTTTATAGAGACAATGCTTCAACATTAACACCGGACAATCTTTACTCTAATTTTTATGATAGCCACCCTCCTGCGATGGCAAGAATTAAGGCTTTAGAAGCTAAATGATAATTACCTCGAGAATGGAATTTGATGCTGGCCATAGAATTCCAAATCATAAATCAACATGTAAAAATTTACACGGACATCGCTATGCTATAGAAGTTTCGCTATGTGGAGAAATTATTCAGCAAGAACACCAATCTGACTTTGGTATGGTTTTAGATTTTAAGGATGCAAAAGAACTAATAAGAACAACGATTGTAGATCCTTGGGATCATGCATTTATAGTTTATAAAAAAGATTTGGAAGTTCTAAATTTTCTAAATCAAATCAAGGATCATAAGACGGTCATTTTAGAGAGAGTCCCTACTGCTGAAAATATGGCATTGATCGCATTTCAGATGCTTGAGGCGGCTTTTAACGATAAGTTTGATGGAAAGATTAAGCCAAGTCTCGTTCGGCTTTACGAGACGCCAAACAACTGGGCTGATGCATCATCATCTTAGTGTTTAATTTTGTTTAAGTATTCTTGATGAAGCTCAAGTTCTTTCTGGCTTGCGTTAACTACTTTTAATTTTTTTAATACATCTTTATCAAAATCGATCGATAATTTTTCTTGATTATTAAAATCTATTTCTAAAGCTTCCTGCCCCCTGGTCATTCCAATGAAGACTTCTGCGAGCAAAAGTGAATCAAGCAGGGCCCCGTGCAAATTTCTTTCAGAATTATCAACCCCATAATATCTACATAGGGCATCTAAGTTATTTCTTTGCCCAGGCCTCAATTCCCTCGCCATAACCAATGAATCCGTAATAATCTGAACATAGTCTTCAATAATTCCTTTTTTTATTCTCCCTAACTCCATATTTAAAAAACCAATATCGAATGGAGCATTGTGAATGATCAATTCTGCATCAGAAATAAAGTTAATAAATTTTTCGGAAATAGATTCAAAGCTGGGCTTATCAGAAAGAAACTCTAATGTAAGGCCATGAACTTCCTGTGCAGCTTCATCAATTTCTCTTTCAGGGTTGATGTATACGTGAAATTGATTGCTGGTTACTTGACGATTGATCATTTCGATAGCAGCAATCTCAATAATGCGGTGTCCTTGAGCAGGATCCAGACCTGTCGTTTCAGTATCTAAAAATATCTGTCTCATTAAACACAATCTCCTACTGTTGCATTATTTGCCAATAGATCTACTTTATCATTAAAAATATCACCGCTATGGCCTTTGATCCAATTCCAATTCACTGTTAATTTTGAATTTAATTCATCTAGACTCTTCCATAACTCTTCATTTTTAACAGGCTTTTTCGTTGATGTTTTCCAATTGTTTTTCTTCCACCCATGAATCCAAGAATTAATGCCATCAATAACATATTTAGAGTCAGTGAATAAGTGTACCTCCTTTAATTGAACATGTTCATTGAAATAAAAAAGTCCTTGAATGACTGCAGATAATTCCATTTGATTATTTGTGGTTTCTTTCATAGATCCAGACTTTTCCATCACAACTCTTCCATCTGAAACAATTACAAATGCCCAGCCACCAGGACCAGGGTTCCCATGACATGATCCATCTGTATAAATTCTATAACTCATATGTTTCTTTTACTTTTACTTGGTTTCTCTGAATTTTACCATTCCATGATGGTTTAATTGGGGTCATGGTAAATATTTTTTTTCGTACAACAATTAAATAAATATTTGCAAACAATGGAAACCATCGATCACCAATTTTATCCCACCTCGACTTGTTTGATGCTGACTTAAAGCGTGGGTGATATCCAAAAAATTTTCCATTTACAATCTCAAATTCCTGTTTTAATAATTTATTTTGAAAAGAGGTAAAGCTCTCAAGATTTTGATTCCATGGCTCCTCTGAACTCATAGAAAAAAAAGTTCTTAACCCTATTGGACTCCATGGATTAAAGTTTATAAATATGGCATGGCCATGTGGGATCAAAGAACGATAAACTTCAGATAATATCCTTTCATCTTCTGTATTTTGATGAGGGAGAACAATACAATCAATGCTATCTGACTCAAAGGGCATTTGCTCAGCATTAAATTGAATTTGCTTGCATGTGTATTTATTCTTAAACCTAGAATTTTCAATCAATGTTCGATGATTGCCAATCTGGACAATGTTGTACCCAAACAAATGATCAAATAATTGATCGAGAATTTTTTGCTCTAATAACAATAAATCCGAACCTCTTTTTGTTTCAAACCAAGCCATGTTTAAGTTTATAATTAGTTAATGTTTAAAGTTGTTCCCATCCCTATTCTAAATGATAACTACATTTGGACAATCATTCACGACAAAATGACTGTTGTGATTGACCCCGGTTTATCTGATCCAGTTTTAAAATACCATCACGAAAACAATCTTGATTTAACATCCATACTGATTACTCACCATCACCACGACCACATTGGAGGGGTCAATGAGATCACTAATCAATTTAACGTTCCAGTGTATGCCCCATATCATAAAAAATTTAATTTTAAATATCATCAAGTTCAAGAAAATAGCAAAATTCAGCTTTTCGATAACAAATTAGAATTATCAGTAATAGAAGTCCCAGGGCACACTTTAGAGCATATAATTTATCATGGTAATGAGCTTTTATTTTGTGGTGACACTTTGTTTAGTTTTGGATGTGGGCGAATTTTTGAAGGTTCTTTTGGACAAATGTATGACAGCCTGAAAAAAATCAAGTCGATTGATCCAAACTCAAAAGTTTATTGCACACATGAATACACACTAAAAAACCTCGAATTTTTAAAATATTATTTCAAAGATAATGAGTTTTATAAAAATAAACACCAAGATTTATCAAAATCAATGATTACTTTGCCCTCTTTACTGAAGGATGAGTTAGAATCAAATCCATTCCTTAACTCTTCATTTGAAGAATTTAAAAAATTAAGAGAAGCAAAAGACCTATTTTAATGAAATATATATTACTGTTTTTTTCAATCCTCCTGAGCCCCTCCCTTTTTTCAAATTCCTTTGAATTCCCAACTACAATTGAAAATGTCGAGGGCGTAACTCTTGAATTGTTTGATGATCCTGTCCCAGATAATGAAGAGACAGTGCACTACATTGAGGGAGATAAAAATCTATGGGAAAGAATACAAAATGGATTTGCTATTAAAGATATTGATAACAGAAGAGTTAAAGAATATGCAAAATGGTACCAATCTAGACCCGAGTATGTTGAGAGGATGATCGAAAGATCATCTCGTTACTTATTTCATGTTGTCGAAGAGGTAGAAAAAAGAAACATGCCAATGGAAATAGCTCTACTTCCTATGATTGAAAGTGCTTACAATCCTATTGCTAAATCAAGGCAAAAAGCAGTAGGAGTATGGCAGTTTATTCCATCAACAGGAAAATTATTTGGCCTTGAGCAAGACTGGTGGAGAGATAAGAGGCGAAATATTATTGACTCCACTAATGCTGCCTTGGACTACCTTGAGTATCTTCATAATCTTTTTGGGTCCTGGGAATTAGCTCTAGCAGCTTATAATGCTGGAGAGGGTCGAGTAAAAAGAGCTATTTTAAGAAATAAAAAAAGAAAATTAGCTACTGATTATTATTCCCTCAGGCTTCCAAAAGAAACAAAAAATTATGTACCAAAATTGTTAGCGGTTAAAAAAATTATTCAAGATCCTGAAAGATTTCAACTGTATATTAAGGACATTCCAGATAAACCTTATTTCCAAGTTGTTAATGTTCCTGATGAAATGGATACACATTTAGCAGCTGAATTAGCAGATATACCCTTCGAAGAATTCCAATTATTGAATGCTGAACATAACCGACCCTTAATGAAAGCCCATTTTGGTGCTCAGGATATACTATTACCTGTTGACAGTGTGGATACATTTTTGAAAAATTTGGAAGATCATAAGGATCCCCTAACCAACTGGATTTCGTATACACCCATCAAAGGAGAAAAGGTAAACCATGTGGCTAAAAAATTTAATATTGATATAAAGGAATTAATTAAGATTAATCAATTAAGAAGCAATCAAACTCTTAAAAACAAAATTATCTTAATTCCTGCGTCACCTGATGTTTTAAAGAAATATCCAATTAACACAGATAATTTATACTCCTACTCAACGATTATTACCCATAAGATTAAGCCAGGAGATACGTTGGGCGGAATAGCTAAAAAATATAAGATCTCAATCAAAGATTTAATGGAGTTTAATGAACTCAAAAGCACAAAAATAATCGTAGGTAAGTACATCGATATTCCTCAATAAGGATATATGCATAAGTTTTTAGCTTTAATTTTTTTAAGTCTTGTCGTTGGTTGTAATAATAGTCAAAATCTTGACAATACTAACTATGATGACCCTATCCCACCAGAATCTGGAGGTGTGCTGACCAATGCAATGATTGGCGAGCCAAATAACCTGATTGCTATGATAGCTGGTGACTCAGCCTCATCTGCGATTGCCGGACAAATTTTCAATGCACTCTTGAAATATGATCAAAATCTTGGTTTTGAAGGAGACCTGGCCGACAGTTGGACAATTTCTGATGATTATAAAAAAATTACATTTAATTTAAAGCAAGATATTAAATGGGCTGACGACAAACCGTTTACATGTGAAGATGTGCTATTTACTTGGAAGAAAGTAACTGACCCAGATACTAGAACTCCTTACGGGTCTGATTATCAACTGGTCAGTTCAGCTTCATGTGCAAACAATCACATATTTATTGCTGAGTACGATGAACCTTATGCTCCTGCCCTTGAAACATGGGCGTCCTTGCACATACTCCCAGAACATTTACTTAAAAATGAAAATATTAACGATACCTACTTCTCATTAAACCCTACAGGTACGAACTTCTATGCCCTAGATGAATGGACAACCGGTCAGCAAGTTAAGCTCAAAACTAACCCTAACTCCGTCCATGGTCGACCACTTCTAGAAAAAAAGATAACCAGAATCATTCCTGACCTATCATCCCAATTTATGGAACTGATTGCAGGAAATATTGATTTGATGAATATAAACCCAATTCAGTACTCAAGAGTCTTCCCTAGTCGATCTGAGTTGAACGATAAAATTAATCTCTATAAAGAGATGGGTAATGGGTATACCTACTTTGGTTTTAATTTAAAGAAAAAGCCTTTTGATGATCTCAATATCAGAAAAGCGATTAGTTATGCTATCAACAAAGAAGAAATTATCAATGGTGTTTTGCTTGGATTAGGCGAAGAAATCACCAGCCCATATAAGCCGGGTACATATTGGGAAAATAAGTCAATCAATAAAATTTCTTTTGATGTTAGTAAATCCAGAGAATTGCTTGAAAAATCTGGCTACCAACTGAATGCAAACAATATCTACGAAAAAGATGGCAAGCCTCTTGCTTTTGAAATTCTCACAAACCAAAACAAACAACGAGAAATGACTGCAGTGCTAATTCAGCGGCGCCTTCAGGATATAGGCATTGATGTCAGTATCAGGGTTATTGAATGGGCAAGTTTTGTGAACAGGTTTATCAAAACAGGTGAGTTTGAGGCTGTTGTTCTTGGTTGGAGTCTTTCCCTTGATCCAGATCAGTATAGTATCTGGCACTCTTCGCAAGATGGGCCGGGTCAATTCAATTTTATTGGATACAATAATCCTAGAGTAGACACACTTCTTGAGAATGGAAGGAAAGAACTAAAAAATGAAAAAAGAAAACAGATTTATGACGAGTTTTCTAAAATTATTTATGACGAGCAACCTATTATATATCTGTATGCCGGATATGGATTAACAGCTATTCATAAAAAAATAAAAGGTGTAAAGAAAATAACTCCTCCAGCAGGTGTATTTCATAATGATTACGAGTGGTATATTCCGAAAAAATTTAGAAGAAATGAGATGAGTCTCTAAATGTTAAATTATTTAGTCAAAAGAATACTGTGGATGATTCCTATGTTAATTGGAATCAGCTTAATATCTTTTTTTATAATGCATTTAGCTCCAGGCGATATCACGTCCAACGAAAGTGCATTTAATCCAAAAGCCAGTGAGGAGTCACGTCAAAAGCTTAGAGAATTATATAATCTTGATAAACCTATTATTGTTCAATATGGTTTATGGTTAAAAAGAATTGTTCAGTTGGACTTTGGTTCATCATTTGCTTCGCATCAAAGGCCAGTATTATGGGAAACTAAGGATGAAAATGGCAACATTAAGCCAGGCTTAATTCAAAAAGCACTGCCTATAACCCTATTAATTAATCTTTTAACGATACTACTTATTTTCTCGATCTCTATATTGCTTGGAACAATTGCTGCCATTAAAAAAAATAAGATCCCAGATCGAATCATAACCCTGTTTGTATTTATTGGTTTTGCCATTCCTGGTTTTTGGTTAGCCTTGATTTTAATGTACTCATTGGGGGTTGTTAATCAAGTTCTGCCTATATCGGGATTACATTCTGTTGGATACGAGCAAATGAGTAAGTTGGGTCAAATATTTGATCTTTTAAAACATCTGGCATTACCTGTATTTATTTCTTGCTTGAGTGGATTGGCAGGAATTTCGCTATATGTTCGAAACGGAATGATTGAAATTCTGAATCAAGACTTCATAAAAACTGCACGAGCAAAAGGATTGTATGAAAAAAAAGTTATTTTTGTACATACTTTAAAAAATGCTCTACTTCCATTAATTACTATCTTAGGATTATCTATACCTGGCTTAATCGGCGGCTCAGTGATTGCGGAATCAATATTTGCCATCCCTGGAATGGGTAAATTGTTTTATGACGCAGTTCTAATGAGAGATTTCCCGGTTGTGATGGGCATATTAACTATTGGATCCATCTTGACCTTAATAGGTAATTTAATTGCTGATTTAGCTTATGCATGGGCAGATCCCAGAATTCGTAGAGGGCTTGTCAAATGAAAAAGATTATAAAGAACCCCATGTCTTTAGCTGGGTTAATTATTATCTTAATTATAGGCGTACTTGCTATATTTGCAGGTTATCTTAGCCCATTTGATCCAAATTATATTAATATCGATGCAATCTTGTTATCTCCTAATGAATTCCACTGGATGGGTACTGATGCACTTGGTCGGGATGTCTTTTCTCGAATGTTACATGGAGCACAAATTTCACTTCTTGTTGGAATTGTCGCTGTCGGAATATCCACATTCATTGGAATCATTTTAGGGTCTTTAGCGGGATATTATCGTGGCATTGCTGATACTATAATCATGAGATTAGTTGATGTCATGTTATCCATACCCTCATTTTTTCTCATTCTTGCTGTCATAGCTTTCCTCACTCCCTCCATATGGAATATCATGATCGTCATCGGCTTGACCTCCTGGATGGGTGTTACTCGATTGGTAAGAGCTGAATTTTTAAGTTTAAAAGAGCGCGACTTTGTGCTCGCAGCTCAAACGTTGGGTGCAAGTGACTTTCGAATTATTCTTACGCACTTATTACCAAATAGCCTAGGTCCCATAATTGTCAGTACCGTGTTAGGTGTTGCTAGCGCTGTATTAGTAGAATCTGGTCTGAGTTTCCTCGGGCTTGGAGTTCAAGCACCTACAGCTTCATGGGGAAATATATTGACTGATGGAAAAGAATATATCCAATTTGCTTGGTGGTTGTCATTGTTTCCTGGACTAGCAATATTAATTACCGTATTAGGTTATAATCTTCTCGGAGAGGGTCTTAGAGATAACTTCGACCAGAATACGTAACATTTATATACGAGGTTTCCATGTCTTTTTTAAAAAACAAACGTGTACTTATTTTAGGTTTATTGAGTGATCGTTCGATCGCTTACGGAATTGCAAACGCAATGCATCAACAAGGGGCTGAATTAGCCTTCACACATCAAATGGAAAAACATGAGCAGCGAGTGCAAAAACTAGCTGCAAATTTTAATTCAAATATTGTATTGCCTTGCGATGTCTCAGACGATGATCAAATAAACAATTTATTTGGTTTATTAAAAAAACACTGGGATCATTTTGATATCTTGGTTCATTCCATTGCCTTCGTACCAAAAGATGCGTTGCAAGGAGACTTTGTCGAAAACACCTCAAGAGAAAATTTTCGCATCGCTCATGATGTTAGCTCATATAGCTTTACTGCCCTTGCTAAGGCAGCGTTACCAATGCTATCAAAAGATGCGAGCTTGCTTACCGTCAGTTATCTAGGCGCTGAAAGAACAATGCCTAACTATAATGTTATGGGTTTAGCAAAAGCAAGCTTAGAAGCAAATGTGAGATATATGTCTCAAAGTTTAGGACCTAAGGGGATACGAGTTAATGCTGTATCCGCAGGTCCTATAAAAACTTTAGCTGCATCTGGAATCTCTGATTTTGATAAGATGTATTCATTTAACGAAAAACACGCTTCATTAAGACGAAATGTGACGATTGACGAAGTAGGTAATGTTGCCGCATTTCTTTGCAGTGATCTCGCAAGTGGAATTACCGGTGAAGTGACTTACGTAGATGGTGGTATGAATATTACGGCCGCGGGGGCAATCGACTAAGAATTACTGCGCAAATTGAAGAAACTTAGAGTTGATTTTTACTTTTGAATCAGCTCTTAAATCTTCAATATAAGATTTTTCAATTTCTTTTTCAATAGCAGCCATGAACTCTTCATTAAAGAATTCAACATCTTCTTTCAAGATATTGTCAGAGTCAACTTTGTCTAGTTTAATGACCATAAATTCGCCTTTAGGGTCATAAATTCCAGAGTAAACTGGCAAATCAGATGCGTTCATTTTAAAAATCTCTTCTGCAATGACGTCAGATAATCCCTGTTTATCAGATCTATCAATAGTTAATTCATCAATCCACTCTGGTTCTTTTACAGATCCGTTTTGCAGCGCTTCAACTAACTTATTGCCATCATTAATTAAATTTTCTTGAGAGTTTCTCTTCATTAAAAATGTTTTGATATTATCTTTTACATCATCTAATGATTGAGTCTCAGACTTTCTAAAATCTATAACCCTCGCAGAAACAAGATTATTGGGAGAAACTTCAACGGCTGGGGTATTAAACTTGTTATCAATGATAGTTTGATCAAAAACGGCTTCAGAAAAAACAGGGTTGTTAAAGAAATTCTCTGCATCAGCTTTTGACATCCAAGGGCTTTGTTGAACCTCTAGGTTATATTTTTCAATGACAGGATCTAAAGACTCTTTTTGCTCGTAGACGATATTACTAAAATCTTCAGCATTGGTATTGTAAATTTCCAAAGCTTTTCCATACAAAAGCTCACCTTTTACTTGGGTTTTAACATCCTTGAATGATACTTGATCACCTTTGATATCATCTAAACGAATAATATGGAAGCCAAAATCTGTTCTGACCAAGTCAGAAATTCCACCTTTATTTAATGTAAAAGCAGTCTCTTCAAATTCCTTAACCATCACCCCTCGTTTGAAGAATCCAAGCGAACCTCCATTTTTAGCTGATTCTGGATCCTGGGATAGATCTTTAGCGAACTCCTCAAATTTCTTAGGATTTTTTTTAATATCTTTTAATACATTAGATGCTTTTTGTCTGACTTTTTCCACCTCATCATCAGATTGAGAAGCATCAGCTAAAAATAAAATATGGCTAGCGGAACGCTCTTCATCACCTTCATAATTTTGTTTATTGAACTCGTAAAACTCTTTAACTTCCTCATCAGAAACACTCACATTAGGAACGATATTGGCGACGGAGTATACAACAAACTCTATTTTGACCTGATCTGGTCGAATGAAAGAGTCGGTATTTGCCTCATAGAATTCCTTGATTTCGTCATCTGATACTTTAACTTTATCCTCATAATCAAGAAGTAACATGTCATAAAGTTTGACATGTCTTTTTTGATAGGCAATCTTCGCTATCTCTTCAATATTTTTTTTCGGGAAATAAGTTAAGTTAGCCAAAGTGCCTTGAATTTGCTGAGTTGCCATGTCACCTCGTATTTGCTGCTCAAGTTTCTTTGGTGTGAGGCCGTTATATTGAACAATTTGATCGTATCTGTCTTGTGAAAATTTACCATTCTCTTGAAAGTCAGGCATACCAACAATATAGGTCGATAGCTGGTCATCAGAAATACGGAAATTATATTTATCGACTGCTGACTTAATCAACTGACTGTCAACTAAAGAATCAATAACACTTTTTTTGAATTCTGGAGATTGAAGGATTGATCTATCTTGCCCTTCAGCATCAAGTCTTTCTTGAAGAACCATCATGGAGCGCTGAAAATCTTGTGCAGTAATCTCAAAATTATTCACTGAGGCTACTGTGACATTTGAACCCATTGAGTTGAGGTAAGAGTCAATACCAAAAAGAGCAAAAGGAACTACAATGATCACTAATACTACCTTAGCCCATTTTTTTTCTAAACCATTTCTAATTGTTTCTAACATGATTTTTATGACCTTCTTGCTTCAAAAAGTTCTATAAAGTTGGCGGAGTGGACGGGACTCGAACCCGCGACCCCCGGCGTGACAGGCCGGTATTCTAACCAACTGAACTACCACTCCTTATTTTGGTGGGTGCTGACGGGGTCGAACCGCCGACATTCGCCTTGTAAGGGCGACGCTCTACCAGCTGAGCTAAGCACCCAAAATAATATCGAGGACGCCATTCTACAATAAGAAATGATGAAATGCTAGCTTAAATTTAATGAGCGATAGATTTGTCAATTTTCTCTAAATGGTTCTTTGAAACTGCTTTTTTTGCAGTTCTTGTTTTACTGACTTTTAAACTCTCAGGATCTTTGGTCAGAGCAATTTTGAGCACCTCATCGATTGTTTTGACTGGAATTACTTCAACTTTCTTTAGCACCTCTTGAGAGATATCAATCAGATCTTTTGCATTAAGATGAGGAATGATTACCTTTTTTATTCCTCCACGATGAGCTGCTAATAATTTTTCTTTAAGTCCTCCAATTGGCAAAACTTCTCCTCTTAAAGTAATTTCACCCGTCATTGCAACATCTGCGCGCACAGGAATTCCAGTTAAAGATGAAATAATACCCGTGGTCATACCAATTCCAGCACTAGGGCCATCTTTTGGTGTCGCGGCTTCTGGTAGGTGAATATGAAAATCATTCTTTTCATAAAACTCTTCTGAGATATGGAGCCTTTTAGAACGACTTCGCACAACACTTAGCGCAGCATGAATAGATTCTTTCATGACATCACCAAGTTTGCCGGTGAGGTTTATTTTTCCTTTACCAGGCATAATTACTGATTCAATTGTTAATAGCTCGCCTCCAACTTGTGTCCAGGCTAAGCCTGTCACCTGCCCAACTTGGCTTTTTTTCGAGGCTAGTCCAATGTCATAAATTTTAATACCTAAGAAATCATTAATATTCTTTGCCGTAACTGATAACTTTGTCAGTTTTTTCTTAGTAAGAAGCTGTTTGACTGATTTTCGGCAGATTTTTGCAATCTCTTGCTCTAATCTTCTAACCCCAGCTTCACGCGTGTAAAATTGTATAATGCTTTTCACTGCTGAATGCGCGATATTCAACTCACTTCTTTTTAATCCATGAGCCTTAAGTTGTTTTGGTACCAAATGGGTGAGAGCAATATCTATTTTCTCTTGCTCCGTGTAACCAGGTAATCGAATAATTTCCATACGATCCAAAAGTGGTTCAGGAATATTTAAAGTATTTGCAGTTGCCACAAACATGACATCAGAAAGATCGTATTCTACCTCTGCATAGTGATCAATAAAGGTGTGGTTTTGCTCAGGATCTAAAACTTCTAACAAAGCAGATGATGGATCTCCTCTGAAGTCCTGTCCCATTTTATCCACTTCGTCTAAAAGGAATAATGGATTATTAACAGCAACTTTGGTCATATTTTGTAAAACTTTTCCCGGCATGGAGCCAATATAAGTTTTTCGGTGTCCTCTGATTTCTGATTCATCGCGAACTCCACCTAGTGCCATTCTGATAAATTTTCGGTTGACTGCCTTAGCAATACTTTGCCCTAGAGAAGTTTTACCAACGCCAGGAGGACCGACAAGACAGAGGATTGGAGATTTGACCTTGTCCACTCTTTGTTGCACTGCTAAATACTCGATGATTCTTTCTTTGACCTTATCAAGGCCATGATGATCAGCATCTAAAATTATTTCCGCATCTTTGAGACTTGAATTGATTTTAGTTTTGCTCGACCATGGAAGATTGATCAAAGTTTCAATATAGGTTCTCACCACGGAAGCCTCTGCAGACATTGGTGACATCATTTTTAACTTTCTTAACTCACCTAGAGCTTTATCCTGAGCCTCTTTAGACATTCCAACAGTGTTAATTTTTTTCTCTAATTCATCAAATTCAGCTGTTTCATCTTGTTCGCCAAGTTCCTTTTGAATAGCCTTAACTTGCTCGTTTAGATAATACTCTCTTTGAGATTTTTCCATCTGGCGTTTAACACGCCCCCTGATTCTTTTTTCTACCTGCAGAATATCAAGCTCAGCCTCAAGGAGAGATAACAAAAGATCAAGTCTTTCACGAATATTTATCGTCTCAAGTAATTTTTGCTTATCCTGAAGCTTAAGATTTAAATTTGCTGCAATCGAGTCAGCCATGCGTCCAGGTTCTTCAATTGATGACAAAGTTGTCAATAACTCAGGGGGAATTTTCTTATTGAGCTTCACATACTGATCAAACTGAGAATAAAGTGTTCGCATCAATGCGATTGATTTTTTATCCTTCACTTCACGGGATTTAATCACCTTGGATTCTGCAGACCAAAATTCACCAGAATCATAAAACTTAGTTAATTGAATTCTCTCAATCCCTTCCACTAGAACTTTAACTGTCCCATCAGGAAGCTTTAACATTTGTAGGATTGTGGCTAAGGTTCCAATTTCAAACAAATCTTTAACGTCCGGATCATCTTTGTTTGCTGACTTTTGAGCAACTAGCAGTATCTGTTTATCTCCATTATTTGCTTTTTCAATAGCTTTAATTGACTTGTCACGTCCAACAAACAAAGGAATAACAAGCTGAGGATAGACAACAACATCTCGTAAGGGTAATAAGGGGGTTATAGGGTTAATTATTTCTTGAGCCATATTTGATATATAAATGATTATTTATTCTTAGTATTTATTATGAGGGCTAATCTGAATAATTCAAGGAATTAATAGAATTATTGATTAATTTTTTTTTGATCTGAGTGAATTAAAATTGGCTTATTTTTTTCAGTAATAGTCTTTTCGTCAATGATTACTTTTTCAATTGTTTTATCAGATGGGATGTCAAACATGACATCCTGAAGTGTTTCCTCTAATATTGATCGAAGACCCCTAGCCCCAGTGTTTCGAGCAAGAGCTTTTTTTGCAATATGAATCAATGCCTGATCTCTAAACTCTAATTCCACTCCTTCAATTTCTAATAATTTCTTATACTGTTTAATCAATGCATTTTTCGGCTCAATGAGAATCTTAGTTAATGCATCAATATCAAGAGGCTCAAGCGCTGAGATAATCGGCAAACGTCCAATGAATTCAGGGATAAGACCAAATTTAACCAAATCCTCAGATTCAGTCTCTTTTAAAAGTTGGTATGTGGTCCTGCTGTCATTCTTTGAAGCCACATTTGCTCCAAAACCTATACTATTGCTTTCCAATCTTCTTTGAATAACTTTTTCTAGTCCATCAAATGCTCCACCACAGATAAACAGAATATTAGATGTATCAATTTGTACAAATTCTTGATTCGGATGCTTTCTTCCACCTTGAGGTGGAACAGAGGCTACGGTACCCTCAATCAATTTTAGTAATGCTTGTTGAACACCCTCTCCTGAGACATCACGAGTAATCGAAGGATTATCCGATTTTCTTGAGATTTTATCGACCTCATCAATGTAAATAATTCCTTTTTGAGCTTTGCTGACATCGTAATCACATTTTTGCAATAATTTTTGCATAATGTTTTCGACATCCTCACCAACATAACCTGCTTCGGTCAATGTAGTTGCATCAGCAATAACAAAAGGAACGTTGAGGAATGAGGCTAAGGATTGTGCTAATAATGTTTTACCAGATCCAGTCGGGCCAATCAGTAGAATATTACTTTTAGCAATCTTTATATCGTCATCACCATGACTACCGAGCCTTTTATAATGATTATATACAGCGACAGACAATGATTTTTTCGCATGATTTTGACCAATAATATGTTGGTTTAATTGATCAAATATTTCTTGAGGCTTAGGAATATAATCGGTATCAACAGATTTTTTTGAATCGGCAGCTTTTATTTCCTCTTTGATAATGTCAGTGCAAAGATCAATACACTCATCACAAATAAAAACAGATGGACCAGCGATTAGTTTTTTTACTTCGTGCTGATTTTTTCCACAAAAGGAACAAAATAGCGATTTATCTTTATCCTGGTCACTCATAGCAGAATATACCTAAATAAATTATCTTTCGTTAATGACTTTGTCCACAAGTCCATATTTTACTGCATCCTCAGAGCTCATAAAGTTGTCTCTGTCTGTATCTTTTGAGATCGTCTTAATGTCTTGACCTGTATGTTGCGATAAGATTCTATTTAATTTATCTTTGAGATAGAGAATTTCTTTGGCATGTATTTCAATATCTGATGCTTGACCTTGAAATCCACCTAGTGGTTGATGAATCATCACTCTTGAGTTAGGAAGACAGAAACGCTTATTTTTTGCTCCAGCCGTTAATAAAAGAGCTCCCATGCTAGCGGCTTGGCCGATACACAAAGTACTCACATCAGGCTTAATGAACTGCATGGTGTCATAAATCGCCATACCAGCGGTCACAGAACCTCCTGGTGAATTAATGTATAAGGAAATATCTTTATCTGGATTTTCAGCCTCTAAAAAAAGAAGTTGAGCTACAACCAAGTTGGCGGTCATATCGTCGACTGGCCCAACCAAAAAGATAACTCTTTCTTTTAACAGTCTTGAGTAAATATCATATGCTCTTTCACCCCTGCCACTTTGTTCGACAACCATTGGGATATAGCCCAGCCCCATAGGTCTATTGGATGTTGAGAATTTATCAAATGACATGTTAATTGTTACCCATTAATTCGTCGAATGAAACTTTTTCCTTTTTGATCTTACAAGCCTTTGAAACAAAATTCACGACATTATCTTCAGTTGCAAGGGCTGCAGGTTCATTTAAACGCTCTTGTTTTTCATAAAACCATTGAACTGCTTTTTCAGGCTCATCATATGATTTTGAAAATTCTTCAATTTTAGATTTAATCTGATCTTCGGTTGCTTGTAATTTTTCCTTATCAACCAAATGCGCCAAAACAATTCTTAAGCGTGCTGTTTGCTCTGCTCTTTCATTAAACATAGATGGTTCTAATTTTAAGTCCTTGGCTTTCGCACCCTGTCTTTCCATATTTTCAATCATCTGCTGCATTAAGCGATATGACTCATTGTCGACTATAGATTTTGGTAACTCAAATTTTGCATGTTTAACAAGCTCAACAAATACTTGGTCTTTTTCTTTAAGTTTCACACGCTTTTCGACTTCTTCAGCCAATGATTCTTCAATTTGCTTTTTCATCTCATCAACATCACCGCTATCAACTCCGAGCGACTTGGCAAAATCTGCATCAATTTTTGGAAGCTCCATTTCATTGACTTCATTGATAACAACAGTATATTTAACCTTTTTGTCTGCCAGCTGTGCCGGCTCATGATCTTTAGGATAATGGATTTCAAAATCTTTCATATCAGAAGCTTTTAATCCAACCAACTCTTTATCAAAAACTTCTAATCGATTTTTGTCCCCAAGTATAAAGTTAAGAGTTTGTGAGCCAGTTGATTCAGCAGTCTTTCCATCAATGAAAGATTCTAGTTTCACACCAACGCGGTCACCCAATTTAGAAGCACGATCTACTTTTTTAAATGTTGCTCTTTGTTTTAGCATTACATCAATAGTTGCATCGACATCTTTTTTGGTTAATTTCACGTCTGGCTGTGTGATTTCTATTTTTTTAAAATCAATGTCTTTCACCTCAGGCAGTACCTCAAAAGTAGCGGTGAACTCAAAATCATCTTTAATTTCAGGAAGTGGATCATGATTGATTTGAGGCATACCAACAATATTTAATTTATTTTCCTGTACGATCTGACCAAACTGGTTTTCAATTGCTCTTGAATAAACTTCAGATCTAATATCCGGACCATATTGTTTTTCAATTATGCTCATTGGAGCTTTTCCTGGTCGGAAACCTTGGATCTTTGCATTCTTTGATACTTGAATGAATCTTTGCTTAATTTCATTCTCAAGCGGAGCAATAATAATTTTCCCCTTAACTTTTCTTTCAATATCATTAATTTTTTCAACAGCTTGTGTCATGTTCAATCCTAATAAAATCTTTTAAATAACTAATTTGTAACTTAAGTTTTATAATTTAATGGTGCGAGAGGAGAGACTCGAACTCTCACGCTTTTAGGCGCTGGAACCTAAATCCAGTGCGTCTACCAATTCCGCCACTCTCGCATGTACCAGAGAACCGCAGATTATACCATTTTGGATAGATTTTTGATAAATAAATTCCATAAAATTTAATAGATAAATTTGTTAGAATTAACTAATACTTAAACCTATTTAAATTACACTGCTTACTTTGATTTTCTCTAATTTTTTTAGTTCTATCATTATTATTTTCTTGGTCATTCTAAACATTACTGGATGCCAGCTTATTCCGTATTCAAAAAAAGATATCGATTTAAGTAACAATAATGTTGCCATTGATAATCAAGACCCACAAGCTGAGATTTTTTCACAATTTATAACCACGCTTGGACAAGATGTGCCGGCCTCAAATAATGGTTGGAATACCGACAATTTATTAGCCTCATTATATTTTTACAACACAAAAATAAAAACAGCACAGAAACAATATCAAACTGTCAAAAGTGATGAAGTCATAGCAAAATTTCGACCACAGTCATCCATTGGAATCGAAGTGGGCTCAGGAGATGGTGCTAACGATGACTTATCCAAAGATGTTGAAGGCTTAGGGGTCATGTTCCCGTTTGAAACAGCAAATAAACGATTGATTCGATATGAAATAGCACTTAATACATCCCAATCAGCCTATGAAGATTATAGGTTGCTTTCATGGAATGAAAGATTAATGTTGATTAATGCACTCACCGAATATGCCTTTAATATAAAAAAAATAAATGCTATAAAAAATGAATTATTCTCTCGTCAATCTGTTTATCTGATGACAAAAAAAAGATTTGAAAAAGGATTAGAAGATAATATTCAACTGCAACAATCAAAAATTGCTCTTCAGGTAACTGAAAATACACTAAAGAATCTTCAATTAAATCAACTCAGAATCCGTAAACAAATTGCTCAAAACGCAGGGATTAAGATACATCATTTAGAAAAAAATCCTATCCTTGCCGATGACATTATTAATAACCTGATGAATAAAATTGAAACTATTAATGATGAAAATATCTCTTTTACGCGGGAGCAAGCGATTCAAACCAGAATTGACTTAAGAAGAGATCTAGCAAGTTATGCAAAAGCTGAAGCTAATCTCAAGCTTGAAATTGCTAAACAGTATCCAGATATCAAATTTAGTCCTGCTTATTTATATGACTTTGGAGATAAAATTTGGACACTAGGAATATCTACTCTCATTCCCAACTTAGAAAAAAACAAAGCATTAATTGCAAAAGCAGAAAAATTCAGAGAGTCAGAATCTTCAAAGATAATAGATCTACAACTTACAATATCTAATGACATTGATACATTGTTGTCTTACTTAAATGACTCATCAGAAAAATATAATAACGCCAAGATTTTATATGATGAAAAGGAATTACTACTAATCAGTTTAGAAAAAAAATTTAATAACGGCATTCTTAGTCGTCTTGAACTCGAACAAGAAAAAATAAAATTATACGAAATTGATTATATTTATTTAGATAGCTTATATAATCTAATTCAGGGAGGTTATGAGATTGAAAAAACATTTCATATCCCATTTGTTAGTCAACTGCACGTAGAAAAAGAACCAAATGAATAAAAAAAGCTTAATGATTATTGTTATTCAATCATTCGTGATTATTTTGCTTATTTGGGTCGTTATTTTAATGGGCAGTGATGAGTTTGTAGATGATGATTTATTTGATGAAGAGGAAACCTTGTCGTTTATTGAAGTAAATGATGAAGGTTTAAATCAAATAAGATTGACAGAAGCGATAGTAAAAAATAGCGGCATTCAAACTACAAAAATTATCAGCTCAAATAAGCAATCCTCATTTTCTAATTATGGAATAGTTCAGGCGACAGATACATTAATTGATCTTAAAAATATATACGATCAGTTAATGCAAGAAATCAATACATTACAAAATCAAATTAATACAGAAGAAAAAAAATATCTCGCATTTGTTGATTTAAATGCAGATGGAAAAAATATCTCTGATCAAGCTCTTCTTGATCAACAAACATTAGTCAATAATCTGAAAGAGACTGTTGAAAAAAAAGTAGTTTTAAAGAAAAATCTCCAACAAAAAGTATTATCCCAGTGGGGCAATAAATTTTATATGGCCATTACTGGTAAAGCTAAAGATAAACAATTAAATCCTCTACTTAATGGTGAGGCTCGATTAGTAAAAATTACCCTCCCCTCTAGCGATAGTGATAACTCAATCCCGCATAAAATAATTTTTACACCGATCAATGGTAATAACGAAACTGAGGGGATATATTTAGATAAAGCACCTACCATCGAACCCAGTATCCTTGGTCAAACCTTTTATTATTTAATTCAATCTCCTGACATAAGAATTGGATCAAAGCTGATTGGTTTTTATAAAGAAAAACAAAACAATGATAAACAAATGAATCGCTATGAAGTGCAAAGCAGCTCAATAGTTTGGAGTAACGGTTTACCATGGGTCTACATTGAAGAAGAGCCTTTTCTCTTTGTGAAAAAACCAGTCTCTCTTGAAAATGAGATTAAAGACGGATGGCTGGTAATTTCGGAAGCACTTTCAACAAATGACATTATTGTTTCCAAAGGTGCTCAACTTCTTCTATCAGAAGAATATAAGTATCAGATAAAAAATGAGAATGAGGATTAAGTGTCATCATTAATAAAATTTTCAATTAAATATGCTGGAGTGATTATTGGTCTGGCTTTAATTGTGGTTGTGTACGGTATCGTTCAAATTAAAAATAGTCCATTAAATGTTTTTCCTGAATTCTCCCCTACCCAGGTAGTTATTCAGACAGAGTCCCCAGGCTTTTCTTCTGATCTTGTCGAAAAATTAGTCACCCGCCCGATTGAGGTCATGGTTTCTGGAACAATTGGCATAAAGCAGATTAGGTCTCAATCCATACCAGGACTTTCAGTAGTTACTGTAGTTTTTAATGAAGACACGGATATTTATAGAAATAGACAATCCATCACAGAAAAACTATCAACGCTCACAAATATCTTACCTGCTAATATTATCCCTAAAATTACACCCTTAACCTCTTCAGCATCAAGTGTTCTTGGGATTGGTTTAACTTCAGCTACCGCAAATGAAATTGAATTAAGAACTTTTGCCGATAACGTTATTATTCCGCACTTAATGAGTGTAGAGGGTGTGGCCGATGTTAATCGATTCGGTGGAAAGGTCAGGCAGTATCAAATCAAAACAATTCCAAAAAAAATATTAGAAAATGATCTGAGCTTACAAGATATATTCACAGCTGCACAAAAAGCATCAGCTGTTCGAGGTGGTGGTTTTATTCAAAATGAAAATCAAAGAATTATTATTAACACCGAAGGCCAGGCGCTCACTATACAAGAACTTGAACAAACATCATTAACCAACCAACAAGGAAAGCAACTCAGGTTAAAAGATGTAGCAATTATTGAGGATGGGTTTGTTCCATCCATAAGTAGTGCGTCAATCAATGGTCAAATTGGAGTTTATTTGTCCATACAAGGTCAACTTGGATCGGACACCTATGAGTTAACTAAAAACCTTGATAACGCAATCCAATCTTTATTGCCAATTGCTGAAAAAGAAGAAATAACTATACATCCAGAACTTTTTAAACCCGCAAATTTTATTGATGCTTCAATAAAAGGTCTCAGGGTAGATATTATTATCGGGGCTATATTGGTTATTGGAATTTTATATCTATTCCTCTTTAACTTTAGAACAGCCTTTATTTCTGCAATAGCTATCCCCTTGTCTCTTTTATCTGCAATTTCTGTCATGAGCCATATGAACCTAGGTTTAAATGTTATGGTGCTTAGTGGTCTGGCGATCGCTCTGGGTGAAGTTGTTGATGATGCCATCATTGATGTTGAAAATATTTTTCGCCGGCTTCGAGAAAATAAAACTTTAAAAAATAAGAAACCCCTTTATCAGGTTGTCTTTGAATCCTCAATGGAAGTCAGAAAATCAGTAGTCTATGCAACACTCATAATAGTTATTGTATTTTTACCATTATTGTCATTAACAGGGGTTGCTGGCAAGCTCTTTGGTCCATTAGGGATTGCTTACATACTTTCTATCTTGGCATCACTTGTAGTTGCGCTCACCGTTACACCTGCCATGAGCTTTATGTTGTTAGGGCAAAATGAGAATTTGAACACTGAGGACTCACCAGTCATTAAGTCATTAAAAAGAAACTATCGTAAATTACTGCTTAGCATTGAATCGCACTCTAAAGTTGTCTTAATTATCTCATTATTTGTAATTGCATTTGGACTATCTTTTATACCCTTATTTAAAACACACTTTATCCCACCCCTGAATGAAGGTCATTACATTATGCACATGACTGCATATCCAGGAACATCTGAAAATGAGTCACTGCGCATTGGTAATTTAGTTTCAGAACAGCTTCTTCAAATCGATGGTGTGCAATCTATAGCTCAATGGGTTGGGCGTTCACCGCTTGGTGCAGACACATTTGGAACTCATTACAGTGAATTTGAGATTGAGTTGTCTAAAAAATCTGGAGATGATCAAAGGAGAATCTTGAAATCAATTCAGGATATTGTTTATGATAAGAATAATGGTTTTGTTGGAGTTAATTTTGCAATCAATACTTTTTTGACTGAGCGAATTGAAGAAACTATCTCTGGCTACAATGCAGCAGTGGTTATCAATCTGTACGGTAAGAATTTAGATACACTCGATCAGGATGCCATTAAAGTTGCTCAAATGTTAGAGACTCTTCCAGGCTCAAAAGATATTATGTTGCAATCTCCTCCTGGAAACCCTCAAGTCAATATTAAATTGTTACCAGAACAACTTACCAACTATGGTATTTCCCGTGCAGATGCTCTAGATGTAATCCGAGCAGCCTATGAAAATTTACCGGTAGCACAAATTTATGAAAGGATGATTCCAGTTGACATTGCCGTTACAATAGATTCAGAATTCAAAGATGACCTTGAAGATATTAAAAAATTACCCCTCAGCTCTTCTTCAGGTCAGATTGTTGAATTAGGAGATATTGCTCAAATAAGTCAGGTTAGTGGACGATCCAAGATACTGCATCAGGGTGGTAAGCGAGTGCAAACAATAACATCTAATATTAATAATTATGACCTAAATGATTATGTGAGTAATGTAAAAAAAGGTCTCGAGCAACTCCAGCTGGGTTCAGGAAATTATTTCGAGATAACTGGCGAGGCACAAGAAAATGCTAAATCACGTGAAGATTTGATTGCGCACTCGGCTATTGCAATTGCTGGGGTTCTTTTGATGCTCTATATTGCATTTGGGACATTAAAAAATCTCAGCTTAACACTCCTTAATTTACCTTTTGCTTTAATTGGAGGTGTGATTGCAGCATCGCTTCATGGGGGCTGGATATCAATTGGCTCGCTTGTTGGATTCGTGACACTCTTTGGAATTACATTAAGAAATTCGATAATGCTGATTTCACATTATCAACATCTTGTGGATTACGAAGGTCACGCATGGAATTTAGAAACATGCATCCTCGGGGCATCGGAGAGGTTACCATCTATTTTAATGACTGCCCTGGTGGCTGGTCTCGCCCTGCTTCCGATTGCAATTGGTTCTGGAGAGCCTGGAAAAGAAATCGAAGGTCCTATGGCCACGATCATTATCGGAGGTTTATTCACCTCTACCATTTTAAATCTCTTAATATTACCTACCGTTTTACTGAATTATGGTGATTTCAAAAAGACAAAATTTTTAAACTTCTAAAGATTTAATTTCTTTGGCGAGTGCATAATCTTTTTCGGAAATTTCGCCGAGATCATGGGTGATTAATAAGATTTTAACCTTATTATATGAGATAAAAATATCTGGATGATGGTCTGCCTCATCTGCAATTTTTGCGACTGCATTAACAAAATGAATTGCATCTTGAAAAGTTGAAAATACAAATTCTTTAACAAGCAATTCATTTTGAATCGTCCATTCAGTTAAATCTGCTTTAATTTTACTCATTAATTCTTCATTCATTTTAATTACCTTCTAAAGTAGGAAATAGCTTTTTCAATATTTGCAGCTTTATTAAATATTTCATTGTACTCACTTTTTACTGTGGAGCTTTTAGTAATACCTCCTCCCGAAAAATATTCTAATTTTTCATCATAAGCAATTAAAGATCGTATTGCGATATTAGAATTCAGAGTCTTATTAAAAGATAAATAAAAGATTGATCCGCAATAAACCTCTCTAGAAAAACTTTCTAGCTCACTAATAATTTCTATTGATCTTTTCTTGGGAGCACCGGTAATTGATCCACCGGGAAAGCTGTCACAAAATGCAGTCCATGGAGATATTTCTTTCTTCAGCTGTCCTTCAATAGAGCTCACTAGATGATGGACGTTTGGATAACTCTCAATGGTAAATAATTTTTTTACATTAACAGAACCTGTGTCACAATTTTTTCCTAAATCATTTCTGATCAAGTCCACTATCATTAAATTTTCTGCTTTATCTTTCTCGCTGGAGCTCAATTTCTCATAATTATCGCAATCTGTCTTTGGGTCATCCCCACGTGGCATGGTGCCCTTTATCGGTCGCGAGGTGATAGTCGACCCATTGACTGAAATAAATTGCTCTGGCGAGCCTGAAATAATCGCATAATCTTCAAACTTCAAATAGGCCATGTAGGGAGATTTATTTATTTCACGAAATTTTTTATAAAAAACCCATGGATCTCCTGAGTATTTAGTGGAAAATTTTGTGGCTAAATTAACCTGGTAAACATCACCATCGATAATGTATTGCTGGATCTTATTAAATTTACGTTTATAGTCCTCGAAAGATTCAATATTCACTATTGGTTCTGTGATAACAAACTCATCGATGATCTCTTTTTGATGATTCAAGCATTGATCATAAATTAACTCTGCATCTCTTTTTTTATCAAAACTAATAAAGTATGTTTTCTTTTCAAGGTGATCAACAAGAATAGTATTTTTATATGCATTCGCTCTTGCATGAGGTAAAACTGTATCCTTTGTGCTTTTTTGACCAAACTCATATGAGAGATAACCAATCAAGCCGCCTGTGAATGGCAATAAAGAATTATTTTCATAGCTATCTAATAAACCTGAATAAATGACATCTACAATCTCAGCAAATGATTCATCAGATAAGAAAGATGTACCATCCTTAATGATTAGAGTCTTAAACCCCTTTTGAATTATTTCTATAAAAGGATCCCAGCAGATCAAATCATATCGATTAAAATCATTTAGATGGTTATTAGCTTGAAAACAGCTATCAAGAAATATCGGAGTGCGACTCGAAGCGAATTTATCAAACCAGATGGATGAGTTTTCTTGATAAGGAAGATCAAAAATATGCATTCTAAAAATTTTAAACAAAAAAGGGAGCTAATGCTCCCTTTTTAATTAAAAAAATGGATATTACTCTAAATTAGCATGAATCGCTCTCATGCCTTCCTCAGTTAGACCCTTGTCAAAGATAATTTCCGCAATCACTGCCTCTAAGTAAACTAATGTTGATAACTCAAACACAGTACCCATTGGCATACCTTCCGTGTAGGTCGAATAACTGTCATCATTACCAACTTGTACAACCAAATCAGCAATCTCAGCCATTGCCGAACTTGTTTTTTGTGAAATAACCGCAATCTTGCCACCCTTCGATTTTGCCGTTTCAAGAATAGGTAATAGAGTCTTAGTTCCGCCAGATCCAGAAATTACTACAAGTAAGTCACCATCCTTCATTGCAGGTGTAACAACCTCACCCACCATATTCACTTGATAACCTGAATGAACAAGACGCATTGCAAAGAAACGTGAAACAAGTCCAGAACGACCAGCTCCACCAACGAAAATTCTTCCAGCACCGTCAACAAGTGCTTTTAATTTAGCTGCATTACTTTTATCAGTTTCTGAAAGTACTGTAGTTAATCTATCTAAAATAAGTTTTTGTGTATCCATTCAGCATCCCTTAAATTAATGAATTCATAAATAAAACAAGATAATACCAAAAAAAATCCCGACCTGAGTCGGGATTTTAAAAAATACTAGATTTTTACTCGATTAGTGAGCAATGTCTGTAATTTCTTTAGCAGCAGCAGCTGGATCAGCAGCGCCATAGATTGCAGCACCAGCAACGATAATTGCAGCACCAGCATCTTTAACTTGTTGAGTTGTAGCAGCTTTAACACCGCCAGCAACTGAGATTTTAGCGCCTGTGTTCAGAGCAGCAATAGCAGCTAAATCTTCAAATGGTGTATGACCAGCAGCTTGAGCGTCAAGACCAGTGTGAACACCGATGATTTGCGCGCCAGCAGCAACAGCTTCTTTAGCTAAAGTTGCTTTGTCGTCAACGTTGATCATATCAACTTGAACTTCTTTGCCGTATTTTTTAGCAGCTGCAATAACGCCTTTAATTGTTGCGATACCTGAAGCGCCAAGCACTGTACAAATGTCAGCACCAGCTTTATAGAATGGCTCAGCTTCATATTCGCCAGCATCCATTGTTTTAAGGTCAACTAAGATTAAGTTGTTTGGGAACTTAGCTCTTAAAGTTTCTAATAATTTGATACCGTTGTGCTTAATGCATGGAGTACCAATTTCTAAAATATCAACATTTGCTGCAACTTTTTCAGCTAAAGCAACTGTTGCGTCAAAATCTAATGAGTCTAATGCGACTTGTGTTAATGCCATCGTTTATATCTCCCGATAAAATTTATAAAAAATAGAATATCTACCTATTTCCTGTTAGAACGGGAATATTATAGGTAGATAGTTTTCTTGTCAATTCAAAAAAGCTTACAGTTTCTCAGCAAGTGCTTTTTCAAGTTTATTTTGATCAATAACAAAGTTTCTAATTCCTTCAGCAAGCTTCTCAGTTGCCATCGCATCTTCATTATGATCGAATCTAAATTGTTCTTCGGTAAGTTTTGCAGGTTTTTCGGTTTTAGCCCCGTTATCAACCAGTTTCTTATCTAAAGTGCCGTCAGTGTTCTCAAGCTCAGTAAGTAGAGCAGGAGCAATAGTTAATCGATCACAGCCAGCTAATTCAGTAATCTCGCCGACATTTCTAAAAGATGCGCCCATAACAACAGTGTTGAAGCCATGCTCTTTGTACCAGTTGTAAATTCTGGTTACTGACTGCACGCCTGGGTCATCAGCTGGAGCATACTCTTGACCAGTTTTTGCCTTGTACCAATCCATGATTCTTCCAACAAATGGAGAAATGAGGAAAACACCAGCTTCAGCACACGCTCTAGCTTGAGCAAAACTGAATAAAAGGGTTAAGTTACAGTTAATACCCTCTTTTTCAAGAATTTCACCTGCTTTGATACCTTCCCATGTAGAAGCTAATTTAATAAGCACACGATCATTAGATACTCCAGCATCGTTGTAAAGTTTAATGAGCTTTTTACCCTTCTGAACCATCTTGTCGATATTAAAAGATAAGCTTGCATCAACCTCTGTCGAGATACGTCCTGGGATGTGATTCAGAATCTCTAGACCAACAGCCACAGCTAACTTGTCTGCTGCATTTTCAACTTGCTCCTCCGTAGAACCTCCTTGAGCCTTTGCATAAGTAATTGCTTCTTCAATCATTGATTCACATTGTGGAAGTTGACTAGCCTTTAATAGTAATGATGGGTTTGTTGTTGCATCAACAGGCTTAAGCGTTTTAATTGCATCAACTTCACCAGTGTCTGCAACAATAGTGGTCATTGATTTTAATTGTTCTAATAAAGATGCCATTTTTTTCTCCGTTTTGACTTTTTCAAAGATTCAAACCAGTCTGGGTTTAAACCTTAATAATGAATAACTCTATATTTTTGGGGAAATATCCAAAGAACTAAATTCTAACAATATCAATTAAAGACTGCAATTATTATTAAATCTATGAAAGATAAAATAAAAAACATTGATGAACTTTATGTGGAAGATTCTCCATGAGCTCACTATCTACCGATGAATTAGTTTGATTATTTAATGCTAATTTGTGAATTTCTTGTCTGTATAAAAGATATGCCTTTGTGAGAAGCATTGACTCATCACTTTTAATTAACTGATAATTCTCCAAAGCTTTAATTAATGCCAAGTTACCTATATTTAACAATAAATTTTCATGTTTATTTGAATACATCAATACAAAAAACTGGACTAAAAACTCAATATCAATTAACCCACCTTTATCATTTTTTAAATCGAAACTATCAGCTTTGAAGTTATTCTGACTATACATTTTTTGACGCATTTTAAATATTTCATGTTTTAGTTCTTTAATGTTTCTCGGTTTAGTTAAGACTTTGTGTCGTATTTTGTTAAATTTATTTTTTAAAGCTTCATTTCCGTAACAACACCTTGCCTTTGATAATGCTTGATGTTCCCATAACCATGCTTGTTCCATTTGGTATTTTTCAAAAGCATCAAATGAGCTGACCAACAAGCCATTATTCCCATTAGGCCTGAGAGCCAAATCTAATTCATATAAAATTCCAGCATTTGTGTAACTAGAAAACCACGTGCTTAGCTTCTTGGCAATATTAATAAATTCTGACTTATCATATCCGGTATCTTCATATAGAAAAACAATATCCAAGTCAGATGCATAGCTCATCTCCTTCGCGCCATATTTTCCATAGGCAACAATAGCAAATGAATCAAAAAGGTCGTCATTATTAAATTTTTGTTTTAGAAAATCGATGGTGATATTAATAAATAAATCAGCAATGTTCGACAACTCATCAGAAACCGCTTCCAATTTAATTTCACCTTTAATTTCCAGAATGGCGAGTTGAAAAATTAACTTATGCTTTAGATCTCTCAGATAATCTAATTGCTCATCTAGGCTTTTGAGTTTAATTAACGTTTCCAAGGTTCGTTCATGTAATTCGTCATAGTCAACTTCATAATTGCCATGATTAATTAAAAGATCATCAATCAAAATTGGATGTTTTTTAATATAATCAATGATCCAAGAGCTATTAGAGGCAAACCTAATAACTGATTTAAAGCAATCGGTATATTCAAAAAAAAATGCGATGTAATTTGATCTCGAAGATATTGTTTCAATAAGGTCGAAAACTCTTAAAAAAACTTTTTGGTCTTTCTTGTAATTATTGATAAGAATTTCTTCATCTAATAATCTAAGAAGAGTAAGAATTTTTTCTTGATTTGAAATAGTTAATTTATTCCAGCGTTTTGACTTTGCTAAATTATCAACCAAATCTTTATTTTCTTTATCATGGAATTGACCCACTACTTCTTCATGATCATTTTCGGTTTTGAAAAAATTAACAAATTGAAAATTAATAGATTCTCTGAAGCTATTAAGCTTCAATAAAAACTCTTCGGAATCTAACTTAAAACTTTGTGATAAAAGATTTAAGTCATCCCCTCCTGGAATCAAATGAGTTTGTTTGTTATCAAGATACTGAATTCTATGTTCAGTATTCCTAAGAAAAATATAAGCTGTTTTTAATTTACTATATTCATCCTTATCAATGACCTTTTCATAAAAGATTTGTTGCAAAGATTCAAGCGTATTTCTTACTCTCAGATGTGGATTTTTTCCCCCCCTAATCAGCTGGATTGCCTGAACAATAAACTCAATCTCTCTAATTCCGCCAACACCCAATTTAATATCATTTTGTTTATTTTTTTCATTTAAATCTTTTTTGATTAATTTTTTTAAATTTCTAATCTCGGAGATCGTTTTATAGTCCAAATATTTTCTATAAACAAAAGGGGTGATCAGGCTAGAAATCTTATCTTCATTACCAACAATCACTCTATGCTTTATCCATGCATAGCGCTCCCATTCTCTGCCGTAATTAAGATAATAGTCTTCAATAAAATTTAATGATGGAACCAACCTTCCTTCACTGCCATGAGGTCTCAATCTAATATCAACATGAAATACAAAGCCATTCTCATCATTATTTTCGAGTGCATTGATAATTTTTTTTGCTAACTCTAGGACCTGTTGATTATCCGAAGTGTCATTGTCATGAGCAAATATTAAATCGATATCTGAAGCCACATTAAGCTCTTGGCCACCCAATTTTCCCATTGCGATGATATAAAAATTTTCTTTTTTACAATTAAAACTCTCAGCATAAAAAGTAAAAGTCTTTTGTATAACAAGATCAGCAAAATATGAGTAGATGTCTACAACATCTTCATAATGAATAATTTGTTTTAAATCACAAAAAATTAATCGCATTAAGATTTTATTTTTTGCGATTCTAATTGATCTTAGAAAGCTTTTTTCATCATGGACATCGAACAATAAAATATTTTCAACATCAATTTTACAAAAAGACTCTGAGTATGATGCTCGAATGTATTCAAGGTACTCATCATTTTTAATAAGTCTAGCAAAGTAACGACTTATACTTGAAATGTATGCAATATCTTTATCAAAATCTTTCATATACTTGAACAGGAGTTTTAACTAATGTTACATTAATTAATGACATTTGATTGTGAATTTGGCAGAATTACTAGTTTTGGTTAAAAGCATACATACACATATTAATTACGAGTAAAACATCATGGCAGATTACGTTATCCCTTTTGAAAATTTGAGAAACACTGACGTTGGTTCAGTTGGTGGAAAAAATGCATCACTTGGTGAAATGATTTCTCAGTTAACACAAAAAGAAATTCGCGTTCCAACCGGATTTGCAACTACCGCTTTTGCATTTCAAGAATTCTTAAAACACGATGACCTTGGTAACCAAATAACCAAAGAGCTAGATGGATTAGATATTAATGATGTTCAAAAACTTGCCGCATCTGGAAAAAAAATTCGTAATTGGATTATGGAAACGCCTTTTCCAGAAAAATTGGATAGTTTAATTGAGGAAGAGTATTCCAACTTAACCCAAAGATCATCTGAAGGCATGACATTTGCAGTTCGATCATCTGCAACTGCAGAAGATCTTCCTGATGCATCATTTGCCGGTCAACAAGAAAGCTTTTTAAATATTCAGGGAATCGAAAATATTAAAAAAGCAATTAAAGAAGTGTTTGCATCACTGTATAACGATCGTGCAATTTCTTATAGAGTCCATAAGGGTTTTATTCATGCAGACGTATCTATATCAGCAGGTGTGCAACAGATGGTAAGAAGTGATATTGGATGTGCTGGTGTAATGTTTTCAATTGATACCGAGTCTGGTTTTAATGACGTTGTTTTTATTACATCTTCATACGGACTAGGTGAAACTGTTGTGCAAGGTGCCGTGAACCCGGATGAATTTTACGTCCACAAACCCCTCTTAAAAAATAATTTCCCAGCCATTGTGAAAAAAACGATCGGTTCAAAAAAAATTAAGATGATTTTTTCCGATCTAAATGAAGCTGGTAAAAGCACAAAAACTCTTGATGTTGATGTTAAGGATGCGGACCAGTTTAGTCTCTCAAACGATGAAGTCTTAGAGCTAGCAAAATATGCAATAACTATTGAAGAACATTACGGCTGCCCAATGGATATTGAATGGGGTAAAAATGGTATCGATAATAAACTGTACATTCTCCAAGCACGTCCGGAAACAGTAAAATCACAAAAGAAAAATGTCACAGAAACTTTTAAGCTAAATGAAACTAGCAAAGCCATTGTCGCTGGACGAGCAGTCACACAAAAAATTGGGGTGGGACCGGTGCGAGTTGTTACAGATCCTAATGAAATGCACACTGTTCAACCCGGAGATGTTCTTGTAGCAGATATGACCGACCCAAATTGGGAACCTGTTATGAAAAGAGCCTCAGCTTTAGTTACTAATAGAGGTGGAAGAACATGTCACGCTGCAATTATTGCTCGTGAACTTGGTATTCCAGCGATTGTTGGCAGTGTAAATGCCACAGAATTACTAAAAGATGGTGATCTTGTTACTGTGTCTTGCGCTGAAGGTGAAACTGGAATTGTATATCAAGGTAAGCTGGATTTTAATGTTGAGATTCAAGAAGATGGTGAGTTACCTACTCCACCTGTTAAGGTCATGATGAATGTTGGCAATCCTGATATGGCCTTTACCTTTGCCCAAATTCCAAACCATGGCGTTGGATTGGCACGATTAGAATTCGTTATTAATAATATTATTGGTATTCATCCAAAAGCAATTATTAATTATGATGCTATGCCAAGCGATGTTAAGGAGGTAATTGATCAAAAGTCAAAAGGTTACTTAAATCCGGAAGATTACTACATTAGCAAAGTTGCTGAAGGAATAGCTACATTGGGTTCTGCTTTTTATCCAAATCCCGTTATCTTAAGAACATCAGACTTTAAATCAAACGAATATAAAAAATTAGTTGCAGGAGATATTTATGAGCCTGATGAAGAGAATCCAATGATTGGATTCAGAGGTGCAGCCAGATATCAATCTGAAGAATTTAAAGACTGTTTCGCTTTAGAGTGTAAAGCCTTAAAAAAAGTAAGAGATGAGTTAGGTCTTACTAATATCCAAATCATGATTCCATTTGTGAGAACTCTAAAGGAAGCAAAATCAGTTCTTGAAATATTAGAAAGCTATGGCCTCAAAAGAGGAGAGAATGATCTTAAAATCATTATGATGTGTGAGGTACCATCTAATGCTATTCTGGCAGATGAATTCCTAGAATTATTCGATGGATTCTCAATTGGATCAAATGATTTAACGCAATTAACCTTGGGAACTGATCGTGACTCCGGTATCTTAGCTGATGGTTTTGATGAAAGAGATCCTGCGGTAATGAAACTTATTGAACAAGTAATTAATTCTGCAAAGAAAAAAAATAAGTATGTAGGTATTTGTGGGCAGGGGCCATCAGATCATGATGACTTTGCTCAATGGTTGGTGGACAAAGGAATAACATCTGTATCTTTAAATCCCGATACCGTGATTTCAACATGGAAAAAAATTTCTAAATAATGTCATCGGATAACAAAAGGAGAGCATTCTTTATATCTGATGGTACAGGCATCACAGCTGGCTCTCTTGGTGGTTTGTTAGCTCATTTCCCTGATACAGAGTTTGAACAAATTAGGATTCCTTTTACTGACTCTCATCAAAAAATTGAAGATGCTCAAAAAAGAATCGTCAATGCAAAATTGATCAATGGAATAAGACCAATTGTGATCATGTCTATTGGAAACAATATTCTACGCAGCGAACTTAAAGAGGTGGATGCTTATTATATTGATTTATTTGAGTCCTTTATCTTCCCGCTTGGCGAAGAGCTAAATCAAGAACCCCTGACTCGTCCCGGGGTAGCCCACAGTATGAACGGTGCTAATTATGGCAATCGTATTGAAGCCATTAATTTTGCTCTAGGCCATGATGATGGAATGACTCATAATGGACTCAATCAAGCTCACGTTATTTTGGTGGGAGTTTCAAGAAGTGGAAAAACACCAACAAGTATTTATCTCGCCATGCAGTTTGGTATTAAGGCTGCAAATTATCCTTTAATCCCTGAAGATTTTGAAAGAGGTACTATTCCTCCAATCCTTGAAGGATACATGGATAAAATCTTTGGTCTCACAATTCAGGCAAACAGGCTAAGCTCTCTTAGAAGTGAAAGACGGCCAGATAGTCACTATGCAAGTCTTGAAAATTGTAAAGATGAAATTAAGAAAGCCGAACGATTAATGCAAAAACTTGGAGTCCCGATTGCAGACTCAACCAGCCGTTCTGTTGAAGAACTTTCGGCGATTATCATTCAACATATCAATAAAAACTAATTAATATCAAATGGTTTTAGTATTTTTTTGATGTCCTTAGATTCAGGATTGGTCATACTGGAAAAGACATGCACTTTTTCAAAGTTTGGCATGACTACGAATTTATAGAAATTCCACATGGGCGCCTTACCCGTAACATCACTCAGTTTTTGATAGATTGGGTTTGCCTTGGGGCCAACTACACTGGATTTTTCCATCATTGGAAATTCAACAGCATAAGTTAATTTACAAAACTTTTGAATCTCCTCGTTAGAACCGGGCTCTTGATTAAAGTCGTTTGATGGAAAGCCAACAATTAAAAGTTTGTCTTTATTGTCAGAGTATAGCCTCTCAAGATCCTCAAATTGGGAAGTAAAGCCACACTTACTAGCAGTATTCACAAAGATAATAGGTTTATCTTTATGCTCACACAGATTAAATTTATCACCCTGAAGGGTTGTTAAAGGGGTGTCATAAAAATCACCACAGGCACCGATACCTACTGCCGGAAAAAGAAAGAGTGAAAGTACTGATAATATTTTTTTCATTAAATACTCCTTAAGTTATTTATTGATAAGCAATATAAAAAATTGTTCAATTCTTTTTTCTCCAAACCCATGGAGCTTCTGGCTCTTGATTGCCAAAAAGCCCTTTTTTATTTTCAATAGCTAAAATTTCTGCCTGATCATACATAAACTGATCATTTTTATTTAATGTCTGTTTATATCTTCTATAAAACCAAGCACAGCCTTCTCTAATCATGGCTAGATTGATATCGATTTCCTCTATAAGTAATTTTGCTAAAGTTCTTTTATAACGATCTTCACCAAATGAAATAATTTGCACTGGCCTATTATTTAATAAATTAGCCAAACATTGCTTAGATTTCTGGCCAAATGGTTGATTCAATTCTGGCGCGTCAATGCCTACAAGCCTCAATTTTTTATAATTATTGTCGCCAACCGATTGAAAATATACTGTATCACCATCAATAATTTTAGTTATTCTGCCATCCAAAGTTGAACTAAAAGCTACTTCAGGCAGACTAGTAATTATGATGAAAATAAATGTGATTATCAGTTTTTTATTTTTAGTTATTAACTTTATGTTCATGCCATTATTAATAGCAAGTGAAGAACTTGCTGTCCAATATTTTTTTGATGATCGATATAATTATTATTCTGATTCGGAAAGAATATCGACCAGAGTAAATCGTAGAATATTTTATAAACATTCTGATGTATTTAAAGAAGCATTATTGGATTACGAACAAAACTATAAAAACATATCCTTCTTTGAGTGTAATGAAGCTAGCAGCTCGGATTTTATTGTAAAACTCGAACCCAATTTTTTTTACAATCCACTCATGCAAACAATGTATGCGGATTTAAAATACTATTTATTTAAAGATCCATCAGTGCAAATAGATCGTGGCCTATTATCGATAAAAAAACAAATGTATTTACAAGCCAGACATGACATCCAATTAAAAAATATTTACCTTGAGTTCTTAGACCAATTATCAAACATGATTCCAAAAAGGGGTCCTGAGCAGCAAATAAACGGTAGTTTTTGCTCACTTCTATAAAATTGGCTATTTATTCAATATTTAATGCAACTATATTGTTTTGATCCCTAATAATTAGGGTGCCTTTATCATACTTGCATGCTAAGCCACCCACCCTTGTGTAAACTGAACTTACCTCATCAATTTGGGCTAGCAAATTACCTTTATCGCATAATAATTTTTTTGGTGGGATTGGTTTTGAAACAAAATGTTGGACATATATTCCAAAGATGAAGAAAATCATTGTAGGTATTACCAGGTATTTCAAGACTTCTTTTGTCATCATGAAATCTCCTAAAATAGTAAAAACACTATATAGAGTGGTTATTATACAAAAAAATTCAATTTGTTGTAGTTTTTTATTTTTTAATAACTTTTAGGATAATGGCGGAAGGGGCGTGCGGCATCAATAATGGTAAAACTTATTCAAATCTGTCTGTAATAATCTGAAAAGTTGTTTTAAATTAATAACTTAAATTCACTTAAATAATAAAAGTTATCCAAATCAGTCTCAATAAATCTTAATTAATCTTTGTTCTGACTGTTCCCTAGACTGTCCCCTACTCTTATTTTTTGTCATATTTGTTTCATACGAACCCAAGATAATCGACGAATCTTAAATTATTGTGGAAATAAATATGAAGAATATTGATGTTGGCTTTGTTAACTTCAAAACACCCAAACTAACTAAAATCTGTTTAAAGTTTTTAAAAAAAAATGTTTTAGATGAAGTAAATAAAATTTTTGTAGTTGATAACAATTCGAACGACAAGAGTCTACAGCTTCTCAAAAAAACAAAATTTATTGACCTAATTGAAAGAAAAGAAATTGATGATAATAGCTATCAAGCTCATGGAAGAGCTTTAGATGCAATTGTAAAAGCATCTAAAGCTGACTATCTACTTATAATTCACTCTGATACTTTTATATTTAGCAATGAATTGATATCTACAATGCTTAAAGATATGCAAAAAAATAAAAAGAATTTTGTTGTTGGATGCCTCCAACAAACAAAAAAAAGTTTACAGAGAAAACTTTCAAGACTAATCAAAAAGTTTTTTCGCAAATACACCAGATTAATATTAAATTTCTTTGGCACTAATTATCGAATATCAAATTTTAAGGAAGTCCACATAAAGTCCTTTTGTGCGCTCTACAACTTAAAATTAATTAAAAAATATAATTTGAGTTTTTATAACAATATAAAAGAGACTCCCTCATACCATATGCAAGATTATTTGGAAGAAAAAAAATTTAAGAGAGTTGTATGGTCTGATAAAAAAATGTTTTCATTTTTAGACCACGTACAAGAAGGAACTAGAGCTGAGGGAGGAAAATTTTTTAAAAGACCAAAAAGATTTTTAAGATACCAAAGCCTTATTAAACTCAGCCTCTATAAAGACAAGCTGAGACATCCCTGGGCTACATAAGATTAAATGGCGGAAGGGGCGGGATTCGAACCCGCGTCAGGCTATTCAACCTGAACACGCTTTCCAGGCGTGCGATTTAAACCACTCATCCACCCTTCCAGATAATATGAGACGAGGATTATACATAAAATATTATCCGGTATGTTGACTTGATTTAAAGGCAAAATCCAATTAATGTATTGATTAGGCATCTAACACACATAGCATCACAGCTAATTTTATTTTTGGGAGGAAAGAGAAAATGGCGTTTGATACACTTAAAAACCTTGGGATTGATAGTCCTTACAAGGAAAAGTACGATAATTACATTGGCGGCAAATGGGTTAAACCTGTTGATGGTAAATATTTTGAAAACATTACCCCTTTAACTGGTAAACCATTTTGTGAGGTTGCAAGATCATCAGAAAAAGATGTTAACCTAGCTTTAGACGCTGCACATGCTGCAAAGGATGCCTGGGGAAAAACAAGCCCAACAGAAAGAGCTAATATTCTTAATAAAATTGCGGATGCAATGGAGCAGAATCTTGAAAAGATTGCATTAGCAGAAACTATTGATAATGGTAAGCCTATTCGTGAAACTATGGCTGCTGATATTCCGCTGGCAATTGATCATTTTAGATATTTTGCCGGCGCTATTAGAGCACAAGAAGGATCAGTGTGTGAAATAGATCATGAGACTGTTGCTTATCATTTTCATGAACCTTTAGGTGTTGTAGGTCAAATCATACCTTGGAACTTTCCAATCTTGATGGCGGCTTGGAAATTAGCGCCTGCTATTGGGGCAGGAAACTGTGTTGTTATGAAACCTGCAGAGCAAACACCGGTATCGATTATGGTGGTTGCTGAAATTATTGGCGATTTACTTCCGCCAGGTGTTTTAAATTTAGTTAATGGTTTTGGTTTAGAGGCAGGCAAGCCCCTGGCTAGTTCGGACCGCATAGCTAAAATCGCTTTCACTGGTGAAACAACTACCGGTCGATTGATTATGCAGTACGCATCTCAGAATATCATCCCAGTTACTCTCGAGCTTGGTGGCAAATCACCAAACATCTTCTTTGAAGATGTGATGGAAAAAGATGATGCTTATTTTGATAAATGTCTTGAAGGATTCACAATGTTTGCCTTAAACCAAGGTGAAGTATGTACATGCCCTTCTCGTGCTTTAATTCAAGAATCAATTTATGATGCATTTATTGAAAGAGCTATCGAAAGGACAAAAGCAGTTAAAAGTGGGTCTCCACTTGATGCGGCTACAATGATCGGTGCACAAGCTTCAAGCGAGCAAAAAGAAAAAATCATGTCATATATCAAACTAGGACAAGAAGAAGGTGCTGAATTACTAACCGGGGGTAACTTACGCTCATTAGATGGAGAGCTCTCTGATGGTTACTATATCGAACCAACAATCCTTAAAGGCCATAATAAAATGAGAATTTTCCAAGAGGAAATTTTCGGTCCAGTCGTTTCAGTGACAACATTTAAAGATGAAGCTGAAGCTCTTGCAATTGCCAATGACACACTCTATGGTCTCGGCGCTGGTGTTTGGTCAAGAAATGGAAACATTGCTCACCGTATGGGTCGTGCAATCCAAGCCGGTCGTGTATGGACTAACTGTTACCATGCCTACCCTGCTCATGCAGCGTTTGGGGGATACAAACAGTCTGGTATTGGTAGAGAAACACATAAAATGATGCTTGATCATTACCAACAAACTAAGAACTTACTTGTAAGTTACAGTGAAAATAAATTAGGCTTCTTTTAGGTCGTTAATTTGTTATAAAATAAGGGTTATTCAATGTAACCCTTTTTTTTATGATAACTAGAATCTCATCCACTGACGCTGCAAATGAATTAATTGAAAAGCTAACAAAAGAGCATGGTCCTGTCATGTTTCATCAATCAGGTGGATGCTGTGATGGAAGCTCGCCAATGTGCTACCCGGATGGTGAATTTTATTTAGGGTCAAGTGACGTATGCTTAGGGGATGTTAATGGTGCATCCTTCTATATGAGCGCATCTCAATTTGAATACTGGGAGCACACACATATCACCTTAGATGCGATTCCTGGCACAGGCGGTCAGTTCTCTTTAGAACGCCCAACAGGTTTAAGGTTTTTTATTAGATCAAGACTCTACACAGATGAAGAGTGGGATTATCTTTCAAAACACCCCGTAAAAAAATGTGGTTAACTCAACAACCAACTTCAAGATAATGTAAAATAAGAACTGGCGGGTCACCTCGCATTGTAATTTAGCCAACCTGGTCAGGTGCGGAAGCAAGCAGCCACAACTAATGAAACAAGTGCCGAGACCATGGCTCGCCTTAATTAATTAAAATTATGAAAAATTTAGCTCTTGCAAGAAAATGGCGTCCAAAAAATTTTGAGACTATAGTCGGTCAAGAATTTATCATCGAAGCCTTAAAAAACTCCATCGTAGGTGATCGATTACATCATGCTTATCTTTTATCAGGCACTAGGGGTGTTGGCAAAACCACTATTGCTAGAATTTATGCAAAATGTTTAAACTGTCACAATGGATCCAGCCCAGATCCTTGTTGTGAATGTTCTTCGTGTGTGGAAATCGATCAATCTAAATCTATTGATGTCATCGAGCTTGATGCTGCATCTAATACTCAAGTTGATAACATGCGTGAGTTGCTTGAAAATGCAAACTACCAACCCACCTCATCTAAATACAAAATATTTATTATTGATGAGGTCCACATGCTCTCAAAAAGCTCATTCAATGCAATGTTAAAGACTCTTGAAGAGCCACCAGAACATGTTGTCTTCATACTCGCCACCACTGATCCAGAAAAAATACCAGTAACAGTCATATCACGATGTCTGCATTTTAATTTAATGCAGATGACAAATGAGGAGATCTCTGGTCAATTAAAAAAAATTTTCAATGAGGAAAATATAGCCTACGAAGATGAAGCAATAAATATGATATCCAAACATGCCGACGGTAGCATGAGAGATGCTCTATCACTTGCTGATAGAGTCATAAATTTTACAAATGGCAATGTTAGTCTTGAAAAATTAACACAAATTCTTGGGGTCACCTCTGATGGCGTCATTGATGAATTACTTGCAAACATTTTAGATAATGATAAACAAAAGGTTTTTGGAGTGTTAAACAAGCTCAAAGAGCACCATATTTCATATGAAAGTGCACTTAAAGTATTGTCAGAAAAAATTTTTGCGATCTCAGAACAACAAACATTTGGTGGGCATAATAAATCAGTTAGGTATAACGAACAAATTAATCTTCAACTCTTACAAACTCTTTATCAAATATCTATCAATGGTTTAAAAGACTTACCATATGCGCCCAGTCTTCATATAGGCTTTACGATGACAATCATTAGACTGTTGAATTTTATACCCATAAACAACGGTAACTCAATGCAGGTAGAAAAAAACAAAGTTGACGAACATAAGAAAATAGTTGAAGAAAAAGAACCTGAACAGATAAATACAACAAAAGATATTCAAATTAATGATTGGGATCGAGTTGTGGAGCAAATAAAACCAGGTATGGCTAAAACCTTAGCGCAAAACTGTGTACTAAAGTCACAAGAGGATCATTTATTACATTTGATTGTTGATGAAAGATTTAAACATTTAAACAATGATAAATATATTAAAATTTTAGAAGAATCACTGTTTATGATTTATGAAACAAAAATAAAAATCGAGATCAATGAAGAGACAATAACATCATCACCTGCTCAAAAAAAACAAATAGAAAAAGATGATGCTCTAAAAGCAGCCACAGACTCTATAAAAACAGATTATAAACTAGAAAATATCTTAAATGAATTCGATGCTCAAATTATTGAGAGCACAATCAAGTCGACAAAAATTAATTAGGAGAGAAGATTATGGCAAAAGGTGGAATGGGTAACCTAATGAAACAAGCTCAGATGATGCAGGCTAATCTGCAAAAAGCACAAAATGAACTCGGCAATATCGAGGTTGAGGGATCTGCAAGTAATGGACAAGTAAAAATTACCATGACTTGCAAAAATGAAGTAAAAAAAGTGTTGATTGATGAATCATTACTAAGCGATAAAGAATTACTTGAAGATTTAATTTTAGTTGCGCTTAAGGACGTACAGGCAAAGATTGAATCTACAACGAGCCAAAAAATGTCTGGATTAGTCCCTCCTGGCATGAATCTGCCCTTTTAATTAAATTATGTCAAAAGTTCTGAATGATTTAATTGAAAGTTTAAAATGTTTGCCTGGAGTTGGCCCAAAGTCTGCGACAAGGATGGCCTATTACCTTCTTCAGCGTGATCCCAACGGAGCAAAAAACTTAGCAAATTCAATACTGAATAGCTTTAAGCTCTTAGGCAAATGTAAATCATGTAACAATTTTTGTGAAACGACTATTTGTGATCTATGTTTAGATCAGAGTCGAGATAATTCAGTTCTATGTATTATTGAAATGCCAACTGATCTATTAATGTTCGAACAAACTCACTCATACGATGGGCTTTACTATATATTAATGGGACGATTGTCTCCCCTGGATGGAATTGGGCCTAAAGAACTTGACATGAATTCATTATATGAGCGGTGCAAAGATGAAAATATTCAAGAAATTATCATTGCAACAAACTTTACAAAAGAAGGTGATGCGACGTCTACATTTATTACAGAGCTTGTTAAAGACTTGAATAAAAAGATTTCAAGAATTGCTAGAGGAATGCCTTCGGGATCAGAAATTGAATATACTGACACAGGAACATTAGCTCAAGCAATTTCTGAGAGAAAAAATATTAATTAACTTCTTTAAATCATCGGCTGTATTGATTAAAAGATCATATCCCCATATTTCAGTATTATCTGCCGGGTCGATGTAGCCGTAACCAGCAAATACAGAGATTATATTAGATGCATTAGCTGCAATAATATCCCTCTCACCATCCCCAACATAAATAACTTGGCTTGGATCCACTTGCAACTTGTCAAATACCTCAATAAACATCTGGTTATCTGGCTTAGGTTTAAAACCATCATCGGGACAAAGAACAATATCAAACATCGAATCAATACGTAAATGATTAAGAATCAAATCAGTAAAAATTCGTGGTTTATTTGTCACAATACCGATATTGAATCCCCTTTTTTTTAAATCTTTTAATATGTCTTGAAAGCCTGGAAATAGAGATGCATTCTGATAGCAATTATTTTTATAAATTTCAACAAATTCATCAAACAAGGAGTTGTTATTGATTTCGTCAAAGCTAAATCTTTTCTTTAAAAATGCATTGATTCCATTTGAAGAACAACCTAATCCCTCCTGAAAACTAATTTCTTTATGGTTATGCTTTAAAAAGATTTCATTCGCGGTATTAATAAGATCGGGTGCGGTATCTACAAGGGTACCGTCGAAATCAAATAAAAAAGTATTAATCATTATTAAATCGTAACTCTAAAATATAATTCACAGATACATCAGAGCCTAAAGAATATTTTTTCAAGAATGGGTTGTAAGTCATTCCCGTGATATTTGAGATATTCATATTTAAACCATTTGCCCAAGATTTAACTTCGCTGGGCTTAATGAATTTATCGTAATGATGTGTTCCCCTAGGTAAGAGATTAAGAATGTACTCCGCTCCAACTATTGCAAATAAAAATGCTTTCAAATTTCGATTGATTGTGGAAACATATAGGCGTCCATTTTTCTTCAGTTTTTTTGAACAAGAGGTAATAATTGAAGCTGGATCAGGCACGTGTTCAATCATTTCTAGACATGTAATGACATCAAATTTACTTGAATCTTTTTTTAAAAAATCCTCTATATTCAATAATTTATAATTAATACTTAAATTATTTTCTTTTGCATGAAGTTGAGCAATTTTGATGGCAATTTCGCTTTGATCTATACCGGTCACATTTCCACCAAGCTTTGCCATTGACTCGGCTAAAATGCCACCACCACAACCCACATCTAAAATATTTTGTTTATCTAAGGGAAATAAATCATTGATGTAATTGACCCTTAATGGATTGATGTCATGCAGTGGTTTAAATTCAGATGACGGATCCCACCACTTGTGCGCAATTTTATTAAATTTTTCTACCTCATTGATATCTACGTTGATATTTTGTTTTTCCATAATTTAATCTTATTTATACTGGTTTCGACATCAATATCATTGATGAATTCTGTTTCAGAGAACTTTAAATCGCCATTAACCCATACATGCTCTACATTATCCCTTCCTCCGGAATATATAATTGTTGAGAGTGGGTCATATATCGGCTGCAAATGAATATCAGATAAATTAAAAGCCACTAGATCGGCTTTTTTATTTTTTTCAATCGAGCCAATTTGGTCTTGCATATTGAGCGTTTTTGCTGCATTAATTGTCACCATGTCGAATAAATTTTTTGAATTTGTAAATTCTGTAACGCCTGCCTCATTGCGCTGCAGTAATGCAAAAAGTTTTAAATCATCAAATAGGCCAAGCTTATTATTACTTGCTGACCCATCAGATCCAATTGAAACATTCTGCGCAGCATTGAGCATTGTATTAATTTTTGGCATTCCGCTTGCCAATTTTAAATTAGATACTGGACATGTCACTATATTGATTTGATTTTTTTTAATTATTTCTATATCAGATGAGCTCAGATGTACACAATGAACAGCAATAAAATCTGGCCCTAATAGACCCAGCGAGTCAAGACGAGCCAGTGGGCGAACATTGTGTTGTTCAATGCTATTTATTATTTCCCACTCTGTTTCATGCATGTGACAATGAATATTCATCCCTAACTGATCAGCATAAGTTCTAATTTTTAAAAAAGAATCATCTGACACAGTATAAGGTGCGTGAGGGGCTAATGTAGTCGTGACATTCTCCTCACCTCTAAAGTCATCTCTAAATTTTAATCCTTTGTCTAAATAATCGGTAAAGTCATTTGCGTAACTACTCTTAAATTCAATAAAGACTAAACCTATATTGGCCCTGATTCCGACAACTGTTGCCGCTTTTGCTGTTGCATCAGGGAAAAAATACATATCATTAAATGTCGTTATGCCTGAACTCAGCATTTCTAAACAAGCCAGTTGAGATGCATCATAAACAAGGTCGTTGCTTAGCAGTTTCTCTTCATTTGGCCAGATTGATTTTTCTAACCAATCATTCAATCTTTGATCATCAGAAATACCTTTTAAAAAAGTCATTGCTGAATGTGTGTGAGCATTAATTAACCCTGGAGTTATAAGTGATTCACCCAGATTCAATATGTTTAAATCTTCATTATTACTAAAATCACTAAATGGAACGATTTCTTCTATCAAATCATTTTTAATTAGGATGATATGATCTTCAAGGAGTTCTTGTTTGGAGTTTGCAGTATAAATCCATTTCGCGTGGATGCCAAAATGGCTATTACTTATATCTGACATTAATCTATCTCGAATGGATGTTCAATGAGGATTGTTTCATCTCTTTCAGGCCCTGTAGATATAATATGAATAGGAATTCCCGTCACCTCTTCAATTTTATGTAGGTAATTTTGAGCCTCTTTTGGTAACTCATCCCATTTTTTTACCCTAAAGGTAGTCCCATTCCAGCCAGCCATAGAAAGGAATTGCGGCTTACATCGAGACACATCTTCAGCGCCCAGTGGAGGAATATCTATTGCTTTTCCATCAAGTTCATAGTGCGTACAAATCTTTATTTCATCCAACCCGTCAAGAACATCCAATTTTGTTATGCATAATCCAGACAAGCCATTAACCATTGCGGATCTTTTTAAAGCGACTGCATCAAACCACCCACAGCGTCTCTTTCTTTTAGTCACTGTGCCGTACTCTCTACCAACGTCTGACATTTGATAACCAGGAGAACCAGGCTCATCAATATCTAGTTCGCTCGGGAAAGGGCCTCCACCAACACGAGTTGTGTAAGCTTTGGTAATTCCAAGTATATAGTCCAATTGATTTGGTCCAACACCTGAACCAGCAGATGCTTGCCCAGCGACACAATTAGATGATGTTACAAAAGGATAAGTCCCATGATCAATATCCAATAAAGCACCTTGAGCACCTTCAAATAAGACATTTGCACCGCGCTGATTAAGATCATAAATCTTTTTTGAGATATCAATCACAAGAGGTTTGATCACCTCTGCACACTCAATTAAATTATCATAAATTTCATCAATATTGACCGGTGAGGCGTTTAATTGTTTTTCTAAAATAAAATTGTGATGAGCTAATAAATCAGTTAACTTTTCTTTCAAAGCAATAGGTTCAAATAGATCATAAACCCTGATGGATCTCCTAGCTACCTTATCCTCATAAGCCGGTCCAATACCCTTACCTGTTGTACCTATTTTTTTCTCTGAAGATCGAGCCCCCTCTCTTGCTTGATCAATTAAGACATGAGATTTTAAGATCAGCGGGCAGCCTGGACTGATAAACAACCTATTTCGAACATCCAAGTTGTCTTTTTCTAAAGTTTGAATCTCAGTGATCAGATGGCTAATATCAAGAACAACACCATTACCAATTAAACATTCGACACCTTCACGAACGATCCCGGATGGAATTAAATTCAACTTATATTCTTTTTGTACTCCATTGGTCTCGATAACAAGGGTATGACCTGCGTTATGACCACCTTGAAAGCGAACAACAGCAGAAGCATGATCAGTTAACCAATCAACAATTTTTCCTTTTCCCTCATCGCCCCATTGAGTGCCGATAACTACTAAATTTTTCTTCATAAACTATCCAACAAATAAAAGACTTCTTAAATCAAAAGTAAATCCAACAGCTGGTCTTTTTTTTCCAAAATTAGTTGTTAGATTTTCAAACCGACCACCTTTGGCAATCGGGGACGTGTACTTTGAAGAGTATGCACTAAAAATAAACCCAGAGTGGTATTCGTAAAAATCGACATCAGATAGGTCAATTATAATTTTTACTGATGATGGTAAGGCGTTCATTATTTTTTTTAGATTTTTTAATCGATCTAATATAACTCTGTTGCCAACAAAAAATTCTTGAATTTTTTTGAAAGATTTATCATTTCCAAACATATCCATGAATAATTCAATTTTACTAATCTTGTCAGAATTGATATTTTTTCCAAGTAAATTTTTTATGGATATCAAGTCTTTCTTTGCAAAAAAAGATCTTAATTGTTTTGAATCATGGGCAGATAATGCTAATGACTTTAAAAATTCAGTGTAAATTGTTATATCATTAAATGACAATAATATATCTTTTATTTTCAATAATTTAAGAGAATTTATTAATGTAGAAACTACAGTAATATCTGCCTCAACTTTTTCATTACCGTAAATCTCTACGCCGACTTGCAGCTCTTCTCGAGACTGGTTAAAGGAACTGGTATCAGCTTTTAGCACTGGTCCACAGTAACAATAACTTTTAATGTCAGTCGACGACGATGCCAAATAGTTATCAATTCGAGCTGTTTGAATTGTTAAATCTGGAGTAATTCCAATAAGCCTACCTGATGATAATGGATCAGACAACTTAAACATATCGCTATCGACAGACTTACCATTAAAAGAAACATTATCCGCATACTCAATCATCGCTGGACTGATCAGTTCAAACTTTTTTTTTAAAAAGAAATCAACTAACGCCCTTCTGTTTTTTTCTAACTCTAAAGCCTTCTGGGGATATAAATCTTCGACTTTATCAGGGATTGACCAGGTCGTAATCATAAATTTCTAATTCCAAATAAAAATAATAATAAACCACACAATGTTAAAAATAAACTAAGCATTCTTAGCTGACCAGGCTTATATTTTGAAACATTTGCAATAAATTTAAGCCATAATCTTGGAAATAATAAAGGAAACAGGCCTTCAAAAAGCAAGACAGAGCCAAGAAATAAGACCAAGTAGTTTAATGTCAATTATTGATTACTTTTCTTTTTTGGTTGTAAGTATTTAAAAAACTCGGTGTTTGGATCCAGGACCAAAATATCATCCTTACTGTTTACGCTGTTTCTGTATGCCTCAAGACTTCTGTAGAAATCGTAAAACTCTTTATTCTTATTAAAAACATTTGAATAAATTCTTGCGGCTTTTGCATCACCCTCACCTTTTATTTTTTGTGCGTCTCGATATGCATCCGTAATGATAATCTCTTTTTCTTTTTCTGCATTCGCCTTAATTTTTTCAGACTCAGCAAAACCTTCAGATCTTAGCTCATTAGCCACAGACTTACGTTCTGCCTCCATTCTTTGGTATACAGAGTCACTGACCTCTTTCGGGAGATCAACACGTCTGAGTCTAACGTCTAGAATTTGTATTCCGATGTTATTAGATTCACGGTCTGCTCTTTCTTTAATAATATCCATAATTTCAGAACGCTCCCCTGAAACAACCTCTTGAATCGTTCGTTTACCAAACTCTGCTCTCAAGCCATCATTAACAGTCTGAGTTAGGCGTCTTTCAGCCTGTCTTTCATCACCATTAACAGACACGTAGTACTTTGAAGGATCAATAATTCTCCATTTAATGAATGAATCGACCAAAACGTTCTTTTTTTCACTTGTAATAAAACGATCAGGGGTTGATGAATCGTAAGTTAAGATACGATTATCAAAATGACGGACATTATCTACTAATGGGACTTTAAAATATAAACCGGGGTCTTTTTTAACTGCGACTATTTCCCCTAGACGAAAAACAAGCCCATGTTCGCGTTGATCCACTGTGTAGGTAGCCATGCTTAATAAAATTAAGAAAACTAAAATGGCTACAAAAACTCTTGTTGTTTTTTGCATTATCTCATCTCTCTTTCTCTAGCTCTAAATGCATCTCTTGATCTCTCTTGTGTTACATCAATCGAGGTACTTTCGGTTTTTGGGAGCTCTATATTGTTGGGTGATGAATTCAAAACAGAATTAACTGACGATCTGTTATTATTTTTCATTATTTGATCAAGTGGTAAGTAAATTAGGCTGTTTGAACCCGATTTTTGATCAATAATGACCTTAGTTACGTTGGATAAAATCTCCTCTTGTGCCTCTAAAAATAGCCTATTTTTAGTGACCTCAGGCGCCCTTTCATATTCTTTCATGATTTGTTCAAATCGACTTGAATTACCTAATGCCTCATTTTCAATAGACACTTTATATCCATTAGCTTCTGCCAAAAGTCTAGCTGCCGTACCCCTTGCTTTTGGAACAACATCATTGGCATACGCCTGACCTTCATTTTTCTGTCTTTCCAGATCTTGTTTAGCCTTCACAGCATCATCAAAAGCGGCTTGAACTTGTTCAGGTGGTTGGGCATTCTGCATGGTTACACTTGTCACATTAATTCCCGTTGAATATCTATCTAATATTTGTTGAATCAAATCTTTGGTTCGGATTGCAATTTCCTCTCTGCCTTCATAGAGAACAAAATCCATCTCACTTTTACCTACCACTTCACGAATAGCTGTTTCAGCACCAGCCCTCACTGACGATTCTGCAGCTCGATTATTAAAAATAAAGTCTTCAACAGATTTTAAGTTGTATTGGACAGCAAACTGCAAGTCCACAATATTTTCATCACCAGTGAGCATTAGTGACTCTCTGAGGTCTTGAGAATTAGCTCCCAGATCATTGGATGATCTATAGCCCACCTCAATTGTTCTCACCTGCTCCTGATTAACAATTTCCACAGTCTCGATTGGATAAGGAAGATGCCAACGTGGTCCTGGCTGGGTGATATCAATATGTTCACCAAATCTTAAAACGACCCCCCTTGAACCCTGATCAACAATATAAAAACCAGTAAGAAGCCAAATTAAGAATACAATCAATAAAATCGGTAATAAAGGGATATCTCCACCATTAATATTTTGTTTATTGCCATTATTATTTGCGCCACCCCCATTATTATCAACAACAATACGAGGTTTTCTTTTAAAGATATTATCGATTTTTCTGCCTAGATCCTTTAATACCTCATCAAGGTCGGGTGGTCCATCTTGTTTTGAAAAAATGCCAAGTTTTTTAAACATGTTATTTAAAGTTTTCGTCATAATTGTTAATTTCTTGATTATTAAAGAGTGATGCCCTTCCGACCAATGCTTCCTTCAAAAATTCAATTCCTTGGCCAGTTTTAGCAGATAATTCAATGCGATTAATTCTACCATACTCATCGATATCTTTTTGAGGCAAAGAGTTATTTTTGTCTATCTGATTGAGAATGAGAATTTGATCCACTTGATCAGCATGTATTTCCTTTAAAATCCGATTGACTTGGTCAATATGTTCTTTTCTTTCTTCATTTGTTGAATCAACCACATGCAATAATAAATCAGCACTGGTGGACTCTTCTAGAGTGGATTTAAAAGATTCAATAAGATTGGTTGGTAAGTTTTTTATAAAACCAACTGTATCTGAAATAACAAGAGAAGTTGAAGGTGGAATAAACAATTTTCTCGAGGTCGTATCTAAGGTAGCAAATAATTGATCTGCAGCATAAATTTTTTGCTTAGTTAGCTCATTAAATAGGGTGGATTTACCTGCATTGGTATAACCCACGATAGCAACTGTAAAGACACCACTTTTTCTTCTTCGCTGTCGCTGCATATCTCTTTGCTTAGTTAATTTTTTTAATCGTTCTTTTAGTTGTTTGACGCGGATCCTTAACATTCTTCGATCAAGTTCTATTTGTTTTTCTCCAGGCCCACCTCTTACACCAATACCACCTTTTTGACGCTCAAGGTGAGTCCATCCTCGCACGAGCCTGGTAGATAAATATTCTAGTTGCGCAAGCTCTACCTGAAGCTTACCCTCATGGCTTTTAGCTCTTTGTGAAAATATATTCAAGATTAAATTCGTTCTATCAATAATCGTCACCTTCAAGGCATCTGATAATTTTTTCTCTTGAGCAGGTGTGATGTCTTCATTAATAATTAAAAATTCAAAACTAAATAAATTTTTTAATTGTTTAATTTCATCAACCTTCCCTTTGCCAATATAAAAACTTGGATTTGGAGTAACAATTTTAATATCTAGTGATTCAACAATATCAAAACCAGCAGTTTTGACCAGCTCTTTAATTTCATGATGATCATATTCCTTGCGACCATAACCATCATGAGTATTAATTATCAAACACTTTTCTTTAGGAAGGATTGTATTATTTGAACTCAAGTAGCTTATTTGTAATTAGGCACTATTGAGGATATGGCATGAATAAAAATCAATTGTGGTGAATTACCTTTGAGGACAATACTCTCGTCATCAAAAGACTCAATTAAACCTTGAAGTTTAATACCATTCATCAGATAAACTGAGACATTTACAGAATTAATTACCAAAGTATCAAAAAATTCAGTGCTTATTTTTTTTGCCATTTATATTTGCTCACTTAATCTACTATTAAAATTATCTTTACCTATTATTGCAATAATTTGCCCAATTGATGGAGACTGATCAGTTCCCAACAACACCACCCTTAGAGGCATAGCGACTTCAGGAAACTTAATTTGTTCTGATTTGACATAAGCTTTTAATATAGTTTCTATGGATTCAGAAGTAAACTCAGATGTATTAAATAAGTTGCTTAAATTTTGTAAATGTTTTATAGAATTTTCAGAGATGTATTTTTCTAACAAATCATGTGAAATATTTTCAGGCTTTGTTAGGACAGTCTCAGCATTTGCTTCAAATTCTCGCAGTGTATGGCATCGATCTTTATAAAGATCAAAAATGCTTAACAGTTGCTTGCGGTTTGAAAATCTAAGCATAAATTGTGGATCTAGTAGCGCCTCAATCTCATCAAATGTTTTTTGTTTAAGGTAGTGGTTATTGAGCCATTGAAGCTTTTTGATGTCAAATTGCGATGGTGAAGAAGTAATACTTTTTAAAGAAAATAATTGACATAATTCATCAAGAGAAAAAATTTCAGCATCTCCATGACTCCACCCTAACCTTGCAAGATAATTATTGACCGCCTCAGGAAGAAAGCCAAGCTCTCGGTACTCAGTCACACTTGACGCTCCATGACGCTTAGATAGCTTTTGGCCATCTTCTCCATGAATCATTGATAAATGTGCAAATAATGGAACATCAAATCCACAAGCTTTATATATATTGATTTGACGTGGAGTATTATTGATGTGATCATCTCCACGTATCACATGGGTAATCCCAATATCCGCATCATCCACCACCACACTCAAATTATAAGTTGGTGATCCATCTGATCTTTGAAGAATCAAATCATCCAACTCCTCATTGCTGACTGTTATTTGTCCTTTAACTTGATCTTCCCAGGTGACATTACCGTCGACTGGGTTTTTGAAACGTATCACTGGAGTTACCCCTTTAGGTAATGGCGGAAGTTTTTTACCCTCCTCAGGTCGCCAGGTACCATCGTATTTAGGCTTAATCCCTTTCATTTCACAATCCTGTCGCATTTTTTCAAGCTCTTCTTTGCTTGCATAGCACTCATATGCATGACCTTGCTCTAATAACTGAGCAATAATCGCTTTGTGACGATCAAAGTTTTGTGCCTGATAAATAACATCACCATCATGCTTTAAATTAAGCCAAGACATCCCTTCAAGAATCTTATCAACTGCTTCTTGGGTAGATCTCTCCAAATCAGTATCTTCAATTCTTAGAAAAAAATTACCATTATTTTTTTTCGCGAATGCGTAATTAAATATTGCCGTACGTATTCCTCCGATATGAAGATATCCAGTAGGACTGGGTGCGAATCGGGTTTTAATCATTTATCGGTCCAGCAAATAAGTTATATTCATCGTTGTCAATAATTCTAACATCAAGTCTATCGCCCACCAGCAATCCCTCAGGATCTTTTAAATAGACAGCCCCATCCACATCAGGAGCTGAGCGGAAACTTCTCGCTAAGGCATAATCATCAGCCACTTCATCAACCACAACATGCTGAATTGATCCAATTAAAGATTTTAGTTTTTGTTCGCTCAATTTTTTTTGTGTTTCCATCAAATAGTTATATCTTTCTTTTTTCACATCTTCAGAAATTTGATCAGGAATCAATTTAGCGGTAGCTCCCTCGACATTTGAATATTCAAAACAACCAACATGATCTAATTTTGCTTCCTTGATAAATTCAATTAACTGGTCAAAATCACGATCTGTTTCTCCGGGATAGCCGACAATAAACGTACTTCTTAAAGATATGTTTTGATTAATTTCACGCCAAGCTTGAATTCTTTTTAGGTTATCTTCAGAATCAGCAGGTCGTTTCATTGATTTTAGAATCTTTGGGCTAGCATGTTGAAATGGAACATCTAAATAAGGAAGAATTGTTTCTTCATCCATCAATTCAATCATATGGTCAATATGAGGATATGGATAGATGTAATGAAAACGAACCCATACACCAAACTTTTTCAATTCTTTTGCTAGATGATATAAGTCTCGCTTGACTGGCTTGCCATCCCAAAAAGATTGCTTCACTTTAAAATCAACACCATAAGCACTGGTATCTTGGGAAATGATAATTAATTCTGTCACACCAGAGTCAACAAGATTTTGCGCTTCCTTTAGAATATCTTCAGGAGTTCGACTGACCAATTTACCTCTCATTGAAGGAATAATACAGAATGAACATTTATGGTTACACCCTTCCGATATCTTAATGTAGGCATAGTGTGACGGTGTTAGCCTTAATCCTGATTTTGGAATTAAATCAATAAAAGAATCATGTGGTTTAGGAGCAACTTGGTTAATAATATCTACCACTTCTTTATCCGATTCGGAACCAGTGATGGCAATTAAATCTTTAAATCTCTCCTCAATAATTTCTCTCTTCTCACCCAAGCAACCGGTCACAATAACATTGCCATTACTTTTTAAAGCTTCGCCAATGGTGTTGAGAGATTCTTCAATTGCGGAATCAATAAAACCACACGTATTAACCACCACCACGTCTGATTTGTCGTATGAGGATGATATTTCGTATCCTTGGGTTTTAACTCTTGTCATTATTTTTTCTGTATCTGATCCTGCTTTAGGACAGCCAAGCGAAATAAAGCCAATTTTAGGAATCTTTATTGATGTCATGCTTAATGAATGAGTGAATGAAGAAAATAAATAATTAAAACTCCAAATAAAATAGAGAAAGTTTGTTGAAGCGTTTGCATGATTTGCACTTTTTTATGCAGCGATGGAATAAGATCAGAAATAGCAACATAAATCATACTTGAAGCAGCAAGAGATAAGATAATTGGAATTAATTCTTCAAGGTCGTTCAAAACAAAATAGGCAAGGATAGCACCAAAAATCATTGCACAACCAGTAATAATATTCATCATAAGGGTCCTGGATAAACTATAACCAGAATTAATTAATATTGAAAAATTACTAATTTCTTGAGGAATTTCATGCACGATAATTGCAAGAGCAGTGATTAAGCCTAGATTAATGTCGACAATAAATGCACTGGCAATCAATATACCATCAATGAAATTATGAAAACAATCTCCGATAATCAAGATACTTCCTTTTTTTACATCATCATTCACCACTGGAGAATGATTCTCACAATGCGATCCATGACAATGCCTCCAAACTAATAATTTCTCTAAAATAAAAAACACGAGAATACCAATTAAAACAATTAGGGAGATTTGATGTAAGTCGCCCGATAACTCATAGGCATGAGGAATGATCTCTAGAAAAGCGGCCCCTAATAAAGTACCGACAGCAAGGCTAACAAAATAATCCGCATAATTGACCATCTTAAGTTTGCTAAATAAATACGCAAGCATCAGACTTAAAACAGAGCCAAAAAAACAAACAGCGATAATGATCAATAAATTCATAAAGTGGGATTATACGTCATTAATTTACAGAATTAAGCATTAATCCATGCCAGAGAAATCAGTCTAAATGGTGTTTTATTTTGACGATGAGAAAACAAAAAATTGTCCCTAAAAGTACAATAATTTTGGCTTATAGAATTACCGTATATGTTTTGAACACCATGAAATTTTAATAATGAAGCTGTAATTCCAACTAAGTCGACATTAAACTTATTATTCTGGTATCTGAAATACTTCCCAAGAAAATTATATTTCTTCATAAATAAATCATAGACATCCCGATCAGTTTCAAAGTATTTTTGTGAAATACCAGGCCCTATCCATGCAACAACTTCCTCACAATTTGTTTTAATCCTTTTTAGTGTTTCATGAATAATACCTGTTGAAAGACCCCTCCAGCCACAATGAATTGCTGCAACAAACGAGCCTTTTTTATTTGAAAGCAAAACAGGTATGCAGTCTGCTGCTCTAACTGCCACAATAACATTTGGTTCATAGGTAAAAATTGCATCGCAAGTAAGATGATGATCGTTGTTATAAATTTGGTAAACTTTGTTTGAATGAACCTGATTAACTAATGAAAACTGTCGATTGGTGAATTCAAAAAAATCTTTAGATTGAACATATTTGGAGTTAGTATAAATTTTTAAACTAGCATCTGATTGAAAAGCTCTGACATGAGCTGGTAACTCCCAGTCAACTTTTATTCTACTTTTCATCATCAAAAGTTAAATCATCATCATTTAATTCAAAATCTTGTTGAAGAAAATGGTCTGTAGGTCCAAAATCGTTTTCAATTGAATCCTTCCTTATTGAAGACAAAAGCTCCTTCATATCTTCTGGAAGATCTATCGTCCACTTCATCTCCTTCTTAGTTTTCGGGTGAACCAATCCTAGTGAAATGGCGTGCAGGGCTTGTCTATCAAATATTTTAATTGCGTTAAGTAAATCATCGCCCATTTTTTTTGTCGGGATTATCTTCTTTAATCCATAATCTTTGTCTCCAACTATAGGGGAATTATTATCTAACATATGGACACGAATTTGATGTGTTCTTCCAGTCTTCAAAAGACACCTGACGTAAGTATGGTAATTAAACCTTTCAAGTACTTCAAAACTAGTTTCTGCACTTTTACCATTCACTTTAGTAACAGCCATTTTTGTTCTTTGCCTGGGATGCCTCCCAATTGGCTTGTTTATTACCTTATTTTGCCAAATTTGTCCCCATACTATCGCTCTGTATTCTCGATAAACAGTTTTACTTTGTAATTGATTGATCAAATTATTTTGTGATTCCTCATTTTTGGCAACAACCATCAACCCCGTCGTGTCTTTATCAAGCCTATGAACAATCCCTCCTCTAGGAAGTTTCTCAAGATTCTTGTTGAAATGAATCAAACCATTAAGCAAGGTTCCGTTAGTATTTCCTGAACCAGGGTGCACTACAAGATTGCTTGGTTTATTTAAAACCAAAATATCATCATCTTCATAAATAATTTCTAATGGAATATTTTGCGCTACAATATCAATTTCATCTTCAATGACACCATTGATCATAATTTCCTCACCCCCAACAACCTTATAATTTTGTGAGACATTTAAACCATTGAGCAATATAAAATCATTTTTAATCATAGATTGAATTTTTGATCTGGAGAACTCAGGAAGTAAGTTTGATAAAACCGCATCTAACCTTGACCCAAAAAAAGTTGTAGGTATGATAAGTTTTTTATTAACATCAATTTTAGTCATGATTAGATATCTTACCTTATTTGTTTCCTCAATATTTCTGGCAGGTTGTTTTATTTTTGGGGAGCCTACTGAATTTGATGAAACCACTGGCCAGAGTCCTGAATGGATATATGATAGAGCTGAAGGATTAAAGGATCAACGAGATTTCAGAAAAAGTATAAACTTCCTTGAAAAGCTTATTAAGCGATATCCAGATAATAAACTTATACCGTCCGCTAGATTAAATCTTGCCTATGCTTATTACAAGTTTGGGCAAAAGGAACTTAGCACATCAACTGTTAACCAATTTATAACCTTGTACCCCAGTCACCCATCCATGGACTATGCTTACTACCTTAAAGGTTTAAATCTTTATCAGGAAAGAGGTATTATTAATAAGCTGACCATGCAAGATATTAGTGACAGGGATGTAAATAATCTTAAACAAGCGTTTGATGCTTTCAGTGAACTGGTCAAGAAATTTCCAGACTCAAAATACAGTCAAGACTCAACTGATAGGATGACGTATTTGATGAATAAAATCGCTGAATACGATCTTCATGTTGCAAGATATTATATGAAGCGTAAAGCTTATGTGGCGGCACTGAATCGAGCAAAAAATGTGTACACAACCTATCCTGAAAGTATTCATGTTGAAGAATCCTTGGTCATTCAGTATATCGCCTATAAAGAGCTAAAGTTAAAAGATCTCGAATTGGCCACCAAGAAAGTTATTGATCACAACTATCCAAATAATCAATTAGCATTGGATGTTAATGAAGGTACAAAAACATGGTGGAAATTTTGGGAAAGCTTAGCAGATTAATTCTTACTAGATAGTTTTTTTCTTAACTGATTTTTTATTTTTCTTCTTGTGACCAATCCTGTGCTAACTCTTTTCGCTTTATAAGCATATGGATTATCTGATGCCTCAAAAATCATTCTTAAAGGGATAGATTGCAAGGACAGCGCTTTTCTAAAGTAATTATCTAAGTACTTTTTATACGAAGGAGCTAAACCCTCTAAATGATTTCCATGGATTTTAAAAGATAATGGAGACTTGGAAACAAAGCTCATGAATTTTAATTTAGGTCTTATTCCTTTGCTAATTGAAGGAGGATGATTGATAAGGGCGTCTTCTAAAAGCTTATTTAAAATCGATGTTTTATACTCTTTAGATAAATGTTCTCGAATCTCTTTTATATTTTTAAAAATTTTAGATAGATTTGTTTTCTTTTCAGCAGAAATCTTTATGTTGTCAATAAAGCCAAAATTTAGATTAAATTGTTCTAAATCACTATTAAATCTTTCTTTTTCATATTGATTCAGCAAATCCCATTTATTAAATAAAAGTAATAAAGGTTTAAACGACTTCAAGCATTCAGAAATGAGTGCTTGATCCTGAGAGGTTATACCAACTGAGGAGTCAATAATAAGTAAAATGAAATTAGCGTTCTTTGCGCTTTCAAGAGACTTTAATAGTGCAAATTTTTCTTCCTTGGAAGTTACCTTCCCTTTCCTTCTGATTCCTGCAGTATCAACAAGAATATATTTATCTGAATTTAATTCAAATTCAATTTCAATCGAATCAATTGTCGTACCAGGCAAATTACTCGCTATAAGTCGATCGGAGCCAATTAATGAGTTAATTAAAGTCGATTTTCCTGCATTCGGTTTTCCTAAGATAGCTATTTTAAAATTGTCATTTATTTCACTTGGCTCAACGGGGATACCATCTAATTTATGAGCAATAAATTCAATAATTGAGTCAATGCCATAGTTATGGCTCACAGAAGTACAGATTACTTGTTGATACCCAAGTTTCATGAAGTCAAGCTTTGCAGTTTCATCAGAAACGCCATCTACTTTATTGATGACCAAGCAAATATCTTTATTTTTTTTTCTTAATAATTTTGATATCTCTTGATCATCAGGTAAAAGTCCAGACTTATAGTCGACTACAAATAGAACTAGATCTGCTTCATCTGTGGCAAGGTTTGTTTGGTTAAGTATTTGTGAATCTAAAGTACTTTTGTTGTTTGAAAAATTAAGTCCGCCTGAATCAATTATTTCATAGGAAAGATTATCAATAATTGTTTTGCTTACCTGTCGATCTCTAGTCAATCCCTCAAATTCTGAAACGATGGCTTTTTTTGATTTGGTTAATTTATTAAAAAGACTAGATTTTCCAACATTAGGTCTTCCAACTATAGCTACATTACTCATTGATTTGAATTTTAATAATTTTTTGATGATTTAATAAGATATATGCAAAATCTTCAAATTTATACATTTTGGTCGTGTTTAATGAATTTTGAACGCTCATCGTTTCCCCAAAATCAATTAATTCCTGAAGATCTTTCCCAAATTTATGCACACCCACTCTTTCTCCCTCACTGAGGTTCATAATGTGAAGAACTCCAAGATAATCAATAGCAAGCATGAAATCATTCAGTATTAAAGGTTTTGATATTTTTCTATAACTTAGGTCATTATTTTTCCACAATGTCTTACCAGACTTTAAATCAAAATTATAGATTGAATCATTTTCATGAGGTACTAGAAGATTTACATTATCAGTTGAGATGCCATGGTAAGAGCTTAGTTTTCGGGACCATATTTTAGAACCTGAGGCTCTGTCAAACGAAATAATTTCACCGTTGTAAGATGAAGCAAATAGCATATTGTCAATGATACCTAAATCTCCCGCAACATCATTTGTGCGATCAATTTCAGTTACACCTTTCGGTCTAGACAACGTTAATTCAGTTAAAAAACTGCCTGATTCGGGTTCAATGATGACTACCTTCCCGCCAGGAAACCCTGAATATAAAATATCATCCACAATTATAATTGGAGATTGAACATTAATTGAAAGAGGTGGATTTTGTCTGACATAAAACCATAAGGATAAGCCACTGTTAGAATCAAAAGATTCAATCTTGTTATTAATGTATTTCAATATGATTTGATTTTTATAGAAGAAAGGTTTGAGATTCAAGCTATTGGTGAGCTTTGTACTCCAAATTAAATTACCATTTTGATCAATTTTTGTTAAAAAATTTCTTTGGTCTGTAAAGAAAAAATAGTTATCTAAACCACCAAATAAACCCGTTTTTATTTTAGTATTAATTTTTTTGCTAAAAAGCACTTCTCCTGAGTCTTGAGAAATTTTGGTAAATACGCCATCTTCAGTAATAAAAAAAATCGAATCTTCTTTAAAAACTATTTCAGCGTATCCTGGCAAGAAGTCGAATTCTTTTAACCAAGGTTGATTGATTTGAACCTGATTAACAAAATCATCAGGCAATGGTTCAGGAGCGTTATCAAGAACTCCATCAAAATATACATCCTGAATTTGGCTTTCAAGCTCTTTGAGCGGACCAATACAGCCAACAATAGGGATTATCAAAATTAAAAAAAGTAAATTCTTCATGAGGTTGTTTGCTACTTAACTCTTAAAGATTCTGCAGTTTATATTCAATCACTCTTGAAAAATCACTTTGTGGTGAAAAAGAACTAATTGCCTTGCCGTATAATTCTTTGGCTTTGTCAATATCACCTTCTTTTTTAGCAATATCTCCTTGTAAATCAAATTTAAAACCTACAAAACCTTTAGTTTTAATTAATTCAGATAAGTTTTTAGCGCCTTCAAGATCATCTTCGGATAATGATATTAATCCGAGATAATAAACCGATAAACTTTTAATTGAGGGTTCCACCGCGTTTCGACTAACCCACTGAAGTCGATCTTTAACATCTTGATCAACAGCATCATTTTTTAGAATAGTTTTTACAAAAATAATTTGCGCTCTAGCAGCGTATGGTGTTTTAGCATAATGATCTTTTAAGTCATCAGCAATTGATTTTAAATTTTCAATATCTGTTGTTTTACTTATTAATAATTTTTGAAACAACTGCGAAGCTTCTCCCGTATTTTGCTCTTGTTTTGATTGATAGAAATCATTACCAATCAAAATAATTAACAAAGCAACAACTAAGCCAATAATTAATTTTTTATTTCGCTGCACGAATTCTTTGATTTTTTCAAATTGTTCTGAATTGTTTTCGATATCTTGTGCCATATTAATCCTTTGAGTACTAAATTGAACCAGGTATTGCTTCTATAAGCGCTTTTGTATAGTCTGTGGAAGGTTTATTGAATAACTGTGTAACTGAACCTTTCTCAACTAGCTTACCATTTTGTAAAACAATCACCTCGTCAGCGATGTATTTTACCACCCTTAAGTCATGAGTGATAAATAAATAAGTGAGCTGAAACTTTTTTTGTAATTTCTTCAGCAGTTCTAAAATTTGTGCTTGAATGGATACATCCAAAGCTGAAACAGGCTCATCACAGACTATTACTTCAGGTTTAATAATTAATGCTCTTGCGATACAAATTCTTTGTCTCTGTCCACCACTGAATTGATGTGGATAACGGGATAAGTCATCCTCAGAAAGACCTACCAACTTGATATGTTCGATCACCTTGCTCTCAATCTCATCTTTATCGCCCATCATATGAATTTCTAAAGGTTCTGAGAGGATTTGACGTATTGTAAATTTAGGATTCAATGATGAAAATGGGTCCTGAAAAATCATTTGTATTTTTTTTCTAAAAACTCTTGTTTCATCAGAAGATAGATTCACTATATTCTGTTTCATGAAATTGATCTCGCCACTATCCGGACTAAGAAGCTTCATGATTGTTTTAGCCAATGTTGATTTCCCACTTCCTGATTCTCCAACAATCGCTAAACACTGACCTTTTTTCACTGAAAAAGAAACATCATCTAAAGCATTCACTGTGAATGATTTTGTATTTAAAAAACCTGTATGTTTTGTATAAGACTTTTTTAAATTTCGAACATCAATAAACATTTATAATTTTTCCATTTCAGTTTTAAGCCATTTGTAATCAATTGGTTTTAAAACTTTTTTTGAATGTATGCTAGGAATACACTGCAAAAGAGCTTTTGTATATGGATGTTTAGGATGACGAATTAAACTGTTTGCTTTACCCTGCTCAACAATTCGACCTTGATACATCACTAACACCTGGTCTGCAATATCTTCTACAACACCAAAATCATGGGTAATAAATAAGACAGTCATCTGATATTTTTTTTGCAGATCTTGTATTAAGTTTAAAACTTGTTTTTGCACAGTCACATCTAGCGCCGTAGTTGGTTCATCAGCGATTAAAAGCTTAGGTTTATTAATGATTGCCATAGCAATCATTACTCTTTGTCTTTGCCCGCCTGATAACTCATCAGGATAACTCTCATATCGATCCGATGGAATTCCGACGTCTTGAAAAGTCTGCTCAACAATTTTTCTAGCTTCTGATTTACTCAAGTTATTGTGAGCATGCAATGCTTCAGCGACTTGGTACCCAACGGTAAAAACGGGATTCAATGATGTCATTGGATCTTGGAAGATCATGGATATCTCTTTGCCACGATATTCTCTTAATTTTTTTTCATTAAATTGAGATAAGTCATTGTTTTCAAAATTGATAATTCCATCAAACTTTAATTGACTGGACAACAGCTTGATAATTGAAAGTGCGGTGAGGCTTTTGCCACTTCCAGATTCTCCAACTATACAAGTCAGCTTTCCTCTTTCAAGAGAAAAAGAAACATCACTCACTAAAATATTTTTTTTATTCTTGTCTGGAAAAACAGTCAGATTTTTTATTTCAAGGATTTTATTTGCTGCCATGTTGAGTGATAAAGTTAACAATGTCTTTTTTATTAATCTCTTCTTGTGACAACTCTTGTCGTAAAAGTTTAATTTGCACACTGTTATTGTTCACTTCATTATCGCCAATGATAATGGCAAATTGTGCACCAGATTTATCAGCCTTTTTCATTTGGGACTTAAAGCTATTTTTTCCAACATTCATGCAGACTGAAATATTTGAATTCCTCAGCTGATTTGATATATTAAATGCATAGTGATCGACATTCTCCCCAAGGGACAAAACATAAACTTGAGGTGTTATATCAAAATTCTTATTATTTAGTTCCTCAAGCAGAAGTATGATCCGCTCAATTCCAATCCCAACTCCAAAAGCCGGAGTTTCTTTACCATTAATGGATTGAATAAGGTAATCGTATCGACCCCCGCCGGCAATAGTGCCTTGACTTCCTAGATCACTGGTAACGAATTCAAAAACGGTTCGGTTGTAATAATCTAAACCTCTCACAAGATTTTTATTGATCTTATAAGGAATGTTGCTTTGGTCAAGATATTGCAGAACCTGCTCAAAGTGTTTTGCACTCTCTGTAGAATTTTGATCCAAGAATTTTGGAGCCTTATCAATTAAACCCTGCATTTTTGGATTTTTTGAATCTAAGATTCGCATCGGGTTTGTATGAAGTCTTCGTTTAGCATCTTCATCAAGCTCATCTTGATGAGATTCAAAATATTTAATCAGTTCTTTTCTATAGACGGCTCGCTCTTCAGGGTCTCCAATGTTATTTATTTGAAGTTCTATATTTTTTAAACCTAATGTTTTCCAAAGAGAGTCTAATAAGTAAATGATTTCTGCATCTACAAGGGGGTCAGAAAAACCAAAGGCCTCGATACCCAATTGATTAAATTGTCGTTGCCGTCCTTTTTGAACATTCTCATGCCTAAACATAGGTCCTTGATAAAATAATCGAATTGGGCCGTTATAGGTCAAGTTATTTTCAATCACTGCTCGCACACAACCCGCCGTTCCCTCTGGGCGAAGAGTTAGTTTGTCATTATTGAGGTTATCCTGCCAAGAATACATTTCCTTTTCAACAATGTCTGTTTGCTCGCCAACACTATGAATATAAAGGTCCGTGTTTTCTACTATTGGCAGTTTAATTTCCTCATAGGCAAAACGATCTAACACTTGATAAGCGGCTTCATAAAAAAAACGCCAATACTTTTGCTTTTCCGGCAGGACGTCATAAAAACCTTTGATGGATTGATAATTTTTCATTTATCTATATTTCTTATTAATATAATTTTCAATAATATCTTTGAATTCATCAGCAATATTATCACCTTTTAAAGTGACTGTTTTTTCACCATCTTCGTAAACAGGAGCTACTGGAATCTCGCCTGTTCCAGGCAAGCTAATTCCAATGTCAGCCATTTTAGATTCTCCTGGTCCATTTACCACACAGCCCATAACAGCGACTTTCATATTTTCTACCCCTGGATAATTTTTTTTCCATTCTGGCATTTTTTCTCTTAAAAATGATTGAGTTTGCTTGGCCAGTTCTTGAAAGAAAGTTGAAGTGGTTCTGCCACACCCTGGACAGGCTATCACCAAAGGGACAAATGATCGAATATTCATTGTTTGAAGCAGCTCTTGCGCAACAACAACCTCCTTAGTCCTAGTTTCTCCTGGTTCTGGGGTTAATGATATCCTTATCGTGTCTCCAATGCCCTGTTGCAAAAGATAACCCATTGATGCACTGGAAGCGACCACTCCCTTAGTGCCCATACCAGCCTCTGTTAGCCCTAAATGCAGCGGATAAGTGCAGCGCTTGGCAAGCTGCTCATAAACAAAAATGAGGTCTTGTGTGTCACTTGTTTTGCAAGAAATAATAATTCGGTCCCTTGGTAATCCTTGCTTAATTGCAGCCTCAGCACTTAATAAGGCAGACTGAATCAATGCTTCCCTCATGAGATCATTGGAAGATTTTGGCTCAATTAATTTTTGATTCTCATCCATCATCTTGGCTAGTAAGTCTTGATCCAATGACCCCCAATTCACTCCAATACGGACCGGCTTGTTATAGTCAATAGCGCATTGAATCATTTGTGAAAATTGATCTTCACGCTTTGAACCCTTACCTACATTTCCTGGATTAATTCGATATTTATCAAGCGCCTTTGCACAATCAGGATAAAGCTTCAATAGTTTATGACCATTAAAATGGAAATCACCAACGAGTGGCACATTACAATTAAGACTTAACAACTTTTCTTTAATTTTTACTGTTGCTTGAGCAGCGGCCTCAGTATTCACAGTAATTCGAACTATTTCAGAACCAGCCCTCCATAACTCTAAAATTTGCTCAATCGTCGCCTCTACATTTTCTGTATCGGTATTGGTCATGGATTGAATAACCACAGGGTGATGACCTCCGATATGAATATCACCAACTTTTACAATTAATCTATTTTTTTTGATCAATTATTTTTTTCCCTCTTGAATTAATCGCAACGTCCGTTTTGTTTTATCTTTTACATCCCCAGCCAACTGTCCACAGGCGGCATCAATATCATCACCTCGGGTTTTACGGATAGTTGTGACAATACCACTGTCCATTAAAATTTTCTGAAAACTTAATATCCGCTCCCTACTGGAAGATTCATACCCACTTTTAGGAAAAGGATTGAATGGGATTAAATTAAATTTACAGGGTGTATTTTTTACTAACTCAACCAATTCCTTTGCATGCTGATCTTGGTCATTAACATCTTTTAACATGACATATTCCATCGTAATAAAATCACGTGGCGCTTCTTCAAGATAGCTTTGACAAGAGTCTAGTAAAACCTCAATGGGGTACTTCCTATTGATAGGAACAATTTCGTCTCTAATTTGATTATTTGGCGCATGCAACGAAATGGCTAAAGACACAGGGCAATCATATTTCAATTTGTCTATTGCGGGCACTAAACCACTGGTAGAGACTGTGACTCTTCTTCTACTTAATCCATAAGCCTTGTCATCCAACATAATTTTTAAAGAAGAAACCACCTGATCATAGTTTGCTAGTGGCTCGCCCATTCCCATCATTACCACATTGGTTACTGGTTTATGTTCACTTGTATCGTAATCATCCGACAGCAAATGATTTGCTAACCACAGCTGGCCAATAATTTCAGCCTGGGAGAGATTGCGATTAAACCCTTGGCGTCCGGTTGAGCAGAACGTACATTCAAGTGCACAACCGACTTGTGATGAGATACAAAGGGTTCCTCTATTTTTCTCTGGAATAAAAACCGTTTCAATCGCGTTATCTGAGCCCATATCAAATAACCATTTACGCGTTCCATCCTTGGAAATATGATCGAAGTTAATTTTTGGGAAATTGAGCTGATAATTGTTAGCAAGAAATAAACGGAAATCTTTGGCAAGATCAGTCATTTTTGCAAAATCAGTTTGCTCTTCCTTAAAGAGCCAACGCCACAGCTGCTTGGCTCGAAAAGGTTGATGACCAGATTTTGCAATTTGATCTTGAAAGGTTTTTAAATCAATATCAAGTAAGTTAATCAAAAAAATTAGCCAAAGAAATATTCAATTTCAATTTTAGCATTTTCTAATGAATCAGATCCATGTACAGCATTTGCATCAATACTTTCAGCAAAGTCAGCGCGAATGGTTCCAGGTGCAGCTTCTTGAGGGTTTGTGGCACCCATTAATTCACGGTTTTTGAGCACCGCATTGTCGCCTTCCAATACCTGAATCATCACTGGGCCTGAGGTCATAAAAGCCACTAGATCATTAAAGAAAGGACGGTCTTTATGCACTGCATAAAATCCTTGTGCCTGTTCTGTGCTTAGGTGTGCCATTTTGGCATGGATAATTTTTAAACCGCTATCCTCAAAACGACTGTATATTTTTCCAATGACATTTTTTGCCACCGCATCCGGTTTGATAATTGATAATGTTTGTTCTACTGCCATGAATATCTCCAAATGATCTTAAAAGAGCGTTAAAATAACATTTTTTAGGACATTAATAAACGATTTAATCAGGAAGTATTAGAAGTCTATGAGTAAGTTTCTTGTGACCGCCTTGTATCACTTTGTGAACATTGATCAATTTCATAGCTTTCAACAACCGATACTTGATTTTTGCCAAAAAAATCAGATTAAAGGGACGCTGCTACTCGCCCAAGAGGGTATTAATGGAACGATTGCAGGATTAACGCAATCGATTAGAGATTTTCACCAATTTATTGAAAATGATCCTTTATTTAACGGCGCTTTTAAAGCCCTTGACCATAAAGAATCATGGGCTGAATCCAATCCCTTCTACCGTATGAAGGTGAAGCTGAAAAAGGAAATAGTGACCCTCGGTGTCCCCGGAATCAGTCCAAAAAAGCACGTAGGCCAATATGTTGATCCACAAGACTGGAATGCTTTGATCTCGGATCCGGAGACAGTGTTAATCGATACGCGCAATGATTACGAATATGACATTGGAACATTTAAAAATGCCATCAATCCAAACACGAAAACTTTCCGTGAATTTCCAGAGTATGTTAAAAAAAACTTTGATCCAAAAACAACAAAAAAAGTAGCGATGTTTTGTACGGGGGGTATTCGCTGTGAAAAGGCTACCTCCTATCTTTTAGATGAGGGTTTTGAAGAGGTCTATCACCTTAAAGGAGGAATATTAAAGTATCTGGAGCATGTGCCAAAGGATGAAAGCTTGTGGGATGGGGAATGCTTTGTCTTCGATCAACGAGTCAGTGTTACGCATGGTCTTGAGGAAGGAATTTATGACCAATGCTATGCCTGTCGACATCCGTTAAGCCCCGAAGAATTATTGTCACCTTTATATCAAAAAGGGCAGTCATGTCCCTATTGCCATAACCAGCTGAGTGAAGAAAAAAAAGCGGCTTTGAAAGAGCGCCAAAAACAAATTGAATTGGCCAAAGCCCGAGGAGAAGTGCATATTGGTCGTGAGTTTAAAGATATACCATTAAATCAAAAGGATAAAGATGAAAACCATTAATTGGGGCATTTTAGGAGCGGCTCGAGTCAATCAGCGCTTACTTCCTGCCATTGAAAACAATCCTCACTCTAAACTCATCATGTTGGCGAGCCGTCGGGATGGAGCCGCCCAAGAGTGTATTAACCAATATTCAAAATATCCAAGTGAAGTCAAAGCAAGTCAAGATTTTGATGAGGTCATTCAGCATCCTGACATTAATGCCATTTATATTCCACTCGCTAATGAAGAACACTCTGAGGTGGCGCTCAAAGCCATCCAACACAAAAAACATGTGTTGATCGAAAAACCGATGGCACTTACCAAAAACGAAGTCGCTCAGATCACTGATACCGCAAAAAAACATAAGGTTCAGGTGATGGAAGGATTTATGTATGTGTTTCACCCCCAATTTGATTTTATTCAACAAATGATTGCTTCAGGAAAGTTAGGTAAAATTCAATACGCGCACAGCATGTTTTCCTTTCCAATCCAGCCAGCTCGATACTATCGAATCAATCGAACCATAAAAAATGGTGGCGGAGCCTTATGGGATATTGGACCCTATGCCATTCACACACTCAGACAAGTGATGGGAGGTCACATTAAACAAGTAAATGCCTCAGCTAAAATGAACAGTCACCAAGCCGACATGTCTGCCAGTGGAATTTTAGAATTCACTGATCACCGTCGAGCAACCTTTGATATCAGTTTTGAATGTGTAAGACGATCCGAATTTGAAATCTTTGGGGATAAGGGACGCTTAAAATGTCACACCGTCTGGCAGCATGAAGATGATGAGGCAATTATCAGTTATGAATTAGATGGATCCGCTCCAGTCGTTGAAAAAATTGTTAAAGGTAATCACTTTGATTTAGAAATCGATCATTTTGTGGACTGTATTCTAAATAACAAAGAGAGTGATAAATTAAGCATGGATGGCGCCATTCATCAGGCAGCCACCATGGAGGCAGTTTATCAGTCGATTCAAAACAGTCAGTGGGTTTCTATTTGACAAAAGCCTTCATCTTTGATTTTGATGGAACACTGGTCGATTCTGAACAAGCCATCTACCATTGCTTTCAAAGTATTACGAAACAACTCGCACCGAATAGAGTTGAGTATGCAAAAAATATACTTATTGGGCCACCCTTAAGGGATACCGCCTCAGAAATACTTGGACCAGAGCACCAAGACTCACTGGATGAATTTGTACAATTATTTATAAAAATGCATGACGAGCAAGCCATCCAGCACACCCAGCCCTACCCTGATGTCATTCAAGTCTTGAAAGAACTACACAATCAAAATATACCCATGGCGGTAGCCACCAATAAAAGGTTAGCCCCCACACAAAAACTGATGGATCACTTTGCTTGGAATGATTATTTTCAATTTATTGAATGCAGCGATAGTCAGTCTGAGATCAGAAATAAGAATGACATGATTCAATCTATTTTTTACAAGAATGAGTTATTTCAGACAGCATTTTTTGTTGGTGACACCGTTAATGATGGAATTAGTTCAAACCAGGCTCAACTTAAGTTTATAAAAGCTAAATATGGGTATGGGAAAAGACAGAAATGGAATAATGTTTTAGTTAATAAAGAGATAAATAACTTTAGTGAGATTTTAGATTTATTGAAATAAAAAATTCAGAAATTTTCATTAAAATTATGAAGAGGTGGAATCTTTGCTATTATATTCATTAACCCAAGTTTTAAGCTCTTTCTTAATGAATAACTCTTCTTTACTATCTAATTGAGAAATCCATGAAATCATATCTTTCATCCACTTTGTTGAATTATTTTTATTTACAATTGCAATAGAAAGCTTGTTATGAGATGTAGGCAGTATTTTTTCATTTTTCGTAAAAAGTTCTTCATATAATTTTTCACCAGGCCTAAGTCCTGTATATTTTATTTTAATTTTCCTTTTGTCAAAACCTAATATTGATATCAGTGTTTTTGCGAGATTTAAAATTTTAACTGGTTTACCCATATCAAGAACAAATATTTCTCCACCATTACCCATAAAGGATGCCTGTAAAACAAGCTGTGAAGCTTCCGGTATAGTCATAAAATACCTTTCTATTCCTGGATGGGTAATAGTTACAGGACCGCCAGCTTGAATTTGTTTTTGGAACTTCGGGATCACACTACCACTACTACCTAAAACATTTCCAAATCGTACTGTAATAAAAGTAGTCTTAGAATTTTGCTGCATTACTTGACATATCATTTCAGCCAAACGCTTACTAGCTCCCATTACATTTGTAGGGCTAACTGCTTTATCAGTTGAAATTAGAATAAATTTACTAACTTTAGCATTTTTTGATGCTCTTGCTAAAGAATAAGTACCTAGTACATTATTATTCAAAACTTCTGAAACATTTAAATTTTCCATTAGGGGGACATGTTTATATGCCGCTGCATGAAATACGATTTTTGGGCTAAATTTCTTAAGTATAGAATTTATGCGCTTTTCATTTTTTACATCTGCAACAAAATAGTAAATATTTCCAATTTTTAAATTCGAAAACTCTTGTTCGATTTGATATAGTGAAAATTCTGAAATATCCAGGCAGATCAAAACTGAAGGTTTAAATTTTAGAATTTGACGACATAGTTCTGACCCAATTGACCCACCAGCACCAGAAACTAAAACTACATTTTCTTTAATTAAATTAATAAGTCCTTTTGTATCGAGTTTTACTTCATCTCTTCCAAGAACATCTTCAAGGCTAAGAGGCTTTAATTGTGATAATGTAATTTTTCCAGAAATTAAATCTTCGATTGATGGTATTGTCAGAATTTCTAATTTTAGTTTATTTGCTTCTTTAATAATTTTTCTTTTATTGTATTCAGTGATAGAAGGAATTGCTAAGATAATTTTTTTAGCATCGTACTTTTTTACTGCTTTTTCTAAATCAGATAATCCTCCAAACACTGGAATATCGAGGAGCTCTCTTTCATGAAGTAAGCTATTGTCGTCCATGAAAGCTACAATATTTACTGAATCTGATCTTTTAAGAACTTTTACCAAACCTACTGCAGCTGCACCCGCTCCATAAATAATAGTTGGACTATCTAATTTTTTTTTTGATATAGCTTTTTTTTCTTTAATATATCTATAGGCAAAACGGCTGCCGCCCAATACAGCAACATTCAATAAGGGAAAGATTATAAATACACTTCTGGGAATAGAAAGTCTTATCATTAGAGATATTGAAGCAATAATTATTGAAGTTACAAAGGATAATAAGATTAATTTTTCTATATTTTCAAAACTAAAATATCTCCATGTTGCATGGTGAAGTTTGATCTTAAATGCAACAACCAAATGAACAAAAATTAAAATTAAAATAGAGTTTAATAAATTAGATACTTCAGATGCAGGTATGTCAAAATTGTATCTTAATAAAAAAGAAAGATACCACACAATTAATACTGCAAACAAATCATAAAATTGTATTAATTTTTTTCTATAATTTTTTAACATATTAGTAAAAAATATAAATATTATTTATTAGGATCACCATCTCTGGAGGTAACAATTTTAGAGGAACCAGGTGGAGGCATTGGTTTTAATGGAAACGTTCTCGAAGCCAATTTAATGATTTCATCATTTGCGTTTAGCTTTCGTAGTAAATTTTGTATTTTTTTTAGTGTTTTTTCTCGAGAAAACATTAAAGTTATAGTGTAAAAAATCAGCTGAATATCTAAAAGTATTGTTTGATGTTTAACATAAAATATACCCAAATGACTTTTTCCTGGTCTAATTAATTGATTATAGGCAATGTCCGGATCATTTTGACCATTTAAGATATCTCCTTCGTCTGCGAATACAATTGATGCTAAATCTGTTATTCCAGGCTTTATCTTAAGCAAAGTTTTTTCTTCATATGTGTACAAGTCAGTCTCTCTTTTTACATTTGGTCTAGGTCCAACTAAACTCATGTCACCAAGCAAAACATTCCATAACTGAGTAATTTCATCAAGTTTATACTTTCTTATAAAACGTCCCAGCGATGTAATCCTGTTATCACTTGAACTTGTTGAATCGACTCCTGATTTATCAGCATTAACTATCATTGATCTTAACTTAACCATCTTAAATATTAAGCCTTTCTTTCCAACTCTATCTGCTATATAAAAGGGAGAATGCCCGTCTTGACGCCAGATTAAAAACATTACCGGAATGAGAAGAGGTGATGCAATTAAAAGTCCTGATATGGAAAAAAAAACATCTATTATTCTTTTAATTTTAATCATCCTCTGTAGAAAAGACGTATTTTTTCGCAAATATAATTTACATCGTCATCGGAGATAAACATATTCATCGGAATCATAATGCATCTTTCAAAGAACCTTTCAACTTTTGGTAATTTTACATTAAAGCCTAACCCTTCCCACTGATGAACCCCTTTTCCACCCCATTGAATTAATGTTCCAATATTATTATCAGCCAAAAATTTCTTTAATTCATCTCGGCGATCAGCCTGCAATTCATAATTTTGATATATGTCATAGTGGTTAGGATCTGCATCTGGAGCTGGAGGTAGTTCAAGTTCATTGAGATCAGATAACTGTTCTTGGTAAATGCTTGCAATTTGCCTTCGTCGATCTATAACATTTTGATAGGATTCTAAATTATGATTGAGAATAGCAGCTTGTAAATTATCTAATCTACTATTTCTACCCCAACTTTTAACTTCACCGTTGATATCCCGACCATGATCATGAAGTTGATAAATTTTATCGAAGTAATATGGATCATTAGTTATAACACCGCCGCCATCACCAAGAGAACCGAGAACCTTTGCAGGGAAAAAACTTATTGCCGAGGCGTTACCAAAGGTGCCAGCATGTTTACCTTTAAAGCGTGATCCAAGAGCCTGGGCAGCATCTTCAACAACATATAAATTTTGCTTATTTGCAATATTCATAATTCTGTCCATGTCACAAGTCCGACCATTTAACTGGGTAGGCATAATACCAACAGTTCTTGAATTAATGGCATCTTCAATTGCATCTGGATCTATTAAACCATCATCCCCAAGCTCAACCGGCACCGGAGTACCTCCTGCTGTTTTTATAGCAGATGCTGTCGCTAACATTGTATGAGAACAACAAATAACCTCATCTCCTTTTTTCAATCCAATTGCCATCCAAGATAATTCTAATCCGTCTGTGGCATTCCCAACTCCAATGGCAAATTTTGAACCAGTAAAAGTAGCTAAATTATTTTCAAATATCTCTAAATCTTTTTGCATAATAAATGCACCACGACTACCAATATCATCAAAAATTTTCATTAAATTTTCTTTATCATTCAAATACACTTGAGGATAATTAAAAAATGGAACATTTCGATTTTGGGTCATTGCTTTCTCGATTATATTTAAAAAGTTATTGTAAAATAAAACGTGACATATTTATAATCTTATGAACATCAGGGTAGTAAATTTTTTCCAATTCCCTTGAAGTTGGTGCTGGAGCATCAGGTAAAGTTATTCTTTGAGGTGATGATTTAAAGTGATTTAAATCTAGATTTTCTACTATGGCTGCAATTACTTCCCCAGCCATTCCACAATTTTTCCAACCACCATCTATCACAATCAATCGACCTGTTTTCTTTATAGATTCAATTAATGGACTTGAATCCAAAGGATTTAAAACTCTCAGATCCATAATTTCTGCTGATATTTTATATTTTTCTAATTCATCTTTAGCTTTCATGGCAAGCAAAGTAGAGTAACCCGAGGCAACAATAGTTAAATCTTTGCCTGTTGCAATACATTTTGGACCTTCTTTTTTTAGGTCAAGTTCTACAATTGGAGATAGGGTATCTTCCTGTTCATACAACCATCTATCATCAATAAAGATAACTGGATCCTTACAAAGCACTGATGCAATAAATAAATCTCTTGCATCAGCAACAGAATAAGGCATAACAACTCTCAATCCAGGTATATGAGCAAACCAAGCATGCAAGGCTTGTGAGTGTTGAGCTCCCTGCTCACCTCCTCTATTTATAATGCCTCGAATCGTTACGCATGGATTGGCTTGACCACCAATCATATGCGACCATTTTGCTGCTTGATTTACTATAGCATCCATTGCATACAACATGAAATCCATCCTGGGATGAACAACAATCGGTTTTAAACCAGCAAGAGATGCACCAACTGCAGCTCCCGTGCATGCTGATTCTGAAACTGGGGTATCAATAATTCTTTTTTTTCCAAACTTTTTATCTAAGTTTGTCATTGAATTTCCAACGTACCAAGGGCTCCAAAGACCCTGACCCATGACAAATACTTCGGGGTATTTTTCAAGAAGATACTCGAAAGCCGAAAGAATGGCTGTCCCATAATTATATAATTTATTTTGCATAAACTCTTGATAAAAGTGATTCTTTAGGAGGAAATGGTGCCGATAAGGACTTACTCCATGCGTGATTGATAGCAGAATTCAAATCATTCTCTAAAGATTCAATTTCGTTTTCTTTGATTAGGTTTTTATCTAGTAAAGCTTTTTTTAGTCTTAATATCGGATCTCTCATTTTCCACTTTTTTATATCCATATTTGAACGATTTACACCCACATCAACATCCTCTCTCCAATCAACATGTCCATACCATCTGTAAGTTACTGCCTCAATAAAACCTGGGCCATCTCCATTTCTTAAATTATTAATCAATTTTTTAGCAGCATTGCTTATAGAAACAATATTGTTTCCATCAACAACTTGGTAGGGGATATTGTTAGCAATAGCAAATCTTGATAACATGCTGCTCGGCTGTCTTAAAGATATATGCATATGACTAGAAAATAAGTTATTTTCAGCCACAAAAAGTACAGGGGCATTAGTAATTTTTGCTAGGTTTAAAGATTCATGGACGACCCCTTCCTCCATAGCCCCATCACCAAAATAACTTACAGCTATATCATTCGTTTTTTGAATTGATGCAGCAATACCAGCGCCAACAGCTAATGGAACAGTACCAGAAACAATGGGAACTGATCCATAAAAACCATTTGGTTGATCCCAAAGGTGCATTGAGCCTCCCATGCCTCTTGACAAACCAGAATCTCGCCCCAAAACCTCTGCAAACAATTTAAAAATATCAGCACCCATTGATAACACGTGTGCATGAGATCTATGAGCACCAAATACTCTGTCTGATTTATTTAAATTAGATGCAACACCAACCGCAATAGCTTCTTGGCCAACACCTAAATGCACCGGGCCGCCAATGATATTATCCCTTCTGGCAGATGCAAGTTTATTTTCAACCAATCGAATTAGCATCATTTGCCTTAAAAAATAAAATAATTTATCTTCTTTAAATCCTTGAATATCTATTTGTTCAGAAAAATTATTCGGGTTTATAAGATCATTAAAAAAATTTTCCATTTTTTCTTTCAGTTTTTTTTGCAATCATAACAAATTTAAATGCAGATTTTTGTACGTTTATGACATGATCAAAAAGATCAATAAAGTTTTTAATTTTTTTTTCTGAAATAAACACTGATAACAAAGGAGTTACAAAAGAAACAGCACCAAAGTATTTTACTTTAACGGATTTAAAAATATTTTTATAATATTCTATGAGTTGTTTATTTGGCATGTTTCTAATAGTGCTTAAACTCCTCCTGCCTCTTTTGAAATGAATCCACCGATTAAATTTATATATTGGATTATGATTAAAAGAATCAACACAAATAAAATAGCCGTTTGGTTTTAAAACTCTGTTTATTTCTTTGGCGACAATTTGGTTATCTCCATAAGACAAGGATCCTGCAGATATCACAACATCAAAAGTTTCATTATTGAAGCTTATATTTTCCATATCAACTACTTTGGTAGTTAAATTTTTAAAGTTCTTAAATCTTTTTTTTAAAACTAATAAAGAATTATTGGATATATCGGTAGCAACTACGTCAGAACTTTTTGTTAAAGCTACAAAGGTATGAGTTCCAACACCACAACCAATTTCAAGTACTTTGAAATTTTTTTTAATTATTTTTTTTTGGGTTGATTCATAAAAAACATATGGTGAGCTTATTGGTTTACTTATTAATTTTGACCCCTCACATATTAAATTAGTAAACTTAGAATCAGAGATAATATTCGCAAATTTATCATATCGATGTTTCTCTTTATTTTTATCATCTAATATAAATTTCATAATCCTATTTATTACTTATGTTTTTTAAATGCAATATCAAATTATCATAAATTTTCTCACCATTATAATTTTTTAAATATAAATTACGAGCATTACGAGACATAGTTTTTTGTTTGTTTTTGTTCTCATGAATTTTCTTAAGAGACATTAGCAATGAGCATTCATCAAACTCTTTGTATGATAAACCTACATGGTGCTTGGCAATAATTTTTCTAACTTCGCCTTTAAGAGGTGAAATAATTGGAGATCCAAAAGAAAGATAGTCTATAACTTTGTTAGGAATGCTCATTAAAAAATCACTATGATTTAAATACGGAGCAAGAGCAGCATGTGAGATGTTAGCAAGAAATATCATTTGAGAGTGATTAATCCATCCAGGAAAAATAACATTTTCAAGTAATGCAAAATCATCTTTTACTTCATTGAATTTCTCACCATTGCCGCAAAGTACAAATTGAAATGGTAATTTATTATTTTTTGCAATTTCAGCGACTTTTCGGATTGATTTAAAATCAAAAACATTAGAAAACGACCCAATAAAATAAAATCTAGTCAATTTATTTTTTTTTACACCGAAACTATTCCAGAATTTTAAGATATCAATATTTGATGCTTGGTTGCTATAGTTAGGTATAGCTGAAAGCGGAAAAACTTTATCAATTATAGTTAGCTTTCTATTTGAAAAAGAACATGCCCAAGAAAGAAATGGTTTAGTTATAGAGCATACAGATTTTGCATGATATAAAACTTTTCGACCTAAAAAAAAATATGGATAAAATAATAATTTTATTATTGGTCTTATATAACTAGGAAAAGGTCTAATAAAAATCTCTGGCCACTGGTCTTTTACGTCAACAAGATAAGGAACATTTCTTTTATTAAGCCAAACCGAAGCAACAAATGCAAATTCTATTGGGGGGTACCCAATAAAAGCAACGTCGGGTATTTGCTTCTCTTTAGATAAATATTTTTTTAGATTTAGTGCTAATTGAAAATGATCTAATATTCTTCTTATTCCAATATTTTTTTTATAGCCCATACTGGGGATAAGTCTAATTTCGTAATTAGAGCTTATTTTAATACAAGTAAATCTTTTGGCTCTGTGAGTTTTATTTTGATGAAAAAAAGCACTACTCCAAACTATAACTTTAAAATTTTTTTTTAACAATGCATTTGACAATGTAATGGCACGCATTGGCCTCGAATTTAAATAATCTGATTGAAGAGGCTCGCCTGTTTGGAATATCCAGATATTCATACAAGCTGTTTTTTTGTTAAGAATTTTCTAAGCATATAATAAACCATAATTAATTTTTATTTTTAACCTATACAACCAAACCAAGGATTTAGCAAACACAAAAAAATTTATTTTACTCCCTAAATAAAATTAATCTGCTCACAAAGTAATAATGAAGCAAACTTATAGCAATTGGGAAAAAAATAAAATGAAAAATTGATTGATACGTAATCAGAGCTAATACTAAGAAAAAATAAAAGGAATACTTTAGATAAATTTTCAATGACGATGTTATTAGATTAACTCCTAAACTAAAATAAACAGAACCTAAGGTAATAATCTGGAATAGATAAACAGATAAACGAGACAAGGTAACGGAAGAAATATCAAAATAATAAGTTTCAATTCCTGAAAAATATAAAGCCCATAAATAAATTAATAAAATTGACAAGTTTGAAAATAGTATATTTTTAAATAATATTTTTGAAATATTTAAATTTTTGGTAAGGTTAATGAATAAATTTGAAATATAATTTTTTTTATTTATGATTAAATATACAAGAAGACTTAATGTTCCAATAGCAACTGCAACTAAAAAACTTACAAATAAATTAATACCAAAAAAAATGAGAAATAAAAATATAATTGATGACAAAGCTTCTCTTGATCTCGCAATAAAAAAATTTAAGTTCATATCTAATATATGACGACCAAACATTGATCCAATTATCCAAAATAAAATAATAGAATACAAATAAAAGAAATTAATTTGATAACCTAAAAGAAGTTCAGCTTGATATCTAAATAAAAAATAAATAATGAAAAATGAAAGAAAACACAAAACAAGTATATTTCCTAGCCTAGACTGATCTGAATTTAGAGTTATTGCATTTATTGAAAAGCTGCTAGCTATAGTAGTAATGTACAAAATTATAAAGAAAATTTGGCTAAAACTAGTATAGTTAATAATATAAAAGTCTCTTAACAAAGTCGTTAAAAAGGATATAACTGCGGCCAAATAAATAAAAAATAATTTTTTATTGCTTGCTATTTTTGATGCTAAATGTAAAAAAAATGATAACGAAAAGAAATTACCTAAGTTTTGAAATCGATTTTTGTTTATATTTTTATTTTTATTTTTTTTTAAAAACGTGTCATTATAAAATTTATCAAGTCTAATAAATTCCCGATTCCAATTGTATTCAGTTCTTATCGCATCAATTCCTAATAAACCTTTTTTTTTAATATTTGTTAAATTTTGAAAAGAATAATTTAAAGCCTCAATAATTTCATTAGTATTTTCAAAATTGATAAGCATGCCACAATCATGTTTATTTATTATATTTGAGATAATTTTAAAATTTTGCGCTATAACAAACCTTCCTTGTCTCATATACTCAAATAACTTTACTGGAAGTGAGGTTTGATAAGTTTCAATATTCTTTAATGGAAGTAAACAGAAGTCTGATTTATCAATAAGGTTAATAACAGCATCGCTCTTAAGATAACCATATAATTTTACTTTGTTAAATGATGGGTGATTTTTAATTTTAGTTTCATATTTTATTGAATCAAAAGATCCTGCAATATGAAATGTGACATTAAAATCTTTTATTGCATCTAAAATATTATGAATCAAGCGGACTTCAGAAACTATGCCAACATAAACAATATCTATTTTACGATCAATTATCATTAATGATAGGATAATTTTTAATATCGATAGAGTTTGAGTTAATTTTTTTTAATTTATTTTTTATATGTGGAGTTGAAGTAACAACTCCATCAACTAGTTTCAATATAATAAACTGAAATACACCATAAAAATTAGAAATAATTTTTAGTAACAATTTATTTAAATATGGTTTATATAACATTTGTTTTATTACATCTTCGTGAGAATCAAATATCACTATCTTTCTTTTTCCTCTAATAAATGGAACTATCAAAAGTAACTCAGGATCATGAAGATGGAAAACATCATAATTAGTAATATCGATTATCTTGAGCATCATAAAAGGTAATATTAAAAAGCGCTTTAATCTGCTAAATTTAAGACCTAAATCAACAACCAAAACGTTACTTATCTTTTTATTGCCTAACCCATCAGACACAAAAAGTGTGACGTTGTTTTTTTTAGCAAGAAAACAGCACTGTTTAAAAAAAATTCTATTATCAAGTCTTGAATGACTTGAAGTAATGTGGGCTATTCTAAGATTCAATGATGCTTAAAAAATGTTTATTATGTTTAAATATAACATAAAAATTTTAAATAAATATTAAACATAATAAATATAATTATTAAGCAAATAAATCTATTTAAATCAAATTTTGATTATTATTCTAATTCTTAAAGCTTAATATTACTTAGCGAAAAATTATACATAATTGTTTTTGCGATCTAAGACCAAAAAATTAAAAGGTTAGAATTAAAAATATATTATTTACAATAAGTCTTGTTCTTGTGATGATTATCAATATAAACAATTTACATTTTTATAATTAGCCAAACATAACTATTTATAGAATATGATGGTTATAAAAAGAAAATAATCTTTTGCAAAAAAAATATCAAGGTTTATCCTCAAGAACAAATATACTAAAGTCAGGTTTACTGTCATTAGGAATTTTTTTTAACAACTTTAAATTTTTTGTATTAAGAAAATTTTGATATTCTCTTGAACTTAAATACTCATGATGTGAAACATTATTTATGACAAGATATTTAATATCTTTTTCTTTATATGGGTAATTTTGGCCTTTAATAAATGCATTAATACGTAAATCGTTTGTATATATTTCATTTACATGTATTCCATTAGATCTGACCCATAATATAGATTGTGAATATGATTTAATTGAAGAATCAAACAAAACTGTCGCCATATAAATTATGATTGTCGCCCACAAAAAAAACAACAACAATTTTCCTTTTTTAAAACCATATTTATCAATATTATTAAAACAATAATCAAGACCAATAGCACTGTAAATATAAAAAACCCAAATGCTAAATATCCAGTATCTTCCAGACACATCAAAAGAGGTAAATTCAAAAAATGTTGGAATTAAAAAAGATATGATTAAAATTATCAAGAGAGTCAAATTAAACTTTGATAAAATCAAAGAAAATTTGAGAGCAATTAAGCCTGTTAAAAGGTGAAAAATTTTTATCGTCGATAGCCAGCTTAAAATAATAATAGTGGATAAAATAGAATACTTCACCGCAACTGAGTAATCCTCAAGCTGAATTTTTAAATCAAAATTATCTGTGTAAATTGGAAGAGGCTTAAAAAGTTCATTTAATGTTACTAAAGGTTTAGATAAAAGCTGTTGAAATCTTACAAGTGGAGAATTAAATGATATATCTGGTAAAAAATTACCGAAATAAAAAATTATAGAGGTCAAAAGAAGAATTATTAATAGACTATAACTATAAAGTAAAACAACATAACTTTTTAAGGAGTCTTTGATTATGTAAACACTGACAAATGGCAGAATAATCAAAAAGATAAATAATTCAATTCTAAATAAAAACCCAATTAAGAAACACAGCTGCCATAAACCACAATCAATCAATAAATTGTGCTTTACCCATCTCATAAAATAATAAATCCCAGCGAGAAAACCAGCCCATGATCCACAATCCCTTAACATCATGGATAAATAATCATCCATCAATGGTATTGAAGTAATAATTATAATAAAACCAGAGAAAATTACCTTATCTCTTTCTGTAATAATTAATAAAATCTTCAAGAAATAGAGACATGAAATTAAAAAGAAAAAAGCATTGATCACTCGAGCCGAATCAATAATAGATAAAGACAGTAATCTATGAATAAATGATATTGAATATGAATAAAAAGGCCAGTTATATAAATCAATAGCTGACCTAACCTCATTAATAGAAAATAAATGTGCTTGATTTATATATAAAGTGCTATCAGCTGATATTTCAAATCTTGACTGAAATAATATCCAAACTGTTGCTAACAAAAGCATCAGAAGATAATGTGATAAAGATAAATGCTTAATCATATTTTGTTAATAAGATTTAAAAGTAAATCACTGGAGCTCACAAAAAGCATCATCACATAAGACATTTATAATATCATTTTGATCCTTAGCGCTTAAGTTAGGGTACATTGGTAAGCTCATTACCCTATCAGCTAATTTGATAGATTCTGGACAACAATCCGGGCAGCAAAATGATTGATAGGCTGGTTGCATATGTATCGGAACTGGATAATGAACAGCTGTAGGAATTCCCTGGGCTTTAAGTTTTTTTTGTATTGTTTCGCGATTGTTTACAAAAATAGTAAATTGAGCAAATACGCTTGTTCGATCTGCGCGTTGTTTAATTACTTCAAATCTGTCAGACAAAAGTTTGTTATATCTAGAGCCAATTTTCTGCCGCTGTTCAATTTCCCAATCAAACTGTTCTAATTTTGCCAATAAAATTGCACATTGAATAGTATCCATTCGACCACCTACGCCGACTTTTGTATGATTATAACGACCTGATTGACCATGAACACGAATCTCACGCATCGTCTCAGCAAGAAAATCATCGCTAGTAAAAATCGCACCACCATCTCCGTAGCAACCAAGAGGTTTGCTGGGGAAAAAGCTTGTACATCCAATACTGGATAGATTACAACTTTTCTTCCCTTTGTAAATTGCACCAAAACTTTGAGCAGCATCCTCAATTACAACAAGCCCATGCCTTAAAGCAATATCATTAATTTCATCCATATCTGATGATTGACCATAGAGAGAGACTGGTATTATTGCCTTTGTTTTTTCAGTAATCTTACTTTCAATTAATGAAGCATTGATATTGCATGTATCTGATTGAATATCAACAAACACAGGTTTAGCTCCAAGAAGAACAATTACTTCTGCTGTTGCAATAAATGAAAATGATGTCGTAATTACTTCGTCGCCAGGTTTAATACCGATAGACATTAATGAAATTAGAAGAGCTTCTGTTCCAGAAGAAACGGAAATACAATGTTTAGCCCCAGTGAAGTCTGATAACTTATCTTCCAGCTCCCTAACCTCAGGACCCATTATATATTGACCGTGATCTAATACCCTCTGAATTCGTTGGTTGATCTTAACTTTAAGTTGATTGTATTGAGCTTTTAAGTCTATAAATTCCATATAGATATTTTATAATTTAATTAACAATAGTACATTTGCCATCAAACAATAAGTATTTTTCTTTTGTTTTGGGGCAAATTGCCTCTCCATTACCTTTTAATGGAAGATCCAAACGCTCTCCAAATCGACTCATCCAACCAATATGTTTTGCTGGAACTCCAACCATAAGTGCATAATCAAGCACATCTTTATTAACTAATGCGCCTGCACCTATAAAAGCATATTCACCAATCGTAGAGCCACAAATAATCGTTGAATTTGCACCTAAGGTCGCTCCGCGTTTAATCAATGTTTTAAGGTATTCCTTTTTACGGTTTACCTCAGAACGTGGATTGTTTACGTTAGTAAACACCATACTTGGTCCACAAAAAACATCATCTTCTATCGTTACAGCATCGTAAATAGAGACATTATTTTGTATTTTAACGTTATTACCAATAATAACTTCATTACCTACAAAAACATTTTGCCCGAGTTTACATTTTTTTCCAATTTTTGCTCCACCACATACATGAGTAAAGTGCCATACATGGCTATCCTCACCAATCTGTGCACCCTCATCAACAATTGCGGAATAGTGAATAGTAGTCGTCATTTTAAAAATCTAATGGAAATGAAATCATACGTCCGTCACGAGCCGATAAATAAGTTGCAATAATTACCTCTAATGACTTAAGTCCCTCACGGCCATCTGTTTCAGGCTTCGCATCACCTCGCATTACATTTATTACATTCTCATAATAAAGTGGGTGGCCAAATCCATAGATTGAACTGGTCTCATAACTTACTTCATTAATTTTATCATCATCGGGATCAAAATCATCGAACTCCCAGTGCTGAATTTCATTAACAGCTACACCGCCAATCTTGACTGTGCCCTTTTCTCCTAAAATAGTTATACTTCCCTCAAGATTTTTTGGATATGTAAGCATAGTTACATTCATTGATCCTAATGAACCACTTCGCCATTTAAGACTTATCACGCCTGTATCCTCAGCATCAATATTTCTCGCCAATGTAGCTGTATAAGCTTGGAGGCTTTCAAGAGGTCCTATAAGCCATTGAACTAAATCTATGTAATGGCTTGCCTGATTCATAAATGCGCCCCCATCAAACTCCCATTTTCCTCGCCAACCACCCTGATCATAGTATGATTGAGGGCGGGTCCAAAAAACATTTAGGTTAACCATATATATTTTCCCAAAACGCTTCTTTTCTAATGCTCTCTTTAGTAACTGCAAGGTGGGATTACGTCGATTTTGTTTAACAACAAATAATCGAACTGCATATTCATCACATACCTCAACCATCTTTTTAGCATCTTCCCACTTAGTTGCCATAGGTTTTTCAGTAACCACACTCTTTCCAGATTTAGCTATCAAAATTGCCTGGTCAGAATGAAGTCCAGAGGGTGTTGTGAGAACATAGACATCAGCATCACAATTTTTTAACATGTCTGATAAAGATGTAAATGGCTTTGCATTAGTGGAACTTGCTGCTTCAGAAAGAACAGAAGGATCAATATCGCAAACTCCAACAAGTTCTGCATTTTTAGAGTGATGTTTTATTGCGGCAAAATGATTTTGTGCGATTCGACCACAACCAACGACTGCAAAACGAATTTTTCGATCTAAAATTGGTTTTGGGTAGTAGTGCATAAATAATCCTAATTTAATTTATTTAAAATCTAAATACAGTCATACCTAATTTAGAGGCTTCATTTTTGTCATAAATTGCTTTCAAATCAGCTAACACAGGTTTATCAGATTTAAATTTCTCTCTTATTACTTTAAGATCTATTTTTCTATAAGCTTTATGACTCACTGCAACCACCAGTGCATCCAATGATGATAGATCACTAAGCGAAGAAAGCTCTATTCCAAATTCTTGCATAACTTCTTTATGATCTGCATAAGGATCAGTCGCTACAACATTCACACCCCAAAAATTTAGCTCTTTAATAAGATCAAATACCTTACTATTGCGTATATCAGGGCAATCTTCCTTAAATGTAACTCCCATAACACCTACCTTACTATTGGATACATCAATACCATTATTAAGCATAAGTCTTATTACATTTCTAGCTCCATATCTGGGCATGTTATCGTTCATTCGTCGTCCAGATGTAATAATTTGTGGGTGATAACCAACTTGTTCAGCTTTATGTGTCAAATAATAAGGATCTACACCTATACAATGGCCTCCAACCATTCCAGGTCGAAACGGTAAAAAATTCCATTTTGTGCCAGCGGCTTCAAGAACTTCAATTGTATCAATATTCAAACGATCAAACAAAACAGAGCATTCATTTATAAGGGCTATATTAAGATCTCGTTGAGTATTTTCAATTACCTTTGCAGCTTCTGCTACTTTAATACTGGAAGATTTGTGAGTGCCAGCTTCGATAATTGATGAGTAGAGGGAATCAATAGCATCAGCTGCCTCCGATGTAGATCCACTGGTGATTTTTGTCACTTTAGTTAATGTATTGATCTTGTCGCCTGGATTAATTCTCTCAGGGCTATACCCGCAATAAAAATCATGGTTAAACTTTAAATTAGAAAATTTTTCAAGAATGGGTACACAAACCTCCTCGGTACATCCCGGGTATACTGTTGATTCATAAATGACGATATCATTTTTTTTAAGAACTTTTGCAATTGTTTCACTAGCATTAATAAGCGGTGTCAAATCAGGGCGATTAACAATATCAATTGGTGTAGGTACTGTAACAATATATATTTGTGCATTTTTTAAAGAAATTGTTTCGCTTGAAAACTCAAGAAACCTGGCATTATTTATATCTTCCTCTGAAACCTCAAGTGTGCGATCGTTACCTGCCATAAGCTCATCTATTCGTTTTTTATTAAGATCAAAACCAATAACTCGTCTGGATTTGCCAAATTCAATTGCAAGAGGTAAGCCTACATAACCCAATCCAACAATAGCGATAACTTTAGTACTTATATCCATTAGAAAAAAATTTTATAATTGTTTCTTATTCTAATACACAAAATAATACACAAAATAATTTTTATTAAATAATTAACTATATTTATGAAATAACTCTTAACACTATTATGAGTTATTGTCTTTCTTAGATAGAAGAACAGGGTTATTTGTAATAGGCCATTCAATTTTAAAAGGGTTATTGCTCCAGTGAATCACTCTTTCATGCTGCTTACTGTAAAGTTGATTAACTTTATATACCACTTCAGCTTCATCAGATAAGACGTAAAAACCATGTGCAAAACCTTCAGGAATCCACAGCTGTTTTTTATTTTTTGCAGATAAAATTTCAGCTACCCATGATCCATAAGTTTTTGAATTTTTTCTTATATCAACAGCAACATCCCAAATCTCACCATAAATTACCCGAACTAATTTTGCCTGTTCATATGGTTGAGTTTGATAATGCAAACCTCGGAGCACACCTTTAACCGACTTGGAATGATTATCTTGAACAAATCTTACCTCATTATTAAGAACCTCATTAAACTTCAGTTCATTATAAGATTCATAAAAAAAACCTCTTTCATCATAAAAAACATCTGGTTCAAAAAGAATAATTTCAGGGATTGAAAGTTTTTTATATGCCATTATTTAAGATTAATAAACTATTTGATATTAGTTTGCCATAAATCATAACACATCTCTTTTATATTCAATTTTGCTGTCCAAAGAAAATTTTTTCTTATTTTTTTAACTGAAGCATAACTTGATGCTACATCACCATCACGTCTCGGTTTGATCCTACAATTAATTTTTCTTTTACTCACAACTTCAAAAGCTTTTACCATCTCTTTAACAGAAAAACCTTTTCCACAGCCAACATTATAAATCTCACACCCAGGTGTTTCATCTGCTAACGCAACCCAATGCGCCTCAATCAAATCCATCACATGGATATAATCCCTTACTCCGGTTCCATCTTCAGTATCATAATCCTCACCATAAATATTCAAATGATCATAATCCCCTCGAGCCACACCTAAAATATAAGGCATAAGGTTATTAGGTACTCCGTTCGGTTTTTCACCGATGATCCCTTTATAAGAGCCCACAGGATTAAAGTAGCGTAGCAACTTAACTGATGCAAAGTTGAAATATTCGTCTTGTAAAAAAAGTTGTTCAACTTGAGCTTTAGTTTTACCGTAAGGATTAACAGGTTGGATTGGATGTGTCTCGTCAATAGGTAAATATTGAGGGTCCCCATATACGGTCGCACTGGATGAGAAGATGGTTTTTTTAATTCCCTGCTCTTTAATGCAGTCAATTAAGTATTTCGAACCTTTCACATTATTTTCAAAGTAAAGGCCTGGATTAGCTACCGATTCCGATACCGACTTTAGTCCCGCAAAATGTATCACCGCGCTGAATTTATACTCTTTAAAAAATTGCTTTAATTTGTCTTTATCGCGGATATCGATCTCATAAAAAGGAATCGTTACGTTAAAATGTAATTCTAGTTTTTGTAAGTTAGATAAATCACTGTTACTCAAATTATCAATCACCACCACATCGACTTTTTTTTCTAAACAGAGAGCGACCATGTGCGATCCTAAAAAACCAGCACCGCCGGTAATTAAAATGGGATGGTTAAACTGTTTAGACTCGACCTCATTCATAACTTACTCAGATAACACTTTCATGAGGTACTGGCCGTATTGGTTCTTGAGTAACGGCTTGGCTAACTCTTCTAATTGTGAGGCGCTAATCCAACCCTGACGGTAAACCACTTCTTCCGGACAGGCCACCTTTAAACCTTGTCGGTTTTCTATTGTTGATATGAATTGTCCAGCATCGAGCAGTGAATCATGAGTTCCCGTATCCAGCCAGGCATAGCCTCGGTCCATGATCTCGACACTCAAACTTTTTTGAGCGAGATAGAGCTTATTCAGGTCGGTAATTTCCAACTCGCCGCGTGGTGAAGGCTTGAGGCTCTTGGCTAAGTCAACCACCTGCTCGTCATAAAAATAAAGCCCCGTCACCGCGAAGTTTGATTTGGGTTGAGCAGGTTTTTCTTCTAAAGACATCACTTGATTATTGTCATCAAACTCAGCCACGCCATAGCGTTCTGGGTCATGCACGTGGTAGGCAAATACGGTTGCACCCACTTCTCGTTGATCCGCCGATCGGAGTAATTCTTGAAGGTCGTGACCATAAAAAATATTGTCACCCAATATTAACGCCGACGGATCGTCACCAATAAATTCTTCTCCTAATAGAAACGCCTGCGCCAAACCGTCCGGACTGGGTTGCACCTTATATTCAAAATTCACACCCCATTGTGACCCGTCACCCAATAAGGATTCAAATCGGGGTGTGTCTTCGGGTGTGGAAATGATCAAGATATCCCTCATGCCACCAAGCATGAGGGTGGTGAGTGGGTAGTAGATCATCGGCTTGTCATAGACCGGGAGGAGTTGCTTGGAGATGGTTTGCGTCACCGGATACAGCCTCGTACCTGAACCTCCAGCTAAAATAATACCCTTACGCTTCATGTTTGTACTCCGCATTAAACTTTACATTTTTATCTCGTACCGCGATCAGATCTGGGTTGAGTATTTCATTCACATTATAAACCAAGGGTTGGTAATTTAATGTGTATATCTCGCCTCCTGTTTCTTTGAGAATTACGTGACCCGCAGCCATATCCCAAAGGGACGTTGGACCAAAGCGAGGGTAGGCGTCGGCCTTTCCTTCGGCGAGCAGCGTTAGTTTTAAACTCGATCCGGCAGGCCTCGTTGTCGCTTGATGCCGATCAATAAAGGCTTTGGTTTTGTCATTGAGGTGAGATCGAGACACCGCAAAGATCGGTGGCGAATGGATTTCACCTGATTGTTTGGCGAGTCTCTGTGTTTGATTATCTTGTATCTTAAAAGCACCCTCACCTTGTAACGCCATAAAGGTTTCATGTGTGACCGGAATATGAATCACCCCTAAGACAGGTTGATGCTGTTCAATCAGGGCGATATTAACCGTGAATTCATCATTTTTTTTAATAAACTCTTTGGTGCCATCTAAGGGATCAACACACCAGAAGGTGTCCACCATGCCGTCTAATGTGTGACCTTCTTCGCTCAAGATAGGAATGTCTGGGGTAAGTTGTTTTAAAGCTTTGATGATAAGGTTATTAGAAGCTAAATCGGCTTGAGTCAACGGACTCTGATCAGCCTTGGTTTGCAGTCCCACATCGTCCTGTTGGTAAATGTCAAAAATCGCGCGCCCGGCTTCTTGGGCAATATCTTTCACCTGGTCTAATAATTCTAAACTCCATCGATTCACACCAAGCCAACCTTGTGTAAAATCATGTGCACACACTCGTCCACTGTTTTATTTTCGGTGTCGATCAACACATCTGGATTGTCGGGTGCCTCATAAGGCGAATCAATGCCGGTGAAGTCTTTCACCTCACCACGCCGGGCTTTTCCATAGAGACCTTTAGTGTCGCGATGCTCGCATGCTTCGAGTGAGGTTGAGATGTAAATTTCTTTGAACTGATTGTCTTTGAATAAACTACGAGCCCAGTTGCGTTCCTTTTTAAACGGGGAGATTAAACCCACGATCACAATCAGTCCAGCATCCACCAACAACTGTGCTGCTTCGGCTGCTCGCCTGACATTCTCATTACGGTCGACTTCTGTGAAGCCTAAATCCGAATTGAGGCCGTGACGCAAATTGTCCCCGTCCAAGATATAGGTGTGCTTACCTTGTTGATTCAGCTCTTGCTCTAATGAGTTCGCCAAGGTTGATTTCCCAGCTCCCGATAGACCCGTCATCCACAGACACATCGGGGTCTGCTGTTTGATTTTTGCTCGTTCGGTTTGCGTTAAAGCGAAGTGTTGGAATTTGATATTTTTATCCATGAATGACTTTCTCTAATGCTTGTGACCAGTTTTTAGGATTTAAAATAAATGTTTGCTTTATTTTAGCATTATTGAGGACGCTATTTTTTGGCCGTTTGGTTTTTGTTCGGAACTCATGGGTCTGAATCGCGTGTAGATGTTCTAGATTAAACTGGGGATTAGTCTGGCTAATAATTTCTTTGGCAAACTCATGCCAGGAGCAAGACCCATCCGGCACCAGGTGATAGATTCCTGTGTTAGTTTCATTGAGCTGAGGGATGATGTGTTTTATTTGCTCGGCAATAAATTGGTTCGAGGTCGGCACACCTCCTTGATCTGCCACGACTTTGAGTTCATCTCGCTCAGAACTTAACTTTTTCATGGTGAGGTAAAAATTATGCCCAATGTCGGAATACACCCAGCTGGTTCTAAAGATATAAGTTAATCCTCCCACCTCTTGGACCACCTCCTCACCCGCACACTTGGACTGGCCATAGACGCCCAAGGGATGGGTGGGATCGTCCTCCAAATAAGCCTCTTTTTTGTCGCCATCAAACACGTAGTCGGTGGAAAAGTGAATGAGTGGGATATTGTATTCTCGCGCTTTTTCTGCCATGACTTTTGGTGCATCCCGGTTGATCTGAAAGGCTAATTCCGGTTCATCCTCGGCCTGGTCCACCTTGGTGTAAGCTGCGGGATTGATAATAAGCTCCGGTTGATAATGGTCAATGACCTCTTTTATTTGATCTGGATTGGTCAGGTCACAGTCCTGCCTCGTTAAGCCGATCAATTCATGGTCATTTAATTCTCGCATCAGGGCATGACCCACCTGACCGCTCACACCCGTGATCAAGATCTTCATGAATAGTTTTTATTGAGCCAGTGTTGGTATTCGCCCGACTGCACGTTGGCCACCCAGTCCTGGTTATCCAGGTACCACTCAACCGTCTTGCGGATACCGGTCTCAAAAGTTTCTTCGGGTTTCCAGCCGAGCTCATTGGAAATCTTGGTCGCATCAATGGCGTAGCGTCGATCGTGTCCCGGACGGTCCTTCACAAAAGTGATTTGATTCTTGTAAGACTTGCCATCCTCGCGGGGTTGGAGTTCGTCTAATAAATCACACAGGGTATGCACGACTTCCAGATTCCCCTTCTCATTCCAACCACCGATGTTGTAGGTCTCACCAATGGTGCCTTTTTCGAGAACTGTTGCAATACCTTTGCAGTGATCGACCACGTAAAGCCAGTCACGAATCTGTTGACCATCGCCATAGATCGGCAGATCTTGGCCGTGCAGGGCCTTGAGGATACACAGCGGGATGAGCTTTTCGGGGAAGTGATAAGGTCCGTAGTTATTGGAACAATTGGTGGTGAGCACGGGTAATCCATAGGTATGATGCCAAGCACGCACCAGGTGGTCTGAAGCTGCCTTGGAGGCACTGTAGGGGCTATTGGGTTCGTAGGGATTTGTTTCTTTAAACGCCGGGTCGGTTGAACTTAAGGTGCCATACACCTCATCGGTTGACACATGCAGAAAACGAAATTGTTTTTTGGTTTCATCCCCCAGAGTATTAAAAAATGATCGAGCTTCTTCCAGCAAACGATAGGTGCCGATAATATTGGTCTGCATAAAGTCATCGGGCCCGTGGATAGATCGGTCCACATGACTCTCGGCTGCAAAGTTCACAACCGCTCTGGGCTGATGTTCTTGTAATAATTTAGAAATTAGTTCCGAATCCCCAATGTCGCCGTGCACAAAAACATAACTAGGATTTGACTCTACAGTTTTCAAATTCTCTAAATTACCCGCGTAGGTTAATTTATCCAAGGCGATGACTTTTTCATGATTGTTAGCCAGCCAATTTAAAACAAAATTAGAACCAATAAAACCGGCCGCACCGGTGACGATAATACTCATGCTTTTAAATGGAGTCCTTCTTCAATCAGGTCACATAAGATGTGTCCAATGGTAATGTGCATCTCCTGGATACGTGCTGTGGTGTTGGAGTTAATGACAATAGCCTCTTTCACTAAAGATAATGCTTTGCCCCCACCCTTACCCAATAAGCCAACGGTGGTCATCTTTTTTTGATTGGCGATTGCTAGTGCATTGAGTACGTTCTCACTATTACCGGAAGTGGTAATACCCACCAACACGTCCCCCTCAACTCCCAAGCCTTCTACCTGACGTGAAAAGATATGTTCATAACCATAATCATTGACAATACAGGTCATAACCGCAGAATCTGCATTCAGTGATATTGATTTAAGGGCTTTACGATCCCCGACAAAACGGCCGACTAACTCCCCTGCTAAATGTTGTGCGTCAGAGGCGCTGCCACCATTCCCGCACCAAAAGATGGTCTTGCCATTCTGTAAGGCCTGGATCATCTGCTTCGCCACTGTTTCGATTTGAGGGGCTAATAATTCAAGGGTAGATAATACGGTCTGGTGCTCTTGGAGGTGTTGGCTAATAATTTTGTTCATACCCCATATTATAACCAAGGAATTAAATTCGATCATGAATCTTTTTGACAAAAAAACCAGCCGAAGCTGGTTTTTAAGTTGATTATTTTCTTGTCACGTATTTCTTAACTCGTTCACAATTAATGTTTTGATTTTTAATCGTTCTTTTTTTAGTTTGGTAATAACGTTATCTGATAAGTAGTGTTGATACGCATCAACGATTTTTTCACTTAGTTCTTTATGTCTTGACTGCAAATGTTGTAAATTCATTAAAACTCCTTCAATTAATATGTTGTATAATTAACTATAGAATTTGTTACTAAATTTACATCTCCTTTTCTATGGATTTATTAGATCCACATCTTTAAGTTACTCCTAAAATATATAAAAAAGAAGGGGTAATTTGTAACAAATTTGTAAAAATTGAAGTCAATCAATCACTTAACGGATTTGCTCAATAATAGTGCATCAAAATAAGTTCAATATCTGTTAAATTTTTTCCACATTATCTGTGGATAAAATTGTGTATAAACCCTAAAAATTAGTTTAAATCCCCTTTTTTTTGTAGTGATTTATAAAATTGATTAATTTTTAATCAAAAAAAAATATAATAAAATCAATGACTTATTATTAAGTCTTTGATTTATATATGCTGTGAGTCAGTAAAAATAGGAAAAAATAGGTTGATGAATAAAGTTGTGTATAAGTCAATCCCTTTTTTTGATTTTTTTTTCTTATCAAAACTAGTTTTTTCTAAAAAGGGGTTGTCAAAATTTAATAAATATGTGTATTATTTTTGTAGTTTTTGGGAGAGAAAAATGAAACTTTTAAAAGAAATGAAAGATGTTTTGATTGCATCAGGTATTTTGTTGTCGATCATGATCGGTCTTTTAATTTTTACTCAAGTATATTTTTAGTAAATTTACATAAATTTTAATAAAACTAATTAAAACCTAGTTTAATCATTACCCTTTTCGTGATAAAGTTTGCACTCTTAATTTAAATTTTTAAGGGTTCAAAAATTATGTTTCGATATCTAGTAGTTGCTGTTTTAACCAGCCTATCTGCCTGTTCCTTTGTGGAACAAAAACCAGGCTCAGAAAATGTCACTGTAACTGATAAGGATGCTGTTGTGAGCTGTCAATCCAAAGGCAAGTCTCGTGTAACTGTGTTATCTGAAATTGGATTTGCTGATTTAATGGATGAGTATGTCGCAGAAAAACTCGACATGATGGGTAAAAATGCTGCTGTGGATCAGGGCGGTGACACGATTGTGAAAATTGAAGAACCTGAACCAGGCATCGCGGTATACGCTATCTATAAGTGTAAATAACTATGAAGGCTTTAGTCAAAACAAAAGCTGAAGAGGGTATTTGGCTTCAGGATATGCCTGAACCCGAATGTGGCAACAATGATGTCATTGTAAAAATTCACAAGACCGCTATCTGTGGCACCGATATTCATATCTATAACTGGGATGAATGGGCTCAAAAAACCATCCCCGTTCCGATGATCACTGGTCATGAATATGCAGGAGAAATTGTTGAAGTAGGTCAAAATGTCACCGACTTATCTGTGGGCGATATTGTTTCTGGTGAGGGACATATTACTTGTGGACGCTGCAGAAACTGTCTAGCCGGCAGGATTCATCTTTGCCCTAACACCATCGGTGTGGGCGTGAATCGTACCGGTGCATTTGCAGAATACGTGTCTATTCCAGCCAAAAATATTTTTAAACCGAGTCGTGAAATCTCAACAGATCTTTTATCTGTGTTTGATCCATACGGCAATGCAGTTCATACCGCCCTATCCTTTAACATGGTGGGTGAGGACGTTTTAATTACCGGGGCAGGTCCAATTGGCAGCATGGCTGCCCTTGTTGCCAAACACGCCGGGGCTAGAAATATCGTGATTACGGATATGAATCAGTTCCGACTCGATCTCATTAAAAAAATACTGCCAGAAGTGATTACTATCAATGTAGCTAAAGAGAAAATTACAAGAGAGATGATGGCACAACTCGGTATCTTCGAAGGTTTTGATGTTGGTTTAGAGATGTCAGGCTCTCCACAAGCTTTCAGCGGGATGCTAGATCTCATGATTAATGGCGGTAATATTGCTATGCTAGCCATCATGCCAGCGGGGTCAGGAATTGACTGGGATATGGTAGTTTTTAAAGGTTTAACCATTAAAGGGATTTACGGCCGAGAAATCTTTGAGACCTGGTACAAAGGTTCTATGATGGTGCAATCAGGCTTACCATTAGAAAAAATTATTACCCACCGCTTCTCATATGAAGAGTTTCAAGAGGGTTTCGATGTCATGCGCTCGGGAAATTCTGGAAAAGTTATCTTAAACTGGATATAAGTTATGAGTTTCGACATACTAAAAAAATCTTTTCAAACTGATCTGCAAGATATTAAAGACGCGGGTTTATGGAAAAACGAACGCTTTATCGATTCGGATCAGAAAAGTAAAATTACACTTCAAGATGGATCCTCCGTCATTAATATGTGTGCGAATAACTATCTTGGATTGGCCAATAATCAAGAGATTATTCAGGCAGCTAAAGAAAGCTTAGATCGCTGGGGATTTGGTGTAGCTTCAGTCAGATTTATTTGTGGGACACAAACACTTCATAAAAAATTAGAAGAAGAAGTATCAAAATTTCTTGGCACTGAAGATACTATTCTGTATGCGGCCTGTTTTGATGCGAATGCTGGTTTATTTGAAACCATACTAAATAATGAAGATGCGATCATTTCTGACGAATTAAATCATGCCTCGATTATCGATGGAGTTCGATTGTGTAAAGCTCAACGTTATCGCTATAAAAATAATGATATGCATGACCTAAGAGCAAAGCTAGAAGAAGCGAAAAATAATAAAGCACGACGAATTTTAATTACTACTGACGGTGTATTTTCAATGGATGGTACGATTGCTAAACTTGATCAAATTTGTGATCTTGCTGATGAATTTGGTGCCATGGTCCATCATGATGACTGTCACGCTACTGGTTTTATGGGAAAATATGGTAAAGGTGTTCATGAATACCGTAATGTCATGGATCGAGTTGACATCATTACCAGCACCTTTGGCAAAGCACTTGGCGGTGCATCTGGCGGATTTACATCCGGTCGATCAGAAATTATCGACATGTTAAGACAGCGATCTAGACCCTACCTCTTTTCTAATTCTCTTGCGCCAAACATATGCGCTGCCTCATTAAAAGTATTTGAAATGCTGAATCAATCTACTGAGTTAAGAGATAAGTTAGAAAAAAATACGCTTTATTTTAGAAAAGGGATGCAAGAGAATGGTTTTAATGTCGATGATGGTGACCATCCAATTGTGCCAATCATGCTTGGAGATGCCGTGCTTGCTCAAAAAATGAGTCAAGAGTTACTAAAACTTGGTGTCTATGCGATTGGTTTCTTTTATCCCGTCGTTCCACAAGGCAAAGCTAGGATTCGGACTCAGATTTCAGCTGCTCATAGTTTCGAAGACTTAGATCACGCTATCACTGCTTTTAGTAAGGCCAGAGAAGCAGTTTCTTAAAAAAATATTTATAAAAAAAGTTGGTTTTACTATTGATTTTTTAAATGCGAATCATTATCATTAACATTAAGGTTAACAAATCAATATAAATTCAAATGACAGATTTCGAAAAATATTTAAAAAACCACCAACAAAAACAAAAAACTAGTAAAAGTGTTTACTACGTTGGAATTTTATCTTTGATTGCACTTCTAGCGATTGTAGTAAATTCTGCTTCACTCATCTAGCTCTTACTGTTTCACCACATTCTTTGAGAGAGTGACTTCTCTTGTGAAGGAGATCAAACCTAAAATGAGTGCGCTCATTGCCCCAATAAATAAAAAAGCAATAAATTGATCAAAATTAAATTCAATTTCCGTACCAATAAATATTGAAGCAATAACAATACATGTCAACAATGCTGATAAGGTAGTCAGTGCAATAGCCCAATGGGTCCATTTAGCTCTTAACCGCAGCAAATTTATTTCTAATAAGTCATCATTACTTAAGTTTGATCGAACCTCGTTCAATACTCGAAAGCGATCAATAATCCGAGCTAACCGATTAGTCATGACAGTTAAGGTTGCCCCAATTGCGGTGAGAAGAAAAGCTGGTGCTACCGCAAGCTGTATAGCGCTTGCAACTTCCATGAGTTGATTCATATGCTAAATAGATAAAGTAATTAATACATCACATCATAATATAAAAAATTGAAGTGATAATACATATTGTAAAAATATTCATCATAAAACCTACCTTGACCATATCCATCACCTTAATTTTTTCTGTAGCAAAAATAACGGCATTTGGAGGCGTCGCAATTGGTAACATAAAAGCACAGCTGGCGGCCATCACCACAGCCATACCAATGATGTTTACCGGGAGGCCCATATCGATAGCTATAACTCCAATAATTGGCAGAAATGATATCGATAAAGCCGTATTAGACAAAACTTCAGTTAAAAAAACAGTTGCAAAAATCAAAGCAAAAATAATGTAAAGTACGGAAAAATTATGAAGAAACGTTAATTGAGATCCAAGCCAATCCCCTAAGCCACTGACCATGATTGCTTTTGCTAACGCCAAACCACCTCCAAAAAGAATCAACAAACCCCATGGCAATTGTTTCATTTGTTTCCACTGCAATAAATCATTTTTTTTATTTGAAGATGGAATTAAAAAAAATAAAAAAGCTGAAGTGATGGCAATACCAGGATCAGTCAAATTAGACAAAAAATTAAATTGATTTAAGTTTCCACGAAACACCCATGCAGCGATCGTCACGATAAAAACCAATAGCACCTTTATTTCATCGCTGCTTATTGGGGGTAATTTTTCTAGAGAAATACTTTGCCAATTGGCTTGATCAATATTTTTATTTTTTTTTATCAAATAAAAGAAGATAAAAAAGGAGAGAAGTAATATGACTGCTGATACAGGTAAGGCTATTCTCATCCACTCCAAGAAAGATATCTGTATATCAAAATTTTCATGCATAAAGCCAACAAAAAAAACATTTGGGGCTGTGCCAATAATGGTGCTCATTCCTCCGATGCTTGCTGAATAGGCAATGCTTAATAACAGTAAAATTTCAAATTGAGAATTCTCTACTTTTAACTCTTTGCAGACCTGAATAGCAATAGGAAGAAGCATTAGGGCTGTGGCTGTGTTGATTATCCACATACTTGTAAAATAAGACACCAACATAAAACATGCCAAAATACTAAACATGCTTCGCCCAAATTTTGTAATCATTTGATAAGCGAATCGTTTATGTAGACCAGAAATTTCTATTGCAATAGCCAGCATAAACCCCCCTAAAAATAAAAAAATACTTGGATTTGCATAAGGAGCTGCTACATCTTGAAAATTCTGATTTGTCAACAAAGGTAGGAGAATTAATGGAAGTAAAGCGGTAACATAAATGGGGATAACTTCAAAAAACCACCAAACAATCATTAGTAACATGATTGATAAAACTGTCCAGGCTTCAGAATTTATAGATGTCTGAGTATTGCTGAAAGATAAAATTAGAAAAATTAATACACCAAACCAAAAACCATATTTTTTAAATGCTTGGTTTGATTGGGTCATTAAAAAAATTAAGAATTAGATACTTTTAAATTGCATGAGGATATTTTTAGCAAGGGATGCATTGATTGCATTCCAATCCATCAGGTTGCCGTTATCTTTTTGATACCCTTTAATTTTATCTCGATCATAAAAATCTAAATTGATAAAACGCATGGACCAGGCTGAAAATTCTCTTATATCAATATCTTTCTCTGAGATTAAATTTACATTGAAGTGTCGAGGATCCTTCTCAATTTTTTTATAAAGATTTTTAAGATCTTTTTTTTCGCCCTCAAGCACCTGACAAAATGATCCTTGATCGTAGAGTAATAAACCCGTAATACTGTGATCAGAGTTATGTCGCATACTTTCAAACATGATGGACTGAAGGTCGTCCTTAGTCATCCTATTGGCAGCGGTACTCACATATATTAATTCAAACACTCCAAATCTCCCTTTTGGAAAAATATATTTATATATGTAGTCAAAATATCACAGAAAAATTAACGTTGCAATAATTAATTTTCTGTGGATAACTTTGTGGATAAATAAAATAATGATAAAATTTCAATTCTAAAGATTTAAAAAAGTAAATCATGAATTAAAAATAATTATTAAAAAACAATAACTTATTAATCTATATTTAACAATATAACAAGCAAAAAATTAAAAAAGAAGTTATATTTTTTAATTTAAAAAATTATTTTTTTGTGGATAAGTCATAGGATAACTTAGTTTCATCTACTCCTGAGACTTCTTTAAAGCTTGAGCAATATCGGCAATAATATCCTCTATGTGTTCAATACCCACAGAAATTCTGACCATATCTTCTGAGACACCTGCGCTTTTTAACTCCGCAGGGTTAAGTTGTCGATGCGTGGTCGTCGCAGGATGACATGCCAATGATTTTGCATCCCCAATATTTACTAATCGAAGAATCATCTGCAAGGCATCAATAAATTTTGCGCCTGCCTCTCTCCCCCCTTTGACGCCAAAGCTGATAATGCCAGATGCCTTTCCTTTCGAGATTTTTTTACAAACATCATGATACTTATCTGTCGGAAGTCCTGCATAGTTAACCCAATTGACACTTGAATGACTTTTTAAATATTCAGCTAATGTTTGAGCATTTTCGCAGTGTTTTTCAATCCTCAATCCTAAAGTTTCTAAACCCTGAAGAATCTGAAATGCACTAAAGGCTGCCAGCGCTGATCCAGTATTTCTTAATGGCACAACTCGACACCTTCCAATATATGCTGCAGGACCTAAGGCCTCAGTATAAACAACTCCATGGTATGAGGGATCAGGTTCATTCAACATTGGAAATCTTTCTTTATTTTTTGCCCAATCAAATTTTCCTGAATCCACAATGATTCCACCTACCGTTGTTCCATGACCACCTATATATTTTGTTAATGAATGAACAACGATATCTGCACCAAAATCTATGGGTCTGCATAAGTAAGGAGTTGGAACGGTATTATCTACGATTAAAGGTATTCCGTGCTTATGAGCAATTTTGGCCAAGGTCTCAATATCAACCACATTGCCTAGCGGATTACCAATGGATTCACAATAAATGGCCTTTGTTTTCTCATCAATAGATTGTTCAATCAAATCAAAATCAGATGCATCAATCATCTTCACATCAATCCCCTGCTGAGGGAACGTATGGGCGAATAAGTTAAATGTTCCGCCATATAACTGGTTTGTACTAATGATGTTATCTCCAGCTCTTGTGATACATTGAATTGAGTAGGTAATAGCTGCCATCCCTGAAGCCAACGCTAGTGCACCAATGCCTCCCTCCATCTCTGTAATTCTTTGCTCTAAAACGGCATTGGTTGGATTCATAATTCTTGAATAAATATTACCTTCAACTTTTAAATCAAAGAGGTCAGCTCCATGTTGCGTGTTATCAAATGTAAATGAAGTGGTTTGATAGATTGGCGTTGTAGCTGCTTTGGTTGTAGATTCTGATGTATACCCTGAGTGCAGAGCTATGCTTTCTAAGTTCATGACTATCCTTAAATTGTATGTTTAACACCATTTTAGGATTTTAAAAATAAAATTCAAATTTTTTTAAAACGATTAAAGTTAGAAATCATTTTTATAAATATAATTTATAAAAAACCAGATAGAAAAATATTAATAAATGAACTAGAACAACACATCCAAAGAAAAAAGACATGGATAAGGGTGAGTTGAATAAATTAATCCATACTAAAAAAAATAGCACATGAAGAATCAAGAATTTATAAGTCAATCTATTTATAAAATGAGTGCTATAAAATTTTCCTAAGATTGGATAATTCAGTATTTTTATAATGGCATGCAAAGCCCATATAATCGTCATTATTTGAATTAACTTGATTGCTTCATAATAATCCGGATTAAAAAATTTCATAACGATATCTTTAGCAAAAAAAATAACAATAAAAGCGGTTATCAAATACAGCAGAATGAAAAATAAAACCGTAGGTAAGGTTTTATTAAAACTACACTCCTTAGAATATATTCTGACCGACTGTGCAATTACATTGGTTAAAGCCCCTCCCATTCGATAAATCTGATCACCTAGGTTAAAAATTGCCATAGCCATTGGTCCACCTACAACAGCAAGACCAAACCCCCATAAGGTATTAATTTGATTATTAGTCACTGCATTTAATAAATAAGGTAAGCTTGATCGAAGAACCAGCATGAATTGTTTTTGATTGAAATTTATCCAGGAGTAGGAATGTCGCACAACCATAGATACATATGCATACACCGTAATTGCTCCCATATTAATTCCTTGCGCTAAGAAAGCCCAGTGAGCTGATGAGTTATCGTTAACAAATAAATATATGACGAGCAAATAAACCAGTCGAGACATAAATGTTGGCAAAATCATGGTTTGTGGAATTTTGTTAACTTGGAAAAACCAAAGGGGATATGCTGCACCGAATAAAATGCTGGGAATAATACAAATACAAAAAATAAAAGGAAAGTTTAGAAAGTTTGTATAAATTAAAAAAAGAATAACCGATAAACAAATGACGGCAACAATTATTCGAAGAGCTAATAGCAGGCTAATAAATCTATTTTTATCACTCAACTTTTTTGCTTTATTCCAGCTCTCTATACTATAGTGCTGAACACCCCAATCACTAATGACCCAAGATAATTGTACTATTACAAACCCAACTGCAATTTGCCCAAAAACAAAAAACTCTAATCTTGAAGCTAAAATAGGTATCGCAATTAGAACAGAAAGTTGATTAATTAAAACAATAGATATACGGGAAAAAGAGTGTTTGAGAATATTATTTAACATTCGATAAGTAAAAAATTTAAATTGATTGGTTACGCTTTATAATTTTTTTACTAATTTAAAATAAAATTATATGGCTAAAAATTTAATTAACATATGAAAATCTTAAATACTAGAATATAAATCAATTAATTTCTTATTCTGAACTTCAATTGAATAAATCTTTTTAATTTCTTCAATTTTTCTATCATTAATATATTTTTTTTTGTCACTAAGTAATATTTTAGTAATTTTTTTTGCCATATCTTCAGGGTCTATTGGATTAAAAATTTCACCACATTTATATTTTTTAATAAATTCAGAAAGTTCAAATAGATTTGATGCTGCAACCGGCAAATTAGAAAACACACTTTCAAAAAGTTTATTAGGTAAACAAAAGTCATAACTTTTACAACAATTCTGAATTGGAATTACACTTACATTTGCATATTTAAAAATATTAATAATTTCAAGATATGAAACGGGCGGCAAGACGTAAATATTATTATTTCGACATTGATCAAATAAACCTAAATTTGAAGAGTAAAACTTAGATGACATAGGTCCTACTATAAATAAATAATTAGGTTTATTATTAATTGGTTCTTGAAAAAATTTTATGAAAGAGCTTACCAAGGTCTCTAAACCCCTGTTAAACGTAACTAAACCAATATATACAATAATATTAACATTACTAATATCCACGATATTTTTAGTAAATATACATTCCTTGATTGATGATTTTTTTTTCAAGGTTTTAAAATTAGGTGTGTTGTAAATTACTAAAGGTTTTTTAATTGAATATAACTTAGACAAATGATTAGCTATGCTCTCAGAAACAGTAATGACCCTATCTGCATATTTAATACATTTTTTTTCTACATAATGTCTAATCCACTTTTGAACAAAAGATAGCTTTAGATTTCTATCAGTTTCAAGTTCATGTGAATCATAGATAAGTTTAGACCTACATTTTTTTTTGATTTTAACACCAAGTCCTAGAGTAGATAAATCATTTGCATGAATAATATCAGGATTAAATTTTAAAGCATCCTTCTTAAAGATCCAGGTTTGAATACCTGGATCTAATAAAAGCAAACCTCTTAATAATAAATACATTTTAGTATATATATATCTTATCGGGATATATATAAACCTAAATTTTGTATAAAGTGGATTAGTGTTTATAGCTTTATTTTTTTTGATTATTTTTTTTGATTTAAAAGAATTAGGAAAGAATAATAAAAAAAAGGAGTAAATTAAATTCTTGGAGAGAATGTAACTTTTAACAGTTACATTATTTTTCATAAAATTATAATCACTTTGTTCTGTATCATTTTTTAGATACTGCAAGAAGATTAAGTTTGATTTATCTTTTGATAATGCAGTAATTAAATTTTTAACCCTACTATCATGGTCAATAGGGTTACCTAAAAGTACTAATATTTTCATTATGTTTTTATCTTTTTAGTTTGGTTAGATATTATGCATAAAGGTTAATTACACAAAAATATTAAACTATAAATACCAATAATCGAAATATAATAAAAAAATTGATAGCTTGTTATTTTAAATTAGGCATTATGTCTATGATAATATCTACTTGATTATCTAATTTTTTAATTTCTATGCAACCTTTTCAAACTAATCCAAGTGCTTATTTTCCAATCGATTATCTAATTCATTTATTTGAATATTTAAAAAAAAATAATCAATATAAAATAATCACATATGATAATTTATGTTGGCAAAAAAATGATTATCCAGAAAAGCAATATCCAAAGGAATATAATAACTGGAATAAAATAAAAGATAAAAATAAAATATACATTTTATTTCAGCATGACGTCGATTCCGTTCCGGAACGAACAGAGAAGCTGTTGAAAGAAGAAATTAGACTCGGTATTAAATCAAGTGTAATGATTTTTAACAAGAGAGTAAATCGAACAGAATTAAAAATAAATAAAAAACTAAGCTTTACTAACTATAATTTAGATAAAAAATTTCTACTAAGGTGCCAGAAAAAAGGTTTTATTATTGGATACCACATGAACGCAGTTGAACAGTCATTACATAATTTAAAGGTTGCTAATAAGATATTTAATGCTGATATTGATGAATTGAGAGAGATTTTCAATATTAAATATTTTTCTGCTCACGGTGGAGTTACAGGAAAAGATAACATCAATAACTATTCTTTTAAATATCAATATAATAAAAATTTAATATGGGTACATAATAAAATTTCTGCAAGATTTGAGAAAACGTTTTCTGATGGGGGTATAAATAATACAAATAAATGGGTAAACCCAAGCTCTAGGTCGTTAATTAACTTTTTAAAAAATATGAAGCCTGGAAGAAGATATAGAATTTTACTGCATCCTCAATACTATGATAAAAATATGAAACCTAACAAAATTTTAGAAGATCAAGAATGGTATAAAAATATCTTAAATTTTGATTATACGAAAAATAATTTTTTTGAGATGCATCTTAAGCAAATTAATAAGCATAACGCCTTTAGTTTTTTAAGAAAAATATTTAAATTATGATCAGAGACTCAATTGAAATAGAGATTATAAAGAATGCAAATCAGCCAAATATAGCTAATCCTAATAGGTCAGATACTCCCTTTATTAACATTTTAAATGATTTTTTTTCAAATTTTGATTTCAAACAAAAAAAAATAATGGATTTGGGTCCTGGTCATTATGATTTTTTTAACTTAATTGATAATAAAAATAAAAAAAATTTATATGCAATTGATAAAGATCAGGCAGTAATAAAGCTAGGAAAATATCGAAAATATTCTGTAACTGAAGGCAATCTTAAAAATATTCATTTAAAACAAAATAATAAAAAATTTGACCTATTATTTTGTAAATTTTCAATTAACGCATATTGGTTCTATGATGATCTCCTAAATCATGAGAAGTATATTGATTATTTAGCATCTATGGTAAATTCAGATGGTTCTGCATGGATAGCACCATGGAACGGAATTCCAAAAATAATAGATATCAAAGAAAATCAGAAAAAAATTATGGACACAATAAATAAACAAATTTGTTTTTTTGAAAAAAATAAATTTAAAACTTTATATCCATCAGCTAAAGAAATTAAGCGATATGGTTTATCTGGTAATATAATTAACAGTCCAATCTTTATAAAAAATTTATTGTGATTAATATATTTAAAAGAAATAGTTACTATTTTAACTTATTAATATATTTTTATAAAAAGACAATATTTAGTGAAATAAATGAAATAATAAAAATAGCTTCAATGTATGTATCTAGTGCTATTCTATTAGCTATTTCCCTATCTTACACAACAAAGCTATTTAAATATTTATTTACTAATGACGCAAGCGAATTACAAATTAAATTACTCACACATTCATTCGAGTTAAGTTTTTGGTATTTTATTTTTCTTCTTATGATTTCGATAATTTTATCTTTTTTAATGTTCTATTTGGTTAATAAAAGAATAATTAACCATGCTGCAAGCATAATTAATAAATTAATAAAACAGTATGTTGTTAATATTAAGGAGATTAAAAAATTTTTCTCAGAAAAAATGAATGTAGATGAAAATATGATAGATTTTATAAGTGACATTGGTATTTTCACAAGATTAGTAAGAATTTCACTTATAAATATATTTGATTTATTAGTAGTAACTACATTAACTATTGCTATCTTTTATTTTAATTTGATATTGTTTTTAATATTAAGCACATTGTTTACTATTCTTTTATTTTTACAAATTAAAACGAGTAAATCGGCCTTTAGATATCAAGAAAATTACAAAAATTCATTAAAAAATTTACAACTAAGCTTTAGAAATAATAAAAACCAAAATAAGAAAGTAGATAAATTTATTATCAGCTTTATAAATAGATTTTTAATAATTCAAAAAAGTAAAAATTATTCAAATTTCTTCTTGGTATTTATAATTATTGGGGTTGTCATTTACATGAAAAATATAAATCTTTCTGGGGATGAAATTACTTCTTATTCTTTATTTTTATTATTAGGAATTAGAATATATGTCTCATCGTGTAAAAATATTTTTAGTTATTTTACATCTTTAAATTTATTCTATTTAAATCTTAGAAAGGTTACACTTTTAATTTCATATCTAAATAATGACGATAAAATCCTAAATAAAACAATTTTATCAACTAAGTCGTTTAAAATATTTGGTAATCAAGAGCAAGGAATTGATTCAATTGAATAAATATACTGCTATTAATAATAAAAAATTTGGTTGTATTTTTGTTAGAGGATTAAGCAGGTCAGGCGGAACAATGTTAACAACCGTTCTCGATTCTCATAAAGAAATATCAATGTCGTATGAACTATATCCAAATATGTTGGAAAGATTGGGGATTGATAACATTCTCTATGGATTAAAAAATCTTCAATTAAATAAAAAAATATCAAATATAAAAGAACTCCAATTATTGAACACATTTCTTTTAAGAGCTGAAAGAAGTGGGATTAACAAAGATCAATTTATTGAAATATTAAGAATATTACTTAAAAAGAATAGCACTATTGAAAAAATTGCTTATACGTTTGTAGAGGAGCTATCAAAAACTAAAATGCTAATGGAGAAAAAGTCGATTTGGGGGGCCAAGTGCTCGCAATTTTTTAATGGGTATATAGAAAATTATAAAAATCCTTTTTTTTTTGGAATTATTAGGGATGGAAGAGACGTTTTCTTCAGTCAATTAAAAAATTTAAAAAAAAACGATCAAAGTATTGAGAAAATTGCTAATAACTGGGTCACTTATGTAAATAAACTTATTGAATTAAATGAAAATTATGAGAATTCTCATTTAGTGATCTATGAACAATTTGTTAACTCACCAGAAGAAGAAATAAAAAAAATTTGCAACAAGTTAAACATAGTGTATGACAAAAAAATGATGAATCATGATCAGCAAGATTTGACAATATACAAATCACATCATTTATCAATGTCTAGTTTAATCAAACCAATAAATAATGATAGTGTTGGACAATGGAAAAAAAATATGAATTCTAAGGATATAAAAAAATTTAATGATATTGCAAAAGGCTATCTTGAGAAATTTAATTATGAGATATAGCTTTTTTTGTAACAAGAAAATGAAGGTTATTTTTAAACCAATATTGATCAATCTCAACCGACTTGCATTTTTCAAAGGGCTTTAAAAAACTTACAATGGAATGATGAAATTTACCACCCAAAAAATTTACTGCTTTTGTTTTTCGCGGTGATCTATTATAAGGCAAAACAGATTCATTCATATTTGTATATTTACCAAACATTGAGGGTTTGGATGCAAATATTGAATAAAAGCGACCATCATCTTTTAGTAGCAAGTGCCAACTTTCAATAATATTAATTGCCTCTTTAGATGAAAAATTATGTTGATTATATAATCCAGGACCTCTCGCGAAAATTAAATCAAAAAAACCTTTATCATAATTTAAGGGTTTCTCAGTATCTTGAATAGTGAAGTTTTGAGCATTTTTTTTATTTAGAATTGACTTTGCTTTTTCAATACCGCCTGATGAAATATCACAACCATAAACATTTAATTTTGGATTTAAAATTTCGAAACCGTGAGACCAAATACCATCACCACAACATAAATCAAGAATAGCTCCTGATTTTGGAACTTTGATATTATCTTTAAGCCATTTAGTTACATAATTTAAACTATATTGAAAACCAGAATTTAAATAAAAATCATCAGTTTCTTTTAAAGCGATTTTAGAATTTTTATATTTAGCAAACATGCTAGAAGAATATCATAAACAAATCTCACTACAAACCATAATTAAAATTGATATAGAGATTAACTTATAATTTAACTCTGCAAGTTTAATACTAATTTCATTAAACTAATGAATAAGAAAAAAAACCTCAACAAGGATTATATAAAAACTTTATAAGTAAACTTAGTGAAATTTAGTTTTATTAAATTATTTCGTGGTATGGAAAAATTTAAAAATTTAGTTCTGGGGTGAAGAAATGCCTCATAATGATATTTTTTTTCATTATTTGAGATAAATAAAGTATTTCTTTTAAAAACTTTTGATTTTAAAGAATATTCATTAAGAAAAATGGGAATTTTTCTATCGCCTAAACTTTTTACATTTACAATAATATTAACTTTAATTTTAATTGCAATATTATTACTCAACAATTTTTTTAAAAGAATATTTAATGGTAGCGCATTAAAATTGGAAATATAACTTCTATATATATTATTAAAATTTACATCTTTAATCATTATTTGAGAGTAATTGTTATTTTTTTTATTAAGATTAAATTTGTCCAAACCTGATAAAGCTTTTTTGTATATTAACCTGTGTTCATTTGGCCATTTATGGTACTGCGGATAATTATTATTCTTATTTAAATTTATTTTTTTATTATAGTTTTTGATAAGCTGTGGATATAAATATATACCATGGTTATAAAGTTTTTCCTTTAAGTAATCTTTATCCTGGAAAGCTTTATTCATATCAATTAAATCATTACATTTGTTATTCAAATTACCCCTAACCTGAATTATGTAATTTAATATTCTAAAAAACTGTTTATTAGCCAAATTTAGACCATTGAAATTTAACAAATTATTAATAGGTTTTTTTATTCTTGGTCGCGCTGGATCAGGGTACTTTTCATACCAACCCCTGTTCATTAGAGATGATGCTATTTCTTTTATATCTCGTTTTATAAAAATATATGTTGCATCAGGAAATATTTTTTTTAATTGAGGCAAAAAGTTTTCTAAATAAATATTAACCTCTGCGATATCATATTTACTAGAATTTACCTCCTCCCAGAATTTAATAAATTTTTGTTTAACTATTGATTTATTGTTTTCTAGCATCACTACTTTATGAGTATTTTTAAAATTAGATTTTTTATTGAAAAAGTCTTGATTGAGTAAATACTCATGTCTCGCAGTAATATTTGTTGATTCATTAAGAATCTTTGTAAGCCAGGTCGAACCTGACCTAGCAGTGCCAAGAAAAAAATATAATTTAGTTTTTTCAAGCCAGTATTCTGGATGGATTAAAACTTGAGTTTTAGTATTTTTTAAATCAGAATTAATTGGATCACCAGTTCTTTTCCATGACCCACCTGAATCAGAATAATATTTATCAAAATTAAGATGCCATGCATGATAATCAATATTTAATTTTTTATAATCAATAGACCAAAAATGAAAAACCTTTCCATCCTTTCGTGTTAAAAACTCATTATTAGGATAATTAATTGATCTCGTAGCTGATAAATCAAATACTCCCTCAGCAGTTCTACCATTCTCGGATAATTTAGGATTATCAGGTTTTAGATTTGAAAAAGACCAATAATTGATAAAATTAAACTTATAACATAATCCATCGCCATGCGATGAAATACCATTTACATCAATATTATGGTTTTTAAATTCTTTAATTTGATTTTCAAAATCAAGAAAGATATCGTCAGTTCTTAATTCAATCCAATCTGATATTCCATTAAAGTGAATTCCAATCTCATGTCCAAATTTCTGAATTTGAAGGACTTTTTTGAAAAAATCTTTGCTATTCCAATATGACGCAAATGGTAATAAAAAATAAGTAGATTTGTATCCATGATAATTTTCAAAAAAAGCCATTTCTAAAGCAGCATCAATTGAGTGATCTACGTCGTGTCGTAAAGCGACAACATTTGAATTTTTTTTGTGGAAGTTAAATAATGTATCAGTTTTATGAAAATGATTTAAATACTTAAGATAATTATCTGATATCGTCATTTTTTGGGTAATTTTGTTATGAAAGGTTTTTTTTAAAAATTAGTTTCAAAGTAAATAATTCGGCAACATTTCTAAAGTTTATAAAAGTCAAAATAATATATATTTCATGGCTAGTTCTTTGGTTTCCACAAAAATTGCAATTCATTTCTATGTCCTGTTCTAAAACTCCCAACCAGTTGATATTTTTCTTCAAAATTATAATCATCATCTGAAAGAACTGAAACAGGGACACTTCTCTTCCCATAAGGTGCTGTTAAAATCCAACTGTCAAATGGATTTTCTCCTGATTGTTTAATATAAGCTTTGATGTAGTTAGCAGAGCCAGGGTAGCCGCCAACCAACCACGGACTTCCAACTATTTTCGCATTCAGAATTACTAGAGCGCCAGGAGTAGCTCCTGTTAAGTCAATCAATAGGTTTTGCTCTTTCCATCCAAACCTAAAGGCTATGTCCTTTAGGTCATTGACATATTTTGCAGTTGTTTTATCTACCTTTAAAACACCATTAACTCCATGAAACTCAACATCAATATCTTGTAAAGCAATATTAGAGATTAATCTATTTGGCTTAATGTAGGCAGTTTCGATTAGTTTTGCTGTCATTATGAACATTAGCAAACTAAGCATTACAATTATGTATTTCTTTTGCTCATACCGCATAAGCAATATCTTGAATGAATATATCCATATTGCAAATATAAATATCAATGCTCCAAATTGACGTATTGACATCAAGGTTCTTGTTCCAAAAGCATATGCAAAAAGTAATGCAAAAAGTGATAATACAACTATTTTGTACGCATCGATATTCACTATTTGATCTTTGTTTACTTTGTCTAGTCTACTAAAAGTGAGAACACTCAGAAAAAGTGAGATAGTTGAGAAGGTAAAAAATGTAAGTAATTCTTTATTATTGTTTAAATGAGATTCTTTCATTGAAAAAACTATTGATAGCAAAAAGAAAAAAGTCAAAAATATAACAATCTTTTCTCTATTTTTTTTGTAATATTCCTTAGAGCTTTGTGAAAATAACAGAGCCAATAATAAAATGAAAACTGGAGCATGAAAAAAATAATAAGCTGGAGTTAATATTAAGGGTCTATATGAAATATAAATTTTTAAGATCAAAGATCTCAAGTCGTGACCAGTTTGTGCCAATTCAATTAAATGAATGCCGTTAGAAAAATTTGTGTAAAACTCACCAATCCCCCCTAATTTTAAATAAATAAACATAAGAAATGGAATAAGTGCAGTCATGCCTGCAGCGCCTATAAAATAATTTTTTTTACTATTTTGATGATAAAAAGTGATCCATGCTAAAACTATAATAGCCAATAAAATACTGGTTGTAGGCTTAGATAGGAAAGCAATAAATACACCAAATCCAACAATTACACCCCCCGTAATCATTATAAAAATTCGATTTTTATTTTGTCCATACCCTAAAAATAAGCCAGAAATGACCAATAGACAGCTTACAAGAGTAAGTAAGTTATATGAAATAAATAATTGCCATCTGTGGAAGTATATTAAACTCGTTACAGTTAACGCTGCAATAGGGATAATTTTCAGTGAATTATTACTTGCTTGATGATGTTTTTTGGACCAAAAATAATCTAGGGATATTGCAAAGACCAGTCCAGTTAAAAACAAGATTACAACAGAAAAAATCCTAAAGAATCCTATATTTTCACCAGAAAAGAGCCAAATATACTTGGTTATAAAACCAAATGGATTAATCCACGAAGAAACATTTTCGGGTTGCTTTGCCCATAAAATAGAATAAGATTCATCAGTTATATCAAAACCTCTGTTAGCGTTAAGTACAAAAAATAAAAAAAATCCAAACAGCGCTAACATAAAACTTATGTTTAATATTTTATATATAAGCTTAGAATTTTTGCTTAATATTTGTTTAATCATTATTGATTTTATACTGAGAAAAATTTATTAATATTATCAATTACAAATTTTTTTTCTTCAATTGAAATACCAAACCAAAGCGGTAATCGAATTAATTGCTCTGAACAAATAGTGGTATATTCATCGACACCGTTAAATCTCCCAAATCTTAATCCAGCACTGGATGAGTGGAGAGGTACATAATGAAAAAGAGCGTTAATTCCATTTTGATTTAAATATTTAAGTAATTTTGTTCTTTCATTCAAATCCTTTACTTTTATATAGAGCATGTGTCCATTATGTTCACATCCTTTTGGCTTTGTTGGAAGCATAATAAAGCCTTTTTCTTTTAATTTTTCTAAACTTTTATAGTAAAATTCCCAGCTCTTAGTTCTATTGCTATTTATTTCATCTGCCTTTTCTAACTGACTCCACAAATGTGCCGCACTAACATCATTCATTAAATAGCTACTTCCTATATCAAGCCATGAATATTTATCTGACATTCCTCTAAAAAACTGACTTCTATTAGTACCTTTTTCTCTAATAATTTCTGCACGATTAATAAATTTATTATCATTGATAATCAAAAGCCCACCTTCGCCTGCACTGGTGAAATTTTTTGTGTCGTGAAAACTAAACGCACCTAAATGACCAATCGTACCAAGCATTTTTCCATTGAAACTACTCATCATTGCTTGGGCAGCATCTTCAATTACATAAAGATCATATTTATTGGCTAGTGACATTATCTTATCCATTTCACATGCTATCCCCGCATAATGGACAGGTACAATAACTTTTGTTTTGTCCGTTATGGCTTGTTCAATTTTACTTTCATCAATATTCATTGTGTCAGGACGAATATCTACAAAAACAATTTTTGCTCCTCGTAAGACAAATGCATTTGCAGTAGATACAAAAGTATAAGATGGCATAATCACTTCATCGCCAGGTTTTATATCAAGCAGTATTGCACTCATCTCTAATGCATGTGTGCAAGATGGGGTTAAAAGTGCTTTTGGACAACGAAGTGTTTTTTCAAACCATTTATGACATTTTTCCGTGAATGGTCCATCACCTGAAATTTTCTCACCATTAATAGACTCTAGGATATATTTATGTTCATTACCTGTTGAAGCAACTCTATTAAATGGAATCATTTTTACCTCATAGTTTGGTAAATAAAAAACTAAATTACTAATTGAATATTATTCACTTTATTTTAAAAAATTAAAAAAAGTTTTACTTAATATAATAACTAATTGGAAGAAATTATTAAATTAAATATATCTAAAGAAAGAATGTATATAACAAAATATACTATAACGTAAACCGCCAAATAAGTAACACTTTAAAATTTTTTGAAATACAATTTTTTTATTAAAAAATAAAAAAGATTCCAATTATCTAGGAAATACTAAAAACAATATCAGCTTTAAAAAAAACACGAATTTATTATAAAGTGCTATAGATAATATAGTGTTCGATAGCCACCCAATAAATATAGTAAAATTTTTTTTAGGATTAAATTTGTTTTTTACAAACTACAATTAAAGAGCTTCCAAAAGGGATTTTAATTTTTAATTTTATAAATGCAAACTCAATTATATAAAGTGGATAAAATAAAAATTTAAATAAAAAGGAATGATGAGCTTTTGATAGCGACATATCTCTCTCATCGATTTTTTTCGTTTTTCTAAACAATAAGATAGGTAAAACTAAAAATGAAAAGAAATATGAACTATATATTACTTTAAAGCCATTTTTGTTAAGAAGCTCTTTAATTTTTGGTATTGTATATCTTCGATAATGCCCAGCTATATTGTCTTCTGAAGACCATAAGAAATTAAATGCTGGTACAGTTATAAGAAGATATCCATTATTTTCTAAAAGAATAAGTAATTTTTTTAAAAAATCCTCATCTTTTTCTATATGCTCTAAAACATCCAAAAGGGCAACATTGGGGAAAATTTTAGAAGTTTGTTTTGGTATATCTTCTTGAATATCAAAACAATAAACATTTTCAATTTTATTTTTTATTTGGTTTAAAGCTAAATTATATGTGGGCTCAATAGATAATGTTTTATATCCCTTTTGATTAAAATATGATGTATTGATTCCGCTACCTGAACCTATATCAACTATTTCTTTTTTTTTGAAATTTTTCTTTATAAGTGTAAATATAATTTTTTTTCTAAAATAATACCAAAAAGATTGCTTTTCAAGCTCATTCCACTCTTCTTCAATCTTATCAAGAAACTTTTCTCTATTCTTTTTTTGTAATACAGGGATAAAGATATTATTTTTGTCCTTGGTAAAGTTTTTTTTATAAAAACTATTCATTAAACTTTATCTCTTTTTCAATAATATATTTTTTTTTATTATTAGTATTTTGATAAATTTTCCATAAATATTCACCTAACATACTAATAAATAAGAAATTAATAGAAAATAAACCAAGCATGAAGACAATCAAGGAAGTATATCCAGGTACTTTTGGTTCCATTATGAAGTATATCGCTACGTAAGTCATACTCAACACAAAAGTAAAGACAAATGTTAAAAATGAAAAGAATGAAAAATATCTAATCCATTTTCCTGTTTCATCAAATAAACCATTAATAAAATAACTCAATTTTTTTAAAAATGAAGAACTAGATTTGCCATATTTTCGTTGTAAACGCTCATACTTTACCATTGAAAATGAAAACCCAGTATTTATTAACCTGCTTTGAATAAATATTTCTTTGTCATAGTTTTGAATTAACTCATTTTTTACTTTAGATGTAAAAAGTATAAAATCAGAACCTTGCCTGGGGAGCATTTTATTTGATAACTTATTTAGTATTAACCATGCTAAATTAGATAATGTATTGTTTATAAAACCATCATTTCTATTACTTCTTACCGCAAAAATTATTTCAAACCCCTTCCTTTCCTCTTCGATAAGTTTGAGGATTATTTCAGGCGGATCTTGAAGATCTGCAGATAAAATAACGAAGGTAGAATTATTATTTACACTTTCCAATCCAGCAAGGATTGCATTCATTTGGCCAAAGTTTTTTAATAACTTTATTAATTTAAGTTTGCTTTTATATTTTTTATTAATTCTTACTAATTCAGACCATGAATTATCTGATGATCCATCGTCAATAAGAATAAGTCTTATAATATAATCTTTAATATTATTTTGAAGTTTTAAACATCTCTGAACAAGCTCGCTAATTGACGGATAATTGTTATATATTGGGATAACAATATGTAAGTTTTTTTTCATTTTTTAAACAGTATCAATATATTTTTTTACATCATTACCAATATTAAATATTAAATCAAGAACACTTAAATTTTTTATAAATGGTGGGTAAAGCTGTTTATATTCTTTATATTCTTTGTATTCAAACCAAACAATATCAATTTTATTACTCTTTGCTAATTCTACATCAAAATATTTTTTTGCTGCAGGTCCGGACTTATATGAACTTGCATTTAATGCATCACATATCTCAACAAGTCTTGTTGTTGGATTTTTATATGATTCTTTTTTTCTTGGTATTTCTGATGAATTAATTATCTTAGTATCAATTCCAAGGATATTTTTTATTTCTTTTATAAATGATATGTTTATTTCTGAAAGTGATTCAATGTTGTTTTGGTTATATATTTTTTGAAAAATATCTTTGTAGGAGGCAAAGAATTCTGATTTCCTATAATAATTTGACAATGAGAGCCAATGTTTTTTTCTCCAGTGATTATTAGAAACAATTACATCTGAAATAGATTGAAAATTCTCACCTTTAACTTTACAAGGAATAGTAAGCCAAAGTTTGCCTTTGTCTGTTTTAATTAAATTTCTATTTCTCCAGTCATTTTTGGTATATTGCACTTCATCATAAATAATAAAAAAATCAACACTTTGCATTAATTCAAAATATCCAACCCAAGGAATATAATTAGATTGTAATATTGCTACACTACTCATCCATAAAATTTCTTGCTATCAAATCAGCATATGCTTTATTTTCTTGACTTGGCCAATAAGTTGTTTGCCAGTCTGGGCACTGGCCACAAAAATTAAAATTTTCAAAATCATTTTTTAAATGGGCCTCCCTAAGTTTTTTATAAAAATCCCCATTCCAAACTTCTTTTATTGTATGGTCTTTATATTTTGTAATATATGATCCATGCACCCAGTCTGATGGACAAAAGGATAAATCACCTCGTGCATTTAAAACAATTCTTTCCCAAGGATATACACAAGGACGCCTATCAATATTTTTACTATTTTTATAAAACTTTATTTCTTCTTTAGCTCCTGAGCAGGAATGTTGTTCTCTTATTAGAACATCACTAACCCCCTTTTTTTTCCAATAGTTATAAAAGATATCTACCTCATCTTGATTTTCATCTTGTTTTACAAAGCTGACAATAACCTTAGTTTTACTTTTCTCTTCTTGAATAATTTCGAGTAGTCTAAGTACATTTTTTCTAGTAACTTTTAAATCTCCACCTTTTCTAATTACTTTATATGTTTCTTCTTCATATGCATCAATACTTACATCAATCATATGTAAGCCAGATTTTATTAATTTTCTTATTCTCTTTTCATTAAGGATGGTTCCATTAGTTGTTAATGTAACTAAAGTCCCTGAGTTTTGAACAGCATAATCAAGCATATCAAAAGCATGAGGATGTACTAAGGGCTCGCCATTGCTTGCATATCTTATATATTGCGTTAAACCTTTACCATGCTGCCTAACTTCATCTACAAGTTTTTCATTAAGGTCTTTATCAATATATTGAGCGCTATAATGTTGTGACACTTTAAAATCAGGGTGAGGACAATGAATGCATGCAAGGTTGCATACCTCGGTAATATCAACAAGAATTTGTGAGGGAAATTCTTTTTTTAATCTTCCTTCAAATCTATAATGATTTTTTTTCATATAAATTACTATTAATAATGGACTAAATTTTTATTACTAAAAAAATTATTTATTTGTTATTTTATAAAATAATCTGTGGATTGGGGGCAGTTTTTGTTCAATTATTGATGAATACTTAATCTTGAAATGTGTTTCCACAATCTCTCGATATGCCTTTTCTGTTCTCACATACTCTCCCCTATCAAGAAAAGTCAAAAACCAAGAAACAAAATTTTGACCACTAAAAAATAGGCAATCTAAAGTGACTATTCTCATATTTTTATTAGTCATTTTTTTTAAATTACTAAATAAATTATTCAATTGCTTGTCAGAAAGGTGATGCATCACACCCTTCATAAGAACAATATCAATGTCATTAATATTCAATTTATTTATAGCATCGACTGAACAGCAAAAAAATTCACCATTATCTTTATATTTCTTCTTGGCATTTCGTATATAGCTTGGTGATATATCTAATCCATAATAAAAAGCATTATGATAATTAACAGATTCATCACCAGGGCCACAACCTATATCTAAAATTTTTTTTTTGGAAGTACTTCCAATAATTTTGTTCCACTCAGTTACTGATAATTTATGATAAAAAATTTTTTGAATAAAGTTATATATAAATGGCAAATCGATTATTTTGTATAAAAAATTCTTCAAAAATATTTAATTATTATTTAAGTTATCAGATAAATCTTATCTTAATTTACATAAATGTCAGAAGAAATAATATCTATTCATCCCTCTATATCTATAATAATACTCAAATTACTAGAAATATGTCATTTTAACTCCACCATTCTCTATCAACCTCTATTTCAAGCCGCTGCAAATTGACATATGAATTGACATATGAATTTGAAATGACATATGGATTGAGTAATACATTAGAATTTATACTGTAATCCAAACATAATGTTTACAACTAATGCTAAAGTTAATTATATGAAAAATAAAACTTACGCAAAAATTGAAAATAAAGATGATTTAGAATTGCTTATTACAGAACTTCCCGATATACATGACAATGAAGTTTCAATTAAAGTCATCAACTGTGGAATATGTCATAGTGACATAAGCGCAATAGATAATGCTTGGAATCTTTCTAAATTTCCTCTTGTTGCTGGTCATGAAATAATTGGTGAAGTCATTAGTATAGGTAAAAATGTAAAAAACCATAATGTTGGAGACATAGTTGGGCTGGGTTGGCACTCTGGATATTGTCATAATTGTGAATATTGTAAAAATGATGATTTCAATTTCTGTGTAAAAACAAAAAAAACTATTTATAGTCAAACTGGTGGATTTGCCGAATTTGTAAATGCTGATTCAACAGCTGTTATCCCTATACCAAAAGGAATGGATTTAGATAAAATTGGGCCATTATTATGTGGAGGGATAACAGTTTTTACTCCAATCATGGAATTTAATATAAAAAAAGATCACAAGGTTGGAGTAATTGGAATTGGAGGCTTGGGACATTTAGCAATTAAATTCCTCAAAGCAATTGGTTGCGATGTAACAGCCTTTTCTTCGTCTCCTGAAAAGAAAAATGGAATACTTTTAATGGGGGCAAATGAAGTTATTCAATCTAATGATGATGAAACTTTAAAAAAATATAATGATAAGTTTGATTTCATTATATCTACAGTAAATCACAAACTTAATTGGAATCGATATCTTGAGTGCCTAAAGCCTAGGGGTAGACTCCACATGGTTGGAGCAACATTGGATGCTTTAGATGTAAGTGTTTTCAATCTCATGAAAGGGCGTAAATCAATTTCAGGATCACCTGTAGGGAGTCCAAAGAATATTGTCAAAATGCTGGAATTTGTAAAAAAACATCAAACTTATCCAGATGTTGAAATTTTCCGTTTTGATTCGATAAATGAAGCAATTTCAAAATTGAGAAAAAATGAGATTAGATTTAGAGCTGTAGTTAAATGGTAGCAAAAGTTATATTTGCTTTTTTGATGTCTTTTGCAACAGCATCACTAGTCACCATTGCGCATATTTTCTTCAAAGACATTAGCTACGAATTAATTTTTGATACATACATATATGCTATGAAAATATCTTGGCCTGTGGTGTTTATTTGCATTATCTTAATAGCACCTACATTGCAAAGATTTACACACAAACTAACTTCATAATCAGACTATTTTTATATGGTGGAGCTGGGGAACATCAGACCCTTTTCTATAATGTTCTACAATCTACTATATTATAGATACTAAATAATCTTTAATCGCCTATCTATGTCTATAATTTTCTATAGTGTTCTTATGCATTCTTTTTAAAAGTGGTATACAAATTGGTATACAAATGAAGAGGAATACAGAAGTGGTATACAATTATCATTTTGAGAAAACCTAAAATTATATTAAGAAACTATAGCGCAACAAAATGATTAACAATTTAAGTAATAAAGGGAAAAAACTTATTGAGCTATATGAAAAAATGGCTAAGGATGGGTATGAACGTAATGATGAAACACATGTAGAGACTGCTTTTTCAGATTTTGAATCACGATTTTATAGAAAACAAATTAAAGAACTTCTCTCAAAATTTGAAGTTGAGTCAGTATTAGATTATGGTTGCGGCGGCTCTGACTGGTCATTAGAAAATTTTGACGAATCAGGTTTATCAGCAAAAGATTTTTATAATTTAAAAAAATGTTTAAGATTTGAGCCTGCTCGTGCAATAGACGAAAGAGCCTTAGTAGACTGCGTCATAAATTTTGATGTTCTTGAGCATATTTTTGTTGCAGATGTTCCATTGATTATTGAAGATATATTTAAATATGCAAAAAAACTGGTAATAATAAATGTAGCTTGTTACCCAGCAGCTGCAAAATTACCTAATGGTGAAAATGCACATATTACTGTCAGAAGTCCTTTTTGGTGGAAAGCTCAAATTGATAATATTGCAATTAAATATCCCAACATAAACGTTCAGCTTCTAACATCAATTGGGTGGAGAAAAACTCAGGGATTTCCTTTATTTAAAGCAAAAGACTGGTTTGAATCAAAATCATTTATAACAGAGTAAAGTCCAAATGATATATTTTAAAATAACCATTTATATATAAAAATGGTGGAGCTGGGGGGAATCGAACCCCCGTCCGCGAATCCTCCGCAGATAGTTCTACATACTTAGCTTATTATTTAATTTAATTAACACTTCAGTAACAAGCAACCGAATATATTAACGAGTCACCTTAAATTTAAGAAACTACTAAGTAACCCAATAATTTCCGAGCCTCTCTATATGACGCTGTAACCTGAGCGAGTGGCATATCAGGACAGCGTTTAGCTGGATTAAGCAGCTAAAGCGTAGTTATCGTCGTTTGCGATTACTAATTTTCTAGCTTTTTTTACGAGGACACTAGGCCTCGGTATGCCCTATTCTGTTTTGTAACCCACGTCGAAACCGGGTCAGCCCCAAAATCAAATCTAATTATACTATGCTTGCTTGTTAGAAGACCGTAAAATACGTTCTTTTTCGCGTTGCCAATCTTTTTCTTTTTCTGTTTGACGTTTATCGTATTGCTTTTTACCTTTTGCTAAACCAATCTGTACTTTTATTTTTCCGCGGGAAAAATGAAAGTCTAGTGGGACTAGAGTAAAACCTGATCGTTCCACTTTACCTATGAGTTTGACGATCTCTTGCCCTTTTAAAAGAAGCTTTCGAGTGCGAATGGCATCTGGCCTAATGTGCGTTGAAGCTGCTCCAAGAGGGGTAATATGACAACCTAATAAATAAATTTCACCTCTTTGAATAATGACATAGGACTCTTTGATATTTATTCGATTGTCTCGAACAGCCTTGACCTCCCAGCCTTCTAAGACAATACCCGCCTCATACTTCTCTTCAATGAAGTAGTCATGGAAAGCTTTTTTATTGGTAATAATAGTCAAAATCAGGTTGAAAGTAATTTAAAATAGCATTGTACTTGATAGTTCATTATCCATAAAAGAAATGCATAATATCCATAAATCAGCCATTGTTCTTCATTCATCAAAAAAGATGTTTCAACTTGTTGACTCAGTTGAAAACTATCCTCGTTTTTTACCTTGGTGTGGATCGACTCAAATCCTTGAACGAGATAACAGCAAAACCATTGCTTCCATTGAAATTAACTATAAAGGAATTAGACAAACTTTCACCACTGAAAATACCAAAAAGCAAAATAAAGAAATGATGATCAAGCTAATTGATGGTCCCTTTAAGTCTCTTTCTGGTCAATGGATTTTTAAAAATTTAGACAATGATAGCTGCCAAATTGAATTAAAGTTAGAATATCAGTTTAGTAATATTATCCTTGAAAAATTAATTTCACCAGTATTTAACATGATTGCAAATACATTTATTGATGAATTTATAAAAGAGGCAAATAAAAGCAATAATGACCAGTGATAAAACAATTTTAGTGGAAGTGGCTTACGCTTCTCCAACCAAACAACTGATCATCCCCATCCATGTCAAAACAGGGACGACGGTTCAAGAGGCGATAGTTCAATCCGGAATACAACAACAATTCCCAGAGATTGATCTTAGCCAAAGTCCTGTCGGTATTTTTGGCAAACACACCACCATTGAGCAAGAATTAAGAGAGAAAGATCGAGTTGAAATATATCGTCCCCTCATTGCTGATCCCAAAGAAATAAGAAGACAAAGAGCAGAGCAAGGAAAAAAAATGAAAAAAGGTGGAGGGAATAATGAGGAGGACTCCTCAAAAGCTTAAGTTTTCTGTATAATCTTGTTTTGCGCGATAAGGAATTCAACATGCGTCTCTTAGAACAAGCTTTAACATTCGATGATATCTTATTAGTCCCTGCTCGATCGAACATATTACCTAAAGAAGTTTCACTGGTTACTCAACTCACTCAAAATATTTCAATCAATATCCCCCTGCTTTCAGCTGCGATGGATACCGTGACTGAATCTGAGTTGGCAATTGCCATGGCCGAAGAAGGTGGAATTGGTATTATTCATAAAAATATGTCTCCACAACATCAAGCGGAACATGTATCTAAAGTGAAACGTTTTGAGTCAGGTGTGGTTTTAAATCCTATTGTAATTGACCCGAATATGACGGTTGATGAGGTCATTAATTTAACCAAGAAACATAAAATTTCTGGATTACCTGTGATTGAAAACAATAAAGTGGTCGGTATTGTTACAAACAGGGACCTCAGATTCGAAGAGAACTTAAATCAGCCAGTTAAGAATGTGATGACCCCCCGTGAAAGGTTGGTGACTGTGAACGAAAAAGCTTCTAAAGAAGAAGTGATGCGCTTACTTCATCAACATAGATTAGAAAGGTTGCTCGTAATTGATAACAACGATCAACTGAAAGGTCTTATTACCGTTAAAGATATTCAAAAATCATCTGATCATCCTTTTGCTTCCAAGGATAATAAAGAAAGATTAATCGTTGGTGCTGCCGTGGGTGTCGGTGCAGATACTGAAGCACGAGTAGAACTATTAGTCGATGCTGGTGTGGATGTTATTGTGGTTGATACCGCTCATGGACATTCCCAAGGCGTGATCGATAGAGTCAATTGGATCAAGAAAAATTTCTCAAGCACTGATGTGATTGGAGGCAATATCGCCACTGCAGATGCTGCAAGAGCATTAGTGGATGCGGGTGCAGATGCCGTCAAAGTTGGTATTGGTCCTGGATCTATTTGTACAACAAGAATTGTTGCTGGTGTTGGTGTTCCTCAAATTACCGCAATTAACAACGTTGCGGAAGCATTAAAAGCAAAAAAAATACCACTCATTGCTGATGGTGGTATTCGTTATTCTGGAGATGTGGCTAAAGCACTGGCTGCCGGGGCCTATAACGTTATGCTTGGAAGTATGTTTGCAGGCACCGAAGAAGCTCCAGGTGAAGTTGAATTATTTCAAGGTCGCTCATATAAGTCTTATAGAGGCATGGGTTCAATTGGAGCAATGCAACAGGGATCTAAAGATCGTTATTTTCAAGATACGGAAGATAATGCTGAAAAATTAGTCCCAGAAGGTATTGAGGGTCGAGTCCCATATAAAGGTTCGGTTAAAAATGTCATTCATCAACTTATGGGAGGCTTAAGAGCATCCATGGGTTATGTTGGAGTTGGAAATATCAATGACATGCGAAAAAAAGCTGAATTTGTGCAGATTACTAATTCAGGTATGCGCGAATCTCATGTGCACGACGTCCATATCACAAAAGAAGCACCAAATTATAGATTGGATTAAGTTGGATAAAATACTCATCTTAGATTTTGGTTCGCAATATACACAGTTAATTGCGAGACGTATTCGTGAAATGAATGTATTTTGTGAAATCCACCCCTACGATGTCAGCTCAGAAAAGATAAATGATTTTTCTCCAAAAGCAATTATTTTGTCTGGGGGCCCAAACTCAGTGTATGAAGATGAAACACCAAAGGCTCCACAAGAAATATTTAAGATGAATATTCCAATCCTTGGAATCTGTTATGGAATGCAAACTTTATGTGAACAACTTGGTGGCAAGGTGACTAACAGTACCAAGCGTGAGTTTGGTCATGCTCAAATACGAGCTCATGGCCACTCACTTCTTTTAAAAGATATCCAAGATCATACAAATCCCGATGGACATGGATTGCTCGATGTTTGGATGAGTCATGGAGACAAGGTGGAAAGTATTCCAAACCACTTCAAAATTATTGCGAGCAACGACTCAACCCCCATTGCTGCCATTGCTAATGATGAAAAGAAAATTTATGGTGTCCAGTTTCATCCAGAGGTCACTCATACTAGCCAAGGTGAAAATATCTTAGCTAGATTTGTATTAGATATCGCTGATTGCAAACCAGAATGGAATATGCCGGATTATATTGAAACCGCCATTAAGGATATAAAAAATCAAGTTCATGATGAACATGTTATTTTAGGCTTATCTGGCGGCGTTGACTCATCCGTTGCTGCTGCATTACTGCATAGGGCAGTTGGTGACCAACTCACATGTATTTTTGTTGATCACGGCTTATTGAGAAAAGATGAAGCAACAAAGGTGCTTTCTTTATTTAAAGAAAACCTTGGAGTGAAAGTCATTCATGTGGATGCAACCAAAAAGTTTATGGATGATTTAATAGAGATTAATGACCCAGAAGAGAAAAGAAAGATAATTGGTAGAAACTTTGTTGAAGTTTTTCAGGATGAATCAAAAAAAATTAAAAATGCGAAATGGTTAGCTCAAGGGACAATTTATCCAGATGTTATTGAATCAGCAGGTGGTAAAACTAAAAAAGGTCATAACATCAAGAGCCATCATAATGTAGGGGGTTTGCCCGAAACTCTTCACCTTAAATTGTTAGAGCCTTTGCGTGAGCTCTTTAAAGATGAAGTCAGAAAACTTGGGGTTGCGCTCGGTCTTCCAAATCATATGGTGTATCGTCACCCCTTCCCCGGCCCAGGTCTGGGAGTCAGAATTCTAGGAGAAGTCAAATTAGAATATGCCAATTTATTGAGAGAGGCAGACGATATCTTTATTCAGGAATTAGAACAATCAGGTTGGTATGACAAAACCTCCCAGGCATTTTGTGTTTTCTTACCCGTAAAATCTGTTGGTGTGATGGGTGATGGAAGAACCTACGAGTATGTTGTTGCATTAAGATCGGTTGAAACAACTGATTTCATGACTGCCAAATGGTCTGAACTGCCATATTCTTTACTAGCTAAAATTTCTAATCGCATCATTAATGAAGTCAAAGGAATTAACAGGGTGGTCTATGATGTTTCTGGCAAACCACCCGCCACTATTGAGTGGGAATAATAATTTTAGTATAAATAATTGATCTTATTAATCTAGTTACTTTACAACAAAATAAATGTGTGAGTTGATATCTTATTGCAGGTAAGAACTGAAATAAGGACAATTCAACAGTAATTAATTAAATAAAAATAAGGATTGTTGACTTGGAATATCGCCCTGAAATTGATGGCTTGAGAGCACTCGCTGTTGTACCCATAATTTTATTCCACGCTGGATTTGAATTAGTGAGTGGAGGTTTTGTTGGCGTTGATATATTCTTTGTAATCAGTGGATACTTGATTACAACAATTCTTATTGAAGACATAGAGAACAAGCGGTTCAATATTGTTAATTTCTATGAACGACGGGCCAGGCGAATACTTCCAGCACTTTTCTTTGTAATGCTTGTATGTATTCCGTTTGCTTGGATGTGGATGTTGCCAGATCCGTTGGAAAATTTTGGACAATCATTAGTTGCAGCTACTCTGTCAGCTAATAACGTATTGCTTTATTTGACATCTGGATATTGGGATTTGGCTTCGGAATTTAAGCCACTCTTACATACATGGAGTTTAGGAGTAGAAGAACAGTATTACTTACTTTTTCCGTTACTACTTCTGCTAACTTGGCGATTCGGGAAAAGCGTTGTCATTTTGTCAATTGTTGTTATAACTTTTTTAAGTTTAGCATTAAGCGGATGGCTATCATCTAAAAATCCTGAGGCTGCATTTTTCCTTATTCATACAAGAGCTTGGGAGTTATTTGCTGGCTCAATATCTGCATTTATTGTACAAAGACAAGGAGTGCAGAATAATAATTCACTATCACTTCTTGGCTTGACTTCGATTATATTTTCAATATTTTTCTTCGATGAGACAACTCCATTTCCTGGTGTATATGCTCTTGTTCCAGTGCTTGGTGCAGTACTTTTAGTTTTGTACGCAAATAATAAAACACTTGCTGGCAAATTCCTAAGCGCTAAAGGCTTTGTTGGAATTGGACTGGTTAGTTATTCAGCTTACCTTTGGCATCAACCCTTGTTTGCATTTTTAAAGATATATCAGCAAACGGAACCTACACATATCATTAATGGGATGGTTATTGTTGCGACATTTCTACTGTCGTTTGTAAGTTGGAAATATATTGAAAAACCCTTCAGAAATAAGTCATTAATAAACGTAAAAGTATTCCTAGTTATCATAACTATATCTTCATTTGGATTACTTGGATTTGGTTTCAGTGCGCACAAAAGTCATGGGTTTGTTGAGAGAGTATTTGATGAATCTGTTTCTTCTGAGGATATAGATATTAGTTACAACCGGAGAAACTTTATTTACAAGAAAGATAGCTTTAGGTCTAATTTTAGGCCAAAGATACTTATAATTGGTAATTCGTTTGGGCGCGATTTTGTAAATATTATCAGAGAAACTTATGATGTTTCAAAACTCGAGTTAGTTTATAGGGACGATTATGATATCTGTAGTTTGTTTGAAACTGATAGTGGTCAGGTTCTATATACAGAATCTGATATTATAGTTTATGCTTCAAATTATGATACAGCTACTAATACACTTTGCATTGATAATGCCCTCAGATTTGCAAGCGAGGTTGGTGCAAGTCTATTTTTTGTAGGTACCAAACAGTTTGGTTTCAATAATAATTGGATTGCTAGAACAGAATTAAATGAAAGAAAACTACTCCGCAACCCTGCACTTCAAGATATAACTGATGAAGATAAAAATGCATCTGAAGTGATTTCTTCAACAAACTATATCTCGTTGATGCAGCCACTCACCAATAATAATGGAGTGATTGTTACAGATGAGCTTGGTCGTCTCATAAGCCCTGATAGAGCTCACTTAACAAGATATGGAGCAATTTATATTGGTAGAGAAATAATTTTACAGTCTCAGCTTGGTAAAGCTTTGCGCAAATTTGCTTTAGATGAGTAATGGTTAAATAAAAAAGTAAGTAATAGTTTCTTTAATATACTGAAAAAATTTGTTAAAAAACCAAACCGAAATCAAATGAACAATTTAAGATGTTAAGTGTTGCATAACTATGCTAATAGCAAACAAAAAAACGTACAAAGTTTTTTTGTGTTACGCATTTCTAATATATTAATTATGGAAAAGAATTAAATGATTGATATAAAATATAAAGTGAGAAATTAAATTCGTTACCACTGTGTAGGAGGAAAAATTGGACCCACTTAGTCAAGGAATTATGGGTGCAGCATTTCCACAAAGCTTCTCCAAACAAAAAAATATTGTTATTGTATTCATAATTGGGTTTCTTGCAGGCATGTTTCCAGATGTCGATATTTTTTTTCGATCTAATCATGATCCTCTTTTATTTCTCGAATTTCACCGACAATTCACACACTCATTAATTTTTATTCCAGTGGGTGGATTGATTTTCACATTAATCTTTTATGGTATATTTTTTAGAATACTCCCTTTTGGTTTTTTAAAAACTTGGTTATTTGCAACCATGGGGTATGGCACACATGGATTACTTGACGCCTGCACCAGTTATGGGACTCAGCTACTGTGGCCCTTTTCAAACGACCGTATTAGCTGGAACAATATTTCAATCATTGATCCTATGTTTACGATTCCTATTTTAATTTTATTAATCTTATCACTCATAAAAAGAAAGTCATTCTGGGCAAAAATTGCATTAGGCTGGGCCATAATTTATTTATTTATTGGATTTGTACAAAATCACCGGGCGGAAGAAGCGGCCAAAGAGATAGTTATGCAAAGAAATCATCACTCAGAAATTATGAGCGTAAAACCAAGTTTTAGTAATTTAATTTTATGGAAAATAATTTATCAACATGACGATTATTTCTATATTGATGCAGTCAATATTGGTCTAAGAAAAGAAGTATTTACAGGTCAAAAAATTAAAAAATTTAATAAGTTTGATCTCTCTTACTATCATGATCTAAGTAATATACAAAAAAAAGATATCGATCGTTTTTTATGGTTTAGCCAGGGCTTTGTAGCTACTAATCCACAGGATCAATTTGAGTTGCTTGACATACGTTATTCAAATCTGCCCAATGAAGTTGGTGGTTTATGGGGAATTCGTTTAACTCCAAATGCCGAGGAGCATGTTAAATTTGTATCTAACAGATCATTACAAGAAAGAGATTTTAAGCAATTTTTCCTAATGATTTTTAATTTTTTTTAAAAATAAAAAAGTTTTCATCTCCTAACTGAAGAACTTTTGCTGGCAGTACATATAATTTACTAAAAATTCTAAAAATTTTATTTTTTTTGCTTGGTTTAGTTAATTTAAATAAATAATCTACAGAATTTAAAAATATTTTTGGGGTGGTATCTTGGCCGTAATATTCAAGATTCATATTTAATTTTTTAAAAACATTTACAAGGCTCTTTTTACTAAAGAGAAATAGATGACGAGGTATATCATTAGCATACCAATACTTACCAAAAATTTTTCTACCAAGTGAATTTCTATTCGGTGTTTTTATATACAACAAACCATTGGGCTTAAGAATACGATTAACTATTTCAAAAATCTCATATGGATTTGCTAAATGCTCAACTAAATGACTCATGTAAACAACATCAAAAAAATTATCTTCAAATTTAGTAGTCTCTAATGTGCAATTAAAAACATTAAGGTTATGATTAATACATTCATTAAAGGCTTTTTTGTTTAATTCAACCCCTGTAACTTCCCAACCTAAGTTTCTCATTTTTATCAATCTAGAACCATTTCCACAGCCTATATCTAAAAATTTTCCATTTTCAACATAATCAATATGTTCTCTTGATTTTAATAAGCAGAATCCAAGTAAATTAAATAGATAATAACCTTTATTTATTAAATTCTTATACCCATGTTTAGCCTGTAGTCTAATTTTTTCAATAGTACTTATTTTTTTTAACCGAGCAGGTTCAAAAACCATATACGTATCAGGATAAAAGTCTTTTATTTCAATAAGGCTAGGAAGTGGGTTAATAAATGTTAAATCACATGATCTACAAAAGTAATAATCATAAATTTTATTTTTTTTAAACATTAGGTCATTAGAAGACATTTCATGAAATGCTAAATTTTGACATAATGGGCAATTGACTTTTTTAGATTTTTTTTTCATTACATTCATCTTTTGATAATTTTTTTTGATTAATTTCACTAGAATTATTATCTTTAACCAAGTTTTGACATTTGATAGTTTCATTTTTTTCAAAAACTAATGATTTTTTTTCTTTAATAAATATTTTTTGTGTCCAATGAAGTTCAGATTTATCCTGAGCAAAGGCAATTGGTTGTAAAATTAAAATAAATATACTAATAATAATTTTCATCCCCATAATATACTTATTAATTAAAATTTATCAATATGAGTAGAGCCTTTGTAAAAGAAAATGATTTAGAACATGCTGGTATTGATATTCCAGAAAGACCGGTTAGTCAGTCACCAAATTATGTGACACCAAATGGACTTAAACAATTAAAAGAAACGATGCATTTAATTGAAACAGAAATTAGATCAATTAAAGAATTAGAAGACTCTCCGGAAACTAAACAAAATAAGATGAAATTGGAACGTGATTTACGTTATTATTTTAAACGCTTAGAAACAGCTATTCTCATTGAGAAGCATGAAGACAATAACAAAGTATTATTTGGCGCTCATGTTACCTTGGTTGATGAAAACGAGGAGAGTTATATATTTCAAATTGTTGGTGAGGATGAGGCTGATATAAAGCAAAATAAATTGAGTTACGTCTCCCCATTAGCAAAAGAATTAATTGGTTCATCTATTGGGGATGAAGTTATTTGGAAAAGAGCTGACGGCAATAAAATTGTCTTTATTGATTCTATAAATTATTAGAGGGTGGTATGGATTTTAAAAAAATAGTACAAGAAAGAAGATCAATTAAATATTTTGACGCTAATCACACAATGAACAAGGATGAGATCAATGAGCTTTTTAAGATGACTTTGTTATCACCTACCGCATTTAATATTCAGCATTGGCGCTTTGATGTGATTGAAGATAAAGAGCTGCGTGAACAAATTAAAAAAATTAGTTTTAATCAAGCACAAGTGACAGATGCATCATTATTAGTGGTGATATCAGGTGACTTAGATGCGTGGAAAAAAAACCCAAGAAAATATTGGAAAAATGCTGATGAAAATGTACAAAATATTATGGAGTCCATGATTACTGATTTTTATAGTAATAAAAAAGAAATGCAGCGTGATGAAGTCATGAGGTCTTGTAGTATGGCAGCGATGACTATGATGCTTTGTGCTAAAAATATGGGGTACGATAGTTGTCCAATGGATGGATTTGATTTTCCAGAGTTATCAAAACTGCTTCAATTCCCTAAAAACCAGATACCGGTGATGTTTGTGGCAATTGGTAAAAAACTTCAAGATGCATGGCCTCGTGGTGGCCAATTAAACTTAAGTCAAGTGGTTAACTTCAGATAGTTATGCTTCTCGAGAAGCTCTCTTGCGCTCATGCTCAAGTAAAAATCTCTTTCGAATACGAATGGATTGTGGGGTTATCTCAACTAATTCGTCATCGTCAATAAATTCAACGGCATATTCGAGTGACAACGGTATCGGCGGAGTGAGGTTTACCGCTTCATCTTTACCAGACGCTCTGACATTGGTGAGCTGTTTTCCCTTAATTGGATTCACGACTAGATCATTATCTCTGGAATGAATACCGATCACCATTCCTTCATATAATTTATCTCCTGGATGAACAAACATTCTTCCACGATCTTGAAGCTTCCATAATGCATAAGCCACCGCATCACCATGTTCGGCAGAAATTAAGACACCGTTTCTTCTTCCAGGAATATCATCCTTAATGGGACCGTAATTATCAAAAATATGGGCCATGATGCCTGTACCACGAGTTAACGTTAAAAATTCACTTTGAAAACCAATCAACCCGCGGGCAGGAATTCTATATTCCAATCGTGTTCGACCAACACCGTCATTTTCCATGTTCGCTAACTCACCACGTCGATAGCCTAATTCTTCCATGACCGCACCCTGAGATTCATTATCGATATCTACCGTCAGAAACTCATAGGGCTCAGATTTAACGCCATCTATTTCTTTAAATACCACTCTTGGTTTGCCGACAGCGATTTCATAACCTTCGCGGCGCATATTTTCTAGTAAAATTGTCAGATGGAGCTCGCCTCGACCTGAAACTCTAAATACATCCGCATCTGATGTTTCTTCTACCCTCAGAGCGACATTGGTTAGTAACTCACGATCTAGTCGATCCTTGATTTGTCGGCTTGTGACGAACTTCCCTTCTCGCCCAGCCAGCGGTGACGAATTAACCACAAAGTCCATTGTGAGAGTTGGCTCATCCACCTTCATCAGAGGAAGGCCTTCTGGCTTGTCATTAGAACAGATGGTATATCCAATACCAATCTCCTCAATCCCAGAGATAATAATAATGTCGCCAGCAGATGCCTCAGCGATGGCTACCCTTTCTAATCCCTTAAATCCAAGCACCTCGTTAATGCGCCCTTGTGATATTTTTTTGTCCCCAGCCATCACAGACACACTCATGCCTTGTTTAATTGTGCCGTTTTGCACACGGCCGACAGCCAATCTTCCGGTATAGCTTGAGTAATCAAGAGCCGATATTTGCATCTGTAGCGGAGCAGAAGGGTCACCATCAGGAGCTTGAACATGACTTAATACAGTCTCAAACAATGGTTTCATGTCGTCATTGCTGTCTTCTTCCTTCAATTTTGCATAGCCATTTAATGCGGATGCATATACCACTGGAAAATCTAACTGTTCATCATTTGCTCCAAGATTAGCAAAGAGGTCAAATGTTTGATTAATGACCCAATCACACCGGGCGCCTGGTCTGTCAATTTTATTCAACACAACAATCGGTCTTAAACCTAGACTTAATGCTTTTTTTGTGACAAATCGAGTTTGCGGCATAGGTCCATCCACGGCATCCACCAATAATAGGCAACCATCTACCATACCCAAGACACGCTCTACCTCTCCGCCAAAATCCGCGTGACCTGGAGTATCCACAATATTGATCAAGGTATCATTAAATGTCAGAGCAGTATTCTTAGCAAGAATCGTGATCCCACGCTCCTTCTCTAAATCATTTGAATCCATCACTCTCTCTGAGACTTCTTTATGGGACGCAAAGGTGCCAGACTGCTGGAGTAGTTTGTCGACCAAGGTGGTTTTGCCATGATCAACGTGGGCAATAATGGCGATGTTTCTGAGGTTTCTAGACATGATGGTTCTTCATAAAAATTGACGCGCCATTATAGCACCGTTATACAAATTAAACAGATTCAGTTTTGATTATAGATTTTGCTTGTTGTGCTTTATTTTTAGCGTGTTGAATATCCTCTGCATGCGCCAAAATGACACCCATTCTTCTTTTTTTGAACGACTGGGGTTTACCAAATAATCGGATATCTACGCCCTGTTCTGCCAATGCTTGTGGAATATTTTGAAACTGGATGGCTTCACAATCATGCCCTCCATAAATGACCGCAGACGCACCTGGATTAGACAATGAAGTATCCACCGGCAATCCTAAGATGGCCTTTGCATGCAATTCGAATTCTGACTGCTTTTGAGTAATCATGGTCACCATTCCTGTGTCATGTGGACGAGGGCTTACTTCAGAAAACCAGACCTGATCATCTTTGATAAATAGCTCTACACCAAAAAGTCCTAAGCCACCCAATGCGGACGTCACTTTTTCAGCGATCTCTTTGGATCTAGTTAAGGCCTGCTCGTTCATGGGTTGTGGCTGCCAACTCTCAACATAGTCACCATCTTCTTGTCGATGGCCGATTGGCTCACAGAATGAAGTAATAATGTTTCCATTAGAGCTTAAAGATCGAACTGTTAATAGCGTGATTTCATAATCAAAATCAATTTGGCCTTCTGCGATCACCACACCTTCATTCACCCGCCCTGAAGTGGCAGCATAATCCCATGCCCTCTCAACATCATCAATCGAATCAATACGAGATTGACCTTTCCCTGATGAAGACATGGTTGGCTTAATAAAACAAGGCAGACCTACCTTATTTACTGCTTTCTTGAGCTCATCGCTACTTCTGGCAAAGGCATATGGTGATGTTGGAATCTTAAGCTCTTCTGCAGCCAACTTTCTAATCCCCTCACGATTCATGGTGAGTTGAACTGCTCGCACATTTGGGATGACTTTGGTTACTTTATCAGCTTCAAGTTTTTCAAGTAGCGTGGTGTTAATCGCTTCTATCTCAGGAACCACTAGAGTAGGTTTTTCTTTTTGAATGAGTTGTTCGAGTGCATCAGCATTAGTCATATCAATTGTATAGGCACGATGCGCCACTTGATGACCTGGTGCATTCTCATAACGATCCACAGCAATGACTTCTATGCCAAGACGTTGAAGTGAAATAATAACCTCTTTACCAAGCTCACCGCTGCCTAACAACATAACCTTAGTTGAATTTGTTTTAAGTGGTGATGAGAACTGCATAAAAATACCTTCTGTGTACTTAATTGTAATTATACAATGAGGTCATTAGGATTTAATTAAATTTAACTCAACGGCTAACTTGTAAAACTCAATTGGATTATCAATTTCTAACTTTTGCTTGATACTGGTCTGATAATTAGCCGCAGTTTTCTGACTGATGTTCATATCTGCAGCAATATTTTTTATTGTCATTCCAGAAGCGATCATTTTAAAAATTTCAAACTCTCTTTCATTAAGCTCATTTAATCGATTATCTAAAATTTTTATTTCTGGAAAGAAATATTGGCCAGCAAGCACCTGTTCCACAGCTTGAAATAAATTATCAGATATATCAGACTTAGTCACAAAGCCCATCGCACCTAATTTTTTAGATTTTTCAATCACAAGATCACTGTCATGCATACTCAAAATTAAGATTTTTTGCTTGGGAAGTCTATTAATAATTTTAGATAGAGCATCTAAACCACTCATCCCCCCCATGGAGATATCCATGATAATCAAGCTATAGGAGTTTTCCTGGGCTAAAGCATAAGCCATTTTTCCCGAGTCAGCTTCATCAATCCGATCAAAATTCAAATTAGACAATAAAGTTTTGAGACCTGAACGAACAATTTTATGATCATCCACTAAGAGTAAGCTCTTCATTTTATGGGTAAACCTATTTCAATTTTATAAAACCCTTTATAAGTGCTTTGTTTAAAAGATCCTGATAAATTCTTCACCCTTTCTTGCATCCCCAAAATTCCAATACCGCTAGTTTTTTTTGTTCTCTTTAATAGACCGTTATTCATAAAACTTAAATGAATTACATTGCCATTTCTCTGGACTGAAATTAATACTTCTTTTGGTCGAGAGTGTTTTGACATATTTGTTAATGCCTCTTGAGTCAATCTATAAACTGTTTCATTCAATTGAAATTTAAATATCTTTGAGTCAGGTAAGTCGACATTCGCATTAATATTCTTACAAGGAGTTCTTCGTGACCAATTTTTTATGAGGTCAATTAATGCATCCTCAATGCCAAGATCATCGATAATGCTCAAACTTAAACGCTTTATAAGATTGCGTGTTTGATGCATTAAGTCTTTCGTAGTTCTAATAATCAGATCTGCCTGTGCATTAGCTTTTCTTGAAGTTTTAATTGCCGCAGCCTGAACCTGAATCGCTGCTAATGACTGACCAATTTCATCATGCAAGTCTCGAGAGATTTCCTTTTTTTCTTGCTCTTGGATAGAGATTAACTTCTGATTGAGCTCATGTATTCTTTCATCATTATTTTTTAATTTAATAGTCAATTGATTCAATTTCACTCTCAATATATCTAGTTCAGATATACCAAAGTTTTCTTTATTATTTTTATATTTTCCTTGTTCTAAATTTCTAAATCCTTGGATGAGAAGATTAATGGGTGAAATAATTTTTCCAAATAAAAAGAAAATAGAAAAATTTACAAACACAAAAAATAGCATAGCAATAATTAATCCATTTTTAAATTGCTGCCATATCTCGTCATACTCATAGATTGGATTGGGAATCACTTTTACCGCTCCAATCTGATCCCCATACTGCATTAAAGGAAAGTCTAAAATTTCAAGATCTTTAGAATAAATATCTAATGCATTTTGAAACCACACAGGAATATGAACTTCTGTATTTGATTTTTTATTTTGATCAATGATATTTCCATCGCTATCTAATAACTGAATTGATAGGTGACGAATCAGATCTAAATCTTTGAGACCTAATAGATTATCTTGAAAAAGATATAGATCAGGATTTTTTTGAATGCCTGTTTTAATAGAGAATTCTGCAAGCTTGAGTGAAGACTCAATTTCAGACCTAACTGCATTTTTTGAGGTAAAGACAACAGAGAAGAAACCAATAAAGATGGCAACAAATAAAAGAAAGTTAACAATTAAAATTAATCTTAGCTTTAAACTCATAAATTGATTTTACTCTAGGCGAAAAAAAAGGGCTAATGCCCTTTTTTTATTTAAACTGATATGAAAGCGTAATCCAAGCAGCCTGAGGTGATCCTGGAACAAATCCAGGGCCTCGGAATGCATCAGCTCCTGAGCGAGTGCCTGTATCAACTCCAGTAAATCCATTCATTAATAGGCGTCCACCTGAATAATAATCTTTATCAAATAAGTTAATGGCTTTCAGGCTCACTAACCAATTTTTAGCTGGTGACCAATGCGCATCCGCATTAAAAATCATATATCCGGATGTTTCACCATCACCATTATGTTTTTGATTTTCATTACCCATTAGGTAGGCTTTACCATAACCAAGAGCTGTTAAACCTAACCTAAAGTCAGAACTGTAGTCGTAATTTAGTCTAAATTTGAGACGATGTTGAGGAAGGTTTGCAAGCTGATCACCCTTTCTAACATTTATTTTATCTGTAGCAATGCCAATATTATCCTCTACCCACTCTGAAAAATCTGCAACAGTTTCATTCGTTGTAGTTAAGATATTTGTGGAAGAGTCTTCAGCATCAATTTCATTGCCTACACCAAGTAAAGCAAGGCTTTCATCTGTTGCCCATGTATTTTTATATGTATCCCACAATCCTTCTAGCAACTCAGTTGCTTCAGAGTCATCACTATCTATTAACTGATCATCATCATAAGTATTGAACGATGTTGATGAGCGAGTTCTGCTTGAGTTTGCATCAGATGTAAGTTCAAGATCTGAATCATAGGTTGCATTTACATACCCATAGGATGCATTCCATGAAAATTTTTCTGTATTACTTAGGCCGAAAAGTGTTTCTCCACCAAAACCGAGATCAAGTCCATCACGACGTGTTCTGCCAACATTATCGAAATAACCTAAACCATTTTGAGCATTATTACTTACGAACATTAGGTCATCGTGGTTCATCGCATGATAAATAGCTGCGTTCCAATTGAATTCTTTTGAAAAATTACCACGAGCCCCTACTTCATAAGTTTTAGAAACCACATCATCTAATGGTGGATCGTCTGCCATTTGAGTTGGTAAGGAACATGCAAGTGCGGGGTTGGAGCAGCCAAGTTCAATCGATGTAGGAGCTCTATTCGATTCACTGTATGACCAATAAGTTGAATATCTATCACTTGGTTTGAAAGTAACCCCAATAGTTGGGTTAATTCGGCCCCAACTTTGTTCTTCAGTTAAAGATCCAGCACTTTGATCAGCTCTTCGATCCTTGTTATCAACTTTTGTGTAGTTGTATCTTAAACCACCTGTAACGTGCCATCTTTCATTTAAAGATAATGTATCAACGGCATAAAGCCCAAAAGTATCTGTTCTTCCCTGGAGGTCTGTATTATTTTCATATTCACCAGTATTAGTATCGATCACACGACCAGATAAAATCGTAGATCCCTCATACTCATTTTGTACAAAACTCACTAGTGATGTTTCAATGTTTACGCCAGTTACAAAATGATTCTGATAACCCATCAAATCATCAGATAATGATAACTGTGCTGAAATACCATACGCATCTTGCTTAGTTTTGGTTGTTCTTGTCTCCCCTTCAACACTATCAATAGCATATGGGCTATAGGTATGAATATATCTATCTGTTCCAGTGACAACCTGACCTAAATTAGAGATATTACCTGCATTCCATTCAATCTCCGCATCACCATTTAAAGTGTATCGATTTGATGAGCGGTAATATGCATTAGCAGACAACATTGCGGTATCTGAAATAAATTGAGTGAGAGTTAAGTTTAATTTATGGTATCTGTTCTCTGTTAGATCTGGTACCGTATTCACACCTTCGTTATCTGCGCCAAGTAAATATCTAGGTGCTAAGCCGTTACCGATTAAGTTATTTGAGGCTCCGGTGTAACTCAGTTCAATACGACCATTTTCAAAGTCATTCCCAATCTTACCAAATGCTTGATTTAAATGAGATGGGGTATGATCACGCCAACCATGTTCTGAGCTATGTTTGTAGCCAAAATAGTAATCTACATTGGTACCCTCAATAATTCCACCGTATTCAATTAAACCGGCGGTACGGTCCCATGAGCCAACTGTGCCTTCTATTCGGCCCTGATTAAATAACTTACCATTTTTTGTCTGCATGGCAATCGCACCACCCAGGGTATTAAGTCCATAGATTGGATTCGAGCCAGCAACAACTTGAGTGCCAGCTAATGCCCAGGTCGGGATCGTATCCCATAAAACCACATCACTGAAAGGTTGATTTTCTCGCACACCATCTACAAAAATAGACAAACCTTGTGGATTCCCGGTAATGGAGCCAGCAGAATATCCTCTAAAAAATATTTCAGGCTGCCATGGGTTTCCACCAACCTCATTAAAAGAGATGCCTTGTGTATTATTGTTAAGATAGTCTGCGAGTGAAACACCAGACTGGTCTTGCACATCCTGAGGCTTGATAACCTGGATTGATCCTGGAACGATATCCTGACTAATACCAATAGATGGCAATGGTCCTGGGCTAAACACATTAATTTTACCTGTCTGCAGATCCTCTGCATTGACTGTTAGCGCAACAGACATTAATCCAAATAGTGACAATCTTAACTTCATATCTAATACTTAAAAAATTAATTGAACCATGATTTTAATTGATGCAATTTTGTTATCAATAGGAATTCTTCCTTTTTTTAGAATTTTGGGAATTTTTCCTGAAATTACTATTAATTAGGTATTCAGGAAATTTTCCTATTGATATTCAGTCAATCAAAAATAAATATATTCAATATGAATAAAGGCAAATTAAAAGAAGATGTATTATTTGTTCTCACAACACTGATCGGATTATTTTTGTTTCTTACAATTTATCTGGCTTTTAGCACCTCTATATACAAAATCTTCTTTTAAGTAAGATCTTTTAGAACTTATCTCACCCAAACTGCTCATTAAAGGGTTATTAATAAATATTTTGGAATACTAATGAAAAAAATTATTTTAGCCCTTTCTGTTGCAGGTTTTTCTATGAACACTTTTGCCGCACACACAGAAGATGATATTAAAAAAGTACTTACCTCAGATTTAGATAAATGTTTTATCGCAGCTCACAAAAAGTATGAAGGTCATATCGTTTCCCTAGAACGTGAAGTGGAAGATGGACAGGCAATTTATGAATTTGATATCAAAACAAAAGATGGTAAAGAACTCGAAATTGAATGCAATGTTGCTACTGGCGAGCTAGCTGATGAAGAAGTGGAAGTAGCTAAGGATGATAAGAAATTTACCTCAGCAGTGAAAATTTCAGCTGAAGAGGCTGAAAAAATTGCTTTAGAAAATACCCCAGGCAAAGTGACTGAGAGAGAGTATGCTTTTGAAGGCGATCTTCCAGTGTATGAATTTGATATCTACTCAGAAAAAATTGGTCATGAAGTTGAGATTGAAATCAATGGTGTAACTGGTGAGATTATGGAAAGAGAAATCGAAATCTATGATATCGGTGAAGATTCGTAAATCTTAAAACAAATTAAATCCCAGCCATGCTGGGATTTTTTTTATACATAAAAACAACCCCCACTTCTTTTTTATTTGCAGCATATTCAACAGAGTCAGCCAGACCAATCACCGCAATTAATTTATCTTCAACATACAGGCAGGGATAGTTTTCTCTTTCCCATGGAGGAATTTTATTTTCCTGAAAAATATATTTCAATGATCTTGCAGGCTGATTAGCTTTTATCTTAATTTTAAGATTCATATTTAATGGCTTATCAATAAGAATTTTTTTAGATGCATCAAGCAAAAGCCCCTGACCAACTATCTTGCTCGATAACACCTCCCTATTATTTGAAAGTATAACTTTATTATGATTTTTCCAAAGTACTGGTTTAAATGAATTTTCTGAATTATTAATTAAAAACAATGAGTTATTGTAAGATCGAATAGACATCCCATCCACTTTGATGTTAATTCGACTTTCCAAGTCAATTTTTTTTACCTGGTTTACGATCTGGTTAAGCACTTTCATGCTTGGCATTAATACCTGATGTTCATTTAACCAATAGCGTATGACATTACCAATATCATATTCAGATAATTTTTTTAATTTGAGGCCATTTATTTGATGCGTGCTCTCAAGAACATTCTTATAGAGTTCCGCACTCATTGAATTCTGATAGTTATATGCATCGGCCATATGCCTTACTGATCGGCCTGAGGTGCTAGCAAACTGCAGAAATCTTTTTTTGATTAAAGGAATCACCTTGTTCCTCAAATAATTTCGATCGTATTTATTGTCTTGATTTGATGGATCTTCAATAAACTTTAATTTATGTTGTTGTTGATAGTCGTAAATCAGCTCCTTACTCACTCCTAATAATGGTCTCCAAATTTTTAGATCATCATGGTACTCAGGCATACAGCTTAGACCCTTTAATCCAGCCCCTCTGGCAAGTTGAAGAAGCAAAGTTTCCAATTGATCATCTTCATGCTGGGCGAGCACTAAAATATCTTGTTGATGTTTTTGGAATGCTTGATACCTATGTTTTCTGGCAGCGCCCTCGATACCTAATTTAAGATCCTGATCAATGTAGACTTTCTCATAGATGTACTCAGTTGATAATTTTTTTGCGAGCCGTTTTACGCTTTCAGCCCACTTTTTTGACTCTGGATGCAATTGGTGATCAACATAAATAAAAGTTAAATCAAATGGATATTGTGATCTTAATTGACTGAGGGAATGGCCCAGCACAACAGAATCGATACCACCACTTACTCCGACGAGAAGGTGACAATTTTTTTTAAGTTTCTGTTTTAAAAATGATTGCTCAAGAAAGTTAACGAGCTCATTCATAGATCAGGATTGAAATTCACCATAACTCATCAACCTTTGATACCTTGTGCTTAATAATATATCTATGGGTTGTTTTTTTAAGCGACTCAATTGTTTGATGAGTGACTGTCTTACAGATTCCATCATCGCTTCTTTATTGCGATGTGCCCCACCAAGTGGTTCTGGAACAACTTCATCAGCTAGACCCACTTTTTTAAGATGATCAGCCGTAATTCCAAGACTTTCTGCTGCAATGTCAGCTTTTTTTGCGTCCTTGTAAAGGATTGATGCACAACCTTCAGGTGATATCACTGAATAAGTGGAGTACTGCAGCATGATTAAATGATCGACGACTCCGAGTGCCAATGCACCGCCAGAGCCTCCCTCGCCGATGACAACCCCTATGGACGGCGTTTTGAGCTCAGTCATAGCGTATAAATTTTTTGCAATGGCTTCTGACTGACCTCTCTCTTCAGCACCAATTCCAGGATATGCACCTGGGGTGTCAATCAGGGTAATAAGTGGGAGATTAAATTTTTCTGCCAATCGAAATAATCTGAGCGCTTTACGATAACCTTCAGGTCTCGGCATACCAAAGTTACGGTACTGTCTTTCCTTGGTGTCACGTCCCTTTTGTTGCCCTACCACCATCACAGGCTCGCCCTCAAAATCAGCTAAGCCACCAATAATTGCAGGATCATCGGCAAAAGCTCGATCGCCATGCAACTCTTGAAAGTTAGTGAAGATATGTTCAATATAATCGCTGGTATATGGTCGTTGTGGGTGACGAGAAATTTGGGAAATTTGCCATGGGGTTAGTTGATCATAAATCTCATGCAACAAATCATCTGTTTTATTTTGCAGTTGTTTGACTTCTTTTGAGATGTTTAATTTTGGATTATCTTTATGAGCTTGCTCTAGCTCTTCTACTTTTGAAGCTAACTGTTGTAAGGGTTTTTCAAACTCTAAGTAATGTAGTGTCATAATCAGATTATCTATTCTCTTATACGATGCTAATTATAAATGATTTTAACATTCTCATCTTGAAATGATTTCTTCAAATCAAAGATGAGATTTTCATGCGGGGCAACAGCCCAATTATCACCCAATTTAATTTCTGCAGATCCGTCTTGATTTTGATATTCAATCACCACCGGACATCTGCCAATCTCTCTCGGATAGGCACCATTGCTGTATGGTTTGAGTAATAACTTGAGCTGCTCAGGATTGAGATTCTCACCCACATTAATTTTAATTTGTTTGGTTTTTCGACTTTGCACGGTCAGTAGATCAAAAATATTCACCGCGGATACACGATTGCCTCCAGTAAATTCATCTGGACTGACTTTGCCCTCCACAATCAATAATTGATCATCTTTGATCAGTGGGTAAACCGTCGATAATAATTTACTGCCAACAATCATATCCAACCTACCTTCACCGTCATCAAGGGTCACGATGGCAATTTTGCCACGCTGAGTCATTCTATTTCTGACCGCCATCACTACGCCAGACAACCATTGATTATTATTGGATGGTCTCGCATCACGCAACGACTGAGGGAACATTGCCCGAACCATTTCTTTGTAATAGGAAAAAGGGTGACCACTGTAATAAAAACCTAAAGCCACTTTCTCCTCATATATTTGTCTTTTACTATCCCACTCATCTGTTACAACATAATTAGTGACTTCTTTGTTGGCTTCTTCACCAAATAAAGAGTCTTGCCCCAAATGTGATTTTGATTGTTCCGCAAGAGAGATGGCCTGATTAATCGAGGCTAATAGGGAAGCTCTATTTTTCTCTAATTCATCAAATGCACCGGCACGAATCAATGACTCTATTACTTTTCGGTTTACCTTTCGAAGATCAAGTCGTGCACAAAACTCAAATAGAGATTGGTATGGTCCATTGGTATTTCTATCCTCCAAAATAACTTCAATCGCAGCCAACCCTGTTCCTTTGATAGCTCCTAATCCATAAAGGATCTCTTGATCGTTTAGTGGTTGAAATCTAAATACACTGTTATTGATTGATGGTGGCAGTAGTTTAATTTTATTCAGTACACAGTCATCGAATAAGAGCGCAATATTGTCGGTATTATTCATATCTGCAGACATTGAGGCTGCGATAAATGATGAGGTGTAATGCCTTTTAAGATAAGCTGTCTGGTATGCTATTTTTGCGTATGCAGCCGCATGAGATTTATTAAAACCATAACCGGCAAACTTTTCCAACAAGTCAAATAGATTTGAGGCTTGTTGTTTTTCTAAGCCATTTTGAGTGGCTCCTTGAATAAACACCTCACGCTGGGCATCCATTTCTTCCACTTTTTTCTTACCCATGGCCCGTCTTAAGAGATCAGCACCACCCAAAGTATATCCGGCAACCGTCTGTGCAATTTGCATCACCTGTTCTTGATAAACCGCAATCCCATAGGTTTCTTTTAAGATACCTTCTGTTGACGGATGGGGATAGGACACCAATTGTTGTCCGTGTTTTCTTTTACAGAAATCTGGAATCAAATCCATGGGGCCAGGACGATATAATGCGACCAAGGCGATAATATCCTCAAAGCAATCCGGTTTCGCCTGTTTCAGCATATCCTTCATGCCTCTTGATTCTAATTGGAACACTGCGGTCGTGTTCGCATTACTCAGCCACTCAAAAGTCGCTTCATCGTCAAGCGGAATATCATCTAAATGAATGGGTGATTTTCCTTCTGAAGCTCTCATTTTATTAGCGTTATTGAGAGCGATAGAAAGAATTGTCAATGTTCTTAAACCAAGAAAATCAAATTTAATGAGTCCGATTGACTCCACGTCATCTTTGTCAAATTGGCTCACCATCCCCTCCCCACCTTCTTGGCAATAGAGAGGAGAGTAGTCTGAAATTTTTCCTGGAGCAATAAGAACACCTCCTGCATGCATCCCCACATTTCTGACCAATCCCTCTAGCTTAAGGGCAAGATCAAAAAGCTCTTTTACCTCTTCTTCTTTTTTTATTCTTTGTTGAATTTGTTCTTCTTTTTCAATGGCGTCTTTGAGAGTGATGCCCAATTCCATGGGAATGAGCTTGGCAATACTGTCAACAAAAGGAAAAGGTAAATCTAGAACTCGACCAACATCTCTGATCACTGCCCTGGCTGCCATGGTACCAAAGGTAACGATCTGACTAACAGCATCATATCCATACCGCTGCTTCACATACTCAATGACTCGGTCTCGACCCTCTTGGCAAAAATCAATATCAAAATCTGGCATGGAAACCCGCTCAGGATTCAAAAATCGCTCGAACAGTAAGTTGTAGGAGAGTGGGTCAAGGTCAGTGATGCCTAAGGCAAAAGCCACTACAGAACCAGCGCCAGAACCCCTGCCCGGCCCTACGGGTACATTATTTTCTTTTGCCCAATTAATAAAATCTGCAACGATTAAGAAATAACCAGCATATCCCATTTGATTGATAACATTAATCTCAAAATGTAATCGTTCCAGGTACTTTTTTTCTTGGGTTTGAAAATTCTCAACTTCTGGATATAAAGTTTTAAGTTTTTTTGCTAAACCACTAATGGCAGTTTTCTCCAAATACTCATTAATGGTTAATCCTTCAGGAATTGGAAAGTCAGGCAGGAAAACATTCCCTAACTCAAACTCAAAATTACATCTTTTTGCAATTTCTAGGGTATTGGAAATTGCTGATGGAATATCCTCAAATAAAGTCACCATTTCATCAGGAGTTTTGAAGTATTGTTCAGCAGTAAAATTTTTAGGTCTTCGCTGATCACCCAGTACGTAGCCATCTGCGATACAAGTTTTAGCCTCGTGTGCCTGAAAGTCTTCTTTCTTAATGAACTGTATCGGCTGGGTAGCGACTAATGGAATATCTAGTTCATATGCAAGTTGCGCTGTAGATAACACTAAATTTTCCTGTTCTTCAGCCTTTTTTGCTACCTCATAACGCTGTACCTCAAGATAAAATCGATCATCAAAAGCTTCTTTTAATTGTCTAGCCAAGCTGACCGACTTTTCTTTTTTTTGAGAAAGGAGATTTTGACCAATCGCCCCAAAATTAAAACCTGAAAGACAAATTAACCCATGGTTTAAATCTGAACATAACCACTCATACTTAATTTCTGGTCGATCTCTATATTGGTTTTCTGTATAAGCTTTTGAAAGTAATTTTGATAAGTTAAGATAACCTTGTTTATTTTGGCAGATCAATAACAGACGACTCGGTTGATCACGATTGTCTTCATTCTCAATATAAACATCTGCTCCTATGATTGGCTTGATGCCGTTGCTGGTCGCCAATTTAAAAAATTTAACCGCAGCAAAAATATTACTTAGGTCACTTATTGCAAGTGATTCTAATTCTAATTCATTTGCTAAAGAAACATAATCGCTAAGCCTAACAATACCGTCTGTTATTGAATATTCGCTGTGACATCTAAGGTGAATAAACTTGGATTCTGAATTACTTTGCATGTTTTAATTTTACCTGATATCTTTATTTATTCGCGATATCTTTAAGACTTTATGGAGAGAAAAATGTCATCAGTTACACTCAAAGGAGATCCAGTTGAAATTGGGGGTCAGTTTCCTGAAAAAGGGACCTCAATTGCAGATTTTAATCTTGCTAATCAAAAAAGAGAAAATATGTCACTAGAAAGTTATGCTGGCAAAAGAAAAATACTTAATATTTTTCCTAGTATTGATACGCCAACCTGTGCACTCTCGGTCAAACGATTTAATGATGAGGCAGCAAAATTGAATAACACTGTTGTCTTATGTATTTCGGCAGACTTGCCATTTGCGCAGAAAAGATTTTGCGGCGCCGAAGGAGTAGAAAATATTGAAACATTATCTGCTTTTAGAGATATTACTGGTTTTGCTAATACATTTGGTGTTGCAATCAACAATTCAAGTCTACAAGGGCTGACTTCAAGGGCAGTTATTGTGGTCGATGAAAATAATATCGTGTTGCATAGTGAGCTGGTCTCAGAAATCACCGAAGAACCAGATTATGATAGTGCGCTTAATGCTCTTGCTTAAGCTTACGATTACTCCCTGAAACCATCACAAACTCAAACAATCGACAATCTAAGGCCCCGTTAAAAAGCGGGGTCTTTTTACTCGGTGACAATCTTAAGCCTTTTGGAAAGGCCATATCATTGCTTATAAAATAAGCTCTCCAACTTGAAAATTCTTTTTTTAAAACAGATCCCCATTGTTGATAATTTTCACGGAGCTTTTCAGACTCCTCCAACCTCACCCCGTAAGGTGGGTTACAGACAATAACTCCATGATCATTAGGTGCATTCGATGTTTCAAAACGACGGTTATTAATTCGTATATAGGGCTTTAATCCCATCTGGTCGATATTAGTTGATGCCGCATTAAACGCTTGGCGATCAATATCAGATGCATAAATATTTAATTCTTTTTCTATTTGCTTTTCTTTTAACTCAACTTTAATTTTGTGAAATACCTCTTTATCAAAGTCATGCCAATGGTTAAATCCAAAAGTGCGGTTCATTCCAGGGTAAATATTTAATGCCATCATGGCAGCCTCAATCGGGAGGGTGCCACTGCCACACATCGGGTCTAAGAGTGGCTCCTTAAAATCCCAACCAGATAAAGTAATAATCCCTGCTGCAAGATTTTCTTTTAAAGGAGCCTCGATTGTTTTTTGACGGTATCCTCTTTGATACAATGGTTTGCCAGATGAATCAATATAAATAATAAAATTATTCTTTTCCAAAAAAAGATGGACCTTAATATCAGGGTCTCTCACATCCACATTAGGACGCTGTTTATATTTTTGATTAAAGACATCGCAAATGGCATCTTTAATTTTTAGGGTGACAAAATCGATACTCTTTAGGGATGTTTTGATTGAGGTTGTTGAGACTTTTATGGTTTTATTCACCGAAAAAATATCGTCCCATTTCACTTTCATTGCCAGTTGATACAGGTCATTTTCAGATTTGAACTGACCATACGATAATCGTTTGAGAATTCTAGTGGCATACCTTGAGGTCAAATTCAATGAGTACATGATATTTTGAGTCCCATTAAACGACACCCCACCATCATGAACTTTTATTTTTTGGCCATCCAGTGTTCTGATTTCGTTAAAAAGGAATTTTTCTAATCCTCTAGGGCATGTAGCAAACAGGGAAATTTTTTCTAGTGACAATGTATATTCTCAAATAATTGTTTATTTCTTTTCAGCATTCTCTTATAAAAAAAGTTTAAATCAAAATTTATTTTTGTTTGTAAAAGCTTTAATCGATATTGCATTTGTTTATTTGACAAAAATTTAAAACCCTCCTTAAAACAAAACACCATAATATTTCCTGGATCATCTGATTCAACAACTATTACTTTGGAGAAAATATGCTTGAGTTCACGAATATACTTGGGTGTATTTTTATCAGAACCCCATAAATTAATTATAAAAATTCCTTGTTTTATAATTCTGTCATGACAAATTTGAAAATATTTTTTTTGCGTGAATTGTTTAGGAATACCATAGCCGTCAAATAAGTCTGAGATTAATACCACAAGCTTATTCTTGTTTATTAGAAATTCCATTGCATCCTGCTCAATGACTTTATGTCTTGAGGTATCTTTGGGGACTTCAAACATCATTCTAGCCACATTGATTACCTGCCTGTTAATTTCAATTGTTTGTATTTTGGTTTTGGCACATAAATAGAAAAAAAATTTTGTTAATGATCCCGCACCTAAACCAAGGATGGTGATATTTTTTGGATGTCTTTTAAACAAAAGAAGCAGTGCTGTCACTTGTGTATATTTTAAAGTTAGATGAACCGGGTCCGAAATATCCATTGAACTTTGAATGGAGTCAGTCTCAAGATGAAGAGAACGAAATCGATCCGTCTGACTAATTTCAACAGGTAATTTTTTTAGATTCACTTTCAATTATTGATAATCCCTGATCATTTGCGCCCATTCTTTATCCATCCGCTTAACCGAGATCGGATAGTTGGTTTTAAGCTCCTGAGCAAAAAAAGACACTCTCAACTCTTGAAGTTTCCATTGAAAGTTAATGAATGCTTCTGGTATTTCTAAATCATTTTCAACAAAACCCAATACCTTTTCTACCCATTTATTTTTAATTCGGTTGTATTGTGAGATGCACTCTTGATCATGATCTATTCGTTGTGGATATTTTTCAATACGTAATTTCAGAGCTTCTAGGTATTTTGGAATAAATTGGAGTTTGTCATATTGAAAAAGTGGTTTTTCATAAGGGGGCAATAGGGCTTCTAACTGCTCCACGATATCATCCTCAATTTCCTCAATATAACTTTGCGATAGTCGTAACTTTTGAATCTCTTTATAGATAGAAGCAATTTTAATGAGATGCAATGTCATATGATCAATCATTTTCGGTAAGTTATTTCTGCCTTCATTGATCAATTGTTCATAATCAATTTGTTTTCTTATATTAATCTTCTGACCAATGATTTCATCAACAATTACATCACAAAAGTTTTCCATTAAATCTTTGGGAGGAATTTGAGTCGACAAGGCGATTGCTGCTTCAGACAGATCAGGTGGTATTTTTTGGATTCGCTTAAAGCGCTCCTTAAAATGAAAATAAATTAACCTTTTGAGCCCTTGAAAATGATATTGCTCTGCACGTTTAGGGTTATCAAACACTTCGATGGATATCGAATTATGATAATCAACAAATGCTGGATAGGCCTCAAATTTTTTCCCATTAATGGTTTGCTCAACCTTTATAGGTAATTCGTCTATCGGCCAAATCATAATTCCTGCCTGTTCTATATTAAATTGAATTCGTTCAACCACCGCCTCAACATTTTTTTTATTTTCTTTTTTTAATAAATCAAGATCTTCATTAAGATCAATCATCTTTCCTTGATCGTTGATGACTTCATATTTAATTTTTAAATGACTCGGGATCGAATCAAAATAATCATCTGTCATCAAAAAATGAGGGTCAACATATTTCCAAATAAAACGATTAAATGTTTCCTTAAAACTTCCCTGCCTTGGAAAATCTAGGAATTTATCTAGCCAATCTTTCACCGGAATACATTTTCTACGAATATCTTTGGGTAAATTTTTAAATGACCATGTAATCTTTTCTTTTAACAGCCCAGGTACCAACCAGTCTAATGCTGAACTATCAATTAAATTTAAGTTAGTTAAAGGGATTGCAATTGTTAATCCGTCACGAGGATGATTGGGTTCAAAATGATATTTCAATTGATACTTTTGCTGGTTAATGGTGAGGGAATTAGGGTACACAGTTTCTGTAATATCTTTGGCACTATGCTGCATCAAATATTCTTTTGTTAAGAATAGAAATTGCGGTTGGTGTTTTTCAACCCCCTTTCGCCAATGTTCAAATCCAGCAGCATTAATGATATTTTCATTAATTTTTTCATCGTAAAAATCAAATAGCACATCGTCGTTAATCAGTATGTCTCTTCTTCTTGATTTATGTTCTAAGCTCTCAATTTCTTTAATCAGTTTTTGATTTTCTTTCCAAAAAAGTCCTGGACTAATATATTGGTTTTCAACTATTCCTTGACGGATAAATATAGATTTAGCTAATTCTGGATTAATTGGCCCGTAATGAATGGTCCTGTCAGGAACGATCACTAGGCCAAATAATGATAGTTTCTGTGTGGCATCTACACGAATTAATTTTTTATTAAATCTAGGATTTGAATATTCAGCCTCAAGAAGATGTTCTGCATATTTTTCAATCCACTGGTCATTAATTTCAGCGATGCACTGTGCATAGAATTTACCGGTATCAATAATTTCCGCAGCCATAATCCATTTAAATTTTTTATTTCTAAACAGCTTGGGCCCAATAAGAAACCTTAAACTTTTACATCCTAAATAATAATTAGATTCAACTTCTTTAAAACCAATATTCCTTAAAAGACCAGATAATAAAGATTGATGTATCTGATCATAAGTTGATTCTTTTTTATTTAACCGATAACCCAATTCCTCGACGATTTGCATAAGCTGTTTATGCATCTCTTGCCACTCACGCATCCGAGTAAATGATAAAAAATACTTTTTACAAAAGACTGCGAAGTCTTTAATTTTCTTACTCTTAACCTCATCCAATAGAAGCAACCAGAGTCTGTAAAAACTTATAAACCCTGACCTGGGGTCATGAAAATTCATTTGAGCCTTATCAGCCTCTTCCAGCTTGTCAAAAGGCCTTTCAATTGGATCAGCCACAGAAATTGCAGCGATAATAGGAATAATCTCAGATAAGCAATGCTGTTTGGACGCCTCAATAATAATTCTGGAAAAAACAGGGTCGATTGGAATTTGAGCCATCGTTCGACCCAGCTCTGTGATGGCTCGACTTTTCTCAACCGCATGCAGCTCAAATAACAAGTCGTAACCATCCTGAATAAATTTTTTAAAAGGAGGATCTATAAATGGAAAGGCTTCTACATCTCCCAAATTCAAACTAGCCATCCTCAAGATTACCGAAGCCAATGAACTACGCATTATTTCTGGATCGGTATACTCTGGGCGACTATGGAAATCATCCTCGTCATACAATCGATAACACAGGCCCGGGGCTATTCGTCCACATCGCCCAGTTCTCTGATTGGCAGCTGCCTGAGAAATTTTTTCAATGAGCAGTTGTTCGATACGCAATCTTGGGTTGTATCGCACCACTCGCGCCAATCCTGAATCAATCACAAATTTAATGTTAGGGACTGTTAACGATGTTTCAGCAATGTTGGTGGTCAGAATAATTCTTTTTTTTGTGCTGGTCGTGAATATTTTCTGTTGATCGGGGACAGGCAATCTAGAAAAAAGAGGAAGGACCTCATAATCATGATTTAACACCTCATTCAAATAGCGGCGGATGTCATGAATATCTTTTTCACCAGGAAGAAAGACCAGAATATCTCCTGATTGGCGGCCTATTTCTTGTACCACTTGATACACCGACTCTTCAATGGATAACATGTCCTCCTGTTCATTATTTTTCATTGGGCGGTAAACTGTTTCGACAGGAAATGTTCTGCCTGATATCTCTAGCGTAGGTGCATTATCAAAGTGTTTTGAAAACTTATCGATATCAATGGTGGCACTAGTGATGATAATTTTTAAATCAGGTCTTTTTGGAAGAAGTTGTTTAATAAAGCCTATCAAAAAATCGATGTTAAGATTTCGCTCATGAGCCTCGTCAATGATCAAAGTGTCATATTTTTGTAGCAAAGGATCTGTTTGCGTTTCAGCCAACAGAACCCCATCAGTCATGACTTTAATTTTGGTTTTATTAGACGTTTTGTCAGTAAAGCGGACTTTAAAGCCGACCTCCTGACCCAAGTCCACTTCAAGCTCTTCAGCTATCCTAGATGCCACCGAGCGGGCTGCGATTCGCCTCGGTTGGGTATGCCCAATTATTTTTTTATGTCCTCGGCCTAAATCGAGACAGATTTTAGGTAATTGTGTTGTTTTTCCTGAACCTGTTTCACCACAAAAAATAATGACTTGATTGTTATCGATCAGCCTCTTGATTTCATCAACATTTTGACTTACCGGTAAGGAATCTGGATATAAAATATTAATAAATTAATGCCTTATTTTTTAACTTGAATACAATCTTCAAAGCCGGTATTGCCACCTTTGTAGCCTGGCTCAAAATAGAACTTATGAAAGCTCCATGATTGATTTTCTGACTGTTTAAATTTAGCAATTCCTACGCCGTAATCTTCATTTTTTCGATCATCTAATGCAAAATAAATGGCCACATCAAGGCCATTCGCTGACGCAAATCCATGATAATCACCAAAGCCTGGCACTTTTAATACGAAGTCATAACTTGCATAATTATCTTTACTAAATTCAGGGATTTTTTTCATAACAACTTCACCTTGGTAGGCGCCTTCGCTACCGTCATTTCCTTCACATTGGTAAGTGCCTGTAAAGTCATTAGCGAATACTGAGCTTGTTAATAAACAGAAAAGGAAAAAATATTTTTTCAAGGTAATCTCCCGTATGTTATTTAAATATTTAAGAATCGAGATTGTAACTCTGATAAGTCAAAATCAGCCAATAATTTTTCAATCCGATCACCTGCAGATGACTTCTTTTGTCTTAAATTCTCAGCTATTATGATTTCATTTTTCATAGAATGTTCCCAGCCAACCAACTCTGTTACCGTAACTTTAAAACCATAATATTCCAGCTTTAAACACCTTAAAACATTTGTTAACATGCTGCCAAATTCTCTTGAGTGTATCCCGTGACGATATAATTCAACTAAATGATGATTGAGATTCTTAGATTTATTTTTTTTCAAGTGTCGATACACTTCAGCCTGACAACAGGGAATAACCACAAGCCAGTCTGCATTTTTTTGTAAGGCAAAATCAATAGCGTCATCTGTAGCGGTATCGCATGCATGCAGAGCAGTTACAATTTCTGCATTTTTAATTGTTTCATTACTAGATGCAATATCTTGTGACATAAACGAAATGTTTGAGAATTTAAATTTCTGCATCAGTTGGCTTGATTTGTTCACTAACTCATCATTGATTTCTACTCCAATGATTTTGCCTAATGTATTTTTGATAATTAAATCATATAAAATAAATCCAAGATAAGATTTTCCCGCTCCATGATCAATTAAGGTAAATGATTTATTTTCATATGTTTGAATAATGGGTTCGATGAAATTTGTGAGATGATAAATTTGCTTTAATTTTCTTCTGGAATCTTGATTGAGCTTCTGATCACGAGTCAAAATATGAAGCTCTTTTAATAGCTCAATTGATTGATCAGATCTAATCTCGTAGGTTTTTTCCATGCGTTTAAGTTTACATTATAATAGGCTTAACTAAAGAGGGGTAATATGGCGGTTCAATGGTTTCCTGGTCACATGACCAAAGCAAAAAAAGATTTTGAAAAAAATCTAAAATACAATGATCTTGTCATTGAAGTGGTAGACGCAAGACTTCCTCTTTCGTCTGAAAATCCGATGTTGAATCAAATTATTAAAAATCGGGCAAAACCACACCTTAAATTACTAAATAAATCTGATATAGCAGATGAAAAGGTCACTCAACAATGGATTAATTTTTTTCAAAAAGAAACAAATATAACCGCACTTGCCGTATCAGCTAAAAATAAAAAAAATAAGATTGATATAAAAAGTGCGTGTATGAAGCTTGTTCCTCATCGTGGAACAAGCATTAAACCTGTTCGAGCTATAATTATTGGTATCCCAAACGTTGGAAAATCCTCACTCATTAATCTATTGACACAAAAAAAGATTGCAAAAACAGGTGACGTGCCTGCGGTCACGCAAATGCAACAGAGAATTATTGTCGATAATGATTTTGTTTTAACGGATACGCCTGGTTTAATGTGGCATAAAATTGAAAGCGAAGTCCAAGGTAATTATTTAGCAGCATCAAATATTATCGGTATCAATGCTTATGATGAAACTGAAGCTGCATTATATTTACTCGATTGCCTGAAAAAGAACTACTCAAAAAAATTAATAGATCGATACGAGCTTGATGAAACAATTATTAAACAACCATCCGAAGATATTATTGAAACCATTGCCATCAAAAAACATATGCTTTTAAAGGGTAACAGCCCTGATTTAAAAAAATCAGCAGTTATTATTTTACAAGACTATCGATCCCAGAAAATTGGGAGAATCTCTTTGGAGTTTCCTGAAAAATAATCTATGTTTGAGTTTGTAAACCCAAAATGGACAAAGATACTTAAAAAAAATCGGTTACTTGATTTTGAAAGTTTTTGGAATCTGCCTAATGAATGGTTCGAACCATTAAATACGAGGCGCAATGGATGGAGCGGGGTTATTACAAAAAAGATTGGAAAAGATTTATTTTTTGTAAAAAAACAAGAAAATCATAATTTTAAAAGCATAATGCACCCCTTTTCGGGACAGCCCACATTTTTAAGAGAATTTCAAAATATCCAATATTTAATTAATCACAATATCCCTACATTGGAAGTTATTTTTTTTGGAATACGAGGCAATCAGTGCATTTTAGTGACTCGAGATCTAAATAAAGATAATCAATCATTGCAAAAAATAATAGATAAAAAGAAACAATTTTCAAAAACTGATTTAAAAAAAATTGCCAAGACATTTCGCACCATGCATCAACATAACATTCAACACACGTACCCCGTTCCAAAACATATCTACCTTAATAAGATAAATAAAGACATAGTCTTAATTGATCTTGAAAAAATGAAGAAACGGTTTTTCTCTTTTCAAGCATCAATAAGAGATCTCTATGCATTCTTAAAATATTCTAGAGAGTCTATGGGTGAGCAAGACATCAGGTATTTTTTTAGAAAATATTTCAAAAACAAAAAATCAAACCTACTACAAAAGTTTATTTTGCATAGAATAAATAGAAAAATTACGAAACTGTAGCTTGTGATTTAGTATTTTTTTTAACCGGCCTTCTTCTTGGTTTTGCTTTTACATCAGCCTTAAATCCTGGTTTTTTTCTTTTACTTGATGATGTAAATTTGTCATTGTTTTTTTTATTACTTGCCGATGATCTTCTTTTCTTTTTAAAGCCACTCTCTTTTTTCTTGTAAGTTAACGAAAGGTCTGCGGTGCTATGGTTAGATTTAATAATTTCAATTTTGATATTCGCATACTTCTCAATCTTCTGTAGCATAAATTTTTCTTTATCGACCACCAGACTAATAGCTTTTCCTTTTCTCTCTGCCCTACCAGTGCGGCCAATTCGATGAATATAATCCTCCACCTGCCTAGGTAAGTCAAAGTTAATCACGTGAGTAATGTCATCAACATCAATTCCTCTCGCGGCAACGTCGGTTGCCACCAGAATTTGAATTTCATTGTTTTTAAAACGACTTATGGTGCGTGTTCGCTCCCTCTGGCTCATATCGCCGTGTAAGGTTTTTGATCGATGATTGAGCAAATATAATTCATCTGAAAGACGATCAGCTTCCCTTTTTGTCGCAGTAAAAATAATGGCTTGATTTAAATCACTCTCATTTAACACATCCACTAAGACTAATTTTTTTTGGTTGTAGTCTGCCACAGGATAAGCAATCTGTTGAATATTTTTATTAGCTTTATTTTCCTGCTCAATTGCAATGCGTTGTGGGTCTTTTAAAAACTGTTGAGCGATTTTTTCAATTTGTTTATTCAATGTCGCAGTGAACATAAGCACTTGCTGGTCTTTTGATGTACATTCAAAAATCTTTTTAATGTCAGGAATAAAACCCATGTCCAACATACGATCAGCTTCATCAATCACAAGTGCATCAATATGTTTTAAATTAATTTTTTTTTGTCTTACCAAATCCATTAAACGACCTGGTGTGGCCACTAAAAAATTTACATTAGATTTTAATAATTTATTTTGTAGTTTATAAGATACGCCTCCAACAACAGCAACAATGTTTGTGTCCATGAAGTGGCTAAATCGCTTTAACTCTTGTTCTATCTGGGATGCAAGTTCTCGCGTTGGAGATAAAATGAGAACATCCGGGCTGATATTTCGTTTATGCTTATGTTTTGGTTTATTAGCCACTAAATCCAACAAGGGTAAACAAAATGCAGCTGTCTTACCTGTTCCAGTTTGTGCTGAGGCAAGGACATCTCTTCCTGATAACACAGCAGGGATACATTGCTCTTGAATTGGAGTTGGGTTGGAATAATTGATACGGCTAATGGCTTTACCTATAGGTGGAATAAAACCAAAATTAGAAAACGACATGACAATCCTTTTAATTATTTATGAATAGACTGGCTCTCATAAAACATTAAGACAATCAATTAGTTGCGCCATTATAGACAGGAATAAATATTAAGCAAGGGATATTTAATTAACTAAGAATTTTAAAATAATCACTATGCCAATAATTAACGTTAAGGACCATCCAAGCTGATTTATATATCTCTGAATTAAGAGATCAACCCGAGCCCCGAAAAATTTTACAAAGCAAGCCACAGCGAATAGTCTTAACCCTCTTCCTAGAAAAGACGCGATTAAAAAAAGTGGAAAATTCATCATTAATACACCGGCGGCAATAGTAAAAATTTTATAAGGTATAGGGGTCACTGCAGCAATAAAGATTGCCCAAAATCCCCAATCGTCAAACCATTGCATGGCAAGATCATAATGGCTTTGATAACCATACTGTTCAATATAGGGTTGTACAAAATTAAATCCAAACATACCAATAAAATATCCAAGCGCTCCACCTAAAACAGATCCAACAATGGCGATTAAAGTGAGTCTCCATATTTTTTTGGGTTGGGCTAAGCACATTGGAGCCAGCATTACATCCGGGGGAACAATAAAGAATGAAGCCTCGGTAAAGCTTAAAAGAAACAGATAAAAAGAAGCAGCTGGTTTAGCTGATAATTCAATTGTTTTGGTATACGTTTTTTTAAAAATACTCATCTAAAGATGTCCGTTGAACTCAGATGAGATCATAACAAAAAATCTATGTATTTCTATGTATTTATTAGCCGATTATTTATTTACTTTTGATTTTTTTGGAAAGCTCATGTCATAAATAATAAACAAAATAAACAACAAGACAATAAATTGCGTTTGGGATAATTCCGAAAAATTAAGCCAATAAGTTAAACTGAAAAAATTAAACATTTTATTTCTCCTTTAATCTAACTAATGCAATTTTTGTACCAGCACTAAATATTTTTAAGTTATTGATTTTATTAAAAATTCTATTTAACTAATTTGATTCATTGCACAGTTTTGTGGCATATAAATTTACAAAAAGATTCAGAATCTAAAAAAAATTGAACATTGCATTGTTGTATCAATCTGTTAATCTTTAAAACTTTTAAATGATGAAAGGTTAGATATGTATTCAAAACTACTTGCAGCCCTAGTTGCATCAGCATTATCCTTATCCGCTTTTGCAGCGGTTGAAACTGATACTAAAGATGACAAAGATAAAGCTGAAAGAGGCTTTTTTGTAGCTGGTGACGAAAAAGAAGGCGATAAAGATAAAGCTGAAAGAGGCTTTTTAGTTGCAGATAACCATGGTGATCATGACCACGGCGATGCAAAAGAAGGTGAAGCAAAAGCAGAAAAAGAAAAGCCTGCTGAAGAGCCAAAAAAAATTGAGTACGAAGATCCAACTAAATACTATCCAAAAAAATAATTTGATTTATTGATCTATAAAAAAAGGACCTGCTGGTCCTTTTTTTATTGTGGTCTGACATGTTTTGCTAAAATTTTTGCATTATTTTGTTTAACATGAATACTTTTTTTCCACTGCCACAGCAAATCTTTGGATTCTCTAATACGTTCTTGAAAATTATATTTAGCTTGAGGGTAATTAGATTGAGTTGCAAATAAATCATTTGATTGTAGAGGTAAATTGATAACATATTCAGGCTGATGCGAAGAGAGTTCAGGGATCCATGTTTTAATAAATATCGCTTCTGGATCGTGATCAATGGCCTGTTTTTTTGGATTGTATATACGTATCGTATTAATCCCAGTTACGCCTGCCTGCATTTGAATTTGTGAGTAGTGAATGCCTGGTTCAAAATCAAGGAAGAGACGCGCTAGAGCTTTGGCCACCAATTTCCAATGAATTCTTAAATAATGACATGCAAAACTCACTACCATCGCTCGACTTCTAAAGTTGATGTAGCCAGAATGTTTTAAAGCTCTCATTGACGCATCAATGAGGGGGAAACCAGTATTTCCATTAACCCAAGAGTTAAAGTCCGCATGCTCCTCGTCTTCTATAAGGTATGGGAAGTTTTGATAACCTGCATTAATTGTTTCATTTTCAATACGGCACTCGCTCTCAAACTTTTGTATAAAATGACAATGCCAATGAATTCTTGAAGACAATGCAGCCATCGATCTTCTCCATCCCGCTCGATTCCAATTCTCTAAGATTTTTTGATATATTTGACGAATACTGATGTTTCCGTACGCAATATATGCAGACATTCTGGAGCAACTACTTCTGCTTCTATGTGGCTTTGAAATAAACTTATAATAGTCCTGACCGCGGATTGAAAAAAAATCATCAAGAGTGGCTTGTACCTCAGTCATCCCGCCTTTTTGAAAATTATCATCCCTCTCAAACAATGGGATATTGACCCCACCTAAGTCGACACTAATTATATTTAAATGATCCATGTTGATTTTAATAATCTGATCGCGCATAAATCTTGCCCAGGCCCTATCCCAGGTCTTCCTATCCTGAAGACCTCTTATAACGGCATTAGATTGACACTCTATCCAGATGATATTTTGACTCTTAAAATAAATAGCTACATTTTTATCTCTTTTGAAAGTAACGTCCAGTCCTGTTTCCTCATGGCTAAACACATATTGAATATCAAAAAGTTTAGATAATTTAGCAAAAACATCGACGGATTCGCCATAAGCGATTGAGAGATTATTTTTATTTTTTTGTAACTCTGCTTGAATATCCTCTAAAGATTCTTGTATAAATCGCCAGTGTCGTTGGTCATAGTGAGGATCTGTAATTAATGATGGCTCATATATATAAAGAAGGATAAAAGGAATATTTTCTTGTTGTGCTTTATAGAGTGGCTCATGATCTTGTAACCTTAGGTCACGTTTTAACCAGACAATGTTTATTTTAGATCGCATTATTTACCAGCGGACACAATGTCCACGGTAATTTACACGGCATACAGACTCATACATTCTTTTATATCTTGTTTCAGAGAGCTGCTGTTTAATATCATAAATTAACTTTTTCCATTCAAACTTTGCATCAGCAGAGGATAACTTCCCTTGATCAATTTTTTCTTTGAGTTGCTCTCCTTTAAGAAGCAACAGATCCACTTCATCTGTCTTAAGATTCTTAGTCAATTCATCAGCCTGAATGCAGTCAAAAACATCATTAAATTCACTATGCATGGATTCGCAATTTAGGTAAGCCTGATCCATGAGGATGACAGGTTCCTTATATGCTGTTGAACAACTGACTAGAAACGTAAACAAGACAAACATGAAAAAAAATTTCATAACTCTTCCTATTCTAAAATTTGACAATGTCTGAGTCGCTTAAATCTATACTCGGCAAAGATATGATAAGCATATTTTGCTAACGAATAAATTAAAGGTAGCCGAATGAAAAAAGATAAAAATTTAAAATATTTAATATTTTTCCATATTCTTGCAAAAGCATCGACGCCAATTAAAACTTTTTCATTATCAATCACATGCAGATGTTTTAATGCTGTAATTAGCTCAATGTTATATTTCTCTTTCGAATTAATGGCATTAACATCTTCCCAAATAAATTGATCTGATGGAGCTATCTTTTTGTAAAAGGCTATCTCTTTTGAGCAGATGCCACACTTCCCATCAAATAAAACAATTATTTTCATAATATTTAGTATGCTAAAAATTCATGGACTCTTAAAACAAAAAAAAGTTATTTTTATCTTTAAAATAAATGAACATTACCAAGAATTAACAGCCAAACTTACAAATGAATTTAGCCAACTTTATAGAAAGTGCCATTAAGCAGATACAGCGCGGTGTTGTGGACCATAAATCATTTTTTCGACATCCCTTCTTAGCATCATCGGATGGACAACATATTTTTCAACGAATTGTAGTAATGAGAGAATTTAATTTTGAAAAAAAAAGTATTGTCATCTTTACTGACTCAAAAAGTCAAAAAGTTACCCAAATTGTAAATCATCCAGAGTGTAATTTATTGTTTTGGGATCCAAGAAAAAAACTGCAAATTAGTATCCACTCAATACCACAAATAGAAATAGACAATTCACGCTACTGGATGAAGATAAACGATAAACAAAAAAAGGACTATTCCGTTACCCCTCCCCCAAAATCAGCAATTAAAGCTCATGATGATTATCAATTTAGTGATCAAAATCGCTTTACCGTAGTAAACATCACTTTTAAATCGATGGATGTATTACAGCTGTCTGATCAAGGTCATGTTCGAGCTGTTCATGATTTTGAAAATAATACCCAGTCTTGGGTAAGCCCCTGATGTTTAAGTTGTTTGAAAATCTGATCCATCCGTTCCCTAAAGATAATCTTAATGTTGGGAATCTTTCATTAAATGGTTTTATTTGGAATTGTTTAAATGGAATCAAACGATATATCCTCGGAATGTCCCTATTGACCGCATTGGTTGCCAGCATTGAGGCTGGGCTTTATTTAATCGTTGGTCTGATAATAACCAACATGGTGTCATCGGGACCTGAAAATTTTATCTCTGACTTTGGTAGTGAGCTATCTATCATCGCTTTTATTTTTATTTTTACCATTGTCTTAGTTTTATTCCAATCATTCCTTAAACGTCAAACATTGGCAGGAAATATTCCGATGATCTTACGATGGAAATTTCATAAGCATTTATTGAATCAAACTTTCGATTTTTATAGCAATGAATTTTCAGGAAGAATTTCAGCCAAAGTAATGCAAACAGCTGTTTCAATTCGTGATCTGGTTTTTACCATGACTGATATCCTGATTTACGCAGTCATATACACCCTCACCATGATTGGTATTGTAAGCTCCTTTTCTCTCTTGCTTTCTGTTCCATTTTTAATCTGGCTCGGTCTATATATCCTTTCCCTAATTTTTTTCGTTCCCAAACTTATTCGGCTCTCAAAAAATCAGGCAGATGCCAGATCACTGATGACGGGAAGGATTACTGATGCCTATACCAACATTAACCTGGTTAAATTATTCTCTCACTCCGGGCGTGAATCGGATTATGCAAAGAAATCCATGTCAGATTTCATGGTGACAGTTCACAAGCAAATGAGACAGGTAACCCTAATTGAGGTAGTGAATCATTCCCTGAGCGTCTTTTTAATCATCTCAACCACAACTTTGTCTATTTATCTATGGACAACAAGCACAATTGATATCGGTATAGTTGGAGCAGCCACTGCAATGTCCTTACGCCTAAACGGCATATCCCATTGGATCATGTGGGAGATCGCCAGTCTTTTTGAAAACATTGGAGTGACTCAGGATGGTTACAACATGCTGTCAAAAAAAATTGTTATTAATGATAGCACCAAGGCTAAAACACTTATTATTAAAAAAACTCCTCAGATTGAATTCAATAATATTAAATTCTCATACAATCAAGATCCAATATTTAATAACTTCAATTTAACGATTAAGCCGAATGAGCGAATTGGTTTAGTGGGTAAATCAGGGGCAGGCAAATCAACCTTAGTTAACCTGTTATTAAGATTTTATGAGCTTGATGATGGTTTTATCAGAATTAATAATCAAGATATTAAAACTTTAAAACAAAATAGCTTAAGAAGTCAGATTTCAGTTGTCACACAGGATAATTCATTACTCCACCGCTCAATCAAGGAAAATATTTCTTACGGGATGCCAGACAGCTCGATGGAGGATATTATAAAAGCTGCCAAAGTGGCAGAGTGTCATGATTTCATTATGCAACTCCAGGATCAAAAAGGTAGAACAGGCTATGACACTTATGTTGGTGAGAGAGGGGTTAAGCTGTCAGGAGGTCAGAAACAAAGAATTGCAATCGCTCGCTTAGTATTAAAAAATGCTCCGATTCTTATCCTGGATGAGGCTACTAGCGCACTTGATTCTGAGGTGGAGATGATTATTCAACAGAGTTTACAAAGTCTCATGGTAAACAAAACTGTCATTGCAATTGCTCATCGACTATCGACCATCTCGATGATGGACCGTTTAATTGTCCTAGACAATGGCAAGATCATCGAAGAAGGAACACATGCTCAACTGTTAAGAAAACAAGGTCTTTATGCCAAATTGTGGAAAAAACAAAGCGAGGGATTTATTGGTAATCTATGATGAATAAGATTTTTTTAACTTTATTGATCATCGCCTTTGTCTATTTGATATTGTACGTTCTACTAAAAAAAATTGGACTAATCGATCAGATCCGCAGCTGGATCAATTCTCACTTAAGATGAATTAAAAAATTAGATCTTTAAAAGTATAAATAAACCACGCCGCCAGTAATAAAATTATTATGGCGAAGATCCTTAACATTACAGACGTTTTGAGTCTAAACCAAACCGATGGCTTTTGAATGTTATTTAATTCTATCAAATACCTGGTGTAATCCATATTCAAGATATTCCTTTTTCTTTATATTTAAAGATTAATTGACACTAGGTTTTGTTCAATATTTTTTTAAAAATTATTTCAGTCGGACCCGATCAAATCTAATTTGATAAAGATAAGATGAATAATTCTGAACAATAAAATGATTCCTAGAAGGTAAGTTAGAGAGGAAACAAGAAAATATAAGTACCAAATACTATCTATGTTAGGTAACTGGCGCATCGCAAGAGTTGCAATAACTGTTAAGATAAAAAAAATGCTTAATCGCTTCATATGTAAAGTGTAAACAAAATGAGAAATCGTGACAAGCAATGTCAGGCTTGTATTACCAATTATGACGCTCTTTACCGTTGTCGATATGGCGGGGACAATACATGGTATTTTTTGTGTGAAAACTGTTTAATAGAAATTAAAAATAAATATCAAGACTCCTACCAATACGGCGGGACCTGGAAGGCGATGAAGAAAAAATAACTTGAAAATCACAATGCAGGCATCATATATATAGAGATATGAGAAATTTAATTAAGGCATTTGAGAACTTACTATATGCGATAGAAGGTACATTAATTGAACTAATACGATTTATTTTTCAATTAATTCGTGGTGCAGGTAGTTTTGCAATTTTAATTGCAATGATGATCATTGGGCTTTTTGTTATCCATGGACTCTTGATTGGTTTTTTAGTGTTAGCAGCACTCTTTTATATAAATTATTCAATGCCTAACTTAAAATATAGGCTAAATAGATTTTTAAGTCGATTTAAGAAATAAAAAATGACTTCTACTTTTGGTTTTAATTTTAGCGACACCTACTCCAAGCTGCCAAAAGAATTTGTAAAAAAATCCGACCTATACCCCTTTACAAATCCACAACATCAAATTTTTAACTCTTCGCTGGCTCTCCAATTAGGGCTTGATGAAAAAGCCATAAGAGAAAGTAAGTATATTTTCGCTAACGGGAGTAATCTTCCTCAAGGTGCAAGCGCTATTGCTCAAGCCTATTGTGGTCATCAATTTGGTCATTTTGTAAAACTGGGTGATGGTCGAGCCTTGCTGCTTGGAGAACATGTCACCCCAGATCAAAAGAGATATGACATTCAACTGAAAGGGTCAGGACCAACAGAATTTTCTCGAGGTGGTGACGGCTTTGCCGCTTTGGGTCCAATGCTCCGTGAGTATTTAATCAGTGAATCAATACACGCTTTGGGCATCCCAACTACTAGAAGTTTATCTGTAATCTCCACAGGTCAGCCAGTATTTAGAGAAACGACTCTAAAAGGGGCGATGTTAACTCGGGTTGCTGAAAGTCACATCAGGGTAGGCACATTCCAATATGCGTCAATCAACGGAACAGACCATGTTCGAGAATTGGCAGAATATACGATCCAACGTCATTTTGCTGACCTTAACAATCAGGAAAAAAAATTTGAAGCACTGTTATTACGCATCATTGATTTGCAATCACAATTAATTGCCCAATGGATGTCTGTTGGATTTATCCATGGAGTTATGAATACGGATAACATGTCAATTTGCGGTGAAACAATTGATTATGGTCCTTGTGCCTTTATGAATCACTATAAACAAGATACTGTTTTTAGCTCTATTGACAGGAATGGTCGTTATGCATACGGCAATCAACCTATGATTGCTCATTGGAACCTCACCCGATTTGCTGAAAGTCTTTTAATTTTATTTGATGAGGATATTGATATCGCTAAAGAAAAGGCCTTGAGTATATTATCTTTATTTAAAGAAAAGTATTCGCATCACTGGTTGAATTTAATGGCTAAGAAAATAGGTATTGAAAATTCATCGAGAGTAGATGAAACATTTATTAATGAATTCTTAACGCTGTTAGAAAAACATGAGGCTGACTTTACTAACTCATTTAGGAATCTTAACAACCCACATCAGCTTAAACGCTCACTAACTGATGATGATGTATTTGTTCAATGGAATAAGAAACGAATTAACCTGATTGGCAAGGAGAATATTCATAATAGTCAAAAGTTAATGGATTCAATCAATCCTTGTGTGATTCCTAGAAATCACCTGGTTGAGCAAAGTCTTGACGATGCAAATAATGGGAATCTAGAAACTTTTTATGAGCTCGTCCAAGTCATCCAACATCCTTATTCCATGCCTGAAAATCAAAAATATTTAGAACCGCCCTCGCTAGAGTATGAGCAAAGTTATCGAACCTTTTGTGGGACGTGATTTTTTACCATTGGTGAGAATAAGCACAATCGAGCTTATGTCCGTCTTTGGCGATATTCAGCAATTCCCTTCGCTGGGTTTGAATCTGATCAGGGGTTCCATCAAAATTACTTATAGCAATTGAGCTGCCATTAAAGTTTCTAACACATTGCTGGTAAGGTGAAAATAAATAATACACGGTAAAATATACTCCTACAGCAGCTATTAAAAACTTTAAAAATCTCATCATCAATTCAATTCGTTTAAATTTTGAAGGTACTCTATTCTCTCTTCGAGTGGCGGATGGCTAGAAAAGAACCTCATAAAACCAGCTTGCTTTGTTCCGGAAACCCCAAGGGCACTTATCTGATTAGGGAGGTCGGAGGGCTGATAATAATTTTTTAGACGCGATAAGGCAGCAATCATCTTGTGTTTATCCGTTAATGCGGCTCCTCCATAATCGGCCCTAAATTCTCTTTGCCTTGAAAACCACATCACGATCATTGAAGCGAGAATACCGAGAATAATTTCGGCAACGATCATAGTAATGTAAAAACCGGGGCCGACGCCGTTACGAGTTTTGAATATAATTTTGTCGACGGTATATCCAATCACTCGAGATAAGAACATCACAAATGTGTTAACAACACCTTGAATTAGAGCTAATGTCACCATATCGCCATTAGCAACATGTGACACCTCGTGAGCCAATACCGCCTCAATCTCATCTTGGGACATGTTATCCAACAATCCTTGCGAGACCGCTACCAGGGCATTATTTTTATTCATCCCTGTAGCAAATGCATTTAACTGCGAGGAGGGAAAAATTGCGACCTCTGGCATTCCTATGCCTGCTCTCTGGGCTTGGCTCGCAACGGTTTCTACCAACCACTTTTCAGTTTCGTCCTTCGCTTCGACAATGACCCGTGCTCCTGACATTCGTTTTGCTGTCCATTTAGAAATAGCGAGAGAAATAAACGCCCCGCCAAAGCCAAAACACGCGGTGAAAATTAATAGACCTTGATAATTAATGCCATTTTCGTCCAAATATCCCTTAAAACCAAACAGGCTCATGGTGATCGACAGCACGAACACGATAGCGAGGTTAGTGAGTATAAAAATAATTATTCTATTCATTGCTTCACCTTGATTTTGTTACAACAGATTGACCAAAAAAAACCCACTAAGTTTAGTGGGCAAAATCTAGGAGATTTTTTATTGAGCTAGGCTCAAAGTCACTCTAAAATTTAAATATTACAGAAATATGAAATTATTGAAATATTTTCTTTGCACATAATTTTTGAACACGATTGTTATCTTCTATAAAATTCACTAATTCTAGTTCAGATTGAATCTCTATTTTCTGTGAAATTTGGTCAAACATTGCAATCGATTCTGGCTTAAGATGATTGGATAAACACTCACAAATTGTTATCACCTGAGCATCAGGCATTTTTTGGTCACCAGGTATAGAAAAATTGACTGAGGTATCATTGCATTGGATTAGTTTTGATTCCACTTGCTTAATGCCCTCAGCATAAATAATGTTTGATAAAAAAATCAAAAAAAATAAATATTTCATAAAAAAAATTTTTGGATGTCGTATATCATTAATAAAATTTTAAAAAATTAATATTACAAAATTATGAAAGTGTTAACTTACAGAGGTTTTATTTTTAGTTGCTTTATTCTCTTATCTTTATCCTATTCCAGCTTTGCTCGTACGGATACAGATATGCAGTCATTAAACCTTTTAATAGAACAAGTTCAAGACAAGAAGGCTCAATTAGTGATTTTCAAAAGATGTGCTGCCGTGTATTTAACATCCTCATCGACTGCAAAAGTCCGTCCTGATACCGCTGAATTTGAAAAAAAGTTAAAGGGTGTCGCAAAATTTTTTATTTTTCTCTCGACGGAGTTAGGGAAAAGCGACGAGGTCAATCAAGATAGTAATCAAATCGAAAAAGATATTGATAATTTGTATTCGTATTATTTGGCTGATATTGAAAAAAATAAAAATGCAGATGGCAGCTTTGCAGATGGACTCATGCAGGATGATCTTCCGATCTGTAGCTCAATTTATGAAGCAAGTAAAACGCTCTAATCTATTTCATACACTCTAGGAAGGTTGAGCCATTTTCTAAAAATGATTGATATTGATTCTCTCTTATTTTTTTATTCCGCTCATCTTCAAAGGCTTCTTCATTAATTAGATAAAATCTGCCCTGCCTCATACCCAGTCGAAAAGTTAGATTAGTTTCTGGGTTAAGGTCCTCTATGCAGGTCCAATTGTTAATATCTGTAAAACTAAATTCCGTACAGTAATCTACTGTAATAAAATCTTCAAAATCATGATCACTTGGTTTATCTGTTGAGTCTTTTAAAGTTTTGGCTCTCTGCTCAATCAATATGTTAGAAGTTTCGTCATAGCGAAAACGATAAAAAAATTGATAAGGGTTAAGCATCTCCTCTTCAGAGCTGATATCACGATCATAGTAATTAATACAACGCTCACTGCACTCACTGACATCTTGATAGGTATGACAATAATGAGATTGTAAATTAGTATGAGGTTCAGCGAATAAGAAGCTTGGCCAACAAATAATAAAGATAAATCCATTAACGATTAATTTATTCATGTCTTTATATTTTAAAGCAAACAGTACCGATTATTAATTTTAAGGATTCTAACTAATCAAACTTCAGACCAAATTAATAATTTTTCCTTTTTTTGGCCTTACAACAAAATCAACCTTCGACTTCTCATTCATATTTGACGATGTTATTCCTGCAAATACACATGTTGGATAATCTGTAACATATTTTTTTTGAAAAAAATTGATAGCTTCGGACAAACCAGGGTTATGCCCGACAATAAGAATATTTAATTTTTTTATCCCATGAAGGTGGTCTAATATCTGGTCTCCTGATGCATGATAAAGACTATCCAAAATACTTATTTCTTTAAAGGCACTTGGTACCTGTTCATAAATTAAATCTAACGTCTCTTTCGTTCTTGCAGCAGATGAGCATAAAGTGATATCAAATTGAATTTTTTTATCTTTTATAAAGCCGGCCAAAGTGATTGCATCATCCTTACCCTTTTTTTCAAGCACTCTACTGTGATCATCCACAAAATTCTCCCATGAGGATTTAGCGTGCCTTAATAGATATAAATTCATATTTTTATTTTTCAATACCATTAATTTGAAAACTAATTAATTCTTGAGAAATATAACTTAGATCTTTATTAGTATGAATAATTTTTAATGGCAAAAATCCATAATCCTTCGCTAAAAATAAATCTAGCTTATCATCATTGTCAGTACTTTTTGATATTTGAATGTAATCAAAATTGGTCTGACCAAGAGTGTATTTTCCATCTTCGATATACAAATAATCATATTTTTTGATTTTTTTTCCATTAGTTACGTATATATTCATTTTTTTTAATGGATCCAAAAACATGAAGTTAAATAAAACACTTAATTGATCTTGAGCATTATCTTGTAATTGATATTTTTTATTTTTTGATTTTGTTTTAATTCTTAACTCTTTATTTACCCAATCAAAGTCAACATAGTTTTTTATTCTTTCGCCATAAATATAAATATATTTATTAGGTACTAAACCTTCATGATCTATAACACCTTCACTTTTTTGATAAAGATTATTTAAATACAGAGATGAAATACCATTTATTTCAGTATCAAATTCAATTACGTAACGATCATCTGTCCGATTAAATATAATATTTATATAACCAATATGATTTTTTGATAAATTTAAATCTTCCTTTAAAGAATTCTGACCAAAGGGATTTATATTTTGTTTTTTATTAGGCCCAACATCATGAAAAACCTTAAATTTCATTTGAATTTTATTTATCTCATCTCCAAAATTATTTTTTTTATTCTCTTGTTCTTCAGCAGTTTCATCTCCAAAATTATTTTTTTTATTTTCTTGTTCTTCAGCAGTTTCATCAACACAGTTTTCACATAAGTTAGGATTGGCCATCACAAAATCGCTATCATCAATTTCTAAGGCAGTATTGGATAATTTATTTTCGACTATTTCTTGATTACTTGATTGTAAGTCATCACTCTTAATGCCTTTGGAAATAGAGTCAACTTGACTAGGTAGATTAATTATTTTTTCAAAAAAATAAATATCTAAAAAATGTTTTGAAACATCAATTTTTGATGAATGGATCAATGTGGATATATTTGAAAATAAAAAAAAATGAATAATAATTGAGATTAATAAAGAAAATAAAAAAAATTTACTATCTATCCTTTTAGCTAACAATTCTTCTCACAACTTATAAGTATAAAAATTATCATCACTTATTTTAATTTTTTTATAAAAAAAATATCAAATTTTTTAATATTTTTAAAACTAAATAATCAAAACGATTTTTTAAATTTAGAACCTTAAAAATTATCTGTCACAAATATGCAATCTAGTCAAAATTTTTATAGGATAAACTTTTAGAAATCATATCTTGCCTAACCACTAAACTAATTCTATTCTTATATTTTACCCATAATAAAAGACATAATATATTTTAATATATACTGTCTTGACATATGTGAAAATCAAGCCTATCCTGAATTAAATAGTTTAAAAGGAGAGATCATGAATTTAGCTTTTTATACGTATTTAGTTGGAGTATGCATAGGAAATATCTGTACTTGGGAACCCACAGTCGAATATAACAAATTTACATCGATAGAAAATTGTCAAATGGCTGGTGAACTTTTAAAAGAAATTGCCAACCAAAGAGTGTTGGATGAGCATAACTATCCATACCTAAAATTTAACTATCAATGCTATAACTGGTGGGAAAAATACAATAGAGAACTGAAAGACAAATACGGATATACTAAAGAAGCAGGATATTAATAAAATGAATGGAAAGCTCATTTTTTAGACATTGATAATGAGGGCTTAAAATTCGAACTCCGAAAGCAATGATTTAGTAAAATTATGAGAATAACATCAATACTTTTTTTAAATTTATTTCTAGGATTTATTTTTTCCCAGCCAGCACTGTCGAATGAAAAATTAATTGATCAGGTAATTATGGGTGAGCATCGTGATCCAAAGTTTACTATGAGAGATAGATATCGTCACCCGAAAGAAACTTTAAATTTTTTTGGCATTACTCCAGAAAAATCTGTTGTCGAAATTACACCTGGATTCGGTTGGTATGCAGAAATTTTAGCTCCACTCTTGCGTGAAAATGGAATTTATATTTACGCTTCATATAAATTAAATGAGGGAATAAATCCTTTTTTTATAAAAGTAGAAAATGCTTTCAAAGAAAAAATGCAGCAGCACTCGAGCGTGTATAACAAATTAAATTGGGTCCACTTTGAAGCTAAAAATCCACAGCTATCGCCAGATGGGCCTGTTGATGTTGTGTTAACTTTCAGAAACGTTCACAATTGGGCTCAAGCGGGAACGACAGAATCAATGTTTAGGGGGTTTTATGAGGTTTTAAAACCAGGCGGAGTACTTGGCTTGGTTGAGCACCGCGCCAAACCAGGCACTCCACTTGAAAATCAAATTAAGAGCGGCTATATGACTGAAAAATTTGTTATTCAAATGGCTGAAAGCGTTGGTTTTCGTTTAGATGCCAAATCAGAAATTAATGCAAACCCCAAAGACACGAAAGATTATAGTGGCGGCGTTTGGAATCTCCTCCCTAACCTTCGAAATATTGCCGATGAAGATAAAGATAAAATGGTCAATATTGGTGAGTCAGATCGTATGACACTTCGCTTTGTAAAAGACTAAGGTCCAAACTTTTTTCAATTAGATTTAAAAAATTAAAAAGGAAGATGTATACTTAAAAACATCTATGATGTTTGGAGATTAATATGGAATGTGGTTGCGGAAGAAGCCCAACGGGTGAATGTATTGGCTGGCATAATCTATCTGAAGAAGAATATCAACAAAAGCTGGAAGAATACGAAAAAAATAAGTCTGAAAAAGAATAATAACAACTGGGTCCATTCAAAGTGAAGTTAATTTATTTCTCAATTAGCTTTACATTTGGAATAAATTAAAGCATAGTTCCATTTCAGATTATTTTTACAACTTTTCAAATCAAATATTTTTCAATAAGTATTCTCATTTTTAAGCACTAAATTTAATTCTTACTAAAATTTTTATAAAGGAAATAATATGCCTTCAGGTATCGTTAAATGGTTTAACACAGACAAAGGTTTTGGATTCATTATGCCAAATGATGGAAGCAAAGACTTATTTGTTCACTACTCAGAATTTAAAAACCCAACTGGAGATAAGCCTAATCTGACTGACAATGACAAAGTAACATTCGAAGTTGGTCAAGGACAAAAAGGTCCTGCAGCGATGAATGTTCGTGTTGAAGACTAAGTCACTTTAAATATAATCAGTACTATATTGCTTAGTACTGATTATAATTTTTTCACCCCTATACACAATCACTAACAGCTTCAAAAAATCGTTTTTGGCATACCTTGTCATTCTTACAAGGGTTGTTCTCAACTAATTTATCAGTTTTTAATTTTCTTATCATCTTAATTTTTTTGTTATTCATAACCACTCCTTAATATTTATATTTATAGTCTAGATGTTAATAATTGATAAATATAATTAATTATAAAAATTATAATGATAAGTAAAATCTATTTAAAAAAATGAAGAACCTGAAGTTATTTCTTAGATTAAATAGAGTTTTTTTAAATAGTATCCACAAAACCTGTGGACTAACCTGTGGGTAGATTGAAGTTATAATTTTAAGTCTTTGAAATGACGAGATATATCGAGATTGCTTCTTTTATAGGCAATTAATGCTGACAAAAATCCAGATGTTTAATAAAAATAAAATGATATAAATCAATAACTTAAGTAATTAGTTGATTAATCAATTTTGACCATCAATTCATTCCTTCTGAAGAAAGGTAATGTCCAAGGCGGGTTATACCGAGCAATCTTGATAGTGCCTTGCGCCATAAAATTATTTGCTTTTATATAGTTACTCAACAATTCAGATTTCTCTGCATAACTTGACTCTCTAACCAGTCCAGAAAATAAGATCACAACATATTTTTCTGATGGCACTTTAATAATTTTAACTTCAGAGTTGTTTGGCATAGGCAGGGTATCTAAAGTGTATTCTTTTGGCATAACAAAGTTAATCGACCACTTGTTATTAATATCGTCATCCATAATCGAACTGGTCATTAATAAATTTTCAGCCAGCGGAGACATCTCGACTGGAGCTGTCATGCTAATCTTCTGACTATCGCCTTCCAGTATATTGTTGCCAAAGATATAATCCGCTAACAGCTTAAATCCTTTTGAAGAAGCTTCGTCAAAATCTCCATCTATCTCCACTTGCGCAATTATTTTGGGTTCATATTCTCTTATTTGAAACTCACCCTCTTCTAAAATGAGTTTAAATTCTGGTTCTTCAGTGGCCATAGCAGGATTAAAAAAAATATTTATAAAAAAGAAACTAGTAAAAAATAGGTATCTCATAAATATAAATTCATTTACAGCCACCATACCCATTGGAAATACATTTTTTTTCCTCTTGTGATGATATTTTATTATCTTCAACATTTATCTTAATTTTTTTTGAAATAACCACCGGGTCATGCGGAATATGCATATGATCCCCAAGCATTAATTGCAGTGTGTGTTCTCCTGGCGGTAATTCAATGACAGCCTCTGTTTGACCTTTGCCAAAATGCTCTATCCACTGAGCTAAGTAAATAATTGATTTTATTACACTTTAAGCGGTTAATAAAATGTAAATTCAGTATATTTTGGGGTGAAAATTGTGTCAAGTGTGCCCAAAATGTCCATTAAATTTAACACTAAAGATAAAACCAAAAAATCCAATTGAAAATTTAAGCTAAATTAGGCCATATTGTATGCTTCATCTTTGTTGCCATGTTTTTTTTCGCTGCAGTATTACTGTATTTACCAATAGCGCCTGCAGATCCAATTTTAAATACATTAACACCTCTAATTTTTGCACCATCAGGTGTCATATCCTCCAGATTTTTAAGTTTCTCAACAAGGTTATAGTAAGTTTCAGGCTTGTCCAAATCTCCAACACCAGAATTTTTAAGAATTTTTTTTGCTTTAATTATCTCGATTAATAATAAAAACATTATTTCAGAAGGGCCTGCTTTTAAGACAGCATATTGATCTTCGCTATCAGGCTTAAACATTTCTCTAAAAGCATTTTTAACACCAATCCAGTATGCTTCAATTATATTGTATACATTGTTAGTAAGATTTTTTTCATCTATATCAGATTTCGAATCATCGCCTCTATAATAATCATCAACACTAGCGTAAACCTTCTCAACAACTTTGGCTACCGATCTCATTGTTGTTTTTGCTAATGAGCGGCCGGTATCATTAAAATCTTTCATTCTTCCAGCCCACACTGTCGAATCATTATTTAATTTTTCAGCAATTCCATAAGCTAAGAGTTCACGCTCCTTATTCTGGTTAGTTATTTCGTTCTGGAAAACTACACTTCCACTTTTCTTTCCTTCTTGAAGAAGCCTAACTGCGCCATCAGCCGGAATTGCTTTTGAATGATTATTAATAAGATAAAATAAATATGCCTCTTTATATACATCACTAATAAAACTTAAACTTATTTGGACTTGAGTATTTTCTATTTGGTCACGTAATTTAAAATCGCCATGATCAATAGCATACTGGTAAGCTCGTTGAGCACCTCTAATTCTAGTCTGACCATCAATTATATAAAATGACCCAAGTTGGCTAATATATTGAAATTCGAAAACATGACCATAAGATTGCTTATTTGGATCTTTGGCACGAACGTATTTAGCAATATCAGGGTTTCTTAAGTTTAGATTAACATTATCAACAAAAGGGGCATTTGAATCTTCCATATCACTATTTTTTAATCTTTCAGAAACTTGATTTATTCTTGTCTCTTTAGCCGCTCTCTGATATCCAGATTCGGGATCATCAAATGGTAAACTCGAATTGTAGATCGGGACTTTGTAAAAATCCGTTTTCAAAAAATGTTTTAATTTAACTGTTCCTGTATAAAATTGTTCGCCTAAAAAATTACTAGCTTTTATGAGATTAATTTTGAAATCAAAAGTATCAGCCATTTATATTCCTTTATAACTTTTTAAATAAGGCCTTATTTTAAATCTTATTTTAAAAATAAACAAGTATTTTAATGAATAATTTTAAAAAGTATTAATTGTAAAATTAACTATATAGTTAAGTGTATGATTTTATTATATAAATCTATGAAAAATTTAGTCTTATTGTTAGATCAGTTTATGAAAAAATAGATATGAAGAATATTTTTTCTGGTATTTATTCGATGTTAATCATTTTTTTTAACGCACATACCCTTCTCGATTTCCATCTAAATCATAAATATTAGTCACGCCATTGGAATTAGGCACAGCATATCCAGTCGCATTACCATCATTATCACGAATGACACGATCACTATTCAAGTTGTTAGGATTATTTTCCCAATTGTTTGGACTGTTCTCCCAGTTATTCGAAGAGTTATCCCAATTGTGCTCTGAATTTTCCCAATTGTTAGGACTGTCTTCCCAAGAGGTGACTCCAGCAAATGCTGATGTTGAGATTACTGCTAAAGCTAATATAAGTTTTTTCATTCATCAAATCCAAAGACGGACTTATCCTGGACATAACCATCTAAGAAAGGATTGGAGTCTTGAATATATCCATCAGCAAAGGGATTTGTGTCTTGTACATAACCATCTAGAAATGGATTATCTCTTTGAATGTATCCATCAAGAAATGGGTTAGTATCCTGGACATACCCATCTAAGAAGGGATTGTCTCTTTGATAATATCCATCCAAAAAGGGGTTGCCCTCTGCAAAAAGAAATGAGGATATAAAAAAAGAGATAAGAAGCATGTACTTCATGTATTTATAAAGATACTACTTTGTATTAAGAAGTTCAAATTGCTCAATTAAACCATTAGAAACTTCAATAACCTTATAACTAATTAAGCAAATAAAAAAATACTTCAATAGAGTTTGGGTTGGTTTGCCAAATAACTCTACAAATCGATCCAGTTTCAAAATGATAAAAATTATCTTTGCATAAGCAAATAACGCAATAAATTTAGCAGCTGAATAAATTATGAACTGACTCATAAAAAAATAATAGCAAAAAAGCCTGACTATTTTAAAACTAATCATCTTTTAACTAAGAGGCATCTCTCCTTTCATTCCATAGGATCCTCTTCCGCTAAGGCTATCCAGCGGTAAGTGGATAGCCACCATCAAAGGTTTGAATTATGAATAAGCTCCTCACAATTATCTTGTTACTCGTCGTGCTGATGTTTATTCAGGCATGTACAAGATCAAAAGTTGAAGTTGGTGAAGCAAGAATTATTTATGAGCCAGTAATGACAGCAAGCAAGGAAAATTGAATGAAAAATTTAGCAGGAATCAGTCAAGGATTAATGGGTTTATTTTTAGCAGTTGGGATAGCTTTAAGTGGATATTTTGTAAGCCCTCGTATCGCCCAGTTTTCCTTTAGGAAACACTGGGAGACCACACGCACAGTGGTAGAGCCACGTTCGAGTAATGGCGCCCTCGGCACGAATCGAACGTGCGACCCTCCCCTTAGGAGGGGGATGCTCTATCCACTGAGCTACGAGGGCATATTAATAAAGATATTTTAACTTGATAATTACTTAAAGGAGGGTTTGTATTTTTTATTGATAATACTTACCAAGTGAAGCATCACTGGAACTTCAACCAAAACCCCAACAATGGTAGCTAATGCAGCAGGTGAATTTAAACCAAATAAAGTTATTGCAACGGCAACTGCTAACTCAAAAAAATTAGAAGTACCAATTAAACATGCTGGACCAGCAATTTTTTTATTTAGCCTTATTTTTTTGGAGATAAAATAACCCAGATAAAATATGAGGTATGTTTGTAAAATTAAAGGAATTGCTATCAAAACCATGTGGAAAAAATTATTCGCAATATTATTCGATTGCAAGCCAAACAATATCACTATGGTTAGCAATAAGGAAAAAATGGAAAATGGTTTGAGCTTTTGAATAATATTAATAATATTTTTTTTAAAAAATTGACGAATAAAAATTGATGCAATCAATGGCATAACAATAAATAATAGTACTGATGTAAATAAAGTTTCATACGGTACGACAATATCAGAGACCTGTAACAGGAATCCAGCAATTGGTGCAAAGGCAAAAAGCATAATTAAATCATTCACTGAAACCTGAATAAGTGTGTAGTTAGAATCACCTTTCATTAAATGGCTCCATACGAATACCATCGCAGTACATGGAGCTACTCCAAGTAAAATCATGCCAGCAATATATGCTTGAGCCAGTTCCGCAGGAATATAATTGCTGAAAATGTATGTCATAAACAAAGTCGCGAAAAAAAACATTGTGAAAGGCTTGATTAGCCAGTTAATTGACAATGTTAGAAATAATCCACCAGTATTTCTAGACAAGTCTTTAATTTTTGTAAAATCAATCTGCAACATCATTGGGAAGATCATTGCCCAGATAAGAATGGCAATCACTAGATTAATATTATGATATTCAAGAATTGCGATTTGTTGGAATTGCTGAGGAAAAACCAAACCCAATGATTGACCTATGACAATTGCTAGAAAAACCCAAACGCTTAAATATTTCTCAAAAATTCCCATTAGACCAAAGTCTCCTTTATGTGCTTGATATGTGTTGCTATTGATTCAGGATTATTTTGAATTAACTCATCAAGTCTCGAAATAACTCTCTTCAATTTATCGAATAAATCTTGAAACGCCTTATCCTTTTCAGGACCATCAGTAAAAGCAGAAGGGTCTTCAAAGCCCCAATGATCTTTAATGCAATCGCCAACCCATATAGGGCATGGTTCCTTATGAGCATTACCACACAGCGTGATGACGGCATCAAATCTAATATGAGATAAATCATCAATCGACTTAGAGGATAAGTCATTAATGCTGATATTGTTAGCTTTTAAAGTTTCTAAAGCTTTTGTATAAATCACTCCAGCTGGAGTGCTTCCCGCACTATAAGCATTAAAATTATTAGAGTTTATTGATTTCGCTATGGCCTCAGCCATAATGCTTCGACAACTGTTATGTGTACAGATAAATGCAATATTCATTATTTTTTAAGTAAAAAATATATCTAATTAGTTATGATAGATTTTTCAAGAGCAATCTCGTTCGGGTGGCGTGCATCGCCTTTTTTATTTTTCAGTGAGTAGTCCAATTTTTTTGAAAGCCAATAGGTGTGCTTAGAGTCGATATGAGGATAAAGAGCTTCATCAATGACTCTTTCTTTCAATCTCTGATTTTTGATTGGAAAGGTCACTTCAGTTCTTCTAGACAGATTTCTCTCCATCCAGTCGGCCGAAGAACAATACACGAGTTCTTTTCCTCCATGGTAGAAATAGAATATTCTGTGGTGTTCTAAAAATCTCCCAACAGTGGATAAGACCCTTATGTTTTCTGATTGCCCTTTTATTCCCGGAATTAATCTTGATACGCCACGAATAATCATGGTTATCCTTACCCCACTATTTGAAGCCCTGTAAAGCATATCAATCACTCTAGTATCCGTTAATGAATTGACCTTAATAATCATTTCAGCAGTTTTTCCAAGCCTAGCTTGTTTGATCTCATGAGATATCATTCTTTTTAAAAACAATATATGCCTCTCTGGTGAATTTATTATCTCCTTGGGTTTAAGCTCCTTGCGCACACCTGATAAAAAATCAAAGGTCATCAAGATATCACTACATATTGTTTTATCCGCAGTAAAAAGCCCAAAATCTGTATAGGAGCTTGCATTGCCAGCACTATAGTTTCCTGTACCCAAATGCGCATAATGCTGAATATACGGCTTTTTATTGTTTGGGTTTATTTCTTTTCGACTAATTATTAATAATTTGGCATGGCATTTAAAATTGGGTTTTCCATGAACTACGTGCGCTCCAACATTCTCTAGTTTTTCAGCCCACTTTAAATTCGCCTCTTCATCAAACCTTGCTTGCAATTCAATAACAACATTCACATCAATCCCGTTAATTGATGCCTCCATTAAAGACTGAATAAGTTTGGATTTTTTATCTGCTCGATAAATTGTTTGTTTAATCGATACCACATTCGGATCAGTAGCAGCAGATTTTACAAACTGATTCACAATATCAAAACTCTCATAGGGGTGATGTGCAAGTCGATCTTTTTCTTTTATCCATTGAAAAATATCTTCCCCAAAATTAATTTTTCTCGGCTGATGTTTCGGAAAAAAGAAGCTTGGGTTGTTGATATGATCCAATAGGCCTATATAATTCGCTAATGAAGGGGTGCCCCTGAAAGGGTGAACAAAGTTTGTTGTAACATCATGATTGTCTGCAATAAACTTAACAATATTTTTAGGCATTCTGGTCGATGTTTCAATTCTAACTGGCTCACCTGTTTGCCTGGTCATTAATTTACCTGATATTGAATCCCTGAGATCATCCATATCTTCTGCTGATAATAACAAATCTGAATTCCTGGTAACCTTAAATTGGTATTCATCTATATAGTTATGATCAGGGAATAATATACTGGCAAACTCGCGCATCATTGCCACCAGGAAAACAAAACCATATTTTTTTGCTCCCGTAGTCTGCTTAGGAAGCTCGTAGACTCTTTGAAACATTCTTGGGATCTGGACAATGGCATATCGAGTTTGCTTCGTATCTTTTTCCTGCAGCTCAACGAAGTAACCAGTTGATTTATTAATCATTTTTGGAAATGGTCTATTCACATTTAAAACAATCAAATTGAGATAAGGCTTGACCTGTTGAGTAAAAATACGTTTAATTGTCTTGCTATACTTTTCAGGCCAGTCGTTGTCTATGAATAATGTTATTTCATTGTTTCTTAGCTCGGGAATAATTTTTCCGAAGAGCTCAGCTTGAATCTCTTTTTCAATTTTTTTTGATTTTTTTTGAATTAAATCAATCTTCTTTTGAATATTTTTCTGATTTTTTGTGTTCTTGGCTTCTTCAAGCACGCTTGAGAATCGTATTTCAAAAAATTCATCTAACAAGGAACAACAAATACAGACATACCGAAAACGCTCAATTAGAGGAACTTTTGGATTTGATGCAATAGTAAGAACTCTAGATATAAAATCTAAATTACTTAGTTCTCGGTCATTATATGTAAAGCTCATCAGCTTGGATAGTAATAAATTAAAATGACAAAATTATGACAAATGTCATAAGTGTATGTTTTGGCTTTAAATTATATATAAACAATTGACATCTTCAAAACGAGTCCAATCTTATTCTTATTACAAAGACAGTAAGAAAATATTTTAATAATGTCTTGAGACATTATTATTTTTTTGTTAATATGTCCGGACTAATTTCATTTTGTTTAAGGATCAAAAAAAATGGCTCAAAATAATAAAAGAGTAACGAAAACTAAATTAACTTCGGTCGATGCTTATATCAAGAAGCATAATTCTCTTGCACCCACTTCATCAAAAAAAGTAGTAAAAAAAACTGCTCCTAAAGTAATGCCAATACCAGAATATTTAATCGCCCCTAAATCAACTTATCAGTTATGGTTTGAAGCTTATCAACAAGTCGCAATATCCTCAGATAAAAAAATTCATCAGGCTTACAAAAAACATAAGAAGTTTTATAAAGAGTGGAAAGCAGATGCAACAAACTTTACCGCTTGGTGGAAAGAGAAAGCTTATTTATTCGAAGATACTTCTACTGTCGAAGAGATAAGCAAATTAGATAAATCAAAAACAGCGGTTAATTTAAGTATCCCAACTAACAAATCAATGGATACACTGATTAACCAATTCAAAAAAGTCATGAAACCAATCCTGGATAAAACGAAGGCTCAAGAGGTAATCATTAAACACAAATTTTCACCGACTATTAACAAAGGACTTAAGCCAATCAATATTAAGTTGCTACTTGAGCTAAATAAAACAGTCTTCGATCAGAAGTTTGAAGATAAACAAGAATTAGCATACCAAGTCAGCCTGGTTGTAAATAAACCTGAATATAAAGATACAGCCCCAGCCTCTTTATTAAAATTCAAAGAATTGTATGAAAATATGAAGAAATCAAATCCTCTCATTCGAGCAATTGTAAAAAATATTGATATTAAGGAAATGAGTAATGTGAAGCGGTATATTAATCGATACCGTCAAAAAGGCCATAAACTATTAATAAATGTTGCTTCAGGAGTTTTTCCAGGAAGATATTAGGAAGGAAGCGCGAATGAAAAAGAAAAATCAAAAAAAACTAGCGAAAAAGAAGCAAGTTAAAATAAACAAGTTAGTTATTTTTATACTTAACATTACCGCTTTAGCATTATTAATATTTTATTTATTTCAGTGATAAGTAAATAAAAAACCCGCCATCTGGCGGGTTTTTTTTGTTCGATATTTTTAAGCAGCTTTTTTGACTGCTTTTTTCACAATTCTTTTTGCTACCTTTAACTTCGAAGGAGCTTTTTTTGAAACAACTTTTTTAGCAAATTTCAAAACTTTGGCTACTTTCTTTTTCTTCACATCAGCTTTTTTAACAGCTTTTTTTGCAACCTTCACCAATACTTTTTTCTTCAACGATTTCGCCATTTATCTTCTCCATATATTAAAAAATATTATTATAAACAATTATTTAATTATAATAAAGACATAAAATAAAATAAATTATAATGTCTTGTTTTATTTTTAAAAAATTATAATCAATTTAAGTTAATATTTATTTATGAAAAATGCTTGTTTTGAGTGCGCTATAAAAGAGAGAATCATGTATCGCTGTCGATACGGTGGCAAAAAAGATTGGGTGTATCTCTGTCAAAATTGTTTATTAACCTTACGCTCTGAGCATAGAGATCATTTTGAATTTGATGAAACCTGGAAAACTTTCTAGTTTATTTTTGTAAAATATCTTGTATCAAGCTAAAGCCGAACCTTACTCCGAAACCATTTACATCAGACATAGCTGCTCCTAAGCCACCCTTAGTATTGCTGGAGGATAAATCCACATGAAGCCAGGGCTGTTTGGGATCAGTTAAAAATTGACTTAAAAATCGTGCTGCGTGAATGTGGTCCGGGCCACCTTCTAATGTGCATTGTTTGATATCAGCTATATCGCTTTCAATGTCTTCTTCATAATCCTCATCAAATGGAAAGCTACACACTCTTTCTCCTGACTTTTGACCGGAACCAACAGCCAGACAGGCTAGTTCAGGTTTATTGCTGAATATTCCACTGTAGCGATCTCCCATTGCGACTGCCATACAACCAGTCAATGTTGCAAAATCAATGACTGCATCTGATTTGGTTCTAGTAGCCAATGTTAAGGTGTCTGCCAATACCATTCTACCCTCAGCATCTGTATGGATAATTTCAATAGTTTTTCCATTTAACGCTTTTACAACATCGTTTTGTTTGTAAGCTTTTGGTCCAATATGATTTTGAGCAATCGCAAGCCAGCAATCAATTTTTACCGGTAGTTTATTTAGAGAAGCCGCCTCCAAGATTCCTAAGGCGGTTGCGGAACCATTCATATCCTCATGCATACTAAACATATATTTGGATGGCTTTAAGTTATGTCCACCAGTGTCAAAACAGATACCCTTTCCAACCAGGGTTATTGTTTTTTTAAATGTTTTAGGTTGGTAAGTTAGGTGAACAATGGCTGCATCTTGAGGGTCTGAACCCTGCCCCACAGCTACAAAAGCTCCAGCCCCCATTCTTTTCAACTGACTCATATTGTATTCTTTAAATTTCCACTTTCTTTTGGAAGCCAGTTTTTTTATTTCTTGACGATAATGTGTTGGGGTTAAGTCATTGGGTGGTGTCATTGTCAGCTGTCTTGATAAAGTATTTCCCGACACTATTGCTTCAATTTCGACAACCTCTTTTGCAGATAAATTACCAAAGAAATTAATCACTTTCAGTTGCTTTTTTTCGATCTTACTTTTTCTTGAAGGGAGATCTTGAGAATTTAAAAGAGCCGTATAAAGTAATTCACGATTCCATAAAGGATCGTCGTCTTCACAAAATAAATTGATTGTTTCTGGATTTTCACTTAATAAATTTTTTAACCCTTTTCTTACATGTGTTTGTATTTTAAAAGTATTACTAGTTGAGTGTTTTAAGAACACATGATGTCCAGCATTATCTCCGTCGAGACTTAAAAACTTACTCTCTAGGTCATTAAATTTCATCTTCAATCGTTTTAATTTAGCTTTTGCAAGATCAGAAAAAATTTCTAAATTTTCAGATTTAAGGACATTTAAACTATATTTAACAGATTTTAACGACATTTTAGCCGAATTTGTTTGAAGATTAATTTTTACTTTCATGCTTAGACCCCGCCCGGTAATTTTTTTATAAAAAAATGGTAAATTATCGTAGAATTATACTCTTCGAGACAAGTTTCCTGCTTAAAGTTCTTAATATTTTATTTAAGCAGATTTAAGCCTTATTTTTTAAATTTTGTTTTACTTTGGAGTTGTAGTTTATGGAGTTGTATCCAGATACAGATATTCAAGAAACTCAGGAATGGGTAGATTCACTTAATTCAGTCATCGAATCAGACGGCGCTGAACGAGCACATTACTTGATCGAGATGATGATTGATCAGGCTCGGCGATCAGGATCTAATTTACCTTACAACGCCACTACTTCATATGTAAATACCATACCGACCCATTTACAACAAAAACATCCTGGCGATCCTGACATGGAAAGAAAAATCAGGGCAATTATTCGTTGGAACGCTGTCATGACTGTATTGAGAGCTAACGAAAAATCTCCAGGCATTGGTGGACATATTGCAAGCTTTCAGTCATCAGCAACCCTATACGATGTAGGTTTTAATCATTTTTTTCGTGCGCCCAATGAAAACTTTGACGGTGATTTAATCTTTTTTCAAGGTCATAGTTCACCAGGTATCTATTCAAGAGCTTTTTTAGAGGGTCGACTAACTGAAGATCAACTCAGTAATTTTAGGCTTGAATCAACAGGGCAAGGATTATCTAGCTACCCTCACCCTTGGCTAATGCCTGAGTTTTGGCAATTCCCAACGGTATCCATGGGTTTAGGTCCTATTATGGGAATTTACCAAGCTCGCTTCCTTAAATATCTTCATGACCGTGGGATTGCTGATACTAGTGATCGTAAAGTCTGGGTTTTTTGTGGTGACGGTGAGATGGATGAACCTGAATCACTAGGCGCTATATCTCTTGCTGCTCGAGAAAAATTAGACAACCTTATTTTCGTCGTGAACTGTAACCTGCAGCGCTTAGATGGTCCGGTCAGAGGGAATGGAAAAATAATTCAAGAACTAGAATCAGATTTTAGAGGCTCAGGTTGGAACGTTCTTAAAGTAATCTGGGGTTCTTACTGGGACCCTCTATTTAATTTGGATAAAGATGGTTTCCTTAAAAAGCGTATGGAAGAATGTGTAGATGGTGAATTCCAAAACTTTAAAGCTAAAGGTGGAGCTTACACCAGAGAACATTTCTTTGGTAAATATCCTGAATTAAAAGAGATGGTATCCGCGATGTCAGACAATGACATATGGAGATTAAATCGTGGAGGACATGACCCTCATAAAGTCTATGCTGCTTATGCTGCTGCCACATCACACAAAGGTCAGCCATCAGTCATTCTTGCCAAAACAGTCAAAGGGTATGGAATGGGAGATGCAGGCGAGGGACAAAACATTACCCATCAGCAAAAAAGTATGGATATTGAATCGCTGAAAAAATTTAGATCCAGGTTCGATCTTCCTATCACGGACGAAGAGGTAGAAAATTTGAAATTCTATAAGCCGGAGCCAGACTCTCCAGAGATGACATATATGCGCGAAAGAAGAGAAGCCCTAGGTGGATCACTCCCTCAACGAAAAACTAAAGGTAACTCATTGACCGTTCCTAGATTAGATAGTTTTTCAAATCTACTAACATCGACAGGTGAGAGAAAAATATCAACTACTATGGCATTTGTTCGCATGTTGACAACCATGGTGAAAGATAAGGAGATCGGTAAATATGTGGTGCCAATTGTTCCTGACGAAGCTAGAACATTTGGCATGGAAGGCATGTTTAGACAATTGGGAATTTATTCATCAGTAGGTCAATTATATGAACCACAAGATGCTGACCAAGTCATGTTTTACAAGGAACAGAAAGATGGTCAAATTCTTGAAGAAGGGATTAATGAGGCTGGTTCGTTTTCATCGTGGATTGCCTCTGGGACCTCATACAGCACCACAGGGATACAAACCATACCCTTTTATATTTTCTATTCTATGTTTGGCTTCCAGAGAATTGGTGATTTAGCATGGGCAGCAGGTGATTCGAGAACGAGAGGTTTCCTTCTGGGTGCAACGGCGGGTCGAACGACTCTGAATGGTGAGGGGCTGCAACACGAAGATGGTCATAGTCATTTACTATCAGCAACCATTCCTAATTGTGTATCTTACGATCCTTGTTTCGCTTATGAGTTGGCTGTGATTATTCAACATGGTCTTTATCGCATGATAGAGAATCAGGAGGATGTTTATTATTACATCACGATAATGAATGAAAACTATTCTCACCCTGATATGCCAAAAGGGGTTGAAGATCAGATCATTAAGGGTATGTATCAGTTCAGCAAGGCATCTGGCAAGGTCAAAAATAAAGTTCAGCTCATGGGTTCAGGAGTAATCTTAAGAGAGGTAATTGAAGCAGCACAGTTGCTTGAAAATGACTGGGGTATTGAATCCGATATCTGGAGTGTGACTAGCTTTACTGAATTGCGTCGAAATGCTTTAGATATTGAAAGGCACAACCTATTAAATCCAGACGATGAACAACGATCATTTATCCAAGAACAAATTATTGATACTGAATCACCGATTATTGCATCGACAGATTATATGAAATCGTTTTCAGATCAAATTGCTAACTTTATTCCAAACTCATTTACCTCGCTTGGAACTGATGGGTTTGGAAGGTCAGATAGCCGTGAAGCATTGAGATCATTTTTCGAAGTTGATCGATATTATATTGCTCTTGCTGCTTTGAAAGCATTGAAGGATCAAGGCAAAATTGATAAAAAAATTATGAGCGAAGCGATTAAAAAATACAACATTAATCCTTCTAAAATCAATCCTGCATTGAGTTAATTATGAGCGAAATTTTAATTCCTGATATTGGTAATTTTGATAGTGTCGACGTCATCGAGATCTTAGTAAAACCAGGTGATAAGGTCAATAAAGATGATCCTCTTATCACCCTTGAGTCAGATAAGGCCTCAATGGATATTCCTGCGACCGAATCTGGAATCATCAAAGAGATTAAAGTGAGCGTGGGTGATAAGGTAAAAGAAGGGAGTGCTATTGCAACCTTCGAAAGCGCGTCCGGCGATGAAAAAAAGATGGAGACAAAACCAGCTATAAAAAAAGAAGTGGTTGATGATGTAAAAGAAAAAATTATTAGCGAACCTTCACGTCCAGCCCCAGAGCCACCTCAAACAATTCAACCTGAAAATAAACCCATGCCTGTGGCTGAAAGTATTATCTCTGAACCAACGAAAAAAAGTCATGCCTCACCCTCGATCAGAAGATTTGCCCGTGAGCTTGGGGTTGATTTATCCTTCATCAATGGTTCTGGACGAAAAAATAGAATCCTCATGGAAGATGTGCAGAACTATGTCAAGGGTGAGTTAAGTAAGCCCCGCTCACAAAATATGGGGGCTAATTTTGCGCCAAGCCCGATGCCTGTAATCGATTTTGATCAATTTGGTTCTAATGAGACTAAACCACTTTCTAAAATTAAAAAAATTTCAGGATCAAACCTCCATCGAAACTGGGTGTCTGCGCCACATGTAACTCAGTTTGATAATGCAGACATCACGGACTTAGAGGCCTTTAGAAAATCAATGCAGGCTGAGGCAGAAAAACGTGGGACCAAGTTAACGCTATTAGCCTTTCTCATGAAAGCTGCAGTAAATGCTCTTAGAGCCTATCCAATTTTCAATACCTCTTTGGCAGCAGATGGTGAGAGTTTAATTTTTAAAAATTATTTTAATGTTGGCTTTGCGTGCGATACACCGGACGGATTAGTTGTTCCTGTTGTGAAGGGTGTGGAAAAGAAAGATGTTCTTGAAATTGCTCAGGATTTATCCATCTTATCTGCAAAGGCTCGTGAAAGAAAACTCACGATTGATGAAATGCAAGGGGGATGTTTTACTATATCCAGCCTAGGAGGTATTGGAGGAACTAAATTTACCCCTATCATTAACTGTCCTGAAGTTGCGATCTTGGGTGTTTCCAAAGCTGAGATGCAACCCATCTACGACAACAATTCCAAAGGATTTGAGGCAAGATTAATATTACCGCTTTCATTGTCATACGACCACCGTGTGATTGATGGTGCAGATGGTGCAAGATTTACCTCCCATTTACGCATGATGTTGTCTGACGTTCGACGACTACTTCTTTAAAATATTTATGGCTAATAAAACATTTACTATCCCAGATATTGGTAACTTTGACACGGTTGAAGTGATTGAAATTCATGTTAAGCCTGGCGATGCAGTTAACACTGATGATGCCCTAATCACACTTGAATCTGAAAAAGCATCGATGGACATCCCGGCAACTTTTAATGGAATAGTTCAAGAATTACTTTTAAAAGTTGGGGACAAAGTAAAGCAAGGTGACAATATTCTCAGTTATGACATCCTCGGCGCCAAAGAAACTCAACCTGCTGAGACAAAATCAGGACCAACCAAACCACCTGAACCTTCTAATGGTAGCGGAGATGCATACGATATTGTTGTGCTAGGCTCCGGTCCAGGAGGCTACACAGCCGCATTTAGAGCTGCAGACCTTGGTATGAAGGTTGCCTTAATTGAGCGATTCTCATCGATTGGTGGGGTATGTTTAAATGTAGGTTGTATTCCTTCAAAAGCTTTGCTGCATATGGCAAAAGTGATAACCGAAGCTGAAGATGCTAGTCATCATGGAATTAAATTCAATAAGCCCGAGATTGATCTTGAAAAAATTCGTGAGTGGAAAAATAATGATGTCGTTGGCAAACTCACAGGGGGTTTGAGTCAAATGGCTGGTCAAAGAAAAGTGGTCGTGATTGAAGGCTATGGGAAATTTACTGGATCAAACTCCATTGAAGTTGAAGGTAAAGATAAAAAAAGAACCAAAGTTAATTTTAATTCAGCCATCATAGCAGTGGGTTCCAAACCTATTGTCATCCCAAATACTCCAGATCATCCTAATATAATTGATTCTACTGGCGCTCTAGAGTTTAAGGATATTCCTGAAAGAATGCTGATTGTCGGTGGGGGTATTATTGGTTTAGAAATGGGAACAGTTTATGATGCTCTTGGATCAAAAATTACAGTTGTTGAACTTGCTGATGGATTAATTCAAGGATGTGATCGCGATCTTGTTCGTCCATTACAAAAACGTATGGAAAAACGCTTTGAAAATATTCACCTTAATACGAAAGTGGTTCAGATTAAGGCCGATGGAGATAGTCTCAAAGTTTCGTTTGAAAATAAAGATGGTCAGTTCGAAGATACCTTTAATAAAGTACTGATTTCAGTTGGACGCACTCCGAATGGAAAATTAATCGATGCCGAATTAGCTGGAGTCAAGGTTGATGATAGAGGATTCATTAATGTTGATCAGCAATTCAAGACAAATATACCTCATATTTACGCGATTGGGGATGTGATCGGCCAACCAATGCTTGCCCACAAAGCAACCCATGAAGCGAAAATTGCTGCCGAAGTGATTGCTGGCGAAAAAGTCGAATACCAAGCAAACGTCATCCCATCAGTGGCCTATACTGATCCTGAGGTTGCTTGGGTAGGTGTCACCGAGAATGAAGCAAAACAAAATAATCTAGAAATTGAAAAATCTGTTTTTCCATGGGCTGCTAGCGGTAGAGCGTTGTCAAATAACAGAACGGAAGGATTGACCAAGCTCATATTTGATAAACAGAATAAACGACTCATTGGCGCAGGTATTGTTGGAGTGAATGCTGGTGAATTAATCGCTGAAGCCTGTCTGGCTATTGAAATGGGTGCAGATGCTCAAGATATAGGGCTAACTATTCATCCTCACCCTACCCTATCAGAGTCTGTTGCTATGGCTTCTGAAGTGTATGAAGGAACGATTACAGACTTATTTATCCGCAAGCGCTAGTTTTTTGTAAATTTTTAAACCCTCAATCACAGCATTTTCGATTCTGTGATATTTCAGCTGCAATTGCTCCTCAAGGGAATCAAAAATAATAGTGGCATCACCACCGGTAAGATAAATATCGATTTCATTAAAATTAAGATGATGGTGCATAATAAATTTTTCTACCGCGCCTGACACAGACATCAAAAATCCATGCAGCAATGCCATATCAGAATTATTAATATCTATTGTAATATCTTTGTTTTTTAATCTTATAGCAGCAGAATTTTGCATTAGAGACTGGTTGAAAAGATGGAAACCTGGAAGGATTAATCCACCTTTGTGTAGAAATGAATCATTTTCAATAAGCAATAAGTCAATAGTTAAAGCAGTGCCTGAATCGATAATGATCGCATTTTTTTTTGTTTTTTCAGTCAATGCTAATACACCTAACCAACGATCAACACCTAACTCATCAGAATAATTAGTTTCTAAGAATTGTTTATTAACTTTAGCAAAATAAATATGAGGACATAGTGGTTTTATTTTTTCGACAATTTGTTTTTCAAGGTTTTCAGAATTTACGCTTGAAATGAAGACTGTTTCGATTTCCTCAGAGTTAATAGATAAATCTATTAACTCTGTATTAAAAATAGATCCAGTTTTTTCAATACCTTTATTGGATGTTAAACACCACTTTGTTTTTGTATTACCAACATCTATGAAGAGATCCATAAATTAAATCTTATAAATAAAAAATTAATGACATAATAATGTAATAAATACTGAGTATAGTTTAGCAAAAATGGATCCTTTTATATCGAATAAAACAGAGAACTTAGTAGCTGCTATTGATTTAGGCTCCAACAGCTTCAAATTAATGATTGCTAAAATCATATCCCATAACGGAATTCTTCACATTGAAGAACTCGATACTATCAAAGAGTCAATTAAAATTGCCTCCGGATTGGACGATAAAGGTTTTCTCTCAGAAAAATATGTCAAAAAGACTTACGAAACCCTCATTAGATTTGGTGATCGCCTTCGTAGATTTGATAAAAAATCTGTCACTGCAGTCGGAACCTATACGCTCCGCTCAATAAAAAATAAAAATTTCATCGACAATGCTCAAAAGCTTTTAGGTTTTGATATTGAGATTATATCTGGCACTGATGAGGCTGAATTTATTTACCAAGGCGTCATGCATGTTTCACCGGAGCTAAGTGGCAAACAATTAATTATTGATATTGGTGGAGGGTCCACAGAAATCATTATTGGTGATCGAAAAAAAATTAAAGATTCATTATCACTTTCCATGGGCTGTGTTACCTCTGCGGTGAGCTTTTTTGATGGAACCAAAGTCACCAAAAAAACTTTTGATAATGCTGTAGTTCATGCAAAAAAGATTTTAGAAAAAAACTTAAATAAAAATTTTAATAACTGGGCAAATGTAATTGGCACATCTGGAACATGCAGAGCCGTAGCTGATATTATTTTACTCAATAACCTTGATACAACCACCAATAGTCCCATTGATGAAATTGGAGGTTTTATAACACTCAAAGGACTAAAGGCAATAAAAACTGAGCTCATACAGGCCGGAAATGTTAATCAATCAAATCTCAGCGGAATAAAAAGTGAACGAAAAGCAGTGATTGCAAGCGGGTTATCGATTTTATTAGCTATTTTTGAGCACTTAAAAATTAAACAAATGGAAGTTACAGAATCAGCTCTTTTATATGGATCTATTCATAAAAGATTATTTAATTTAATTGAGAATCCAAATAATGCTATTGGAGCATATAAAAAAATTATTCCGTTAGATGTGTCTGATAAGATCAAAGATCAATGTGAAGAAGAAATAAAAATTCTTGAGGAAAAATTTTATTCCGACGCTAAACAATCTAATAGAGTTTACTTAACTGCCCTATCAATGTCGGAACGCTTAATTACCAAAGAAGAAGATCGAAAACTTTTATTATGGGCATCAAGATTATTGGAAATAGGTAAATCAATAAACCTCAAAAATTATCATATATATTCAAGTTACATTGTCAGCAATAGTGAACTTCATGGATTTACCAATAAACAAAAGGTAAGGCTATCCACTCTCATTCATGCCCATAGAGCATCATTAAACACTTATAATTTTAATAAAAAATATATCGACTGGGTTATGTTGTTCACGCTAAGGCTAAGTTATATTTTATGTAAAAATAGAGAATTATTCGATTTTTCTAATATAAAAATTGAGAAGACAACTAAAAAAATCATCATTAGCTTCAAAAAAGAATGGTTAAGGCAAAACCCCTATCTTTCCTACAGATTAAAAAAAGAAAATTCATATTGGAAAAAAATAAATAGTTATTTTAAGATTGTAACTTCTTAGCTATTTGTGTATTAATAATCTCATTTGCTTTAAGAGCAATCTCTTTTCGACTTTTATTGCTACTGTTTATACCATTAAAGTATGTAACCATAACCTCAAAACCAGGGTTTCTAACTATTCTTAGAATTGATTCAACCAAGGTGTCATTACCGACATATGCTGGAATATTTGTAAATTGATTATCTTTAAAATATTCGATAGAAACTGGGTAAGTCGATTTTTTTAAATCAACTGGAATTTGAAAAAAATTACTATGAAACGGTTCAACATGTTTACCAACTGTAGAAGTACCTTCTGGAAAAATAAAAATAGATGAGTCATTTAATGTTTCTTTAATTTGTTGGTAAGCTCTTAACATTGAGGTTTTTGATGAGCGATCTAAAAAAATTGTATTAGTAAACCTAGCCATTAATCCAAAAATCGGCCAGCTTTTTACTGATGATTTGGCAACGAATACAACAGGCATAATACTGTTGATAACTATAATATCTAACCAAGAGATATGGTTTGCAACAAAAAAATTATTTCTTAACAAACGTAAATTTATGCCAGATATTTCTACTTTTACCTTAAGAATCCTTAATAAAAAAAGGCACCAAGATTTTATAAATTGAGTTCTCATTTTTTTTGTTATTACAGGAAATGTAATGACCAAAAAGAGTCCAAACAGAACATGAACAAATAATTGCAAAATTTTTACTAAACTTAAAACTGTCATATTTTTTTCATATTCATAAAATAAGATTACTAAAACTTTGATAGATTTTCATGAATCACTTTAGTACCATTTGGATATCAGATACTCACCTAGGAACAAAGTCTTCCAATGTTAAGCATCTCATTAATTTCTTTAAGCATAATACCGCAGATAAAATATATTTAGTAGGAGATATCATTGATGGCTGGGAATTAAACAAAAAATGGTACTGGCCAAAATCCCATAATCAATTCATCAGGGTAATTCTAAAAATTTCAAGAAAGTCTAAAGTCATTTATGTCCCAGGAAATCATGACTCATTTTTAAGGAATTTTATAAGCTTGATTAAATTTTCCTCAATTTCATTTAAGAAAAATACAATTCATTTAACTAAACAAAAAAAAAGAATATTAGTGACACATGGAGATCAATTCGATAGTGTCAGAAATGTATCAGTCTTAATGAACAAACTTGGTGACCTTCTTTATTCTTTTTTTATATTCATCTCAACAAAAATTACTGACTGGAGAAATTCAAGAAATCTCCCCCATTGGTCATTTGCAACTCAGGTAAAAATGAAGTCTAAAAACGTAAAAAAATACATAAAAAACTATAAATTATTTATGGTAAATGAAGCAAGAAGAAGTAAGTGTGACGGGGTTATTTGTGGTCATATTCATCATCCTGAAATAGAAACTATTGATGGAATCAATTACTACAATGACGGAGACTGGGTTGAGCATCTTTCAGCTTTAGTAGAAGACAAAAATGGAAATATAAAATTAATATATTGGAAAGAAATTAAATAGCCAAAGGAGTTAATATGAAAATTACAAATCTGCAAATTCAGCAAAATATCCAAAGTGCTAAAAGAATAAATAAATCATCTGCAAACCCATTAATCATAGCAGATTGGGTAAGAGATAAAAAAGATTTACAAATGGTACAAAAACTTCGTTATAAAATCTTCAAAAAGGAAATGGGAGCAAATATCAAAGGATCACTCGACAAGGATACACTTGATGATTACTGCGAACATCTAATTATTAAAGATGCAATTAATAACCAACCTGTTGGTACGTATAGAATTCTTACCCCTTATAAAGCTAAAGAGTATGGCTCTCTCTACACTGAAAGTGAATTCAATATTGGAAGTCTTGCTTCAATAAAAAATGAGATGATAGAGCTTGGAAGAGCATGTATTGATAAAAAATATCGAACTGGCGGAGTGATCATGATGTTATGGGCTGAAATTGCAAAATTTATGGTTACCAATAAATTTCGATACCTGATTGGCTGTTCAAGTGTTTCAGTGAAAGATGGAGGATTTAATGCTGCCAATTTATATAATCAACTGAAGTCGCATAAACAATTTCTTGACTTAGATGATGTTTATCCACTTCACCCATTACCTGTTGAAAAGTTATGCAATGATGAAAAAGGTAATATACCTCCATTGTTAAATGGCTATATTAGACTCGGAGCAAAAATTATTGGTAAACCTGCTTGGGATCCAGAGTTTCAAACTGCTGATTTTCTTACTTTACTCGATTTAGAAAATTTGCCCAGTAAATATAAAGCTCATTTTCTAAAGTAATTAATTTTCATCAGAAATACTGCGAGAGAAAATCTTTTTTTCAAAAGGTTTTATTTTCGTATCAATGCGATTTGCAATAATCAAATCAGAATTATCAGTAAATTTTTTAAAAGATTTTTCAATATCAAAAGTCATTATACTTTTTTGTTGATCAAGCAATGGTTCATAAATAATAATTTTTTGGCCTTCCTGTTTCAAAATCTTAATTACGTCAATAATGGCTGATTCTCTAAAGTTATCTGATTTTGATTTCATAACCAATCTATATACACCAATTGTTTTTACCTTTTTTTCAATAATTTTATTTGCTATAAATTGTTTTCTTGTCTGGTTACTATCTACTATAGCCTTCATCAGATTATTAGGAATTTGCTTATAAGAAGATAATAACTGTTTGGTATCTTTTGGTAAGCAATACCCACCATAGCCAAAAGAAGGATTATTGTAAAAATTTCCAATTCTGGAATCTGTACAAACTCCATCTAATATATCTTTTGTATCCATACCCAATTTAATTGCATATGTATCTAATTCATTAAAAAATGCTACTCTCATGGCAAGGTATGTATTTGCAAACAATTTTATTGATTCCGCCTCTAATTCATTAGTAAATATTAATGGGGCTGTTCTATTTAGAGAAAGTTTTTTGAATATCTTGCCAATTTTTTTTGCATATTGGTCTTTTCCACCGACCACTATCCTTGAGGGGTTTAAACAATCATACAGCGCCGTGCCCTCCCGGAGAAACTCTGGTGAAAAATAAATCTTTTCATATTTAAAAATTTTTCTTAAATAATTCGTATAACCAACAGGTATCGTTGATTTAATTAATATTATGCAATCCTTGTTAACTTTTAAAATATTTTGAATAGATTTTTCAATTGAAGATGTATCAAAAGAATCATTATCTACATCATAATTTGTTGGTGTAGCAATGATGATTAACTCTCGGCTTTTATAAGCTTTTTCAAAATTTTTAGTTGCTGCAAAATCTTTACTTACATTAATCAAATAATCATCGATCATTGAGTCACTAATTGGTGATTTCCTCTGATTAATTTTTTTTACTTTACTCTCATCAACATCAACCAATACAACATTGTGCAGTTGATCAAGCATTATGGCATTTGCTAATCCAACATAACCTATACCAACAATAGCAATCTTCAATGAGTTAAACCTGAAATTAGAATATCATGACATTCTTGCCAAGACCATTTTCTGGATGATTGACGCCTAATTTGGTTACGATTTAAACCAAATGCAAGCTCAATATTTTCTTTTAAATTTTTTCCAAGAAAACCATCCACTCCATGTGTAACTATATCCTTAGGTCCAGTAACATTATAGGCAGCAACAGGAAGGCCATTTGAAAGAGCTTCAATAATAACTATTCCAAAAGTATCAGTTAAGCTTGGAAAACAAAATACATCATTCGCATGATAATATTTGGCTAAATCTTTACCAAATTTATAGCCAACAAAATTGATACTTTTATATTTGTTTTCTAATTCATTTCTAATTGGACCATCACCGACAATAGTTATCTCAAAATAATTATGTAATTCACATAATTTCATCAGATTTTTCTCTTTGGATACTCTGCCAACATATAGGACTTTGATCTTATTTTTATTTTTTCTCTTAAAAGGAGCATCAATAATTAAATCCTTAGATACACCCCGAGTCCATAAATGAAGATTTGTGAATCCTAATTTTTTTAAATCATCTAGACAAGATTTGCTTGGAACAAAAATCATTTTCGATTTCTTATGAAATATTTTCAAATAGAAGTAGGCGATATTTTTAAATCGTCCAAAATATGATTCTAAATATTCAGGAAATCGAGTATGGTACGCCGATGTAAAAGGTAATTTATTAAATTTGCAGTAAATTCTGGCTACCAAACCAATTGGTCCTTCTGTGGCTATATGAATATGGGTGGGATTATGTTTTTTAATTTCCTTATACACCTTGAAAAACTGAAAACAAAACTGGATTTCTGGATAAGCATTAAAAGATTTGTATTTGAATAATGCTGGATGAATTATTTTTATTTTATTGTTAGAGAATTCAAAAATATTTTTGTAAGTTGTTGAAACGCCGTTTACTTGTTCAAATGTATCTGTTGCAATTAAGATATTTTTCATACATCTGTGATTTTTTCATCAAATTGTTTCATTTATATGACAAAAGGAAATAACCCTAATTATCATTAAAAATGATCTCAAAATTGTCATAAATGTTTAACAAACCACTAATATATTGAAAACATGCCCAAAGGATTAAAAACAATTCTATTACATTGCAATAAAGCTGATACAGACTTTTGTGTGAAGCTAAATAAGCTTTCAAAAAATCAGATGATTCTTTATTTTTTTAACTTTATCAGCTGGCTAGGTAACGGAAAGATATGGTATTTCATTATATTTTTAATCCCATTCTTTCATGCTGATGGCATTAAAATATCTCTTGAGATGATCTTTTTCGGATTAGCAGGTACTTTAATTTATAAGCTCTTGAAATCTAAAATCAATCGCCCAAGACCATATAAAGTAAATCAATCTATCATTCTTGGTGGAAAAATATTGGATCAATTCAGTTTTCCATCTGGTCATACACTTCATGCAGTTATTTTTTCAATGATCCTAATATTTTACTTCCCTTTAGTAACTGAAGTTTTTATTATCTTTACGTTTTTAATTGCCTTATCAAGAGTAATCCTTGGAATGCATTTTCCATCAGATGTATTTATTGGGGCTATTATTGGCTATCTTATCTTCCAACTATTTTTAATATATAAACAACAGTATGAAAATTTTATTTTTATCTGATGTCTACTTTCCTAGAGTCAATGGTGTCTCTACTTCGATAAAGATATTTATTGAAGATCTACAAAAATTAGATCATGAGGTACATTTAATATGCCCGGCATATAATGAAAAAAGTACAAAATCAAAAAACATTACTACAATTAAATCCAAACCAATCTTTTTTGATCCAGAAGACCATTTGATGTCATGGAAAGAGTTAAACAAACAAACTGATTGGATTAAAAAACAGAAATTTGATCTCATTCATATCCAAACTCCATTTATTGCTCATTATTATGGAAAAAAAATAGCCAAGATTCTTGATATACCAATTATTGAGACTTACCATACCTCCTTCGAGGATTATCTTCATCTTTATTTACCGATACTTCCAGAGCGCTTCGCTCGATGGTTATCAAGAAATATAGCTAAATATTTATGTAATCATTGCGATGGTATTATCTCTCCCTCTGAACAATTAAAGGATGTTTTAGAAGGATATGACGTTAACAAGCCTATAAAGGTTGTCCCGACTGGATTATCGGAAAATTCTTTCAGGAAAACTAATAAATATACTTTCCGTAAATTATATAATATCTCGCCTAATGATAAATTGTTATTGTTTGTTGGACGAGTTGCTCATGAGAAGAACATTGACTTCTTATTATATGCATTTAAAAATATTCTGAAACAAAACCGTACAGTAAAATTCCTGATTACTGGCGAAGGTCCAGCATTTTCCCACATTCAGAAACTTATAAAAAAATTAAATATAGAAAAATCTGTAATACTTACCGGGTACCTAGAAGCTGAGAATGAACTATTAAATTGTTACGCATCCTCAGATCTTTTTATTTTTAGTTCAAAAACTGAAACGCAAGGCCTTGTTCTGATTGAGGCCATGGCTCAAGGGTTACCTGTTATTGCTTTAGCCGAAAATGGAACAAAATCAATACTGGAAAATAATCCTGGAGCAATTATTGGAAAGGATGACCCAATACAGTTTGCTCAAGCTTGTTGCAAGCTTCTAAATAATAGGAAAAAAATGTCCGAAATGGCTATTCAAGGCAAAAAAGAAGCAAAAGAAAAATGGAGCTCCAGAGCACAAACAGAAAAACTTATCGGTTTTTATGAAGCTGTGGAAAATAATTATTCAAAAAATCACTCCAAGAATAACTTGTTTACTACTAAAAAATTAAATAATTAACTTATTTAATTTTTTAAATTTTGGTCGGAACGGTGAGATTCGAACTCACGACCCCTTGCACCCCATACAAGTGCGCTACCAGACTGCGCTACGCCCCGATTATCCTTTGAGTATCTTTAAAATTTCTGCTAATTGATTTTTAAGGTTAGTTACAGGAACATTGCTATTTAATGGCTCATTCGACAAAGGAAGTTCTGCTTGAGCTTTTTGTATTTGTTCTTGTGATGTTGTCTCTTTAACAAACTGTTTATTAGATAACTTTTGCTTTGCTCCTTGAATCGTATAACCTTCTTCATACAACAGCTCTCTTATTTTACGGATAAGAAGCACTTCCTCAGGTTGGTAATATCTTCGATTACCCCTGCGGGTATTTGGAGATAAATTAGGAAACTCTTGTTCCCAGTATCTCAAAACATGAGGTTTAACGTCACATAACTTACTTACCTCACCGATTGCGAAATATCTTTTTTGAGGTAGTGGAGGTAAATTTATATTGGTTTTATTATTTTCCAGAAGAACCACCATCTACACTAGACTTTAATTTTTGGCTAGAATGGAAAGTGACTACTCGTCTGGCTTTAATAGGAACTGCTTCCCCAGTTTTTGGATTTCTTCCGGGCCTCTCTGATTTGGTTCTTAATTCAAAATTTCCAAAACCAGATAATTTAACACTTTCACCATTTTCTAGAGCAATTTTAATTTGCTCAAAGAAAGCCTCTACCATTTCCTTAGATTCTGTCTTATTCAAACCCACTTGTTCGAATAATAAATTTGATAAATTAGCTTTGGTTAATGTCATGTTAATTACAATCTTAATTCAGCATTAAACTCTTTTTTTAATAAATTAATTACTTCTGTCACACTTTTTTCGACGTCTTTTTCCTCAAGTGTTTTGTAAGTATCTTGCATAAGTATCAGAAATGCAAGGCTTTTTTTCCCTTCAGTAATCCCTTGACCCTGATAAACATCAAAAATTCTGAAGTCTTTGATGAAGTTAATGTTTCTTTTTCTGACCACATCAACCATATCACCTGCAACCACATCTTCATCCACCAAGACTGCAATATCCCTTTGTAATGGAACAGATTTAAGAATCTCGGTATTCAGTTTAAAATCATTTTGAGACAAATGATTTAAACCAATTTCAAATAGATACACTTCCTGATCCACGACTAATTGTTTTTGTAGGGATGGATGTAATTTTCCTAAGCATCCAATCTTTTTATTATCTCTGAATATATCTGCTGACTGTCCAGGATGAAATGCGCCGATGGTCTCTGCTGATTGTTTCATCGTAATCCCGTCACCTAATAATTGCTCAAGATCAGATTTCACATCATAAAAGTCATGGGCTCTATTTTTTTCTATCCAATTTTTAGGGATTACTTCACCTGAAACCAGTCCACTTAAAACTTGCTCCTCTGAGAAATTTGAGTTGTCTTGGGAAAATTTGTTAGCAATCTCAAAAAATTTTATTTGAGTACGGCCACGATTGATATTAAATTTTAATGCATCGATATGGCTCGACCATAAATGACTTCGCATGGTATTCATGTTTTCAGCGATTGGGTTTTCGAGCTTAATAATATGATCATTACCGTGAAGAATTGACTCCATAGATTCATCGATAAAGCTATAACTAACCAATTCAGAATACCCAAGGCCTGACATTGTGTGTCTTATCTTATGCATATCAGAGTGGCTATTCTTGCTTGATCTGGGGTTAAGCATCATTTTCGGGTTCATTGCACCAATATTGTCATAGCCTGCAATCCTGATCACCTCTTCCACCAAGTCTTCTTCAATCTCCAGATCGAATCGATAAGCTGGAGGCGTAACTGTGAAAACGCCATCACCCAAAGTGAATGACAAATCTAAATTATTTAGTATCTGAGCTACCTCATCTTGACTGACGTCTCTTCCTAAGATTCTAGTAACTTTACTTGGCCTTAATTGAATTGGGCGTCTTTGAGGTAAGTCATGGCTGACGCTTGAAACTCGGCTTGTTTGTCCACCACAGTATTCATTGATGAGATTAATGACACGGGTTAGCGCATGCTCTGTCTGAGAGAAATCAACACCTCTTTCAAAACGATGAGACGAGTCTGTATTCAATCCATATCTTCTGGCTTTACCTGCCATAGATACTGGAGTGAAAAATGCGGACTCAATAAAAATATCAGTGGTATTAGTCTCAACAGAAGAATCTAATCCACCCATCACTCCAGCTAAAGCGAGTGGACCATTATCATCAGCGATCACCAAATCATTTTCTATCACCTCAATTGTTTGATCATTTAACAAGATCATCTTTTCTTGTTTAGATGCATTTCGGATAACCACATTTCCCTTAATTTTATTTAGATCAAAGGCATGCATTGGCTGACCAGTCTCTAACATCACATAGTTCACTAAATCAACGACAGGGTTGATTGATTTAATATCAGCACTGTCCAGTCGATGAATAATCTCATCTGGAAGCTGAGCTGAGTTGTTGAGCTGGGAAATGGATGCATAACTATATATCGGACAGGCCTCTATATTTATCACGTTTGGAGTAATTTTGCATTGATCTTTCGAGGTAAGCTGATTTATTTTAGGCATATCAAAAGGTAAGCCTTTAATTGACCTAACTTCTCTTGCGAGACCTAAAATACTTAAACAATCTGCACGATTGGGAGTGAGTGACACCTCAATCACCGAATCATTTAAATTAAGCACTTTTGCAATGGGCTCACCATTTATGAGGTCAAGACTGAGTTCCATTAACCCATCAGTCTCTTCAGACAATCCAATTTCTTTTGCCGAACAACACATCCCAAAAGACTCAACGCCCCGAAGTTTTGACTTCTTGATCGTAAATTCTGGAAATTTTGTGCCAATGAGTGCACATGGAACTTTAATGCCTGCTCTGGCATTAGGAGCACCACAAACAATTTGTAGGTTTTCGGAACCTACATCGACCTGACAAACATTTAATCGATCCGCATCAGGATGTTTTTCAATGCTAACAATTTCCCCTACAACGATATTCTGAAGAGAGTCGCCAGGATTATTTATAGACTCAATCTCGAGACCTGCCATCGTTAAGTCATCAGCCAACTCATTGAGATTTAATTTATTTGCAAATAATTGATTTAACCACGCATAAGAGAATTTCATTTGAATTGCTCCAAGAACCTGAGGTCGTGATTAAAGAAATGTCTAAGATCATTAATGCCGTATTTCAGCATCGTCAACCTTTCAACACCAAGGCCAAAAGCAAACCCTTGATACATTTCTGGATCAATATTCACATGCTTTAATACGTTCGGATGAACCATTCCACAACCACCAATCTCCAACCAGCCATCATTCCAACTCATATCAATCTCTGCAGAAGGTTCTGTGAATGGGAAGTATGAAGGTCTAAAACGAATAGTTAAATTTTCATCCTCAAAAAAACTTTGTAAAAATGACTGCACCACCCCCTTTAAATTAGCGAAGTTCACATCCTCATTAATCACTAATCCTTCCACCTGATGAAACATTGGTGAGTGGGTTGCATCAGAATCGACACGGTACACTCGACCTGGTGAAATGATTTGGATAGGTGGCGTGTTATTTTCCATGTACCTAATTTGCACAGGCGAAGTATGCGTTCTTAATACATGCTCTTTATTAACATAGAAAGTATCATGCATCGCTCTAGCTGGGTGGAACTCAGGAATATTTAATGCAGTAAAGTTATGAAAATCATCTTCAATTTCTGGACCATCAGCCACATCAAACCCGATCCCATGAAAAATGGTGCTAATTTCATCGATGGTATTCATGACTGGATGGAGTGACCCTTTCATCTTCGGTCGAGATGGAAGTGTGACATCAATTTTTTCTGTTTCTAATTTTTCATTCAACTCAAGATTTGAAATTTCTTCTTTACGAGTCTCTAATAAAGATTCGATTTGTTTTTTAACTTGATTAATCTCTGCACCTTTTTTAGGCTTCTCTTCAGGTGAAAGGCTGGCTAATGATTTCATCGCCTCGGTAATTGGGCCGCTCTTGCCAAGAAATTTGGATTTGATATGGTCAAGCTCCGCCAGCTTCGAGCAACTAGCAAAATCTTTTTTTGCCTGATCAATGAGTTGATTTAATTGGTCCATAATATTTAAATAAAAAAGGGGCTTTCTTAAAAGCCCCTTTTTAAAAACATATTTTTAAATTAGGCTTCAATATTTGATTTAGCTAATTCTGCATATTTTTCAAATGCAGCTTTATCAAATACCGCTAGATCAGCTAGAACTTTTCTATCCACCTCTACTGAAGCTTTTTTCAAACCGTTGATTAAACGGCTGTAAGTTAAACCAAATTCTCTAGCACCGGCATTAATACGTGCAATCCATAATGCTCTGAATACTCTTTTCTTTTGTCTTCTATCGCGATAAGCATATTGTCCCGCTTTCATTACCGCTTCTTTAGCTACACGAAATACATTTTTTCGTCTTCCTCTATAACCTTTAGCAGCATCTAATACTTTTTTATGTTTGGCTCTGGCAGTAACGCCACGTTTTACTCTAGGCATAATCTTCTCCTTATATCTTTAACTATTGAGTAGGCATCATGGCGCGTACACGTTTCACATCAGTAGAAGATATGATCTCGGTACCACGAAGATGTCTTTTTTGTTTAGTTGTTTTCTTGGTCAAGATATGACGAAGATGTGAATGCGTTCTTTTGATCGCACCACTTCCTAGAAATTTGAAGCGTTTTTTCGCTCCACTTTTTGTTTTCATTTTTGGCATTTTTTTCTCCTTATTATTAAGAGACGCCTAGGCATGCCTAATTAGCCGTATCGTCTTCTTCTTTCTTTTTTTCGACCTTCTTAGGTTTCTTATTTGGTGATAACACCATAACCATTTGACGGCCTTCCATCTTTGGAAACTGCTCAACTACTGCGTATTCCTCAAGATCTGTTTCAACTCGTTTTAATAAATCCATGCCGAGTTGTTGATGGGCAATTTCTCGCCCTCTAAAACGCAAGGTCACCTTAGCTTTATCGCCATCGGTCAAAAAGCGAATTAAGTTACGCAATTTGACGTTGTAGTCACCCTCGTCTGTACCAGGTCTAAATTTGACTTCTTTAACCTGTACATTCTTTGTTTTCATTCGTGCTTCATGGAGCTTTTTGCTTTGGGCATATTTAAATTTCCCATAATCCATCAAGCGACACACAGGTGGTTCAGCTTTTGGTGCAATCTCAACTAAATCGGTATCAAAATCATCCGCTTTTCCTAAAGCTTCCGATAAGCTCATAATTCCTAGAGCTTCTCCTTCCATACCTACTAAACGAATTTCTTGGGCTGTTATGTCTCCGTTAATTCGTGCGTCTTTTGATTGTGCTATGCTTAACCCCTAAAAAAAAATAAAGCCGTTAACTCACTTTTTAACTTTTGGCTGTAATTTGTGTGTTCATTGTTTCCACAAACTCTTCTAGAGTCATTACACCCAAATCTTCACCTTGTTGAGTACGAACGGCAACTTGTTTGTTTTCCATCTCTCGATCACCTATAACTAACAAATACGGTATGCGAGAAATGCTATGTTCGCGTATTTTATAGGTTATTTTTTCATTTCTCAAGTCTGATTCGCATCTAATATCATTTTTCTTAAGAAAATCAATAACATCGCCAAGATATTTGGCCTGGGAGTCCGATATATTCATCACCACAGCCTGGACTGGTGCAAGCCATGTCGGAAACTTGCCGGCGTAGTGTTCAATCAAAATTCCTATAAATCTTTCCATAGATCCTACAATCGCTCTGTGCAGCATCACTGGATGTTTTTTATTGCTGTTTTCATCCACGTACTCAGCATTTAAACGAACCGGCAGGTTAAAATCTAGTTGAATGGTGCCACACTGCCATAATCGATTCAAGCTATCACGTAAGACATATTCAATTTTTGGGCCATAAAAAGCGCCTTCGCCTGGTTGTATCTCATATTCGAGTCTTGTCGCCTTAAGAGCTTCTTCCAAGGCTTTTTCAGACTGATCCCATACATCATCACTCCCCACTCTTTTCTCTGGTCGAGTAGAAAGCTTGACCTCAATATCATTAAAACCAAAATCTTTATAGGTCTCCATAAGCATTCTATTGAAATCAACTACCTCACTAAGAATCTGTTGCTCAGTGCAGAAAATATGAGCATCATCTTGAGTAAAACCTCTTACTCTCATTAATCCATGTAATGCGCCTGATGGTTCATTCCGATGACATGAGCCAAATTCAGCTAACCTTAAAGGCAGATCACGATAGCTATGCAAGTGGTGATTAAAAACTTGAACATGACCAGGGCAATTCATTGGCTTTACCGCATATTCTCTATTTTCAGAAGCTGTCACAAACATGTTTTCATGATAATTGTCCCAGTGCCCTGATTTTTCCCATAGTGTTTTATCAAGCACGGTTGGGGTTTTAATTTCTTGATATCCGTAATCAACAAATTTTTTTCTCATGTAGTTTTCTATTTCTTGCCATAGAGACCACCCTTTGGCATGCCAGAACACCATCCCGGGAGCATTATCTTGAATGTGAAATAAATCTAACTGCCTTCCAAGTTTTCGGTGATCTCTTTTTTCAGCCTCCTCAAGACGATGCAGATAATCTTTAAGATCATCTTTGGTCGCCCACGCCGTTCCATAGATTCGTTGCAGCATCTCGTTGTTGGAATCTCCTCTCCAATAAGCGCCAGCCACTTTCATCAACTTGAATACTTTTAATTTTCCAGTCGATGGAACGTGAGGGCCACGGCATAAATCAGAGAACTTTCCTTCATGGTAAACCGTCACTTCCTCATTCTGAGGGATGGACTTAATAATTTCAGCCTTATACTTTTCCCCTTGATCAAGAAAAAACTTAACCGCATCATCACGCTTCATCACTTCTCGAGTAACAACGTGATCTTCTTTTACCAATTCAGTCATCTTTTTTTCAATGGCATTTAAATCTTCTGGAGTAAAAGTTCGATGATATGAAAAATCATAATAGAATCCATCGTCAATCGTAGGTCCTATGGTCACCTGTGCTTCAGGAAACAATTCTTTAACGGCATATGCCAGCAGGTGAGCTGTGGAATGTCTTAAAATATCCAACCCCTCATCATTCTTAGCAGTCACGATAGAAACTGCTACATCTGAGGATATTTCGTGAGATAAATCTACCAATTTGCCGTCAACATGACCCGCCAATGCAGCCCGACCCAGACCTTCACCAATGTCATATGCAACATCAGATAAAGTAATAGTGCTCTCAAATTCTTTAATTGAGCCGTCTGGAAGTGAAATTTTTATCATGTTTTTAAATTGGTAGGCGCGATTGGATTCGAACCAACGACCCCCACCATGTCAAGGTGGTGCTCTAACCAACTGAGCTACGCGCCTGAAGTCAAAAATAAGCGACTATTTTATATCATCGCTCGATCAACAGCAATCTATAACTATCTCGCCATCTTTTGAATAATTTCTGTATAACCACTCTCAAAGCTTGGATGCTTGAATTGATAATTTAACTGTTTAGACACAAAAGTTGAAATAATTTTTTTTCCCACAACACTACCTATCGGTTCAAGGAACACTTCAGGAAGGTTTAATTTTTTTCTAATAAAGTTTAGAACTAAATAAAGCTCAACAGGGCGCGAGTCAGTTATGTTAATAGTTAAAGGTAAGTTGAATTTGGGATCTAAATGTTTATTAAGAATAATATTTACAATAATATTAGCTGCGTCTTCATCATAAATTCTATTAGTAAATCGATTTTCTGGCCACGATTGTTGATCTTGAGCTAAACGAATCATCATGGTTCTATCAACACCATAAATTCCTGTTAAACGAAAAACGAAGCCTTTATCATTCTTGGTGGCGATACATTCAGCTTGCCCTAGAATTCGACCTTGTTCATCATTTGGGTTGATTTCATCATGATCATCAAGCGCCTCTAAATTAGCATTGCCGTTGAATACCCTGGTACTAGAAATAAAAAATACTTTGGTCTGCAGCTTTTGGCTTTCAATAATACCTGTTATCTTTCTTAAGCCTTCAACATAAATTTTTTCATAATCTTTTGAATTAGAGCTAGCTGGCGTGGCTGAATAAATTATATAGTTTGGATTTTCAGCAACAATCCATGCAGAGAAATCATTGGCAAAAATATCTTTGGCTAGAATCGGAAAATTGCTTTGCCCGCTTGGATTTCTTTTTACACCCAGAATTTGAAAATTTTCGTGCTGAGCAAAAATATCACCAATTTTTTTTCCTAAATTTCCACAGCCTACGATAATAACTTTGGGTTTTGCTATTTCCACAATACTTTGACCACAAACCCAGGTGAGCTGGATACGATAAATAAAGATAGAAGTGCTGCGTAAAATTGCCAATCTTGATTATGTACTGATCCTATCATGGTCCACTCCAGTGCATAGGTGATTAATCTAAAAATCAAAAAATACAAGAGGACTTCAAGAACAATAATGGGTAAGGACTTTTTAGCAGGAAAAAGAAGCATAAAATTACTTGTCATCCAAGGCAGGTTAGCTAAAAAAATCATTAAAATAAGTATGAGTAAAAAAATCATTAAAATATAAGTGCTGAAGTAAGTGTCGCTATATCCATTAATGAGGACGGAAACAATCCAATAATCAACAAAGCAAGAGTATTGATTGATAAAGTGACACTCAGTTCATTGTTCGATGATTTTGAGACTTGGTCTAAATTTTTTACAGGTTCGTCAAAATAAGCGACTTTGATAATTCTCAAATAATAAAATATTCCAATGAGAGCGCTCATAACTGCAATGATTGCTGGCCAGATCCAACCAAATTGAACTGTTGCCTGGATAATTGAAAACTTCGCATAAAAACCGATAGTTGGAGGAATTCCTGCCAAACTTAAAAATATGAGCAACAGTAAAAAAGCTAACCATGGTTTTTGTTTTCCCAAGCCTGAGAGGTCAGTAATCTGATCAAGCTCTTTCCCTTGGTTGCTTAAATGGATTATTAACCCGAATGATGCAAGCGTCATAAGAACATAGACAGCGATGTACATCAATGCAGATGCTATTCCAGTAATCGTTCCAGTTGCTAAGCCTAAAAACATAAAACCCACATGAGAAATAGCTGAATATGCTAACAGTCTTTTAATTTTTGTTTGCGCTATCGCTGTGATGTTTCCAAACAACATAGATACAATAGCCATGATAAGAAGCATTGCTTGCCAATCTAATACCATGTGATCTAAACCTTGAAATAATAGCCGTATCAACATAGCCACAGATGCAAATTTTGGTACCGAACCAATAAACATGGTAATGGGAGTTGCTGCTCCCTGATACACGTCAGGCACCCATAATTGGAATGGGGCTGCACCAAACTTAAAGGCAATTCCTACAACAACAAATACCAATGCAAATGATAAGACCACCGGATTGATTGAAGCATCTGTTAGCTTGGATGAAATTTCTGCAATCTGCAAACTTCCAGTAATACCATACAACATTGAAAAACCATACAATAAAAATCCTGAAGCAACGGCGCCAAGAACAAAATACTTCATTGCTGCCTCGGTAGCTTCTGGTCGGTTTCTATCAAATGCCACTAAGGTATACAAACTTAAAGAAAGGAGCTCAAGGCCCATGTATAAACTTAATAAATGATAGGAAGAAATAATCAGATTAATTCCTAACAATGCAAAAAGCGTCAGGGCATAGAATTCACCATTATGTAAATTACGAATTTGCAAAAAGCTACGGCTATAAATTAATACCAACGACAAAGCAAAATAACTGAGTAGCTTAAGAAACATAGAAAGACTGTCAACAATAAACATGTCATTAAATGCCGTTAACTTAACATCAATAGGTAATTGTGCAGTGAAGTAAGCAGCTATCAGCAAAGTGAGCTGCGTAATACCAAATAGAGAAGTGGTATTTTTATAAAATACCCCAAGCAAAAGAACGCTCATAGCAGCAATCAAGATAATGATTTCTGGAACAGCAATAGTCAATAATGTTGAGAGCGTCATAGTGTTATAAAATTTTTGATTGTTGAATTAATCCCAACATCACTTGGGATGACTGATTCGTAATATCGGTAATAAGTGCTGGATATATTCCAATAGCCAAGGTCATCAAAGCTAATACGCTCATCACAAAAAACTCTTTTCCATTTAAATCTTTAAGTGCAGCAATTTTTTTATTCTTCACCTCACCAAAAATAATTCTTTTCACAAGCCACAAGGAATATGTGGCACCAAAAATAAGGGTCAGGCTAGCAAAGAAAGCAATCCAAAAATGATCTTGCATAGCCCCTAAAATGACAAGAAATTCACCAACAAATCCTGATGTTCCTGGTAGCCCAGAATTAGCCATAGCAAATAAGACAAAGAAAGAGCCAAAAATAGGCATGCTATTCATCACACCCCTATAGTCACTGATGTTTCTCGAATGCATTCTGTCATAGAGAACGCCAATTGCAAAAAATAGTGCTGCAGAAATAAACCCATGAGAAATCATCTGAACGTATCCACCTTCAAATCCCAATGGGTTTAGAATAAATAAGCCAAGTGTCACAAAACCCATATGAGATATTGATGAGTAAGCAATTAATTTTTTCATATCTGTTTGCACGATTGCAACCAAGGCAATATAAACAATTGCGATTAAAGACAGACCAATTAAAAAAGGCTTTAAAAAGATTAATGCATCAGGACTAATTGGCATTGCAAACCGAATAAAACTATACCCACCCAATTTCAACATAATCGCAGCTAAAATGACCGAACCTCCTGTTGGAGCTTCCACGTGCGCATCAGGCAACCAAGTATGAACAGGCCACATGGGAATTTTGACTGCAAATGCCATGAAAAAGGCCAGGAAAATCAATACCTGGATATTGAGTGATAAAGGTTTCGAGTAAAAATCTAAAATTGAAAAGCTTGCCGTTTGGTTATAGAGGTATATAAATGCTACCAACATTAACAACGAGCCAAGCACCGTATACAGAAAAAACTTGATGGAGGCATAAACACGATTTGGACCACCCCAGATGCCAATAAGTAAAAACATCGGAATAAGCATCGCTTCCCAAAACACATAATATAGGATTGCATCAAGGGCCAGAAAAACACCAATCATTAGACCAGAAAGAATTAAGAAGACAGAAATATAGAAACCAATAGCCCGCTGTATTGAATTAGATGAAATAAAAATCACAAGCCAAGAAATAAAACTTGTTAAAAGAACAAGCGGTAAAGAAATCCCATCCAAACCAAGATGATAATTTATCGAAAAATGATTAATCCATGGGTACATTTCTTGAAATTGAAAACCGGAAAATCCTTTATCAAAATAAATATACAAAGGCAGTGTGACAAGAAAAGAAATAAATCCAAAAAAATTGCCTAATCGGTATGTTAGGGTAGTTGATAATTTATTTTGTATCAGCAATAAAACTAAGCCAAGTACAATCGGAGTCCAAATTACTAATGACAAGATACCGGTCATGACTTACCACCCAAAATAAAATAGCTTATGAAAAGCAACAATCCAATCACCATCACAAAGGCATATTGAGAAATAAAACCAGTTTGTATTCTTTTAGTAATGTGTGAGAAAAGATTAATTGTTCTAGCGGCGCCGTTGACAAAGAAATTATCAATTATTTTTATATCCATATATTTCCATAAAGCATTTCCAAGTCTGACTGTTAGTGGTGCCAAAACGTATTCATTAAAGTTATCAAAACCATATTTAGAATCTATGACTTTTTTTACAACCTTCGGTGTCTTTATAAAATTAATATTTTTGTAATACAAGAGATATGCAATGATAAAGCCTAATACCATTAGCCAAAATGGTAACGTCGCTAATGCGTGCAGAGCCATATTTATAGAGCCATGAAAATGTTCAGTGACCTGCTCTAGCGCAAGATGTGTATCCAAAATAAAGATATCTTTTAATAGAAAATTACTTTTAATAATTGGTTCAATCGTAAAAAATCCAATGAGGACCGATGGAATAGCCAGCAAAATGAGAGGCATCGTTACTACCCAGGTTGTCTCATGGGGAGATTGATTTGCAGTCAAGCCGTGGTCATGATGATTGTTTGATGAAGACTTATCTCTCCACCTCTCCTGCCCATGGAAGACAATAAAATATAATCTAAAGCTATACAGCGAGGTAATAAAAACGCCAAATACAGCAGCAAAATATGCAAAACTTGAGCCAACAATTTCACTGTATTTTACCGCCTCGATGATTGATTCCTTAGAATAAAATCCTGAGAAAAATGGCATACCAACCAAAGCTAAAGTGGCAAGTAAAAATGTTATCCAAGTAATTGGCATATATTTTTTTAGATTTCCCATGTTCATAATATTTTGATCATGATGCATACCAATTATTACTGATCCAGCACCTAAAAATAATAAAGCCTTAAAAAACGCATGCGTAAATAAATGGAACATTGCTAAGGAGTAGCTTGAGACACCCAAGGCAATCGTCATATAACCAAGTTGAGATAAGGTAGAGTATGCCACAACCCGTTTTATATCATTTTGAAAAATACCTAAAATACCCATGAATAAAGCGGTAATGCTACCCACAATCAGAATAACGGATAGTGCTGTATTTGATAATTCCACTATTGGAGATACTCGCGTTACAAGAAAGATTCCTGCCGTTACCATGGTTGCTGCATGAATCAGAGCTGATATTGGGGTTGGACCCTCCATAGAATCTGGTAACCAGACGTGTAAAGGCACTTGTGCAGACTTACCCATTGCGCCTATAAATAATAAAATTGAAATTAACGTGACTAGAGAAACAGAAGAGCCCATCAGAATAAATTCTTGATCAGCGAAAGAATTTACTCTTGAAAAAACTTCTTGATAATCGAGGGTTCCAAAGTAAAACATTATTAGAGCGATTCCCAAGAGAAAGCCAAAATCACCAACTCTATTCACCAAAAAAGCTTTCATATTGGCATGAATAGCCGTTGGTTTTTTATACCAGAATCCAATCAGTAAATAAGAGACTAGACCGACTGCTTCCCAGCCAAAAAATAGCTGTAAAAAATTATTACTCATCACCAACATCAGCATGGCAAAAGTAAATAATGAAATAAAACTATAGAAGCGACTGTAACCAGGGTCCTTTTTCATATATTCAATGGTATAAATATGCACCATTAATGAAACAAATGTGACTACCGTCATCATTAATGCTGTCAGATTGTCGACCATGAAACCAATATTTAAATCATACTGTCCAACAGTCATCCACCTAAAGAGATTCTCATTAAACACATAACCATGATAGGAAATGTATAGGGCGTATAAAGATAAAAGAAAACTTCCTAACACTAAAACAATAGGGACTAAATGTGAAAATGCTCTTGGTAATTGACGACCAAATAGACCGATGATGATTGATGCAACAAGAGGCATCATTGGAACCAAGCTATATAGTTTCATTAACGTCATTCTTTTAACCTATTCACATCTGCTACATTAATTGATTTATAGTTTCTAAAAATCAAAATAATGATAGCTAAACCTATAGCTGACTCCGCAGCAGCAACAGTCAGAATAAAAAAAACAAAAATTTGGCCAGATAGATCACCGAGAAAATGACTAAACGCAATAAAGTTTATATTTACTGCTAGCAACATCAATTCGATCGCCATAAGAATTAAAATAATATTTTTTCTATTTAAAAAAATTCCTAGAATACTTATGGCAAATAGAATTCCTCCTAAAAATAGATAGTGAGATAAAGTTACCATTACTTCTTTTTCTCCGATTTCATTTTGACTACTCTGACTCGATCATTTCTGTTCACTTTAATTTGATCTTTAGGATCGATCGCTTTATGCGACTTCTTGCCATGCATAGTCAAAACAATAGCGGATATGATAGCGACCAATAAAATTACTGCCGCAACCTGAAATGGCAGCAAATAGTCGGTGTATAACACACTTCCTATTGAGTGGGTGTTGCTTTTCTCTAAAGGTATTCCAACTGGATCTAAAGAGCTAAAAAACTTATCCGTTACCACTAAATAGATCTCGAAAATAAATAACAAAGCAATCAAGAGTGCGACTGGAAAATAACTCCAAAATCTTTGTTTAAGGGCTTCAATATTAATATCTAACATCATCACAACAAATAGAAATAACACCATTACTGCGCCAACATAAACTAACACCAACGCAATAGCTAAGAATTCAGCATGTAACAGCAACCAGATGCCTGCTGCACTAAAAAAAGCAAGGACTAATGAAAGAGCGGAATAAACAGGATTATTTGCAGTAATAACTCGCAAAGATGCTAATACCAAAATACTGCTAAAAAGATAGAAAAGATAATCTGTAAAAATCATTAACGGTACTTCGCCTCTTGTTTGCGGTCTTTAGCAATTTGTTTTTCATACTTTTTACCCACTTCTAAAAGCATGTCTTTGGTATAAAGCAAATCACCTCTCTCTTCCCCATGGTATTCAAATATTCGCGTTTCGACGATTGAGTCTACCGGGCATGACTCTTCACAAAAACCACAAAAGATACACTTAGTTAAATCAATATCATATCGAGTTGTTCTTCTGGAATTATCTTCCCTTAATTCAGATTCAATTGTAATTGCCATTGCGGGACACACTGCTTCACACAACTTACATGCAATACATCTCTCTTCACCATTCGGATAACGTCGCAATGCATGGAGACCTCTAAATCGTGGAGATTGAGGTGTTTTTTGTTCGGGATACTGGATCGTGACCTTCTTTGCAAAAAAATAACTTAAAGTTAATTTCATGCCTTTTAGAAGCTCGAAAAGAGACAGGCTTTTTGAAATATTTAAAATTAGTTTTTTCATTAATGAAAGTATCCTGCATAACGAGTTTGCATCATAGCGCCCACAAAAATAATCCATACCAAAGTGAGAGGAATAAACACCTTCCACCCAAGTCTCATTATTTGATCATAACGGTAGCGAGGGAATGTCGCTCTTAACCATAAAAAGCAAAACAGCACAAAGGCTACCTTAATAATTAACCAGAATATACCATCTGGGATAAAAGAAACTGGTGACAACCAGCCTCCCAAAAACATAATGACAGCCAAGATACTGACTAAAATCATATTTGCATATTCTGCTAAAAAGAATAAGGCGAATGCCATACCTGAATATTCAACATGAAAACCTGCTACGATCTCTGACTCACCCTCAGCCACGTCAAATGGGGCACGATTGGTTTCTGCAACAGCGCTAATAAAATAAATAATAAACAATGGGAATAATGGCCAACAGTACCATTGTGAAATACCTCCCTCTTGAGCTATCACGATATCTCCAAGATTTAGGCTATTGGCACACATCAACACTCCGACAAGGGTAAATCCCATTGCGATTTCGTATGACACGATTTGAGCCGCAGATCGTAAACTTCCTAAAAAGGCATACTTTGAGTTAGATGCCCACCCTGCAATAATGACTCCATAAACTGCAATTGATGTCATAGCTAACACATATAAAAGACCAGCATTAATGTCAGCTAATACCATTTCATAATCAAATGGAATGACTGCCCAGGCCGCTAGAGCAGGTGCAATCGATAATAATGGTGCAAGAAAAAATAAAAAGTTATTAGACTTTGTTGGTAATACGATTTCTTTAAACATCAATTTTAAGGCATCCGCAATTGGCTGGAGCAAACCAAAATAACCGACCCTATTTGGTCCAATTCGAGATTGCATGAACCCAATCACTCTTCTTTCAAAGTAGGTAAGATAAGCGACAGAAATCATTACCGGTATGACAATTAAGATGATCTTAAAAAGATAAGATAGCGTTAGCGCAACGTCTGAACTAAAAAATTGAGAGAAAAACTCTTGCACTTACTTTTCACTCCTTAGACGCTTGGTATTTTGCAATGACGTCGATCTTCTTACTAACGCATCACTATTGTTAATATCTTTTAACCAAAAATCATTGGTATGAGGTTTCACTTGCTGATTGATTAAATTAAACCTTTTTAATTTACTTTTGGAAAGTTTCTGAACGACTTTTTCTTTAATCTCACTGCATGATTCAAATGTAAAATCAGGACAATCAATAAAGTTACCAAGAACACGTAATATTTTCCAAAGAGGTTTTGATTCAAATTTTGGGCTTATGGCCTGGCTAAAACTTTGTACACGAGTTTCAAGATTAACGAATGTTCCTTCATTTTCAAAATGTGTTGTTGACGGCAAGATCAAATCAAACTGTTTGCTATTATTATTTAAAAAAGGCGTAACTCCAACTTTAAATGTTGATTTTTTTAACAGTCTTTCGAATAATAACTTATCTTTGACATCTTCTGATTCCAAATTAATACTAATTAATGCTTGATATTTCTTATCATCAATATCATTAGTATAGTTCCTAAAAACCTGTTGAAGACCAACTGAATTCGCCCCTGTTGGCAGGCAACCAATTTTCATGCTTGTTATATCAATCAATTGATTAATGATGTTTGTTAAATTTATAAAAGCAGGATTGGTGTAAACATCTTCACCCACTAATAGCAAAGTATTTTTCGATAATAAATTTGCAATATTTTTTTCAGTTGAATTTTCTTTTTTCGCCACTTTAGTGGATATGATCTTATGAATGTGTTCAAAGGTTTTTTGGAAATCTTTTACGGGTTGAATAATTTTATTTGCAACACTTAATTGCAGATCAAAATCAACTGTATTAATTATATTAATTGTCTTACCAGTATTCCCCATCTTGCGAAGACGTTGCAATAATAACGGGTTTTCATTTCTTAATTGTGATCCCAAAAGAATAATATTTTCAAAATTTTCAACATCGCTGATCGTGCCATTTAATGATGGATGTGCAATGAAGCTTGAGTTATTAGCAGCATCAAACTTAACCTGCTTTGTTCCAACATAGTCCGCTAACTTCTCTAGTAAATAAGCCTCTTCTAGAGTCATTTGATTAGAAGAAAAGATAACGACATCATCTTGGTTAAATTTATTTAAAGATGGATGAAAAACTCTTTCAAGATTATGAAATGCTTCATCCCAACTAATGGGTTTAAAATTTGATCCAGTTTTTAATAATGGTGTTTTAACTCGATCCTCACTATTAATCCCTATGTATGAAAAACGATCCCTGTCAGATATCCAGCACTCATTGATTTCCTCATTTTCTTTAGGCAAGACTCTCATGACGCTCCCATCCTTTACATGAGCTTCTAAATGTGACCCCAGACTATCATGGGGCGATATAGTTGATTTTCTGACCATTTCCCAAGTCCGCGCAGAATATCGGAAGGGTTTTGAGGTTAATGCACCCACTGGACATAAATCTATAATATTTCCTGAAATTTCTGAATCTACTGATTTTTCAACATAAGCTGATATTTCTGCATGTTCACCACGTCCAATTAACCCAAGTTCTTGCATTCCACCAACTTCTTTTAGAAAGCGAACACACCGAGAACATTGAATGCATCGATTTAGATCTGTTGACACCAAGGGGCCGAGATTTTTATTAAGAACCACACGCTTTTCTTCCTGATACCTTGATTTTGGACTTCCGTAGGCCATCGCTGTATCTTGAAGGTCACACTCACCCCCTTGATCACAGATTGGGCAATCTAGAGGGTGATTGATGAGTAAAAACTCCATCACGCTTTGCTGACAGTCTTTTGTTTGTTTTGATTTGGTAAATATTTCCATTCCATCATTAACAAAAGTTGCGCATGCAGGAAGTGGCTTAGGAATATTTTTTACCTCTACCAGACACATTCGACAATTAGAGGCAATACTTAGTTTTTTATGGTAACAAAATCTCGGTATATCTATTCCATTGTCGTCGGCCACCTGAATAATCGTACTTTTTTCAGGAGCCTTAAATGTTTTGCCATTGATTTTAATTTTTACCATCTTAATTAGGTTGCCGATTTTCCATATTTAATAAAATTTTCAAACTCGCCTCTAAAGTGCTTTATAAAGCTAAGCACTGGTATTGCTGCTGCATCACCTAATGCACAAATAGTTCTTCCAGAAATTTTTTTACTCACATCCGTCAGCAGATCAAGGTCAGCTAATGTGGCTTGACCTTTAAAAACTCGATCAATAATTCGATATACCCACCCTGTTCCTTCTCTACATGGCGTGCACTGTCCACATGACTCCTCATAAAAGAAGTAAGATAGTCTCCTCAGGGCCTGAACCATACAAGTACTTTCATCCATGATAATCATCGAGCCGGCCCCAACACTGGATCCGATTTGAACAAGCCCATCATAATCAAGCGTCGCATTCATAATGATCTCGGCCGGCACTACCGGTGTTGATGGTCCTCCAGGAATAACTGCTTTAAGTTGTCTGTTTTTCCATACCCCGCCAGCTTCAGTAAGTAATTGTCTAAAGGGCATCCCTAACTGAATCTCATAATTACCAGGCTTCTCCACATGGCCAGAAACTGAAAAAATTTTAGTCCCCCCAGAATTTGGAACGCCCTGATTCATAAACTCTTGACCGCCATGTTCTATAATCCATGGAATTGAAGCATACGTTTCTGTGTTATTCACATTCGTAGGCTTCCCGTAAATTCCATAGGTTGCTGGAAAAGGAGGTTTATGGCGTGGTTGACCTTTCTTGCCTTCAATAGATTCAATTAAAGCAGTTTCCTCGCCACAGATATAAGCGCCATAACCGTGAACAGCGTGCAACTCAAAATCAAAACCCGACCCCAGTATATTGTTTCCTAAAAAACCGGCCTTGCATGCATCTTCGATTGCTTTTTCAAAAGATATATAATCTTCCCAGATCTCGCCGTGAATGTAGTTAAAACCCACCTGCGCATTCATAATATAAGCACCGATTATCATTCCCTCGATGAGTTGATGGGGGTTGTAGCGAATGATGTCCCTATCCTTAAATGTACCTGGTTCTCCTTCATCACTGTTACACACAATATATTTGGTGCCATCGTAATCTCTAGGCATGAATGACCATTTAATTCCGGTCGGGAAACCAGCTCCACCTCTCCCCCTTAAGCCTGAAATTTTTATTTCATCAATTAATTGTTGGGGATCAATCTTGTTTTTTAAAATTTTCTTAATCTGCTCGTAGCCGCCAATGGATTGATAGGTTTTTATTGAGCCTGGATTTTTGAGAGATGAGGTCCTTAAACAGATATTAAATAACTGCTTATTGTTATTTTTTAACTCCATATTTTTGTCTATTACATCATTCATTATTTAAGTTCTTTTAATAGCTGATCAACTTTATCAATGTTTAAATGCTCATGCATCTTTTGATTATTAACAGTCAATAATGGAGCCCCTCCACACGCGCCCATACATTCACTCTCTTTTAAACAAAATTTGCCATCTTTTGTTACCTCATTAAAATCAATTTTTAATTTTTCTTTTAAATGATTCACAATATGGTCGGCATCTCTCAACATACAAGAAATATTAGTGCATATCGATAACTTGTATTTACCAACTGCTTTTAAATCAAACATATTATAAAAAGTAGCGACCTCAAGCACAGCAATTTCAGGCATACCTAAATATAGAGCCACCTCACTAATATCCTCTTTAGATAGCCAACCCCTATCATTTTGCATGATTGCCAGAGCAGCAATTACAGCCGACTGTTTTTTATCGGATGGATATTTTTTTAACTCTTTATCGATTAACTTTTTTAATTTTACATTCATACCTATCGATCAATTTCCCCAAAAACAATATCTTGAGTTCCAATAATTGCTACCAGATCAGAAATCATATGACCTTTAGTCATCTCATCTAAAGAGGCAAGATGAGCGAAACCTGGTGCTCTAATTTTTAGACGGTATGGTTTATTTGCCCCATCAGAAACCATATAAATTCCAAACTCTCCCTTAGGATGCTCTACCGCAGCATATGCTTCACCTTTTGGGAGATGAAACCCTTCAGTAAACAATTTAAAATGGTGAATCATGGACTCCATATCTTCTTTCATGTCTGTCCGTTTCGGTGGTGCAAATTTTTGATTATCTGAAATAACCGGACCAGGGTTATCTCTCAGCCACTTTGTGCACTGATTTATAAGTTGTACAGACTGTCTCATTTCTTCAATTCTAACCAAATAGCGATCATAACAATCGCCCTCAACGCCCACAGGGATATCAAAATCTAACTTATCGTAAACTTCATAGGGTTGTTTTTTTCTTAAATCCCACTCGATCCCAGAACCTCTCAACATAGGTCCAGTAAAACCAAGCTCAATTGCTCGCTCAGGAGATACCACTCCAATTCCAACAGTTCTTTGTTTCCAAATACGATTATCCGTTAATAGTGTTTCATACTCATCAATGTATCCTGGGAAGCGAGTGGCAAAATCCTCAATAAAATCAAGCAGAGATCCTTGCCGATTTTCATTAAGCCTATGTGTCTCAGACGGTCTTGTAAAACGGGAATTTTGATACTGAGGCATATGATCTGGCAAATCTCTGTAGACTCCACCCGGACGATAATAGGCCGCATGCATTCTAGCTCCAGAGACAGCCTCATAACAATCAAACAAGTCTTCACGTTCTCTGAAGGTATATAAGAAAACAGACATCGCTCCAACATCGAGTGCATGACAGCCAAGCCATAATAAGTGATTTAATAACCTTGTAATTTCATCGAATAAGACTCTGATGTATTGAGCACGAATAGGAACCTTTAGATTTAACATTTTTTCAATTGCCATGACGTAAGCATGCTCATTCATCATCATGGATACATAATCTAATCGATCCATGTATGGAACTGATTGAATATATGTTCGATTTTCTGCAAGTTTCTCTGTCGCTCGATGTAATAAACCAATATGGGGATCAGCCCTTTGAATGACTTCCCCATCCAATTCCAAAACAAGCCTAAGTACTCCATGCGCAGCTGGGTGTTGAGGGCCAAAGTTCATGGTGTAATTTTTTATTTCAGCCATTACGGAACCCCTCCTCGTCAATTACACGAGGTACATTATTACGCGCCTCTATGGTGACTGGCTGATAAATAACTCTTTTTTGTTCAGGATCATAACGCATCTCAACATTACCGATCATTGGAAAATCTTTTCTAAACGGATGTCCAATAAACCCATAATCCGTCAGAATTCTGCGAAGGTCTGGATGATTTAAAAACATGACTCCGAACAAATCAAAAGCCTCTCGCTCGTACCAATCAGCATTGGCATAAATGGTTGTGGCTGTCTCTATAACAGGAAAATGATTATCTTCAATAAATGCTCTGACTCGAAGACGCTGATTATTTTTTAGAGATAATAAATGATAAACAACAGCATAACGACTCTCATCAAAAGGATTTTGAGGATATTGTGAATAGTCAACTGCAGCAATATCAATTAACTGGATAAACTTAAAATGTGATCCTGTTTTTAATTTTTTTAATATCTTAATGACTGCATTTCCATGAACCGATAAGGTCACCTCATCAAATTTTTTGTTTACAGTAGCTTGAGGAAAGGTTGATTTTAAATTAGATATTAATTTATTTAGATCACTCATCGCGCGATTGTATTGGTCCTTTTAATTTTCTTTTGTAGTTGAAGTAGACCAAACATTAGCGCCTCTGCAGTAGGGGGGCATCCCGGAACATATACATCAACTGGAACAATTCGGTCGCAACCACGCACCACCGAGTAAGAGTAGTGATAATAACCCCCGCCATTAGCACAAGAGCCCATCGATATTACCCATTTAGGATCAGGCATCTGGTCATATACTTTTCTTAATGCAGGTGCCATTTTATTAACCAAGGTTCCTGCAACGATCATTAAATCTGACTGACGTGGGCTTGGTCTAAAAACCATGCCAAAACGATCCAAGTCATATCGTGCTGCACCAGCATGCATCATTTCAACAGCACAACATGCCAAGCCAAAGGTCATAGGCCACATTGAATTTGTGCGCGTATAATTGATTAGAGTGTCAAGATTTGTGGTGATAAACCCTTTTTCTAATAACCCTTCAAGACTCATTACTTATTCCCAATCCAATGCACCTTTTTTCCATTCATAGATAAATCCAACAACCAGTATGCCCAAAAAAATCATCATCACTATAAATCCTTGAAGACCTAATGTGTCGAGTACAACTGCCCAGGGAAATAGAAAGGTAATTTCTAAATCAAAAAGAATAAACAAAATAGCGACTAAGTAGTATCGAACATCAAACTTCATTCTTGCATCCTCAAATGCTTCAAAGCCACATTCGTAGGGTGAGTTTTTTTGATCATCAGGTTTGTGGGGTGCGAGGATTTTACCAAGGACAAGGGGTCCTATGCCAACACCCAAGCCAACAAGAATAAATAATAAAATCGGAAAATATGAATCTAACATCAAAACCTATCGTTTAATTTAATGGTGCCGTCGGAGAGACTCGAACTCTCACGACTTTCGTCACTACCCCCTCAAGATAGCGTGTCTACCAATTCCACCACGACGGCAAAAACTAATCAGGGATGTCTGAGAGCTCCTCGCTCAAGTCTTCTGACTGAACATCATCAAAAGAGTTTCCATCGTCCAAAGAATCAAATGTGTCTATAGAAGATGCATCTACAACACTTCGATCACCATGCTTGTTGCTTGCAACCAGAGCAAGACTAATGCTGGTAATAAAAAATAGAGTCACGCAAAAAGCAGTCGCTTTGGTCATAAAGTTCGACGAGCCTTGGATACCAAAAGAACCACTTGAATTTCCTCCACCAAAGGCTGAGCCAGCATCTGCACCTTTACCATTTTGCAGTAAAACTAACCCAATCACACCGATACTTGCTAATAAGTGCAAAATAATTAAAATTGTTTCCATAAAATATATTTAAAAAGTTTAAATTTGATGAGCCAAGTTACAGATCTGAATGAATTTATCGGCACTTAATGAACACCTACCTATGAGTGCCCCATCAACCTCATCTAAAGATAGTAATTGTAACGTATTTTTTTCATTTACGCTGCCTCCATACACTACTTTTAAAGGTATTTTTTTCTGATCATTGTTACCACTTTGCTTACCTTCACTGTGAATAAAATCTTTAATAAAAGAACACATATTTTGTGCCTGCTCGGGGGATGCAGCCATATCACTCCCAATTGCCCATATCGGCTCATAAGCAATGACAGAATCCGCAAATATTTCCGATCCATTACTTAAAATTGTCTCCAACTGAGCTTGCACTACTTTTTTTTCCATACCGGCTTCTCGTTCAATGAAAGTTTCACCAACACACAAAATTGGTCTGACATTGTGTTCTTTTAATCTTTTAAATTTTTCTGCAATATTTAAATCTGATTCACAATAGGCTGTACTTCTTTCCGAGTGACCAATAATGGCATATTGTGAGGCAAAGTCTGTCAACATTGTCACACTCACTTCACCAGTAAATGGTCCCGCAAGATCTTTAGCAACATTTTGCGAACCCCAAGAGATACCGCTATGTGCAAAAAATTTTTCAGCTAAAAAAAGGTATGGGTATGGAATACACATTACAATTTCAACATCGCTTACCGCTATGTGCTTTTGAGTCGATTTCACTTGTGCAAATAAATCCTCATAAAATGAAGATGAACCATGCATTTTTAAATTAGCAATGATAATTTTTTTACTCATGGATTATTTTTTTTATATTTAAGGTTAATTTATTTGTGTTATTAAATTTATTATTCTCAACTGTATACAAGCATTTTACTCTATCTGGTATTAATTCATGATAGTTAAAATAAATACCCTCAAATGTATGCCTCTGTTTAGCTAAAATTAATCTTGTGTGAAGACCTTTAATGACTTCTTGGCCGACACAATCAAATGCATCTACAAACAATGGCCTTTGAAAACCATTTCCCCACTCTAGCTGGTTAATTTCATCAATAATATGTACATTAATATCATCTTGTAAAATACTATCATCCACCTCAACAATTTCACTTAAATCTTCAGGCTTTAAAATAGAACCAGCGACTTCCTCAAAAGATTGTACGAAAGTGTCAAAACTATCTTGTTTAATAGTCAATCCAGCGGCCATAGCGTGACCCCCAAAAGTGAGAATGATTTCAGGATTTTTTTTTGCCACCAGATCAATCACGTCTCTAATATGAAATCCATCAATTGATCGAGCAGATCCTTTGAGCTGTCCTGAGTCGTCTTGAGCAAAAATAATCACTGGCCGATAGAAATTTTCTTTTAAACGAGATGCGAGAATGCCTATGACACCCTGATGCCATTTATCATTAAATAAACAAATTGTTTTGTTGCTCTTATTAAATCCTTGCATAATTGCTTGTGCATCATCCTGCATATCAGCTTCAGTTTTTTTTCTTTGAAAATTAAACTCAATTAACTGCTTAGCATAGTGATGTGCCTCATATTCATTTGTTGCTGTTAAGCAGGCGACTCCAAGACTCATATCATCCATTCTTCCTGCTGCATTTATTTTTGGTGCAATCACAAAACTGAGATCACTAGTTAATGCATTTAGGTGTGATTTATTAGTGAGTTGAAAAATTTTTTTTAAGCCTAAATTGCACTGTTGAGATCTAATCACCTTTAATCCGTGATGGACAAGTAAGCGATTGTTAAAATCCATTTTTACCATATCGGCAATGGTAGCCAATGCAACCAGATCAAGCAGTTGCAAGAAGTTTGGTTCTTTTAAATTCAAATTATCAAAATAGTCCTGATCACGTAACTTTTTTCTTAAAGCAATCAATAAATAAAAAACAACTCCTGCTCCACATAAGTTTTTACTTGGAAAGCTACATTTTTTTTGATTAGGATTGATGATAAATTTTGCACTGGGTAAATTTTCTGCTTGTAAATGGTGGTCTGTCACTATGACATCGATCCCAAGACCATTAGCGTGACTTATTCCTTCAAAGCTAGCAATTCCATTGTCGACAGTGATAATGATATCTGACTTTTTTGTATGTGCGATATCGACAATTTCGCTAGATAATCCATAACCATTTTTAAAACGTGATGGAATTAAAAAATCCACTTCAATTCCTAGCAGTCTGAAACCCAATATTGCTACTGATGATCCTGAGGCTCCATCTGCATCATAATCACCGACAATGGTTATTTTTTTTTGATCACGAATAGCATGAGATAAAAAAACTGCTGCTTCGTTACAGTTTAAAAGTTCATTTGGTGAAAGAAGCAGTTCAATTGGATATTCGACATCCTGAGAGGAGGAAATTTTTCTTGCTGCCAATATTTGTGCGAGAACAGGATGACGTCCAGCATCAATGAGTTGTTGTTTGATTGCTTCATTTATCTTTTTATTAATTAATTTCATTCCAGACTTTACTTGATCTGTTGAAAAAATTAATAAAGCTATTTGTTTTTTTTAATGTGTATGACCTATCATCAACAAGTAAAATTACTTTATCAATATCATTGATATTTTTTTTAAAATAGTTTTCGATCTGTACTTTGGAATGCTTTCCAAATATCATAAATTTTTCTGAATTTTCAAATTCTTTATCGCTGACATGAGAGTAATCAAAGCCAGGAAAATCATTATCATCTGAAAACACGGCCATCTTATTATTTTGATTTGAATGAAGGCCTACTTTTAAAAAAATTAAATTATTAAAAAGCTCATCCTTTTCATTGTTAGAAAAAAAGGCATGAGTGAGCATTGAAATGTTATTAAAAAAAACTTTATGGATCATAGAGCTATGCTCATTAATACAATATGGATTATTTGTTAAAGCATGAATTGAGTCATAACAAAAATCTAAATTATTTTTAGATAACAAAAACATAAATTTACCAAAATGTTTAAAGTCATACTGATTTCTATCCAATTCATTTTTTATAAGCTGAGAATATGTTACCAATACATTTTTTGGCACACTCCTTAAGCCAGTAAAAATAAATGAATCTCTCTGCAGTTCAAAGTTTGCGGGTATAGCCAAATAAACCCAATGATTTTCAACATCAGGATCTTGAATAATTCCAGCTGGTAACAATCCTGCTTTATTTTCTATGAATAAATCAGAATAGATAGTAAATAAATCGGCAGAGATTTTTTTCATTTGAAATCTATTGTGCCAATGATAAAGAGTATGGATTATTTCTGGTGAGGGTTGATTGATTAAAACAAAGCTCTTCAATTATCCACTAACAAATAAGTAAATTAATAATGAAAAATATAAGAATGCAAAAAAAGCGATCAGGATGAAAACTGTTTTTAAAGTTTTTAAAATAGCTTGTAAATTTTGATTAATTTTCTTTAATTCTTTTTCACTCATGACAATCATAGTTTAAAAGTGGTGCCCGGGGCCGGAATCGAACCGGCACGATCGTAAGATCGAGAGATTTTAAGTCTCTTGTGTCTACCAATTTCACCACCCGGGCAAAGAAACGTATTCTATCATCATCCTCTATAAAAAAGAATGGAGGCGCGTGCCGGAATCGAACCGGCGTCTAAGGCTTTGCAGGCCTCTGCATAACCACTTTGCTAACGCGCCGAAAATATAAAAGGGGAGTAATATCTCCCCTTTTTAAAAAAATTTGGAGCGTGAAACGAGGTTCGAACTCGCGACCTCAACCTTGGCAAGGTTGCGCTCTACCAGCTGAGCTATTCACGCAAACAGAAGCAGTATTTTAGCTTTTTTTTAATTGATGTCAATCTCAGCAAGGAAATGATTTGGTTTAATCCCTGATAAATGCTTTTTTCAGATAATACAACATAGAAATAATGGTTAAAATTGCAGCAAGATTAATTGCTACCTCTCCAAGCAATTGTGTTGGGAGAAAATAAATATCCTCAAAATATAACAAAAGAGTTATGGCGATAAACTGAATGGTTGTTTTTACTTTACCGACAAAAGCAACAGCAACGCTTCCCGCGCTTCCAACACCAGCCATCCATTCTCTTAAAGCACTGACAGCAACCTCTCTGCCAATAATGATAATTGCAATCAATGCACTAATCCGACTCAGTTCAACCAATAAAACTAATGATGCGATTACTATTAATTTATCTGCAACTGGATCAATAAAAGCACCAAACTTGGATTCTAATTGTAACTTTCTAGCTAAGAATCCATCCAACCAATCACTAATTCCAGCAAGGATAAACAAGCCGGTAGCAATTAGATTTTTATCAAAATTGCCAATCACAGAATGAGGTAGATAAAAAATAAGTATTAAAAAAGGAATAAGAATAATTCTAAATAAAGAAATGTAATTGGGAAGATTCATAACCTAATGATAAAAGTTATAAACAATCTCAGCAAGCTTTTGATCAATGCCAGTAACCTGAGACAGCTCCTCAACTGAAGCATTTCTAATACCATCAAGACCGCCAAAATATACTAGCAAAGCTTTTCTTTTCTTTGGTCCTATGCCTTCAATTTCCTCTAAAGATGAGGAAAGATTGGTCTTGGCTCTTTTTTGCCTGTGTCCAGTAATTGCAAAACGATGCGCTTCATCTCTGATGTGTTGTAACAAGTGAAACCCGATGTTATTGTTTGGAATATCTTTTAGAATTTCTCCATCATCAAGAATTAATGACTCCAGTCCTGATTTTCTTCCCTCTCCTTTTACAATCGAAACAAGCCGAATACCCACTACATTGTATTTATCAAAAACATCAAGAGCCATTTTGAGTTGCCCTTTACCACCATCGATTAACATCATATCTGGCTTTGCCTGCTCCTCATTAATTATTCTTTTCACTCGCCTCTCCAACACTTGATACATAGCAGCATAATCATCTCCTGGGGTAATATCATTGATATTGAACCTTCTGTACTCCTTATTTTGCATTGCTAAATCATCATAAACCACGCATGAAGCAATCGTTTGATTGCCCATGGTGTGGCTAATATCAAAACATTCAACACGATTTAAATCAGGCATATTAAGAAGCTTTCGTAAAGACTCGATTTTGTCGGCTTTGCCAGACTCAAGCAGATTTTTTTGTCTTACATTGATCATGGCATTTCTTTTTGCCATCTTTAGCCACATCCTTTTATCACCAGTTGCTTTGGAAATAATCTTGAATTTTTTATCAGGAAATTTAAGGTTAAAGAATGAGCTGACTAAATTTTTGTCAAAATTTCCTTCTGTGACAATTACCGGAGGTGGCATCTGCTCATCATAATGCTGACATAAAAAAATCTCAGTAAAATTAATTTCAGAGTCACTCGCATTTCTTGGAAAGAAGGTCTTGTCGCCCAAATGTCTTCCTCCTCGGATCATAACTAAATTGATACACACTATGCCTGACTCCTCAGCCAGGGCAATAATGTCAGCATCATTTTCACTAAAATCACTAACGAGCTGTTTTAATCGGACCTGTCTGAGACTTTGAATTCGGTCACGGAAAACAGCCGCCCTTTCATATTCCTCGTTTTCTGCAGCCAGATTCATGTGCTCCGTCATTTGTTCAATCACTTCATTATCTTTTCCTAAAAGAAACAGCTCTGCTTGACGACAATCCTCAGCATACGATTTCTCATCAATCAACTTTACACATGGGGCTGTACAACGCTTGATTTGATGTTGTAAACATGGTCGAACCCGATTACTGAAAGTTGAGTCGTCACAGTTTCTCAATAAAAAAACTTTTTGCAGCAACTGAATACTTTCACGAACGGCATTGGAATTTGGGAAAGGTCCAAAATATTTATTTCCTTTTTTTTGCACTCCGCGATGAAACTTGAGCATTGGAAAAGCATGAGATGTCATCATTAAATAAGGATAGGATTTATCATCTCTAAAGATAACATTGTAACGAGGCATCCACTCCTTAATTAAATTATTTTCCAGAATTAATGCTTCAGCCTCAGTGTTAGTGACTGTATATTGAATTGATTGAATATGCGAGACCATCAACCTAGTTCGAGGACTAGGAATATTTTTATTAAAATAGCTAGCTACTCTTTTTTTTAAATTCTTAGCCTTGCCAACATAAATCACCTTATCTTTTTCATCCACCATGCGGTAGATGCCTGGATGTGTTGGCAATGTTTTAATAAAATTTTTTATGTCTTCCACATTGTTAGCCGAGCAAGTTACCCCCAATTGCCCAATCTTCTGTAGCAACCTCATCAAATACAACATAAGTATATGATGCTGGCTTATTCGCAATTCTAGACATTGTGTCCGTTATTTCTTTAGCAATTTCTGCTTTTTGCTCTTTATTAATTGATCCAGCTAACTTCACATTTATGTAAGGCATTTTAGTTCTCCATTTCTCTTTTAATTTTAAAAAAAACATCTTCAAACATTGATTGAGTTAATCTTTTTGTTTGCGTGTTATAACGACTACAGTGATAACTATCATACAATATTTGCTTATCTGAAATCATGTGTCGTGCGCCGTGACTAAATTTAAAATGATTTTTTGTTAAATGTTGAGACATCAACACCGCCTCATGGGCAATTTTTCCTAGTGCCAAAATTATTAATTTATTGTTAATTTGCTTAATCTCAGAAGCTAGATAATTATTGCATTGTTTAATTTCATGAGTCGTAGGTTTATTTTCTGGTGGTAAACATTTCACAGCATTCGTGATGCGAACCCCATAAAGTTGCAACTCATCTTTCAAAGAAATAGATTCTGATGACGAAGAAAAGCCGAATTTATTCAGGGTCTGATACAACAGAATCCCTGCATAATCGCCTGTGAAAGGCCGGCCAGTTCTATTGGCGCCATGCATTCCTGGAGCGAGTCCGACAATTAAAAACTGAGGATTGATAGCCCCAAAAGGGGCTACTGGGCGACAATGATAATCTGGATTAGACTGACTGACTTTGTCTAAAAAGTTTGCTAACCTTGGACACTGTTTGCAATTAAGATCAAATTGCATCGTTTCAATTAACTTGCTGCTGCAATCCCAATGACTTTTTTATCACCGATATAATCTTCCATTAAATGAAAATTTAAGTATTGATAAATATTGTCTTCAATGGGTGTTATCTTTTCTTTAACAATCTGATGATACTCTTCAACCGTTGGAATTTTTCCCAACAATGCACAAACAGCTGCAAGTTCTGCTGAACCTAAATACACCTGTGCGCCCTTGCCCATACGATTATCAAAGTTTCGTGTACTAGTCGAAAAGACATGAGCATCATTTTCAACACGGGCCTGATTCCCCATACACAAACTACATCCAGGTAACTCTGTTCGTGCTCCGGCCTGACCAAATATTGAGTAGTAACCTTCTTTTCTTAACTGAACTTCATCCATTCGGGTAGGAGGCGCAACCCATAATCTTGTCGATATTGCTCCTTGGTTTTCCAACACCTTGCCCGCGGCACGATAGTGCCCAATATTTGTCATGCAGCTTCCAACAAACACCTCGTCTATCTTATTGTTTTCAATTTCGGATAAGGGTTTAATATTATCTGGATCGTTCGGACAGGCAATTAAGGGCTCTTTAATCTCATTCAAATCAATCTCAATAATTGAAGTATACTGTGCATCCTCATCAGGCTGAAGGAGTTCTGGATTTTTCAACCAATCTTGCATGCTCTGTATTCGTCGCTTAAGCGTGCGTTGATCTTCATAGCCTTGCGCAATGAGGTTTTGCATTAGTGCAATATTAGACTCGAGATATTCAATAATAGGTTCTTTATTGAGCCTTACAGTGCAACCATTGGCAGAGCGCTCAGCGGAAGCATCAGCAAACTCAAAAGCCTGCTCAACTTTTAAGTCAGGTAATCCCTCGATCTCTAAAATCCTACCATTGAAAATATTTTTCTTCCCTTGTTTAGCGACTGTTAGTTCACCATTTTTAATTGCCTGATATGGAATCGCATTCACCAAGTCTCTCAAAGTAATCCCTGGCTGCATTGTTCCTTTAAATCTCACCAAGACAGACTCGGGCATATCCAGAGGCATAACTCCAAGTGCTGCAGCAAATGCAACTAGCCCAGAACCTGCCGGAAATGAAATCCCAATTGGAAAGCGTGTGTGGGAGTCGCCACCCGTACCAACTGTATCGGGAAGAATCATTCGATTTAACCAAGAATGAATAACCCCATCACCTGCTTTTAAAGACACTCCTCCGCGACTACTCATGAAGTCGGGTAACGTATGTTGTAAATCAATATCTACTGGTTTTGGATAGGCTGCCGTATGGCAAAAACTTTGCATAACAAGGTCGGCACTAAAGCCTAAACAAGCCAACTCTTTTAATTCATCTCGAGTCATCGCCCCGGTTGTATCTTGAGAGCCGACCGAGGTAATTTTTGGTTCACAATAAGTGCCCGGCAATACCCCCTCTACCCCACATGCTCTGCCCACCATCTTTTGTGCTAACGAGTAACCATGTTGTGTATTCGTCTTTTCGCTAATATTGCTCACAAAAATTGTAGGTTTTTCAATCCCTAAAACATCGGCAGATCGGTCAGATAGACCACGACCTATGATGAGCGGTATCCTTCCACCAGATCTCACCTCATCTAGAATTGTAGGTGGATTATGTTCAAATGTAGCAAGAATCTTTCCTGAAAGATCGCAAATTATTTTGTCATTAGTCTTTAAAATAATTTCATCACCGTTATTCAAGTTTGTGACATCGCATTCAATTGGGAATGCTCCGGAGTCTTCTGCTGTATTGAAAAAAATTGGCGCAATCTTACTTCCAAAAACATACCCTCCCGTATGTTTATTCGGGATAAATGGAATTTCATTTCCCATGTGCCACTGCAATGAGTTAATTGCAGATTTCCTTGACGAGCCTGTACCGACTACATCTCCGACATATACCAAAGGATTCCCTAATTTTTTTAGGTCTTCAATTAACTGCAAGCCCTCGGGCATTTTATTAATAAGCATAGATTGTGCATGCAGAGGAATATCTGCACGTGACCATGCATTTTGTGCGGGAGATAAATCATCCGTATTAGTTTCACCATCCACCTTAAATACAGTTAATTTAATTTCGTTAGATAATTCATTTTTACTAGTAAACCAATCCGCCCTGGCCCATGACTCAAGTAATGCGGTTGCATATTTATTTCCTGAGTTATGTTTTTCTACTACATCATGGAATGCATCAAACACTAAAGTTATCTTTGCCAATGCTTTAACTGCTTCATCAGCAAACTCACTATCTAATAACGGGACTAAAGCTTGCACGTTATATCCACCCAGCATGGTCCCTAATACCTGAATTGCTTTTTCTGGTGATAGAACACTTGAAGTTATTTTTTTATTTGCAATGTCATTCAAAAACCCAGCTTTAATATAGGCCGCCTGATCGACACCTGCTGGAACTTTATGCAAAAGAAGATTAAGCGCTTCATCTAGATTTTGATGCGTCTCATCTTTTATATATTCTATTAATTCTGCAGTTTGCTGGGGGTTAAGGGGTAAAGGGGGGAGTTGTTCTTTGATTCTGTCATTGGTATGGGTTTTATAGGTATCTAAAATCATATAAAAATCTATTAAGTTCACGTGTCAAAACATCATTTTAGAGCAAATATTTTGATTTCCCAAAAACTTTCTTTATCTTCAATAGCTCATCACTAATCAAGTGAGGTAAAATAACACTTTAAAACTGATACTTAATTAAATTATTATGGCGACACCTCTTTTGAATATCTCTCCTCTTGATGGAAGATACGCTAAGCAAATTGATTCATTACGCAATCACTTAAGTGAGTTTGCTTTAATTAAGACTCGAGTCGAAGTAGAAATTCTTTGGTTGATCAGCCTGGGTGATAATCCAAAAATTAAAGAGGTAAAAAAATTCAATGTAAGCGTTCAAAAAAAACTTCGGTCTATTATTGATCAATTTACTGAAAAAGACGCTGCTGAAATCAAGCAGATTGAATCTATCACCAACCATGACGTGAAGGCAGTAGAGTACTGGCTGAAAAAAACTTTAAAAAAACAGAAAGATATTGCCCCGTATTTAGAATTTATTCATTTTGCCTGCACCTCAGAAGACATCAATAATTTATCTTACGCATTAATGACAAAGCGAGCTGTCAACGAAAATATTCTGCCTGGAATGAATGAGATGTATGTCAAGATTCAATCCTGTGCCAAACAGTATGCGGCCATTGCAATTCTGGCAAGAACCCACGGACAATCGGCGAGCCCAACTACCATGGGCAAAGAATTTGCAAACGTGACAGCGAGGTTGAAAAGACAAATTAATCATCTAGCAAAACAAGAATACTTAGGAAAAATTAATGGGGCCGTCGGTAACTTCAATGCCCATATTGTTGCTTACCCTGAGGTCAATTGGGAACAACACTCCAGGGATTTCATCAAATCTATGGGGCTGACATACAACCCGATGACAACTCAAATTGAGCCGCATGACTTTTTATCAGAAATTTTTAATGCCCTAACGCGAATGAATACCATTCTGATCGATTTCAATCGTGACTTATGGGGCTATATTTCACTGGGTTATTTTAAACAAAAGTTAAAGAAAAATGAGGTTGGCTCATCCACCATGCCGCATAAAGTTAACCCGATCGATTTTGAAAATGCTGAAGGTAACCTAGGTCTGAGTAACTCGATCCTAAATCACTTGAGCGAAAAATTACCAATTTCTAGATGGCAGAGAGATTTAAGTGATTCCACCGTTCTCAGAAATATCGGGGTGGGTTTTGGTTATCACGCCTTGGCCATAAATTCGTGTATGAAAGGCCTGAATAAACTAGAAATTAATAAGCAAGTCATTGATGATGACCTTAATCATTCTTGGGAAGTGCTAGCAGAACCAATTCAAACCGTGATGCGTCGATACGGTATTGCTGAACCATACGAAAAATTAAAAGCATTAACCCGGGGCAACCAAGGCATTAATGAGGAAGTATTGCACACATTTATTGAAAACTTGGATATTCCGCAAAAGGCAAAAAAAGATCTCATGAAATTAAGGCCGGAAACCTATATTGGGTTAGCCAATAAATTGGCAAAAAAATCTTAAAAGATGGTCGATATATTAGTTCTCTATTGTTCGCAAGATGGTTCGGTTCATAAATTGGCTCAACAAATTGCACGTGGAGTGAATTCTGTGAATGGTGCTGAGGCTAAATTAAGATCCGTCCCTGACAACAAACAACCTAAAAATAATTTATTTGCCCCTGAAATCAAACTCTCTGAAATAGAAGAATGTGATGGACTGGCTCTTGGCAGTCCAACTCACTTTGGCAATATGTCAGGAGCAATGAAAAACTTCATTGATGAGCTGACCCCTCTTTGGTTTAAAGGCAGTCTTGAATCCAAGGTGGGTACTGTATTCACTTCATCGCATTCGCTGCATGGCGGCAATGAAGCTACCTTGCTCAGTATGCAAATACCCTTGCAGCATCTTGGGATGTTGATCATGGGAATTCCATATTCAATCAAAGAATTAAATACCACGAAAGACGGCGGGACTCCCTATGGCGCCAGCCATGTTGGTGATCAGCCAGTGACTGCTGTGGAAGAAAAAATAGCTTATGCTCAAGGTAAAAGACTGGCTGAATTAACCATCAAACTTCGATCATGATCACTTGGATCAATCTTTTATCTTACATCGCCTTAATATTCACCACCCTGTTGTGGGAGCTTTTTTATACCCCCTCCGGGGAATCATCGTGGATGGTTATTAAGGCAGTGATTTTAGTTTTACCACTGAGACAATTAATCAAAAAAAACTTATACACCCTCGAATGGATTAACTTTATAATCATCTTATTTTTTATTGAGGGTGTGGTCAGGGCATGGTCTGAGACCATGCCAAGCCAGTTGTTTGCGATTTCCGAGGTTATGCTCACTGTAGTTTTTTTCTTTACCAGTATATTAATTTTTAAAAAATGAAATTTTTGCTATCTAATGACGATGGGTACCAAGCTCCCGGAATAAATGAATTAGCCCATACCCTGTCGACAATTGGTGAGGTCGTGATTGTTGCTCCCGAGGAAAATAAAAGTGCGTCTAGTAGCTCATTGACTCTTAAAAATCCACTCACCATCACGGAATATAAAGAAAATATCTACTTTATTAATGGTACGCCAACTGATTGCGTGCATATTGCATTGTCTGGTTTTTTAAAATTTAAACCCGACATGGTGATATCCGGAATTAATGATGGGCCTAATATGGGTGATGACACGATTTATTCTGGCACAGTAGCAGCTGCTATGGAGGGTTATCTTTTAGATATTCCATCACTCGCGATTTCCATGTCCCAGTACGACCCAAAACACTACTCAACGGCTGGTCAGGTAGTGCTTGATCTGATTCCTAAAATAAAAAATTTACAACAATCCATGTTACTGAACATTAACGTTCCAGATATACCATACAACCAACTTCAAGGAACTGAAATTACACGACTAGGTAAACGTCATAAGGCAGAACCCATCATCCACCACCCCAATCAAAACGATAAGTTAATGTATTGGGTCGGAGCCGCGGGAGAACCAAACGATGGTGGTCCTGGGACAGACTTTTTTGCAATTAAAAATGAAAAAGTATCAATTTCTCCTATAATATCTGATCTAACAAACTTCAATAAACTGGATTTATTAAAAGAAAATTTAATATGAAATTAATACCATTATTTTTACTTATGCTAATAATCAGTCTCTTTCCAGGTTGCGCCTCAAAGTTTCCAGAAACCGTGCCCGTCGACAATAGCAAAAATATCATTCAGAAATGTCCTGATGTTTATAAGGTTAAAAAGGGGGATACTATATTCAGCTTGAGTCTTAAATGCGGATTTGATTATAAGGATGTGGCAGCGGTCAATAATATTAAAAAACCTTACAAGGTCAGCGTTGGTGAAGAAATTCGTTTTGATTTGCTTAGAAATGACAATAATCCTGAAGCTGCAAGTAATGAAATGAAATCAGACAATGTTGAAATCGCAAGGCTTGACGATGAGCCTTCAGAGGTGATTGCTGAACAAAAGCCATTATCTCAAGAGGATATTGGCGAGCCTATTGAAATTAACGAGCCTGTAGCCACCCGAGAAATTTATAATTCAAAATCTGTGCAAAAAACCAAAGAAATTGTGGCTAAAAATACAGAGTCTTTAGCTAATCGTTTTATGTGGCCCACTGATGGAGAAGTAGCCAAACAATTTAATCCAGATGAAGGATTAAAAGGAATATTAATCGAAGGATCGCTCGGCCAAGAAGTAAAATCAATCGACAAAGGTCGAGTCATTTATGCCGGTGAAGATTTAAAAGGCTACGGTAAACTCATTATCATCAAGCATGATGACGATATTTTGAGCGTGTATGGCCATAACCGGGAGTTATTGGTGACTGAGGGTCAAAAAATCAGCGCTGGAGAAATCATTTCCACCATGGGAGAAACCGATGATGGAAAAATACATTTACATTTTGAGATCAGAAAAAAAGGATTGTCGGTGGATCCGATGACTTACTTTAAATCCAGGACCTAATTAAACTCACCACGTTCTTGTTTACCGATATAATCTCGAACCGCAGTCATGTCGTACTCCCTGGCCCACTTAATAATTTCATCAAACGCTGGCGCACCAATTTCACCGACCTGGGCATGAATTCCTGCTTTTTCTCGAACAACTAATAAACCTGGAATTTTTTCAACTTCAAAGTATTCACCGATTTCTGGATGTTGTTCCACATCAACCATTCCAAACACGATATCTTTATTGGCTTCTGCTGCCTTTTCAAAAATTGGAGTGAAGTTTTTGCATGGCTCGCACCACGGGGCCCAAAAATCAATGATCACAAAATCATTTTTTTCTATCGTGTCTTTAAAATTTTTTGTTGTTAGTTCTAATACTTTTGCCATCGAATTGTCCTATTATTCAATTAAAATTTATTTACGCTAAATATCTCTTCCAGCGGTAATCTATTGCGAGCAGCTCCTTCACGCTCCTTTAATTCTTCTCGCGTATGCTCTAAATCTTGAGGTCTGCCAACTGCAATAACCGAGAGAATATCATAATTCTCAGGAACTTGCGCCAGTTCTCTCGCATCATCCTTACTAAACCCGCCCATCTGATGTGCCGCCAACCCCATGGCAGTCGCTTGCAGACAAATATTTTCAGAAGCGGCGCCTAAATCATAATGAGCATAGCCATTTTCTTGATCGTTATGTCGGTAATAGCGGTTGGTGGTGGTAATGATCAATAAAGCCGCGTCCATTGCCCAGTCCTGATTGGACACAGATAAACAATTCAACGCCTGACTAAACATTGTGGCATCACTTTTATTAAACAACACAAATTTCCATGGCTGCTCCCCTCGGCAGGATGGTGCCCAACGAGCCGCTTCCATTAGAGAATGTATGTCATCATTACCAAGAATAAACTCAGGATCAAATGACCGAGGACTCCATCGATCAGCGATGAGGTCATGAATGGGGCTTTGTGTAAGTGCTTTCTTTTTCATATTATTGTTTGATTCCTTCCACCAGAAGATTGACCTCAATTTTATCACCTAATGAGCTATTTTCTTTTAATCCCCAAGTGTAACCAAAATCAGAGGCCTTTAAGTCAATATTTCCTTCCAGTCCAACGCGATAACCACCCCACGGATCATCACCAAAACCAAGCACTGTAAAAGGGATATCCAGTGTTTTTTCAACGCCGCCCATAGCTAACGTTCCTGACACCACGCCATTTTTGTCATCTTTCATCACAATCTTAGTGCTATTAAATGTAATGGTTGGAAAAGCTGAGGTATTTAAAAATTTTTTTTCTTGGATATGGTTATCCCGTTTTTTATGATCACTATCAATCTTTAACAAACTCATTTCAACATTGATCTTTGATTGACTCATGTCGTCCAGACTAATCATCATCTCACCTGTCATATTAGGAATCGTTCCGGATGTCTTAGAGACCACATGGCGAATCTTCCAATTAGCAAAACTATGTTCAGGATCCAACTTGTATGTGCCCGACTGCGCAAAAATGGATGATGAAATAAAGACCAATAATAAGACGAATTGCTTCACTTTTACCCTCCTAATTCATTAAACAGTTATTATGATGAAAAATAAAAAGATTAATTCAAAATTTATGACCGATCATATGCAGTTTATGCAAGCAGCCTTAGATGAGGCTGGCAAGGCAATGGAGATAGATGAAATACCTATCGGTGCCATTGTCACCTTAAATAACAAAATTATTGGACGTGGGTTTAATTCGGTGATTAAGAACTCTGACCCGACCTGTCATGCTGAAATCATGGCTCTTCGAGATGCAGCTCATTTTTTATCCAATTACCGCCTTCCTGAAGTCAATTTGTATATTACTTTAGAGCCCTGCATTATGTGCTTAGGCGCTATTTTTCAGGCCAGAGTTAAGCAAGTGTATTTTGGCGCCTATGATGCAAAATTTCATAGCTGCAACCCTAATCAAAATTTAGTAAATAATCAAACCATCAATCATCACACTTTATTTGAAGGTGGTATTCTTGAAGATGAATGCTCTACTCTTTTGAAAAATTATTTTAAAGATAAAAGATAAAAAAAGACCCGCTTAAAGCGGGTCTTAAAAATTTAGGAGATTTTTAAGTATTCAGATGGATTAGAACATCCACTGGATACGTGTATGAAGCAATGTCTCTGAATCAAACTTCTCTGACTCACCTGCTGTATCTGGTGCAATTAAATCGTCACCGTAATCAGAGTAAGTTAATGAAACTTTTGCAAGGACATTTGGGTTTGCAATCCATTTTAAACCAACAGTGTACTGATGGATGTTTGCATCACAACCAGCCCCAGTTGCTGTAGCTGCCGATGTACCGTAGGTTGCAGCTGTAGCAACACCGCAATCAAATGCTCCACGGATTCTGGTCTCACTACCCAAACCTGCAGCTTGAGTTAGCTTGATGTCATCAATGCCTAAGTACTCGTAACGCGCGCCGACTTCCCAAGCACCAGTTCCAGTTCCATTTTCAAAATCAAATGGGTTTTTAACTTTGATGCCCTTCATCTTGCCGCCTTTATAAGACTTAGAATAATGCTCACCCGTTAAAACATAGTTCGCTGAAACATAACCAATTTTTATGTCAGCTTCTGCGCCAGTATTACTTACTTCGTTTGTACCTTCGAACTTACCTTGTCCATATTCAGCTTGAATTTTAAATGGACCTTTTGCAAAAATACCTTCTAAAGCTGCAAAACGATTTTCGTGATGGTTGTTAGTTTTACCATATTCGCTTGCTCCACCCCATCTTAAATCTTCACCTTGCACATCAATAGCTGCTAAAGGTGAATAACCTCTTCCAGCACTCTTGAAATTAAATAGTCTTGAGTGTGTCGTAGCGCCGTTATCAAAGTCACCAGCAGTTCCGGACCAAGCTTTTGATCCATTACTTGATGTTTTTGGTCTAGCAGAATAATCTTCTGTGAAACCTGCAATACCGACATGGAAAATAGAGTCTTTAATTTTATTAGCTTCAGCCCAGTTATATGTTAAACGACCAGAGTAATTGTTTTCGTTTTCTGTATCACTATCTGTGTAACCTTCTTGGTATTTAGTAACTGCATAAGTCATACCTTTTGTTGGTGTACCTTTAAAAGCAATACCGAGTTTCTTGTGTGGTGAAATTTGGTTCATAAATGAACGTTCAACAAAATCAATATCATTTGAACTGGTTAAGCCCTCAAGGTTGAATGCTTGTTTGAAACGACCAAATTGAATTTGGAAAGGTTTCATAGCTGCCCAAGTCAAAGAGGCTGTATCAAGATTTTTACCTGACTTACCATTAGCGTTTAAAACAATATCGTATTTCCACATGCCGTCTAATTTACCTTTGATGCCAATACGAGCACGTCGCATTTCAAATTCATCACCGATTGATTTTCCATCAACATCCCATTTATCAGCTTCAACGTTTCCTAAATCATCTTCATCAAGGTCAGAATTTCTGTAATCGAAGTGCATACGACCTGTTAAAGCTATCTCATTTTTGCCGTCAGCACTTTGCATTATAAATTTACCACCCTTGTTAGTTAACACAGGGGTGTTTGCTTTTTTCTTGTCATGACCTTTAGAAAGCAAAGCGCCTTCTTCCTCTGTTAATACACCTTTAGTTACCAAGGCATTTACAAGGTCACTTGTCGTATCAGCGTATACAACGCCTGATAAAGACAATACTGCTGCTGAAACAGCACCAGTGATAATCTTCTTGTTCATTTACAATCTCCTAAAAGATAAAAAATTAAAGAAATCAAATAATTTCTTTGACCTGACTTAATTTTAGGAAGACTATGTGACAGTTTTATGACACAAAGATGATAAGTGGGTGTTTTTGTTGTAAAAATTTACGCAATGTTGTTTATTTGCAACGTTGATTTTAAATATCAAACTGAACTGAACCGGAAGCTAAATCATACACCGCCCCAACAAGGGCAATCTGATTATCTATCAACATTTGATTAATGATCTTGCTATGTTGTTTGATGTTATTAATTTGCTCATGAACATTATGCCAGCACACTTTGTCTACAAAAGATGTATTTGAGGAATTGCGATCACTGGACACAGTGGTCTCTAAACTTACTGCTGGGTCAATCATATTAATGATTTCTCCGATGTTACCCCCTTTGAAGTCATCACATGCCGCTTTAACGGCACCGCAATTGCTATGTCCCATCACTACCACTAATTTTGAACCCAAGTACTGTGTAGAAAATTCTAGACTACCAATAGCCAAGGTTGAAGCCACATTACCAGCCAACCTCACTGAGAAAATATCCCCTAGATTTTGATCAAAAATCAACTCCACTGTCGTTCTGGAGTCGCTACAACTAAGAATAGAGGCAAAAGGGTGTTGCTTGTCTTTTAATTCATCACGCACACTCAACATGTCATGCTGACGTTTCACATTATTTACAAAACGCTCATTACCTTGTTGTAAAATTTCAATCGCTTGTTGCGGTGTCATTTGATCACGATCAATTTCAGGGTGCATGTACATAATTATTCTGGCCTCATATGTGGAAATAAAATAACATCTCGAATACTTGGTTTATTGGTGATCAACATAATTAGTCGATCAATACCAATCCCGCAACCGCCTGTCGGGGGCATGCCATACTCAAGAGCGCGGATAAAATCTGCGTCATAATACATCGCCTCATCATCCCCCGCCTCTTTTTGTTCGACCTGTTTTTTGAAACGTTCAGCTTGCTCTTCAGGGTCATTGAGCTCCGAGAAACCATTGGCAATTTCTCGGCCCGCGATAAATAATTCAAAACGCTCCGTAATGTTCGGATCATTATCTGATGCCCTAGCTAGTGGCGATACTTCGGTTGGATAATCGATAATAAATGTCGGGTTCCAAAGGTGCTCCTCGGCTACCGCTTCAAATAATGCTAATTGAAGAGATCCTAGCGATCGATTTGGGGGCAATTCTTCTCCCATCTTTTGCAAAGACTGTTCAATAAATTCAGTATTGAGAAGATCTTTAGATGCGAATTGATCATTGTATTTCTCAATCGCTTGCACCAGGGTTAAACGATCAAACGGTTGTGAAAAATCGATTGCTTTGTCTTGATAAGTTAGTTTTAAGTCCATACCGCAAGCAATGATGCTGGAGCGAATACAGTCCTCAGTGAATGTCATTAACCATTGATAATCAGCATAAGCAGCATAAAATTCCATCATGGTAAATTCAGGGTTATGACGAACACTTAAACCTTCGTTACGGAAATTACGATTGATTTCAAACACCCGATCAAAACCGCCGACGACCAATCTCTTTAAGTATAGCTCTGGAGCAATCCGCATAAACATTTCCATATCCAATGCGTTGTGATGTGTGACAAAAGGTTTTGCACTCGCGCCCCCTGGTATCGGATGTAACATGGGGGTCTCCACCTCCAGAAATTTATTATTGACCATGAATTCTCGAATAGACTGGATTGCTTTTGATCTAGTTAAAAAAGTATCCCTAGTCTCTTGATTGACCATCAAATCCACATATCGTTGGCGATATTTCATTTCTTGATCCTGCAATCCATGAAACTTTTCAGGAAGCGGTCGTAACGATTTTGTTAATAAACAAATTTCAGTGACCTCGATCGTCAATTCATCGGTATTGGTCTTAAAGAGCTTTCCTTTAGCTCCAATAATATCTCCCATGTCCCACTTTTTAAATGAGGAATAGAGTTCTGGGTTCTCTTCATTATTAATCAGATCTCTCGCTACATACAATTGAATCCGACCGGTTCGATCCTGGATTGTCGCAAAACTTGCCTTACCCATGACTCTTTTAAGCATCATTCGCCCAGCAACAACGACTTCGATATTTTTTTCTTCTAAGGTCGGTTTATCAAATCCATCATATTCTTTATGCAGTTGTGAAGAATCATGTTCAGGCTTAAAGTTATTAGGAAAAGCAACGCCAACTTTTCTTAACTCAGTTAATTTACTTCTTCGTTCTTGAATAATCGAATTTTCATCTACTATCTGATTTTCATTATTTTCCAACTTAAACCCCTTGTTTTAAACTTTCTGTAATAAATGGATCAAGGTTGCCATCAAGAACACCTTGGGTATTGCCTATTTCAACACCAGTCCTTAGATCTTTAATTCTTGATTGGTCCAGGACATAACTTCTAATTTGATGGCCCCAGCCAATATCTGATTTGGCATCCTCCATCGCCTTTTTTTCTTCATTTCTTTTTTCTAACTCAATTCGATAAAGCTGAGCTTTGAGCATATCCATTGCTTGGGCTTTATTCCGATGCTGGGATCGATCATTTTGACACTGCACAACAACGCCGCTGGGCTCATGTGTAATTCTAACAGCAGAATCTGTTTTGTTGATATGCTGCCCCCCTGCCCCTGATGCTCGATAGGTATCTATCCTTAAGTCAGCAGGATTAATCTCAATTTCAACTGATTCATCAATTTCAGGATATACATTCACTCCAGCAAAAGAGGTATGTCTTCTGCTGCCTGAGTCGAATGGTGATTTTCGGACCAATCGATGAATGCCCGTTTCTGTTCTAAAATAACCATAGGCATAATCACCAATGATTTTAATCGTAGCGCCTTTAATGCCTGCCACTTCTCCTTCCGTAATCTCCATCACCTCGACCTTAAAACCTTTTTCCTCACAGTACCTCAAGTACATTCTAAGGAGCATATTAGCCCAATCTTGAGCCTCAGTGCCCCCACTACCAGATTGAAAATCGATAAAGCAATTATTGGGGTCAAGTGGATTTGAAAACATTCTTTTAAATTCTAATTGGCTGAGTTTTTTTTCAAGATTAAAGGTATCTTGGAGCAAGTCATCCAGAGTAGAGTCGTCATTTTCCTCGATTGCTAAATCAAACAATTCTTTATTATTTCCAATACCTAAATTTAACTGTTCAAATTCTTGGATTGTATCTTCCAAAATTCTTTTTTCCTTGCCAATTTTTTGACTGAGGGAATGATCGTCCCAAATTTTAGGATCTTCTTGTTGGCGAGTTAGCTGTTCAAGCTGTTCTTTTTTATGATCGAGGTCAAAGATAGCTCCTGAGAGCTGAAAATCGATCATCGATCTCAGATAATGTTGTTTTTAGCTGATTTAATTTTTCCGCTTCCATAAACTTATTCAAAATAATAATTCAGCGACATTTTAACCTGTTTTTAAGAAACATTAAATTGTCATAAATCTGTCATACTTTAATCTTAAAATTTAATTCTCGATTAATATCCTTACAGGAGCGTATACATGGTTTCAACCTTAAAAAAAGCTGTATTAGCAACTGTAGCTACTACTGCATTAACAACGTCAGTATTTGCTGCAGATATCATTAAAATTGATGGTTCATCAACTGTTTATCCGATCACTGAAGCAGTTGCTGAAGAATTTCAAAAAGAAACAGGTAAAAAAGTAACAGTTGGTGTTTCTGGAACTGGCGGCGGTTTTAAGAAGTTCTGTCGTGGTGAAACTTCTATCTCAGGCGCATCTCGTCCTGTAAAAGCAAAAGAAATTGCAAAGTGTGATGAAGCAGGTATTTCATTCATTGAAGTTCCAGTAGCTTTTGATGCTTTAACTGTTGTAATAAATAAAGATAATGACTGGGCAACAGAAATGACTCCTGAAGAACTTAAAAAAATGTGGGGTCCTGATGCACAAGGGAAGATTATGAACTGGAGCCAAATTCGTGAAGGTTTCCCAAATCAACCACTAAAATTATATGGCCCAGGTGCTGATTCTGGTACATTTGATTATTTTACTGAAGCAATTATTAAGAAATCTAAATCTATTCGTGGTGACTTTACTGCATCTGAAGATGATAACGTTTTAGTTCAAGGTGTTGCAGGTGATAAAGGCGGTTTAGGTTATTTTGGTCTAGCTTACTATGTAGAAAACAAAGATAAATTAGGTGCGGTAAAAGTTAAAAACAAAGAAGGTAAGTTTGTAGAGCCATCACTTGAAACAGTTATGGACGGTACATACAACCCTCTTTCACGTCCTTTATTCATCTATTTAAATGCAACTAAAGCAGCATTTGATCCTAACGTGAAAAAATTTGTTGAGTTCTATTTAAACAACGCAGCTAAGTTGTCTAAAGAGGTGGGTTATGTTCCTTTCTCAACTGCGGAATATGATGCAATTAAAAATCACGTGAAATCATTAAAAACTGGTACAGCGTTCAAAGACGGTCCAGCAATTGGTCTTTCAGTGGCTGAAATCTTAGAAAAAGCGACAGACTAGTTGAGTGAATTGCTTAAATACTAAGTAAATAATAAAGAGGGGTTTTTCACCCCTCTTTATTTATAATTTTCACCCCTCTTTTTTATAAATTAAGTTTTATTTTGTGTAATAATTAATGTGTTTTTTTTAAAGAGTTTTTCTAATGGTCAAAAAAAAATCAAATATTAGTCCAGCGTTAGCAAAAAACATTAGACGTAATTTTTTAGAAAGAATCATCGAGTTAGTCTTGATGTTTTCAGGATTGATAGCGGTTCTGATTACATTTGGTATTGTGTATATATTAGTCTCTGAATCAATTCCTTTTTTTGAGGCTGTCACCTTTAAAGAATTTTTAACATCTACCGTCTGGACACCAAATTTTGAGATAAAAAATTATGGGATTCTCCCTTTAGTTGCAGGCACTTTAACAATTACCGGAGTGGCATTACTTGTGGCTGTGCCTCTAGGCACGATTACTGCAGTCTATCTCTCAGAATTTGCTTCTCACAGGGTAAAAGAAACTGTAAAGCCCATCCTAGAGCTTTTAGTTGGCGTACCGACTGTGGTGTTTGGATACTTTGCTTTGCTATTGGTCACGCCATTATTACAAAAAATATATCCAGATTTATCAACCTTTAACATGCTTGGGCCTGGAATCGTGATGGGGATCATGATTGTTCCTTACATCGCTTCTGTGGCAGAGGACGCCATGCGTGCAGTGCCTATGGCCATGAGAGAAGGGTCTTATGCGATGGGAGCAACGAGATTTCAAACAGCTGTATCTGTAGTCATGCCGGCTGCAACCTCAGGAATCGTGGCTGCTTACATATTGGCAATCAGTCGTGGCATTGGTGAAACAATGATCGTGGCTATCGCGGCTGGACAGCAACCAAACTTTACTTTTAATCCTGTTGACAGTGCTGCCACCATCACGGCCTATATTGTCTCAGTAGCTTTGGGAGATTTGGAGCATGGCGGAATAGGTTATCAAAGTATTTTCGCAGCGGGTATCACATTATTTGTAATGACTTTAAGTTTGAATATATTGGGTCAATGGACAAGAAACAAATTTACCGAAAGATATTAATACATGGCTATCTCAAATAAAAAGACAGATAAAGACCTAAATGTAATTAGGGCGCTAATTAAAAAACATAAAAAGAATGATCAAATTTTCGCTGGCATTGGATTTTTCATCATCATTTCATTAGCAATTACCCTGCTAGTTCTTTTTCTGGATCTTGTGATCGATGGGTATCCAAAAATGAATTTAGATTTTTTCTCCAATTTCCCCTCAAGGAAACCAGAGGGTGCAGGCATTTTGTCGGCATGGGTTGGCTCTGCTTTGGTTCTTGTGGTCACGTTCTTCGTTGCGGTTCCAATGGGGGTGGCAGCCGGGATTTATCTGGAAGAGTACGCCAAAAAAGGTTGGTTTGCTGATTTAATTGAAATTAACGTAGCAAACTTAGCTGGGGTACCATCCATTATTTATGGCCTATTAGCCCTTGGCTTATTTGTCTATGAGTTTGGTCTTGGTACCAGTGTTTTAACGGCAGGCCTCACACTCTCATTATTAATGTTACCGATCGTTATTGTCTCAACACGTGAAGCTATTCGAGCAATACCTGTTCATATTCGAGAGGCTGCTTTCGCGGTTGGCGCAACAAAATGGCAAGTCACACTTCACCATGTCCTGCAGTATGCAATGGGTGGCGTGTTAACTGGAATTATTATTGGTATGGCAAGAGCAATTGGTGAGACAGCTCCTGTGATCACCATCGGAGCACTGACTTTTATAGCATTCTTACCCCCATCCCCCGTAAACGATGTTGCTCCTTTTATTAATTTTAGTTGGCTAGAGGCAGGTTTTACTGTTCTGCCAATTCAAATGTTTAATTGGATTTCAAGACCCGAGCATGCTTTTCATATTAATGCTGCCGCTACTGGAGCGGTGATCATTGTACTTACATTATTCATGAATGGTTTAGCGATTAAGCTTCGCTATAACATTAGAAAAAAAATTAAATGGTAGGATAAAAAAATGGCACAAAAAAAAGAAATTTTAAAAGCGGAATCAAAAAACTTTAATTTCCATTATGCGGATGGGACACATGCTCTTAAGGATATTAATATTCCTCTGTATGAAAAGAAAATAACCGCTCTTATAGGCCCATCTGGTTGCGGAAAATCTACGTTCTTGAGATCTTTCAATCGCATGCATGATTTATATAGTGGAAATAAATATGGTGGCGAAATTATACTGCATCCAGACAATACAAATATTTTAGATAATAAAGTGGATCCAATTGAAGTTCGAATGAGAATTAGCATGGTGTTCCAAAAACCTAATCCATTTCCTAAATCCATTTATGAAAATGTAGCCTATGGATTAAGAGTTCGGGGTGAAAACAATAAACGACTTCTTGATGACAAAGTGGAAGAGGCCCTTAAAGGTGCGTCATTATGGAATGAAGTTAAGGATCGTCTGCCAGATTTAGCTTACAATCTGTCAGGTGGACAACAACAGCGCTTATGTATCGCCAGAGCTCTTGCCACAGATCCTGAGATCATGTTGTTTGATGAGCCGACATCAGCACTCGACCCTATTGCTACTGTAAATATCGAAGAACTAATGAGTGAACTGAAGAAAAAATTAACTATTCTAATTGTGACTCATAACATGCAACAAGCAGCTCGTATTTCAGATTATACTGCCTATATGTATCTTGGCGAAATGATAGAGTTTGATGAAACAGACACTATTTTCACGAAACCATCTAAAAAAGAAACTGAGGATTATATTACTGGCAAATTTGGATAAGTCTTGTCAATAATTGATAAAGAATTTTTGTGGAAAAAATTATCTAAACACTTCAATGACGGTGATTTTCATCAGGTAATATCACTGATCAAAGCAAATTCTAATGTTTTAAATTCTATTAATAAGCTTAGGGTAGTTAATTTAGGTGCTGAGGCATCATTAAGGGTAAATGACTTAACTCAAGCTAAAGACTTTTTAGAACAATCTATTGAAATAAAAAAAGATCAGTTTGAAGTTTATTATAACTTTGGGGTGATTTATGAACTAGAAGAAAATTACGATAAAGCAGAAATTCTTTATAGAAAATCAATTGAATATAATCCAAATTCTAGTGATGCTCGTTTTAACCTAACAATTATTCTTGAAAAAACAAAACAATACTCTGCTGCATTATATGAAATCGAGTCTTTAATTCAAATTGAAAAAAGTTATGAAGTTTATATGCTTTATGGAAGCATTCTCACAGAACTCAAAAAATATAGCGAAGCAATGAATGCTTTAAATAAAGCCCTAATTCTCAGAAAAACTCCAGATGTTTTAAATAATATTGCTCGAATTTACAGAAAAATTGATGATCATCAAAAATTTTTCAAAACATTAAGTGAGGCCTATGACCTAGATCCCAATAATCCTCTCACCAATAACAATCTCGGTGTATATTTTGAAATAACTGGTAATTATGAAAAAGCTATCAGCCATTACATGAAATCATTATCTAAAGAAGAATCACCCCAGACAAAACTCAATATTGGCGTAATCCAACTAAAACAGCAAAATTTTGAAGAAGGATGGATAAATTTTGAAAATAGATGGAAAGATACTTCAAGGCTACAAAAAGTAATTAATTCATCAAAACCACTTTGGAATGGATGTCACTGTGAATCAATATTAGTTTGGGGTGAGCAAGGTATTGGCGATGAGATTTTATATGCATCAATGTTAAATGAATTATTAAATTATGCTAAAAAAATTTATTACGCCTGCTCATCTAGAAAAATTACATCTATTATGAAGAGAAATTTTAATAATATTAATATCCTGCACATGGATGATATTAAAAATGATTCATTTTTTGATTTTCATATTCCTATTGGAAACTTAGGAAGATACTTAAGAAAAAGTATTAACAGTTTTCATAAAGTAAGATATAAGTTAAAAAGCGATCCTACAATCAGAAATTTAATTAAATCTAAATTTAATTATCCATTAATAGGTATTAGTTGGAAAAGTAATGATGAATCCAAAAATTTAAATTTAGAAATTTTTAAAAATTTATCAAAGGGTAAATATAAGTTAATAAACTTACAGTACAATCCAAATCCTGAGGAAAAAAAATTATTTGATGAACTTGGAATTATTGACTCAGGTTATGACTTGTTTAATGATATTGAAGCTCTTCTGGCTCTAATTGACTGTTGTGACTTTGTAATTACAACCTCAAATATTAACGCTCACCTTTCAGGAGCTGCTAATAAAAAAACGTTTTTACTAAATAAATTAGGATTAAAAAACTTTCATTACTGGTGTAGTCCAAATAATAAATCATTATGGTACCCGAGTGTAGAAATAGTTAAACTTGAATGTAATTTGAATCTTCCAGATAAGTTTGGTTTCATTCAAGATCTATAATTTTTTTCTGAATTATTTTTTTTATTTTTCCAGCAGCCTGAAGTGCTAGATCTTTATTTTTTCCTTCGGTCATAATTCGAACTAATGGTTCAGTTCCTGATTTTCTAAGTAAGACTCGTCCATTATTATTCATTATTTTTTCAGCCTCATGAATTGAATTTTGTATCTCTGGAGTATTTAAATCAATTTCTTTATCAAGTGGGATATTTAATAAAATTTGAGGATATAAATTGATTTCTGAAACTGCTTTGTCAAAACTGATCTGTCTTTGTTTAATGGATTTTAATACCTGAAGTGCAGAAATGATCCCATCACCAGTTGTATGAAAATCTTTCAATAAGATATGACCTGAATTTTCACCACCATAGAGCCAGTTTTTTTCTTGCATCATTTCTGATACGTATCGATCACCCACTCCTGACCTTGAAAATCGTATCCCCAGCTCTTTCAAATTTTCTTCAAAAGCTAAATTAGTCATCAGAGTTCCTACCACGCCACTATCAAAACCACTCTCCTCAAAAGCAGCACGAACAATAATGAAAAGGAGTTGGTCCCCATCTACTTTATCGCCATTGGAATTGATCATCAGCACTCGATCGCCATCACCATCAAAAGCGATTCCAAGATTGGCTTTGTTTTTTTTCACCTCGTATCTTAATAATTCAAGCGATGTTGATCCACATCCATCGTTAATATTTGTTCCATTAGGGCTAACACCAATAGAATAAATATCGGCCCCTAATTCTGCAAAAACCTTTGGGGCAACTTGATAAGTGGCTCCGTGTGAACAATCAAGGACAATTTTTAATCCCTCAAGTGATAGCTCTTTGGGAAATGTGTTTTTACAAAATTCAACATAACGGCCTTGAGCATCATCCACCCTTTTTGCCTTCCCAATATTTTCAGAATCTAAACTCTCAATACCATCTAAAGTGTTTTCTATCTCTAATTCAATCTCATCATCCAACTTCAGACCATTACCTGAAAAAAATTTAATCCCATTATCATGATAAAAATTATGCGATGCTGAAATCACTACACCAATTTGTGCCCTTAGGGCTTTTGTGAGATAAGCAATTGCCGGGGTTGGAATGGGCCCTGTTAAAAATACATCTACTCCAGCAGCTGAAAAACCTGCCTCCAGGGCTGACTCCAACATGTAGCCTGACTCACGAGTATCTTTTCCAATAATTACTTTTGGTTTACTTGTTGATTGGTTATCTTTCGTGAGGACTTTTCCAGCCGCAAAACCAAGCTTGGTAAAAAAATCTACCGTAATTGGAAATTTACCTGCCCTACCTCGAATTCCATCAGTCCCAAAATACTTCCTCATACATTTCTTTCCAAATATTTTTTTGTCACTCCGACATTATGCGTGCGGATAATTATCGGGCATTTAACATTTACCATAGATGAAAAAAACCCCGTTGCATCATCTAATCTTTTTAAATCATCGCCCACTATTTTTTGTAACATGCTTTTTCTAGATAACGCAATGAGTAATGGCATATTTAATTCAGCAATTGTCTCAAGATTTTGATAAATTTCCCAGTTATGTTCAAAAGTTTTTCCAAAACCAAAGCCTGGATCAAGAATAATTCTCTCTAAATCAATACCTTCAGCAATACACATATTTAATCGATCAAGAAGAAACTGTTTTATTTCATTGGTGGTGTTTTGTGAATAATTTGGATTGACTTGCATTGTTTCTGGTGTGCCTTGCATATGCATTAAACACACCATCGAATTTGGATAATCTTTTAATATTTTAATGGACTCATTCTCTCTTAATGCTTTAATGTCATTAATTACATCTACCTCATGTTCTAGAGCAAATTTCATCACCTCTGGTTTATAGGTGTCGACCGAAACAAATACTGAGGTATCCTTTTTCAATGCTTTAATAATTGGACTAATTCTTCGAAGCTCTTCTTCCAGGGTAACTGGCTTAGCCCCTGGTCTCGAAGATTCGCCGCCAATATCTATAATATCAGCACCTTCATCAATCATTTTTTGTGCTTGTTTGATGGCATTGTCTGGATCGATAAAAAATCCTCCGTCAGAAAATGAATCGGGAGTAACATTTAGCACACCCATAATAATTGGATGAGATGAATTTTTAATGAGGGATGAAAAAGTCATATAGGGTAATTATATTAACTACCCTATATTTTACTTGGATTTTGCTGATGGTTGTGGAGAAGTTACCGCTGGACCAGATCCTGCACCTTTATCTCCAGATGGTGATTTACTTGTATCATTTGGCTTAGGTGCTCTTGCTTTTTTGCCAGCCATAATGTCATTGATTTGCTCAGAATCAATGGTCTCATATTCAAGCAATGCTTTGGCCATTGCTTCCACCTTCTTTTTATTTTTTTCAATAATTTTTCTTGCCACAGCATACTGTTCATCCAAAATTTTTCTCACTTCAGCATCTACTTTTTGCTGAGTTGCTTCAGAGATGGTTTTGGATGGCATACCAAAGGTTGATTCATTTTGATCATCGCTATAGACCATAGTCCCTAACTTATCAGACATGCCGTATTTGGTGACCATGTCACGAGCAAGTTTAGTTGCTCTCTCAAAGTCATTCGATGCACCTGTCGACATTTGCTTCATGAATACTTCTTCCGCAATTCGACCACCAAATAAGATAGAGATTTCCTCAAGCATTTTATCTTTAAAATTACTAAATCGATCAAATTCCGGCAGTTGCCATGTCAAACCAAGAGCCCAACCTCTTGGCATAATGGTGACTTTGTGCACAGGGTCTGCCTTTGGTAAGGACTTAGCCACAATTGCATGCCCAGATTCATGATAAGCGGTATTAATTCTTTCGTCTTCTTGCATCACGAGTGACTTACGTTCAGGACCCATGTAGATCTTATCTTTAGCATCTTCAAAATCTTGCATAGTCACTGTGCGATGAGCTCGACGTGCTGCAAACAAAGCAGCTTCGTTAACTAAATTAGCCAAATCCGCACCAGAGAATCCAGGAGTACCTCGCGCTATGATATCCGCTTTCACATCAGCGTCGCTTGGTATTTTTCTCATGTGCACATTTAGAATTTGCTCTCGACCTTTGATGTCTGGTAAAGACACAGCAACTTGACGGTCAAATCGACCAGGACGTAATAACGCTTTATCAAGAACATCTGCACGGTTAGTTGCCGCAATTACTATCACACCAGAATTTGCCTCGAAACCATCCATCTCAACTAGAAGTTGGTTTAAAGTTTGCTCACGCTCATCATTACCACCACCCATACCAGCACCACGGTGTCTTCCTACTGCATCAATTTCGTCAATAAAGACAATGCAAGGAGAATTTTTTTTGGCTTGCTCAAACATATCTCTGACTCGAGCGGCACCTACACCGACAAACATCTCTACAAAGTCGGAACCAGAAATCGTGTAAAAAGGAACTTTTGCTTCACCCGCGATTGCTCGCGCCAACAATGTCTTCCCCGTACCCGGAGGGCCTACCATGAGAACACCTCGAGGTATCCTACCGCCTAGCTTATGAAATTTATTGGGATCTCTAAGAAAATCCACCAATTCGGTGACTTCTTCTTTGGCTTCATCACATCCCGCGACATCAGCAAAAGTTGTCTTATTGGTAGTTTGGTCTAATTGTCGAGCCTTGCTTTTACCAAATGAAAATGGACCGCCACCTTTGCCTCCACCTTGCATTTGTTTCATGAAGAAAATCCATACGCCAATCAGCAAGATCATCGGGAACCAGGAGATAAAAATACTCATCAGCATAGATTGTTTTTCTTCCGGTTTAGCTTCAACAATTACGTTATTTTTTAATAAGTCAGACACCATCCAAGGATCTGTTGGTGAGTAGGTTGAGAATCTCTTGCCGTCCGCTGTAATACCATTGATGTTTCTGCCATCAATTTCAACCTTAGAAATATTTCCGGACTTTACTTGCTCCATAAATTGGGAATAGACAAGCTTGGTTTCAAAGCGACTTGCTGGTGAAAATTGATTAAAGATCATCATCATTAGCGCGCCAATGGCTAACCAAACTAAAATTGTTTTTAACGTATTGTTATTCAAATCATTTCCTTTAAGTTTGCGTTATTTATTATTATTCTATCTTTTTTCAAGACCAATTAAAAAGATTTCTGCACTTCTGTCTCGGGAGGAGTCTGGTTTTTCAATCTTGACCTTATTAAAGAGACTCCTTAGTCTTTTCACATAATCCTCAAAACCACTTCCCATAAATGTCTTGACCATAAAATGTCCCTTTGGTTTCAACCAATCTAAGGCAAATTCCAATGAGAGGTCATTTAAATCGTTAATCATGGCCTGATCACGACTTTTGATACCACTAATATTGGGTGCCATATCAGAAATTACAAGGTCTATAGCTGTATTTTCTAATAATTCTTCAAGTTTTTGTAAGATGGAAAGCTCACGAAAATCACCTTGAATGAATGTGGTATTTTTAACATCATCCATTGGTAATAAGTCAATCGCAAAAATTTTTCCACGATCAGTTATAAGGGAGCTTGCTGCTTGCGACCAACTTCCAGGCGCTGAACCCAAATCCACAATGCGATCATTAGAGCGTATTAAGTGATACTTATCATTCATTTCAATAAATTTATACGCTGCACGGGACCGAAATCCATCTTTTTGAGCTCGCTTTACAAACTCATCGGATAAATGCTCTTTAATCCAGTTTTTTTTGGTTCTTGTTTTTTTCATGTCTGATACAATGTTATTTTTTTTAAGAAATCATGTTAAATAATAAACAAATCAAGGCATTAAAAGCTGAAGCACATCACCTCAAAACAACAGTCTCTGTAGGTTCAAAAGGTATCACAAATCAGGTCATTTCTGAAATAACCAACACTATAAATTTTCATGAGTTAATCAAAATACAAATTCAATCGGATACAAAACAAGATCGGTTAGAAATTGCCAAACAAATTTGCCAAGCGACAGAGTCAGAATTCGTTCAGTTAATCGGAAAACAGGCAGTTATCTTTAAGCAAAAAGACGAAGAAAGTAAATTTTCTCTTTAACGCCATCTGAGCATTAATATAGTCACTAATACGGTTTGTACTATAAAGGAGATGCTGGAGATACCATGCCACATAGCAAAACGATCAGCAAAAATGCTCTCCATCACTTCTTTCGGTTGAGCATTGATTTTAAGCGCTTCTAGTGTAGGTTGAATTCCAAAAAAATTAATCAGAACAATCACAGCAATAAATAAAATGAGCCAAAATTGGCTAGATTTTACTGAAGACCATCCATGATATTTAAATAAATGAAAAAAAATCAAAACAGACATTCCCAAACTAAAGTAACTTAAATAATGAAAAAGTTGACCCGCCACTATGCCAGCTAAAAAAGCTGTGGGAATTTTATCGAACAGCACCTTGGCGACGATAATCATCCACCACAAGGATCCAGCCCATATTGGTAAAAAGAGTTTAAGGACATATCCCATGAAATTAGATATAACTCACATTGCTGATTTCATATGTTTTTTGACCGCCAGGCGTTTCAACTTCAACCACATCGCCATCTTCTTTACCTATTAAAGCTCGCGCCAGTGGGGAGCTAATAGAGATTTTGTTTGCTTTAATGTCCGCTTCATCTTCACCTACTATTTGATAGGTAAATGATTTTTCTTCATCCAAATCCTCTAATTCAATGGTGGCACCAAAAACGCATTTACCATCTGCATTCAGTGTAGCTGGGTCAATAATCTGTACATTGGATAATTTGGCCTCAATTTCTGCAATGCGCCCTTCGATAAAACCCTGTCGCTCTTTAGCAGATTCATATTCTGCATTCTCTGATAAATCACCTTGCGCACGAGCTTCGGCAATTGCCTGAATAATATTAGGACGATCTTGACTCTTTAACTGATGTAATTCTTCTTTTAGACGCTCAACACCATTCCGCGTCATTGGGATTTGACCTGCCATTTATTACCCTTAAATAGATTTTAAAAAACTACTACTGATAAATATTGAAGTATATTTGGATTTTAAAGATTGAATATTATTTATGCAAGCTTTGTAAGCTATTCACTTCAAGCTCATCCACATAAGACATTCCGATACATGCAGCCTTTGCTCCCGCTAATGTGGTGTAGTAAGTTACTTTATTCATTAGCGCATTACGTCTAATTGTATAAGAGTCTGCAATTGCTTTTTTATCTTCAGTGATATTAACAATAAAATCAATTTCTTTATTCTTAATCATGTCAACAACATGGGGTCTACCCTGAGCCACTTTATTTACTCTTTGCACCATTAGACCATGGCTTTGAATGGATCTTGCCGTTCCATCAGTAGCCACCAAATCAAATCCTAACTTGGCCAAAGCTTGGGCAATATCAATAATATTTTCATGATCTTCTTTGCGAACACTTAAGAATGCTTTGCCTTTGAAAGGCAGTGTCGTGCTGGCACCCAATTGGGATTTTATAAATGCTTCTGCAAAGGTATCTCCAGTTCCCATTACCTCACCCGTTGATTTCATTTCTGGTCCTAAGATCGTATCGACACCAGGGAATTTGATAAAAGGGAAAACGGCTTCTTTAACTGAATAAAATTTTGGAGTGATTTCTTTAATAAAGTTTTGACTTTTGAGTGATTGTCCAACCATAACCTTGGCTGCAATTTTAGCAAGAGGTTTTCCGATAGCCTTTGACACAAAAGGAACTGTTCTTGAAGCCCTAGGATTCACTTCAAGGATGAAGATTGTATCTCCTTGAATGGCAAATTGAATATTCATTAAACCATTTACTTTGAGTGCCTTGGCCAGCATTTTCGTCTGCTGAATTAAATCTTTTTGGATCGTGTCACTCAAATCAAATGGGGGAAGTGAGCATGCAGAGTCGCCTGAATGCACCCCGGCTTGTTCAATATGCTGCATAATCCCACCAACAACAACATCCTCACCATCAGATATCGCATCCACATCAATCTCTTGGGCATCATTCAAAAAGCGATCAAGCAAGACTGGTGACTCATGGGATACTTTGACTGCCTCAGTCATATATCTTTGCAAATCTGACTCTTCATGCACAATTTCCATTGCGCGACCCCCAAGAACATAACTTGGTCTTACCACTAATGGATATCCTATTTCAGCAGCGAGCTGAATAGCTTCTTCTGGGTTTCTTGCTGTTCGGTTTGGAGGTTGATTAAGTCCTAAATCTACTAATATCTTCTGGAATCTTTCCCTATCTTCAGCAACATCAATATCCTCTGGCGTTGTTCCGATAATCTTTACTCCAGCCGCTTCGAGACCTTTGGCAAGTTTTAGAGGTGTTTGTCCTCCATATTGAACTATGACTCCATCTGGATTTTCTATATGAATAATTTCTAAAACATCTTCAAGAGTCACCGGCTCAAAATACAAACGATCAGAAGTATCATAATCTGTAGAAACAGTTTCTGGGTTGCAATTTACCATAATTGTTTCATATCCTTCCTCTTTAAGCGCATAGGATGCATGAACACAACAATAATCAAATTCAATACCCTGTCCAATTCGATTTGGGCCCCCGCCGAGGATTACAATTTTTTTATTTTTACTTGGTAAAGACTCGCACTCTTCATCGTAGCTCGAGTACATATACGCTGTTGATGTCTCAAATTCAGCAGCGCAAGTATCCACTCTTTTATAAATAGGTCGAATATGGTGCTTTTCACGAAAAGATCGAATAATTGATTGGGAAGTATTTAACAAATATGACAATCGACCATCAGAAAAACCTTTCTTTTTTAATTCTTTAAAAAATAGAGGATCTAAAGAATCTAAGTCTTTATTTTGTAAACCTTGCTCCAATTCAATAATTTCTTGTATTTGTATTAAAAACCATGGGTCAATTTTTGATTGCTCATGGACTTCCTCAATGGTCATTCCTAGGCGAAAACCATCAGCCAAATACCAAATTCTTTCTGGTCCAGGCTGTCTAAGTTCTTTAATGACCAAATCTTTGTCTTCAGTAGTTGAGTCAAGGCCATCGACCCCTATCTCCAGTCCTCTTAATGCTTTCTGAAATGATTCCTGAAACGTTCTTCCAATAGCCATAACTTCACCGACAGATTTCATTTGTGTCGTCAAATGGCTATCTGCTTTTGGAAATTTTTCAAAAGCAAAACGTGGTATTTTAGTCACAACATAATCAATGGTTGGCTCAAATGATGCGGGAGTTTGACCTCCGGTAATATCATTTTTTAATTCATCTAACGTATAACCAACCGCTAATTTTGCCGCAATTTTGGCAATGGGAAAGCCAGTTGCTTTGGATGCAAGTGCTGATGAACGAGATACTCTCGGGTTCATCTCAATCACCACCATCCGGCCATCGGCAGGATTTATAGCAAATTGAACGTTTGAGCCCCCGGTGTCCACTCCAATTTCTCTGAGCACTGCAATTGAGGCAGATCTCATGATTTGATACTCTTTATCTGTAAGTGTTTGGGCTGGTGCAACCGTAATAGAATCTCCGGTATGAACGCCCATAGGGTCTAGGTTTTCAATGGAGCAGATAATAATGCAATTATCATTTTTATCTCTAACAACCTCCATTTCATATTCTTTCCAACCCAGTAAAGACTCCTCAATCAGCAGTTCGTTGGTTGGTGATGCGTCTAGACCACGTTCACAGATTTCAATAAATTCATCCTTGTTATAAGCAATTCCTCCGCCGCTACCGCCCATCGTGAATGAAGGTCTGATGATGGCAGGAAATCCAATAGAGGCTTGCACCTGATGAGCCTCTTCCATGCTGTGCGCTATTGCAGAACGGGCTGAAGATAAGCCAATTTTAGTCATGGCTTCTTTAAATAATTGACGATCCTCCGCTTTGTCGATCGCTTGTTTTGAAGCGCCAATCAATTCAACATTGTATTTTTCTAATATTCCATGACGATCTAAATCAAGGGCACAATTCAGAGCAGTTTGACCTCCCATAGTCGGTAATATTGCATCCGGATTTTCCTTAGCAATAATCTTTTCTACAATATCCCATTGAATGGGTTCAATATAAGTAGCATCTGCAAGATTTGGGTCAGTCATAATCGTAGCTGGATTAGAGTTTACCAAAATCACTCTATACCCCTCTTCTTTTAATGCTTTACATGCTTGCGCTCCTGAATAATCAAACTCACAGGCTTGGCCAATCACGATCGGGCCGGCACCAATAATTAGAATAGATTGAATATCGGTTCTTTTAGCCAATCAACCCTCCTTTATGAGCTTGCATATTAGAAAAAAATTGATCGAATAAATAAGCCATTTCTGTCGGTCCTGGACTTGCTTCTGGGTGACCCTGAAAACTAAAAGCTAATTTATTTTTTGACTCAATCCCTTGAATTGTTTGATCAAAAAGTGATTTATGGGTCACTAAGATATTGTCATTTAATGAGCTTTCATCAATTGTAAATCCGTGATTTTGACTGGTAATAAAAACTTTTTTTGACTTCAAATCTTGAACAGGATGGTTCGCTCCATGATGTCCAAATTTCATTTTTTTGGTTTGCGCACCAAGAGCTAATGAGAGCAATTGATGTCCTAAACAAATTCCGAAAATTGGAATGGATTGCTTTAAAAACTCTTTAATATTATTAATAGCATATTCGCATGGTTCTGGATCACCGGGCCCGTTGGATAGAAAAATTCCATCAGGATTTAATTGTAAAACTTCTTTATAGTCAGTTTCAGCTGGAACAACAATTAAATCAGCACCGCGAGAGGCTAGCATTCTTAAAATGTTCTTCTTTATTCCAAAGTCATATGCCACTACTTTAAATTGTGTTTCAGAAATTTTTGTATGGCCTTCACCTAAAGACCACTCTCCTTCATTAAAAGTATATTGTTTTTTTGTTGAAACAACTTTTGCAAGGTCCATACCAGATAACCCTGGAAAAGAATCTAACATACTGACATCATTTTGATCTCCGCCTATTAATATCAAACCCGGCTGAGCTCCATTTTTTCTTATGTGTCTCGTCAATCTTCTAGTGTCCAGGTCAGCGATGGCTGGAATGTTATGTTCCTTTAAAAATGCAACAAGGTCTTTTTGTTTTCTAAAGTTCGAACTCAATGGTGACAAGCTATGAATAATCAAACCTTTACAATAAGCAAAGTCACTTTCATCATCCTCAGTGTTCGTCCCTGTATTTCCAATATGCGGATAAGTTAAAGTAACAATCTGTTCTGCATAAGATGGGTCTGTAAGGATTTCTTGATAGCCAGTAATTGAAGTATTAAAAACAACCTCACCAACTGATGAAGTTTTAGCTCCAATTGATACTCCATGGAAGCTTGTTCCATCTTTAAGAATTAGAAGAGCCGGTATTTTTTCCGACAAAGAACACTCCTGCGTTGATTAATCTAGGGGTGTTTAAAAGAATAACTTTCAAACTTCTGAATTATATTAGAAATTTAGGTCTCGTTCAATAAATTGGTTTAATTAAATCCAAGTTATTTTAAATTTAGCACTTCCTGCATATCAAATAATTTTGGTTTTTGGTTTGCAATAAACTTAGCAGCCTTTAAAGCGCCTGATGCAAAATTCAAACGGCTGGTAGCTTTATGTGTTAGTTCAATTCTTTCGCCGTTGCCAGCTATGAGAACTGTGTGTTCTCCAACAATATCTCCGGCCCTGATCGTAGAAAAGCCAATTTCATTATCCTTTCTTTTTTCTTCACGCCCATATCTAGTGTAGATGGCATTTTTTTCCAGTGATACATTTAACCCATCAGCTGCTGCTTGACCTAACCTCAAAGCAGTTCCTGATGGGGCATCTACTTTATGTTTATGGTGAGCTTCAATGACCTCAAAGTCATATTCAGGAAGAAGTGTAGCGGCTTTTTCAACTAAAGATATAAGGACATTAATCCCTACACTCATGTTCGGAGCCATGCAAATTGGAATATGTTGGCTAAGCTGTTGGATTGAATCTAACTCCGATGAGTTAAATCCTGTTGTTCCAATAACATAAGCGACTTTTTGATCAGATGCTTTTTTTAAGAATTCCATAGTTCCTTCCGGTCGAGTAAAATCAATGACTACATCGCTATCAGAAAGAAGATGATCAATATTGTCTTGAATTAAGACTTTAGTTTCTTTGCCAATAAAATAGCCCGCATCATTTCCTACAGCATGGCTTCCCTTGATATCATGAGCGCCAACTAAAACTAATTCACCATCGCTAATGATTTCTTGAATTAACATTTGCCCCATCTTCCCAGAGGCCCCAAGAATAATAACTTTTATTTTACTCATAATTAAAAACCAATTTTTTCTAATAATAACTCAAAATACTTGGGATCAGATTCATCGGGCAAGGATTTAATTATATCGTCCTTGACGGATGAGCTCATCGACTGAGTTTCATCAATCGCAAATTTTTCTTCTTTACTATTAACAGTATCAGCTGAATCTTGCTCTGAAATAATCTTCTCAGGCTTCTCCTGGCTAAGTAATTTTTCCTCTACTTGCATTACATCAACAGACTTCTCTTCGATTGGAATGGCTTTAGACTCTTTCTCAACTGGCATATCTTTTGTCATCGCTGTCTCAGTATCACTTTCCCAGAATTTAAGACGGCTTAAGAGAGATTTGCTATCTTTTTTCTCTTCTTCTAATTCTTCCTTAGTAATTTTTATAGTTGCTTCCTCTGTCTTTTGATCCGTTTCATCTTCCCAAAATTTAAGTCGTCTTAGTAAAGAATTTTTATCCTTTTTTTGTTCTGTATAATCAGACTCTGAAAGGGTAATGACTTTAGATTGTCTTTCTGTTTCCGCGCCAATCAATATATCATTAGATTGAATGATATCTCCTTTGACATCAACTAGTTCATCATCTGCGAAACGGACCACAACATGCCGCTCTTCAATTAAGCGATCATCTTTAATCATCTTGTAAATATAATCCCAACGATTTTCGTGGAAAGAATCTTGAATTAAAGGGGTCCCAAGAACGTACTTTACTTGGGCTCTGGTCATACCCGGCTTTAAACCCATGAGCATTTCAGCCGTAATAATATTTCCTTGTTGAACGTCTAATTTATATATCTTAGCCTCGAAATAATCTATCGGACTTTTAACTGAACAAGCTGTTAAAAAAATGAAAGTAAGAAAAAATATAAGGTGACGATAGCGCATTTATTGATCTATAAAATTTTTGAACATTAAGCCTGAATAATATACCATGATGATTATTAAATAAATTCATTGTCTGGAAAAATTATGGAAGATCATGTTGATTTTAAAAAAACAGGCCTAAAAGCAACTATTCCTCGTTTACGAGTTTTGAATATATTTGAAAATAACCGCGAAAAACATCTCTCTGCTGAAGAAATTTACAAGATAATGATTAATAATGGCGAGGATATAGGACTGGCTACCATTTATCGAGTATTGACCCAGTTTGAACAAGCGGGCTTGCTGTTGAAACATCATTTTGAAAGTGGTAAAGCGGTCTATGAGCTAAATGAAGAATCACACCATGATCATATTGTTTGCCTTCAGTGTGGTCATGTCGTTGAATTTGTTGATAGTGAAATTGAAAAAAGACAAAAAACAATTGCTGAAGACAATGGATTTACAATTATTGATCACTCGTTGTATTTGTATGGAGACTGCAACAAAAAACCTTGCCCACATAAAAAGTAGTTTAGTTTAACAACTCTCTTGCATGCATCAAGGTTGTCTCAGTTATCTCTAATCCACCAATCATTCTAGCTGTTTCTTTAATTCTTTCCTCAGCATTTAGAATAAATATTTTAGAAATCACTGTGTCTCCAGATTCTTCTTTATGAACTTTGTAATGGAAATTAGCCTTTGATACGACTTGAGCTAAATGGGTAATTGAAAAGACTTGATGTTGACTCCCTAATTGATTTAAGAGGTTCCCAACAACTTCCGCAACGCCTCCGCCGATACCAACATCGACCTCATCAAAAATCATTACAGGAACATTTGTATTTTTTGCTGAAGCTACTCTAATTGCTAGGCTTATTCTTGACAACTCTCCACCTGAGGCAGTTTTTGCTATAGGCGAAAAATCTGCACCCTTGTATGTTTTGATTAAAAATTTAACTTGATCGATTCCAGAAGCTAGCGGTTCTGTTTTTTCTACGTCAATTTTAAAATCAGCATTAGAGAAAGAAAGTTGATTTAATAAGAGTGAAATTTCACTACCTAATTTTTTAGCTGCTATGGCTCTCTTTTCAGATAAATTTTTTGCATTAGTTAAATAATCATCAAATGCTTTTTTTTCCAATGCTGCAAATTGATTTTCTTCAAATAGTGTTGCAATTTCATCGAATCTCTTAAACCAATTTAATGATTCATTTTCGAACAACTCAGGTTGTATATGATGTTTTCGGGAAAAGTTGAAGACTCCTTGAATATAATCTTCAATTTCTCTAACCCTATCTTCATCATCATTGAATTTGCTTAAATAATTATTTAAATTTCTTTCCAACTCGCTCGCTTGAATTAATATCTCATTAGAAAGATTGAAGTCCTCATTAAGCTGATTATCAAGCTGAGCAGCCTCAGATAACGATTTATTTAAATCTTTTAAAATAACAGAGGCAGAGAGATCTTCATTGTTAATGTAGCTAAGACATTGTTGAATAAGGTTAATTAATTCTTTCGCGTTTGATAATTTCTTATGCTCTGCCTGAACACACTCCCAATTTTCAAAGCTAAAATTTAGGTCTTTATATTCCTTAATTTTAACTTGAAGATCTTCATATTCCTCATGAATTTTAACTTTATTCTCATCAAATTCTTTTTTTCTTTTTTCAAGACTTTTCCATTCATGGAAAAGTTTTTGTGATTTTTTTTCAAGATCCGATGTGTCTGCATACTCATCAAGAATATTTAATTGAGTGTTGGCTTGAGTCAAAGAATGAAACGAGTTTTGGCTGTAAATATCGATTAATAACTCACTTACATCCTTTAACTTAGATATTGGGCTAGGAATTGAATTAATATATGCTTTCGATCTACCATCAGCAAATATAGTACGCCTGAGCAGTAAAGATTCATCATCATATAAATCATTATCTTTTAACCACTGGATCACAGCTTGATTATTTTTTATATCAAACTCAGTAATAATTTCTGCTTTCTCACACCCCTTTCTGATTAATCCACTCTCACTCCTTGCACCCAAAGATAATGACAAGGCATCAATGAGAATTGACTTACCAGCACCGGTTTCTCCAGTCAGGCCAATAAACCCTTTATCAAAGCTTAAATTAAGCTCATCAACAATGACATAATCACGAATATGAAGATTTGCTAACACGATTTAACCCCAATTTAACTTATTTCTGAGCATCTCAAAATAACAATAATCTTTCGGATGCAATATAGTGATTGTATTCTTAGACTTGTTGATAGAGATTTTATCTCTCAAATCTAATGGAAATTTTATTTGGCCATCCACACTCAAAAATCCTTCATCCATATCAATGATTTTTGCAGATATAGGTTTTGTTGCATCCAATGCAATTGGCCTATTACTGAGGGTATGAGGACTGATAGGCACAATCGAAACGGCATCAATCGTCGGGTGAAGAATAGGGCCCCCTGCAGATAATGCATAAGCCGTGGTTCCAGTAGGCGTAGAAATAATTATTCCATCTGATCTTTGTTTATGGAGTAATTTCTGATCCACACTCAATTCTAATTCAATTAGTCGCGAACCACTCTTAATGACAATATCATTAAAGGCAATAGACTCATATATCAGATTATCATCTCTCAAAACTTGTACTTGTAAAAGCATGCGTTTATCAGGTTCAAATGATCCATGTAAAATTTCAGATAGCTCATTTTCCATGTCACCAAAACTTACATCGGCTAAAAAACCAAAGCGCCCTAAATTAATACCTACAATGGGGACATCTAGATGAGAAACGGCTCTAGCGACACCCAGCATCGTGCCGTCCCCTCCTAGCACAATAATTAAATTTACATTGCTGCACTCAGCTAAAGTAATCGATTGATATTGATTAATTTTAAATTGTTGTTGAGTTTTTTCTTCAATAAATACCTGAAGATCTTGATTATCTATAAACTTTATCAGAGAGTTAAGCTTGTCTAAAAAGCTTGGATCCTCTTTGAGATTATTGTATTTTCCAACAATGGCAATTTTTTTAAAATTCATAAAGTAACCAAATGTATTTACTTGATATAATTGAATGAATAATTTTAATCTATTTAAATAATAACTACTAATTATTCAATATTCATAAATAGATGGATACCAGATCACAACAGCTTCTAAAAGTTTTAATAAGCCAACATATTGCTGATGGCACACCCGTTGGCTCAAAAACTCTATCCAGCCATGCTGAAGTGGATTTAAGTCCGGCAAGTATTAGAAGTATTATGAAAAATCTTGAGGATCAAGGATTTATCTCAAGCCCTCACACATCTTCAGGGAGGGTTCCCACAAAAAAAGGTTACAGGTACTTTGTAGACACTTTACTGACCCATAAAAAACCAACAGCGCAAGAGATAAATCTTATTTCTGAAAAAATGAATAATATGCAATATGACTCAAATTCAGTTGCAGAGACCTTGTCTAGCCTTACTCATCATGCAGGATTAATTCTCATACCCAAATTAAAAAAAAATACTTTTAAACATATCGAATTTATTAATTTATCTTCAAATCAAATTTTGGCGATTTTAGTGACAAGCGATGGGCAGGTGATGAATAAAATTCTTAAAGCAGATAAAGATTACCCGCCTCATGAGCTGGTAGAAATTTCAAACTACTTTACAAAAAATTACTCAGGCCTAACGATTGAAGAGTCATTTGAGAAGATTGCTAAGGAAATCAATGAAACAAAGAAAAGAATGTACGATCTGATGCAATCAGCAATGGATAATTCTAATCCAAATAATTATGAAAATATTTTTATTAGTGGGAAAGAAAATTTAATTGACAATGAAGAACTTGCAAAAGATTTAGGTAGTTTGAAAAAAATCATTCAGATCTTTGATAAAAAAAATACACTTATGGACTTACTTGAAAAAAGTCAAAATTCTTCTGGAGTACAAATTTTTATTGGTGAGGAATCCGGGTATCACGGCCTCGATGAGTGTAGCATCATTACATCACCATATGAGGTAGATGGTGAGGTAATTGGGTCTTTGGGAGTCATAGGTCCAACAAGAATGGCCTACGAAAGAGTTATTCCAATTGTTGACATAACTGCTAAACTCCTTAGTTTGAATAATCACCGAAAAAAAATATAAATGGCCTACTATAATAAGGAACCTAAATACACACATGGAAATGAGCCCAAAGTTGGAATCATCTTGGCCAACCTTGGGACGCCCGAAAAACCAACCTCAGGAGCGTTGCGAAAATATCTACAACAATTTCTGATGGACCGAAGAGTTGTAGAAATTCCCCGGTTTATTTGGTGTTGGATTTTACACTTTATTATCTTAGTATTTCGTCCTAGCGCGAGTGCAGCAAAGTATAGATCCATATGGACTAAACAAGGGTCTCCTCTTTATGTAAATTTAAAAAAACAAAAAGAAGCTTTCAATAAGCTCGTTCAAAAAAATATCAAGCAGCCAATAGAAATTGAAATTGGGATGAGTTATGGGCAACCCTCAATCGCAAATGCAATTGACAGGCTCAAAGAAAAAAATTGTAATAAGATCCTTTTTTTTCCGCTTTACCCACAATACGCCTCATCATCCTCCGGGGCTGCCATGGATGGTTTATTTAAAAAATTAATAAAAACACGAAATGTTCCAGAAATAAGAGTGATTCGTAACTATCATGATCATCCAGCTTATATTGATGCACTCAGAAATTCCATTGCTAAGTTTTGGCAGCAAAAAAAGTCAAAACCTAATAAGCTGATAATGAGTTTTCATGGGGTTCCAAAAAAATCTCTATTACAAGGTGATCCCTATCATTGTGAATGCTATAAAACAGCACGATTACTCACTAAAGCACTTAAATTAAAGGAACATCAATATCAAGTCACATTCCAATCTCGCTTTGGTAAAGCAGAATGGCTTAAACCATATTTTTCAGAGGTTATTAAAGGGTTAGGGAGTGAAAAAAATATCAGCGTAGATGTTTTATGCCCAGGATTCTCTAGCGATTGCTTGGAAACTCTTGAAGAAATCAATATGGAAGGCAGAGAAATATTCTCAGAACACGGGGGGGATCCAAGAAAGTATCGTTACATTCCAGCATTAAATGATTCTAAAGAGTGGATTGAAGCAATGTTTAAGATTGCACAATCTCATCTTCAAGGATGGATTGATCACAACTATACAACATCTAAAATTACCAAGGCATCTAAAGAAACCAAAAAAGCTTTTGAAAAGGTGAAAAAACTATCATGATTGTCATCACTGGTGCAGCAGGGATGATAGGAAGTGTTACAGCATGGCATCTAAATAATAACTTAGGTGAAAATGACCTCATTCTATGCGATGATCTTGCTTATGAAAATCAAGAGAAGAATTTAAGCAAGAGAAAGTATTTAGATTTTGTCAAAAAAGATCAATTGTTAACATCATTAAGTCAAATTGATGCAAAAAAAATTGATGCCATCATTCATATGGGCGCAATCAGCGCCACGACTGAAAAAGTTTTTTCAAAACTTATCAAAGATAATATACGTTTTTCGCAAAAATTATGGTCATATTGCACTGAAAAAAAAATACCCTTTATTTATGCCAGTTCGGCGGCAACTTATGGAGACGGGTCGCAAGGTTATGATGATGAGATACGTAGTGGATTAAAACCATTAAATGCCTACGGATATTCCAAATATTTTTTTGATCGTTGGGCTTTAGATATGGCAGAAAAAAATGAATGTCCGCCCTACTGGGCTGGCTGTAAATTTTTTAATGTGTATGGTCCAAATGAATATCATAAAGGCCGTATGGCTAGCGTTGTTTATCATGCATTCAATCAAATCAATAACGAGGGATTGATTAAGCTTTTCAAAAGTAATAAGCCGCAATACGAAGATGGAGGTCAGTTAAGAGACTTCATTTATGTCAAAGATGCAGTCTCAGCCATGATCCATTTACTTAATACAAAAAAAATTACTGGATTATTTAATATAGGGACAGGCAAAGCTCAAACTTTTTTTGAGTTAGCGAAATCTCTAGTAAAAAATCATCAAGGCTCTATTGAGCAAATTCAATTCATTGATATGCCATCTGATCTGGATGGAAAATATCAATATTTTACTGAAGCAAAAATTGATAAGCTGTTTAAAAGCGGTTACGATTTAACTTTTAATGATCTTGATTCTGGAGTTTCAGATTATTACCAAAATTATTTATCACAAAAAGATCAATACCTATGAATAAATTAATCTTCGATAATTTACTCACTCAAATAAAACATAATAAAAAAAATATTTTAGTAATTGGCGATGTAATGCTAGATCAATATTACTTTGGTTCCATTGATCGAATATCACCAGAGGCGCCAGTTCCAATATTTAGTGTGAAAGATACAGAAAATAAGTTAGGTGGTGCAGCGAACGTTGTTAACAATATTATAAATTTCGGAGTAAAAGCCTCTCTTGTTTCATCAGTTGCTAATGACCAAAGTGGTGAAATATTGCTAGAACTTCTAAAACAAAAAAAAATTTCCTCAAATATTATTTTTAAAAAAAATGATCTGACAACCACAAAAATTAGGAGTGTTGTTGGCAATCAGCAATTATTAAGGCAAGACTTTGATTCAAAATTAATCACCTTAACAAAATTGGAAGAATCGAAAATTATAAACAAAGTTAAAAAAAATATATCCGTCATCATCCTTTCTGATTATGGCAAAGGGTTTTTAACTCAAGAATTGTGTCAAAAAATTATTACTAAAGCTAATAAAGAAAAAATTCCTGTTCTTGTTGATCCTAAAGGAAATGATATTTCTAAATACAAAAATGCATTTGCCGTTACACCTAACAAAAAAGAAGCATTATCTTTTACAAATATGGGGGATGGCGTCCTTCACGAAAAAACACTAAATAAATTAAGAATACAAAATAATATTAAAAATATTATTGAAACAAATGGTGAAAATGGCATTAATCTCTACTCAAATGAGTGTCAAAAAAGATTTCCTGCTGTTTCACCTAAACAAATATTTGATGTTTCTGGTGCTGGAGATTCAGTTATTTCTTCAATTGCTGTCGCATTGCATGCAGGCTTTAACATTGAAAGCTCATTAACATTAGCCAATATAGCAGCAGGCACTGTTATCAGTAAAATTGGCACAGAGCCCGTATCTCTTGAAGATCTAAAAGACTTTTTTGTCACAAACGACTCTAGTGTTGTGAGCAATAAAATATATAAACTTGAGGAAATGAGATCCAAGGCTGCTCAACTCAAGAGGCAAGGAAAAACCGTTGGATTTACTAATGGCTGTTTCGATATCCTCCATTCCGGTCACGTTTCATATCTCAACGAGGCAAAAAAGAATGTTGATTTTTTAATACTCGGCCTTAATACAGACAGCTCAATTAAAAAAATTAAAGGCTCATCAAGACCTATTGTTGATCAAGAAAATCGAGCTCAAGTTTTATCTGGTCTAAGCTCAGTGGATGCCATAGTGTTTTTTAATGAAAATACACCGATAAAGCTAATCAAAATAATCCAACCCCATTTTTTAATTAAAGGAAATGACTATAAAGTTGAAGAGGTTGTTGGACATAAGGAAATAAAAAAATGGGCTGGAGAGGTAATGTTAATTGATCTTATTCCAGGCCAGAGTAGTACAAATATAATAAAAAAAATAAACCATAGTGAAAAATGAAAAGATTCTAATTTTTGGTCCATCCTGGGTGGGTGATATGGTGATGGCCCATTCCCTATTTGTAAATTTAAAAAGAAGAAATCCTCATTGTGAAATCCATTTAGCCGCACCAAAGTGGTCTATGGACATCGGATCAAGATTTACTGAAATTGATAAATTAATTCCTCTTGATTTCAAACATGGGAAATTCGATTTTTTTAAAAGGGTTACGCTGAGTTTGAGTCTAAGGCGTGAAAGTTATGATGAGTGCATATTCTTAATCAATACCATTAAGTCATTATTTAATATTGTTTTTGCAAACATACCGCTACGAACTGGATATGTTGGTGAATTAAGATCATTATTTCTAAATAATAGTTTTAAAAATAATACTGAGCCTACAATTAGTAAATTTTCCAGACTATCAATAAAAAAATCATATCCCTCCCCCAAGGTAATTAATCCAAAAATTGCAAGCGATAAAAAAAATGGTGAAAATTTTTTAAAAAAAAATAAGATTCCAACCAAAAAACTTATTATTATTTCAGGCGGTGCAGAATATGGGCCTGCCAAAATCTTACCTTCTGAAAAATATGCGCATATCGCAAATGAATTAATTAAAAAAAATTACCATGTTGTACTAATGGGATCTGTGAATGACATAACAGTAAATCAAAAAATAAATAAACTCACAAAAAATAAATGTTTTGATATCACTGGTAAAACATCCTTGGCTGAATGTATTGATGTAATTAGTTGTGCACAATATTTTTTGAGTAATGATTCAGGATTAATGCATATAGCAGCAGCCCTCAATATGCCCCAGGATAGCTTCTTTGGATCCTCAGATCCAAAAAATACCCCTCCACTTAATAATAAAGCCATTGTTAATTATTTAAATCTTGATTGTAGCCCTTGCTTTGAAAGACAGTGTCCGCTGAAACATTTTGACTGCATGAATAAAATCGATGAAAAAGAAATTTCAAAAAGAATCATATGTCTACTAAACAAGTAACAATAATTGTTCCAAACTACAAAACATACGAATTAACAAAAGTATGTCTTAGGCTGCTTAGAAAAAATACTGACTTAAATCATGCAGATGTCATTGTCGTTGATAACAATTCAAATGATGAATCTACAAAATACCTTAAAAATTTACATTGGATCAAATTTATTCATAGGGATGGGATTCCAAATGAAGGCGGGCCGATGTCTCATGCACGAGCATTGGATTTAGCAATGGAAAATATTGATACTCCTTATGTAATTGTAATTCATACCGATACCTTTATGATCCACCCAGGTTGGCTAAATATCCTCATGCAACCTTTTAATGATCCTGATGTAGCTGGTGTTGGATCTTGGAAGCTTGAGCAAAAAAATATTTTTCAAAGATTAGCTAAATATTTTGAATACCTATTCAAAAAATTACAAAAAAATAAGATTAATAATCAACGGTTTAATAAAGAATATCATTACCTTAGAAGTCATTGTGCAATTTATAAAACAGATCTGATCAAAAAAGTAAATTCATCTTTTTCAGATCAGAGTGAAAGTGCAGGTAAGGTTCTTCATAAAAAACTAATCCATGCAGGATTTAAGATGATTTTTTTGGAATCTAATTTTTTAAATAAATATGTACATCATATCAATCACGCCACCCAGGCAATTAATGATGAATTTGGAATTCGTTCTGCTAACAAAGTGATAAAAGATTATTTCAGCTATATGAACAGAACTGAAATTAAAGAAGTTTTAAAGAATGATAGTTTAGATAATTAAATCTTTCAGGTGCTTAACTGAAATAATATTTTCTGCCTTGACTGTTTCTTCCCAAGCACTAAAATCACTCCATCCTGAAATAAACACAAAATCAAGATTAAAATTTTTAGCAGTTTTAATGTCGTATTCTGCATCACCAAAAAAGATCGCTGGCATAAAATTATTATTACTTTCAAGATGGTGTTTGACTATCTCGTGTTTTGAATCTGGGCTCCCGTAAATACCATAATCAAACAAATGGTCAAGATTCTTTGCAGCTAAAATTGTTCTTACTTCTTCCTGATCACCTCCGCTCATCACCATCCAATGCTGATTTTTTGTCAAATCTCTTAACTCATCTAATCCAGCAGCTACTTCACAATCATTTAATATTTTTAATACATGATAATTTAAAGATTTAATTAGAAATGTAAAATGCTCTTCATTAAATGACTGTTGTAATATATTTGTAAGGAAATATTTAAACTTTACATATCTTGAAATACCGGTATTTTCAACATGATATTGAACTAGCTCTTCAGCTTGGTCTTCTGTTGCACCAAAATCAATAGCTGCATATCGATAGGCTTCAGATTTTTTAAAGTTTGAATTTAACAACACGCCATCACAATCAAATATGATGGTGTTGTATTTAGTGAGATCCATTACACTTTTATAGATGCAGCCTCGGTAGCTAGCTTGGTAATTCCAGCCCAATCTTTATTATTAACTAACTCATTGGGTGTTAACCAAGTTCCACCACAGACTGGGACATTAGGCAATCTAAGAAATTCTGGTGCTGTTTCTACTTTTACTCCACCTGTTGGGCAAAATTGAATGTTAGAAAAAGGTCCTGCAAATCCTTTCAATAAGTTTATACCGCCAACGGCTACGGCAGGAAAAAGCTTTAAGAAGTCATAACCTTCGTCAGCAGCCATCATGACTTCACTCCCGGTAGATACGCCCGGAAGTAAAGGAAGGTCAATTCTTTTACATTCATTTGATAATTCTGAAGTAAAGCCTGGACTGACCGCAAATTTTGATCCGGCATTTTTCGCCTGAACTGCATCAGACTTAGTTCGTAAAGTTCCAGCCCCCGTGATTGCATCTGGCAGTTTGCTTGAGATTAATTCTATTGCATCAAGAGCACATTCTGAGCGCATTGTGATTTCAAGAACTCTAATGCCACCCTCTAAAAGTGCTTCTGCAATCGGTAATGCATCGTCAATTTTGTTAATAACAATAACAGGTATAACGGGACCGTAACTAGCTAGATCTTTTGTATTCATTAATTTCCTTTATTTAAATCCAAGTAACTGCCCCTTCTTCGGCGGTTAGCACATTTTTTCTTAAGGCACCAAAAAGCTCTCGCCCCATGCCGTGACTATTATTTTGTTTTTTGTTTTCAGATAGTGTTTCTACCTTTCTTTCAAACCATGTATCTTCATCCACTAAAACATTTAATGAGCCAACGGTGGCATTAATTCTTAACATATCACCCTCGCGAATCTTGGCAATGGCTCCACCTAAGGCAGCCTCTGGGCTCATATGGATCGCTGCTGGAACTTTTCCTGAGGCGCCACTCATTCTGCCATCAGTCACAATAGCAACTTTAAATCCTTTATTTTGTAACACAGATAATGGCGGGGTCAATTTATGAAGCTCTGGCATTCCATTTGCTTTCGGTCCTTGAAAGCGAACGACCGCAATAAAATCTCTCTCCAACTTTCCTTGATCAAATGCTTCCAGCAATCCCTCCTGAGAGTCAAAAATCATCGCTGGCCCCTCAATAATATATTTATCTTCTGGGATTGCCGAGGTCTTCATAACAGACCGACCGACATTCCCCTTTAACAGTTTTAACCCACCGGTTTCTGAGAATGGTTTATCATGTGTTCTTACAATAGAGTCATCACCAGAAGTCTTTGGAAAATCAGTCCATGATAGCGAGCTCCCTGTTACAGATAACTTTTGTCCATATTTGTCCATGCCAGGTCCAGCAACAGTTAACACATCATTGAACATACAGCCATTTTCCAATAATTCTCTGATTACAAAACTAGGGCCGCCTGCTTCTTGAAACTGATTAACATCGGCAACACCATTTGGATAGACACTCGCCAATAAAGGAACAGCTTTAGCAAGATCATGAAAATCAGTCCAATCAATCACTATTCCAGCAGCTCTCGCGATTGCAACCCAATGAATTAAGTGGTTTGTTGATCCTCCAGTTGCCAATAATGCTGACATTGCATTAATAATCACTTTCTCATCAACCATTTCGCCTAAAGCAAATGATGTTTTATTGTCATTAACATTTCTGATCAACATTCGAACAGCTTCAGAAGTTAATTCATTTCTAGCATCGTCTCTTGGATGAATAAATGCCGCTCCAGGAACATGAAGACCCATCGCCTCTAATAACATTTGATTACTATTTGCTGTTCCATAAAACGTGCAAGTGCCCTCGCCATGATATGCTTTAGTTTCAGAATCTAACAGCTCTTTTCTGCCAACCTTACCAAGTGCGTATTGCTCCCGAACCTTTGATTTCGATGTATTGTCTATTCCAGTTGACATAGGGCCAGCAGGAATAAAAATAGCTGGCAAGTGACCAAAGTGTAGAGCTCCAATTAGTAATCCCGGAACAATTTTGTCACAAATGCCTAATAATAATGATCCGTCAAAAACATCATGAGATAAACCAACTGAAGTGCTCATGGCAATCGTGTCTCTTGAAAATAAACTTAATTCCATACCAGGCTCTCCCTGGGTTACACCATCACACATAGCTGGAACACCAGCTGCAACTTGGACTGTAGAACCGTTTTCATTAGCAACAGTTCTGATTAGCTCAGGGTAATCCTCGTAAGGTTTATGGGCTGATAGCATATCGTTATAGGCAGTAACCACTGCTAGATTTGGTTTTTTTTCTTGCACGATTGTCAGCCTCTTATCTGGTGACAATGAAGCGAACGCATGAGCAACATTTGCACAACCGAGACGATCAGAACCACGACCTCTATTTTTCATTGCTTTTAATCTTTTAAGGTAAGCTGATCGAGTTGGTCTACTTTTCTCTTTAATTTTTTCTGCTAATTCGAGTATTAAATTTTTCATAATCTAAGATATTTATTTTGTTACTAATATATTTTCCATAATCATAAACTCTAAATCACATCCAAAAAACATGTTTAAAGCATCTTCAGGTGAGCAAACCATGGGTTCGCCTCTTCTATTCAGTGATGTATTTAGGACAACCGGAACACCCTTAAGCGACATAAAGTTTTTAAGAAGCTGATAGTATACTTTATTTGTTTTTTCATTCACAACCTGCACTCTGATCGTTTTATCCTCATGCACTACCTCGGGTATTTTTTTTATCCATTCTGGTTGAACATTAAATGTGAATGTCATAAATGGCGAAGGATGCTTAGATCCAATAATAGATTCAGCATATTCTTCTAAAATGCTTGGACAAAAGGGTCGCCAACGCTCTCTATATTTTATTTGCTCGTTGATTTTATCCGATATCTTCGGGGTCGTTGGATCTCCAAGAATACTTCGGCATCCAAGCGCTCTTGGACCAAATTCCATTCGACCTTGAAACCATGCCAAAGGATTCCCGGCAGCCAAGATTTCTGCTCCAACTTTTGCCGGATCAGTAATTTTTGTAAATTTAGGTTTTGAGCTATGATTTTTACAAGCATCTAGGCATTCTTTGGATGAGTAGCTAGGACCGTAATAAACATGCTCCATTTTTTTAATGGAATTGGTTTTATTGTCATGGATTGATGCAACATATGTGGCGGCTCCAAGCGAAGTTCCTGAATCTCCGGATGCAGGTTGCACAAATAATTCTTTCACATAAGGAAGATCAATAATTTTTTGATTTAGTTTTACATTTAGCGCCACCCCCCCAGCCATACATATTTTGCCAGTTTTTCTAATGATGTCACCGAGGTAATAGTCAATCATCTGCAGAGCAATTTCTTCAAGTTTGTTTTGAATAGATGCTGCATAATGAATGTAAGGCAAATCAATTTCATCACCGCTTCTTTTTTTACCATACATATCTACAAATTTTGGTGAAAAATAATACCCTTTGCCATTTTCTTTATATCTCCTCAAACCTATTACGTTAACTAAATTCGTATTTACTTTTAATTGTCCATTTTTAAAAGATACTAAATTTGAAAAATCATATAATGATGGGTCACCATATGGCGCCATACCCATGACTTTAAACTCACCGTCGAGCATATCAAAACCTAAAAATTCAGTAATGGCTCCATATAGCCCACCTAAAGATTCAGGATCATAAAACTCTTTTATTTTATGTATTTTTCCATTTTCTCCATAACCAAAAAATGTTGTTGCATACTCCCCTTTGCCATCAATACCAACGATAGCAGTCTTTTCTTTAAACCCTGATAAATGATAAGCACTTGATGCATGTGATAAGTGATGTTCCACAGGTATTATTTTTGCTTTATTGATATTTAATGAAGTCATTAAGTCTTTTGCTTTATTCAGGTTTCTTCTGAATCTGCGATTTCCATTGAAGATGGCGTCAAGAGACCTATCAGGTGCATACCAATATCTTTTTGCATAATGCCAACGAGCTCTGCTGAAAAAAGGAATCTTTGCATAAGGGAATGTCACTATATCAACATCCTCTGGATTCAAGCCACCCTCTTTTAAACAATATTTAGCAGCTTCTACAGGAAATAAATTTTTCGCATGTTTGTCTCGAATAAATCTCTCTTCTTCAGCAGCCGCAATGATTTTGCCATCAATGATTAATGCTGCTGATGCATCATGTCCAAGAACGCCAGATATACCTAAAATTTTCATATTAATTTTTCCAAAGATCTAATCGTTTTTAGAAATTTTGACTTGTTATTCCAATTTGAAAGAAAACGAATGATTTGTCTTTTAAGTCTGGAATTATATATGGATTGATTCATTGAGAAAAATGATTTATCGAAATCAATCATTATTAATTGCATTTTTTTATCGACTAAAATATTTGTTTCCTTGAAGTCTCCATGAATGAATTTATAGTGAATCAATTTGTTTAAAAGTTTGAAGATATTTTTTTTAAGCTTTTCAATTTGTAATTTATTTTCCAATGACTCTTGATAGCTTACAATACTAATTCCATCAATTCTTTCCATCGCAAAATAACTTGTTAATTTGAAGAATAAGAATCTTTTTTCGAAATAAAAATAGGGTTTGGCGCACGGAAGATTATGTAATTGTAATGTATTTGAAATTTGCCAAGAGTTTTTTCCTCTTGATTTAATAAATTGCATTTTAATAAAATGCCAGATACTTTTAATGTTGTATCTTTTGATAATTAAATCATCAACACGAAAAACAGTACATGTATTTCCATTTTTAATAATTTCAGCATTCATTAAAAAATTATCGATACTATTAAAGTTAAAGATAAAATTTCTTTGCTTCAATATTAAGTAATTCAAACTAGTATTTTTTTCAAACTGTGTGGAATTTCGGAGTGTTTTTTTTTGAAAATTTGATATTTCTTTATATAAGTATAAATCTACACATTTTTTATGCAAAAATTCAATAAAGTTATATTTATAAGATGTTGTATTTTTTGATAAAAATTCTGGATTTATTTTTGATGAAATCAGACTAAAATTTAAAAACTTCCTAATGACTTTGAAAAATTTTAATTTCTTTACACGCCCTCCGTCAATCAAATAGACTTTACCATTTTGATATAAATAGTTTTTAAAGTAATTATCTTCTTGGATGATATTTTTTTCATACATTTTTTTATTCAAAGCTAATACTTGTTTCATGATTACTTGCTTTGTAGCTGATGATTCATTGCTAGCTAGAAATTGATCAAGAGTGAAAGCTTTATCAATTTTTTGAAAAATTATGTAATATTCATTTGAGAATATTCCAAATGAAAAAATCTTTGGAGTTGGTATGTTAGCATTCCTCAAATTTAACGCACCATTGAGCTCTTTTAGATACTCACCCTTGTTATAAAAGAATTTAACAATGAAGTTTTCATTATCAATTTTTGCATCAACAACTCTTCTCTTTCCAGGAATTTCTCGCAGGACTTTTGAAATTTTAAGATTAACAATATCAACCATATTTATTTTTATATTTTATTAACATTGCATCTGCTCTTTTTTGGATATTATTTTTATAGGTCATTAGAAAATTTTGATTGAAATAATTAGCTTTTAAAATTTTTTGATATTTTTTCTCATCATCAAAATATTTTATTGAAAATAATAGATCGCCTAATTCCTTAATTAATCTGCTCGTACTGATACTATTTTTTTTCTGGAGCCGGTGAAAATCAATTAAATAAATTTTGAGGCGTTTTTCATCGCCTAATGAATTCAGGTCTAGTAGAAAATGACATAAATAAAGATCATGATGAATAATGCCATTTTTATGAAGCTTGCTTACAATTTCTACTATTTTTTTATAGATTTGATGATGAAACTTTTTTTTATCTTTTTGATATTTCCTTTTAGTGAAGAAAAAATCAAGTTGTTCAAAATTTTTAATCTCCTCAGATATTACAAATGAACGATTATTCCAGATTTTTTTTTCATTGCCGTAACACACCAACTTTGGTGTTTGAATGCCTATATCTTGCAAAAGTTGGTAAGCTTTGTATTCATTGTCAGCATTGCTTACATCCTTAACAATACCTAGGTAATTCAACAAATTCTGAAATAAAGAACCCTTTGAAAACCTCTTAATAAAATATTTTTTATTTTTGAAAAGAAATTTTACTGTTTCTCTATTATCATTAGAGCGAACAATATTTCCTTGGATATTGAAAAGATGTTCAAAGCTAACCCCTTTGAAAATTTTTTTATTTGAATAAAAATTTAACATTTATTAAAAAACTTTTAAATAATAGTTTTTCCCTATGTCCTTAAAAATTCACAAATCATCTTTTATGATCTTTTTCATTTTTTTATAATTTGCATTTATATCAAACATTTTTGACATCTCCTCGGCATTTTTTTTGTATATTTTATATAAATTTTGTTTTGATCTCAGTTTTTTAATATGTTTGATCCAATCATTTTCTTTTTCCACCAATAAGCCAGCCTCAAATTGTTTTATTAAAATAGAATTTACTCCTATATTTGATGAAATTATTGGAATGCCTGTCGCCGCATATTGAAGAACTTTAAAGGCACATTTTCCCTTACTCCAGTTTGAATTATCTAATGGTGCTATACCTACTTTTGCTGAATTTAACTCTTTATATTGACTCTGCTCTGTCCAGATAATATTTTTTATTGGAATGAATTCACTTTTTATATTAACATTTGAAATATTAATAAGTCTTAAATCTTTTAATTTTTTATTTGCACTCTCCAACAAGGGAAGAATTTGAATTAAATATTTGCTAGTGCTTTTTGAACCAATCCAAACAAGATCAAAAAAATTTTTATCTTTTTTAACTGTTAATTTATATTTCGATATATCTAAGCATGTTGGAATTAGAAAAGTTTTTTTATTAAATTTCTCTGCATATTCTTTCAGAAAATTATTTCCAGCAAAAATCAGGTCACTGTTACAACATATGTATGAAAAATTTTTGAATTTATGGCTTGATATTTTTCCATCTGAATCTAAAAAAACTGCATCATCAAAATCATAAATTATTTTTTTTGATATGATTCTCAGAATTTTAAAAAAAATTCTTGATACTAATTTTCTTTGTAAAAATATGACATCAAAAAAAGGTGCCTTAATGATTGCTTTTATATAATTAAGTGGCTTTTTAGATAATCCTAAGTGAACATAGTCTACCTTATCATTTTTAAGTAAATCAGTATAAATAAGAGCTCTTTCTCTTGAGGATGAAGCATGAATGCCCTTAGTTAAAATAAGAATTTTTTTCATTTAGTTTATAATTTCTTTATGAAAGTCCTGATTATCAAAACTTCATCATTAGGTGACATTGTCCACGCTAATTCTATTATAAGTGATTTAAAAAGAAATCATGCAGATGCTGAAATTCACTGGCTTGTTGAAGAATCATTTTCTAGCCTATTAAATTTATTTCCGGTTCAAAAAATCTTAGTCAGTAAATTTAGAAGTTGGAAGAAAAATTTATTTAAAAAAATTTCATATGTTGAATTTTATCAACTTAGGAAATTAATTAAAAAAGAAAATTACGATTATGTTATTGATCTTCAAGGTTTAATAAGAACTGGGGTAATGTGTAAATCTCTTAATTCATATGGCTTCAATAGAAATTCAATTAAAGAGAGCTTTGCAAGCTATTTTTATAAAAACACTATTGGAGTTGATAAAAAACTTCATGCAATTGATAGAAATAGATTACTTGTAGCCAATTCAATGAATTATGAAATAGACCAGAATGATATTTCTTTTTCTTATAATTTAAAAAAAGATTATACAGACCCACACAGCATCGTCTTTATAACTGGAACAAGCAATGTTCAAAAGAAATGGCCTCTTGAAAACTGGATTAAGTTGGCACAATTATTTGAGACAGGTAATTTTAAAATTTTTCTTCCCTGGGGGAGTATAGAGGAATATGAAGATTGCCTAGCGATCTATGATCAGACAACAAATTGTGAAATTTTAGAAAAAATGCATATTGATCAACTAGCAAAAAAAATCGCGTCCGCACGTTTAGTTGTCGGGGTTGATACCGGCTTAACACACCTCGCCTCATCATTAGATATACCGACAATTGGAATTTATACATTCAGCAATCCCAGTCTCACAGGGATCAAAAGCTCAAAAACGCCTGCATTTAATATGGGCTCATTAAACAACATTCCCATGCCAGAAGAAATTTTCAAAAAATTTAATGATTTAGCTTGAAATTTATCTTTTTATACCTATATATGAAATGTAATTAATTTTTTAACTCGGTTAGATATATGACAGACGACAAGAAAGAAAAAAACCTCTCTAAAGACCTTGATGAAAATGAAGAGCAAGATGTTTCAAAAGAAAGCACCCATGAGGAAAGTCATGAGATTGATGCTCAAGCTGAAGACTTATTATTGCAAATTGAAGATCTTAAAAATCAAGTTTTATACGCAAAAGCTGAAGCGGAAAATATTCGAAGAAGAAGTTATGAAGAAGCTGATAAAACAAGAAAATTTGCAATTGAAGGTTTTAGTCAAGAATTATTATCAGTAAAAGATAGTCTAGAAGCTTCATTAAGTTCTGACAATGTTGATAATAAGACCTTAATCGATGGCGTTGAATTAACCTTAAAACAACTCAATGCTGTTTTTGAAAAATTTAATATTATTGAGGTCAATCCGATTGGAGAAAAATTTGATCCTAATGAACATCAAGCAATGTCGATGGTTGAATCAAAAGAGCAAAAACCAAACACGGTGTTAAACGTATTGCAAAAAGGTTATAAATTAAATGACAGAGTTATCAGGCCAGCAATGGTCTCTGTAGCTAAAAGTAATGATTAACACTTGAAAATTTTATTAGTCATCTCAACATTAATAAGTAATAAATATTTGAAGGAAAAAATATAATGGCAAAAATTATTGGAATTGATTTAGGTACTACCAACTCTTGTGTTGCAGTCATGGAGAGCGGAAAGCCAAAAGTAATTGAGAACTCTGAGGGAAATAGAACAACGCCCTCTATTATTGCTTACCAAGATGGTGGTGAAATCTTGACAGGTGCTCCGGCTAAACGTCAAGCAGTGACAAACCCTAAAAATACCCTTTATGCTGTAAAGCGACTTATCGGAAGACGCTTTGAAGAAGATGAGGTCCAAAAAGATATTAAATTAATGCCATACACGATTGCCAAAGCAGATAACGGTGATGCTTGGGTTGAGGTTAATGGGGAAAAAGTAGCGCCGCCACAAGTATCAGCTGAAATCTTAAAAAAAATGAAAAGAACAGCAGAAGAATATCTGGGTGAAGAAGTTACAGAAGCTGTTATTACAGTCCCTGCATATTTTAATGATAGTCAAAGACAAGCAACAAAGGATGCGGGTCGAATTGCTGGTCTTGAGGTAAAAAGAATTATAAACGAACCAACAGCTGCAGCATTAGCTTTTGGTTTAGATAAACAAGAAGGTGATAGAAAAATAGCTGTATATGACCTTGGTGGCGGAACATTTGACGTATCTATTATTGAAATATCAAGTGTAGATGGTGAGCATCAGTTTGAAGTTCTATCAACCAATGGAGATACCTTCTTAGGTGGTGAAGATTTTGATAATAGAATTATTGACTTCCTAGCTGAAGAATTTAAAAAAGAAAATGGGGTAGATTTAACCCAAGATATGCTTGCTAAACAGCGTCTAAAAGAGGCTGCTGAAAAAGCAAAAATTGAACTATCAAGCAGTTCACAGACTGAGGTTAACTTACCTTATATTACCGCAGATGCATCTGGTCCAAAACACTTAGTTGTGAAAATCACACGTTCAAAATTTGAATCATTAGTTGAAGATTTAATTGAAAGAACAGCTGCACCATGTGAACAAGCGTTACAAGATGCAGGCCTATCAAATTCAGATATCTCAGATGTCATTCTTGTTGGTGGCCAAACCCGTATGCCGAAAGTACAAGAAAAAGTTAAATCGATCTTCAATGTTGAGCCAAGAAAAGATGTCAACCCAGATGAGGCTGTTGCAGTTGGCGCAGCAGTTCAGGGTGGTGTTCTTCAAGGCGATGTAAAAGATGTTCTGTTGCTAGATGTCACACCATTAAGTCTGGGTATTGAAACATTAGGTGGTGTTTGTACTAAGCTCATCAAGAAAAATACCACTATTCCAACCAAAGCCTCTCAAGTCTTCTCTACTGCTGAAGACAACCAAAGTGCTGTAACTATTCATGTGCTCCAAGGTGAAAGAGAGATGGCAAGTGGCAACAAAAGCCTTGGGCAATTTAATTTAACAGACATCCCGCCTGCGGCCAGAGGAACTCCACAAATTGAAGTTACATTTGATATTGATGCCAATGGTATATTGAATGTATCAGCAAAAGATAAGGCGACAGGCAAGGAAAACAAAATTACCATCAAGGCCAATAGTGGATTAAGTGAAGAAGAAATTAAAAAAATGGAAGAAGATGCTGCAAAACACGCAGAAGAAGATAAAAAGCTCAAAGAGCTTGTTGATGCAAAAAATTCTGCAGAAGCTCTGATCCACGGTACTAAAAAGTCTATGACCGACCATGCTGATAAATTAGAAGATGGAGAAAAAGATAAAATTGATGCTGCGATAAAAGACCTTGAAGAAGCAATTTCTTCAGACGACAAAGCCAAAATTGAAGAAAAATCAAAATCATTGGCTGAATCAGCACAAAAATTTGGTGAAAAAGTTTATGCTTCTCAGCAAAATCAATCTGGTCAAAATCAACAGGCTGACTCTGCTGATGCTAATTCAGAAAAAACGGTTGATGGAGATGTAGTTGACGCTGAATTTGAAGAAGTAAACGAAGAAAAAAAAGAAGAGGATAAGTAATATCCTCATAGACTCAATCTGGCCTGGAAGCTCCAGGCCATCAACATTTAGGTAAATATGGCTTCAAAAAGAGATTATTACGAGATTCTTGGGCTTAACCGAGATGCATCTGGAGATGAAATCAAAAAAGCGTTTAAAAAGCTTGCTATGAAATTTCATCCAGATAGAAATCCAGATAATCCAAAAGCAGAAGAAAGCTTTAAGGAAGTCAAGGAAGCCTATGAGATTTTAAGCGATCCTCAGAAGAAATCTGCCTATGATCAATTTGGTCATGCTGGTGTCGATCAATCAATGGGTGGAGGACCAGGCGGTTTTCAAGGTGGATTTTCAGATTTTGGAGATGCTTTCGGAGATATTTTTGGCGATATCTTTGGTGGTGGGCGATCAGGATCAGGCAAATCTAATGTCTATCGTGGCGCAGATTTAAGATACAACCTAGAAATAACGCTTGAAGAGGCAGCACAAGGTACTGAGAAAAAAATTAGAATTCCAGTGCTATCGCAATGTAAAACATGTTCAGGGAGTGGTGCAAAAAAAGGAACTCATCCATCGACATGTGGAACTTGCGGTGGTCATGGGCAAGTCAGAATGCAGCAGGGATTTTTTTCAGTGCAGCAAACATGTCCAAAATGTCAGGGTTCAGGAAAAGTTATCAATGATCCATGTAATGATTGTTCGGGGTCAGGAAGGGTTAAAGAATCTAAGACGTTATCTGTCAAAATACCAGCCGGTGTAGATGAAGGAGATCGAATTCGTCTCAGCAATGAAGGTGAAGCGGGTATTAATGGTGGGCCATCAGGCGATCTGTATGTGGTTGTTGCATTAAAAAAACATGCCATTTTTGAAAGGGATGGAGCTGACTTGCACTGCGAATTACCCATCAGTTTTTCAGTCGCAGCCTTGGGTGGAGATGTTGAAATTCCTACATTAGGTGGCAATGCAAAAATGAAAATTCCACAAGAAACGCAAACTGGTGCAACTTTTAGACTCAAAGGTAAAGGAATTAAGCCAGTTCGAGAGAATTATACGGGTGATCTTTTATGCCATGTAGTCGTTGAAACCCCTGTGAAACTGACAGAAAGACAAAGAGAAATTTTAAGGGAACTTGAAGATTTAAATCAAGCTGACAGTGGCAAACACAGCCCAAGATCAAAAAGCTGGGTTGATAAAGTCAGAGATTTTTTTGATTAATTAATACGTTCCTTTTTGAATTAGTTCAACCTTATAACCATTGGGATCTTCTATAAAAGCTATTACTGTCGTGCCATGCATCATAGGACCAGCTTCTCTAACTACTTTACCGCCTTTTGATTTAATATCTTCACACACTTGATAGGCATCATCCACCTCAATGGCAATATGTCCATATCCATTTCCAAGATCATAAGAGCTCGTATCCCAATTGTGCGTTAATTCAATAACGGTATGATCTTGCTCATTCCCATACCCAATAAATGCTAACGAAAATTTACCCTCTGGAAAATCATGTTGCCTCAATAACTGCATTCCAAAAAAATTTTTATAGAATTCAATTGACTCATCAAGGTTATTTACCCTGAGCATTGTGTGTAAAATTCTCATTTAGGCTCCTTTTTAGTTAATTGTAAGTATTTTTGATACAGCTGATCATTTGTCTCTACATAGCTTTCATCTTTTGGAATGCAATCAATAGGACAGATATCCACACATTGCGGAATTTCAAAATGCCCAACACATTCTGTACATAGCTCAGGATTTATCTCGTATATTTGCTCACCCATGTAAATTGCCTGATTCGGACATACAGGTTCACAAACATCACAATTAATACACTCTTCTGTAATTTTTAGCGCCATGCGTTAATTAAATTAGTAACTTTTTTTGATAAGAATGGTGTCAGGTCTTTGTTCAAATGAATAAGTTGCCTCACCAACGAAGATGAGATAGATCTTAAAGATGGATCAGACTGAAGAAATATTGTTTTTATGCTTCCCTCAATTTTTTGATTCATATCACTTAAATCCCTCTCATAAGTAAAGTCAATTTCATTTCTTAAACCCCTTGCAATAACTGTGACATTATTTTTTTTGGCCAGATCAACAGTTAATCCTGAATAAGAGATAACTTCAATATTTGCATGGTTTTGATATAGCTCATTAAGAAGATGTAATCTTTGATCAATGGTATACAAAGAATTTTTATCATTATCTTCAGCAATAGCAACAATGACGACTGATGCTAGGTTCTGCAGTTGATTGATGATATCTTCATGCCCTTTTGTAATTGGGTCAAACGAGCCAGGATAAATAATTTTATTGATCATATTTATAAATTCCATAAAAAAGAGTTTTGGTCTTTTTTTCACGAATCATAATTAAATTATCTAATGCTATTTTAGTTGCTGATTCTATATATATTATACCGTCAGGTTTTAATAATTTTTTTAATGCTAAGTCTAACCAATCATAGCAATTAGATTTGTAAGGAGGATCAAAGAAAACGATGTCATATCTTTGGTCATTATGCGTCACGTATTCGTATGATTCAGATATTTCAGATTTACAGTTCGCGAGTTGGAGTGACTTGATGTTTAAATTGATTTGCTCAATATTAGTCTGTGAACGATCAATAAATTGGCAGGCTTCTGCACCTCTTGATATAGCTTCAAAACCAAGACTTCCAGAGCCCGCAAATAAATCAAGACAAGTGGCTCCATCAATATAGGGCGTCAACCAATTAAATAGAGTCTCCTTAACCCTCCCTAAAGTAGGTCTTGTATTTTCGGTGTCATTAAAAGCGATGTTTCTTCCTTTTAATGACCCTGCAATGATTTTTACTGAGCTTGCGATTTAAGAGTTCCCAACAATAACTGTTGAGAATCTTGACATATCTATCCTTCTTTGAAAAGCATCTTTGATATCTTCGATGGTCACCTTATCAATATTTTTGGCAAAGTTCTCAAGATAATCAATGGGGTAATTATAGATGGCCATCATAGAAATGTATTCAGCAATTTTTTTATTGCTATCTAGCCTTAAAGGAAATCCGCCAATTAAATTCATCTTCGCATCTTTTAATTCTTCCTTGGTTGGCCCTTTTTCAATAAAATCTTTCATCACCTGATTCACTAGATTGAGGGCATCATTTATTTGTGATTTTTTGGTCTGCAAACCAATTTGAAAAGGTCCCTTCTGAGTTAAAGGCATAAAATATGAGTACACACTGTAAACTAATCCATTTTTTTCTCTGACCTCACCCGTGAGGCGAGAAACAAAACCGCCACCTCCAACAATATAATTACCAACATATAAAGGGTAAAAATCTTTATCCAATCTCACCATTGACGGCATTCCGTAAAACAAATGAGCTTGTTGTGCAGGATGCTCTATCGAAATATTTTGGGGTTTATTTTCTCTCACCTCTGGAATTGGAGCATGTCCATTATCTTTAAGATGCAATGTTAAATCTCTTACAACTTTTTTTGCTTCTGTTTTGCTTAAATCACCAACAATAACCACAGACGCATTTTGAGAGGAATAAAACTGATTGTAAAAATCAACAATATTATCTCGAGTCAATTTTGATACTGATTCAGACAATCCTTCCTCAGGATAGCTGTAAGGATGATTACCATATAATGCTTTGGTGAACGCATTCTTACCCAATGAGTCTGGCTGAGTTTTTGATTGATCAATTAAGGATAGTGTACTTTTTTTCTCGCGCTCAAAAACATCATTGGTAAAAGATGGTTTTGTTAGCAAAAGCTTAAAAGTATCTACTGCCTGAGTGTATGCTTTTTTATCAGATAAAGTCCTAATTGACAGCTGAGCATGGTCACGATCAATACCACCTCCGAGGGTAGCACCGATGTCAGAAAAACGATTACTTATCTGATTTTCATTCAAATCTCCTGCGCCTAGTAACATCAAGTAGTTAGTCAAATTAGCAACACCATGCTGCCCTTCCGGGTCTCTAGCAGAGCCAGCATCAAAGTTAATTTTGATATCAACAATTGGTAATTCATGAGATTCAACAAAATAGACTCTGACCCCATTTTCTGTCTTCCAAAAATCGATATTAATATTGGCAAAAAGTATCGATGAAAAACATAAACAAAAAATTGATAATAAAACTCTCATAAAACTCCTTGGTTAGATTTAAACCGATTCTGGCTTCAGATGAACAACCGTTAAAACATCTTCTTTAAAAAATTCCTGAACAACTTTTTTGACATCTTCTGATGTAATTTTTTTAATATTTTCAATATAATCATCTTTAATCTTATATGAGTAGCCCATTGTCTCAAGCTGACCAATAATCATTGCTTGATAGAACATTGAATCCTTTTCATAAACATCGCCAGCAATCACATTGGCTTTTACTCGAGCTAATTCTTCATCAGTAACACCTTCATTAGCTATTTTTTTTAATTCAGCCTTGATAATGTTTTCAACATCACTAACCTGAATACCGCTATTCAAGGTCACAACAAATTCAAAAGTTCCAACATCCCCTCTGGATAGCATTGGGTAGCTTGCATAAGCACTGAGTGATTTACCGGACTGCACTAACTCTTTTTGTATTCTAGCTGTTGAAGTTCCAGATAAAACTCCCGCGAGAACTTCCAAGGCAAATGCTGTTGTATCATTGTTGGCATCTTTTTTGCTGAGTAATGGGACCTTGTAACCCATTTGGAGCATGGGCAGCTTGCTTGCTGCTTGCAGTTCAGCGCGAACCATTCCTTTTTGAACTGGCTCTAGCTGTGGTTTTCTCGGAGGTATTTTTTTGGAGGGCACCTTGGCAAAATATTTTTTTGCTAAATCAAAAACTTCAGCTGGGTTAACATCGCCCGAAACGACCAGTATGGCATTATTAGGTGCATACCAATTGTTATACCATTCTAATGCATCTTCATAGGTCATGGATTCTAAATCATTCATCCACCCAACAATTGGTCTGCCGTAAGGGTGGGCCTTAAACGCTAATGCATTAAAGGTTTCGTTTAACTTTCCTTCAGGTTTATCTTCAGTTCTCCATCGACGCTCTTCCATGACAACCTTAATTTCCTTGTCAAATTCTTCCGCAGAAATCACAAGATTTTGCATTCGGTCTGATTCCATTTTGAATGATAGTTCTAACTGGGATTTCTCCATCGTTTGAAAGTAACAAGTGTAGTCAGTTCCAGTAAACGCATTTTCTCTACCGCCGGAACGAGCAATAATTTCTGAAAACTCTCCAGGCTTAGTTGACTTGGTACCCTTGAACATCATGTGCTCTAAAACATGGGCAACACCAGTTTTACCGTTAACTTCATCGATACTACCAGCTTGATACCACACCTGTGAAACGACAACAGGGGCTCTATGATCTTCATTAACCATGATTCTCATGCCATTCTTAAGTTTGAACTCATGGACAGCAGCTGACAGTGAAAAACAAAAAAATAATGGAAAAAGACTTAATAAAATTCGCATAATATTGAAATGATAGAGGTTAATGTTTGCTATAATTATTAACAATGACTGTTAAACATAAAGTAAGTTCGCTCACATCATAAAGAAATTATGTTTGATTTCCTAAAAAAACTTTTTAAAGGTGATGAATCAAAAAAAACTGATTCAAAACCTGTCAAAAAAACAACCAAGCCAAAAACAGAGCCAAAAAAAAAGGCTGTTATAAAATTAAGAACAGTAAAAAAAGAGCCTGTCAAAAAAACTAAACCAAAAAATGAAGAAAAACAATTAAGACCAGATAAAAAAATTGAAATAGATTCGGTAATAGAAAAAGAAGGTTCACCAAAAAAGGAAGAAAAGCTTTCCTTTGCAGAAAAAATTAAGCAAGGCCTCAAAAAAACTAGAGATGCTATTAGTGAAAATTTATCTGCTTTGTCATTTACAAAAAAAATTGATCAACAGTTTTATGATGACCTTGAAATGACTTTAATTGCTGCAGATGTGGGTTACGCAGCCACTCAACAAATTATTACTGAATTAAAAGACAGGGTAAAAAAAGAAAAATTAGAAGATGGTTCTGAATTAAAAAGTTTGCTTAAAAAAATCCTATCAGAATTATTGAAGCAAATTGAAAAACCATTAATTCATATTAAAACTACTCCTTTTGTAATTTTGGTTGTAGGGGTGAATGGGGCTGGTAAAACGACTACTATAGGTAAATTAACTAAACTGCTCCTAGATGAAGGAAAGAGTGTTCTAATTGCGGCTGGTGATACTTTCCGTGCTGCAGCAAAAGAGCAACTTCAAGTTTGGGGCGATCGAAACAATGTCACCGTAATATCTCAAAACACAGGAGATCCAAGTGCGGTAATTTTTGATGCGATGCAATCGGCTAAGGCTAAGGGAATTGATATTGTAATTGCTGATACTGCTGGTCGACTTCCCACCCAAAAACATCTTATAGATGAACTGGCTAAAATAAAAAAGGTTATTCAAAAATTTGATGAAACTGCTCCACATGAAACGATCTTAGTTTTAGATGCCAATACTGGTCAAAATGCAATCAATCAAATAAAAGTTTTCAATGAGGCAGTTTTATTAACTGGATTAATTATGACTAAACTGGATGGTACGGCTAAGGGAGGAATTGTTGCGGCGATTGCAAAAGAACAACCGATCCCCCTCCGATTTATTGGTGTTGGGGAAAAAATTGATGACCTTAAGATATTTAGTGCTGAAGATTATGTAGAGGGTATGTTGGAATGATTCGTTTTGATCAAGTTTACAAAAGGTATCCTGGTTATCAAGAGGCGCTTCAGAACATAAGTCTTGAAATACTTCCCGGAGAATTAGTATTCGTTACAGGAGCCTCTGGTGCGGGTAAATCGACACTTTTAAAAGTACTATCTTCAATAGAAAAACCATCGTCAGGAACAGTCATCTTTGAAAATTTTAATCTTGCACAAGCAAAAGATACAACACTTAATAAGATCAGAAAAAAGTTTGGTATAGTGTTTCAAGACCATAAGTTGTTGTATGACAGAAACTGCTATGAAAATGTTGCCCTGCCCTTAGCGGTTAACAATATCTTTGGTGAGGAGGCAGAAAAAAGGATTAGAGCTGCTCTAGATAAAGTGGGATTGCTTAATAAAGAAAGAATGATGCCAATTACGCTATCTGGGGGGGAGCAACAGCGTTTAGCTATAGCAAGAGCTATTGTATGCCGTCCAAGCATTATTATTGCCGATGAGCCAACAGGAAACCTAGATAAAGGTTATGCAAACGATATTATGAATATTTTTTTCAGCTTTCAACAAGTTGGGGTCACAGTAATTATATCAACTCATGAGCTCCCAAATATTCCTATGCGCTTTAAACATATACATTTAGAAAATGGGCAGCTTAAATTAAATCAACAATCTTATGATCAACTACCTGCTTAATCACATTGAGGCATTAAAGGTTGCTTTACGCAGATTATTGTATGCGAAAGCTGGAAGCCTTGTGATGTTCATAATTATTGGCATCACAACCTGCCTGCCTATGTCTGCGTTACTCTTTTTAGAAAATATAAAGCAAGCTTCTTCACAAATTGAATATTCTGCTGAAATTAGTATTTTTTTAATAGACCAGTATAAAGATGATGAACTCAAAACATTTACCAGCTTCTTAAAAGAGCAACCCATTGTTAATAAAATTACCTTTGAAAAAAAAGAAGATGCCTGGGTAAAATTACAAAAAAAAATTATGATTGATGGGGATAGTTTGGTTGAAAAAAATCCACTGCCAGACAGCTTCTACTTATCCTTAGCAACATTAGACGAGAATGAAATTGATTACCTTGTAAAAGAACTAAAAGAATTTACCATCATAGATGATGTTTTACTGGACTCTGCTTGGGTAAATAAATTGAATTCCATTTTATCTTTAGGTGAACTCATGATTAACTTTTTAGGAATTCTGTTATTAAGTGTGTTGGCTGTCATTATCGGCAATACAATAAGATTACAAGCTTTGTCATTTAAAGATGAAATGGAAGTCAGCAAGCTCATTGGGGCATCTAATGCATTTATTAGGCGACCTTTCCTTTATACAGGAGTATTTTATGGAATCGGCGGGGCTATCGTCGCAATCGCTATCATTAAGCTAATGATCTTTATTTTCAACTATTATGCCTACGTTATCGAATCAATATTGGGCTTCAACATCTCTGTGAATGATTTGCTCATTATCCATTATGTAATAATGATCATTTTGTCTGTTGCCGTCAGTTGGCTGGCCTCATATTTCTCGACAAATCGCACCTTATCTAAACTAAAAAATAATAGTTAAATCATTGATTTTAAGTGAACTTTTATCTAAAATTAGCACTCTTAGCTATAGAGTGCTAAAATCATGATAAACATTAAGGAAATTATTTTATGAACAATGCTTTAACTATACCCTTAAGTCCGTCTTTGGATAGCTTTGACTTGTACCAACAGCAGGTGCAGGCAATTCCTTTGCTTACCGAAGAAGAAGAGATAGGTTTAGCAAAAAAACTTCATGAAGAAAATGATCTTACGGCTGCTCGACAGTTAATTATGTCTCATTTAAGGCTGGTAATAAAAATTGCTCGCTCCTATTCAGGTTATGGTCTCAATCAGGCAGATCTTGTCCAGGAAGGAAATATTGGATTGATGAAAGCTGTGAAACGATTTGATCCATCTCGTGGAGTCAGGCTTGTGTCATTCGCGATATACTGGATTAAAGCAGAAATTCAAGAATTTGTTGTTCGCAATTGGCGTTTAGTTAAAACAGCGACCACTAAGGCACAAAGAAAATTATTCTTTAATCTCCGCAGCATGAAAAAAACATTACAACCTCTTAAGCAAGATGAAATTAAAGAGATTGCAAAAGAATTAAATGTTAAAGAAGCTGATGTTAAGGAGATGGAATATCGTTTCAATGGTAATGAAATTGCACTTGATTACCAAGATGACGATAATGAGGATGAAATATTTCGTCCTATATCTTATTTAAAAGATGACAATGCCGATCCATTAAAGCAATTAATTTCCAAAGAATCAGAATCTAATAGCATTTCAGCATTAACTAATGCTATTAAATCGATCGATGAACGAAGCCGATACGTTCTAGAATCAAGATGGCTCAATGAAGAAAAATCCAAAACGCTCCATGAACTAGCTGATGAGCTTGGTGTGTCTGCAGAAAGAATTAGGCAAATAGAACAAAACGCTTTGAAAAAATTAAAAAGCTTAATGTAGTTAAATTGTGTCTGTGCCCACCCCTGTTGAAATTAATTATCATCAAGATCAAAAGCTTCTAAAAATTAACTTCAACAACAATACTGAATGTATGCTCTCTGCTGAATTTTTGAGAGTATTTTCACCTTCCGCAGAAGTTCAAGGTCACCATCCATCCGAAGCTGTCCTTCAAATAGGAAAAGAAAATGTTGAAATTCAAGGCATTGAGCCTGTTGGTAATTATGCTATCAAACTAATTTTCAGCGATGGACATGATACAGGCTTGTATACATGGGATTATCTTTATGAATTGGCATCAAATTATGATATTTTATGGCAAGACTATCAAATAAAACTAAAACAACATTTTGAAAAAAAATAAAACGCATTTCGGATTTAGTGAAATCAATATTGAAGAAAAAGAACCTTTAGTTAAAGAGGTCTTTTCATCAGTTGCTTCCAAATATGATTTAATGAATGACATCATGTCTTTCGGTCTTCATCGACTTTGGAAGCGTTATATTGCTTCTGATATTGCTATAAAAGATAATGATCATATTCTAGATTTAGCTGCAGGATCTGGAGATCTCTCAATTTTATTCAAAAAAAAGAATCCTAAAGCATCTGTAATTCATAGCGATATAAATCAAAGCATGCTTGAAGAGGGTCAAAAGAAAATCATTGATCAGGGCTTAATTATATCTTCCATGCTCATTAATGCAGAACACATTCCATTCCCTGACAATTCATTTAATCTAGTCAGCATTGGTTTTGGATTAAGAAATATGACCAATAAACAGTCCGTCTTAAATGAAGTATTTAGATGCCTAAAGCCAGGTGGTAGGATTGTAATTCTTGAATTTTCTAAAATTCACCCTTCTCTGGAAAAAATATATGATCTCTTTTCATTTAAAATTATTCCTAGAATTGGCAAGAAAATTGCAGATGATGAAAAAAGCTATCAATATTTAGCAGAATCAATTCGTGTGCACCCAGACCAAGCAAAATTGTTACAAATGCTTAATGAGGCTGGTTTTTGTAAAACTAAATACACCAATCTATCAGCAGGAATAGTCTCTGTTCACTCTGGATATAAATCATGATGGTAAAAACTAAAATGATGGATGGAGTGAACCATATTCTTCATCAAAATGATTGGATAAAACCCCATCTGATTGATTTTGGAGGAAAAATAATCCAATTGAGCTACGGCAATGATTTTATTATCCAGTTAATGCAGATCAATAATGATGGTTCACTCTCATTAGTCAACAATTCTGAGTCACAACCAAGCTTAACTATCAAAATTTCAAATAAAACGGTCTTCCAAATAATAACAAAGCAAGATCTTGATGATATTGAAATCCAAGGGGATATGAAATTAGCAAAAAAAATGAGTGAGATTTTAAAAAATTTAGAATGGGATTTAAGCCTAGAGGTAGAAAAATATCTGGGCCCTCAAGCTGCAGGAATCTATCAGAGATTATCAAAAAAAATTATCACTCGGATTCGTGATATTACCAAAAATATAATCGAAACAACTGTTGAGTATTATCAAGAAGAAAATAAAATTTTTGCCAAAATCTATCAAGTAAAAGAATTTAATGACGATGTTGATGAGCTTTCAATACGTTTTGAAAACTTACAACGTAAATATAATGAGATCTTTAAATGACTATTTTTAAGTTTTTAAGATTCTTATACATCGCCTTATTTTATAAATTAGATTTATTTTTTAATACTAATGTGTATGTAAGATTTATTTCCTATTTACTTTTCCCAATTCGAATTTTTAAAGGTGGCTCAAAACCTGAAAACTTAAGAAGATCTCTTGAAGTAGCTGGACCAATATTTGTTAAATTTGGGCAAATGTTATCAACAAGACGAGACCTTTTACCCACTGATATTGCTAATGAGCTAGCAAAACTTCAGGATAAAGTACCTCCCTTCAGTTTTAAAGAAACAAAGAAAATTCTTGATGAAGCTTATCCAGCAGGTTATCAAAAAATATTTAGGCATATTTCAGAAAAGCCTATTGCTAGCGCCTCTGTTGCTCAAGTGTATCTTGGTGAATTGATGGATGGTTCAAAAGTAGCAATTAAAATCTTAAGGCCTGATATAGAGAGACAAGTTAAAAATAACATCAAGCTCCTCAAGTGGGTTGCTGGTTTATTAAAAATTTTATGGTCTGAAGGAAAGCGTTTAAAGCCAGTTGAGGTAGTAAATGAATTTGAGAAACATACTAAATCAGAATTAAATCTCCTCCTAGAGGCAGGGCATTGTGAGCACTTGGGAGAAAACTTCAAAGATAAAAAATTATTGATTGTGCCAAAAGTATATTGGGACTTCTGTCATGAAAAAGTGATGGTAATGGAAGCAATGGATGGTATTCCGATATCGCAAATAGACGTATTAAAGAAAAATAAAATAGATCTGATTGAACTATCAGAAAATGGGGTCACCATTTTCTTCACCCAAGTCTTTAGAGATGGTTTTTTTCATGCTGACATGCATCCAGGAAATATACAAGTTGCGAAAGATGGGCGTTACGTGGCAATGGATTTTGGGATTATGGGCACCCTTAACGAGGAGGATAAATACTATTTGGCTAAAAACTTTGTTTGCTTTTTTAATCGAGATTACCGTGGAGTAGCTCAAGCTCATCTTGACTCCAATTGGGTGCCGTCAGACACCTCAGTAGATGAATTTGAGAATGCAATAAGAGCAGTTTGTGAGCCCATATTTAATAAACCACTCAAAGAAATCTCTTTCGGTAAATTACTGATCAGGCTTTTTCAAACTTCCAGACAATTTAACATGGAAATACAGCCTCAACTCACGATGCTTCAAAAAACTTTATTAAATGTGGAGGGTCTTGGCCGAGAATTGAATCCAGATCTAGACCTTTGGAAAACCGCCAGGCCTTTTTTAGAAAAATGGCTCAAAGAACAGCTGGGTATTAAACACTTTATTAAATCTCTAAAGAAAGATTTTCCAAAATGGCTCAATATTATTAAAAATCTTCCACACTACGAGCAACTTAAAACGCAGCAACTTGATTTATCAAGTCAATTAGTAAAACAACAGCTCTCAAATGTGCAGCATAAAAAAAATAATAATTATTTAAAATGGGTTATTGCTGTTTTTTTTATATTGATGTGCGTTCAATTATTTATTATTATTTTTCTTTTTTAATCAACAAATTTCGAACATATGCTTCTCACTTTTGTTTGTGTTTATATACTGATATCTGTTGGTATAGGATTTTACGTATCCACGAAAGTTAAAAATACGCGAGATTTTGCCATCGCAGGACGGCATTTACCCTTGCCGGTTGTCATTGCAACTGTCTTTGCCACATGGTTTGGTGCTGAGGCCATCTTTGGAGTTTCCTCCACATTTGTCAACGAAGGGTTGCATGGGTTGGTTGCAGATCCATTTGGGGCTAGCCTGTGTCTTATTATTGCAGGTTTTCTATTCTCTAAATATTTATACCATCTTAATTTTATAACTCTTGGTGATTTTTATCGCAAAAGATATGACCGTAAAATTGAAGTCATAACGTCAATTGCTATTTTGATTTCATACCTTGGATGGGTTGCTGCCCAAATTAAAGCATTAGGTTTGATCATCAGCGTATTAAGCGGTCATCAAGTCTCAGAAGAGGTAGGAATGATTATTGGGACTCTTATCGTCGTTTCATACACTACTCTTGGCGGTATGTTATCAGTTGCTATTCTTGATTTTATTCAAATGTTGGTAATTATTTCTGGCCTGCTCTTTATAAGCTATATCGTATCTGACATGTCTGGCGGTATTACCTATGTGCTTGATCATGCGAGAGAAAATAACAAATTTGATTTTTGGCCTAAGGGTGATATTTTTACATGGATTTCATTTTTTGGCGTGTGGGTTACATTAATGCTGGGATCCATCCCCCAGCAAGATGTTTTTCAAAGAATTACCTCTGCCAAAAGTGCTAAGATTGCTTTCTGGGGGTCTATTTTTGGAGCATCAATTTATTTTGCTTTTACATTCGTTCCAATGTTTATTGCTTATTCAGCAACAATAATCGATCCGCTGTATTTTCAGTCAATTATTGAATTTGACTCCCAATATGTGCTCCCTGAGTTTATTATTAAATACACTCCACCAATTGCACAAATAATTTTTTTTGGAGCGGTGATATCTGCAATTATGAGTTGCTCGTCTGCAACACTGCTAGCACCATCTGTTACATTTGCAGAAAATGTTATCAAACCCCTCAGGCCAGGAATGACTGATAAAGAATTTCTTAAAATGATGAGAATATGTTTGGTAGCATTCTCTTTTGTAGTATTGAATTATGCTCTAGCATCAGATTTAACTATTTTTCAAATGGTAGAGTCTGCTTATAAAGTTACCTTAGCTGGAGCATTTACCCCGCTTATTTTTGGCATTTTTTGGAAAAAAGCTAATCATCACGGCGCATTGGCATCTATTTGCTTTGGGATTGCGACCTGGATCTTCTTTGAAGTTGTATTTGGAGAGAGTGGATTAATACCAGCTCAACTAATTGGATTATTTGTGAGCATCTTATCAATGGTTGTAGTTTCTCTCATGACTCAACAATCAACATTGGCAGCTACTGCAAAAAAAACTTGAACGCTGACCAATAATTATTTTTTTTATCTTAGCTCCACATTGATTGCAAGGCTGACCTTCACGATTGTATACTTGGTGGTCAATTTGGAAGTAACCCTGCTCCCCTTTTGTGTTCATAAAATCACTAATAGTTGATCCACCTTTTTCGATTGCGATAGATAAAACATATTTAATATTTTTTACTAGTACCTCCATTTTTTTTCTTGTAACCCTTCTTGCTGGAATCGATGGCCTGACTCCTGATAAAAATAATGCCTCACTGGCATAGATATTACCAACACCTACAACTATGTGATGATTCATGATAAAAGCTTTTATTGGTACATTTCTGTTTCGAGCTTTAGTAAAAAGAAAGTTTCCATCAAATTCTTCTGCCAGCGGCTCTATCCCAAGATTAGACAGTAATCTAAAATCTTCAAGTTTATTCTTAACTAGATGTGCAGATCCAAATCTCCTTGGGTCGTTATATCGAATGACTTGGTCACTATTGGCAAATTTTATTTGCATATGATCGTGTTTCTTTAAGGTGTCTTTAGGTTTAGCAAACACCAATTTACCTGTCATACCAAGGTGGATCACGAGATGTGCATTTGAGCACTTAATAATAATGTACTTTGCCCGACGATAGACACTTAATATTTTTTTGTTATCTAAAAAAAAGGATAGATCATTCGAAATAGGCCATCTCAAATTTGGATTAAACACATCAATCCTCTCAATGACAGATGACTCTATTGATTTTATTCCACGGACTGTAGTTTCAACCTCTGGAAGTTCAGGCACAATTAATCTTGTCGGGATATATTCGGATTTAGCATCGTAAATCCAACATCCTGCGGAAAGTGATATAAAAGACCTTCATCCTTCCTAAATAATAGTAACTCTGGTGACTCTTGAATACGATAAAAAGTTATCTTTACTTTATCGTCTAAATAAACATCAAAACTCTTATATCCAATCCTAGCATCGAGCTTATAAGGTTCAACAGCGGTCGACACTGCTTTTAACCAATTATCAGTAAACCATTCCGCGAGCTGCATCTCATCATAGTCTATTTTTTTCCCATCAGCCTTAATTTTACCCATATCATCTATTTCTACTCGCAAATAATTTTCTTGCCATTGCTCAAGTCTAGAGAAGTCAAATTTCATGACTTTTTCAAAGGGTGCTAATGGTTTTTTATCAATTAATTCAACAGGTAGATAACTTGCCATTTCTGAGAAAATGCCATCTAAGATATAAACACTATTGTCATATAGGACATACTGTTGTTCTGTCACTGGGTTATAGGTTCCAAATGAAAATACCTCTTTTTGGTTTTCATTGCTAAATGTCATTTTTAGTTTTGGCTTATCTAAGCCATATTTTTCAATTTGTAATGATTCAAGTTTTTCTTTAGATTTGGTAGCCAAAATTGACAACAACCGATACACAATGTTTTGATCCGCTCTTGTTTGATAAGGTTTAGTCTGATACCAATAACCATTTATTTTTTTAAAGGACGTTGCTGCCTTGGATGGAAAATCAATGAAAATCTCATCAAATTCAGATAACTTTAAATTAGATATTTCATAACTACTATCTGCTATTTCTTGATTTTTAAAGCTTAAAGAAAACCAAGCCAAGGGTGCAATAACTAAAATTAGAACTATGATTGGTAGCCATCTTTTATTCATACAATATTAGTTTATCTCTTTCTTCTTCTGAGCCACAACCAAATGCCGCCAATAAATAATCCAACAGGAATAAAATATTGAAAGCTATGAAATATAGTCCAAGCAATGACAAATGATGTTCGTGTTTCAGGAATTGTAACATTTACATCTTTAAGCGGCATGGGTTGAATATTAATGAGCTTATCATCACCACTAAGCCAGTTCACTAAATTGACGCCTAAATCTAGGTTTCCACCTGACGTAATAAAGGCATTAGATAAAAACTCAGAATTACCGACTACCACAACACGCTGACCAACTTCGCCATATTCACGTTTTAATGCAACCGCAATATTAAGGGGACCAGGCTGATCTTGATCTTCTTCAAAAGTAGGATTTTTTTCGTTACCGCGTTCAAGCCATCCTCCAGCAGCAACATCAATTAGTTCAGTAACCTCCCATCCATTTTCATAAGTACCCTTAGCATTCAAGGCTATTGGATTTGAAAACAAAGTTCTTAACATAAAATTTCTTGTTATGGGGTGGTCACCGTAACGAAGAGCAAAAGTCAAATCTGGAGTTGAACCGAACTGTTCAGAACTCGGATCGAAAATTTTACCATCCAAAACAGTTAGGCCAATATATTTTGCAACCTCATCAAGACCTTTAAAATTGTTGTCATCGATAAGCCATAAAAGATTACCGCCTGACTCAAGAAAGTTCACAATCTTTTTTGCCTCTAAGTCAGAAACATCTTTTTTGGGACTGGCTATCACCAACATGGACCCTTCTTCAGGAACAGATGGTAATACTGTTAAATCAGGGTTTGAAAATTTAAATCCTTTACTTTCTAACTGTTTACCAAATTCACCTAAATCTGAATTTTTTAACCCTAAAAGATTTTTTTCTCCATGACCGTCAAGATACATGATTGGCTTTTCATTAGCTCTAGTTAATCTCACTAGCAAGTTAGTTAATTCTTGTTCAGCAAAAGGTGGAGTGATATGTTCAGTTCTTTTGTTATATTCAACAACAACTTCACCATCAACACGTATACCCATCTCCTGTGCTAATTTTGGCTCCTCAACAGGGCTAATAAATTTAATGTTAATGTCTGGTTTGGAGCGTTGATAGCGAGCTATAAAGTTAATAATCCCTTGGCGAAATTTATCACCTTTATTTACGTCATCTTTGGTTGCAAACACAGTCAGATTAATTGGACCATCCATTTCTTTTAAAACACCAATACTTCCCTCAGTAAGCGTATTTCTATTGGCTTGAGTTATATCTTTTGAAAATTCAAACTGATTTGAAATAAACCCGAGCAAAAGAATAAGAATGATGAATAAAACAACAAATATCCAATTTTGAAGTAGAAGTTGTAGCCTTTGCTTAATATTTTTTGTATTTTTCATTAACCTCTTAACCTATCTGCATCTAAGCGGCGAATTGTTAAAACTATAAAAGTGGAAATAAATAGTAGGAAATAAATAATATCCTTTGAGCTAATAACCCCTCTAGAAAAAGTCTGAAAATGTTTCAACAATGAAACATGATGAAACCAATGATTGGGCTGACTTGCAAAGTAACTTTCCAAGCCCAAGAGTAAGAATGCAAAAATAAAACTTAAAATTGCAGCAATAATTGGTTGACTGGTTAGACTTGAAAAATATATACCGATGGCTGCAAAACTTCCAACAAGAAGCAACAATCCAAATGTATTCGAAAAGAGGTAGCCAAAGTCAATATCTGCCCAAATATTTAAAGTTGAAAGCATTAAAAATATATAAACAACCATCAGGGCTAAAAAAGCGAAAAGTCCAAAAAATTTTCCTAAAACAATTTCAACTATAGAGACTGGAGCAGAGAATAAAAAAGGAAGCGTTTGCTGTCGTCTTTCTTCACTGATTAGTCTCATGGACATCAGCGGAACCGCAAATAACATAAGGAAAAAAGCAGCGCCATAGACCGTTTGACCAACATAAATAGTCACGCCAACTCTCTCTGCTGGTCGGATTGCTCCAGACATGACTTCAAAATAACTATTAACCCCCTCAAGATAATAGGTGCCAAAGGCAGCGGTAATTAAAGCCAAAATTATCCAACCCATTGGGGTCACGAAAAAACTTTTAATTTCCTTAGAAGCAATATTTATAATCATCTTCATTTTTATTTTTATTTTTATTTATTAGTTAGTTGAACAAATGTATCTTCGAGACTGGTAATATGCGGTGAAACTTGAAATAAACCTAACTTCTCTTTAACACAAACTTGAATAAACTTCTCCATATCGAAATCTAAATTTTTAAATTGGATGACATGAAGTGAGTCTTCCTGTTTTTCTATTTTCACAACATCAAATAAGGATTGTAATTTCTTTAATGTTGGTGCCTTCTTAAAGCCCACTAGCAATTTATTACCTCTTCTTTGCTGCTTTAGATCATCTATTGATCCATGAAATACTAAATTTCCTTTATCAATAATTTGTACTCGATCACAAACAATCTCAACTTCAGGAAGAATGTGAGTAGATAAGATAACGCTATGTTCCTTACCTATTTCTTTGATAAGCTTTCTGATTTCTCTAATCTGAATTGGGTCTAGTCCAACGGTTGGCTCATCCAGAATCACTATCTCAGGGTTGTGAATAATAGCTTGAGCAATACCTACCCGCTGCTGATATCCATTAGATAAATTTTCAATCAATCGATTGCTCATATGTGTTAGCCCACATTTCTCCATTGCAATATCAATAGATGAATTAATTTTTTTAGCAGGAATATTATGCAATTTCGCAGCAATTTTTAAAAATTCGTTAACTCTAAATTCTTTATACAGTGGTCTCATCTCTGGAAGATAACCAATATTAGCTTTAGCTAATTTTGGCTCTTCTATGATGTTAATGCCACAAATTTCAACCTGCCCCTCAGTTGGAGCAAGGTTACCAGTGAGCATACGCATGGTGGTCGACTTACCAGCACCATTAGGACCTAAAAAACCTAATACTTCACCTTTTGAAAGCTCAAACGAAACATTATTGACCGCCTTATTTGGGCCGAATAACCTTGTTAATCCTAATGCTTTTAATGTAGTAACCATAGTATTTATAAATTTATTTCACTTTAAATGACAAGATAGTAGTCATAAAAGTTTATGTATTTTTTAAAAAATATGCTGAATTATATTCTAATTCGATAGTCATTTCTATTGATAGTAGTCTATGAATAAAATAAACTTGGATTTACATGAAACACATTAATTATTTCGTACTCACATTTTTTGCATTTTTAATTCCTGCCATTGGAATATCTGAAGAGCAGTCTGAAGAATTTAACCCTGATCTGCCACCGCAAATTAGTGAAGCCAATGCTGAATTCGTCTACAAATTTTTACTAGCTGAACTTGCGATTCAGCGTAACGACATAAACGCTGCGGGTCATCTTTACCTAGATTTAGCTAAATTAACAAAAAATACTGGCTTTGCTCAAAGTGCAGCCCAATTAGGCGGCATGGTTCGAAATGGAAGACTAGCTTTAGATGCTGCAGGGGTGTGGAGTAAACTTGACCCAAAATCAAGTGATGCCAAAAAAGTTTTGGCAGAAATGTATATAGCAAGTGGCAACTTATCAAAGGCTAAGCCGCTTGTAAAAGAAATACTAGAGAATGAAAAGTCTAAAGGAGATGGTTTTTTATATCTGAATAATATCCTGACAAGAGTTGAGAATAAAAGCAATGCTCTAAGATTTATTATTGATATTGCAAAACCATATGCCAAGATGGTAGAAGCCCATTTTGCTGTAGCTCATACTGCTCACATGGCAGGAAATATCACCATTCGCGATAAAGAATTAGCAGCCATTGATAAACTCAACCCAAACTGGGAAACAAGCACTCTTTTTAAAGGATCGATTGAGTTTGATGAAGATCCAATGAAAGCGATTGAAACATATCAGAACTTTATAAAAACCAATCCAAAATCCAACACAGTGCGACTTGAGTTAGCAAAAGCTCTTGTTCAGACAGAACAATACCCAGCCGCAAAAAAACATTTTGAAAAGCTGGTAAATAGCCCGCTAGCTTCGGCTGAAATAAGCTTTACTGTTGCGCTCCTAGCTCTTGAAACAGGTGATGACATTATGGCTGAACAGTTCCTCAATCAAAGCTTAGAAAGAAAATATTACAACCCCGATCAAATCAACATGTATTTAGCGAGAATATACGGGCAAAGACAGAAAATTGATAAAGTCATTAGCTATATTGAGAAGATCAGCACTGGACCTTTGTTTGTCGACTCAAGAATCTTCGCTGCTCAAGCAATAAGAGCTGAAAATGGCATTGACCAAGCTATTGAGTATCTTGATCAATATAAATCGCTTGATAGACAGGAGAAGTTGAAATTTTTACAACTCAAAACATCTTTTTTATATAACGATAACCAATTCCAAAAAGCAATTGATTTAATGCTTAGCGAAGAGGAAAAATATTCTGATTCTGCTGAATTCTATTTTGATTTTGGCTTGCTTCATGAAAAAAATAAAGACTTTGATGCAATGGAAAGTAAGCTAAAAAAAGCAATCTCACTTAAGCCTGATTATGCAATTGCCTACAATGCTCTCGGTTATTCTTATGCTGATAGAAATGTTAAACTTGATGATGCTAAAAGATATATTGAAATAGCATTATCAATTGAGCCACAAAATCACTATATCCTCGATAGCATGGGATGGGTTCACTATAGACTAGGAAACTATGATATCGCTTACGAATTTATTACTAAAGCATATTCTATTCAGGAAGATCCCGAGATTGCGGCGCATTTAGGTGAAGTTTTATGGAAGCAAGGAAAAGAAAATGAAGCGATTTCTATATGGCAAGGCTCACTTGAGAGATTCCCTGAAAATTCAATTCTTATTGAAACAAAAAACAGACTATTTCAATAGCTTCTTCTGTTACTTTTTATTAATTAGTTTTACGTTTCTTTCCAGCTGTCAAACTCTTAACATAAATCCCAATAAAGATATTTATACTTACAATGATTTTGTAAATACGTATCAGCTAACTTCTGAAGAAAAAAAATTTAATGGGAAATTCAAACTTTTTGTAAAAGATAAAGGGTACACGGGGTCTTTTAAATTCTACCCGAACGACAGTGGTCATGAAATGATTCTTTTATCCCCTCTGAATCAAATCATTAGCAAAATCTCTGTGCGTGAAGAAATTTTAATTGAATATCAGAACAAAGAAGATCAAAACATTAAAAATTTTATTAAAGACCTACCTATCAAGGAATTTAAAAGAATTCTATATACTGAGTATGATAACAAGCCAATTAGAGTTGACACAGGCTATTGTGAAATATCTGTTGACAAATTATCAAAAATTGAAACATTGTCAGGTTTTGAACCTAAAATTATAAAAGTTAAAAATAAAGATATAGAATTAACCATATTTTTACAATGATGCATTAGCATGACATCCAAAATTTTTTACTCACCTGCAAAAATCAATCTTTTTTTAAAAGTAATTAATAAAAGAAAAGATGGTTATCATAATCTTCAAAGTTTATTCACTTATATTGATCTTTATGACGAAATAAAAATTACATTAAAAAAGGATAATAAGAATCTAATTAAAATTAACAATCCATCTATCAATTGTCCGACAGATGAAGATTTAATTTTCAAAGCATGCAAAATGCTTTTGCCAAAGAATTTTTCTGCCGAAATCAATGTTAAAAAAAATATACCTGATGGTGCTGGTCTTGGCGGAGGAAGCTCGAATGCGGCCACAATGCTCATTGCAATAAATGTTTTATGCAATCTGAATCTTTCACAAGAAGACTTAGGAAATATTGGTATTAATTTAGGTGCAGATGTACCTTTTTTTATTTACGACAATACAGCAATTGTGGAGGGGGTGGGAGATAAAATTACACCAATAGAATTAGCACCCATAAAACTTCTGCTGTGTTATCCGAATATAAAAATCTCCACAAAAGATGTTTTTACAAGTTATAAATTGACAAATAAATCAAAAGAGTTGAAAATTACGGCTCTCAGCAATTTTGAAGATCTAATTGATGAGCTTGGAAATGATTTAGAAGCTTTTGTGAGGCAAAAAAACTCAACTATAAATGATCTGCTAAGCTACCTCCAACAGTTTGGAGTGGCTAAATTAACTGGCACTGGATCGAGTTGTTTTTTAATTCTAAATGAAACAATAAATTTGAATGAGGTGAAAGATAATTTACCAAAAAATGTCAAATTTTATGAAGTAACAAGTGTCAATTATAATATTGCTTATAATGCTAAACATTAGGGGAGTCGCCAAGCTGGTTAAGGCACAGGGTTTTGATCCCTGCATGCGAAGGTTCGAATCCTTCCTCCCCTGCCATTTTTAAGGAGGGTTAATGGATAACCATAGTTTGATGGTTTTTACTGGAAGTGCTAACCCTAATCTCGCCAAAAAAGTGACCGATCACCTCAATATTAAGCTTGGAAAAGCTAATGTTGGTACATTTAGTGATGGTGAAACAATGGTTGAATTATTAGAAAACGTTAGAGGGAAAGATGTTTTTATACTTCAATCAACCAGCATGCCTACGAATGATCACTTGATGGAAATAATGGTCATGGTTGATGCATTGAAAAGATCTTCTGCTGCCAGAATTACAGCTGCGATTCCTTATCTAGGATACTCAAGACAAGACAGAAGGCCAAGATCTGCCAGAGTTGCTATTACGGCAAAGGTGGTTGCAAATATGCTATCAAGTGCTGGAGTCGACCGTTTACTCACTATGGATTTACATTCAGACCAAATTCAAGGTTTTTTTGATATCCCAGTGGATAATATTTATGCCACACCAGTTTTACTTGATGATTTAGCCACCAAAAAACCTGAAAACTTGGTTATCGTTTCACCAGACGTTGGCGGTGTGGTTCGTGCTCGAGCTTGGTCAAAAATTCTAGGCTCAGATCTAGCAATTATCGATAAAAGACGTCCAAAACCAAACGTTTCTGAAGTTATGAATATTATTGGAGATATTGAAGGCCGTTCATGTGTAATTGTTGATGATATCGTTGATACTGCTGACACATTAACAAAGGCCGCTTTAGCATTAAAAAATAAAGGCGCTACCGAAGTAAAAGCATTCATTACTCATCCGATCTTATCTGGCAATGCTATTAAAAATATTAATGGATCAGAGCTTGATGAAATTGTAGTAACTGATACAATTACGCTCTCTGAAAATTCACAGCAATGTAAGAAAATCAGACAAATATCTGTGGCAAGTTTATTAGCAGAAACAATAAAAAGAATTAGCCACGAGGACTCAGTAAGCTCATTGTTTATTGATTAATTTAAATATAGAAGAAATTGGTCGCGATATCTTCTAATTAACGGAGTTATATTATGAAAATTACTGTTACAGCAGAAAAAAGAGATGCGAAAGGAACGGGTGCGAGCCGCCGTCTTCGCAGAAATGGTAAAGTGCCAGGCATTCTTTACGGAAATCATAAGGACGCAGTATCAATTGTTTTAGATAGCAAAACATTGCATCTGCAATTTCATAAAGAGGCTTTCCATGCTTCTATCTTGGAATTATCTACAGATGGCACGACAGAATCTGTACTCTTAAGAGATTATCAGCTAGAGCCTGTCAAAGGCACTATCCTTCATGTTGATTTCCAAAGGGTTAATCAGAATGAAAAAATTCATGTAAACGTTCCTTTTCATTTTATTAATGAAGATATCGCCAAAGGGGTTAAGCTTGAAGGTGGCGTGATTTCTCATATCATGACGGAAGTCGATATTTCATGCTTACCTAAAGATCTACCTCAATTTATTGAGGTTAACCTAGAAGATCTAGGCTTAGGTGAATCAGTGCATTTATCAGAATTGAAACTACCTGAAGGTGTTGAATTAACTGCATTAACTGAAGAAAATGATCCAGCTATTACTACGATTGCTAAACCTAAAGTTCAGAAGGCTGATGACCCATTAGAAGCTTCTGAAGAAGCGGGGGACGATGCATCATCTGATGCTTCCTCATCATCAGAAGCTTCTGATGAGAGCTCTAATGAAGAACCAAAAGAAGAGTAAAATTAATTTTTTAATAGACTTAACACCCTTTGTAAAAAGGGTGTTTTTGTTTGTATGAGTGGAATAAAATTATTTATTGGGCTTGGTAATCCTGGACCTGAATATGAGGCGACCCGCCATAATGTCGGATTTTGGTTTAATAATCTTATCGCTCATAATATTAAACAAACACTTGATGAAAACTCTAAATTTTTAGGTTTTTATAAAAAAATTTCTGATCTGGAAAATATACATCTCCTCAATCCTACAACATTTATGAATGAATCTGGCCTATCAGTCGCAAAAATTGTTAATTTTTATAAATTTAAACCTCATGAAATCCTCATCATTCATGATGAATTAGATCTGATGCCTGGAGATATCCGCCTAAAGAATGGTGGCGGGCACGGTGGGCATAACGGACTCAAAAGTATCATTGCTAATATTGGAACAAATACTTTTTGGCGTCTAAGAATTGGTATTGGTCACCCAGGTAATAAAAATAAAGTAAAAAGTTATGTTTTAAACCGCCCTCAAAAAATCGAGGAAGGTCAAATTAATGATGCTATTCTCAAAGGCTACCAAAATCTATCCTATATGATTCATGGCGAATTTGAAAAAGCAATGTTGAATTTACACACAAAGGATTAGTGAAATGAAATGTGGCATAGTTGGATTACCGAATGTTGGCAAATCAACATTATTTAACGCAATTACAAAATCTGGAATAGAAGCTGCAAATTATCCTTTTTGCACAATTGAGCCAAATTCAGGCATTGTTGAAGTTCCAGATTTAAGACTCAATAAATTAGCAGCTATTGTAAATCCTGAAAAAATTATGCCAGCAATTGTTGAATTTGTTGATATTGCCGGGCTGGTTGCTGGTGCTTCAAAGGGTGAAGGCTTAGGAAATAAGTTCCTTGCTAATATCAGAGAAACAAACGCTATCCTGCATGTTGTGAGATGCTTTGATGATGAGAATATTGTGCATGTAGATGGAAAAATTGATCCACTTGGAGATATAGAGACGATCAATACGGAATTAATCTTAGCTGATATGGAGTCAGTGTCAAAAGCTATTGAGAAAGAAAAAAAGAAATCAAAATCAGGTGACAAAGAAGCATTAAAAAAACTAAATTTATATGAATTAGTTCTTGAAAAACTTAATCAGGGAATATTATTAAAAGATATGAGCCTTGAAGAAGATGATTTAAAACTTCTTCAACCATTATTCTTAATTACATTAAAACCCGTTATGTATGTTGCGAATGTTGATGAGAATGGATTCAAAGATAATGAATATTTACAAAAAGTAATCGATTTTGCAGTCACACATGGCTCAAAATGCATACCAATTTGTGCAAAAATTGAATCAGAGATTGCTGATTTAACTGACGAAGAAAAAGAGTTGTTTTTATCAGAGTTAAATGTAGATGAGCCAGGTTTAAATCTTATTATTAGAGAAACCTATGCCCTATTAAACTTACAAACTTATTTTACCGCTGGAGTAAAAGAAGTAAGAGCATGGACCATTAAAAATGGTTACACAGCGCCAGAGTCTGCCGGTGTAATCCATACTGATTTTCAAAGGGGTTTCATTAAAGCTGAAGTCATTTCTTTTGAAGACTATATAAATTTTGGTGGTGAGCAAAAATCTAAAGAAGCTGGAAAACAAAGGCTTGAAGGAAAAGATTATATTGTTAAAGATGGAGATGTTATTCACTTTAAATTTAATGTTTAGCTTTACATTAAATCATGAAAAAAATATAATGCTCAGTTCTTTGGTGATGTAGCTCAGCTGGTTAGAGCGCAGGATTCATAATCCTGAGGTCGAGAGTTCAAGTCTCTCCATCACCACCATTATTTCATTTAAAATCAATAATTTAAAATATTAGCAGTAAAATTTCTCTCTTGAGAAAAAAGTATATTAAAGTATATTAATTTTTGTACAAAACTTAAGAGAGATATGAAAAGCATTCATTGGTTAATTCCACTTTCGATCAATAATCCGGAAGAACTTAACAAAGTTTCTTTAGCATCATTAAGATTGAGAACTGCTATTTTTCTCGATTCAAGTATTAAAAATAATTTTAACGTCAGTTTTGGTTCTAATTCTGAAGACAAAGTTGCAATAGAATCTGACATATTATTTGTTGGTAAACCTGTACATGACATACAAATTCAAAAAAAATGGTTAAATTTAATATCTAAACATCAAAATGTTGTAATTGACATTACTGATGACCATTTAAATAATAAAACTCCTCTGACTAATTTTTATAATAATGCTCTTGAATGCAAACCAAAGATAATTACAAGCAGTAATTTATTAAAAAAAATTACAAAAGAAACAAAACTAATAAAAAATATATTCACCATAGAAGACTATCTAGAATTAGATATTTATGAGGTGACTAAAAATAACAATAGAGAATTTTTATGGTTTGGTCATGAAGTAAATAGATTTTTTCTTTACGAGATGCTCCAAAAATGGAAATCAAAATTAGAATTCAATTTACATATTATGAGTTCTTATCAAGGAGTGAATTTAATATGTGAAGAATTACCAAAAATAAAAACTAATACTTTCGGTAATATTAGCGTTCAGCAATGGTCAATAAATAATTTATTAAATATTAGGAAAAATATATCTGGGATTGTGATTCCGGGTAATTTAAATGATCGAAGAAAAATAGGAGTAAGCAACAATAGACTAATAACATCATTTGCATTAGGAATTCCAGTTGCTGCGACAAGGTATGATTCATATCTTGAATTTAAAGATTTTTTTTGCAATATTGATGATGAAAGTGAATTTAATTTATTTATCGAAAATAATAACCTATATAAAGAAAAAATCCCAACTGCACAAAAGTTATTAACTCAATATAGTAGACAAGAAATAGTAAAGAAATGGACCGATTTTCTGAATTCAAATATTTAAAAATTAATTAAAAAATTGATCTTCTGTATGAGTTGTGTACCAAGGGGTATAGGATGGACAAAAATTACTTGACATTAAATAGCAGGGGTAATACTCTGAAAGCATTGAAAACAGTGGGATATAGAGGGTTAAAAAGTGATAAAAAATGTATATTATAATATACTCTCAAATGCTTCAAAAGGTATTAGAATCAACTAGAGTCTAGGATTCATAATCCTGAGGTCGAGAGTTCAAGTCTCTCCATCATCACCATAAATTCATTTAAAATCAATTACTTAATTTTGAAAATTAATATCTATTACTTGAAAAAATAATATAATTCAGTATATTAAGTTAGTTAATTTGTTAAGCTACTACTTAAATGAAAACATTACTAAACATAATCCAAAGTGTTCTTGCTGCATTTATTGGAATTCAAAAAAATAGTAAATTCAATGATGATGATAAATTTATTGAAAAAAATGGGTTTTTACCTTACCTGCTAGTTGGTCTGATTTTAGCGCTTATTTTTATACTCTCAATTGTTACTGTTGTATCAATCATTCTTGAATAAAGAATCCAAAAAATTTATTTTAATCATCTTTAAGTATTTCCCATATGGAGGTGCTCAAAGAGATTTATTACAACTAGCTAAAAAATTATGTAGAAAAAATTTTGTAGAAATAGTATGTATGGATTGGGATGGAACCCATCCAAAAGAAAAAAATATTTCTGTAAAACTTATTGAATCTAACTATTTTTTTAATTACAAACGCTACTCAGAATTTAAAAAAAAGGTTTCACAATATATTGCAGATCAAAACAATGTTATATCAATTAGTTTTAGTAAAATTTCAGGGTTTGATTTTTATTATGCAGCTGATTCATGTTTTGCCAGTAAAAATAAAAACTTTTTTAAAAATTTGTCGCCAAGGTACCAATTTTTTCATAAAGAAGAGTATCAAATTTTTAATCCCAAATCGAAAACAAAGTTACTATCCATATCTAAAAAAGAAAACGCAATTTATAAATCTATTTACAAAACTCCTGATAGTAAATTTATCTTTATACCTCCTTATATTGATAAAAAGTTTTTCATTGCCTCAAAAAGTAAGACTTTCTCAATTAATAAATATTTTAAAAATAGTAACAAATTACTTATCTTTATTGGTTCCGGATTTAAAACCAAAGGTCTGGATCGTGCAATTATTGCTTTTGCAAACTTACCAGTGAAAATTAGAAATAATTTTAATTTTGCTATTTTTGGTAAAGATAACGAAAAAAAATATAGAAAACTTATTACGCGCTACGATCTTGAAGATTCTATCAAAATTTTTCATGGCCATGATAATATCCCTCAGCTCATGAGGGAAGCAACTGCACTTATTCATCCAGCACGATATGAAAATACTGGATTAATTCTGATTGAAGCCTTATCTCAGAATTTACCAATCATAACGACAGATAACTGTGGATACAGCTCTTATGTCGAAAATGATAAAAAATCTATTGTCCTTAATTCACCATTCTCTCAGCAAGAACTAAATTTTTATTTAGAGAAACTTTTAAGTAAAAATAATTATTTAAATAAAATTAATGCCAAATATAAGCAATACATAAGTTATCAACTTGACAAAAAGATATTAACTAATATTTGATTGAAGACCTCTGTTCAAGCTCTTTTTTATACAACTCATTCAGGTCTGCCTCTCTTTCGACAAACTCGTGAATTGCTTTTTTAAATTGAGGATTATTTACAAAGTGAAATGATTCAGAAAACTCAGGATTAAAGCCACGAGATAACTTATGCTCACCTTGTATACCAGCATAAAATCTATCTATTTTATTATCAATACAATATTGAATTCCCTGATAATAACTTAACTCAAAATGTAAAGATGGAATAAAATTGACAGCACCCCAATATCTTCCATAAAGAATATTATTTGCTTGTAATGAAAAAGAACAGGCGACTGGTATTTGATCTTTATAAGCTATAAAAATAACTACCCTCTCAGAATCTTTAAAAAAATATGATTCGAAAAATGATTTATTTATATAAGGTGGAGATCCATGCTGATAGTAAGTCATTGAATAACATTTATAAAAAAATGAGACCACATCATCATTTATATCGTCTCCTCTAAATGTTTTAAATGATATGTTTTCTAAAGCAACTTTCTTTCTGTCTTGTTTTATTTTTTTTCTTTTTTCCGATCTAAGCGCCTTCAAAAAATCATCAAAATTACAGTAATCCTCGTTATCCCACACATATTGAATAGTTTTTCTATTTGCCCAGCCTCTATTTTTAAAAAGATGATTTAACTCATCATCATATTTAGAGAATACGTAATGAATTGATGATAGATTTTCATTAACCATCAATTTTTCAATATAATCAATTGCAAGATCTCTATATTCTGGTTTTTTTACAATTATTTTATTTGCATTTACTGGTGAAAATGGAATGCCTATAAAAAGCTTGGGGAAATAGGACAAACCTAATCGCTGATGCGCTTCAGCCCATGACCAATCAAAAACATACTCCCCATAGGAATGATGCTTAACAAACATTGGAATAAAACCCACCAACTCTTGTCCATCAAATATACAGATAGACTTAATTTCCCAACCTGTATTACCACCGATTGAAAGTGAGCCTTCTAAATCAATAAGAAGATTTAAATTCCAAAAATAAATATCACCAATTAACTGATCAACAGAGTTTGGAAGATCTATGAATGATTCATACACTTTAAATGAAATCATAAGTTCATTTAAACATATTTTAAGAGATTAGAGATTGAGAAAAATTAGTTCTCTTTTGCAAATTTTTCTGGATTAGACTTTGTTTTTTTTAAGGCTTCTTTATTGATATCTTTATAATATTCTTTTGCCAAAATTGATAATTCATCAAGGGAAATCAAATTATCTTTATTTGAATCAACTTTCCTAAACTGTCTTGCTACTTGCGGAAGACACAAGGTAGTTTCAAATACATCTAAAGTATCATCATTATCTTTATCACAGTTTAAAAAACGCTGTTCAACACTAGATAACATTTCATTTCTTTTTTCTTGCAAGAAAGCATTAAATTCTTCATTAGTGGTATTAGTAAATTCATTAATGATCACCTTTAAACTCTTTTCCTTATCATTAAAATTATTTAAGTCTGATTGATCAGCTATAACTTGAGGACTTGAAAAGAACATCATTAAAGGGAATAGGTGTTTTATTGTCATACTTATTACAAATATTTAAATGAATGTCTATAATCTAATTAAAATGTTACATATTTATTACATATTTAAATGCATTTGTAAATAAATTGTAAATTTAAAAATCTAATTAAAAGGTTTAATGCAGTAAAAATGAAAAAGAAAATAATCATTATTGATGATGATCGAAAAATTCGAGACCTCATTAAGCAATATTTACAAGACCAGGGGTTTGATTGCTCTGCCGGTGAGCATGGAAAAGACTTGGATAAGGTAATTCTAAAAAGAAATCCAGATTTAATTATCTTAGACTTAATGCTTCCTGATGAAAATGGCTTAGATATATGCAAGCGCCTTAGGGTAAACAAAATCAAAACTCCGATTATTATGTTAACTGCCAAAGGTGATGAAGTGGATCGTATTATTGGACTTGAGATGGGAGCGGATGATTATTTACCAAAACCTTTCAACCCTAGGGAATTGTTGGCAAGAATTAATTCTATCTTTAGAAGACATGAGATGGAGGTCTCTGAAAAAGTTAATGAGGGCTCAGGTAAAGCTATTAAATTTGATGACTTCGAATTTCATCCCCAAGAAAGATCTTTGAAAAAAAATAAAAAAGAAATTGATCTAACTAGCGGTGAATTTAGTTTACTGAAAGTATTCATTGAAAATGCTAATCAACCATTGAGTCGTGATCAAATCATGCAACTCGCCAAAGGTAAAGAGCTGGATGTATTTGATCGAAGTATTGATGTACAAATATCTAGAATTAGAAAGCTTATTGAAGAAGATCCTAATAAACCTAAATACCTCAAAACTAAATGGGGTTATGGTTACGTATTCGAATTAACTAACGTTAAATGACCTTATTCCCAAAAAATCTCCTCAATAGATTAATCTTAATTATTGCTTCATTAATTATTGTTTCTCAATTAATAACAATCAAAGTGTTTGATTATTTTGAAATGGAGCCTCGAGCTGAATCTATGGCTCAAGAAATAAGTACTATCGTAAGATATACTAAGGCAGCAATTCAAAGCGCTTATCCATCCACCCGACTCGAGCTTTTACAGTCATTATCTAAAATGAGCGACGTCAAAATTGTTCCAGCCTACTATTTTGAAAACATTAAACCACTTCCAGATGAAATATTTTTATCGATGGTGGTAAAAAAAATTAAGCAAAACTTAGGTGAGGACACAATTGTAACTTTGAATCATTATGATATTCCTGGTATTTGGGTTTCATTTGAAATTGGTGATGGATTATTTTGGGCGGTTATTCCTCGTAATGTTTTTGACCGGCCTTTTCCCTGGCATTGGATCGGTTGGGGTATTGTGGTTTTTCTTGTCTCAATCTCAGGAGCTTATTTCTTAACTACGCGGATTAACAAACCATTAAATTTACTAATTAATGCAATCAGTAAATTAAAAAAAGGGCTTCCTTTAAAAAAAATACCAGAGGAGACCGCAACCGAATTTAAAGAAGTAACAAAAGCATTCAATGAAATGGCTTCTAATTTAGCAAAAATTGAAAATGAAAGAAGATTTATTATGGGAAGTGTTTCACATGATATTAGAACCCCTCTTACAAGATTGAAGCTAAGCCTGGAAATGTTGCCAAAAAAATTGGCTTATTTAAAGGACAGTATGGATCAGGATATAGATGAGATAAATCAGATTATTAATCAATTCTTGGATTTTGTTAGGGGTTTTGATGATGAACCAATAAGCTCCTTAAATTTTGGGAATTTTCTAATGGAATTAAAAAAACAGCATACTGTTTTAGGGACTGATTTAAAAATTTCAAAAATTACTCGATCAAAAGATATACCGGCAAATTTATTTATTGATGTCAGGCCATTAGCATTTAAAAGATTATTTGATAATTTAATTAATAATGGGGTTAAGTTTTCTAATTCAAATAAAATTGAATTGGTGGCCAAACTGTATAATGAAAAAATAGTAATTAATGTTCTCGATAATGGTCCTGGTATTCCTAAGGCAGAAAGAGAGAAACTTTTAGAGCCTTTTGAAAGGCTTGATCAAGCGAGAGGCTCGATTGGTGGATCTGGATTAGGCTTGGCCATTGCAAATAGAATCGTTATGGTTCATAACGGTAAGCTTGAATTAACTAACAGAAGATCAGGCGGATTGAATGTGAAGCTTACTTTTCCGATCAATAAAGGCTAATTAAACCATTTAATTGTTTTTCTTAATTTTACGACCTCACCAATAATTATAATTACAGGAGATTGAATATTTGACTTAAGAGTTTTTGAAATAACTCTGGAAATTGTACTCACCATTACTTTTTGTTTCTCTGTAGTTCCCTCTTGAACAAGCGCAATTGGCATATTTTTTCTCATCCCTGAATCGATTAGATTTTGCACAATGATTGGTAAAGAATTTAAACCCATATAAATTACGATTGTTTGATTTTCATGGATCAAATTACTCCAATTGATATTTAACTTACCATTTTTCTCATGGCCTGTAATAAAAATACAAGATTGTGAATAATCACGATGAGTTAAGGGAATGCCAGCATACGCTGACACTCCAGAAGCTGCTGTAATTCCAGGAACCACTTGGAATTTTATTTTTTGAGTCATGAGCTCTGAAATTTCTTCACCCCCTCTTCCAAACATAAAGGGGTCTCCACCTTTCAATCTTAATACCCTAAGTCCTTTTTTCGCATAATTAACTAACAATTGATTAATTTCTTTTTGCTCAATAGTGTGATTATTTCTTAACTTGCCCGCATAAATCATGTGTGCATCCCTCCTCACGAGCTCAAGAATCTCTTTTGAAACTAAATTATCATAAATGCATACATCCGCTTTTTGGATCAGATGAAGCGCTCTTAATGTCAGCAATTCAGGGTCGCCTGGACCCGCACCGACAAGAAATACCTCGCCACTATGCTTGTTTTTAAGAGTCTTAATAAGTTGATTAGTGAGCGTAGTTAGATTAGATTTCGTTATATTTTTCTTGACTGCAAAAGCATCAAAAAATAACTCCCAGAAAATTCTTCGTTTATTAAATTGTGAAAATGAATTGATGACTTTTTCCCTGATTGAAGCAGAAAAATCAATTAATTGTTTTGTCGATTGTGGAAGCAGTGTTTCAAATTTTTCTCTTAAGTTTCTAGCAAAAACTGGAGCATTCCCTCCAGTTGATATTGCAACTACTAAATCTCCTCTTTCCACAATAGATCCAAAAGTGCACGTGCATAGGTCTGGCTGATCAACCACGTTAATTAAAATGTTATTTTTATTTGCAAAATTAAATAATTTTTTATTAATTTGCTTGTTATCAGTAGCAGCTATAATTAATGAATAGTTGCTATCTAGAGTACTTATATCAAGATTACTTTTTATCTTTTTTAATTTATTTTTAATGATTAAATTTTCAACATTAGGAGAAAATTTCCGGGCTAAAACTTCCACCTTGGCATTGGCTTTAATGATTAAATTAATTTTCCTCTCAGCAATTTCCCCTCCACCCACAACCAGCACAGGTAATTTATCAAGATTTACAAAAAGTGGAAAACGTTTCATAACCAATGTTAACTTTAAGGTGTAATAACTTATAATAATAATCTATAAAAATATATAATTAATAATGACAAAAAAAATATTTATTAAAACGTTTGGTTGTCAGATGAATGAATATGATTCTGACCAAATATCAAACTTAATGGGCAAGATGGATAATTATCAATCTACCGATCAAGTCGAGGATGCAGATCTTGTTGTATTAAATACATGCTCAATCCGTGAAAAGGCTGAAGATAAAGTTTATGGGCAACTTGGAAGATTAAGAAAATTAAAAAATAAGAAGCCATCCATGAAAATTGCGGTAGGTGGTTGTGTGGCTTCTCAAGAAGGTGAAAATATAATTCAACGTGCTCCTTACGTTGATTTGGTATTTGGTCCTCAAACATTGCATAAAATTCCGTCACTATTAAAAGAAAATGAAAAAGCTGGCTCTCCTCAGGTAGATATTAGCTTTCCTGCGATAGAAAAATTTGATCAGCTACCTCAAGTTAAATCTAATGGTCCATCTGCATACATATCTATAATGGAAGGATGTAGCAAATATTGCTCTTTTTGTGTTGTCCCTTACACGCGCGGAGAGGAGGTCTCAAGGCCCGCTGAAGACATCATTGAAGAAGTTCTTCAACTCACTCATCAAGGGGTAATTGAATTAAATCTTTTGGGCCAGAATGTAAATGCTTATCGATATAAAGATAAAAAAGGATTTGAATATGATTTTGCAGAATTAGTAAATTTTATATCTGAAATTAATGAAATTAAGAGAATACGATTTACTACTTCACATCCTAATGAGATGAATGAAACATTAATCGAATGTTTTCAGAATAATCATAAATTGGCAAACTTTATTCATTTACCTATTCAGTCAGGCTCTGATCGCATATTGTCTGCAATGAAAAGAAATTATCTATATCTAGAATATAAGCAAATTATAAAAAAACTGAAAACTGCATCTCCTGATATCTTAATATCGTCCGACTTTATTGTTGGTTTTCCAGGTGAAACAGATCATGACCACCAACAAACAGTTAAAGCAATTAAAGAAATAGATTTTGACTACAGCTACAGCTTTTTATACAGTCCTCGACCCGGAACACCGGCATCATATCTAAAAGATACAACGCCTGATGAAACTAAAAAAGAAAGGTTACAAGAAGTTCAAAGCTTAATAAATGAGCAAGGTAAAAATCATACCCTTAAACTCATGCATAGTGAGCAGAGAGTGCTCGTCGATGAAAAAGTGGATGAAGCCACCTTTAAAGGAAAGGCAGACAATAATCGCATTGTTCAAATTCATACTAAACAAAATATTTTGAATCAAATGGTAAACGTAAAAGTCACTAAAACAACTGACAGAAGAATTACTGGGGAACTAATTTAATTGACGACCACTTTCGTACTTGAACCTGAGAATAACAAACAACTCATCAATACCTGCGGACCTTTGGATGAAAATATCCAAGAAATTGCAAAAAAACTTGATATAAAAATTTCAAGAAATGGTTTCAAATTTTCTCTAGCTGGGGCTGATCAAAAAATAAAAATAGCATCCGATATGCTCGAACACTTTTATTTAAAAGCAAAAACGCCAATCACCCTTGAAGATATCCAACTCAGCCTGGTAAGTGTTAATGAAGAGACTAATTCTGATGACATTGGATTAATTGATCTAAAAACAAAGAAAAACGGTTTGCAAGGGAGAACGCCGCGACAGCAAAGTTACCTCAAGCTTATTCAAGAAAATGATATTAACTTTGGTATTGGTCCGGCTGGAACAGGAAAAACATACCTTGCTGTTGCTTCTGCAATTGATGCTCTTAATAGAGAAAAAATAAAAAGAATTGTTTTGGTGCGGCCAGCAGTCGAGGCAGGAGAAAAATTAGGATTTCTTCCAGGCGACCTTGCACAAAAAGTTGATCCTTACCTGAGACCTTTATATGATGCATTGTACGACTTAGGGGGTTATGAAACGGTCAACAAATGGTTTGAGAAACAAATTGTTGAAATTGCGCCCTTAGCTTATATGCGAGGTCGAACACTCAATCAAAGCTTTATTATTCTTGATGAAGCTCAAAATACAACACCTGAACAAATGAAAATGTTTCTAACTAGAATTGGTTTTGGAACTAAAGCTGTAATTACAGGAGATATTACGCAAATTGATCTTAATAAGGGACAAAAAAGTGGTCTATTGGAAATCGAAAGAATTCTTAAAAAAATTCAGGGAATTTCCTTTACCAAGTTTCAATCAAAAGATGTAGTGAGGCATCCTATTGTCCAAAAAATTATCGATGCCTACGACAAAATAGACAATGATTAAAGTCTATATCCAAGATATTGTTAACAAGAGGAATGCTTTAACAGGTCCTGTATGTAAAAAAATTTTTTCATCTGTTTGGAAAAAAGAAGCTGAAATCACTGTTCGGATTACTACTGCTGAAGAATCTCAAGCGTTAAATCATAATTTTCGTAATCAAAACAAGCCCACTAATATACTGTCATTTAATATAGAATCAAATACAACATTAATTGGCGACCTTGTGTTTTGTCACGAGATTATAAAAAAAGAAGCAGAAGAACAAAATAAAAAAATAAAGGATCATTATATTCATCTTGCTTTACACGGTTTTCTGCATTTGATGGGACACGATCACCTTAATGAAAAAGATCAACTTAGAATGGAAACAATTGAAATTAAAACTTTGAAATTATTCAATATTCAAAACCCATATATATCTTATGATTAAAAAAAATAATCTCAAATTAATTCCAAAGCTATTAAAAAGAATGATTCAGCCAAAAACTAAAGAAGAGCTATTAATTCTTTTGCAAAAATCATATCAAAATAATCTAATTGATTCAGATTCACTAATGATGCTTGAGGGTGTTCTTGGAATATCTGATATGCAGGCAAGAGATGTAATGATTCCTCGTTCTCAAGTATCATTTATTAACATTAATGACAGTATCGAAATAATTATTGATACTGCACTTCATACGGCCCATTCCAGATTTCCTGTCATTGATGAGGATAATAACAATGTGATCGGTATTCTTTTAGCCAAAGACTTAGTGAGGCTTAATAAAGAAAAAGACCTTGATTTGCGAGGTATTCTCAGGCCACCAGTATATATTCCAGAATCTAAAAAACTCAATGTCCTTCTCAAAGAATTTAGAAGCAATCGCAACCATATTGCCATTGTTGTTGATGAATATGCTGGAATTGCTGGAATTTTAACCATCGAAGATGTCCTTGAGCAAATTGTCGGGGAGATTGAAGATGAGTTTGATTATGATGAAAATGAGGACAATATTATCCAAGAAGAGACGGCTACCTTTCGAATCAAAGCCTCAACAGAGCTCGAAGAATTCAATGAGTTTTTTAAAACTAATTATCCTGTTAAAGAAAATCAAACAGTTGGAGGCTTGGTGATTTCAAAACTTGGCCACTTACCAAAAAAAAATGAGCCAATTCATTTTGACGGATTTGATATAGAAGTTCTTCGAAGAGATAGTAGGCGCTTATATCTCTTAAGATTTTCAGTTAATCTCGATCATGTTGATCAAGATATTTTGAACTAAAAGTTGACCCATTTGCCAGATTACTTCAAAGTAAAAAATTATTTAAATAATGAAAAAACTTATATTTTTATTTCTAGTATTCTCTTTTTCATCTTTTGCTGATGAAGATATTTCTATCTCTGAAGCTCCTCTTGTTGATGAACTTCCAGTGAATGAGTTAGAGTTTGTTGAGACAATTGGTCTACTAACTCCAGATGAGGTTGAAAAGATTTTGGGAGAGCCAAAAAAAATTGTAAACATTACTTTACAATCATCTAAAGAAGTCATTGCTTCATCTTGGTATTATGAAAATATCAACACTGATCATAGTGGGAATTATTACCCAATCACGGAAATTGACATTGTTGATGGTTATATAGAGTCTGTTGTGTTTCTAAACTCGAACATGGACGAAATTGATCGCGTAGAAGGTCAAAAATACGACGTAAAGAGACCAGAAAAAGTTTTCTAAAAACAAATCACAATTGTAGAATAGCTAGATGACTTCTAGCTTACATTATATATGGGCATGTTTACTTGGCTCACTATTTGTTTTTTCGTTTTTACCCTTTGATTTATTTTTTTTACCCTATCTTATTTTCCCTACTTTTTTCTTCATATTGGACCAAAGTGATAAAAAATTAGCGACGTCTCTTCTGTTTGGTTTTTTCTTTTTTTCCACTGGACTGTACTGGTTAATTTTATGTATCAATAACTATGGGGGTGCTAGCCTCACCAATGCCATTATTATTTGTTCAATTTTTTATGTTTTTTTGAGTCTTTTTTTTCTGCCTTTTGTTTTTTTTAAAAAACTTAGCCTTCTCTCAGCCATTGGGTTATTTATAGTTCTAGAAATAGTTAGAGAATATATTTTTACAGGCTTTCCATGGCTTTCAATTGGATTTTCCCAAACAAATAATCCTTTAGTTAATAATTATTATCAAATGATTGGGAGCCATGGAGTGTCCCTATTAGTGCTTCTAATTAGCGCACTTTTGTATATTTCATTTCGTGATAAAAATAAAAGAAAGTTATCACTATTTATTATTGCATTAATCATTTCAACAAACTTCTTAATAGATTTATATAAGCAAGAATCAACAATTGACGATAATGATTTAAACATTTCCCTCCTCCAGGGAAATGTTAATCAAGCAATAAAATGGGATACAAATACACTTGAACAACAAATAAACGTTTATATTGAGCTTCTAAACCAAGCACAAGGTGAAATCATCATCTTCCCTGAAACAGCGATCCCCTTGATATATAAAAGTTACCCCAACAATTTTAATGAAGCAGTTGAAAACAAAATTAACGAAAATAAATCGGTCATCATTGGTTCAATCTTTGAGGATAATGGTCATTATCTAAACGGCGCCATCATTAAAGAAAAAAATAAAGACCAGTTTTATTTTAAAGAACATTTAGTCCCCTTTGGAGAGTATTTTCCCCTTGTCGAATACTTTGGTTTTTTTTATGAAAAAATCTTAGATATTCCTTTTTCAAATTTAATACCCCCTAAAATAAAAAATAATACTATCGACATTAAAGATCACAATATTGGTTTAAATATTTGTTACGAGGATATCTTTAAAACATCATATGATAAATTCAATGAAGCTGATTTATTTATAAATCTGACCAATGACGCCTGGTATGACAGATCTCCAGCTGCGCATCAACATTTACAGATTGCTCAGGCAAGGGCAATGGAATATCAAAAGCCAATTGTCCGAGCGACTAATACTGGGGTGACGGCTTATATTGATGCACAAGGAAAGGTGCAAAATCAGCTACCCATATTCACTACAGACATTCTTGAACTGAGCGCACAAACTAATAAATCTAAAACTATTTTTGCAAAATATGGATATATTCCACTTTACATCATATTGTTTTTTATAGTTTTCGCTGACAAAGTACTCTTATCGGCTTTATTGAAGATCAAAAAGAAAGTAAAATCACTATCTAATTTTTAAATATACAAATAATGACCTTTCAAGAATTAATTTTTAAACTTCAACAATACTGGGCTGATCAAGGCTGTGTAATTATCCAACCCTATGACCAAGAAGTTGGCGCAGGAACATCCCACACGGCAACTTTCTTGAGAGCGATTGGTCCTGAACCATGGAAAGCGGCTTATGTTCAACCTAGTCGTCGCCCCAAAGATGGTAGATATGGTGAAAATCCAAATCGCCTACAGCATTATTATCAATTTCAAGTTGTTTTAAAACCATCTCCAGAGAATATTGTTGATTTATACATTGAATCGATTAGGTCACTTGGTTTTGACCTCAAAAAAAATGACTTAAGACTTGTAGAAGATAATTGGGAAAACCCTACCTTAGGAGCATGGGGTTTGGGCTGGGAAGTCTGGTTAAACGGAATGGAAATAACTCAATTTACCTATTTTCAACAAGTTGGAGGAATTTCTTGCAAGCCCATTACAGGCGAAATCACCTATGGTCTTGAAAGACTAGCAATGTATATTCAAGGAGTTGATAACGTTTTTGATCTTCAATGGAATGAGACAACAACATACCGTGATGTTTTTCTACAAAATGAAATAGAACAAAGCGCTTATAACTTTGAACATAGTAATGTCGAATTTCTTCAAGCAGCTTTTTCCAGTCACGAAGAACAATCTAGGTATCTCGTTGAACAAAAACTAGCACTTCCTGCGTATGAGCAAGTTTTAAAAGCAGCGCATACCTTTAATTTATTGGATGCCAGAGGTGTAATTAGTGTTACTCAAAGAGCGAGTTATATTGGAAAAATTAGAAATATATCTCGATTAGTTGCTGAAAGTTATCTTAATAGTCGCGCAGAGTTAAAATTTCCTTTGGCTAACAAAGATCATGCAATAGAAATTCTCAAAAATTTAGAGGATCAGAAAGCATGAGTGAAAATACTCTACTGTTTGAACTGTTATGTGAAGAACTTCCTCCAGCCTCACAAAAACAGATGTCTGACTTTTTAGCTACGGAAATTTTTAATCAGCTGAAACAAAATAAATTTACTTTAACAAATGCCGATTTAAAAATCTATTCAACTCCAAGACGGATTGGTTTTAAGATTAGCCATATTGCGAATCAAAGTCCGGATGAATTAACCGAAATTAAACTAATGCCAAAAAAAATTGGCTGGGTTGAGGATCAAGCTTCTGCACCAATGATCAAAAAATTAGAGAGTTTAAATTTACTTGACCTAAAAGATTCGCTTGATAACTTTATAATTCGAGATGATGTTTTATATGCTAAAAAAAATATTGAAGGTGTTCATCTTGTTGATTTTATGCAAAAAGAATTAAATCAAGTATTGAAAAGAATGCCTATTGAAAAGGTTATGTCATACCAATTAGCTGATGGTTGGACATCTGTTAATTTTGCAAGGCCAGCAATCAATCTCATATGCATGCATGGTGGTGAAATTTTAGATATCGAAATATTGGGACTTAAAGCAAACAATTTTGTCCATGGCCACCGCTTTGAGAGCATAGATTCAATAAGCCTAAAGAATGCTGACCAATATGAACAGGTGCTTGAGGAAAAGGGTAACGTCATTCCGCAATTTGATAAGCGTTATGATGAAATTCAAAATCAAATTTCTTGCTTGATAAACAATCTAGGTGATAACTTTTCATGTCCTACAGATAATGAACTATTGGAAGAAGTCACAACATTAGTTGAAAAGCCTAATGCATTGCTAGGGTCTTTTGACAGCCAATTCTTAGATATCCCATCTGAATGTTTAATTCTATCCATGAAAAGTAATCAAAAATATTTCCCTGTTCTTAAAGATAATCAACTCACCAATAAGTTTATTTTGATCTCTAATATAAAACCCAAAGATCCATCCCTGGTGGTCAAAGGAAATGAGAAAGTAATTTATCCAAGATTAGCTGATGCTGAATTTTTCTTCTCCCAAGATAAAAAAAGATCTCTCATCTCAATGGTCAGTGATTTAGATAATATTGTTTATCATCAGAAACTAGGGTCTCTGAATGAGCGCTGCTTGCGAGTGAGTAAAATTTTCAACTACATCAAAGAAAACACGACACTGCACTCAAATCATAACAGTGTTCATTTAGCTCAACTGGCAAAAGCAGATCTTAGTTCTCTAATGGTTGGTGAATTCCCAGAATTGCAGGGCATTATGGGTAAGTATTACGCCTTATCTTCCAACATGGATGAAGATTTTGCACAAGCCATTGAAGATCATTACAAGCCGAAATTCTCTGGAGATGAGCTACCTCAGAATGACTCCTCTATACTGTTATCTCTTGCGGATAAATTTGTAACTTTAATTGACTTATTTTCTATTGGGGAAAAACCTTCAGGTGTTAAAGATCCTTTTGCATTAAGACGTGCGGCTATCTCAATTATCAGAATTTTAATTGAATGTGATATCAATCTTGATTTAATTGAACTAATAAATAAAAACTTTCCAAGCGGCCAAGAAGAAAATAAAGATTATCTAATTGATTTTATTTTTGATCGTTTGCAAAATTTTATTAAAGATCGTGGTTATGAAACGCTTGTAGTTCAGTCAGTGTGTGATAGCAAGCCACGACTTATTAATGATATTATTTTAAAAGTTGAAGCAGTAAATGAATTTAAAAAAATTGATATCAGTGAGAATCTTGCACAATCTAATAAAAGAGTTTTGAATATACTAAAAAAATATGAAAATTCATTAACTGAAAAAGTTAATCAAGACTTACTGGAGTCTGATTCTGAAAAATTACTCTATCAATCCATCCTAAAAGTAACTGAAAACAATAAAATTTTTCTAGAAGTTAAAAACTATAAGAGCTTATTAAATAATCTAATTCACTTATCTGAACCAATAGATAATTTTTTTGAAGACACTATGGTTAATGCAGACAATAAAAATATTAAGCACAATCGACACCTTTTACTCTCCGATCTGAATAAAGCGATGAATATCATTGCTAATCTATCCGTGCTAGGAACCTAAAATGAAATTAGTTATTCTTGATCGAGACGGTGTTATAAATCAGGATTCAGCGAACTATATTAAAAATGAAAACGAATGGATTCCAATTCCTGGAAGTCTAGAGTCCATTGCTCAGCTAACACAAAATAATTTCAAAGTGATTATAGTGACCAACCAATCTGGCATTGGCAGAGGTGTCTACTCAATGGAAAACCTAAATCAAATTCATCGTAAAATGCATCGTTTACTCGCAGATATGGGTGGAAGGATAGATTCCATTTTTATCTGTCCTCATACCGATGAAGATGAATGTGAATGCAGAAAACCAAAACCAGGAATGTTATTAGAGATAGAAAAAGTTTATGGAGCCAGCTTACACAAAGTTTATGGTGTTGGTGATTCTCTCAGAGATCTTCAGGCATTTGATGCAATTAAAATGCAACCGATCCTAGTTAAAACTGGAAATGGACAACAAGTCCTAAAACAAAAAAAATACCCAAAAAAAACTAAAGTCTTTAAAAATCTTAAAGATGCTACACAGCACATCATAAAGTCATCATGATAAAAGTAAGGTCTTTTATTTTCTATTTAGGAATGTTCCTTTTCACTATCCCCTTTACTCTTTTATCATTATTTACATTTCCGCTTGCACAAAAATATCGATACGGATTTATTTCTTTATGGGCAAAAACAATGATTCCTTGGTTGAAATTTTCATGCAACTTAACGTTTGAAATACATGGATCTGAAAATATTCCAAAAAAACCTTGTATTGTATTCTGTAACCATCAGTCTGCTTGGGAAACACTTGCCCTTCAAATAGCACTGCCTCAACAAGTTTGGGTCTTAAAGCGTGAATTACTGCTGATTCCTTTTTTTGGCTGGGGTCTGTGGCTTACCTCTCCCATCGCGATTGACCGTACCTCGGGGAAAAAAGCATTATTCCAGATGTTTAATCAAGGTTTGACTAAAATACAAAAAGGTTTTTTCATCATTGTATTTCCAGAAGGAACACGAGCTAACTTAAATGAAGATAAAAAATATCACATTGGTGGCAGCTGGTTAGCAAAAAAAATTGATTGTCCTATCTTGCCAATTGCTCATAATGCTGGATATTTTTGGCCAAAAAATAGCCTTCTCAAATATCCTGGAAAAATTACTATGAAAATAGGTCCTTTAATCGATACACAAAAACTTTCAACCGATCAAATCAATGAGGTTGCAAAAAAATGGATCAATAAGAATGTGGAAAAAATTACTCTCTAGTCGAAAATCACCAACAAGAGAAAAAAAATCTATATACATCAATGGTGAATTAGTAGAATTTACACATATAAAAAAATCAAAAAAAAATATTAGTTTAAAAATCGATCCAGATGGATTAATAGTTTCAACCCCCTTTCACACTGATGATATTTTTATTCAAAATGTCATTGAGAAAAAATTTGATTGGATTAGTAAATATTTAAAACAAATATCTTCTCAAACAAATTCTGAAAATAAACAAGTTGATATAATTTCAATTTTAGGTGAAAAATATAAAGTCGTCCCAGAAGATCATTCAATAGAAATTAATCATGAAGATAAAATTATTTTCTGTAAAACTAACTTAGTGAGTGATGTAAAAAATATTGTCAAAAAATTTGCTCTTGAATATTTTAAAAACCGTGTTTCTTCTTATGAAAATATTTTAGAAATAAAGCCATCTAATATTCAATTAACCAATGCGAAAACAAAGTGGGGTTCTTGCTCCAATGATAAAAATATAAGATTAAGTTGGAGATTGATTCAAACATGTCCTGGAATCATTGACTATGTGATTAGTCATGAATTGGCTCATTTAAAACATATGAACCATTCAAAATTATTTTGGCATGAAGTAGAAAGAATTTGCCCTAATTATAAAATCTATAAAAAACAACTTAAGGAACAATCTATTTCCTTGTTCACACTAGATTAATAGTTTATTGATATCCTCGACCATTAACAAAGTATCTGTGCCATATGGAAACCTAATCCTAACTCGACCACTCTTGTCAATGATATATATACCTGCAGAATGATCTATAGTGTAATCATTTCCTTGCGGTACCGCTTGATAAAATACTTTGAATTGATCTGCTACTTTTTTTATTTGTTCTTTCGAACCAGTCAATCCAGTCATATTGTCACCAAAGCGTGGGATATAGTTTTTTAATTCCTCAACAGTGTCTCGACCAGGGTCAACACTGACAAAGAGTACTTTAAAGTTTTCTGGTTGATTCAATTGCTCAGTGATCAATTTCAACTCAGTTAAAGATGTTGGGCAGATATCTGGGCAATTCGTAAAACCAAAAAATACTGCTATTACATTTCCCAACAAATTATTTGAGTCAAACTTTTCATCATCATGAGACGTTAACTCTATTCTTCCATTTAATTGAGCTTCAGTAATGTCAGAACCATGAAAATTTAAAGTATCACTTCCACATGCACTTAAAATAAGGAATAATATGCAGAATAGTTTTTTAAACATTTATATTGACGTAGTTCATTAATTAAAAAATCACATTCTAACAAATATTAGGAAAAAAGATGGCAGTAATTCAATCAATGTCTGATCGTGATGGGTTAATATGGTTTGACAAAAAAATGACTCCTTGGCGTGAAGCTCAGACTCATGTTCTCACACACACGCTGCACTATGGTTTGGGTGTTTTTGAGGGTGTTCGAGCTTATGAGGCAGAAAAAGGAACTGCTATTTTTAGATTAAAGGAACATACCAATCGTCTATTTAACTCAGCTCATATTGTGAGCATGGCGATGCCCTACTCAAAAGATGAAATCAATCAAGCTCAAATTGACAGTGTGAAAGAAAATAAACTGAAATCTGCTTATATTCGTCCCATGGCATTTTATGGATCTGAGGGTATGGGTATATCTGCAAAAACGCTCTCTACTCATGTGATTGTTGCTGCATGGAGCTGGGGAGCTTACATGGGCCAAGAAGCATTAGAAAAAGGAATAGCTGTGAAAACATCTTCTTTTTCTCGCCATCATGTGAATGTCACCATGTGTAAAGCAAAAGCTAATGGTAATTATATGAATTCAATTCTGGCTCATCAAGAAGCAATTAATGATGGGTATAATGAAGCGCTACTTCTAGATACACAAGGTTTTGTATCTGAGGGTTCTGGTGAAAATATATTTTTAGTAAAAAATGGTCATCTAATTACGCCTAGCCTATCTTCCGCTTTAGAGGGAATCACACGAGACACAATTATAGCAATTGCCAAAGCTCATAATATACAAGTGATTGAAAAAAATATTACTCGTGATGAGGTATACACTGCAGACGAGGCATTTTTTACTGGCACAGCTGCTGAAGTTACTCCAATTAGAGCACTTGATCGACGCAATATTGGCAAAGGAATTCGTGGAGAGGTTACTGAATTTCTGCAAAAAACATATTTCGATGTAGTTTCTGGAAAAAATACAAAATATGGTGACTGGCTCACCTATGTCTAAAAATCAACAAAAAGTATTCGAAGTTGATAAAAAAGATTTGCCTGTCTTTTGCCCGCCTAAAAATCCTAACTTTTGGGCTCTTCATCCAAGAGTATATTTAGATCACCATGGCAAAGATACTGTGAATTGTCCCTATTGTGGAACAATGTATAAGATTATTTAACAAATTTTGCTTGCTCTATTTTTGAGAAACCTGTCAGCTTTTTAATCTTAGATAAATAAGTTTCTTCATTTTTACTCATCATAAATAAAATAGCTTTTGTATCTTGTTTTGTACCTTGAGGATTTATCTGATGAATATATCCAGCTAACACCTTCAAAACAGCTTCCGTAGTATCGACAATCTGTATGTCTGGAAGCAACTTTTGCAATTTATTTTTTATGAGTGGGTAATGAGTGCATCCCAAAACTAATGTATCCACCTCTTCTAGAAGCAATTCATTAATTATTGGTAATAGAATCGCGTCTAACTTTTTATCAGATGTCGATTGATTCTCTATTTCCTCAACTAAGCCCACACCCGGTATGATGCAAATTTTATGCTGATCTGATGTAAATCGATCAACAAGAGAGATAAATCTTGAGCTTTTGATTGTTCCTTCAGTCGCCAAAATACCGATCTTATTATTTTTAGTTAAACTGATTGCTGGCTTAATGCCAGGTTCCATTGCAACTATTGGAAAGTTAAACTTATCTCTTAATGCATTTGCAGCATAAGCTGTAGCGGTATTACATGCAATGATTGCGGCTTCAATAGAATAATGTTGATTTAAACTGGAAAATATATCGCACACCCTATTTTCAATAAAATCTTTAGTTTGAAGACCATAAGGTAGATTGAGATTATCTGCTACATAAATTAACTGCTGACTTAAATTCAAAGAAATTATTTCTTTAAGAATCGATGTGCCGCCCAAGCCTGAATCAAAAATAATAATTACTGGTGTATCTTGGGCCATAAATTTCATATAATGTGTATACAAAGGACAATCAAAATTATGGCTGATAGATTAACACATATTTACACAAAAACTGGTGACAATGGAGAGACATCTCTAGGCAATGGTCAGCGCGTTAAAAAAAATTCCATCAGAGTCGAGTGCCTTGGATCAATTGATGAATTAAATTCCATCATTGGTTTAATTCTAACAGAGGTTATTCCTGAGAGAATTAAAAATACATTAACGGAAATCCAACATGACTTATTTAATATTGGTGGTGAATTATCAATTCCAAGTCATAAACTATTAGATTTAAAAAGGGTCGATTTTTTAGAAATTGAATTAGATGAAATGAATAAAAAACTTCCACCACTAAAAGAGTTTATTTTGCCTGGTGGTTCAAAATCGGCTGCTTTTGCTCACGTTGCACGAACAGTATGTCGACGCGCTGAAAGAAACTGTATTAATTTAAAAGAAATTGAGGCTATCAACAGTTCTTCTCTATATTATTTAAATCGCTTATCAGACTTCCTTTTTGTTCTAGCTAGGACACTAAATCAAGAAAATAATGTCCCAGATACCCTTTGGAAGCGCAGTTGACATCAAGTTCCTCTCATAAAAAAATTTCTAATCAATATTCTATAAATAACAAATCAATACCAAGCTATGTTTTAGAAGTTATAAGAAAATTACAACAATATGACTTTCAAGCCTTCATGGTTGGCGGATGTATAAGAGATTTACTACTTAATATACAACCCAAAGACTTTGATATCGCCACCAATGCTCACCCAGATCAAGTCACTGCCATTTTTAAAAATTCGAGAATTATAGGCAGGCGCTTCAAGATTGTTCATGTCAGAATTGATAGGCAAATTATTGAAGTTTCTACATTTAGAAAAAAACCATTAGAAGTGAATAAGCTAAGAAATGGAGTGGTTCAAGATAACGCGTACGGCACAGTTGAGGAAGACGCTCAAAGACGAGATTTCACAATGAATGCTATTTTTTATGATCCTATTAATGACCATTTGTTCGACCCATTTAATGGTAAAAAAGATATTGAACATAGGAAAATTAATTTTATTGGAGATCCTGAAGAAAGAATAAATGAAGACCCAGTTAGGCTGTTAAGAGCAATTCGCTTTCATGCAAAACTTGAATTTAATCTTGGATTAACATTAAGCAATATTAAGAAGTACACCCCACTATTAGATAATGTTCCTTACTCAAGAATTTTTGATGAGATGATGAAGTTTTTTTTAACAGGTCATGCAAAACAAAGTATTTTCATATTAAAAAAATATCAATTGCTTGATTTATTTTTTCCTTTCTTATCTGATCATTCTCTAGATAAAAATAGTCTACTTATTCATGGGATGGACAATACAGACTTAAGGGTCAAGGAAGACAAGACTGTCAACCCAGGTTTTCTAATGGCTGTAATTTTATGGGACGCTTTTAATCATTCTCTTAAAGTAAATGATTCCAAATTAACATTAGATTCTCAAATTAAGCATTTCTTTAATAAAACAAATCCAAACATTTTTATCCATAATCGTTTTATCAAATATATTTCAGACATTTGGAGACTGCAGCCAAGGTTTACAAAACTCAAAATAAGATCTGTGTACAGACTTTCCAATCACCCAAGATTTAGAGCTGCCTATGATTTTCTACTGCTAAGATGTAACTCAGATCAAGAAGAAAAAAAATATGGTGAATGGTGGACAAAATGGCAAGAGGCCAGTGAAGCAACAAGAAAAAAATTATTAGTAACTAAAGAGTAATATGCATCAGGTATATTTAGGCTTAGGCAGCAACATGTCAAACCCTTTAAAACAATTAAAGGACGCTATCCATTCAATCAACAATTTAGAAAAAACTTCTGTAAAAAAAAAATCAAATGTATATGAATCTCTTCCAGTTGGCTATTTAAATCAAGCAAATTTTTTTAACCAAGTGATATCAATTGAAACCAATTTATTGCCTAAAGAATTATTGCATCACTTTCAAGAGATAGAAAAAAAACAAAAAAGAATTAAAAGAATATTCAATGGACCCAGAACCATTGATATCGATATTCTTTTATTTGATGATTTATGCATGAATGAAAAAGAATTAATTATCCCTCACCCTAGAATGATGGAAAGGGCATTTGTAATGATTCCATTGCTTGAGATTGAACCATTAATAAAAATACCCAAAATAAACAACCTCGAAGAATTTTTAGGTAAACTTGACATAAAAAATATTAATAAATTAAATGATAAATCCCTTTAAAAGATATCCATATATTGTGGTTGAAGGTCCAATCGGCTCTGGTAAATCTACTTTATCTAGAATGCTCAGTGAAAACTTTGGCTCCAATTTCATTAAAGAAAAAGCTGATCAAAATCCTTTTTTACCAAAGTTTTACAAAAATATGGCTCAATATGCTCTTCCTACTCAATTATTTTTTCTTTTTCAACGAGCTGAACAAATAAATGATATAAAACAAAATGATTTCTTTCACAAAGGTACAGTGGCAGATTTTTTTATTTATAAAGATCCAATTTTTGCTCAACTCAACCTAGCTGAAGAAGAGTTAAAGCTTTATAAACAAATTTATCAGTTTCTTGAGCTTAAAGTACCAAAACCAGATTTGGTCATTTATCTTCAGACCCCTGTTGAACTATTAAAAAAAAGGGTGGAGAGGCGAAGTATTAATTATGAAAAAACAATTTCTACTGAATACCTAGAAAAAATAGCTGAAGCTTACAGTAATTTTTTTCACTTTAAATATAATCAAAAACTTTTAATTGTGAATAACGAAAATCTAGATATTCTTGATGATCCTGCAGCCATTTCAATGCTGGTAGATAAGATTGAACAATTATCGTCTACAAGAGAATTTTTTAATCCTCAAATAATCTAAAGGCATGATTAATAAACTAAAGATTAAAAAAAATAATTTTTTAAAAATCATGAGTTGTTATGATGCAACGTCTGTAACTATGGCAAAACTGATAGGCTGTGACGCCATTTTAGTTGGGGATTCCATAGGGATTCTCAATTTAGGTTACAAAAATACCACTGATGTAAATTTAAAAAATTTAATAGAGGTTCTAAAAATTATAAAAAAAGTAACGTCATTACCTATCATTGCTGACCTTCCATCACACTCATTAAAAAATAATCAACTGGCCATATCTCATGCAAAAAAACTAATTAAATATGGCGCAAATATAATAAAAATAGAAGGTCATGATGAAATTAGTCAACTGGTTGCTACATTAACAAAAAAAAATATAGATATTTGTACTCATATAGGTATCACGCCACAAAAATATTCAACAAAAAAAACACCTGCTGAATATGCCAGAATAGCAAGAGAACATGAATGCTCAGGAGCAAAACTGATTGTCCTTTCAAAGATGTCCAATGCATCAAATAAAAAAGTCTCAGAAAATATTTCTATACCAATAGTTGGTTACAAAAATACGAACTTCTGCCACGGAAAAGTTGATGTAATGTATGCGGCGCTTGGTTTATTAAAAGGTGATGAAATAAAAATTAATATCAATCAACAAAGTACAGTTTTTAAACAATTAATTAATTTTTTCCAAAAAAAATCATGAAGACTATTAAAGGTATACACGAGCTGGGTAAATTTATTTTACAAAAAAAAGAGATTGCTTTTATACCAACCATGGGTAACTTACATGATGGACACTTAGCTTTAGTTCGCAAAGCACGTAGTCTGAATAAACTAGTTCTGGTATCAATTTTTGTTAATGAAATACAATTTAATAATGCAGCAGACTATAACTCTTATCCAAGAACTCTTAAAGAGGATCTTATAAAATTACGAAAGGAAAACGTTGACATTGTTTTTGTTCCCAATAAAAAACAAATGAACACGATCAATAACTTTATCACCTTCGATTTAAAAAAAATGCAGCATGGTTTATGTGACAAAAATAGACCTGGTCATTTTGAGGGCGTTATCAGTATCATAGCTCGTTTTTGCAATATTATTCGACCTAGTTACTTGATAATGGGGAAAAAAGATTATCAACAATTGTTTATTGTAAAAAAATTTTTAAATGAATTTTGTTACCCCATTAAAGTTTTATCAGTCAATACTAAACGAGAACAATCGGGACTTGCTATGAGCTCTAGAAACTCATTGATTGCAAAAAAACATCTGCTTATTGCCCCAATGCTTTATCAACAACTTACGTATATCAAAACAAACTTAAAAAAAATGTCCAGTCTTAGCTCGATAGAAAAAAAAGTGGCTAGTGAATTAGAGAAAAATGGCTGGAAGGTAGAATATGTGACGATACGTTCACAGAAAACTTTATTTATACCGACTTGTAATGAAAGGAAACTAGTTGCACTCGTTGCTGCATATTTAGGGAAGGTCCGCTTAATTGACAATATTGAATTTTGCATCTAAATATATCTGAGTTTATAATAGCGAATTACAAATTATTTGGTGTTTTAACTTTATGTTAAGAAGAATGTTGAAATCAAAGTTACATCGAGTAACCGTTACTCACTCTGAATTGGAATATGAAGGTTCATGTGCGATTGATATTAATTTACTCAAAGAAGCCAATATCAATGAGTATGAACAAATTGCAATTTACAATATTACCAATGGAGAAAGGTTTACAACCTATGCAATCTCCGCTGAACAGGGGTCAGGTATCATTTCAATAAATGGAGCAGCTGCCCATAAAGCCAATCCTGGTGATATGCTAATTATTGCGACATATGCAGATTACAATGAAATTGAATTAGAGAAATATTCCCCTTCATTGGTTTATGTTGATAGTGAAAATAACATTACCATCACGAAAAATTCCATCGATATTCAAGCTGCCTAAAATTTGATTTCAGGAACAAAATTAAATCAATTCATAATTAATTCTTTAGAAGATATTAAAGCTTTTGATATTACTGTCATTGATGTTAGAAAAAAAACTTCTATCGCAGATTACATGATCATTGCTTCAGCCAATTCAAATAGACAAACCAAAGCATTAGCTAGACATTTAAAAGATACCTTAAAAGAAATTGGTAAAAGTGTTGCAAATATCGAAGGAGAAGTAGACGGAGAATGGGTTTTAGTAGACCTCAGCGAAGTTCTTGTTCACATTATGCTGCCAACCACTAGAGCCTATTTTAATCTTGAAGAACTTTGGCAATCGTAATTGATTATCAAAATAATCAGCATTGGTTCACAACCACAAAAAGAAATAAATCAATTAATCGACTCATACACACAAAAGGTCTCAGCATACTCAAAGGTTGAGTGGATCAACCTTCAATTAAAATTGAAAGATAAGAATATTAAAATCAAGAAAGAGCTTGAGTCACAAAATATTCTTTCCAAAATCAATAGTAATGCTTTTATCGTTAGCTTAGATGAAAAAGGACAAACTTTTTCATCTGTTGAGTTGTCACAACAAGTAGAAAAAATCATGTTAAATCATTCAAATATAAATTTTATTATCGGTGGCGCTGATGGCCTGGATCAGGGAATTCTTGAAAAAAGTAACTTAGTAATGAGTTTATCTCATTTAACTTTACCTCATCAGTTGGTCAAAGTCTTTTTAATTGAACAAATTTATAGGTCTTATTCTATTATTAATAATCTCCCCTACCATCGTGAATAAACCCTTTTCAAAATCATTAGTATGGCTTCGAAGAGACCTTCGCCTACATGACAATACTGCGTTATTTAATGCAGCCTCTCAATCAAACTCTATCAGTATTTGCTTTGTTTTCGATACAAATATTTTAAGTAAACTAAAAAATAAAGAAGATCAAAGAGTCGATTTCATTTATCAAATATTACAAGATATCAAACAAACTCTAAGACAACATAATTCTGACATTTGGATAGTACATGGAGACCCTATCCATGAGATACCAAAACTAGCTAAATCAATCAATGCCGATGCTGTTTTTGTGAATAGAGATTATGAAAAATATGGAGTAAATCGTGATGATGCGGTCCAAAAAAAATTATCTGGATTGAATAAAAAATTCGAATCTTTCAAAGACCAGGTCTTATTTGAAGCAGATGAAATTGTGACAAAAAATAATACTCATTATTCTGTATTTTCCCCTTACAGAAATAACCACCTTGAAAAGTTACTTGCTAGTGGCTCTGGAATAAATACATACAAACTAGATGATATCAATTTTGAAAAATTTACCATTGATAAAATGCTAACACTCAATGACATTGGCTTTGAAAGTTCAAATATTTCATATTTTCAGATCGCTACAACTTATCAAGGTATTCAGTCACAAATAAATGAATTTCAAGATAGGCTTGAGCATTATGATCAAACAAGAAATTTTCCTGCGATTAAAGGTGTGTCATACCTCTCTGTTCATAACAGATTTGGAACTATCTCAATCAGGGAAATAGCGAATATTTGTTTAAAAAATTATGTAACGTCTGGTTCAAAGTCATGGTTAAACGAATTGATTTGGCGTGATTTTTATTTTCAAATCATTGTTAATTTTTCACATGTGCAAGATGGTCGCTCCTTTAAACAACAATACGATAATTTGCAATATGAAAATAATGAGTCCTTTTTTGAATCGTGGAAGCAAGGCAGAACAGGTTTTCCAATAGTTGATGCAGCCATGCGACAATTAAATACAACAGGATATATGCATAATCGGTTGAGAATGATCGTAGCCTCTTTCTTAACAAAAGACCTTTTGATTGATTGGAGATGGGGTGAAGAGTATTTTAAAGAGAAGTTAATTGACTTTGATTTTTCCGCAAACAATGGTGGTTGGCAATGGGCGGCCTCAGTTGGTTGCGATGCTCAGCCATGGTTTAGAATTTTCAACCCATTACTCCAATCACAAAAATTTGATAGTGATGGTAAATTTATTAAAAAATACATCCCAGAATTAAGTGCGTTTGATAAAAAAAATATTCATGAGCCTCATTCTAAATTTGCACCTAAAGATTATCCTAAACCAATTATTGACCACGCCATCCAAAGACAAAAAGCATTAAAAATGTTTGAGCACATCAATCATGTTGCAAAAAAACAACATTAATCTAAATATTTTCTCTACTTTATGTTTTTTTCTAAAATCTTCGAAGACTTTATATGCGGATTATTAGATAATATGCCTAATGAACATCAAAAACATCCTTAAAAATTTCACCTTAATGGTATTAATCCTGGTTTTGGGGGCTTGTGCTACAACCAATAATCCTGATCCATTGGAAACTATGAATCGTGGAATATATAAATTTAACACTGCTTTTGATGACAGTGTTGCCAAACCCGTAGCTAAAGGTTACAAAGCCATAGCGCCATCTTTTGTTGTGAAGGGAATTAATAATTTCTTTAATAATATTAGAGATGTAGTGACTGTTATTAATGACCTTCTCCAATTTAAAGTCAAACATGCTCTCAATGATGCAAGTCGAGTTGCTATTAATTCCACGATTGGTATTTTGGGCTTCATTGATATACACACTATGACTGGTGGAGAAAGACGAAAAGAAGATTTTGGACAAACACTTGGACACTGGGGTGTGGGTTCAGGTGCCTACATTGTTATTCCATTTTTTGGGCCATCGACAATTAGAGATGGTTTTGGGTTGGTCGCAGATACCCTGTATTTTGATCCAATTAGTTATATCAGTGATGTTAGAACTAGAAACCAAGTTAGACTAAGTCAATTTATTGATGCCAGGACTGAGCTGCTTAATGCCTCAGATATCCTTGAAGAAGCATCAATTGATCCGTATGCATTCCAACGTGACGCCTATCTTCAATATCGTGACAACCTTGTGAGGGATTCTGATGGATCTATTGATTATGAAGATGAGAATTTACTATCTGATGGATTTGAGCCTTTTACTCAAGAAGAATTAGTTTCATCAGCGCCTACATCAAACTAATTAATCTAATAATCTCTTAGCTTGCCCCAACAGCCATCTTCTCAATCAATACTGAGCCAATATATTTAGAGCTATTAGAATTTATATCATCTGAGATACTAGTAATATCCATCGCCATATCCTTTAAATTTCCTGCGATGGTAATTTCTTCAACAGCATGCTGAATCTCACCATTTTCAATATAAAGCCCAGCTGCGCCCCGAGAAAAATCGCCATTGACCATATTCACCCCATGTCCAAGCAACTCTGTAATAAGAAACCCTTTTTTTATATCTTTAATCATTTGGGCAAGAGAGATGTTGTGATGCTCAAATATCAAATTGTGAGTACCCCCTGCATTTCCAGTGGTTGAAAGATTCAATTTTTTTGCTGAGTAACTTGATAATAAATAATGCTTTAATTCACCCCGATCAATAAGAGTGTTATCAAAAACTTCTACCCCTTCATCATCAAAGTAAGTCGAAGCATGGCCTTTAGGTAATAGTGGTTGTTCTCTAATAGTTAATCCATCAGATGCTATTTTTGTTCCAACAGTATCAAGTAAAAAAGAGTTTTGTCGATACAAATTTCTCCCTGATATTGCAGATAGGATTGGATTTATTAAAGAATCAGAAATAGTATTATGAAAAATAATTGGATAGTTTCCAGTCTTAATTTTTTTAACGTTTAAGCGATCAATCGTATTTTTTGCAGCTTCCTCGCCAAGCTGAATTGGGTTTTTAAGGTCTTGAAAATCTCTGACATTTGAATAATCATAACTTCTTTGCATTGTTTGACCTTTTGACCCTATCACAGAACAATAAAGCGAATATCTTGAGCCAGGAAAACCCCCAAAGAATTTATTAGAATTTGCATACATAAATATTGAAGAGCTATAATTTATGCTGGCCCCTTCAGAATTGGTAATTTGCTCATCATAAGATTTAGCAGCTGACTCGGCTTGTTTTGCAACCTCTAACATTTCATCAAAGCTTAATTCCTGTGGATAAAAAATATCCACAGGCCTTGTTTGTTTTGGATGCAAATCTTGTTCAACGATACCAAAATATGGATCTTGTTCAGTGACTTTGAGCATATTGAGTGAATTATCAATTAGATGTTGAATGGTTTTTTTTGAAAAATCAGAAGACGAAACAACACTTTTTCTTCCATTTAGATAGAGGGTTAACGAGATATTTTTATCATTATTAATCTCAAACGTTTCAATATCTTCATTGCGAACAGTTAAATTTTTACCGGATGAGATACTTATATCTACCTCGGCAGATTCAACGCCTTGTTTCTTGGACTGCGTTATAATATCTTCACAGAGATTTTTTAGTTTTTCTTCGGTATAACCGAGAATTTCGTTATGCATAAAAATCCTAAAACTAACTAATAATATTGCCCGTTATCATATGGAAGATTCAATAAAAAGTAAAACTCAATTAAAAAAAGAAGCTGATGACATACAGCATTTTGGTATTGAGATATCTAATCTTCCAAATCATAAAATAAAAGAGCTATCACTAAGTGATGAAATAAAAGAAGCTATTATTTTCTACAAAGAGATAAAAAAAAATAGCGCTAAACGAAGGCAGGCTCAATTTTTAGGAAAATTATTACGAGACTTCGATCTAACCCATGTGACCAAAGAAATGGAGACTTTAAAAGGCTCCTTAAGACTTCAAATCAAATTTGAACATGAGGCAGAGCTATGGAGAGATAAACTCGTTAATGATCAAACAACACTGGCTGAATACATCGATGAATTCCAACCTGACTTAACTAATTTAAATCAAACAATTAATGCCGCTCGCAGAGAATATGAATCTAATAAAAAAAGTAAAAATTACAGAAATCTTTATCGGATTATTCTTGCTGATATAAAAAAGCTTAGATCTGCACCTTGATATTATTTAAGTTGCCATTTCGCATGAAAGCAATTTCTACAATACTGCCTTTGTTCTTTATTAGCTCTTTAATAAATTCATTTGGTTCATTTAGTATCACACCATTTATACTCATGATTCGATCTTTTCTTTCGATTCCTGAATTTGCTGCTGCAGAGTCTTTGATTACAGCTACAACAAACAAACCACCATCTTCATATCTTTCGTCGTCTTGAGAAAAACTAATTAAATGCGTTCCAAATAAAGGTTTAGGTAATTTTGCCCAGTAGGATACATAAAAATCAAACATGGCGTCTGAATCGGCGAGATCATTTTCATCAATAATAATTTCTTCAATTTTTCCTTCATCATCTAATTTTTTCTTTTTAATATTTTCTCTGGCTCTTTTGATTGCCGTGGCTCTGGTTGCTTCATTAATTTGGCGATCATAAACTAGTACAGTATCTGCCTTAATTTTCTCTCCGAACACTAATGCTTCCGCAGGCGGCACATATGTCCCAGCAAAAGATGAAAAACCCATCAAGTCATACCCCTCTTCCAACATCATGATGTTGTCTTTATCTTTATCCCAACCACGGTAAATTTCAGTCTTAGCATTTGCGTTAAGTGATTTAAGGTTTTTATCTCCTTGTTGTTGAAAATTTTTTTCAAACACATTCTCGGCATGAAGATTTGGTAAAATAAGAAATGTGAGTAGGGCAATTATGTATTTTTTCATGATCTCTTCTTTAAATATTTATTATCTACAGACTTATATATGGGAAAAAAATTCATTAAGATTGGTTTAGTTTCAATTAGTGACCGAGCAACAAAAGGTGAGTATGAGGATTTGGGTTTGCCTCATTTAAAAGAGTGGTGCCAACAAGCGATTGTTGATGAAATTATTTTTTTAGAAAAACTTATCCCGGATGATTTTGAACTTATTAAGTCAACATTAATTGATTTAGCAGATATTGATCAGTGTCATTTAATTCTTACTACTGGCGGAACTGGTCCAGCCCAAAGAGACGTGACACCAGATGCTACCGAGTCTGTTGCGGATAAAATTATGCCAGGGTTTGGTGAACAAATGAGACAAATTAGCCTTAATTTTGTACCAACTGCTATCCTGTCCAGGCAAATTGCTGTAATAAGAAATAAGGCTCTGATTATCAACCTCCCTGGACAACCAAAAGCAATCAAAGAGACTCTTGAAGGTTTGAAAAATAAAAATAATGAAACAACAGTTCCAGGAATATTTGCTGCTGTGCCATACTGCATAGAGCTCATTGGAGGTCCGGCCATTAAAACAAATGACAATATCGTTAAGGCTTTTAGGCCAAAAAAATGAATGAATTCGATTTAATAAAAAAATATTTTAATTTCACAAGCAACCATGCATTATTAGGCATTGGTGACGATGCCGCCCTCATCCCGTTTAATAAAAATGAATTTATGGCGATCTCTATGGATACTTTAAATATTGGTCATCATTTTACTGAAGATTCTGATCCATATTATTTGGGGTGGAAGTCACTTGCTGTCAATGTCTCGGACATAGTCTCAATGGGTGGTCAACCTCGCTATGCCCTACTTTCAATTTCCCTAAAAAATCTTGATGTAAATTGGATTGGAAAATTCACCAAAGGGATTAAGGCTTGTGCCAAAAAATATAATATTGAAATCATTGGTGGTGACACGAATAAAGGATTCACGTCAATTTCAATTGCGATTATGGGAAATGTATCCTCTAAGAATGTTTTAAAAAGAAGTGGGGCAATTCCAGAGGATGAAATTTGGGTGACTAATGAGGTTGGTTATGCAGCATTACATTTTAATCAACATTCCCTGTTACCTAAGTACAAGAAATCTATTTCAAACTGCTTAAAAAAAAGATCCCAAGAAGAATTCCTCAAACCGCAACCCCCTCTGGAATTCATTCAAGAAACGAAATCACTGATCAATTCAGCGATTGATTTATCTGATGGTTTGGCTGGGGACTTACAACATATACTGAACAGCAGTTCTGTTGGAGCCAAAATAGAGATTAACGAAATTCCTATGCATAAATGGTTTAAGGAAAATAATCAATATGAACTCGCAATGTGTGGTGGTGAGGATTACCAAATTTTAATGACTGTCCCACATAAACATCATAACAAAATTCAAAATTTACTAAAGAAACACTCCCTTAAGGGTGCCATGATAGGAAAAATAACTAAGGATAAAAAAATTGAATATTCACTTCATGGTAAAAAAATTAAATTAAGCAAGGAAGGATTTACTCACTTTGATTAACTTAAAATTTTTATTTAGTAACATTTGGCATTTTATTGCACTAGGATTTGGTGCTGGTTTGATAAAAAAAGGAACAGGTACTTTTGGGACTTTAATCACTTTTATTTACTTTATATTTCTTTATCAACTCAATCTAGAAATACAAATATTGATATTTTTTATCCTCCTTTTAGTCAGCTACATTAGTGTAAAAAATACTCTCCAGTCATTAAAAATAAAAGATCCATCATGTGTTGTAATAGATGAAATTATCGCCTATTTAATTGTTCTCATTCTTCTACCAAATAATTATTTACTCTACCTAATCAGTTTCATTCTTTTTCGTTTTTTTGATATTTTAAAACCATGGCCAATCAGTAAGTTAGAGGAATTACCGGGTGCAATTGGAGTAATTGCAGATGACTTTGGGGCAGCACTTTTTGCATTAGTAATTACACAAATGGTTGCTTCATATGTCCTCTAGCAAGCTTCATAATATTGCAAAAAAATTTATTGATAATAATTTTCATCTTTGTGTCGCTGAATCATGTACCGGTGGTTTATTAGCAAAAAAAATTACTGATGAATCCGGAAGTTCAGCCTGGTTTGACTGTGGATTAATAACCTACAGTAATGAATCTAAGATCAGACTATTAGGGGTAAAAAAAGAATCGTTAACAGAATGTGGCGCTGTGAGCCAAGAGGTTGCTCAAGAAATGGCTATTGGAGCACAAAAAAACTCTAGTGCAGTGTTTTCTATTTCAATTACAGGTATCGCTGGGCCAAACGGAGGGTCAACTGAAAAGCCTGTGGGTACTGTTTTTATTTGTTTTGCATTTAAGGAAAGAGTATTAAAAGACTATAAATTAGAGCTATCTGGAAATAGATCATCCATTAGAGAACAGACGGTAAATTTTATTATTGATGAACTCGATAAACTTACTTTTAATGGTCAAATATGAAATAATTACAAGTCAAATAAACTAAATCTTAGGGTATAAAAATAATGGATGAAAATAAACAAAAAGCGCTTGAAGCCGCAATGGCCCAAATTGAAAAACAATTTGGTAAAGGCTCTGTAATGAAAATGGATGGAACTGAAATTGATGAATCCATTGAAGCAATTTCTACAGGGTCTTTAGGTTTAGATATAGCCCTAGGTATCGGCGGTCTTCCAAAAGGAAGGGTTGTAGAAATTTATGGGCCTGAATCATCCGGAAAAACATCTCTAACCTTATCGGTTATTGCCGCTGCACAAAAAGCAGGAGGTACGGCCGCTTTTATTGATGCAGAACACGCTCTTGACACACAGTATGCTGCCAAACTAGGTGTAAATCTTACCGACCTTCTTATTTCCCAGCCTGACACTGGAGAACAAGCCTTGGAAATTACAGACATGCTTGTTAGAAGTGGTTCAGTTGATGTGGTGGTAGTTGATTCAGTTGCAGCATTGACACCCCGAGCAGAAATTGAAGGTGATATGGGAGATTCTCATATGGGTTTACAGGCAAGATTGATGTCACAAGCCTTAAGAAAGCTTACTGGAAATATCAAAAAGACTAACACCTTGGTAATTTTTATTAACCAAATTCGAATGAAGATCGGGGTTATGTTTGGAAATCCTGAAACTACCACAGGTGGTAATGCTTTGAAGTTTTACTCATCCGTTAGGCTCGATATCAGAAGGATTGGTGCAATTAAAAAAGGTGATGAAGTCGTTGGAGCCGAAACTCGTGTAAAAGTAGTTAAGAATAAGGTTGCTCCTCCTTTCCGCCAAGCAGAATTTGATGTGATGTATGGCGAGGGTATATCTCTGGAAGGTGAAATCATTGAACAAGGTGTTCAATTAAAATTGATCGAAAAAGCCGGCGCTTGGTACAGCTATAATGGTGAGAAAATTGGTCAAGGTAAAGATAATGTTCGAGAGTATTTAAAGCAAAATCCAGATATTTCAAAGAGCCTTGAAGATCAAATCAGATCTAACGCAAATCTTGCAAATTCAAAAATGATTGTTGAAAATCAAGCTGATGAAGATGCAATTGATGAAGATGCAAGCTAATGATCCTCTCAAAAGATTAAAAAACAGGGCTCTTTACTATCTTGCTAAAAGAGAATATGGCTTTGTTGAGTTGATAAATAAAATTAAATCTTTTGCTACTGATGAATTAGATTTGAATTTAGACAGCTGTTATCAAATTGTCGAAGAACTCAAAACAAAAGGCCTACAATCAGATTATCGATTTTGTGAATCATTTGTTAACTCAAAAAAAAGAAAATTTGGCCTACAGAAAATAAGCTATGAGTTAAAACAAAAAGAAATTGATGATTTTTTGATTGAGGAATTTGTTGATGCCTTAAGGGACGAAGAATACGAGTCTGCAAGATTGGTATGGAAGAAAAAATATACATCGCTACCATCAGATTTAAATGAAAAAAATAAACAGATTAAATTTATGCAAAATAGAGGTTTTAGTTTCGATACTATAAAAAAAATTATCAAATGAAATCATTAACCAGTAACGAAATACGAGAAATATTTCTAGATTTTTTTAAGGAAAAAGGACACACTGTTGTTCCTTCAAGCAGCTTAGTTCCAAGCGATGATCCGACATTATTGTTTGCCAATGCTGGTATGAATCAATTTAAAGATTATTTCCTTGGATATAAAAAGTCAAAATACACAACTGCAACATCTAGCCAAAAATGCGTTCGCGCCGGAGGCAAACATAATGATTTAGAAAATGTCGGCTACACAGCAAGACATCACACTTTTTTCGAAATGCTTGGTAACTTTAGTTTTGGTGATTACTTTAAATTGGAAGCGATTCAGTATGCATGGGAATTATTAACTGAGAGATTTCAAATTCCCGCTGAAAAACTATTAGTAACTGTTTATCATGAAGATATTGAGGCATATGATATATGGAAAGATGTTATAAAGCTTCCTGCTGAAAAAATTATTAAGATTGCAGATAAGTCTGAAAAATATATTTCTGATAATTTTTGGATGATGGGTGATACCGGGCCATGTGGGCCATGCAGTGAAATATTTTATGATCATGGTGCAGATATTCCAGGTGGTCCTCCAGGTAGTGAAAATGAGGATGGTGATCGTTTTATTGAAATCTGGAATTTAGTCTTTATGCAATTCAATAGGACTGAAAATGGCAAAATGGAAGAATTACCAAAACCTTCCGTGGACACCGGAATGGGTCTTGAAAGAATATCGGCCGTTTTACAATCTGTTCATTCAAATTATGAAATTGATTTGTTTCAAAATTTAATTCAAGACACTGCTCAAACTCTGAAATGTCAGGATTTATCACATCCATCTTTAAAAGTAATTGCGGATCATATTAGATCAATTGCTTTTCTTATCAATGACGGAGTTCAGCCGTCTAATGATGGAAGAGGCTATGTCTTAAGGAGAATTTTAAGACGTGCAATACGTCATGGTTATAAGCTAGGTGCAAATCAATCTTTTTTAATTCCTATTCTTAATAGTGTCGCTAAACATATGAATGCCGCCTATCCAGAGCTTTTAATTAATATAAAGAAAATTGAAAAAACGACCCTTCAAGAAGAGGAAAAGTTTTTTGAAACTATTGCCAATGGAATGAATATCCTTGAGCATGAGATTAAACTTAACAAAAAAAACAAATTGACTATTTTTAATGGCTCAATCGCTTTTAAACTTCATGATACGTTTGGATTTCCAATCGATTTAACAGCAGATATTTGTCGAGAACATGAACTTACTATTGATCTAGTTGGTTTTGATCAAGATATGGCTGAACAAAAAAATAAAGCCAAGAATGCTTCCCAATTTAAAGCAAAAGAGTCGATCGTGATTGATACCGATCCAACAAAATTTTTGGCATACACACACAATGAAGAATTTTCCAAAATTGAATCAATTATTCTAAACAATGAACCTGTAGATGAAGTATCGGCAAATAGCCTATGTAATTTAGTAGTGAAAGAATCGCCATTTTATCCTGAATCAGGTGGACAAGTAGGCGATATTGGAAAGATTTTTAATGATCAAGCCGAGTTTATTGTTCATGACACTCAAAAATTACCTAATGGTGTAATTCTTCATATCGGTGAATTAACTCGCGGACAATTAAAGATAAAAGATCCTGTTTTATGTCAGGTAGATCATGTTAGAAGAGATTCAATCAAGAGAAATCACTCAGCCACCCATTTACTTCACAAAGCTTTAAAAACCGTATTGGGTGATCATGTTGAACAAAAAGGTTCTTTAGTGAATGAATTAAGAACGCGTTTTGATTTTTCACACTCTAGTGCACTCAGTGAAGTAGAAATTCAACAAGTTGAACAAATTGTAAACAATGAAATACTTCAAAATAATCCAACCTCTGCTGAAGTAATGGCTTTAGATAAAGCTAAAAAAAGTGGGGCTATGATGCTTTTTGGAGAAAAGTATGATGATGAAGTGCGAGTCTTGACAATTGGTAATAGTAAAGAGCTCTGTGGAGGCACCCACGTTAATGCAACTGGAGATATTGGACTCTTTAAAATTTTGAATGAAAGCGGAATATCATCAGGTGTGAGAAGGATTGAAGCAACAACTGGGATGAGCTTAATTCAAATTATTGAAAAACAAAGTCAGCTATTGGATGCAACTGCTAAAGAGTTAAAAACGACAAAAGATGATGTTGCCGAAAAAATAAAGCAGGTGATTGAGCAAGTAAAAAATCAAGAAAAAACTATTGCACAATTAAAACAAAAAATTACCAATGCTTCTAAGAGTGAACTTTTAGATCAAATTGAAGTGATTGATGGAACGAAAGTTCTTTCAACAAGTATTAATAGTATTGAGATACCACAACTGAGAATTTTGATAGATGATTTAAAAAATCATATTGTGTCTGGTATCGTCATCTTGGCCACAGTCAATCAAGGTAAGATTAATATCGCTGTTGGGGTCACAAAAGATATCACAAATCAATTCCATGCTGGTAAAATAGCCGGCCAACTTGCAAATATGCTTGGTGGTAATGGAGGAGGTAAGCCAGATATGGCTATGGCTGGAGGTCAAAACATCGATGATCTGCCAGAGGCCTTAATAAAGATTAAAAAACTATTAAATTCATGAGCTTGATTGTACAAAAATATGGTGGCACATCAGTTGCCAATCCTGAAAGAATAAATGCGGTTGCTGATCGCGTCAAAAAATTTGTTGATGACGGCCATCAAGTAGTTGTTGTCGTATCAGCAATGTCAGGAGAAACGAATAAGCTTCTGCAATTAATTAAAGATATTAGTAAAAAACCAAGCCCGAGAGAATCTGACGTTATAGTCTCAACAGGTGAGCAGGTGACTATCGGTCTCACTGCCCTCGCAATTCAGGAAAGAGGAATTAAAGCAAAAAGCTACACAGGATCACAAGTGAAAATTCTCACTGACAATGCGCACTCCAAAGCAAGAATTATTAATATTGGAACCGAAAACATCCAAAATGATTTAGCAGATGGCTATGTTTTAGTCATTGCTGGTTTTCAAGGGGCAGACGAAAATGGAAATATCACCACATTAGGCAGAGGTGGATCAGATACTACTGCAGTTGCTATTGCTGCAGCCCTTAAGGCAGATGAGTGTCAAATATATACTGATGTTAATGGAATTTATACAACAGATCCTAGGGTTGTTTCAACCGCAAGAAAGCTTAAGTCTGTCACCTTTGAGGAGATGTTAGAATTAGCCAGCTTAGGCTCTAAGGTTTTACAAATTCGCTCTGTTGAGTTTGCTGGGAAATATAAAGTTAAATTAAGAGTTTTATCAAGTTTTGAAAAAAATGGTGATGGAACAATTATTACTTATGAGGAAGATCATAAAATGGAAGATCCAATTATTTCAGGAATTGCTTTTAATCGAGACGAAGCCAAAGTAACTGTTCAGGGGATTCCCGATACCCCCGGGCTAGCCTATCAAATCCTAGGTCCAATTGCTGAGCAAAATATTGATGTGGATATGATTATTCAAAATATTGGTCATGATGGTGAAAATGATTTTACATTTACTGTAAACAAGAATGAGTTAGATAAAACTATCGAAATTCTTGAGGGCTTGAAAAGTCATTTAAAGGCTAAACAAATTATTGGGGATCCTAACATTGCAAAACTTTCTTTAGTTGGAGTAGGCATGAAATCTCATGTTGGAGTGGCTAGCAAAATGTTTAGAACCCTTTCTGAAGAAGGGATTAATATCAGTACAATTTCTACTAGCGAAATAAAGATATCTATCCTTATCGAGGAAGGTCTATTAGATATGGCTGTTCAATCCCTTCATAAAGCATTTAATTTAGATCAATAATTGGGAAGTTTAAGATTTTCATTTAGAATAGCCTTTTAGAACAAGGAGAGCTGGCCGAGTGGTCGAAGGCACTTCCCTGCTAAGGAAGCATACGGGTTTAAGCCTGTATCGAGGGTTCGAATCCCTCGCTCTCCGCCATATAAAGGGTAAAGTATGCAAGTACCAATGTATGAATTATCAGTACCAATGCTAATTAATATGCTTGAAAATCTATTAAAAATACTCAATAAAGCTCAGCGATTTGCAGATAAAAGAAAAATTGACTCAACAGTCTATGTTAACAGTCGATTAATTGCTGATATGTATCCCTTGTCTCGCCAAATTCAAATTGGAACAGACATGGTAAGAAAAGGTATTGGGAGGTTGGCAGAAAAAAATGCACCTAGTTATGCAGATAATGAAAGAACAATCAAACAACTTCAAAGTCGCATTACTAAAACAATAAACTTTTTAAAAAAAATTAAACCTGCACATATGGCCGGCTCAGAAAATAAATACATCGAATTTTTTATACGAGATAAAAAATTTACTTTTAAGAATGGTGAAGATTATTTAAAACGCTGGATTATTCCTCATTTTTTCTTCCATATGACCACGACCTACAATATTTTAAGAATGAATGGTGTTAATTTAGGTAAATGGGACTTTACAGGTAAATTTTGATGTTGCAAAAAATTTTCTTTTTTCTAATCACATCTCTTCTACTTTCCAGCTGCAGTCAATTCGGTCCAGACTTTATGAAAGCAGGAAGAAATGAATATAATAAAGTACTTGCACAAACTGACGATGAAGAAATTTTATTAAATCTTGTTCGTTTAAGGTATGCAGACAATCCTGCTTTTCTAAAAGTGAATAGTGTGTCCACGTCGTTTAATTGGAAAGAAGGTTTTGGTTTAGATGGCTCCATCTTTGAAAGTGATGCGGTAGGAAAAAATAATATTGGAATTCGTGGAAACACCGAATATATTGAAAAACCCACTATTTCTTATTCACCTCTATCTGGTGCAGATTTTGTAAAAAATGTACTCACACCAATTGATCATCAGATCATTCTGCTTTTGGCTCGATCTGGATGGAGTTTGGAGAGAATTCTTCGACTAACTGTTAATAAAATTAATCATATTAATAATGCTTCCGAAGCTTCTGGGCCAACACCAACAAACTCTCCAGATTATATTACGTTTAATAAAATTGCTAAAAATTTCAGACAGCTACAAAAAACATCAAAGATTACCTTGGGATATCAACTTGATGGAAATCCAGGTGACTTAGCCCTCTTGATTAAAAAAGATCATATCAACGATACTGAAGTAGAAATGTTTTTATCTGAACTCAATATTAATGTTAAAAATAATATTATCCCTATCACCCCAAATTATTTTGATGCTTCATCAAATGACAACATTCAAATTGAATCTAGATCTCTAGCAGGTATTTTATTTTTCTTATCACATGGAGTTACAATTCCTGCAGATGATATTAAGGAAGGTCGGGTAACTGTCACTAAGAATCAAAATGGGGAAGACTTTGATTGGCAAGATGTGCTGAATGATTTATTTACAGTTCATACCTCAAAAAAACCACCCGAACAGGCAACTATAGCAGTTGAATATCGCGGCAATTGGTTCTATATTAAAGACAATGATATGCAAAGTAAATACACTCTGATGCTACTCAATCAAATTGCAGCTCTCCAATCAGGACAGATTGAAAAGTCTGGGCCAATTTTGACACTCCCTGTCTCAAGCAACTAGTTAAAACAACTAAATTAGGGATATAATAGCGGTGACGCGCCCGTAGCTCAGCTGGATAGAGTACTTGGCTACGAACCAAGGGGTCAGGAGTTCGAATCTCTTCGGGCGCGCCATTTAAATCTATCTGCGCCCGTAGCTCAGCTGGATAGAGTACTTGGCTTCGAACCAAGTGGTCAGGAGTTCGAATCTCTTCGGGCGCGCCATTATTAGACTTGGCTGTCGTAATCTACAAAATAATCTGGATCAACAGATTCAATCATAGATTTATACTTTTTAATTGCTTCACCATCATCCTCTTCAGAGGATAATTTATATAGCACTTCAAGAGCATCTAAATTTCTTGGATTTAAAGAGATAGATTTATTTAAAAAAAGCTTAGCAAAATCTCGATTAAATTCTTTCTCCGCTAAACCTAAATAAAACCATGCATTGGTGCTATCATCTTCAGACTGAGTCCACATCTTAGCAATTCTTTTCACTTCATCCCAATTAGAATCTTGAAGAGGTAAAACCACTTGCATAAAAAATGGCTTCTGCTCATCCGGCAAGGCCCAAAAAGGGGCTGTTTCACTCCTAATATCAGTAAGCATTTTTGTTTGCATAACTTTATCTATCCATTCAGTGGGTAAACAATAAAAATAACCTAATCGTTTTCCTGGGCTCTTAAAAGTTGTAATGCCAATCAAATTAAAATCATTATCAAATAAAGCTCCGCCACTTGAGCCAACAGTGAATGTAGCAGAGGTTCGAATTATTGAACCTTTGTCAAAGTTGTAAAGAGCTTTTACCTTACCATATGATGGTAATGGAACTGGATTGTCATTTGGAAAGGTTAAGGTAAATACTTCTTCTTCGTACTGGATAGATTCACTCTGACGGACCTGCACTGGTTCAAGGGGAAGGTTATCAAACTTAAGAACACATATATCATGTTCCCAGTCCGCATAAACCCCTATAGGGCTGTAGGTATCATGATATTTAACAACATTCACACCAGTCGCATTCTGAAAAACATGACAATCAGTTGCCACGTGATTTTTTTTAATCACAACGCCCGATCCTGTTCCAGTAACACCCTTCTCATAACTGACCCATAATTGGATCATGGATTTATTCAGTTCAAAAAGCTCATATTGAGCTGGGTAAGCATGAACCCAAAAGGGAGATAATAAAGTTACAATTAAAAATAAAATTTTATTCATATTTTTATGATTATCCATAAATCATTAAATTCAATTATCTTTAATAATTATTTAAAAATAATTTTTGCATTTTTTATTCTTTTTTCAGAAACAATAAAGGCAAATGAAGACATCATCATTGGCTATGCCTCAAGCCTTCACAATGTTATGAAAGAGATCATTCGTGATTATGAAATACAGAGCAATCTGAAATTGAAAGTGGGGATGGGTGCTTCTGGAAATATTGCCCAACAAATTATAAGAGATGCGCCCTACGATATTTTTATTTCAGCGAATAAAAAATGGGTGGATTATTTAGAAAAACATCAGAAAATTAAAGAAAGGTATCTCTGGATTTCTAACTCGCTTTCATTAATAGGTTCTATTAAATCGATAGAGAATTTTACCCTGAATCAAAATGAAAGATTTTGTCTTGCGGATCCAAAGAATGCTCCTCTTGGAATATATAGTGTTGAGGCGATTAATGCCTTGAAGCTAAACATACCTAAAAATCAAATTATTTTTTTGAAAGATGCAGTATCGGTAAGGTATTACTTATCAATCAAAGAATGTGATTATGCTGTTACCTACTCAAGCGATACCTTTAATTTTGATAAAAATATTGATATCCAAAGTATTCCATTAAATTTATACTCTGATATTGCTTATGAAATTGGTATTCTGAAAAATAATAAACAAACTAAGCATTTTGTGAATTATCTTCAGCAACCAAATGTTTTAAGTAAATTAAGAAATCATGGGTTTATAATTAACTGATGATTGCCTTATCTGATTATGAAATCACTGTTCTTTTACTCTCGATAAAAGTTGCATCAATTTCATCAATCATTACTTTTTTTCCTTCATTTATAATGGCTTATCTATTAGCTACAAAAAATTTTACTGGGAAATCTTTGATTGACGGCCTTATTCATCTTCCTTTGGTGTTGCCACCTGTCGTAATTGGTTTTTTTCTATTAATTATTTTTGGAAAGAATGGGTTGGTTGGTGATATTTTTTTTTCTACATTTAATATAAGGATTTCTTTTTCATGGATTGCAGCAATGATTGCCTCATCAGTCATGGGGTTTCCCCTTTTTGTAAGATCCATTCGTCAATCGATTTCTGAAATTGATCCCAAAATTATCGAAGCAGCACAAACATTAGGTGCTAATAAAATAAAAATTTTAAAAAAAATTATTATTCCTTTGAGTAAGAATGGAATTATTGCTGGTTTTATTTTAAGCTTCAGCAGAAGTCTTGGGGAGTTTGGTGCTACCATTACTTTTGCTGGAAATATTTTTGGTGAAACACAAACACTCCCACTTGCTATTTACTCTTCCCTTCAAGACCCTGATGCTAATCTAATAGTTATTCGATTAGTTGGGATAAGTGTTTTTATCTCCATGGCAGCATTAATGATAAGTAACCGGCTTAATAAATGATTTATTTAGATTTTACATATCAAAATCCGAGCTTGTCGATGCAAATCAAAGTGAAAACGAAATCACAAATTGTTTTTTTATATGGACACTCTGGTGTTGGTAAAACAACCATCCTGAAGATGATTGCAGGACTAAAACAGCCTCAATACGGCTTAATTGATATTGCTGGGAGAAGATTTTTCGATGCGAGTAAGAATATCAATATTGCATCCCAATTAAGAAATGTAGGCTATGTATTTCAAGATTTAAGATTATTTTCCCATTTGAATGTCAAAGACAATATTACTTTTGGGGCTTTAAAACAAAACAACTTCAACAAGATCATTGATCTCATGAATATTCATGAATTACTGGATAAAAATATTAAAAGTCTATCTGGTGGAGAGTCTCAAAAAGTGTCTATCGCCAGGGCGCTCGTAAAAAATCCAAGCATTTTACTTATTGATGAGTCTTTTCACGCAATTGATAAAGAATATCGTGATCAATTAATAAAAAAACTCCATCACCACATTATTGAAAATCAAATTGTTACGTTTTTAGTAAGTCATCAGCTATCTGATGCGAAAAAATATTCAGCAGAAATTATCAAGATTAAAAAAGAAAAAGGAATTGTGGTGGCTGAATAAATAAAGTGGTAGGGTGTGCGAGATTCGAACTCGCGACCAACGGATTAAAAGTCCGCTGCTCTACCAACTGAGCTAACACCCCATGAATCAAACACGCAATTATGGACTAGATCGTTTAATTGGTCAATAAACAAAAGGAATTTTTACCTCATTCCAGGGAATTTTCCGGCGAGCCCTCTCATCATTTTTGATAAGCCGCCCTTAGAAAACATTTTCATCATTTTTCGCATTTGCTCATACTGTGTTAATAAACGATTAATGTCTTGCACCCTGGTACCAGAGCCATTGGCAATCCTTTGTTTTCTTTTTGCCTTGATTAAATCAGGTTCTTTTCTCTCAAGCGGAGTCATTGAGTTGATGATTGCCTCAAGTTGCATTAAAGACTTGTCTCCATCTTCTGGGTTAATTTTCTGCTGAGCCTGCCCCATGAGTTGAGATGGCATCTTATCCATCATAGCGCCCACACCACCCATTTTTTTCATCTGAACAATTTGATTTTTAAAGTCTTCTAAATCGAAATTTTTTCCTGATTTAACTTTTTCAGCTAATTTTTGAGCCTCTTTTTGGTCAACGTTTTTTTGAGCTTCTTCAACCAAGCCAACAATATCCCCCATGCCCAAGATTCTTGATGCTAATCGATCAGGATAAAAAGGCTCAATACCATTGATCTTCTCATTCACACCAACAAATTTAATTGGTTTACCAATAATATGTTTTGCAGATAACGCCGCACCTCCTCTTGAATCTCCGTCAATTTTTGTGAGAACAATCCCGGTTAACTCAAGGGCATCATTAAAAGCACTCGCAGTATTTACTGCATCTTGACCCTGCATAGAATCGACAACAAAAAGTGTTTCGGCTGGCTTTAATTCTTTATGTAATACTTGGATTTCTTTCATCATTTTTTCATCAATCGCTGTTCTTCCGGCTGTATCAAAGATGACAACATCAAAGAAATGTTTTTTTGCATAATCAATTGATTTTTCAGCTATTTTGATCGGTTTATCTTTTTCAGTGGAATCGAAGCACTCAACATCAATACTTGCTGCTAATGTTTTTAATTGGTCTATCGCTGCAGGTCGGTAAACATCAGCGCTGACAAGCATTACTTTCTTTTTTTGCTCTTTTAAAAGTTTTGCTAATTTTGCTGATGTAGTTGTTTTACCAGAACCTTGCAAGCCTGCCATCAAGATTACCGAGGGTGGTTTTTTTTCTAGGTTCAAGGGAACATTCTCAGGCCCCATTAGGTTTGTTAATTCATCTTGAACGATCTTAACAATAGCGTCCCCTGGTGACACTGTTTTAAGTACTTCTTTACCGATGACTTTTTCTTTTACCTGATCAATAAAAAATTTAACAACTGGAATTGCTACATCAGCTTCAATTAAAGCGATCCTTACTTCTCTCATTGCATCGCTTATATTTTCTTCAGTGAATCTTGATTGGCCAGAAATTTTTCTAACAACTGATTGCAGCTTATCTGTTAAATTTTCTAACATAATATTTTTTAACCTATAATATAATTAATTATTGTAAATCATTAAGAAGACATATGTTGTATTTTGGATCGCTATCTGCTGCATTGATTTTTTATTTACTCAGCCTTGTAAATTTAAAAAAAAATATCCAATTAAAAAATATTTTTTTATTTGTAGCATTAATTAGTCACCTTTTTCTTATCTACCATGATGTTGTTCTTAACGAATTTAACTTTGACTTTTCAAATGCCTTGCTTGTGGTAAGCATTGTTACCGTTATATTTTATTTAATATTTAATATAAAGATGAATTACCAAGGCCTAGAAAAAATAGTAATTATTCCAACTCTAGTTATCTTAGTTTTTCATTATTTTTTCTCACATGAGTATTCCATTAGAGATACAGACTCACTTTATTATCTTGCCCATATCACCATTGCGATAATAGCCTATGGTCTTTTAACTTACTCCGCTGTTTTTTCTATTTTTATATTATTTTTAGAAAACAATCTTCATAAGAAAAAGATCTCATCACTTTTTTCAACCGATAACTCTCTATTAAGTATGGAACAGTTTCTTTTTACGATGATAGGAATAGGTTTTTTACTTTTATCTATTACAATTTTTACAGGAATTTTCTTTTCACAGGAAATTTTTAATAGTGCTTTTGTTTTCAATCACAAGACTTTATTTGGAATATTTTCTTGGATTTTTTATGGTTATATTTTTTACCAAAGACAAATTAATGGATTAAGAGGGAGAAAAGCGATAAAGCTATCTTTGTTTGCTTTTATCCTTCTAGTACTTTCTTACTTCGGCAGCAAGTTTGTTTTTGAGTATCTAATAGGTTAATCATCCAAAGAAATTATAGGCCAATTATTTTGTTTTGCCTTTGACTCTAAAATAGGATCTGGATTAACGCATACCGGATTTGATACAGAATTTAACAAAGGTAGGTCATTCTGAGAATCTGAATAAAAATAAGTGTGCTTGAAGTTATCAAACGAATATTGATGATCATGTAACCATGCTTTTAATCTAGTAATTTTTCCCTCTTGAAATGAAGGAGTTCCGGAAACATGCCCAGTAAAAATACCATCAACTTCTTCTGGATCAGTTCCGATTAGAACATCTACACCGAAAAGTGAAGCAATTGGCTTTGTGATATATGAGTTTGTTGCCGTAATGATCATACATAAATCATTATTTTTTTGATGGGACTTCACCAGATTTAGAGACTTTTTAGTTACCAAAGGCTTAATCACCTCAGCCACGTATTGCTCACGTAGCTGATTCAGTTTATCTCTTTTTATCATAGTAAAAGGACGAAATTGAAACTCGCAAAATTTATAAATATCTAGACAGCCGTCTTTATAATCTTGATAAAAAATTTCATTTTGTTTTTCATGTTCTTTACTATCCAAAAGTCCATTTTTGATAAGAAATTTTGACCAGTTATAATCAGAATCGCCCCTGAGCAAGGTGTTATCTAGATCAAATAATGCTAAATTCAAAATTAAACCTGAGGATGCGCTCTCTCGAGCTTGGATAATATTTTGTTCGCTGCATTAATGTAGGCTTTAGCTGACGCGATAACAATGTCAGTATCAGATCCTTGGCCATTGACAACACGTCCACCCTTGGCAAGTCTAACTGTAACCTCACCTTGAGCATCAGTACCGGTAGTAATATTGCTCACGGAATAAAGAAGTAATTCAGAATCTGATTTAACAATTTTTTCAATGGCTTTAAAAGTAGCGTCAACCATGCCGCTTCCTTCAGAATCCTCAGAAAACTCTTTACCATCCATGTCTATTGTAATCTGGGCAGTTGGTTTCTTATTTATCTCCGCTGTCGCTTTCAAGGAAATTAATTTAAAAATCTCTGCAGTATCTGCAGAATACTCATCGCTAATTAATGCATGAATATCTTCATCAAAAATCTCTGATTTCTTATCCGCTAAATTTTTAAATTTTTCAAATGCCGCATTTAAAAGCTCATCCGAATCTAACTCAATACCCAGTGTTTCAAGACGGTTCTTAAAGGCATTTCTACCAGATAGCTTGCCTAATGAAATTTTATTAGCGCCCCATCCCACATCTTCAGCCTTCATAATTTCATAGGTTTCCCTATGCTTTAAAACACCATCTTGATGAATTCCTGACTCATGGGCAAAAGCATTTGCTCCAACAATCGCCTTATTAGGTTGAACAGCATATCCTGTAATTGTCGATACCAACTTAGATGTCGGTACAATAAATTCAGTATTAATATTGGTTTGTAAATTAAAAATATCTTGTCTGGTTTTTACAGTCATGACAACTTCTTCTAAGCTGGCATTACCAGCCCTTTCCCCAAGACCATTAATTGTACATTCAACTTGTCTTGCTCCATTTAAAACGGCTGATAATGAATTTGCAACCGCCATACCAAGATCATTATGGCAATGAGTAGACCATATAACTGATTGCGAATTAGGTACTTTATCAATAAGTTGTTTAATTCGGTCACCCCACTGAAAGGGAATTGAATATCCTACTGTGTCAGGGACATTAATTGTTTTAGCACCAGCCTGTATAACCGCATCAAAAACTTCAACCAAGAATGGCATCTCAGATCGAACAGCATCTTCAGCAGAAAATTCGACGTCATCGGTATATTCAAGAGCCCATTTCACAGCCTCAACCGCTCTATTTAAGACTTGATCAGGGGTCATTCTTAATTTATTTTCCATGTGAATCGGACTTGTAGCAATAAATGTATGAATTCTTCCTGAGGCGGCACTTTGAATCGCATGTCCTGCCCTTTCAATATCATTTTTTACTGCCCGAGCGAGCGAGCAAACAGTAGATTTCTGAATTTTTTTTGCAACTGCCTCGATCGCTTTAAAATCCCCAGGGCTCGCTGCAGCAAAACCTGCCTCAATGACATCAACGCCAAGCTTTTCCAACTGGAGAGCAATGCGCACTTTTTCTTCTTGCGTCATTGAAGCGCCGGGACTTTGCTCCCCATCTCTGAGCGTGGTGTCAAATATTATTAATTTTTCTGTCATTTCGTCTTTCTGTTTTTTTCAAATTTAAAATTTTCTTTAAAAAAGTTTACATAGCCAGACAATAAATAACCAAGAAGTATAATAAATATTATTTCTGCAGGGCTATGAGATAAAAGAGAGAATCCCATCACAATCAATAGAATGGATACAGAAGGAACGCTATTTCTTAAATTTAAATCCTTACCGCTGTAATATTTAATATCCGTAACCATTGATAATGCAGCAATAAGAATCATTACTAATGCAAACCACTGCATTTGGAAAAAATTTAAAAAAGTATCATTGCCACTAATTCCATTGTCTATACAAACCCAGATAAACGATGCGATCAGTGCAGCAGCAGCAGGTGATGGAAGCCCGAAGAAATATTTCTTTTCAAGCACATCTAGCTTGGTATTAAATCTTGCTAATCTAAATGCTGCACATGCACAGTAGATAAAAGCTCCAATCCATCCTATCTTACCTAATGGCTTTAAAGCCCAAACATACATCACAAGTGCAGGTGCTACACCAAAAGACACCATGTCTGACAAACTGTCATACTCGGCGCCAAACTTGCTTTCTGTGTTGGTAAGTCTTGCCACTCTCCCATCAAGGCCATCCATGACTAATGCAAAAAAGATAGCTAACGCAGCAAATTCGAATTTACCATTCATCGCATTTAAAATGGAAAAGAAACCAAAAAACAATGCTGCTGTTGTAAATAAGTTTGGAAGTAAATAAAATTCACTTTGTTTTTTTACTGATTTGTTCATCACATAATTTTATCCTAGATCATTTCTTTTTTCATCGTATTTAGAAAGGATTGCTCATATAATAGGCTTTTAAAAAAAAATTACTATGCAATTCAAAATTGAATCAATCGACTCACGAGCCCGTGCAACCAAAATAACTTTGAATCATGGGACACTGGATACTCCAATATTCATGCCTGTTGGTACTTATGGAGCTGTTAAAGGGATTACGCCATCGATGCTTGAGGAAATTAATTTTCAAATCATTTTAGGGAATACCTACCATCTTTGGTTGCGACCAGGTATGGATATTGTAGAGTCTCACAATGGGTTACATGATTTTATTAACTGGCAAAAGCCTATATTAACTGATAGTGGTGGCTTTCAGGTTTGGAGTCTCGGCAAGTTGAGATCGTTGAATGAAGATGGAGTGGTATTTAAATCTCCAATTAATGGTGATTCTTGTTTCTTGAGCCCGGAAATTTCAATGGAAATTCAGACAAAGCTCAACTCAGATATTGCAATGGTCTTTGATGAATGTACAAATTATCCAGCTTCCAAAGAAGAGGCAAAATCCTCCATGGAGTTAAGTTTGCGTTGGGCAAAAAGATCTAAAGACTCTTTTACAAGCAACAATGCACTTTTTGGGATTGTTCAAGGGGGAATGTATAAAGATTTAAGAATTGATTCAATCAATCAATTACAAGAATTAGATTTTGATGGTTACGCCATTGGAGGTCTTTCAGTGGGAGAGCCAAAAGATGAAATGTTGAAAGTAATTACAGATCTATCTGACCACATGCCAACCAATAAACCTAGATACTTAATGGGTGTCGGAACACCAGAAGATATTCTTAATGCAGTTGAACAAGGGGTGGATATGTTTGATTGTGTTATGCCAACAAGGAACGCACGAAACGGATGGCTATTTACGCAATATGGAGATATCAAAATTAAAAATAGTCAGCACAAAAATGACCTAAAACCATTAGATGAAAATTGTGAGTGTTATACCTGTAGAAATTTTTCACGCTCCTACCTTCATCACTTGTTTAGAATTGGCGAAATGCTGGGCTCAACCTTAAATACTATCCATAATCTATTTTTTTATAAAAAATTTATGGCAGATGCTCGTCAAGCAATTATTAATAGCAAATTTAAAGAATATAAGGATGATTTTTTCTCCAAGAGAGGATCCTCGGACAAATAGACTTTAATCAGAGTAATTATGCTAAAATTCTTTTTCTTTTTTTTATTTGAGGTTCAAATGATTTCACTAGCTTACGCAAACAGCGCTCCTGCTCCCGGCGGTCTGATGAGTTTTGTTCCGTTCATCATTATCTTTATTTTGTTTTATTTTATGTTGATTCGTCCACAAATGAAGCAAGCCAAAGAGCATAAAAAATTGTTAGCAGAACTTAAAAAGGGAGATGAAATCATGCTTGCATCAGGCATCCTAGGAAAGATTGAAAAAGTCGCAGATAACTTTGTGATTTTGCAAATATCCGATAACACTCAAATCAAGGTGCAAAAAAATTCAGTTCAAGCTGTCTTAAGCAAGGGAACTATTAAATCTATTTAAGTCGATGAACCTATGAATCAATTTTCTCGTTGGAAAAATACTTTAATTCTTTTAGTAGTGGTCTTTGCTGTATTTTATGCCCTGCCTAATTTTTTTGGTGAAGCGCCTGCAGTGCAAATTATGCCGATCAAATCGGGTGAGAAGATGGACCCCATCATTGCATCACAATCTGAAAAAATACTCGAAGAAAATAATATTGCCTTTAACGGTCTAGTCCTGACCGAAAACTATATAAAAATTAAATTAACCAATAATGAAGATCAACTCACATCAAAAGGTTTGCTTGAAGAAAAATTGGGTCCAAATTTTGTGGTGGCATTGAATTTACTTCCTAATTCCCCTAAATGGCTTGAAAGCGTTGGGGGTCAACCCATGTATTTGGGGCTTGATTTAAGAGGCGGCGTGCATTTCTTAATGCAAGTTGATTTAAGTAATATTGAAGCCAAAGAGTCATCCGGAAGGATTAATGAAATTAGAACATTATTAAGAGAAAATAAGATTAGATATGATCAGATTTCTGTTGAAGATGGTTTAATTTTAGTTCAGCTAACCAATGAAAATGATTTAAAAAAATCAAAAAATATTCTGCTTCAGAATGATTCAAGTTTTGAATTTACTAAAAGAGTAAATCTAGGTGGATCTATTGGTAAAGAGAAGATTAAAGAAATGACAGATAATGGAAACTTTATTCTTGCTATTGAGGGATCGCAAGCAAATAAAGAAGAAATGACAAAGTTTGCTATCAAGCAAAATTTAGAAACATTAAATAATAGAATCAATGAGTTAGGTGTTGCTGAGCCAATCATCCAGCAACAAGGTGAAAATAGAATTGTTGTTCAATTACCAGGCGTTCAAGATACTGCCAAAGCTAAAGATATTATCGGTCGAACTGCACTGCTCGAAATGAGGCTGGTTGATGATGAAGCTAGTCCGGCTGATATCGATCAAGCAATTGACGGCGATATTCCTTTCGGTAGAGATTTATTTTACGATCGAAATCAAAACCCCTTGCTTCTCAAAAAAGATGTGATCTTAACTGGTGAAAATATCAACAATGCAGGTCCTGGTGTTGACAATCAAACTGGGCAATCAATCGTATCCCTTAACTTAGATAGCAAAGGTGCAAATATTTTTAAAAAAATTACCCGAGATAATATTGGTAAAAGAATCGCTATTTTATTAATTGAAAAAAATATAACTGAAATAATCACTGCGCCAGTGATCAAAAGTGAGATTGGTGGAGGAAGAGTTCAGATTACAGGAATGAAAAATGCTCAAGAGGCAACAGATGTTTCATTATTATTAAGAGCAGGCTCTCTTGCAGCTCCTATGGAGATTATTGAAGAAAGAACTGTTGGTCCAAGCATGGGTAAAGAAAATATTCAAAGAGGTATTCAATCGACTTTTTGGGGCTTTATTGCCGTCATTATTTTAATCTCAATTTACTACATGCTCTTTGGTATATTTTCATCCATAGCTCTTAGTATTAATTTAGTTCTACTTGTCGCACTTTTATCAACGATACAAGCTACATTAACTTTACCTGGACTTGCAGCAATGGCGCTGACAGTTGGTATGGCCATTGATTCAAATGTTTTAATTAATGAACGTATTAGAGATGAAATAAGGAATGGTAATACTCCACAGGCGAGCATACACTTGGGTTATGAGAAGGCTTGGGGAACAATTTTAGATTCAAATATCACGACACTGATTGCGGGCATTGCGCTATTTATGTTTGGAACTGGACCAATTAAAGGTTTTGCTGTTGTCCATGTTTTAGGTATTCTTACTTCTATGTTTTCAGCTATCTTGGTTTCAAGGTCTTTAGTAAACTTTTTTTATGGCTCAAAAAGAAAAATTGACAAGCTTAATATTGGTGAAATCTACAAGGTTAATAACTAATGGAAATATTTCGCGTTAAAAATGATATACCTTTTTTAAAATATCGAAAGATTGCTGCCTTCATCTCAATCCTTACTTTTGTCATGGCGTTTTTTTTCCTATTTGAAAAGGGCTTAAATTATGGTGTAGATTTTACTGGCGGAACAATCATTGAAATTTCCTATGAACAAAAAGCGAATGTTGATGAGATTAGGGAGCAATTAACGCAAATCAACCTAAATGAAATTCAGGTTCAAAATTTTGGAACCGATAAAGATGTCCTAATCAGAATGCCTTTGAATGAAGACATTACCATTGCAGAACTATCTGAACTGGTAAATCAGGAGCTCGCTAAACTTAATAATAAGTTTGAAATTAAAAGGGTCGAGTCGGTAGGAGGTCAAGTTGGTGAAGAGCTATTTGAAAATGGAGCGTTAGCTATTCTATTTGTTTGTTTAGGAATTATCTTGTATCTATCATTAAGATTTGAATGGAGATTTGCTGTTGCTGCTGTTGTTGCTAATATGCATGATGTAATCATTATCTTAGGTTTTTTTGCTTTTTTTCAATGGGAATTCAATCTTACAGTTTTAGCAGCAGTTCTTGCTGTTCTTGGATACTCTGTGAATGAGTCTGTTGTTGTTTTTGATAGAGTTAGAGAAAACTTTAAGAAAATGAGAAGATCTAGCGTCATTGATGTAATGAATAATGCAATTACACGAACCATGTCACGGACCATCATGACCCATTTATCTACGCAGACCGTTGTTATTTCGATGTTAATTTTTGGTGGCGAAATCCTTCATAACTTCTCACTTGCCTTAACGATTGGTATTTTATTTGGAATTTATTCATCGATCATGGTTGGCTGTCCTATGGCGTTATGGCTAGGAACTAATCATTCCAATCTAGCAGGCTCAACCCCACAAAAAAAAGAAGAAATGGAATCAACTCCATAAATTGAAAAGTGATTGACTTACCAATAACTTATCAAATTACTATTTTATTCTGCCTACTTTTTATCTCGGCCTTCTTTTCGATTGCGGAGACAAGTTTGATGGGTATTAATAAACATAGACTTCAATATCTAGAAAAAAAAGGTTTAAAGTCAGCTCGTTTAGCCAATAAATTAATTAAGCAAACAGATAAGCTTTTGAGTGTGATTTTGATATGTAACAATTTCTCCAATGCTGCTGCTGCCTCAATGGTAACCGTCATATCAATCCAATTATTCAATTCAGATGAAGAAATTTTATTGGCTTCGACGCTTATTGTAACTTTTTTAATTGTTATTTTTAGTGAAATTACCCCAAAAGTTATTGCTGCTGCTTACAGTGAAAGACTAGCCTTGGCATGCAGCTTTATACTATATCCCCTACTTAAAATTCTTTATCCGATAGTCTTATTTATTAACTTTTTTGTCTTATCAATTTTAAAAATCTTCAATATTAAGCTAAATTTTAATGAAAAAAGTTTGATTACGATGGATGAATTGAAATCTGTCATCTCATCCTCTAGCAAAGACATTACAAACAAAAATCAATCTATGCTGATTAATTTAATCGACTTAGAAAATGATAGTGTTGACGATCTAATGATTCCACATACCAATGTTGAATTCATCAATATAAATCAAGATGTTGAAGAGATATTTAAAAAATTAAAAACTTATCACCATGAGTTTATACTGGTCCGAAATAACGATAGTCAACAAATAACTGGATTATTAAATATCAGAAAATTAATAAAATTCATTGATGATCAAGATGGCATTACTATTGATAAAATAAGAGATACCGTTGAGCCAGCAGAATTTGTTGCAAGTGGAACTTCTTTACATAAACAAATTCAGCATTTTCAAGAAAATAAATATAAGATTGCTGTAGTGGTTAATGAATATGGCGACTTTATGGGGATAATTACTCTAGAAGATATTCTCGAGGAAGTTACTGGTGAATTCAGTTTAAATCTTCCCTCAGACGATGCAAAAATTATAAATGAAGACGATGGATGGATTATTGAAGGAGGATGTAATTTAAAAAAAGTTAATAAAATAACTAAATTAAATTTATCATCACAAAAAGCAAAAACTATAAATGGTTATATCTTGGAATATTTTGAAGATATACCAGAAACTAATACGAGCTTTAAAATTGATGGCATTACTTTTGAAATTATTAACGCTCAAGACAAAAGCATAAAAACTCTTAAAATTTTTAAATAAAATCGCTATGGCTCAAGAAGATCAGAAGATAATAGTTGAACCAAAAAAAAAGGTTAAACCAAATCTTCCCAAAATGTTCAAAGTTTTAGTTCTAAATGATGATTTTACTCCAATGGAATTTGTGGTTGACGTTCTTATGAAAGTTTTCACAAAAACAGAGGATGAGGCAACCAGAATTATGTTGAAAATTCATACAGAAGGAATGGCAATATGTGGAATTTATCCATATGAAATTGCCGAAACCAAGATGAATCAAGTATTAAAGTTAGCAAAAGAAGCTCAACACCCCTTGCAAAGTATTATAGAAAAGATATGATTAAATTATGATTTCACAAGAATTAGAAGTTAGTTTACATATGGCATTTATGGATGCACGTCAAAAAAGACATGAGCTTATCACTGTCGAACATCTTTTAGTAGCCATGCTTGATAATCCCTCCGCTCAGGAAGTCTTGAAAGCTTGTGGGGCAAATTTTGATACCCTAAAGAAAGATTTACTAAATCATATTGAAGAGCATACTCCTATTGTCAATGGTGAAAATGAGGTTGATACACAACCTACCCTTGGTTTTCAAAGAGTCATACAAAGAGCTATGCTCCATGTTCAGTCCTCGGGAAAAAAAGAAGTAACAGGCGCAAATGTTCTAGTTGCAATTTTTGGCGAGAAAGATTCACATGCAGTGTACTTTCTTCATCAACAAGGAATTGCAAGATTAGACGTCGTTAATTTTATTGCTCATGGAATTGAAAAAGATATAGATAAAGAAAATGAAGCTGATGAGGTTGATGAAAATATTGACCAAAAAATACAAAACAAAGAATCTGATCTAGAATCCTATGCATTAAATCTGAATAAAATAGTTCTCGATGGGAAAATTGACCCAGTGATTGGAAGAGAAGAAGAAATTGAAAGAGTAGCTCAAATCTTATGCAGAAGAAGAAAAAATAATCCACTTTTAGTTGGTGATGCAGGTGTTGGCAAGACAGCCATAGCTGAAGGTCTGGCAAAAAAAATTGTTGATGGTGATATACCTGAAGTACTCAAAGATACAGTAATTTACTCTTTAGACCTTGGCGCCCTTATTGCTGGGACAAAATATCGTGGTGATTTTGAACAACGTCTAAAAAATGTCTTAAAACAACTCACAAAAAAACCTAATGCCATATTATTTATTGATGAAATCCATACCATCATTGGCGCAGGATCTGCTAGCGGTGGCACATTGGATGCATCGAATCTCCTTAAACCTGCTTTAGCGAAAGGGGAGTTGAGATGTATTGGCGCAACAACTTTTAATGAATATAGAACTGTTTTTGAAAAAGATCACGCATTAACTAGACGTTTTCAAAAAATTGATGTCGATGAACCATCGATCCCAGTTTCTATAGAAATTCTTAAAGGTTTAAAAAAATCATTTGAAGGCCATCATAAAGTTAAGTTTTTGAACAATGCATTGATTTCAGCGGTTGAATTATCAGCCAAATATATTACCGATAGAAAACTTCCTGATAAAGCCATTGATGTTATTGATGAAGCCGGAGCATTACAAAAAATACTTCCGAAAACAAAACAAAAGAAAACTATCTCATCGAAAGAAATTGAGGAAGTTATTTCTAAAATTGCGAAAATTCCATCCAAAAATATTAACCAAGATGATCTCAGCATGCTCAAAAACCTAGAGCGAGATCTGAAAGCGATAATTTTTGGTCAAGATGAAGCTATTAATAAACTTTCAACTGCAATAAAAATGGCTCGCAGTGGTTTACTATCAGACAATAAACCAATTGGTAGTTTTATGTTTAGTGGTCCTACTGGGGTTGGTAAAACAGAAGTAGCCAAACAGCTCGCTTATACTTTAGGTATTGAATTAATCCGTATTGATATGAGCGAATTCATGGAGAGACATGCTGTATCAAAGCTAATTGGCGCCCCCCCCGGATACGTAGGTTTTGATCAAGGTGGCACTTTAACAGAGTCAATCAATAAAAACCCTTATGCCGTTTTATTACTTGATGAGATTGAGAAAGCACATCCAGATGTACATAATATACTTCTTCAAATTATGGATAATGGTTTCCTTACTGATAGCAATGGACGGAAAATTGACTTTAGGAACGTTACGTTAATTATGACCACGAATGTTGGTGCTGAGTCATTATCAAAATCATCATTAGGTTTTATCACAGATGCTCAAACCGTTTTTGATGAAAAAAAAGAAATTAATAAAGCCTTTTCTCCAGAGTTTAGAAATCGTATTGATGCTATTGTTTCTTTTGCCCCTCTTGAGAATGAGACTATTCTTAAAGTTGTAGATAAATTTTTAATCCAGCTTGAGAATCAATTGCATGATAAAAAAGTCGAAGTGACCTTTTCAAATAACTTAAAAAATTATTTAGCTAAAAATGGTTTCGATATCAAAATGGGTGCTAGGCCTATGTCAAGATTAATCCAAGATACTATTAGAAAAGCTCTTGCTGACGAATTACTATTTGGAAAATTAGTTAATGGCGGCGATGTTCATATTGATATTGATGAAAATGAAAATATTAAATTGCAGATTGAGTCAAAACAATCAACATCATCTAAGAAATCTTTGACTTCATCATAATATGTTCAAATTCATTGGACGATAATATTCGATTAAACCATTGGTTAATCTTTTTAAAACCCTCATCTTCAAATTTTAGTACATCTACATTTATAAATTGTCTGATAAATGGAAAGATTGCATAATCAACCATGAGAGGACAGTCATCTAGTAGATATTCATTTTTTTCTAAAAGTAAATCTAGCTCTGATACATAATCTAGGCACTTTTTAAATGCATTCTCTCTTTTATTGTCATCATAAGCATATTTATAGCTATCTAAATTTTTTTTAAAAGAGGTATCATTTGAATTTATGAGAGATAAACTTATTTGTTTCTTATCCTGAGGAAGATATTTATCCATAATACCTTGATGTGAAAATGCCCATATCATTATATCCAGACTCTCATCAATTATTTGATTGTCCCCTAAAATTAAGACCGGTACTGTTCCTTTTGGGCTCACTGCTAGCATATGTTCTGGTTTGTTTTTTAAAGAGATTTCGTATATAAAAAATTCTATCCGAGCAAGATATAAAGACAGCCGTGCACGCATCGCGTATGGACATCTCCTATAAGAATACATAAATGGTAAAACGCTCTTATGATAGCTTTTGACGAATTTCATTAACCAAAGATGGTCCTTGATAAATTAGACCGGTATATATCTGAACTAAATCAGCTCCCATTCTAATTCTTTTTAATGCATCATCAGCAGTCATGATTCCACCAACGCTGATAATTAAGAGCTTATTTTTAGAAATTTTTTTAACTTTTGATAACATTTGTTCTGATTTTATTTTTAAAGGCGCTCCTGACACACCGCCAGGAAGATGTTGATAATGCTTGGATATTTTTGACTTATCAATTGTTGTGTTAGTGATGATAACTCCATCAATGTTATTGGCAATAAGTAAGTCAATGATTGGTTTAATTTTTGATTCTTCAATATCTGGAGATAGTTTTAAAAAAATAGGCACAGATTTATTCAATTTTTTTTTCAACTTATTTTTTTCTACCATTAAACTTTTTATAAATATTCTTAAATCCGTGAGATTATGAAGATCCCTTAAGTTTTTGGTATTGGGAGAAGATATATTCACTGTTAAATAATCTGCATATATGTATGCTTCTCTCATACATGCAATATAGTCGTTTATGGAATCCTCATATGCAGTCATTGCATTTTTTCCAATATTAATGCCAATTATAAGATTTACATTTGATTTTTTTATATTATCAATAAACTTATAAATACCAACATTATTAAAACCAAAAGAATTGATGAGAGCTTCATTTTCTGGATCTCTATAAATCCTAGGCTTTTTATTTCCAGGCTGCGGTTTTGGGGTCACAGTACCTATTTCTAAAAAACCAAATCCAAGATTCTCAAATATTTCTATGTGCTCTGCATTTTTATCGAAACCAGCAGCCAAACCTACCCTATTTTTAAAATTTAATCCCTTGATAGAAACTGGCTTTTCATTTTTTATATCTTTTGCTTTTAAAAGTGAAATAAAATTAACGAACTTCAAGATTTTTAAAATGAAGTGATGAGAAAATTCAGGTGGTAACAGAAATATTACTGATCGGAAAAAGCGATATAACATATCAACATTCTATCTTTAAAGTAATCTAAAATAAACTTATGAAATTAATATTAAACAAAAAATCCTTCCTTAAAAATTACTGGGATAAAAAACATTTTTTTCTGCCTGGGGGAATAAGCAAGCTAGATGATAACTTTATCGACTTGGATAATTTTGATTTACCATCCACAAAAGCTTTAGAGAAGAAAGTATTTATTCAAGATGGAGGAAAATACACTAATTTTACTAATGTTAAAAAGAAATTACATATAAATACTCCATTAAGTAAGCTTTTTTATAAAACAAATCATATACATCAGCTTTCTTTTGAAATTAAAAATCTATTTGATTTTATCCCCCAATATTTGATAGATGACGTCATGATTTCTTTATCTAATATCAAAGGATCGGTTGGAAAGCATAAGGATAATTACAGTGTTTTTTTGATTCAGGGCAAGGGCATTAAGAACTGGAAAATTTATGAAAATAAAAAAGTATTTTCATATACAGTCAAAGAAGGAGACATTCTATATGTTCCACCAGGAATTGATCATTACGGAATCAGCCAAACTGAGGTATGCAATACCTACTCTGTTGGATTTAGATCTCCTGATTCTTTAAATTTAAAAGAAATTTTTAATGACTACATTTTTAATCAACTAGATCAAACATCAACAATTTTTTTTCAAAATAAAACATTATCCAAACAAAAGGCATTAATTTCAAATGATATTAAAGACTTTTTTATTAATAACTTAGACTATAAACCGATAATTCTAGATGAATTTATTGGGATTTATCTTACAAACGTTGATTTAGATTTATTTAAAACAAAAGTAATTACTTTTAAAAAATTTAAAGAGCAATTAAAAAAATTGCCTCTTTTTTTAAATCAAAAGACAAAAGCATTATATTTCGGAGTAAATTTTTATATTAATGGAATTAAAATTAATGTAGAACCTAGCTCAATAAAAGAATTTAAGAGTTTTTTTAATAAACAAATAATAGATGCCTCAAAAATAGATAACAAATCTATTTTGCTTTTATTTAAGCTATTCAAAAAAGAATATATTGTATTTAAAAGAAAATTTGTTATTTAATTTCAGACCAGTTAAATATATTCTCTTGACTTATAAACTCACATTGAAATTTATCGAAGTACTCTTTTACTGTGTGCTTAATTATTTCTTTTTGATTATTTTGCTTACTCAAGTGACAAAATATAATTTTTTTTAATTTATCTTTTTTTATTTGAGAAATTAAATCAAATGTTAAATCATTATTTGCATGACCTAGTTTTCCAAAAATTCTATTCTTAAGACTTGTTGGATAAGAGGATTTCATCAGTAAATTTGCATCATGATTTGCCTCTACAACCAAATAATTTAAATTAGAATATGATTCAATAATTTTAGGAGTTAATGATCCAAAATCTGTGATTATTCCTATTTTTAATGTATCTTTTTTAAAAACGTAATGGCATGGTTCGCGAGCATCGTGTGGTACCGGCACGACTTCAACCTGAAGATCATTGTCTACTACTATATCACCAGGGTTTATTATATTAACCTCGTCAACAATTCCAATTTTTTTTGCTGTGCCATAAGAACAACTTATTTGAATTTTCTCTTTCTTGATAATCATCTTTATTGCTCTCATGTGATCTTCATGCTCATGAGTAATTAAAATATGATTAATGTCTGAAAAAGTAAGGCCTAACTCTGAAAGTCTATTTTCTGTTTCTTTGTAATTAAATCCACAATCCACCATAAAGATTGTTTTATCAGTTTTAATTAAAAAAGAATTTCCTTCACTTCCGCTTCCCAAAGATGCAAATAAGAACATTATTTTTATGTTTTTAGATAATCATAAAGAATATTGATAATAGATTGTGCAGTTTTTGTTTTATTTAATGACTCGTTAGGATAATCTATATAGACTTTTGCACCGTCGTCAATTTCAACAATGCGCACTCTGAATCTTTTTTCCCCTTCTGGAACATTTTCTTCTTCATCATCACCCCAATTTGCAAAAAAAGGAAATTTTTCTTCCCAAGTTTTTTCTGACCATTTTTTATCAGATTTATTTAATGAAGCTTCGTCCTGATCTTCCCCTTCAATCTCTTTTCGATACATCTCTTGGCCTTCCGGGTCTTCTTCTTTACTGACATCATCGTCTTGCCAAAAAGCCAACTTACTAATTAGCCCTTTTTTCTTTTTTGGTTTTTGTCCATCTTCGTCAATTTCTAAGTTTGAATATTTTATGTAAAAAATACCATCGGAGCGATTTTTGTCTTCAACTAAAAAACCAACCATATCAATAGCTAAACTTAGCCTTCTCCATGCCCTACTGTAATTATCATTTAATTTTATATATTTATAATCATCCTGGTTAATCAATTCAGCATTTTTGATTTCAACAGCTGTATCCAGTGATTCTTTAGCACTAAGATCGCTCGCACCCAATTTAACCATAAGCCGTCGGAGGAGTTCATACTGAATTTCTAAATCATCTTCTTTAAAATTACTAACCATAATCTCTTTTTCATCATCTGGACCAGATTTATATTCCTGTATTTTATATACTGTATCTGGGTTTACTGTATTATCGAAATGTTTAGATTTTCTTTCGTAATGTTCATCAAGGCCTTGAAGAGCTGATCTTTGTGACAAATACACCTCAGTTGTGCCCTCCACAACTCCGTCCTCAATTCTTGTTCTAAACTTTCTTCGTGTCCCAGTATTGGCCAAAGCATCTAGCCATGCATCAAACCTGCCTAGAGTGCTTTCCTCTTTTTTTAAATCCGACTCTGAGATCCATTTCGTTTCAATAATTCCTGTGCGTTTAGATGACGAAACATCAAACCCCATATCTTCCCAGAAACTTTCAACAACTGGCCATACTTCTTTTTGTCTTGCCGGGATAACCAACCAGCGCATTGCTCCTGATTTAACAACTTTAATCTTATCTTTTTCATTATTGATTAAATTAGCAAGATTTTTCTCATTATCTTTATTTTGATATTGTTTTAGGGAGGTTGGCTGGCCATTGATTGTGTATTTGTTTGATGAATTAACATCATCAAGATCTGGAGGTATTTCTAATTTTTTTGCTTTTTTTGAGCTGACATAATCAGGTTGCGTTACTTTATCAATAATTGGAATTTCTTCAATACTTGAACAACTAGTAAGTATTATTGTGATAAAAATTGTTAATATAAATTTATACATATTTTTCAAATACTTTATGATGTGTTGAATTTAAAGGAATCAAGGGTAGTCTAATTCCAGCTTTAATAAGCCCCATCTTGTTTAAGAGATACTTTACAGGAATTGGATTGGACTCCACAAATAATATTTCATGAAGTTCACTTATTTGCTGATTAACATTATTGGCTTCATCAAATTGGCCTGTTGCATTTAAATGACAAATCAAACTCATTTCTCGTGGTTTGATATTTGCAGTAACAGATATCACTCCATGACCGCCTAGTTTTAAAAAATCACATGCAGTCGCATCATCACCACTATAAAATAAAAAATTATCAGCTACTTCATTTTTTAAGGTTTCAATGCGACTTAAGTCTCCAGTTGCATCCTTAATACCTATGATATTTCTTAATTTAGATAACTCAATCACTGTGTTATTTTCTATATCTGAACAGGTTCTTGATGGAACATTGTACAAAATCTGAGGAATATCAACCTCATCGTTAATTTTTTTAAAATGACGATATAAACCTTCTTGGGGCGGCTTATTGTAATAGGGTGCAACAATCAGCGCGGCGTCAGCGCCTAATTCTTTTGCTGAGTTTGTTAAAAAAATTGCCTCTTCAGTTGAATTTGCTCCCGTTCCTGCAATAACTGGTAACCTTTTCGATGTATATTCAATAGTTTCTTTGATTAGATTAGTATGCTCTTCAAATGTAATAGTTGGGGATTCCCCTGAAGTACCAACGACAACAATGCCATCAGAGCTATTTTCGCAATGAAAATCAATTAATTTTCTTAGTGATTCATAATCAATAGAACCATCTTCAAACATTGGAGTAACAATTGCAACAAAACTGCCTTTTAACATGTCGTAAACTGATAACTTAAGAAATTAGGTATTATTTTACTTGATTTAATGTATGATCAAAATAAATTTTAATATATCCAAAAGTTATAATTAAATTAATTTATATTCTTTTTAATTATATTAATTTTGAGATATATTTTCGATAGCTTTTTTAATTTAAATAATATAATTAAATAAATGACAGAATATTTTCTCATCATAATTAGCGTTGTCTTTGTTAACAATATTGTCTTAACGAAAATTTTGGGACTATGTCCATTCATGGGGGTATCAAAAAAACTTGATACATCTGTCAGTATGTCAGCTGCAACAGCCTTTGTTTTAACGATTGGCTCAATAACCAGCTGGTTAATTAATTATTTTCTACTTGTTCCATATAACTTAGAATATTTAAGAACAATCTCCTTTATTGTTGTGATTGCTGCAGTGGTTCAATTTACTGAAATGGTAATGGAAAAGAATTACCCTTATTTATACAGAGTTCTAGGAATCTTCCTTCCGCTAATAACAACCAACTGTGCTGTTCTAGGTATCCCTTTATTGAATGCTCAATTGAGTCATAATCTATTAGAAGCTGCAATTTTTGGATTAGGTGGAGCTCTAGGTTTTTCTTTTGTTCTTATTCTGTTCGCTTCATTAAGAGAAAAATTTGAAGGCGCTAATACACCACAAGCAATGAAAGGTAGTGCGATTGCTATGTTAACAGCTGGTTTGATGAGTCTATCTTTTATGGGTTTTATAGGTCTGGATAGATTATGATTGCAGCGATTCTGATTATTCTTTCAATCACTGCATTTATAGGGCTAGTCCTAGGTTATGCATCAATCAAATTAAAAACTGATGGTGACCCTATAATAGATAGGATCGATAAAATATTACCGCAAACTCAATGTGGACAATGTGGATATCCTGGTTGTAAACCTTATGCCACCGCTATTGCTAATGGTGAAGCAGATATTAATCAATGTCCGCCTGGAGGTGATGATGGGGTACATAAGTTAGCAGATTTACTGGGTGTAGAATATAAACCTCTCAATGCAGAGCATGGAGAAACTAAGCCTAAATCAATAGCAATTATTGATGAGGCAACCTGTATAGGCTGTACTTTATGCATTCAAGCCTGTCCTGTTGATGCAATTATTGGAGCAGCTAAACAAATGCATACGATTGTTGAAAAAGAATGTACAGGTTGTGAGTTATGTCTTCCTCCATGCCCAGTTGACTGCATTGAAATGGTTGAGATACCTGAAACAACTGATAATTGGAAGTGGAAATATCCAATACACCCTATTAAACAACAGCATTAATTTATGGAACTGACTGATAAAATTTTTAAATTTTTTGGAGGTATTAAGCCTAATGGACATAAGTCGATATCGACAATGAATCCAATCAAAAGATTACCGATACCAAAAAAACTGATTATTCCTGTCAGGCAACATGTTGGTAAAGTTCCAAATATAAAAGTTTCAGTTGGAGAGAGGGTTTTGAAAGGTCAAATTTTAGCTGAGCCTGTAGCTAATATTTCAGCAGCAACTCATTCCTCTTCATCGGGCACCGTAATTGCAATTGAATCTAATAAAATACCACACCCATCAGGACTGCCTGATCTTTGTATTACCATTGAAACTGATGGTAAAGATGAATGGATTAAAAATGATAAAATTGATCGCTCTAGGCTTTCTAATGAAGCTTTGTATGAAGCAATGAAGTTCTCTGGTATTGTTGGATTGGGTGGAGCAACCTTTCCAACACACATTAAATTAAATTCTAATAAAATAAAAACTCTGATTATAAATGCTGCAGAATGTGAGCCTTACATCACATGTGATGATATGGCGATGCAAGAAAAAACCAAAGAGTTTATTGAGGGAATTCAGATTACAATGGATATCCTCAAAATACCTCATGCAATAATTGGTATTGAAGATAACAAACCCAAAGCTATTGAAAAATTAAAAACCTCCTTAAGTGGGTCAAAAAATATTTCAATCAAAGTCGTACCCACAATTTATCCAAGCGGAGATGAAAAAAGATTAATTTATTTGATGCTTGGATTAAAAATCTCAAAAGAAAAAAGGCCAGTAGATTTTGGTATTCAAGTCTTTAATGTAGCTACTTTAATATCTTTAGGTAGGTTTTTTTATCACAGCGAACCGGTAATTAGCAGAATTGTTACTGTCACCGGAGCGTTAAAAAGACCCAATAACTATGAAGCATTAATAGGAACACCAATTCAAGAGCTCATCAAAGATGCCGGAGGAAGTCCTAATCAAGATATTATTATGGGAGGTCCAATGATGGGTTTTAAATTACCCCATACTGATGTCAGCGTAACTAAGGCGATGAATTGTTTATTAGCCATGACTGATGACATGAAATCCAAAGATACCTTTGAGATGCCATGTATTAGATGTACAAAATGCGTTGAAGTGTGCCCAGCTCAACTTCAGCCACAAGAATTGTATTGGCATGCAAAATCGAAACAATTTGAAAAGTTGACAGAAGATTATAAATTATTTGATTGTATCGAATGTGGATGCTGCTCCTATGTGTGTCCAAGCAATATTCCATTAGTGCAATACTATCGTTATGCAAAAAGTGAAATACGAGATCAAATGAAATCTTCAGAAGTGGCCGATATTGCCAGAGAAAGAAATGAATTTAGATTGTATCGAATCGAACGTGAAAAAAAAGAGCGTGCTGAGAGAAATGCTCAAAGAAGAGCTCAAACCAGTGACATTGACAAAAAAAAATTAATTGAAGAAAAAAAAGCAGCTATTGCAGATGCTATGAAACGTATTGAGGAAAAAGAAAAATAATGGCAATTATTGATTCACCAGCGATAAAAGAAAGATCAACTGTATCCATTGTAATGTTCACTGTGATACTAGCTCTTTTGCCGTCACTATTTTTACAAATTGGTTTTTTTGGTTATCAAATATTAGGTAACCTGTTTATTGGTATTGGATTTGCGTTATTCCTAGAAGCAATTTGTCTAAGACTAAGAAATTATCCAATCCGTCCATTTGTGCTTGATGGGTCGGCTTTTGTAGCAGCATGGTTACTAATAGTATCTGTTCCAGCAAATATTCCTATTTGGACTTTACTAATTGGTATCTTTTTCTCTATTGTTGTCGCAAAACATGCCTATGGTGGAATTGGATCTAACCCTTTTAATCCTGCAATGATTGGTTATGCTGTCTTACTAATCTCGTTCCCCAAAATCATGACCAACTGGCCAGTATCCGAAGGTTTTGAAGTTAGCAATTTTATTCAATTTTTTGAATTTTTTTCTTTTTTAAATACAAATGAAGTATATGACGCAGTTGTTAGCGCAACCCCGCTTGATCAAATAAAAACATTATTATTTCTTGGAGAAGAAGTAAATATTTTGCCTATTTCATTTTCAACATTAGCTCCTTACCAGATGATTGCATTGCTATATTTTCTTGGTGGTCTGTTTTTAGTCTATAAAAAAGTAATCACATGGCATTTACCCTTATCGCTCATACTTAGTATTTATTTTTTTTCTAGCTTACTGTATTTTTATGATCAAAGTACTTATATGTCCCCTATGTTTCATTTATTAAATGGAGCAACTTTTCTTGCTGCATTTTTTATAATCACTGACCCAGTCTCTAGCCCAACAACCTTAAAAGGTAAAGTTATTTTTGGAATTTTAATAGGTTTAATAACAGTGATTATAAGAAACTACGGAGGCTATCCTGATGGTATTGCATTTGCTGTAATTTTTATGAACATCTGCGTACCCTTGATTGAAAAGTTTACTCAACCTAAAGTATTTGGCTATGAGTGAATACAAAACTATTCTTAAAACCATAAGCATTATTTCTTTGCTAGGTTTAATTTTTGCAATCAGTCTCAGTATTACTTTTGAAAAAAGTAACCCTATAATTGAACAAAATAAAATCGAATTTAAAACAAAATTACTCAATGAAGTTTTGGATGGTTTAGATTATGACAATGATTTAATTGGTACTTATATTCGCATCAAACCGAATGAACTATTAAAGAATAAAACTGAAAAATATGTCTATTTGGCAAAAAAAAATAATATTCTCCAGGCTGTTTTAATTGAATCTATTGCGCCAGATGGGTACAGTGGTGAAATTAATATATTAACTGCCATTCGAAGTGATGGTGAAATTATTGGAACAAGAATCATTGATCATAAAGAAACACCTGGCCTTGGTGATTACATTGACCAGAAGAAATCATCTTGGATTTCTAATTTTGATGGCATGAGTTTGAACAATAGAACTGATGCAGACTGGAGGGTTAAAAAAGATCAAGGTACTTTTGATTACAAAGCAGGAGCAACAATAACACCTCGTGCAGTAATAAAGTCTGTTAAAAATACCTTATTATTTTATAAAGAAAATAGAGAGCTATTTGATGATTAAAGAGCAAATACAGGATGGTTTATGGAGACAGAATGCAGGTTTAGTTCAGCTTCTTGGACTGTGTCCAACTCTTGCAGTAACTGTGAATATTACTAATGGTTTTGCACTTGGCGTTGCAACAATTTTTGTAATGATGTTGTCGAATATTTCAATTTCTCCAATAAGAAACTATGTTCCAGAATCAGCGCGAGTACCAATATTTATTCTTGTGATAGCTGGTTTAGTCACAATAGTCGATCTGAGTATTAACGCATTATCAAAACCCTTGTATGATGCTTTAGGTATCTTTATTCCTCTAATCGTCACTAATTGCATCGTGCTAGCCCGTGTTGAAGCATTCGCATCAAAAAACTCAACTCTTCCTTCACTTTATGATGGTTTTTTTATGGGACTTGGTTTAACTTTTGTTTTAATTATTCTTGGAGCAGTTCGTGAAATAGTAGGTAATGGAACATTGTTCCAAAATTTACATTTTTTAATTGGTGAGAAATATCAATTTTTAACTATTCAACTTTTTGATAGTTCAGATGGTTTTCTTTTAGCAGCACTTCCGCCTGGTGCTTTTATTGCTTTATCTGCCCTGATTGTATTTCTTAATTTGGTCAACCAAAAAAAATAATCCCAAATGAATCATGAAAAAAGATGGAAGATTTTTAATGCATTAAAAAATCAGATCAAAGAACCTAAAACAGAGCTTATTTATAAAAATTCATTTGAACTTCTAATAGCAGTTATTCTTTCAGCGCAGACCACTGATATTCAGGTGAATCGAGTTACAAAAAAACTTTTCAAGATTGCCCCAGACCCAGGCAGTCTTTCTGAACTTTCTTTAGATAAAATTGAATCATTAATTAACTCTATTGGCTTATACAAAAATAAAGCAAAAAATATTCAACACACAAGCAAATTATTGATTACAAAATATAATAGTTATGTTCCTCAATCGAGAAAAGAGCTTGAAACACTTCCAGGAGTTGGAAGGAAAACTGCGAATGTAATTTTAAATACCATCTTTAATCAACCTGTGATTGCAGTTGATACCCATATTTTTAGGTTAGCAAATCGAATTAATTTAGCTCAAGGTAAAACCCCCTTAGAAGTGGAAACGAAATTAACTAGATTCACGCCAGATGAATTCCTAATTGATGCGCATCACTTATTGATATTACATGGTCGCTATGTATGCAAAGCTCAAAAACCAGATTGTTCTAGTTGTTGTATTTATGATTTTTGTGAATACAAAAAAAAATTAATCAAAACTTGATTGTGCTCTTTGATCTAGCTGCAGCATAACCGATCTTCTTTCTTCATCGGACATATCAAACCAATTAACTATCTCATCGCCTGTTCTAAGACAACCGACACATAGCCCATCAGCATTATAAGAGCAGATGCCTATGCACGGGGTAATGATGTCTTTATTCATTAACTCAATACACCATGACAATGTTTATATTTTTTGCCACTGCCACACGGACAGCTTTCATTTCTTCCAATTTTTCTTTGCTGACTATTCTGATTATCTTGACTTTGAGAATCAATGCTCGCCTTATCTACTTCTTGTTGATTTTTTTGATCAATTTTTTTAGCTTGATCTTCTGTTTTTACTTCAACAAGCATCACAACCTTCGCAATTTCATTTTTAATATTAGATAAAAGAACTTCAAACATATTAAATGCTTCACGTTTAAATTCTTGTTTTGGATCTTTGCCCCCATAAGCACGCATACTTACACCTTGTCGTAGATGATCTAGCGCCGTTAAATGGGAACGCCAATGGTGATCAATAATCTGAAGCATAATTGACTTCTCAAAGTGTCGGACAGACTCTTTCCCAGCAATAGTCTCTTTTTTAAAGTAATCACTTTGTGCTTGTTCAATGATTCTGTTAGTAATTGTTTCAATTTCTATATTAGGTTCTTTATCAAGCCATTTCTTAATATTAATGCTTAAGTTATATTCAAGTTGAAGTCGATTTTCCAGGCCAGATATATCCCACATTTCCTCAACACTATCCAATGGAATATATTCATAAACGATATTTGATATTGCCTCATTTAGAATATTTTTAATCATTACTTCAGATTCATCAGAGTTTAAAACATCATTTCGTTGTTCATATATTACTTTTCTCTGGCTGTTGGGCACCTCATCAAACTCAAGCAGTTGTTTACGAATTTCAAAGTTTCTTCCCTCAACTTTTTTCTGGGCACTCTCAATTGATCTAGTGACCCAGCTGTGTTCAATAGGCTCATTATCTGGCATATTTAATTTTTGCATAATGCCTGAGATACGATCTGATGCAAAAATTCTCATTAATGAATCTTCTAAGGATAAATAGAAACAACTTGATCCAGGGTCACCTTGCCTTCCTGAGCGCCCCCTCAGTTGGTTGTCAATTCTTCTTGACTCATGCCGTTCAGTTCCAATAATATGAAGACCTCCTGCACCCAACACCACGTCATGATCTTTTTTCCACTGAGCTTTTAAAGCATTAATTTTTTTAGTGGTTGCTTCTGTCTTTTTTGACTCATGAGACAGGCGTTCAATTTCAGGATCGATATTTCCACCTAACACTATATCCGTGCCTCTACCAGCCATATTGGTAGCTATTGTAATCATTCCTGGCTTACCAGCCTGCTCAATAATATGAGCTTCCTTTTCATGTTGTTTGGCATTAAGAACTTGATGTTTCAATTTATGTTTATTTAATATTTTGCTAATAAACTCAGAACTCTCAATTGATGTCGTACCAATAAGTATCGGTTGTAATTTTTTATTTCTGTCTAAGATATCGTTTATTACAGCTTTATATCTTTCATCGGATGTTCTGTAAATTTTATCCATTAGGTCAACTCTAGAAATCTGTCGATGTGGAGGAATCACTAGTGTCTCTAAATTATAAATATGTTTGAATTCTTCAGCTTCAGTTTCAGCTGTCCCTGTCATTCCTGAAATCTTATTGTAAAGGCGGAAATAATTTTGAAATGTGATTCCTGCAAGAGTTTTTGATTCTCTTTGAATTTTAACTTTTTCCTTTGCTTCAATAGCTTGATGAAGTCCATCTGACCATCTTCGGCCAGGCATCATGCGGCCGGTAAATTCATCTATGATTACAATGGCTCCATCTTTTACAACATAGTCTTTATCTTTAGTGAATAAATTATGTGCTTTTAGGGCTGATTGAACATAATGCAACAGGCTTATATTTTCAGGATCATATAAATTCGAATTTTCCTCTAAAACTCCAAGCTTAGTTAATACTTTTTCAACATTATTGTGCCCACTTTCAGATAAAACCACACCCGTTGTTTTTTCATCAATCCAATAGTCTCCATCGCTATCTTCTTTTTCTTGTCTTTTTAAGCTAGGGACAATTTGGTCAAGTTTTCCATAAAGATTTACATCCACATCTGATTGTCCAGAGATGACCAATGGGGTTCTTGCCTCATCAATCAATATAGAGTCAACTTCATCGATTAAGGCATAATTCAAACCCCTTTGAACTTTTTGATCTTGGGAGTAAACCATATTGTCTCTCAAATAATCAAAGCCAAATTCATTGTTGGTTCCATAAGTAATATCAGCAGAATAAGCTTTTAATTTTTCTTCTGTAGGTAATTGTGCCTGATTGACACCTACAGTTAAACCTAAAAATTCATAAACCTTTCCCATCCACTCCGCATCACGTTTAGCCAGATAATCGTTGACTGTTATAACATGTACACCATTTTCTGAAAGAGCATTTAAGTAAGCTGGCAAGGTCGCCACTAAAGTCTTTCCCTCGCCTGTTTTCATCTCTGCAACCTTGCCATTATGAAGAGCTATTCCACCAATCATTTGTTCATCAAAGTGCCTCAAGCCTAAAGTTCTCACACTAGCCTCACGAACCAAGGCAAACGCTTGTATCATCAAATTGTCTGAGAAACCATCTTGCTTGAAGACTTCCTTTAACTCAGCAGTTTTTTTAGCGAAGTCTTTGTCTTTTACTTTTTGTATATCCGGTTCTAGTTCGTTAATTTTATTGACTATCGATGAATATTTTTTTAATAATCTTTGATTGCTGTTACCAATCACAGCATTGATAAGTGTTTTTAACATGATTTATTTTTTCTTAAGATATTTTCTTGGATCGAGAGATCTGCCGTTAAGCCTTATTTCATAGTGCAGATGAGGTCCGGTCGATCTTCCTGTGTTTCCAACTAATGCAATAACTTGATCTTTATTGATCAAATCGCCTTTTTTTACTAAGAGTTTAGATGCATGAGCATATCGAGTTTCAATTCCACCTCCATGTTTAATTTTAATGTAATTACCATAATCCGGCGCTTTACCAGCAGCTGTAACTATTCCTGAGGCAGTAGCTTTGATTTCATCTCCTTCCGCTGCGGAGAAATCCAGTCCTTCGTGAAATGATCGTATTCCTAATATTGGGTCAATTCTCCAGCCATAGCTTGATGATCGATATCCAACGTTGACAGGATATAGATCTGGCAAAGTGTCTTTAATAACGCTTTGCTTTAATAAAATTGATTCTGTTTCATTAAAAATATCTTCTCTTATTTGCATACGGTGCATCAACGCTTGTAACGCAATTTGAACATCCTGATCTGTCAAATTAGAATTTATAAATGGTCCGCCTTGATTTTCAAATTCTTTTTCTTTTTTTGGTAATGTGGGTAATTTTTGTTTACCAACTATTTGTTTTTTCAAAATGCTCTGCAATCTCTCAGTTTGATTATCTAGCTCAGCTAAACGAGCATTAATTTCTCCTATTTGTTGAATATATAACTGAAGACTTTTCTGGTAACTTGAAAAATCTAGATCCAACTTAAGAGTTTCGATTTTTGCATCAGAGTAATGTTCAGCCAATTTATTGCTGATACTATATACAGTAATGGAAATCGCAGATATTAAAACCAGTATTAAAAAAACAAATAACTGTATGCTTAGAGTTAACGGTTTTTTAGTGTTGTTTTTACTTATAAATAAAATTTTCATAATTTAGTATCATATTATATATGGAATCACTTAAAAAATTACTCAAAACTGATCAATTTAAAGAAATATCAAGCAATAATGAAATTTTAAGAGAGATTCGATTGAGTCTTATAAAAATGATCGGAGACAAGCAATCAAAACTTAGCATTCGAGATAATTTTCTATTTATAACATTCAGCAAAAATTCTTTTGCTAGTAAATTTAAAATATCAAAAAAAGAAATACTTGATAAATTAAATCTGATACAGAATAAAATTGCATTTACTGATATCTATTCAAAAGTTGATCCATCTATTATTAAAACTGAAGAAAAGACACCTGCGAAAAATAAATTATCCAAAAAAGCAGAAAAAATCTGGGCCAATTTATATAGAAACCTCGATGACTCTCCCTTAAAAGAGTATTTCTCAAAAAAAAATGATTGAAGTCCTTATTCTTTGCTCAACTGGAATCTTAGTTGGTTTCTTGGCAGGGTTATTTGGTATTGGTGGTGGATTAATTATTGTTCCTGTTGTGACTTTTTTGATGATTCATTTTTATAATTTATCAGGTGCTGATGCTTATGCTTATGGAATTGGATCTTCTATGCTATCAATTATTTTTACAGGATCTATAGCTACTTTTTTTCATATAAAGAATAATAATTTTAATGTTTCTAACCTGTCTAATGCGATTGGGTATTTGTTTTTTGGATCTCTAATTGGTAGCTATATTATTCACTTTGCAAGTTTTTATTTTCTAAAATATTTTTTTGTAATCTATTGTTTTTTTTCTGCTGTTAAATTACTGAATCATTCAAATCTTTTAAATTTTTTGTATTCCTTTCCTTTAAAAATCATCAGTTTTATTTTTGGACTTATATCATCTATTGTTGGAATTGGTGGTGGGACCTTATTTGTACCCTACTTTGAATCAAAAAAAATTAATATAAAGCTGGCTATATCAAGTAGCTCTGCGCTCGGTGTTGTAATTGGCGTAGGCACAATTCTAGGTTTTATTTCTCAAAATCTTATTACAGAGAACACTCTCTTGTTAAATTCTTTTTTTGACTATGGAAACATTTATATTAAATCCTTCTTCTTTTTGACCTTGCCAAGCATCTTCACAATCTTTATCTCAACGAAACTTTTAATTTCTTTAGATCAAATTATTATAAAAAAATTATTTGCATATCTTCTAATAACAATAGGATTAATGAGTCTTTTTAACATGTAAGGAATAATGTCCAAATCATCTGAAATATGAGATAATTGCTTTTTTTTGAAATATGTAACTCAGGGAGGAAGTATGTCGGAAATCCAAATGGCTCTAGCAGCTGCAATAATTGCTGTAATTTATGGTGCCTTAGTTTCAAAGTCTATTCTTAGCCTACCGGCAGGAAATAAAAAAATGCAGGAAATTGCAAACGCTATTCAAAAAGGCGCTTCTGCATATTTGTCACGTCAATATAAAACAATCGCTATTGTTGGAATTGTTTTAACTATATTAATTGCTCAATTTATTGATCTTGATACAGCGATTGGTTTTGTCGTTGGTGCTTTATTGTCAGGTGCTTGTGGTTTTATTGGCATGAATGTCTCTGTTCGCGCTAATGTTAGAACGGCTCAAGCAGCAACCAAAGGAATTGTTCCTGCTTTTGATGTAGCTTTCAAAGGTGGCGCGATTACAGGTATGCTTGTGGTGGGACTAGGTCTACTAGGTGTTGCAGGATTTTATTTATACCTCGGAGGTACAGAAGCTGAGAATCTAAATCCTTTAATTGGTCTAGCTTTTGGCTCATCTCTAATCTCTATTTTTGCAAGATTAGGTGGCGGTATTTTTACTAAAGGTGCTGACGTTGGTGCTGACTTAGTGGGTAAAGTTGAAGCCGGTATTCCAGAAGATGATCCTAGAAACCCTGCTGTCATAGCAGATAATGTTGGTGACAATGTTGGTGATTGTGCGGGTATGGCTGCGGATTTATTTGAAACATATGCAGTAACCATCATTGCAACTATGGTACTGGGTGGCCTAATGATTACTGGAGATACTGTTAATGGTGTGTTGTACCCACTAATGTTAGGTGCGGTTTCTATTATTGCATCTATTATTGGTTGCTTCTTTGTAAAAGCTAATAATAAAATGACTAACGTAATGCCTGCTCTTTACAGAGGTTTAGCTATTGCGGGTCTTTTATCATTGATTGCCTTTTACTATGTATCTGAGTATTTGTTCCCATCTGGGATTGTTGTTGATGGAATTACCTATCCTGCGATTGGTTTATTTGGTTCTGCTGCAGTTGGTTTAGCGTTAACTGCTGCTTTAGTATTTATTACTGAGTATTACACTGGTACAGAATATAAGCCTGTTCAGCATGTAGCGAAAGCTTCAGAGACTGGTCATGCAACAAATATTATTGCTGGTATTGGTATCTCAATGAAAGCAACTGCACTCCCAGTCATTTCTGTATGCTTGGCAATCTTTCTTTCATACTCATTTGCAAACCTTTACGGTGTTGCTATAGCTGCTACTTCAATGTTAAGTATGGCAGGTATTATTGTGGCACTAGATGCTTATGGCCCAATTACTGACAATGCTGGTGGTATTGCTGAGATGTCTGGTTTACCACAAAAAGTGAGAGATGTGACTGATCCGCTTGATGCAGTTGGCAATACTACAAAAGCTGTAACTAAAGGTTATGCTATTGGTTCTGCAGGTTTAGCATCATTAGTTCTGTTTGCAGATTACACTCACAAACTTGATGTGTATGGAATAATTGCTACGTTTGATCTCAGTGAGCCAAACGTTATTATTGGTTTAATCATTGGTGGTCTAATCCCTTACCTTTTTGCTGCTATGGCAATGGAAGCTGTGGGAAGAGCAGCTGGTTCTGTAGTTGAAGAAGTAAGAAGACAGTTTAAAACAATCAAGGGTATTATGACTGGCAAAGGCCAGCCTGATTATGCCAAAGCTGTTGACTTACTAACCACATCTGCAATTAAAGAGATGGTAGTACCTTCATTATTGCCTGTAGCTGTTCCAATCATTGTTGGTTTATCTCCATTAGGGGCTCAAGGTTTAGGAGGTTTACTAATGGGTACAATTGTTACAGGTCTTTTTGTAGCGATATCAATGTGTACTGGCGGCGGCGCTTGGGATAATGCAAAAAAATATATTGAAGATGGAAATCATGGTGGTAAAGGTTCTGAGGCTCACAAAGCTTCTGTAACAGGAGATACTGTTGGAGATCCATATAAGGATACTGCTGGTCCAGCAATCAACCCACTTATTAAGATTATTAACATCGTTGCACTTTTGATTGTGCCGTTATTATAAATTTCATTTAATTATTAAAAAGCCCATTTTTAAATGGGCTTTTTTTATAGGTGGACGTTTATCAATAAGTAAGTTACAAATAAGACCCATAATGATGTAAATGCAATTAGGATCGATAAAATTTTAGATTCAACATAAATTAAACCTGCAGTAAAAGAACTAAAAATTAATGTTGTTAAATTGCCAAGAATGATCATGCTTAGGACAGAAAAACCCAAAGTGTAAACTGGATATAAAAAACAATTCAGAATAAGAATTAAAACAAGCAATGAGCTTGTTCGAGACTTTAAAATTTTAAAAACGAGTGTCTGAAAAAACACCAATATTGTCCAAATGAAACCAATGAAATACCCTTTAGGGAAAAAACGATTATTTTCTAAAGCTATCTTTTGTGTTACACCTTCGAATCCAAAATTTAAAATTATATAATTAGAGGCACATAATATAATTAATGAAGCTATTAGTAATGTTATTAATGACTTTCTTTTTAAAAAGTTGATCATTTTTTATTTAACAAAAGATGTTCAACATGTTGATATTTTTGTTTTGTCATTTCGATAATATCACTTGGAAGAGGTGGCGGTGGCGGTTGTTTATTCCAATCGATTGATTCAAGCCAATCTCTTAAAAATTGTTTATCAAAGCTTTGAGGAGACGTACCTACTTTGTATAAATTAGCATCCCAGAATCGTGAAGAATCAGGAGTAAGAATTTCATCCATTAAAATTAAGTTACCTTGATTATCTAAGCCAAATTCAAACTTTGTATCAGCAATAATAATGCCCCGATCAAGAGCATAATCTCTAGCAAAGTTATATATTTCAATACTTTTGTCTTTTATATTTTGTGCTCTATCTTTCCCAATCAAATTAACCATTTGATCAAATGAAATATTCTCATCATGATCTCCAACTGCCGCTTTTGTTGACGGGGTAAAAATTGGTTGAGCAAGTTTTTCAGCTTGTTCTAAATTTTTTGGTAATGTAATTCCTGAAACACTTCCGCTTGATTGATAGTCTTTCCAGCCACTTCCAATCAGATACCCTCTAACAATGGCCTCGACTGGAATAGGCTGCAATCTCTTAACAACAACAGATCTATCCTTTATAAGAGATATTTCATGATCTTTGACTACAGATTCAGGTGGAATATCCGTTAAATGATTCTTGATGATTGATTCTATTTTATGAAACCAGAAATTTGAAACCCGAGATAAGATCTTTCCTTTTGATTCAACAGCTTCATTCATTATCACATCAAAGGCTGAAATTCGATCACTGGTTACCATTAAAAAATGCTCATCATCCACAACATATGTATCTCTTACTTTACCTTGATGAAATAATTGAAGACTTTGAATAGTTGTAGTCATATTAATTTGATTTACTGTTCAAGCATTTCGATAGCAGGTAATTTCTTTCCTTCAGCAAATTCAAGAAAAGCTCCACCAGCAGTTGAAATGTATGATATTTTTTTACAAACCTTGAATTTTTCTATTGCAGCAATCGTATCTCCTCCGCCAGCTAATGAGAATGCCTCACAATCAGCAATTGCATGAGATAGAGTTTCAGTTCCTGAGCTAAACTGTTTAAACTCAAATACACCTAAAGGCCCATTCCACATAATTGTAGAAACTTGTCCCAAATGATTCGTAATATTCTTTAATGTATTTGGTCCTAAATCAAATATCATGTCATCGGCTTCAATGTCATGAATTTTTTTTAATTTGGCATGCGCGTTGATATTAAATTCCTTTGCGCAAACAACATCTTCAATCACGGGGAAAAAAATTTGCTTTTCTTCAATCTCATTAAGTATATATTTTGCTTCATCAATGAAATTGACTTCATACAATGATCTCCCAATATTAAATCCTTGAGCCGCTATAAAAGTATTCAGAATACCTCCGCCTAAGATTAAACCATCAACACGATTAATAAGGTTTTTTAAAACAGATAGCTTTGTTGAAACTTTACTTCCACCCACGATAGCCAGCATTGGTTTTTTTGGTTGATCAAACGTTTTAGTTAAAGCTTTTACTTCATCATAAAATAGTAGTCCAGCACATTTTTCATTAATATATTCTCCAATACCATAAGTACTCGCTTCCTTGCGGTGGGCGGTACCAAAAGCATCCATGACAAAGATGTCTGCTATGGAAGCATATTTTTTCGATAACTCGTTAGAGCACTCTTTTTCACCGAGATTAAATCTCACATTTTCTAGAACATGAAGGATTCCAGGCTCAAAGGATTGACCTTTTTCAAAATCTCGATGAAGCATTATTTTGATATTTAATTTGTCTTGAAGGTAATCGACTATAGGCTTAAGTGATAGAGTGTTATCAAAACTCCCCTCTGTTGGTCTTCCCAAATGAGATGTCAGGATCACGATTTGTGCATTGTCGATGGCATACTGAATGGTAGGAATGGATGCATCAATTCTACTCGTGGAGGAAATTATGGATCCATCTATTGGAACATTTAAGTCTGCACGAATAAGAACCTTTTTATTTCGCAGATTTAAGTGATTAATGCTTTGAATAGACATTAGCTTGCATTCATCATTGCCACTGCCGTATCCAACATACGACAACTAAAGCCGTATTCATTATCGTACCAACCAAAGACTTTTACTAAATCACCTGATGAGGACACTTTTGTTAACAAAGAATCAAAGTATGATGATGCTGGAGTGTGATTGAAGTCAACAGAGACGAGAGGAATGTCAGAATAGACAAGGATATCTTTTAACTCATTATCAGCCGCTTTTTTAATCGCTGCGTTCACTTCTTGAGCCGTTACTTTTTCTTCAATATTTAATGTGAGGTCAACCAAAGAGACGTTTGTGGTTGGAACGCGAATTGCCACCCCATCTAGCTTTCCTTTTAATTCAGGAATCACCAAGCCTACAGCAGATGCTGCACCTGTTTTTGTTGGCACCATGGATGAGCTTGCTGTTCTTGCCCTGCGAATATCTTTGTGAATACTATCTAATAAGGCCTGATCATTCGTGAACGAATGAATCGTATTCATTAATCCAGATTTAATTGTGTAGTTTTCATTTAAAACATGAACGATTGGAGCTAATCCATTTGTGGTACATGATGCATTGGAAACAACTGAATGAGATGACTTAAGAGTATTGTGATTCACACCATACACAATTGTGGTATCAACATCGGATTCACCGGGAGCTGAAATCAAAACTTTTTTTGCACCCTGATGAAGATGAACCATATTTAATTTTTTACTTCTAAATGCGCCTGTACATTCTAAAACTACATCTACATCCAAATCGCCCCATGGGAGTTCTTCAGGATCTCGAGTGGCATAATATTTAATAGTATCGCCATTAATAGAAAATTCATTCTCACCCATAGAAATATCGCCATCAAATCGACCGTGAGCTGAGTCATACTTTAATAAATGTAAATTTGATTCCATGGTGCCACGACTACTTCCATTAATCGCCACCACCTTTACATCTGATCTCTTTTCCTCATAAATTGCTCGCAGTACTAAACGACCAATTCTTCCAAAACCTGTAATTGCGACTCTCACTGTCATATGTTTAGCTTATCCTAAATTAAAATAAAAAAGGTATCCCTAGCAACTAGGAATACCTTTTTCTAAATCAATCAAATTAAAGAACAGACTTAACTGTCTTAACAACATTTTCTACTGTAAAGCCAAAGTGTTCAAATAACTTACCACCTGGCGCTGATTCACCGTAAGTATTGATACCAACGGAAGCTCCATCTAGACCAACATACTTTCTCCAGTAATCAGTCACCCCAGCTTCTATAGAAACACGTTTTACTCCTGGAGTAAGAACAGAATCTTTATATGCCTGGTCTTGACGATCAAATGCATGAGTACATGGCATTGAAACCACTCTTGATGCAATACCCTCAGCTTTTAACGCCTCACATGATTTCATAGCGAGGTCTAACTCTGAGCCTGTCGCAATAAGAATAACTCTATAGTCATCACAATCACAAAGAACATAACCGCCTTTTTTGATACCTTCAAGTTGCTCATCTGTTCTTTCATTAAATCCAACACCTTGTCGAGTTAGAACTAGACTGGTTGGATTACTTATATTTGCGACAGCTTGAGTCCAAGCCACCGCTGTTTCTGTTGCATCACCTGGTCTCCAGACTTCCATATTCGGGATAAATCTTAGGCCAGATGTTGTTTCAATCGGCTGGTGAGTTGGTCCATCTTCACCTTGGCCGATTGAATCATGGGTCAACACATAAATAACTCTCTGCTTCATCAACGCTGACATTCTCATACCATTTCTCATATAGTCAGTGAACATATGGAAAGTACCACCGTATGGAAGAATGCCGCCATGTAATGCCATACCGTTCATAATAGCCGCCATACCAAATTCACGAACGCCATATGAAATATAGTTACCAGGCTTCTTACCGCTAACATGTTCAAAGCTGGCACAGCTGGTCAAGTTTGATCCAGTTAGGTCAGCAGAGCCGCCAACAAATTCAGGCAATGTTTCAGCTAGTTTGGTAATGACATTTTGTGATGCTTTTCGGGTAGCCACTTTATCGCCAGCAGCATTTGTTTCTTTAATTAACGCATCAACTTTTTGCTGCCAATCTGCTGGTAATTCATTTGCCATACGACGTTTAAATTCAGAAGCTAATTCTGGGAATTCTTTTTCATATGCTGCAAATTTAGTATTCCATGCAGACTCGCGTTCTTGTCCTTTATCTTTTTGACTCCAACCATCGTAAATGTCCTGTGGAATCACAAAAGGATCATGTTCCCAACCAAGCTCTTTTCTTGTGAGTGCAACTTCTTCTTCACCTAATGCAGCTCCATGGCAATCATGCGAACCTGACTTGTTTGGTGATCCTTTACCAATAATTGTTTTACAGCAAATTAACGTTGGTTTATCAGAAACAGATTTAGCTTCTTGGATAGCCTTATCAATTGCATCAAAGTCATGACCATCAACATCTCTCACAACATGCCAACCGTATGACTCAAATCGTCCCGCTGTATCATCGGTGTACCAACCTTCAATGTGTCCATCAATTGAGATGCCATTGTCATCCCAGAAAGCAATCAGCTTACCTAAACCCCAAGTTCCAGCGAGTGCACATGTTTCATGAGAAACACCCTCCATCAAACAGCCATCGCCCATGAACACATAGGTGTAATGATCAACAATATCATGACCAGGTTTATTAAATTGATTAGCTAATAATTTCTCAGCCATGGCAAAGCCTACGGCATTACTTATACCCTGACCAAGAGGTCCAGTAGTTGTTTCAACGCCAGGCGCATAACCATATTCAGGGTGACCCGCACACTTAGAATGCAACTGTCTAAAAGATTGGATCTCACTCATCGGTAGGTCGTAACCAGTTAAGTGCAAGAGAGAATAAATTAACATTGAGCCGTGACCATTAGATAAGATAAATCTATCTCGGTTTGCCCATTCAGGATTGGTAGGATTATGGCTCATATGATTATTCCAAAGCACTTCTCCTATTTCTGCCATACCCATAGGAGCACCTGGGTGTCCTGAGTTTGCTTTTTGAACTGCATCCATGGATAAGGCACGGATCGCGTTTGCTAATTCTTGTCTACTTGCCATTCTTTGTTTCTCCCTTGTTTTGGTGAATATTCTTCTTTATTCAAGTCTGATAAAAATACAACCTGTAATTTTCTTTGTATTCGGTAATAGAACGTATAATTATTGCCTAAACAGCATTATTCTTCAAGGATTTGTTGCAGATTCTTTCCATTTTATAGAGCAGCCAATACTAGGTATTTGATCAATGGGGCCACTATGTGTTTCTGCGATAAGCTTCATCGCATTGAATAAATCTCTTTCATTGTTATCTGACAATTCTCCACGTCCCGTGGAGTCAAATCGACCTCTATACTGAAGCTCATACTTGTTATTAAAACCAAAAAAATCAGGTGTACAAATTGCATCAAAACTTTTTGCAACTTCTTGTGTTTCATCAAAACAATAATCAAATGGAAAATCTTCATCTTTGGCTAATTTTTGCATGTTCTCAAAAGAATCCTCTGGATAATTTATTACATCATTAGATGAAATCGCAATGGTATTAATACCCAATATTTTCAACTCTCTAGTATCATGAATCAATCTTGGTAAAATAGCTTTAACATATGGACAATGATTGCAGATGAACATTACCAATAAACCATTAGAACCCATTGCATTTTCAAGACTAATCAATTCATTGTTAGTTGATAGTAAACTAAAACTTTTTGCTTTCCAGCCAAAATTACAGACTGGAGTTGTGAGGCTAACCACTTCGCACTCCTTGTTGAATTTAAAATATGAATAGATTTTACCATTCAGACACTATTTCAGTACATGGCGTGACCAACCTATCTGAGGAAGCCTCGAAGCATCTTGTTAAGTCATTGCGATTAAAGCCATCTGATAAAATTATATTATTTAATGGTGATGGATATGATTATCTTGGCGAAATATCAGAAATTGGTAAAAAAAATGTCGAGATTTTTGTTAATGAAAGAAATCCCAATATAAGTGAAGCAAACATTGGTATTAGCATCCTACAATCATTAACCTCGCGGGATAAACTCGACTTTATTTTTCAGAAGAATACAGAACTGGGAGTGAAAAATTTCTATTTAATTAATACCGAAAGGGTAAACTTTAAAATACCACCTAATAAAATATCTAATAGAATTGAACATCTAAAAAAAGTTGTTATCTCTGCATGCGAACAGAGCGGAAGGGCAAAAATACCAACCGTTCATGAAACAATTTTTGATTTAAATAAATTAGCAAATGAAGATGATCATTCATGTAAGTTAATTTTGAATCCCTACACAGATTACTCGCTATTTAATTTAAGGAATAGCAACTTAACAAATAAAAAAAGTTATCAGGTTTTAATCGGACCAGAGGGAGGCTTTTCAGAAGCTGAAATCAAAGTAGCGGAAAATGCTGGGTTTAAATCATTATCTTTAGGTAAAAGAGTATTACGAACAGAGACGGCTTCCTTAGCAATAACAAGTGCCTTATTAGCCTTAACTGATAATTTTGTATAATTTACATAAATTTATATAAAGATAGATATAAATATTGTAAAATATACAATATGAATCTTAAACAGCTTAGAACCGATAGAAAGCTAACTATTACCAACCTCAGTCAAATCCTTGACTTAGACCCTGGTAATCTTTCAAAAATTGAACAAGGAAAACTAAAACCTTCTTTACCAGTTCTAATAAAATATTCAAATTACTTTAAAGTTTCCATTGATAATTTAGTGGGGCAATCCAGCGTCGACTTTATATCAGCCTTTAGATCGGCAGCCCCGTATATTCATCATTATAGAAATAAGATATTCGTTATTGCATTTGACGGTTTTGCCCTTGAGAGTAACTCTTTTGTCAATTTATGTACTGATATTAATCTGCTTCACTCTTTAGGAATTAAAATCATTCTAATTCATGGCATCAGGCCTTTTATCGATTTAAGATTGGATAAAAATAATATTAAATCAAGATTCTATAAGCATCAAAGAATTACCACAGCTGAGATGATGCCTCATATTATTGAAGCTAATGGGTTAGTTAAAACAAAAATTGAAGCGGCTTTATCTTCCAATATTTACCATAATAATATTTTTAAAAGTGAGTTGAAAATTTCATCTGGTAATTTTCTTATGGCGAAACCGAGAGGTGTTATTGATGGAGTTGATATGGAACAAACAGGTGTCATTAGGGAGATTAACCATGAAGCAATCATTGAAAAACTTAACCACAATGAAATCGTCATCATGTCTCCTATTGGATACTCTCCTATTGGGGAAATATTTAATTTATCTTTTGAATCATCAGCAAGTAAAATTGCTTCGTCAATTCAGGCTGAAAAATTAATTTATATCACTGAAAATAATGGGGTACAAAATATTAGAGGGGAATATATATCTGAAATGACAAGCATCAAATTAAACAATTTGATAACTCATATCAAAGAATCAGAACATCCAGAATTTATAGAAAAAAATACCCTGCCGATATTGGAAGGTGCAGCTGAAGGTTTAAAAGAAGGCTTAGTAAAAATTCATCTAGTAAATAGACACGTTAATGGTTCATTAATAATGGAATTATTCACTAACCAAGGCCAGGGTACTGTTATTACTCCAGAAAAAATAGAGAAATTCAGATCTGCCAAGATACAAGATGCCAAAGTGATTGAAAAAATGATTAATCCACTAATGAAGAACCAAATCATTGTAGACAGGAGTCTTGAAAAGATAGAAATGGAAATACAAAATTTCCACATTTTAGAGTTTGATAATAAGATACTTGGGTGTGCTCAAGTAAAACATTATGATGGTATTTCTGAAATTGCTTGTTTTGCAATAAATGAAAATTACCAAAATATGGGTTATGGGAAAAAACTTTTAGAATATTGTGAGAATGAATGTAAGAAAGTGAATAACAAGACATTTATTATGACAACTCAATCTAGCCATTGGTTTATGGAAAATGCATTTAAACAGGGCAGCATCAATGATTTACCTGATGAGAAAAAAAAGGAATACTCCCCACAACGAAATTCAAAAATATTTTTAAAGGAATTGGAGCAATAATGGCACCGAATGACAAAGCAAAAATACTTAGTGAAGCATTGCCTTACATAAAGCAATTTTTTGATAAAACTATTGTGATTAAGTTTGGTGGCAATGCCATGATAGATGAACAACTTAAAAGCTCTTTTGCTATGGATGTAGTGTTATTGAAGTTGGTGGGTATGAATCCAGTTGTTGTTCATGGAGGAGGCCCTCAGATTAATGAACACCTGGAGAAAATTGGTAAGAAGGGTGAATTTATTAATGGGGTAAGAGTGACTGATGAAGAAACCATGGATGTTGTGGAAATGATTTTAGGTGGTCAAATAAATAAAGAAATTGTTCATCAAATCAACATGCATGGCGGGAAAGCAGTTGGTCTTACTGGGCAAGATGGAAACTTCATTCATGCTTCAAAGCTTGATAAAGACAAAGATGGTAAAAAAATAGACCTTGGCTATGTCGGTAAAATTGAGTCCATTGATCCTAGCCTGATTGATTTTCTGGATACTGGTGACTTTATTCCTGTAATCGCTCCAATTGGAATTGGTTCAGATGGAAAAACTTACAACATTAATGCAGATGTTGTCGCAGGCAAATTAGCTGAAGTTCTCATGGCAGAAAAATTAATTCTAATGACTAACACCAAAGGTGTTCTAGATAACCAAAATAATCTGATTACAGGAATTAAGCCAAACGATATTGAAACATTGATTAATGATGGCACATTAAGTGGCGGTATGTTACCAAAAATAGAATCAGCTATGGATGCCGCAAAAGGCGGAGTCAATAGCGTACATATCATTGACGGACGAGTTGAGCATGCATTGTTGTTAGAAATATTAACCAATCAAGGTGTAGGTACATTAATCAAAGGAAAAAACTAAAACAACTATGGGTATTTGATCTTGATGACACGCTTCATCACGCAAGCCCATATATTTTTGAGCTTATCAATCGAGATATGACTCAATATATATCTGAATATTTAAATATTTCACATGAGAGGGCTAATCTTTTAAGAGCCGACTATTGGAAGAAGTATGGCTCAACATTAAGAGGATTAATGATCCATCATAAAATCAATCCCAATGATTTTTTAAATAAGACTCACAACTTAAAAGATATTGAAGCAAAAATAGAGCCTGTAAAATATTTAAAAACGATTTTAAAGGCTATTAAAGATGACAAAATTATACTTACAAATGCACCAATTCATTATACAAAATTTATTTTAAAAAAATTAGATATTCATTATTTCTTTAAAAAAACTATTTGTATTGAGGATAACTTTTTCATATCCAAACCTGATATCCGTATTTTTAGAAAAATTAAACGAATGCCTTATCAAAACATTATTCTTATTGATGATTCACTTGAAAATCTAAGGAGTGCTTACCAGGCAGGGTTAAAAACAATACATATTTCAAATTTAAGAATAAATAAAAACTATGCTAGTAAAAAATTATATGGTCTTGGCGAATTATTCAAATTGAAAAGATTCTAAAAAATTAAGTCTCTGTTTATTAATATTTTCTGCAATATCTTCACCTGAAAGATCTGATGGGATGCTTATTGGTTTGTCTTTAAAAAAATTTTGCAACTTATCCTGATAAGCTAATAAAGATACATTAGAGTCATTTTGATCTATTAATAAATCCAGCTTCATTAAGTCTGAAATCTTTTCAAACTTATCATCTTTATTAAAAAAACCAACTCTATTTAGAACATTCAACTGACCTCTTGAAGAAAGAGTTTTAAAATTAAGTAAATCTTTATTTAGTTCTTTAAAAGTATTAATTAGATTAAGATCTTTTTTGGAAAAATTAACTAAATAATCTTTGCAAAATTTAAAGTTGAATTTTTCTTGAAAGAAAAGCCAACACAAATTGAAGTTCTCAAAGAAGCACCTATGTTTGAAAAAGGATTGAAAACACTCTGATAACTTTTTTTTATTATTGTTTTCAAAAATTTGATCAATTGCCCCAATATCTTCCAATGTCTCAAAAAAGATATGTCCATCTTTAAGTTGAAAGACTTTTTTAATCTCAATGATGATTCGATCATAGCTCAGGTGCTTCAATTCTCCTGCATTGACCATAGTTTTTAATAAGACTAATGTTTCCTCTGCAATTTTAAAATCAGATAATTTTGCTTTAAACCTTGCTAGTCTTAATATTCTTAAGGGATCTTCCTTAAATGCATTTGAAACATGACGGAGTATTTTATTGTTGATATCGCTAATTCCATTAAATGGATCAATATATTTACTCTGATCATCTTTTGCTATTGCATTAATTGTTAGGTCTCTTCGGGCTAAGTCCTCTTCTAATGAAATAGATGGACTGGTAAAAAAAATAAAATCTTTATATCCAACTCCATTCTTTTTTTCTGTCCTGGCTAATGCATACTCCTCATGAGTATCAGGATGTAAAAAGACAGGAAAGCTTTTCCCTACAGGTTTAAATTTTTTCTCAACCATCTCCGCGGGAGTCGACCCAACAACAACATAATCTTTTTCCGTATAAGGATGCTTCAATATCTCATCTCGAACTGCCCCGCCTACTAAATAAATTTTCATAACTTGTTAATATGTGTCTCTAATTCATTTAATTCTGAAATAAATTCATAGGAATGATTAATTTCACATACATTATCCACTTGCAATGATTTCAAATTATCTCTGGTGATTATTTTCCTGGGACTTAATTCCAGCAGTGCAACAAATAATGATTCGAATACCCTAGGTAAACTAAATAAAATACATCTTATTTTTTTTATTTTTATTATAGTTTTTAAGATATCAAGAAAAGAATATGTTTTTGGTCCACCTAGTTCAAAAGTTCGACTTTTAAAGGAATTATTTTGTATTAAAGCAGTAATTATAAATACCAAATCCTTCACTGATATTGGCTGAAATAATGAATTAGGTGAAATTACCGCCATGAATGGACTAATTTTCATAATTTTAAAAAACATATTAATAAAATTATCATCTGTCCCGAAGATAATGGATGGTTTAAGAATAAAGGTTTTTAATTGGTTATTTTTTTGTAAAAGACTTTTTTCGCCCATATGTTTAGATTTTAAATAATTGCTTGCTTTTGATTCAGACTTTAATGCACTCACATGAATAAATTTCTTGATTTTATTTCTAATGCACAAATTTTGAATTATTTTTGGATATGTTGCGTGAATCGTTTTAAATGAGTTTTTTTTATCCTCATGTAAAATTCCCATTAAATTTATGACAATTTCTGATCCTCTGATATACCTCTCAATCACCCCAGGATTAAAAGTTCTTACCTCATGAAATCTAACATTGGGAAGGACTTTTAAAGGATGAATGGTTTTTTTATTTCTTGTAATAACATCAACTTGAAAATTTTTAAAGTTCGCTAATTTTATTATCAGCTCTGAGCCAATAAACCCAGAGCCTCCAAAAATTACTATTTTTTTCATGTCAAAGATGCGTTATTCTCATAAAAATATAGATGACAACAACAATTAAAAAGGCTGTTATGGTATACCGAGTTATTTTTTTGACTAAATCCAAATAATTTTTATTTTTTGTTACTACATATAGAACTAATAAGACAATTAATAATAATGCTAATAAAAAAGCAACTGTCCTAAAAATCATGCTAGTGCTGCCTCATTTTGAATTAATTCAAGTTGTTCGTTATGATTAATGATTTGCTGATAAACACTATCTGATTCTACCAATGAAACTAAATCATAAGAGTTTTTATCTTTCATGAGCAACCTCAATAGTTGGTTATTTATTTCATGGCCCGATTTAAATGCGCTAAACTTTCCAATAAGTGCGTGCCCTGTTAAATATAAGTCACCAAATGCGTCAAGCACTTTATGTCTTACAAACTCGTCCTCATATCTTAATCGGTCGTTATTTATAATTTTATATTCGTCCATCACAATAGCATTATCCAAAGAACCTCCTTTAGCTAAGCCATTAGATCTCAAGTACTCAACCTCCTGCATAAAACCAAAAGTTCTTGCTCGAGCAATTTCATCCACATAAGAGTCTTTGTAGTAATCTATGGATATAGAATTATTTCGATCAGCAAACACAGGGTGAGGGAAATCGATTGAAAAATCAATTTTAAAGCCATCATAGGGCTCCAACATTGCAAATTTACCGTCAATTTCATATTTCAGCGCTTTTTTGATCTTAATGAATTTTTTTTCTCTTTCTTGATTTATTGGTTCACCAGATTGGATTAAGTAAATAAATGGGTTTGAGCTACCGTCCAGAATAGGTACCTCAATTCCAGATATTTCAATAATAATGTTATCAATTGAATAGGCATATAAAGCTGACATGAGATGCTCCACTGTCATTACCTTTGCTGATTCTTTTTCAAGTGTTGAGCACAGCCTCGTATCAGAAACCAAAAAAGGATCTACCTTAATAGTATTATTCGAATTTAGATCTTTTCTAACAAACGTTATTCCACTGTCAGGTTTTGCTGGTAGGAGAGACAGAGTAACTGCATCTCCGGAGTGCAGGCCAACACCTTGAATAGATACCTTTTTCGAGATTGTTTTTTGAAAAATCATTTATTTCTTCGTAAAAATGACGGGATATCGTACTCGTCTTCGGAGACAGCACCACTATCTACTAAATTAGACTCATCCCCACCATCAAAAAAAACATTTGAAAAATCAGACTCAGTGCTTTGAGGTTTTTCTATTACATTAACAGTATTTAAATTATCTGATGGTTGATTATCATCAATAACCTCTGTATCTGATATAGATGGTTGGTCTTTTATTTCAGAAATATAGTTATCATCAAGACCGGTCGCAACAATAGTGACTTTTATTTTATTTTCCAGCTCATCATCGATGACATTACCAACAATAACGGTAGCGTCATTTGCAGTGATACTTTTTACTTCGTTCATCACATCAATATATTCTTTCATTTTAAATGAACTGCTTGCTGAAATATTGACAAGAATTCCCTTCGCATTTTTTAATTCAATATTTTCTAGTAAAGGACTATTAATGGCCAATTGCGCAGCTTTCACAGCCCTATTATCTCCTTCAAAAATACCTGAGCCTATAATGGCTGAACCCATTTCAGCCATTACTGTTTTCACGTCAGAAAAGTCAACATTAATCAACCCAGTGTGATTGATTATGTCGGAGATACCAGAGACTGAGTTATAGAGCACTTCATTTGCTGCTGAAAACGCGTTAATAAAAGTAACATCGGCTCCCAGTACATTCATTAATTTTTCATTTGGAATCACAATAAGCGAGTCCACATAACTTCTCAGCTCTTTTAAACCTTCTTCAGCAATTTGATTTCTCTTGCCTTCAAAACTAAACGGTTTGGTAACAACCGCAACTGTTAAAATGCCTAATTCTTTTGCAATTTCAGCAATAACTGGAGCTGCACCAGTCCCAGTACCTCCTCCCATGCCAGCAGTTATAAAAAGCATATCTGCATCTTGAATTGCGTCTTTTAATTTCTCTTTATCTTCAATTGCTGCTTGTTTTCCAGCATCTGGCCTAGCGCCCGAACCTAATCCTTTTGTCAGATGCAACCCAATTTGTACAATGTTATTTGCTTGGGATTTTTTTAAAGACTGTAAATCTGTATTCACTGATATAAAGTCAACTCCATGAATATTTCTCTCAATCATGTAATCGACAGCATTATTTCCACATCCGCCAACTCCAACAACTTTAATCAGAGCTTCTTGTTTTTTATTATTAATAACTTCAAACATTATTTAAAAGTTTCCTTGAAACCATAGTTTCATTTTTTCAAAAATTTGTATTAAAGAATTACCTTCAATTTTTCTTTTTTTATCATTTTCAAAATCCAATTTACCTCTTTTTATAAGACCTATTCCAGTCGCATATCTTGGATTTTCAATAATTTGCTTTAAACCACTTATTCCCTGTGGATACCCTATTCTAACTGATTGCTTAAAGTTTTTCTCGGCTACATCAGTAATATTGTTCATAAGAGAGGAACCACCAGTTATTACAATGCCAGAAGCAATCTTATTATGTAATTTAGAACGAATTAATTCATTAGTGACAAGCTCAAACAGTTCATTCACCCTTGGCTCAATAATCTCAGATAAATCTTTAATTGTTATTTTTTTCGGGGCTCTACCATCAACAAGAGGGACATCAATCATTTCTCTTGGGCTGGCTTTATCAGAATCACAACAACCATAATTAATTTTTATCTCTTCTGCAGACTGTTGAGGTGTTCTGAAAGCAACTGATATATCGTTAGTAATTTGATCTCCAGCTATAGGGATCACGGCGGTATGTTTAACAGAGCCGTCCTTATAAACAATAATATCTGTAGTGCCGCCGCCAATATCAATCAGACATACACCTAATTCTTTTTCATCATTGGTTAAAACTGCATCGGCTGATGCCAAGGGCTGAAGAATCAATTCCATTACATCTAAACCAGATCTTTTAATACATTTCACAATATTTTGAGCTGCTGCAATTGCGCCAGAAACAATATGGACTTTCACCTCAAGCCTCATCCCGCTCATTCCCCGCGGCTCTCTAATATCATATTGATCATCAATAATGTACTCCTGAACCAGAGTATGAAGAACCTGCTGATCAGGGGGAAGAGTAATTGCTTGAGCTGTTTCTATCACTCTTTCTACATCAGAATTATCTACTTCAAGATCTCGTATTTTAACCATACCAGTTGAATTAATACTTCTAATATGACTTCCTGCAATTCCTGTATACACCTCTTTAATTTTACAATCAGCCATGAGCTCTGCTTCTTCAAGAGATCTTTGAATAGCTTGCATCGTGGATTCAATATTTACCACCACCCCTTTTTTTAGACCTCGTGATATATGCTGACCTATGCCAAGAATTTGTATTTCACCATCATTTTTAATTTCAGAAACAATGGTGACTATTTTTGAAGTTCCAATATCAAGGCCTACAATTAAATTTTTTTCTTCTTTTTGCTTAATCATAATTTAGGGTCATTTTTTTCTATTTTATCTGAAGAAATAGCAAAACCATCTCTGTATCTAAGATCTACACTAGTGATACGTTTATTCATACTCTTAAGAACCGTTTGAAAATTATCAACAAATCTTTTTAAAACATCATCAGATTTATCATCATTTAATTTAATTGTCATGCCATCAGAAGTGTTTATTATCCAATCATCTTTTCTGGTGTATGTAATTTTATGAATTTTAATAAATTCAGCATTTAAAATTTCATTAAAAACAAAAAATTTATTTGTTATGTAGGGTAATTTCTCTTTTGGACCATATATTATTGGTAAAAAATCCTCATAGGCTGCTCCAAAAAATTCGCCCTCCTCATTTATCAAGCCTTGCATTCCATACCTAGCTATAGGTTGGTGTTGGGTTATTAACATTGTAATTCTATTTGGCCATTTTCGATATATATCCACATCTTTTATCCATGGAAGCTTTTTCATTCCTACCCTTAATTTATGAATGTTTAAAGAAAAAAAATTTCCTTCCAAGTAATTATTAGCGACCATTTGAACCTGCTCTCTTTCTAGGAATTTATATTCACCACTGAGGACAATCTCATCGATAGGGAACCATTTATCAAATGTGAAGGGAGTTGCTAATTTTACAATTAAAATTAGAATTCCAATCAAACAGACTCTAAAGAGAAACTTATATAGTATTTTTTCCAATGTATTATTCGATCAAATCAACGATATGGTGAACTGTTTGTTCAAAACTTAAGCCTGCATGTCTAGCGGCCAAAGGAAACAAACTATGATCTGTCATTCCAGGTACAGTATTAACTTCTATGAGATGTAAATTAAATTCCTTATCCATCATGAAGTCTACCCTTCCCCACCCTCTACATCCAATTGATGTGAATGCAGATAAAGCAATAGTTTCCATTTCTTCTAATACCGTTGGATTTAAGTCAGTTGGTTTGGAGAATACAGTTTCATTTGAAACGTATTTTGCATTGTAATCATAAAATTCATTTTTGGAAGAAATTTCTAAAACACCCAATGATTTATTACCTAAAATAGATACAGTGAATTCTCTACCTACTATAAATTCTTCAGCTATGACTATTGAGTCATATTTGAATGCATCAGTAAAAGCCGAAATTAAATCATCCTTATTTTTTACTAAATTAATTCCAAAAGATGAACCTGAAGATGATGGTTTCACAATGAATGGGTCACCTAGTTTTGTAATTATTTTTTTATAATCTAGATTGGTTTTATTTAGTATAAGAAATTGTGGAGTTTTTAATGCGCGATCATTCCAAATCAATTTGGAGTAAAACTTATTCATAGCAAGCATTGATGCTGTTGATGCCGATCCAGTGAAAGGAACTTTTAATAACTCAAGTAATGATTGCACTTTCCCATCTTCTCCATTTTTACCATGTAGGCAAATAAAAGCAGCATCAAAATTAACTAATGAACATAGATTGGAATTTTTTGGATCAATTAAAGATACCTCATAGTTTAAATTTTTTAGGGCTTGGTAAACTGCCAAGCCACTTTTGATCGAAATATCTCTTTCTTCTGAATCGCCGCCACTCAACAATGCAATTTTTTTAATCAACATTTTCTCCAATTATCTTTACTTCCAATTGCAAACGAATTTTTTTTAATTCCTCCACTTTATCCTGAGCATGATAAATTAATTGCTCTATATCTTTTGCAGTGGCATCTCCAACATTCTCAATAAAGTTAGCATGTTTATTGGATATTCTTGCATCTCCAATTTGAAAACCTTTTAATCCCACTTCTTCAATTAATTTTGCTGCAAAATTTTGTTCTGGATTCCTGAATGTTGATCCTGCAGTTGGCCAATTTAGCGGCTGATTACTCCTTCTTAATTTGAGTAAGTCATCAATTTTTTTCTCTTCATTTTCATCATTATTTTCTTTAGATGGAAAATTAAACCATGCTCCAATAAATATTTCATCTTCTTTCTTTTTGACACTCCTGTATCCAATTTCAAAAGACTGTTTATCTTTTATATGAACGTCACCTTCATGATTCATAATTTTTACCTTGGAAACAAACTGCCAAATTTCACCGCCATAGCAACCAGCATTCATTGCAAGTGCGCCACCAACAGACCCTGGAATTCCTGCCAAAAATGCACAATTTTTTTTATTATTTTTTGCTGATAATCTTGCCAATGAAGAGCATGAAATTCCGCATTCTGCAAATATTAAATGATGATCTAAGAAAATATTTTTAAATCCCCGGGATAAATTAATTACGGTTCCTTTAATTCCCCCATCACGAATAAGTAGGTTGGATCCAACTCCGATCACAGTAATAGGTTTTTGAAGTTTATTTATTGAAAATATTTTTTGTAACGCAGCTTCAGAACTTATTTCAACATAATATTCAGCAAGCCCGCCCACACGCCATGAATTATACTTTTTCATTGACACATCACTATAAATTACATCTTTATCCATCGATGTCGCCCAAAAGTTGACTTCTTACCCAATTTCCAACCGAACCAGCCCCCATTACCAGAAGAATCTCGCTATCCTTAATTTTATCCTCAATGAACAATTTAGCATTAACCATATCATCAAGTACATAATTCTCATTTTTTATATTTTTTATTAATTCGTAGCTACTTATACCTTCAATTTCTTGCTCCCCTGCTGAGTAAATTTCGAATAAAAATAATCTATCAACCGTTGCTAAAATTTGACTAAACTGTTCAAACAGATCTTTGGTTCTTGAATATCTGTGTGGCTGAAAAACTAAATTTATTTTTTTTCCGGGGAATCCTTTCTTAATTGAATCCAAAACGGCTTTTATTTCTGTTGGGTGATGTCCATAGTCATCTATTAGATTAATAATTTTTTTTCCTAATCGAAATTGTTCATACAAATCAAATCGTCTAGAAACCCCTTTAAATTTTTTTAAAGCTTTACTGATAACTTGAGGTTTTATGTTCAAGGATATGGCTATAGCAATCGCTCCTAATGTATTTAAAATATAATGCCTGCCTGGCATATCTATTTCAATTGAAAATGATCTAAATTTTTTTTGACTGGAATTTACTCTAAAAAAAGATTTATTTTTTTTTATCACCACCTGGTCTGGATAATAATCAGCTTTTTTTGAAAATCCATAAGTAATAATGGGTCTAGCAATTAATTTTTGTATTGATTTAATATTTTTATCATCAATACATAAAAAAACTTCATTATAGAAAGGTATTTGATGGATAAAATCAATAAATGTTTGTTTCAACCTTTCTTCATCATGACCATATGTTTCCATATGATCATTATCGATATTTGTCACCAATACATTGCTTGGATTTAGATGTAAAAATGATGCGTCCGACTCATCTGCCTCTACAATCATATACTTACTTTTACCGAGCCTTGCGCTTTGTTTAAGAGAATTAATTCTGCCACCAATCACGTAAGTTGGATCTAAACCAGCATCATTCATAATTGTCGCAAGAATACTTGTAGTCGATGTTTTTCCATGAGTGCCAGCAATGGCAATACCTTCTTTAAAACGCATTAACTCAGACAACATTTCTGCCCTTGGAATAATGGGGATATTTTGTTTTTTTGCTGCAACTACTTCAGGATTATTTTTTGGTATTGCTGTTGATGTAACAACCACATCTACTTTTTTAACATTTTTTTGATCATGTTTTGAAAAAATCTGAATTCCTCTTTTTCTTAAATGCTCAATTACAGAGGATTGATTTGGATCCGATCCAGAAATAACAAAATTCATATTGTGCATAATTTCAGCGATACCTGACATTCCTGAGCCGCCGATACCAACAAAATGAATATATTTGATTTTAGTTTCCATATTATTTTATTTTATTGTAAATTTCTTTCACTGCATTTTTGTGTCTTAAAGACTTCATTTTTTTAGACATTTTCATACAATCATTTAATGAAATTTTATTAAGCATTCTCTCTAGTTTTAAATCAATTTCATCTTGTTTGCATATTAAAGCCCCCCCTTTATCAACACAGTATTCTGCATTTTTTTGCTGATGGTTATCAATTGCAAATGGGAATGGGATAAAAATAGCAGGTAAGCCAACTTGTTCTAGTTCAGCTATTGTCATTGCACCAGATCTAGCAATAACCAAGTCAGCCCATTTATAGTATTTTTCAATGTCATCAATAAATTCTATGACATTTATTTTTTTATCATAGAGTTTTTCTATGGTTGATTTTTTTCCTTTACCACATTGATGTATAACATCATATTTATTTAACTTATTTAAAATAATTGGTATTTTTTCATTGATAACTTGAGCACCCAAACTTCCGCCTAAAATTAAGATATTAATTTTATTTTTATCCTGACTGATTGTTTTTTTAATATTAGTTATCTTTTCTCTAATAGGATTTCCACATACATTAACGAATTGATTTTTTTTCAATGGAAAAGCAGAAAAAATTTTTTCTGCAAATGGTGCTAGTAATTTATTGCTAGTTCCCATAATCGTATTCTGTTCATGAATGAATAATTTTTTTCTCATCAATTTAGCAGCGAAACCAACCGGTAGAGAAATATAGCCGCCAAAGACAAGCACTCTTGATATTTTGTATTTTTGAATTAACCACATTACTTTGATCAGACATAATGCAAATTTAATAGGATAGCTAATTAATGAGATAAGCTTCTTTCCGCGGAACCCGCCAATAGCAAGAGAAATATAAAACATCTTTTTTTTATTAATAATTCTATTTTCCATGCCATTTGGAGTGCCAGCCCAAAATATATTAAATTTTTTATTGATTAATTTATCAGCAACTGCCATTGCAGGCATGATATGCCCGCCAGTGCCTGCAGCAGCAAGAAGAATCGATGTTGTATCAATTTTTTTTGGCTTTGATTTTATTTTCATAATCAATTCTCATCAAAATACCGCTAGCAATAAATGTTACTAACAATGCGCTTCCTCCATATGAAACAAAAGGTAAAGTAAGTCCCTTAGTTGGGAAAAAACCAACATTTACACCAATATTAATAATTGCTTGTATAGCAAACCATATAGCAATCCCCTGCGCCAAAAGTGCAGAAAAATTATTTCTTAATTGAGTGGATATTTTACTTATTCCAAATATTCTTATTATCATCAAAATATACAAGCAAATAATTAAAGTGAAGCCAAATAATCCTAACTCCTCAGAAAGTATAGCTAAAACAAAGTCTGTGTGAGCTTCTGGGAGATATTGTAGTTTTTGAATACTTTCGCCTAAACCAACCCCAAAAAAATCACCGCGCCCAATAGCAATCAATGAATGAGATAACTGCCACCCTTTTCCATAAAGATCCTCAAAAGGGGCTAAAAATCCGGTAATTCGATCCATTCGATAGGGTGCAACCTTTAATAAAGCATACATTCCTACTGGAACTGAAAGTGTGAGACCAAGTATTAATTTTAATGATATCCCCCCAAGGAATAAAATCCCTAATGATATACAAACAACAACAACTAATGCGCCAAAATCTGGTTGATTGATTAACAATGTTCCAACGATTGCAATCGCTAGAGAGATGGGTAGAAAACCTTTTGTAAATGTTCCAATTTGCCTAGATTTTCTTAAGACATAATCTGCAGCATAAATGATGGTAAATAATTTGACTATTTCAGATGGTTGAAAATTCATAAAACCCAAGGGTATCCATCTTTGACTACCGTTAACTATTTTTCCAATTCCTGGTATGAGAACAGCTATTAACAATATTAACCCCAAGATAAAAAAGGAAGGGGCAAATTTTTGCCAGAAACTGATGGGGATTAGAAATGCAATAAATCCACAAAACACAGATATGATGAGATAGACAAAATGCCTGAGCAAATAATAGTAATTTTGATAATTAGATATCTCTTTTAGGGCTGCCATATCAACTGAAGCAGAGTAAACCATGACCAGACCAACTCCAGATAAAATCAAAATTATCCACAATAACAGCGGATCATAATTAGGTTGATTAAAATTATTCCGTAACTGCATTAAAAAAAATTTTTACATAATTCAACAAATTGATTACCTCTGTCTTGATAATTCATAAACATATCTTGGCTTGCACAGCCTGGTGATAAAAGGATTATTTCATCTTTTTTAATTATCTGCTTGATTGACACTAAAATAGCTTCTAACGAAACAAAGCACTTCATATCAAATTTAATTTTTTTATTCTTAAGGTAGTCTTTGATAATCATGGCATCTTTTCCGAATAAATTTAAAGATATTAGTTTTTCATTAAAAAAATTTTCAATTCCATCTAATGATTGATTCTTTAAATCACCACCGAAAAGCAAATGAATTTTTCCATTTACAGAATTTAATGCCGAAATTGAAGAAGCAAGATTTGTAGCTTTTGAATCATTAATAAAAATATAATTTTTATTAATCGAAATATATTCAAAACGATGAGGGATTCCTTTTTGATTTTTGAAAAATCTTCTAATCTTTTCAAATGGAATGTTGCAATTCATAATTTCCAGAAGTTTCAACAAATACAAAATATTCTTCACATTATGAATGCCTTTCAAATATGGGGTGTCAATCCTGAAAGTTTTATTTTGATTTTTAAATATAAAAAAATTAGTATTGATTTCTTCGATGTGAAAATCTTTTAAGTCTATAGATATAGCTTTTGAATGATCATTAACTATTGCAGATTTTTTATCATACAAGATAGTCTTTGAATGATTAGCTAACTTTAACTTGGCATTTTTATAATCTATGAAGGAATTATATCTATCTAAATGATCTGGCTCTATGTTAAGAATTACACCGTAATCAAAAATTGTTTCCTTATCTAAAACCTCAATCTGATAACTGGATAATTCAACAACGATATAATCGAATTCATTTGGAGTCATTAATAAATTTAAAATTGGCACTCCGATATTGCCTACTGCTATAGATTTTAAATCATTGAATGACAAGATCGATGTAAGTAATGAGCAAAATGTAGTTTTTCCATTTGTACCAGTTATGCCAATTATTTTAGTTTTTTTCCTATCAATTTGATTTAAGAAAAAAGTATCATTACGAACAGGTGTATTACTTTTAATACACTTTTGAATGAATGATTTTCTTAAATCTACCCCTGGACTTACGAAACACTGCTCGATAATTGAAAAGTCAGTAATCTCATTTTCATTTTCACTGTATTCAATATTGTTTTTTTTAAAGAGACTTTTCTGATCTTCTGAAAATTTTTTATTATCTATTACCAATAACTTATGATTTTTTTTTATTAAATAAGAAACGATAGATTGGCCCGTTATGCCAAAACCATAAACAATCGTTTTTTTTTGAGAATTCATTAGCGAATTTTTAAACTTGCTAATCCAATTAAAACGAGCACCATAGTAATAATCCAAAACCTTATTACTACTTGGTTCTCATTCCATCCTTTTTTTTCATAATGATGATGAACTGGCGCCATTAAAAATATTCTTTTGCCAGTTCCATATTTATTCTTTGTGTATCTAAAATATAGAACCTGGCTTGCTACTGAAAGTGTTTCCATAACAAAAACACCACCCATAATAAATAATACCAATTCTTGTTTTACCATAATTGCAATTGCTCCAAGAACAGCACCCAATGACAATGAACCGATATCACCCATAAAAACTTCTGCAGGATAAGCGTTAAACCATAGAAATCCTAACCCTGCTCCAGCAATGGCTGCACAAAAAATAGTGATTTCTCCAGTTCCATAAAGGAAAGGTAACTGAAGGTAGTTTGCAAAAATTTGATTTCCAGTAGCGTATGCAAAAACACCTAACGCTGAAGCTATCATAACCGTAGGCATGATCGCTAGACCATCTAATCCATCTGTTAAATTAACTGCATTACTACTTCCGACAATAACAAGATAAGATAAAATAATAAATCCAATAGTACCGATATATAAATAGGTAGACTTAATGTAAGGTATCAGTAAATTCATATCCCCTAAATTACTGTTTTGATGTAATAGAAAATAAATAGCAATAAGTGCAATAACTGATTGAGACAAATATTTAACTCCTGCCGACAAGCCTTCAGAGTTTTTTTCTTTTATTTTTTTTAGGTCATCTAAGAAGCCAATAAATCCGAACCCTATCAAGATAAAGAGCAATTGCCATAAATATGAATTTTTTAAATCTCCCCACAAAAGAACTGATGCAACTATGGATATTATAATGAGCAAACCTCCCATTGTTGGAGTACCCGTCTTTTTTTGATGATCTGGACCATATTGTCTTACATACTGGGAAAGGCTGTATTCACCCATAATTTTTATAAATAAAGATCCAAAAAATAGAGAAAATCCAAGTGCAGTAATAATGGCTAAAACAGCTCTAAATGTAATGTAATTAAAAACATTTAAGAAATTAAGATCTAATTGTAAATACCTTAGTAATTCTAATATCATTGGAGCCGCCTTTTTAGTTGAGAAACAATATTTTCAAATGCCATGAATCTTGAAGCTTTTACCAAAATTATTGTATCTGTTTTTATTGCTGAAAGCGCTTTGTCTATCAAATCATCATATGTCGAAAAATTTAAAATTGTATTGCTATCATTTTTATTGCTTGCAGCCTTAAATGCGCTACCCATAGTTAAAACAACATCAATGTTAGTTTTTAATATTTTTTCAATTATTTGACGATGATACATACCACTTAACTCACCTAATTCACCCATATCCCCGATGATTAATATCTTAGTCTTTTTTGATTGATTTATATAATCAATTGCAGATAGTAATGAGGATGGATTTGAATTATAACTATCATCGATTAACTCAACATTTTCTTTGAGAATATATTTTTTAAATCTACCATTTGTAGATTCAAGGTGATCAAAATATTTTTCTAATTCTATAAAATCTATTCCCATATTTATCAAAGCAGCGCATGCAATAGCAAAGTTTTGAAGATTATGTTGACCAGTTAAGTGGAATTTGATCCTGATTGATTCAGATTTATAAGCCAATTCAATCTCATTAGGCTCAATGTATTTGAATCTTAATGCATCTAAATCATCATTGTTATTTGAAATACAGAATATTTTTCCAGGAGAATTATTCAAGATCTGAAAATATTCGTCATGTTTATTTATAATTTTTAATTCATTGGTTTTTAAGAAATGAAAGATTTGTTTTTTTTCTTCTGCAATTTTTTCTTTTGAGCCAAAATTGCCTATATGTGCATCACCAATATTCGTAATGATTGAAATATTTGGACGAATAATATCAGCTAAATGAATAATCTCACCGGGATGGTTTGTTCCTATTTCAAATACAGCAAATTTTTCAACACCTTGAGACTGCAAAATAGATAATGGCAATCCAATTTCATTATTGTAATTCCCCTTAGTGGACAAAACAGCTTTATCATTAAACTTATTTTTTAAAAAGTGGACAATTATATCTTTTGTGGTTGTTTTCCCATTGCTGCCTGTGATAGCCACTTTTGTTAAGGATAATTTTTTAAGAATGAGTTTCGATAATTCAATTAAAAAATTTTTACCTGATTTAACAATTGCATATCCTGCATTGGATTCTTGTTCTCTGTTCGTAATGAAAAATAATGGCTTTTGTTTTAATACATCAGCAATAAAATTATTTCCATCAAATCTATGTCCCTCTAAAGCTAAGAAAATTTCATTTTTTTTTAAAGTCCGCGAGTCTATATTGATATTCGATGAATCAAACATCAAATCATCGTCAAGATTATTGGTTTTAATCAAAAGATGCTTTATATCTCTTATGGATAATTTCATAATTAATTTGTGTCCATCACTACTTTTTTATCAGAAAAATCAATTTTTTTATTTTTAATAATTTGATATTTTTCATGACCCTTTCCAGCAATGACAACGATTGGATAGTTGTTTTTTTTGATGGCATATTGAATTGCTTTTTTTCGATCTAAGATAACTTTTTTTAAACATGAAATACTTTCACTGATTTGATCTGCAATTAGTTTTGGATTCTCATTTCTAGGATTATCATTCGTGATGCAAACAAAATCAGCATACTTATTTGCTACATTTCCCATTAATTTTCTTTTACCCTTATCTCGATCTCCACCGCAGCCAAAAACAAGAATTATTTTTCCTTGATAAATTTTTCTTATTGCTTGAAGAAGATTTTTCAATCCATCTGGAGTGTGGGCATAATCAATAATTACTTTTTTTGGTATGTTATTGATATTTTTATTAATTACGTTCATGCGGCCATCAGGAAGGGGAAGCCTCTTAATGACTTCAATAACTTTATTTATGTCTATTTTTTTTAAATAACAAATACAAATAGCACTAATTAAATTATATAAATTAAACTCTCCCATTATATTAGTTTTAAAGGTATGAATTTTATTAGCTATTTGTAAACTAAATTCAGAATAATTATTATTCAAAGATTGCTGTTTAATATTAATAATTTTTACGTTAGCTTCTTTGCTAAATCCAAATGTAAAAATTTTTTTGTTAAGTTTGATTAAATTCTTTGCCAATCTCATGCCATAAGAATTATCAATATTTATTACCGAGTCTTTTTTTACGTTTTCTAAAAAAAACTTTTCTTTAGATAGAAAATAATTATTCATTGTTTTGTGATAGTCCAAATGATCTCTGGTTAGATTAGTAAAAATTCCATATTCAAAATTTAGCTCATGAAGTCTCCCTTGATCAACTCCATGCGAAGAAACCTCTAATACAAAGTTTTGAATATTTTTTTGTATTCCTTTGTTAAAAAGACTATACAAAACAAAAAGGTCAGGAGTGGTATTGATTATGACTTTTTCTCTAGAGATAGTACCTATCAATTTTGATGGTTTTTCAAGTTTACCTAATAGATGATTTAACCAAAAAGCGGTCGATGTTTTACCATTTGTCCCAGTTACGCCATATAGTTTAATGTGCCTATTTAAATTACCATACACTTTATCCAAAATCTTTTTTTGTTTTCTTGCAAGATCAAGAACCCCTAGGAATTTAATTTTTGGATATTTTTTTAAAAAGGGGGTGACATCAAAATTAGCTTCCTCATACATAATTAATGAGGCTCCATTACTAATTGCATGATCTATAAATTCACGACCATCATTGATTTTTCCGGGATAAGCACAAAATGCATACCCTTTTTTGACATTTATACTATTATTTGTGATTTTTTGGGGGGTAATACGTAAAGATTTATAATTTTGCATCACCAGTTTGTGGCTTGACCATATTATTCATAAGATTTTCATTTAACTCTTTATCATAAGGCACATCGTAGAGTTTAAGTGCATCCTTCATTATATCTTTAAAAACTGGTGCAGCTACTGTGCCTCCGTAATAACTATCTTTTGATGGATCATCAATCATCACCGCTAATATAAATTTTGGATTATTACTAGGGGCTATGCCTACAAAAGATGCAACATATTGATTTACATATTGGCCGTTTATTACTTTTTTTGCTGTTCCTGTTTTTCCTGCAACGGTATATCCTGGAATTTTAGCTTTTCCACCTGTGCCGCCATCTTCTTCAACAACAGATTGCATAAATGATCTCATTTTTTTTGCCACGTTTTGTGAAATTACTTTTTCTCCAACTTTTATTTCTTCACTGGTATAAAGTTTTGGTTTTAAAACAACACCATCATTAGCAAAAATAGTATAGGCTTGAGTGAGCTGAAGAAGATTTACACTTACCCCATATCCATAGGGCATTCTTGAGTGATCGATATCTCTCCAAGATGTATATGTTCTTAATTTACCAGACACTTCTCCTGGAATCTGGCTATGAATCTTTTTGCCAAACCCTAATTTATCATAAGCTCCCCAAAGTTCTTTAGGTGATAATCTAGTCCCAATAATTGCAGCTCCAACATTTGAAGAAGTTTTTATTACATCTTTAATTGTTAATTCATTTTCTGGATGATCATCTCTAATATAAGTCTGACCAACTTTTAATAATCCGTTATTTGTATTAATAATTTCATTTATTCCTACTTTTTTCTTTTCGAGCGCATATGCTACTGAGATTGGTTTTATAGTCGAACCAGGCTCAAAAGTATCGGTAACTGACCTATTTCTCATTGCATCTAGGTTTGTCACTGAAGCGTTAGGATTGTATGAAGGGTAATTTGTCATTACAAGAATATCTCCATTTTTTGCGTCAATTAAAACAGCAGAGCCAGATTTAGCCTCATATCTCTCAATATATTTTTTTAAAGATTCAAAAGCGGTATGTTGAAGTCTGCTATCTATTGTTGTAAAAATATCAGAACCATTCTTTGGTAACTTAAAATCATGTAAATCATCTATTATTCTTCTACCGCCATCTATTACAACTTTTTTGTGCCCCTTTTCTCCAGTTAATATAGAATCCCACTGTTTCTCTAATCCCTCATGTCCAATACCATCAAGATTAGTTTTCCCAATAATATGTGCTGCTGATTCCCTGTTTGGATAAAAACGCCGATATTGTTTATCAAGATTTAAACCTGCTATCTTAAGTTCTGATATTTTTTTGGCTGATTCCGGCGAAACACTCCTTTTAATATATATAAACCCTTTATTTTTATTTTTAATTTTTTGTCGTAGGTTTTTTTCATTAATTTTGAGGATTGTTGCAATATCACGAATGTTCTCATTGGTAATGTTATTAGATATTGACAATCCGATATCATAAGTAGGGCTGCTTACGGCTAATAATTTATTATTCCGATCATAAATCTTTCCCCTGTATGAATGAAGAATTTCATTTCGAACACTAAACCCATCACCCTTGTTTTGTAAGAAATCTTTTTTTATTTGTTGCAGATAAAGTGCTCTAGAAAATAACATTAAAAACAACAACAACAATAGAGAAAGTACAACTCGCCTTCTATTTTTTGATAATTCAAAAATATCACTCTGGTGGCTAAATTTTTTCATTTATTCTCCAATTGAATGATGTTTTCAGAATTAGCTTCAATCATATTTAATTTATTTTTAGCAAATTCTTCAATTCGTTTACTTCCTGATTGATCTGTATTTTCAAGCTCAAGCTTAGTCTGCTCCTCTTTTAACTCAATTTCTCTTTTTTGTTCCGAGTCTAATTGAGAGAAATTTGTTCGATACAAGTGCTCTGAATTAACTTTTAACAATGCAAAGATAATAAGAATTACAAATAACAAAAAATTTAATTTGATCATTTCTTTTCTACACCCCTTAACCTCGCACTTCTGGCCCGGGGATTGACCTCTATCTCTTCAGCTGAAGCAACAAAATTACAAATAACATTTGCTTTAGTTTCCTCGTGATGATCTTTGTTACGGATTGGGATAAATTTTGGAATCGTGTCAGGAGGTAATTTTGTGATTTCTTTGAAAAAATTTTTTACTATGCGATCTTCTAAGGAGTGAAACGTCAAAGCTAGAAGTCTTCCTTGAGGTTTTAACGCATCAAATAAAAATGGGAGTGCGTCTGATAATTCATTCAATTCTTGATTTACTTCAATTCGTAAGGCCTGAAAAACTTTCGTAGCTGGATGTTTTCTTGAATTATTATATGGCACAGATTTTTTCACTATATCTGCTAACTCTAAAGTTGAAGTAATATTTTTTTCGTCTCTAATCTTGCAAATACTTGAAGCTATTCTTCTAGCAAACTTTTCTTCACCATAATTTCTAAAAATTTTTATTAAATCTGATTCATCATATTTATTTACAATTTCTTTTGCATCTAATGTCTGTGATTGATCCATTCTCATATCAAGAGGACCGTTATGCATAAAACTAAAACCTCTTGCAGCATCATCTAACTGGGGTGATGAGACACCTAGATCCATGAACACCCCATCAAGACTTTTTTTTTTAAAGATTTTGCAAAATTTAATATTGATGAATGATAAATTTCAAAACGTTCATCATGAATTAATTTGGCTGAATTGATTGCCTCATGATCTTTATCAATAGCAATTAATTGGCCATTTTGTTCCAAATTGTCTAATATGATTTTGGAATGACCACCACGTCCAAACGTGCAATCCAAATATGTTCCATTTTTATTAGTGATTAAATGTTCGTTTACCTCATATGGCATGATTGGGAGATGCATAAAATTTCTCATAAAGAAAATCCTTCAAGCTCATGAAAGTTTTCAAGATTTAAATTTTTCACTGTGCTGTTAATTTTTTTTGACCAAGTGCTCTTGTCCCATATTTCAAAATGAGACCCTTGCCCTAACATGATTATTTCTTGTTGGATTCCTGCAAATTCTCTTAAAGAGGCTGATAGTAGAATTCTGCCTGCTTTGTCTGGATCAACTTCATCCGCATATCCAACCAAAAGTCTTTGAAGTGTACTAATTTTTGGATCAAAACTTGACAGAGACATTAATTTTTTTTCTATTGGCGTCCAACTGAGAAGGTTGTATAACACTAAACATTTATCTGGATGGGCGGTAACAATAAGTGAAGAATTTTGCTCAAAGAGTTTATCCCGAAATTTTTTCGGTACTGCTAATCTAAATTTGTCATCCAAAGCAACAATGCTTGAACCTCTGAACATCTAAAATCCCCTATTGAGTGAGGGGAATGTGAAATAGTTAACAACCCTTAGTAATGTTAATTATTTCCCATTTTTTACCACTTTTTCCCCTCATATATACTATAGGCAAAAAAAAAGCGCTTTGCAAGCGCTTTTTTTAATAAAGTCAATAAGTTAGCCTATAAGCCGGGTTCTGTATTTGTGCAGTCATTCATCTTGAACAATGATTACTCATTATCTCTAGCGGCCTACCCGATAACAGCACGAGCCATACTATCGTTATCCTATTTGGCCTTGCTCCTGGTGGAGGTTACCGCGTTTCACCGTAACTAAATACGCTCGTCTCTGTGGCCCTATTCCTCATTTTACAATGGTTGGCTGTTAGCCAACACCATGCTCTTTGGAGCCCGGACTTTCCTCTATAAATAGCGACTGCCCGGCTAACTTAGAAATATTATAACTCCTTTGCTATAGACCATGAAATCTTTTGATTGGCCATAAATGGAATAATTTCTTGATCGCCAACAGCATATGATGACTGAACTTCAAATATCTCTTTTTTAAATGTAATTTGTTTATCTGTTTTTGCTAACTTATAGAAGTGAGAGCTATTATTCACGCAAAAATCCTCAAATTTTTCTAATGCGCCAGCTTTATCAAATGCATCTAAATAGATAACCAATGCCGTTGATGCAGAAAAAATACCTGCGCAACCACACGAACTTTGTTTTTGATTTTTATAATGTGGTGCGCTGTCTGTTCCTAAAAAAAACTTTCTATTTCCTGAAAATGCTGCTTCAGCGATTGCTTTTCTATGAATTTCTCTTTTCACTACAGGCAAACAATAATGATGAGGCTTTAATCCTCCAGACAATAAATCATTCCTATTTAAAACCATATGCTGTGGTGTGATAGTTGCTGCAACCAAATCAGCAGAATCTTTCACAAAATCAACAGCATCCTTTGTGGAAATATGTTCAAAGATTACTCTCAATTCCGGAAAATTTTGAGTAATTAACATCAATTCATCGATGAATAATTTTTCTCGATCAAATATATCTGTTTCTGGATTATTTACTTCCCCATGAACCAATAATGGTAAATCATACTTTTCCATCCATTCAAAAATCTTGTAACAATCTTGAATATTGCTCACACCATTGGAAGAATTTGTTGTCACTCCAGCGGGGTAAAGCTTTACACCAATAATCCTGGAATCTGACGAGCCTTGGCTGATATCAATTTCCTTAATATCTCCTGTTAAATACATTGTTACTAGAGGTTTAAAATGAGAATGATTAGATACAGTTTGAATTTGTTCATAATACTTTAAAGCTTTTTTATATGTTGTGACTGGATCTATCAGGTTAGGCATAGCTACAGCATGATGAAAATGTTCTGCAGTAGCATTTACTGCAAAATCTAACAAATTACCTTCCCTAAAATGAACATGCATATCATTTGGAAGTTTGATTGTAATTAATTCACTCATTTTTTAGCTCAATACCTATATTATAAATTTTTTTCTTATTGCCATTATAAAACTCTGAGACAATTGCAGCAGCCTTCTTTAATGGTAACTCTTTCATCAATACTTTTAAGAGTGCAATTTCCTCATTTGAGATTGATTTCTCTTTTATTTTGTTTGGGATAACTATAATAACAAATTCACCCTTTAATTCTTGAGGGGAATCCTTAAAGTAACTTAATAAATCTTCTGCTGAATCAGAATAAAAGCTCTCAAATAATTTTGTCATCTCCCTCGCTATAAACAATTTTGTTGATGGTGATATAAAATTAACAATATTCTCTAAAAAACTTAAAACTCTTTTTGGTGATTCATAGAATATTGTTGGTTTTTGTTGTTGATTTATTAGATGTAAAGTTTCTTCGATGGCATTTAATTTAGTTGGTAAAAATCCTATGAAGATAAATCTTCCATCATCTATTCCTGATACAGAAAATGCTGAGGTTATAGCAGAGGGTCCAGGTATTGGTTCTATTTTAATATTTAAAGAACGAGCTTGATTCACCAAAAACATTCCTGGGTCACTAATACATGGGGTTCCGGCATCAGTCACATAAGCTATAGATTCGCCCTCTGAAGCAGCTTCTTCAATAATTTTTAGTGCGGTAGCCTTTTCATTATGTTGATGGATTGAGTAAATCTTTTTATTTTGAATGCCAAAATGGTTCAATAATTTTTTTGTTACTCTTGTATCCTCACAGGCTATAATTTGACAAAATTTAAGAGTTTCAATTGCCCTTAAAGTGATGTCTTTTAAGTTGCCAATTGGAGTAGCAACAATATATAGTGTAGTTGACATTTTTTTACCTTGTTATAATAACTCTAGTATACAATTTAAAAATATTAAATTTCTTTATTGAAAAATGCCTATTAAATTTATATCAATATTACTTATACTTTTTACTTTATCTGCCTGTGCGCCAACTGCCGTCTTGACAGTTCCTTCTTCGATAGCAGACAGAAGAACAACTGGAGTACAAGTAGAAGATCAGGCAATTGAATTCAAAGCAACATATGAATTTCAACAGATTGAGGGCAACTTTAAAGCAAGTGCGACAAGTTACAATCAAAATGTTTTGCTAACGGGGGAATCTGAATCTCAGGAATTAAAAGACAAGGTTGAATCTTCAGTTGCAAAAATAAAGGGCGTCAAGGGAATATATAACGAAATTTTAGTAACCAAACCTCTTCCTATGAAAGAGAAGGTAAAATCAAAGACCAAAGACTACGGGATCACGACTAATGTCATTGCAAGGCTTCTTAAAGAAGAAACAAAGTCCAATCTCTCAGCACTTCATGTCAAAGTAGTCACCGAAAGGCAAATTGTTCATCTTATGGGAATTCTTTCTTCCGAGGAAGCAGAAGAAGCTGAAAGAATTGCAAAAACTAGTAAAGGGGTTGTAAAAGTTAAAACTTATTTTGAAATTGACAATCAATACAAAAAAAATTGATTTATTTTATAAAAGTTTCTATAATAATCCCACAATTCAGTTTTTCCATAATTCGTCATTAATTTAACATCCAATTATAAAAAATCATGAGTAATAATATAATAAACGTAACAGATTCGAATTTTGAAGAAGAAGTTCTAAGTTCCGAAATACCGGTTTTGCTTGACTATTGGGCTGAGTGGTGTGGTCCATGCAAAATGATAGCCCCCATTTTGAACGACATTGCTGATGAGTACTCAGGTAAAATTAAAATTGCTAAGCTAAATATTGATGAAAATCCTGGCACTCCAGCTAAATTTGGCGTTCGCGGAATACCCACTTTAATGATTTTCAAATCCGGATCGATCGAAGCAACCAAGGTAGGAGCTATGTCTAAATCTCAACTTTCTGCATTTATTGATTCAACAATTTAATTATGCAAATCTCTGATCTCAAACACTTGCCAGTAACAAACCTCATTGACCTAGCAAATGAAAGTAATGTTGATAATGCTGGCCGAATGCGAAAGCAAGACCTTATCTTTGCAATTTTAAAAAATAAAGCTAAAAATGGTGAGACATTATATGGTCAAGGAACTCTTGAAGTTCTGCCAGATGGATTTGGTTTTCTCAGATCAGCCGATACATCATACCTTGCTGGACCGGATGATATTTACGTCTCTCCATCTCAAATAAGAAGATTTAACCTTCATACTGGTGATACGGTTGCAGGAGAAATAAGAACTCCTAAAGATAGTGAAAGATATTTTGCATTAGTTAAGGTTGAAAAGGTTAATGAAGAGCCGCCCGAAAATACAAAGAATAAAATCCTCTTTGAAAATCTTACCCCTTTATTTCCCACTGAGAGGCTCAACCTTGAAAGAGATATATCGAGCGAAGAAAATATTACAGGTAGAATAATTGATATGATTGCCCCTATTGGAAAAGGGCAAAGGGGCTTAATAGTTGCAAGTCCAAAAAGTGGTAAAACAGTTATGATGCAAAATATTGCTCATGCAATTACTGCAAATCATCCTGAAACAGAACTTATTGTCCTGCTCATTGATGAAAGGCCAGAAGAAGTTACAGAGATGAGCCGATCAGTCAAGGGTGAGGTAGTTGCCTCAACATTTGATGAACCAGCAACGCGCCATGTACAAGTCGCTGAAATGGTTATTGAAAAAGCAAAAAGGATGGTAGAACATAAAAAAGATGTTGTTATCTTGCTTGATTCTATTACAAGATTAGCCAGAGCCTACAATACTGTTATTCCATCATCAGGAAAGGTGTTAACTGGTGGTGTTGATGCAAATGCATTGCATAAGCCGAAAAGATTCTTTGGTGCAGCCAGAAATACAGAGGAAAGTGGCTCATTAACTATCCTTGCTACAGCTCTTATTGACACAGGTTCGAAAATGGATGATGTCATTTACGAAGAATTTAAGGGTACTGGTAATATGGAGATTCATCTTGATAGAAGAATGGCAGAAAAACGTCTATATCCAGCTATTAACGTTAATAAATCTGGTACCAGACGTGAAGAGTTATTGATCAGTCAAGAAGTGCTGCAAAAGATTTGGATTTTAAGAAAACTACTTTATCCAATGGATGATATTGAAGCTATGGAATTCCTCATGGATAAAATTAAATCAACAAAGACAAATGATAATTTTTTCGATAGCATGAGGCGTGGATAATCTTGCTTTTTTAGCAAATTAATATGATAATACGCAACTTAATTTATATTTAAACCGATTATTATGAAAAAAGACACACATCCGAAATATCCTGAAATAAACGTTACTTGCAGCTGTGGTAATACTTTCACAACAAAGTCAACAGCAGGTAAAGATTTAAATATTGAAGTTTGTTCTCAATGCCATCCTTTTTACACAGGTAAACAAAAAATTGTTGATACTGCAGGTCGAGTTGAGAAATTTAAACAAAAATATGGAATGTAATTTTCTATCTATTTAAAAAATAGGCAGCAAAGCTGCCTTTTTTTTTGTATATTACTTTTATGAAATACTTTTTAGATCATGATTGGCAAGGAAATATGCAAACCCCAAAGAAAAAAGTTGGGGAAAAAGCCAAAATCAATTTTCTAATCATTTTTGCCACAATATACTTAGTTTTTGGGCTTTTTACTCATAGCCCATGGAGGCCACTAGAAACTAATTCCTTTAGTATTTTTGCTAATATTTTTTTTAATGGTGATATTTTAGCCCCTCATCTTGCTAGCATTAATAGTTTTGATCATGGTCATATTTATGAAATTCTTGGCGCGATCTTTGCAAAAATTATTTTTTTCCTAGAGCCACACAACGCTGCACGTCTAGCTAATATTCTTTGGCTAGCATTAACCATGATAAGCATTGGCCTAACCAATCGAGAATTAAGAGGCATTGGTTATGGCAGACAAAGCAATATCATTTTTCTGTCATCAGTTGGGCTTTTTTTTACACTACATACCTTTACACATGAAATAGCCATCTTAACTGCAGCAAGCTTATGCTTATATTCATTTTCTCTTTCACACCGAAGACCTTTTCGCGCCTCTATTTTATTAGGTATTTCTATAATAATTGGCTTACTTTCAAAAGGATTAATGTATTTAATCCCAATAATTGGAATCACTGCCACACTAGCAATATTGCCTAACTGGAATTATAGGCGAACTCTTATTTTTACTGGCTTGGGTTTGTTATCAAGTCTTATTTTTATAGGCGCCTGGATACTTCTTCTATCCTTATATCACCCCAATAGTTTAGAAAAATTTTTATTTCCCATGATAAGTTTTTCAACTGAAAATATTAAATACTACTTTGTAAACTTGCTATGGTTTGCATGGCCAGCCGTACCATTGTTTATGGTCACATTATTTAATGAATTTTCCACTTTTCTTAAATATAAAAGAACAAACCTACCTTTAGTTTTTCTTGCTTGGTTTTTCTTACTTTTAATATGCGAAAGTCAAATTAGTCAGGTCAAGTTGGTGATTTTATTGCCTGCCATAGCGATCATGGCAAGCTCATCCATTGATTCTCTTCAAAGGGGAGCATCTGGAGCATTAAACTGGTTTGGTATTCTTATTTTTTCTGCAATTACATTAATACTCTGGATTGGTTGGTTTGCATTAAATTTTGGTATTCCCTATAAAATTCATGAAAGAATGGTTTACCTTTCCGGAAACCTTACGCCGGAATTAAACTTTTTTCATATTTTTTTGGCTTTAATTTTTCTTATAGTTTGGATTATATCACTTTGGAAAAATAATCTTACTAATCGATCCTCTGTTACTAATTGGGCTTTGGGAATTACTCTTGCATGGGTTACAACAACTTTATTATGGTTTCCAATGATAGAAAATCGAAAAGATTATGGTCGAATATTTAAACAAATTAATGCTATTAATATCCCATATAATCAGTGCATGATAGCGAATGATTTGAATAATAGCTTTGTTGATTTAATTTTTTACTATACTCAAATTGATATAAGAAAAAATGATAAAAATTGTAAATATATAATATCTCACAAAGACATTAGATCGATATCAAGTGATCCTGAATTTAAAAGTCGTATTTTGTGGCAAGGTAAAATGCCAAATGACAAAAAGACATTTTATATAATGAAAAACTAAATTAGTTTTATCGCATCCAAAACTAATTGGTGGATGTTATCTACCTCTCCCTGTTCAGCAATTTCTTTTAGTTTAACTCTCATTTTTGGGGACCAAAATTTCTTAAGATGTCCAGATACACCGTCAATTGCCTCCGCTTGATCCGGATAAGCTTGAAAAAAACTGGCAATTTGATTTGCCATATTAACTATATGTTGATCATTCATGGCGCATATTCTACTCGATTATTCTGTTCTTGTGACTATATACAACGAATCTTTTATCTCTTGCAAAGCCAATCACTGAAAGATCATGTTGTAGAGCTAAATTTACAGCCATCGATGTAGGTGCAGAAATCGCAATCAAAATTGGAATGTCTGTAACCAATACTTTTTGAACCATCTCATAACTTGCACGGCTAGAGCATACAATAAAAGAGCCATCCAAATTATCAATTAATTTTCTTCCAATCAATTTATCCAATGCATTATGACGGCCAACATCTTCTTTAATACTTTGAAGATTTCCATCTGCATCAAATAATGCGGCAGCATGAATGGAACCTGTTTTCACTTGACCTTTTTGACTAGATTTAAAAGCATCTAAACTCGCAGTAATGTGCTTAGTTGTAATCAAAAAATTTTTCTTTTTAGGATAATTTAACTTTAGTCTATTAGTGAAATATTCAAGACTCTCGATACCGCAAATACCGCATCCTGTTTTTCCAGATAAGTTTCTTTTTAAATGTTTTAATTTTTGAAATGGCTCTTGCGCAATTTCTACCTCAACATCTATACCATGATCATTTTTTGATATTTCAATATCAAATACATCATCAATTGAAGAAATTATTCCCTCAGTAAATGAGAAACCAATGACAAAATCTTCTAAATCCATTGGGGTGGCCATCATAACAACATGACTAATGCCATTAAAACTTATTGCTACTGGAAATTCGTTTGATAAAAAATCGATTCTATTTTGTTGAAGATTATCTGAGTCAGAAACTTTATATTCAGAATATAGGTTCTGCTGATTCAAAAGTTACACTTTTTCCTTTTTGGATTCTACAAAAGAAATTTGTTCTTCACTAAAGGATTTGTATTTCTCTTGCCATGATGACAGTTGGGACACTTTTGTTAATTGAACAGCAGTAACCTTAAATTCTGGACAATTTGTTGCCCAATCTGAGTTGTCAGTTGTAATTACATTAGCTCCAGAAAAAGGATGATGGAAAGTGGTATAAACCACTCCTGGCTGAACACGTTCTGTCACTTTACATCTTAGAACGGTTTCACCTGCTCGGCTTGTAATTCCTACCCAATCGCCCTCATTAATTCCTCTTTCTTCCGCATCATGTGGGTGAACTTCTATTAAATCTTCAGCATGCCATTTACTGTTGTTTGTTCTTCTGGTTTGCGCACCAACATTGTACTGAGATAGAATTCTTCCGGTAGTTAGAATTAAAGGGAAGCGCTTATTCACTTTTTCTGTTGTCGGTATATATTCGGTTATAAAGAATTTACCTTTACCACGAACAAACTCATCAACATGCATCGTAGGTGTTCCATCAGGGTGATCATCGTTACAAGGCCATTGAATACTGCCTTGTTGATCTAATTTTTCAAATGAAACATTAGTGAATGTTGGGGTTATTTTTGCAATTTCATCTAGAATTTCAGAGGCGTGGTTATAGTTCATTGAATAACCAAGAGCATTGGATAACATTTGAGTCACCTCCCAATCCTCATAACCATTTTTAGGGGTCATAACTCTTCTTACAGGAGATATTCTTCGCTCTGCGTTTGTAAATGTTCCACTTTTCTCTAAAAAGGATGATCCTGGCAAGAAAACATGTGCATACATTGCTGTTTCGTTTAAGAAAAGGTCTTGAACGATCACGCACTCCATTGATTCTAATGCATGGGTAACGTGTTGTGTATTTGGATCAGACTGAGCAATATCTTCACCTTGGCAATATAAAGCTTTAAAAGAACCATCAATGGCTGAATCAAGCATATTTGGAATTCTTAAACCAGGTTCAGACTGAAGCGGAACTCCCCATGTTTTCTCAAGCATCTCTCTTGTTTCAGAGTCAGAAACATGTCGATACCCTGGAAACTCATGCGGGAAGGACCCCATGTCACATGACCCCTGAACGTTGTTTTGACCCCTTAAAGGATTTACTCCAACGCCTTCACGACCAATATTTCCTGTAGCCATTGCTAAATTAGCAATACCCATTACCATGGTGGAACCCTGGCTATGCTCTGTAACACCAAGTCCATAATAGATTGAACCATTATTTTCTGTTGCAAATAGTCTTGCTGCTTGCCTCACAGTCTCGGCTGGAACCCCTGTCTCCAAATGCAAAGCTTCTGGAGAGTTTTTTTCAAGACTCACAAAATCAGCCCATTTTTTAAATGAATCTGTTTCACATCGAGCATTTACAAAATCTTGTTTAACAAGATTTTCTGTTACTACAACGTGTGCGATTGCATTAATAATGGCAACATTAGTTCCTGGCTTTAGTTTTAAGTGATAATCAGCTCGAATGTGTGGTGACTTATTTACAAGATCAATTTCTCTGGGGTCGACAACAATCAACTTCGCACCTTGTCGCAGTCTTCTCTTCATTTGTGATCCAAAAACTGGGTGTCCATCTGTTGGATTGGCGCCAATTACCATTATTACATCTGATTTCATTACTGAATCAAAATTCTGCGTCCCAGCTGACTCCCCAAGTGTTTGCTTTAACCCATAACCTGTTGGTGAATGGCAAACTCGTGCGCAAGTATCAATATTGTTATTTCCAAAACCAGCTCGAACTAATTTTTGAACTAAGAATGTTTCCTCATTTGTACACCTTGAGGAGTTGATAGCTCCTACAGAGTCAGTACCATATTTTTTTTGAATTCTTTTTATTTCACTTGCAGCATAGTTAATGGCTTCTTCCCAGGTCACTTCTTGCCATGGATCATGAATGCTTTTTCTAATCATAGGAGATGTAATTCTATCTTTGTGCGTGGCGTATCCCCATGCAAATCGACCTTTAACACATGAATGGCCATGATTAGCTCCCCCATTTTTATTAGGGGTCATTCTCACTAATTCTTCACCTTTCATTTCGGCATTAAATGAGCATCCCACTCCACAGTAAGCACAAGTTGTGGTTACTGACTTTTCTGGAACTCCAGATTCAATCACAGAATTTTCCATTAAAGTTGCAGTTGGGCATGCCTGAACACAAGCTCCACAAGAAACACATTCAGAATCAAAGAAATTTTTATTGCCGGCAGAAACTTTTGATTCAAAACCACGACTATCAATGGTTAAAGCAAATGTTCCTTGAGTTTCTTCACAAGCCCTAACACATCTGGAGCAAACAATACACTTGGATGGATCAAAGGTAAAATATGGATTAGATTCATCTTTTTCAGCGCTAAGGTGGTTTTCTCCTTCATAGCCATAACGTACCTCTCTTAAACCAACCGCACCAGCCATGTCTTGTAATTCACAATCACCATTAGTGGAGCAAGTAAGGCAGTCTAGTGGATGATCAGAAATATAAAGCTCCATCACACCTTTTCTAATATCCGCAAGTTTTGGGGTTTGTGTCGATACAACCATACCTTCGTCAACTGGGGTGGTACATGACGCTGGATAGCCACGACGACCTTCAATCTCAACCAAGCATAAGCGACAAGAACCAAATGGCTCTAAAGAGTCTGTGGCACAAAGTTTTGGGATGCTGGAACCGAGCTCAGATGCAGCCCGCATGATTGAAGTTCCTTGCGGTACAGAGATCTTTTGACCATCAATAGTTAACGTCACCATTGTGGCGCTATCTTTTTTTGGTGTCCCGTAATCTCTTGTATCATCCATAGTTATAACCTTTTATTTAATAACCTTATTTTATGTTTTCAATGGCTTAGATTCAACCCCAAAATCATTAGGGAAATACTTCAGTGCACTCATGACCGGGAAGGGCGTCATCCCTCCCATGGCACAGAGGGAGCCATTGACCATGGTATCGCATAAATTTTCTAACAATGCCACATTTTTTGGCTGCTCATCTTTCGCTACAATCTTATCTATTACTTCCATCCCACGGGTTGAACCAATCCTACATGGAGTACATTTACCACATGATTCAATTGCACAAAATTCAAATGAATATCTAGCCATTTCAGCCATATTGACATCCTCATCAAATACGACGATACCTCCATGACCAACAACTGCATTTAATTTTGAATATGCTTCATAATCTAGCTCAATATCAAAATTTTCTTCAGATATAAATGCTCCAAGCGGCCCACCAACTTGAACAGCTTTTATTTTCTTTCCCGTTGCTGATCCTCCGCCAAAATCATACAACAGCTCCCTTAACGTGATACCAAAAGCCTTTTCGATTAAGCCTGTTTGTTTTAGATTTCCAGCTAGCTGAATTGGCAATGTTCCTTTTGATCTTCCAACACCAAAGTCTGCATAGTATTGTGCGCCTTTGGATAGAATAATTGGGATGGTAGCTAGTGAAATCACATTGTTAACAACTGTTGGCTTCCCAAATAAACCTTCAATAGCTGGTAGTGGTGGTTTATACCTTACCAAACCCCGCTTACCTTCTAAACTTTCAAGCAGTGAGGTTTCTTCACCACAAATATATGCTCCTGCTGCTCGCCTTACTTCCAGAGTAAAATTTTTATTCGAATTTAATATATTTTTACCAAGGTAGTTATTTTCTTCGGCAATGTTAATAGCCTTATTTAACACATCTAGTGCATGTGGATATTCGGATCTTAAATAGATATAACCATGATCTGCATTAACGGCTAATCCTGCAATTATCATTCCTTCGATTAAAAGAAAGGGGTCATTTTCCATGATCATTCGATCAGAAAAAGTTCCAGAATCTCCCTCATCAGCATTGCACACAATATATTTTTGCGATGACTGGGTATCTAAAACTGTTTGCCACTTAATTCCGGTTGGAAAAGCTGCACCACCTCTTCCTCGTAGTCCTGAATCCTTAACTTCATCAACAATTTTTTGTGGTTCAAAGTTAACCGCTTTTTTTAAACCCACAAAGCCCTCATGATCCAAATAATCCTTTAAAGAAAGAGGGTCTGTAATGCCTACTCTAACAAACGTTAATCTTTCCTGATTTTTTAACCAAGCAATCTCATCGGTCTTGCCAAGATATTTATCATGTTGACCGCCCTCATAAAACTTAGAGTCAAAAAGGCTTTTAACATCTTCTTCAATGATCGGTCCATACGCTATACGATTACCATTATGGACCACTTCCACCAGAGGCTCTAACCAAAACAAACCTCTTGAACCATTTCTGATGAGCTCAATTTCTAGTTTTCTTTTTTGAGCTTCCAATTCAATTGCAATTGCTATCTCATTTGCTCCAAGCGACTGAGCTGTAGAGTCTATAGGGACATAAATCTTAATAGTCATTTATTCAATATCCTTGATCAATTTATCAATTTTTTCTTTATCCACCCTACCGTACACATCATCATTAATCATAATTGATGGAGAACATGCACAGTTTCCCAAACAATATACTGGTTCTAAACTAAATTTTTGATCTTCTGTCATTTCGTGATAATCAATCCCTAATTTATCCTTTAAATAAATTTCGATTGATTTAGAATTCATGGCCTGACAAGACTCTGCACGACAAACCTGAATAAGATTTTTACCTGTCTTTTTGGTTCGAAAATGATGATAAAAACTAACAAATCCATGAATTTCTGCCACAGACAAACTCATCTCTTGTGAAATTAGAGGGTAACTTTCCTCTGGAATATAGCCAAGATCATCCTGAATGGCATGCATTAGTGGGAGCAATCCACCAGGTAATGATTTATATTTTTCAATATGATGTTGTATTTTATTTTTATCCATTGGTTAAAATTAGTTGACCTTCAGAATACCCCTATTATACTGGATAGTAGACATTTTTTTTTAATAGAAATCATTAAAGATACATATTAATTTGTATGTTACAAGACCCTTTTAATCGAAAAATTAATTATTTAAGGTTATCAGTGACGGATCGCTGTGACTTTCGATGCCAATATTGCATGAGCGAAGACATTGAATTTATGCCAAAACATCAAATGTTAACGATCGAAGAAATGAATAGGTTGGCCAATATTTTCATTAATTTAGGTGTTGAAAAAATCAGGCTCACAGGTGGCGAGCCCCTTGTAAGAAGAGGGGTAAACGAATTAATCGAAAAGCTAAGTCAACATACAAAGCTTAAGGAGCTGACCTTAACTACTAATGGATCACAGCTTGATCAAAAAATGGATGTGCTTAAACAATCAAAAATTAAACGAATTAATGTCAGTTTAGATAGTTTATGTTCTGAGAATTTTAAAAAAATCACCAGGATTGGCAACTTAAATGAAGTTCTTGCTAATCTTGAAGTCGCAAAGGAATACTTTCAAATAAAACTGAATACTGTGTTGATGAAAAACGTGAATGATCATGAGATTGTCGATTTAGTCTCTTATGCGGTAAAGCAAAATTTTAATATCAGTTTTATTGAACAGATGCCTTTGGGTGAAATTGGCTATGATCGCTCCACAAGTTTCATCAGCAGTAATGATGCAAAAAAAATCATAGAAAAAAAGTATTCTCTTGAAGAAAATAATAAAAGAACTGGCGGTCCCGCAGTTTATATGAAAATTAAAGGCAGTAATTCTTTTGTAGGGTTTATATCTCCTCATAGTCATAATTTTTGCGATTCATGCAACAGAGTGAGAGTAAGTGCCGATGGATATTTACATTTGTGTTTAGGTCATAATGAAAAAGTAAATTTGATTGAGCCTTTGCGAGCTCATCACAGTGACCATGCAGTTGAAAAATTAATTATTGATTCTTTATTAAGCAAACCTAAGTCTCATGAATTTAATCTTCAAAATAAAACCAATGTGATTAGATTCATGTCCCACACGGGTGGATGAGTGAGAGTTGATGGTCTAATTATTGCTGGAGGGCAATCATCCAGGATGGGACAGTTCAAAGCCTCGGTTAGTTTTTTAGGGCGGCCATTAATTAACCATGTTTTTGAACGTCTTAAAAATCAAGTTGATAATATTTTTATTAACAGCAATATTTTAATACCTAGTCTTCATGTAGAAACAAAAATGATTGAAGATGAAACTTCAAGTTATCTGGGGCCACTTGCAGGACTTCAGGCTGGGTTACGACAAATAGATTGTCAATGGTTACAGATTGCTCCATGCGACACTCCTTTTATTCCATTAGATTTAACAGAAAAATTAATATCCACATCAAACAATACAGACAAACCAATCATAGTGCCGTTAGTCAATGACAGACTGCATCCTACTCTGGGATTAATCCATCAATCCACACTTCCTCTTTTAGATCAATTTTTAGAAGCGGGGGGAAGAGGTTTTATTCAATTCATTAAAGATGTTGGCTACTCATCTACTCCATTTGCTGATGAAAAATCTTTTACAAATATTAATTCACATGATGATTTAAAAAAATATGAACAAAATTAATTTAACAGACCTATATAAAGATAAAGGATGCTTATCTGAATACGATCCTAACTCTTTAACTTATCAAAAAGCCATTCTCTATTTAGAGCAACTCATTGAGCCCATTAAAAAAACTAAAAAAGTTTCTATTGAAGATGCTCTAGGACTTATTTTAGCCACAGAAATAAAGTCATCGATTAATGTTCCAAACTATGATAACTCTGCCATGGATGGTTATGTTTTTCGACATCAAGAGCTAAAAAAAAATAACAATAAAGTAAAGTTGATGGGGAAAATATTAGCGGGTCATCCAGTTGATCCAAATAAAATAGGTAGTGTTTGTTTCAAAATTATGACTGGGGGGATGATTCCCAAAGGTTTTGATACAGTTATTCCTCAAGAGCTAGTAAAAATTGATAAGGATTTAGTCTGTTTTGATTTTCAACCAAAAAAAGGGGCAAACATTCGCAAAGCTGGTGAAGATATTTCAAAAAATGAAATTGCCTTAAAAAAAGGAACATACCTAAACCCTCTTCATATTGGCCTATTAGCCTCTTTGGGGATTTCTGAAATTAAGGTATTCGAAAGTTTAAAAGTTGGTTTTTTTAGCACAGGGGATGAGGTTGTTCAGCTTGGCGAAAAAATAAAGCCTGGTCAGGTTTATGATAGTAATCGCTATCTGATTAAATCATTTATGCACAAGATGAATCTTCATTTCAATGATTATGGAAATCTATCAGATAATAAATTCAAGCTAGAAAAGCAACTTGAAACAGCCTCTAAAGAGAATGATTTAATTATTACCACAGGCGGGGTATCAGTGGGTGAAGCTGATTATATGAAAGAGGCACTATCCAACATAGGGAAAGTCCTTTTTTGGAAAATGGCAATCAAACCAGGAAGACCGATGGCTTTTGGTAAGATTAAAAAATCTTTTTATTTTGGATTGCCAGGAAACCCGGTTTCTGCTGCTGTTACCTTTCTTCAATTTGTCAAGCCAAGTATCAAACTCATGATGGGAAATTTTCAGTTTGAATCAACGCCAATCCTGGAAGCAAAATTAGGACAAAAAATCATTCGAAAAAAAGGTCGGACTGAATTTGTTCGCGCCTATTTGGAAAAAACTGTGAAAGGTTACTGTGTAAAACCATTGAATCAGCAGGGTTCTGGCATGTTGAAATCGATGTCAGATGCAAATTGTTTTATTTTGATGGCTGAAAAAGAAGACGTATTGGAAAAAAACACTTACGTCAAAGTCATACTTTTTGATGGCTTAATTTAGAGAAATAACCAAAAAATATTATAATTGACTGCTCAATGGAACTCGCAACACAAAAATACGAAGTTAAATTTCTAGAGACAATAATCTTGTCTCTGTTATTGCATGTTTCTCTGCTTATTATTATTCCTAAAATGCAACATGATGATATCGCTATCCCAGAAATCTTAAACGTTGAAATTGATTTAACTCAACCTGAACCACCTAAAATTATTGAACAACCAAAAAAAATTGATCCACCAAAACCTGAAAAAAAACCCGAGCCTATAAAAGAGTTAGCTCCTATTCAAGAGAAAGTAATTGAGGAATTGCCTGAGCCTGTTATTGAAGAAATAACAGAGTTTACTGAACCTGAAGAAATTGCTCCCATAGAAAAAGTTCAGGAATATATTCCACCACAACCATCTCCAGAAGTAGTAAAAAAAATAACCGATAGCTACACAAACCAGCTGACCAGAGCCATAGCTAAGCAAAAAAAATATCCTAAAATTGCGCAGATGCGTCAATGGCAAGGTGAAGTTTTATTAAATATTGAAATCGATCCTCAAGGAAATCTTGTCAAAGCTAATATTCTTGAGGAATCACGATATAAAATTCTTAACAATGAGGCTATTGACATGGTAAAAAGAGCATCGCCATTTCCTCAACCCCCTGAAGAGTTAAGACTTAAAAATTTCACCGTATTGGTCCCAATATCTTTTAAACTTGAATGAAGTTTGATTGTCACAAATTTGTCGTAAATTTTAGGTAGAATAAATAAATGAAATTAAAAAACTTCTCACTGCAAGGCACTAATGATCTCAATTTTGAATTAAATAAATTTTCAGGTAAAAAATTAGTCATCTATTTTTATCCAAAAGATTCAACCCCTGGATGCACCAATGAAGGTATTGATTTTTCAACTAAGTTGGCAGAGTTTAAAGCTAAAAATTGCGAAGTTTTTGGTGTCTCTAGAGACAGTTTAAAATCTCACGAAAATTTTAAAAACAAATACAACTTTAATTTTGAATTGCTTTCTGACCCTGATGAAATAGCTTGTAATATATTTGACGTTATTAAGATGAAAAATATGTATGGTAAACAAGTCAGAGGCATTGAGAGAAGTACCTTTGTTGTTGATGAAGATGGCAAAATCATCAAAGAATGGCGTGGTGTCAAAGTCAATGGCCATGTTGATGAAGTCCTTGATTTTCTAAGTTCTTGAGAAATATTAATCTATGGTAAATAAAAAAACAAAACTCTTTGTGCTTGACACAAATGTATTACTGCATGATCCAAGTTGTTTATATCGTTTTGAAGAGCATGACATCTATCTGCCAATGGTGACTTTAGAGGAACTTGATAATATTAAAAAAGGGGGGTCTGAGGTCGCCAGAAATGCAAGACAGACCAGTCGCTTCATTGAAGAAATTATTGCTGATACAGAAACTAATCTTGATCAAGGATGTATTTTAGATAAATTTAGTAAAAATTCTGGTCGTTTATTCTTACAAACTCAACCTATTGATTATGAGCTTCCAATGCTGGCTGGAAGTAAGGCGGACAATCAAATTCTTGGAGTCGTTCATTTCCTTAAAACAGAATACTTTAAGAGAGAAGTTATTCTTGTCTCTAAAGACATTAATATTCGTATTAAAGCACGTGCTCTATCTATTTCGGCCGAAGATTATTTCAATGACAAAGTTCTTGAGGACACTGAATTACTTCATTCTGGAATTACAGAGTTACCAGAAAATTTTTGGGAAAAACATAGTAAGGACATGGAATCCTGGCAAGAAGAAGGTAAGATGTTTTACAAATTAACTGGTCCGCAATGTAAAGATTTTGTGCAAAATGAGTTTGTTTGCTATGAGTTCGATAAGCCATTTCATGCCATAGTTCGTAAGGTGCAAAAAAATACAGCGACGTTGGAAATTGTTCAAGATTACTCGAATTCTAAATTTAATGTTTGGGGTATCAATGCCCGTAACAAAGAACAAAATTTTGCCCTTAACCTACTAATGGATCCTAATGTTGATTTTGTAACACTGCTTGGTCAAGCGGGGACTGGTAAAACATTACTAACTCTTGCTGCGGCTCTTCAACAAACCTTGGATCTCAAGCTATACTCAGAAATTATTATGACCAGAGTGACTGTATCTGTTGGTGAAGATATTGGTTTTTTACCTGGAACAGAAGAAGAAAAAATGAATCCTTGGATGGGTGCATTAGAGGATAATTTAGATGTCCTAAATAAATCTGATGAAACAGCTGGAGACTGGGGCAGAGCAGCGACACAAGATTTAATTAAGTCTAGAATTAAGGTTAAATCCTTAAATTTTATGCGAGGACGTACTTTCCTCAAAAAATTCTTAATTATTGATGAAGCTCAAAACCTCACTCCAAAGCAGATGAAAACGCTTATTACTAGAGCTGGGCCTGGAACTAAAGTAGTTTGCTTAGGTAACATTGCCCAAATTGATACACCCTATTTAACAGAAGGTAGTTCAGGGCTGACTTTTGTCGTGGATCGATTTAAAGGCTGGCATCATAACGGACATGTCACTTTACAAAGAGGCGAGCGTTCGCGTCTAGCAGATTATGCAGCAGAAGCTCTCTAATCAATCGTCTGTTCATAGCAGAGGCTTTTACTTTTTTTTAAGTGCGCAATTTTTATCAGCATTAGCTGATAATGCACTTTTATTTGCCGCAATTGCACTTTTGGCAAATATGCAAGCTCCGGTATGGCATCAGCCTTTATTACTGCAATTTTTTGTGATTTCATATATTTTGTTGGCTCCCTTTGTCGGTGCAATCGCAGATGCGTTCCCCAAAAGCAATGTTATGTTTTTTTCAAATGCTATTAAGCTTGTTGGGAGTCTCGCAATGTTAGCTGGTGTCCCTCCATTATATTCTTACGGTATTGTAGGCATTGGTGCAGCATCATACTCACCAGCAAAATATGGGATATTAACCGAATTATTACCACCTAAAGAATTAGTCGCAGCAAATGGATGGGTTGAAGGTTTAACTGTCGCTGCAATTATTTTAGGTGCTATTGTCGGTGGCATATTCGCTAATTTCTCACCTCAGATTGCAATTATAATTATCTCTTTTCTTTATTTGGCCGCAGCAATTTGTAATCGTTATATTCCATTTGTACCGATTGATCATAAATTAAATACTAAAAATCCAATCTATCTATTAAAGGATTTTTACACCTCTTTGAAAAAATTATGGTCCGACCCACTCGGTCAGCTTTCTTTGGTCGTAACCACATTATTTTGGGGAGCAGGTGCAACCTTAAGATTGGTGGTTATTGCATGGGCAGCATTTGCTCTATCATTTGGTTTAGATAAGGCGACCATGCTAACTGCTATGGTTGCATTGGGTGTAGCTATTGGATCGGTGATAGCGGCAAAGTATATCAAAATGAAAGATGCGGTAAAAATTTTAATTATTGGTTTTTTTATGGGCGTTCTTGTCTGTGCGATGGTCTTCCTGAGCTCTTGGGAGAGTGCAGCAATCAATTTACTTTTAATTGGTATTTTCAGCGGGATCTTAATTGTTCCCATGAATGCATTATTACAATACCGGGGGCATAAACTTATAGGTGCTGGACACTCAATTGCTGTTCAAAACTTTAGTGAAAACCTTGGAATTTTAATTCTGAGCGGTGCATACACATTTATGGTCAAACATTCACTACCTATTAATGGGATTGTTTTTATTTTTGGTCTGTTTGTAGCCCTGACCATGATCATTGCTCTAATTTATTATGAAGATGCTAACAAATAGGAGTTAATGAAGTTTTACTCTAGCCTCAGTTCTTCTGGAAATAATCTTACCTAATAATCTAAAGACAACACTAACTACTCCATGTAAAGCTGATAAATGCATTTGATATAGCATAAGATACATTAAGCGAGCAATTAATCCCTCAACAAACATGCTCCCCCCAAGCAGTGACCCCATTAAATTTCCCACAGTTGAATATCTTCCTAAATTAACTAAAGAGCCATAATCTTTATATACATAGTTGGCTAATGCCTTGTTAGGTTTTAACACTTTGGATTTAATAGATTTATAGAGCATAGATGCTTGTTGATGAGCAGCTTGTGCTCTTGGAGGAACTAATAGATCAGATCCTGGTTTAACTGGGCATGCTGCGCAGTCACCAAATGCAAAAATATCAGTATTCGAAGTACTTTGTAATGTCGATTCAACTTTGATCTGATGAATAGAATTTGTTTCTATGCCTTTAATATGTGACAGAAATTCTGGAGCCTTAATACCTGCAGCCCAAACGACAAGGGATGAAATAATTTTTTTTCCCGACTGAGTCTCAATGCCATCTTTTGTGACCTTAGTCACACGCTCACCTAAAAATAACTTTACGTTTAATTTACGCAACTCAGACTCTACTGACGTACTGATTTTTACTGGCAATGCTGGAAGTAAGCGATTACTTGCCTCAACTAGAGAGATGCTAATGTCACGGTCAGGGTTTACTCGATCTAATCCATAAGCAGTCATTTCACGAGTAGCTTTGTGAAGCTCAGCAGCTAACTCCACCCCAGTTGCTCCACCACCCACAATTATCACCTCTAGCTGACCCGGTCTGACTGAACCTTTTTGCGTTTGAGCTCTTAAAATTGAATTATGTAATTTTTGATGGAAACGCTCAGCTTGATCCTGAGTATCTAAGGCGACTGCAAATTCTTTTGCGCCTGGAATATTAAAATCATTAACAGTACTTCCAACAGATAACACTAAGGTGTCATACTTAATTTTACGCAAAGGGATAATTTCAGTTCCGTCTATATCATAAGTGGGTTCAATAGACACTGTTTTGTTCTGGCTATCAACTTGATTAACCCGACCATATCTAAACTTGAAATGATGCCAATGTGCTTGAGCCAAATATTCCAATTCATCTTTGTCTGGATTTAAACTACCTGCTGCAATTTCGTGAAGCAATGGTTTCCAGACGTGAGTTTTTTTAGCATCAATTAAAATAATTTCTGCAATTTTTTTCTTGCCTAAGGTATTACCTAATTTTGTTGCTAACTCAAGCCCGCCAGCACCACCGCCAACAATCACTACCCGATGCAGATTTTCCAAATGATTTTCCTTTTATTCGTTACCAGTTAAATCTTTACTGTTACTTCTTACGAAAGCAATAATTTTAAGTAACTCATCTACAGTTACACCATCATCAGCTGCCATAATACCGTAGCCTTTGCCACCCATACCGCCGTTTGTACCAGCCCAGATAGTTTCAAACATACCTTTGTTGGTTGTGTCTTTAGCATAGTTGTATTTTGGACCAGTAAGACCTGGGCCTACTTGACCTTTAGCTGTTGGGCCGTGGCACTGTGTACATGACCACAGGTTGTAACGTTTTTTACCCGTTTTAATTGCTTCAGCGTCACCAACGTAAATATTTTTACCAGTGGCTAAGAATTCTTTTTCAGCATCTGTACCAACTAATGCTTCTTTAGGGAATGTAATTTCACTATTGTCAGTTGTTTTAACAAACTTAATGCTTTCCGTAGTATTAATGACAGAAATATTTAAGGCTTGATTATTAGATTCAGATTGTTTTTCAGGAGTTAGTTGATTATCATCTACTGCTTGCTCACTATTTTTTTCTGAACATGCTAATACTGCAAGTGATAAAAAAAACACACTAATAAACTTCATAATCCTCCCAGATCACAAAAAAAACGGCTGATAATATATCAGCCGTTATTATAAACTAGATGTAACTCGTTAGTCGCGAAGAATTATAGACCTTCGTTACCAGTTAAATCTTTACTGTTACTTCTTACGAAAGCAATAATTTTAAGTAACTCATCTACAGTTACACCATCATCAGCTGCCATAATACCGTAGCCTTTGCCACCCATACCGCCGTTTGTACCAGCCCAGATAGTTTCAAACATACCTTTGTTGGTTGTGTCTTTAGCATAGTTGTATTTTGGACCAGTAAGACCTGGGCCTACTTGACCTTTAGCTGTTGGGCCGTGGCACTGTGTACATGACCACAGGTTGTAACGTTTTTTACCCGTTTTAATTGCTTCAGCGTCACCAACGTAAATATTTTTACCAGTGGCTAAGAATTCTTTTTCAGCATCTGTACCAACTAATGCTTCTTTAGGGAATGTAATTTCACTATTGTCAGTTGTTTTAACAAACTTAACATTAGCGTAAGCTAGTGTTGATATTCCAACTAATGCAGCTAATAGTGATGACACTACTACTTTCTTTGAAAACATAATTTCTCCTATTTATTTTGTAATCCAAAACAATATGGACTTTCCATATTATCAAGACTATCAAAAATGATTAATAGTTTAATAATTTATAACTATCAGGGTTATTTAAAATCTTGATCTGAGGTAGTCAATAACTAGCGAATATTATATAAAAAAAGGGGTGAAAAAACACCCCTTTTTAAACATTTTTTTACAATTTATTTACATGTTAGTTTTTATGACGCTTATAACCGTCTAAGTTACTTCCAAAAACAGGTTCCGCATGTGGAATACCATAATCATCAAGAATTTTTAAAATCTTATCTTTATTTCTCATGATCACAGCTTCAATTTCATCGCGTCGTTCAGCTTCTCTTTTTCTAACACCTGCAGAAATATTCCAATATGTTTTACCAGTCTTTTTCACTTGTTCATATTCTGGAACCGGAACAACCACAAGATCAACGCCTGATTGTTTTGCGTAATAACCACCAATTGGTCCCCACTCAATCGCTACATCCACGACACCGTCAATTACGTCTTGCACTAACTTACCTGGTGATTCTGTGAGATCACGTTGAATGCGATAAGGTCTTGCATTGGCCATTAGGTCATGATCGTTGAGAGCAACAGCTACCGGACTTTTATCTTTTATACCAATCTCAACCTTACGTAAATCTTCTGATTTAAAATCTTTAATATTTAATCCGCTATCTTTTCGATAGATGAACACATGTCCAGCACGATAATATGGTTTGGTTGTGTCTACTGCATCGTAAGTTGTGTTGGTGCCAATCAGATAATCACACCGCCATGCATTTAATGTATTTCTTAAGTAACCAAAGCGATCGAACCAATACTGATAAGATAATTCCTTACCCATATCTGCAGCAAGTAGTTCTGCAATCTTATTTTCAAAGCCTTCGCCTTTGTCATTAGAGTAAGGCAAGTTATTGGAATCTGCGCAAACTTTAAATTCATTATCACCTGGTACTCGTCTTACCTCACCTACCTTGCCGTCATTATAAATGTCATTAGCATAAGCCTCTAACATCGCGAATGGAGATGTAAATACCACCATGATTCCTATCAATCCTTTTTTTAGCATGTTCAACTTTTCCTTAAATTTATTTACTGTCGTGATTATACACAAAAAAAAACACCCTACCGAAGTAGGGTGTTTGTAAGACTAACTAACTAGTAATTAGTTTCTTATAATTCGAAAATTATAAGCTAAATACTGTTAATGCACCGCCGCCAGGAGCAGCGTTGTATTTTGTTAGTTCTTTATAACCACCAGCAGCACCAAGTGCGTCTGTGTCATTTGTTAGACCTAGGTTCATAGCAACACCAGCCCAACCACCGATACCAGAAAGCACACCTACGTATTGCTTACCTTTGTGGCCGTATGTGAAGGCATTACCAATAACACCTGAACCAACTTGGAATTTCCAAAGTTCTTTACCGCTTTTCGCGTCAAGAGCTTTTAACCAACGATCTAAAGTACCGTAGAATACTAAGTCTGAGTCAGTAGTTAAAGCACCGCCCCAAGCTGAGAATTTCTCTTTGTTGTACCATACTTTTTTGTTAGTCATTGGGTCATAAGCAGCAAAACCGCCCATAACACCGTCAGGACCAGCGAACATTGTTAATGTCGCACCAACCCATGGCTGACCAGCAACGTATTTAGATTCAACTGGCTCGTATGTCATACATACGTGGTTCATTGGTGAGTAGACTAAACCTGTTTTAGGTGAGTATGCAGCAGGCTGTTGGTCTTTAGTACCTAAAGCAGCTGGACATGTACCTTTAGTGTTGTAGTCTTGGTGAGTTGCGTGTTCTGCAACTTTGTTTGGAACACCAGATTTCATGTCAACGTCTGTTGCCCAGTTCACGAATGGGTGAACTTTTTCAGCAGCAACTAAAACACCGTTGTCAGCTTGCCATGTATAAGCAAAACCGTTTCTATCGTGGTGCCAAGCATATGTTTTACCACCTTTGTCAAATAAGATAACTTCGTTAATACCGTCGTAATCCCATTCGTCGTGTGGTGTCATTTGCATACCCCAACGAGCCATACCTGTATCTAAGTCACGAGCAAAAACTGTCATAGACCATTTGTTGTCACCTGGACGAACGTCTGGGTTCCAAACTGATGGGTTACCTGTACCGTAGTACACTAAGTTTGTTTTTGCATCATATGGCCACCAGCCCCAAACAGAGCCACCACCATGTTGCCAACCATCTTTAACAGCTTGTGGTTTTAACCATGTTTTAAGACCTAAGTCTGTTTCGCCGCCTTTAAGTTGGTCAGTAGGGATTTTTTTGAAAGAACCACCTTGTTTGTTACCACCGTTTACATCTTCGTAAACTGATAGAGCTGAGTATAAAGGTGTATCTTTGTTGAAGTCAGCACCGATAAGAACTTCTTTATCTGGACCTGTTGAGTATGCTTTCCAAGCTACTGAACCGTCTTTTGTGTTAAGAGCTGTGAAGAAGCAACGAACACCAAATTCAGCACCTGAGCAACCTTGAAGAACTTTGTCTTTGATTACGTGTGGAGCTGATGTGTTTGTAGCACCAACTTTAGGATCTGTAATTCTAGCAGTCCAAACTTCTTTACCAGTTTTAGCATCTAAAGCAACCATGATACCGTCGTTCTGTTGTAAGAAGATTTTACCGTCACCAAAACCTAGACCACGGTTAACGTTGTCACAGCATAAAACTGCTTGAACGCTTGGATCTTGTTTTGGGAAATATGACCAAACGATTTTTTGATCGTTGTTAAGGTCTAAAGCGTAAACGTTGTTTGGGAACGCTGTGTGAACATACATTGTGCTACCAATAACTAATGGTGAGCCTTCGTGACCACGGTTAACACCAGTCGCGAATGTCCATGCAGCTTTAAGGTTCTTAACGTTACCTTTGTTAATTTGAGTTAATGCTGAGTGACCATTGTTTGTGTGGTTACCACGTGGGTGAGCCCAATTGTTCGCATCAGCAATAGCTTTTTCTTGATCAGCAGCAGCTGAAGCAACCATAGGTGCTGCAGCAGCAAAACCAGCTACTAAACCAAGAGCTAATTTGATTTTATTTAATTTCATTATAAAACTCCATAGTTAAAACTAAGGGTTAAAAAAGAAGCAAATAAAGCCCCCTCTATAAAAATTTACACAGTGGATTTCATTTACTGTAGCACTAACTTCACGTGCTTGAAAATCACTTTATACCTATCTCAAATAAATTGCAACACTTTTGTTACAATTTAGTTACATTTATTTGATTTAAATTTTTTATAAATAGATATTGTATACTTACATTTAAACATCACTACATATAGTGGTTTTTTAAAAATTCAGCATAGATTGGTTCTTCATATATAATTTATAGGGTTGTTATAAATGTCATTAATTTAGAAAGTTTTTTTGCTTATGAAGACTCTTTATCCAGAAATAGAACCTAACCAAACATACCATATACCAATGGATTCCGGACATACCATATATGTAGAAGAGTCTGGCAACTCATCGGGTCAACCTATTCTATTTTTACATGGAGGTCCTGGAGGTGGGACAGGGCCTAAGCAAAGACGTTTTTTTGATCCAGACCACTATCGCATCATCTTGTTCGATCAAAGAGGTTGTGGTCAGTCATCTCCTGCAGGTGAAATTGTAAACAACACAACTAACGATCTAATCAATGATATTGAAACAATTCGGAAACATTTAAATATCGAAAAGTGGTTTTTATTTGGTGGCTCTTGGGGGAGTACATTGGCACTGGCTTATTTTGTAAAATTCCCAGATTTAGTAAAAGGTTTAATATTAAGAGGTATTTTTCTGAGCAGGTCATTTGAGCTCGATTGGTTTTTAAAAGATGTTGAAATATTCTTTCCAAAAAAATATAAAAAATTATTATCTTTTCATCATACGATAAATAAAACATCTCTTGTGGCTGATTACAGCCGTTTAGTTTTCGGCAAGGATAAAGAGCTCGCTGAGAAAGCGGCGCATGCTTGGAATAGTTTTGAGGGAAGTATTTTAAAGCTGACCTATGAAGATCAAGATGAAATGCCAACCATTAATTATCCTGAAGAGCTAGCTCGAGCACGAGTGCAATTACATTACATAAAAAATAAGTGTTTTGTCGAAGGAGACGCAATCTTAAACTCAATTAAAGCATTGAATGAAGTCCCAACTGTTATTGTTCAGGGTCAATATGACATGGTGTGTCCTCCGCTAACAGCAGATGACTTATATACAGTAATGCCTCATGCTGACTTCAGATTAATTCCAGATGCCGGTCACTCAGCTTCAGAGCCTGGCATTACTCATGCTTTAATTGATGCAACGGATATCTTTAAAAGGTATCTCTAATTGAAAGATTTTATTTGGAAAAGTAAGTTTTATTTAGCACACTTTTCACAAAATCTTAGTCAACATCGATTTTTATCGTTGTGTGCCACAACTAGTTTTTATTTTTTATTTACCTTAATTCCCTTCATCATTCTCATTTTTCTTATACTTAGTAAGTGGGTATCAAATTCTGATGTTATTTTTAATGAATTACAAAACATCACGTCTAACTTATTGCCTGAAATATCAGAAAAAATGATGCTTCAAGTCAAAAAGTTTACTGATGGCTCAAGAGGTTTGGGTTGGTTTTGGTTTTTCATTCTCTTTTGGGCAGCAAGTCCACTAGCAAACTCTATAAGAAAAAATTTCTTAATCATCTTTAATAGGAAAATAAAACGTAAATTTTATGTAAATAAATTAATTGATGTCACTATTCTTTTATTAGTGATCTTTCTTTTCTTTAGCTATATTTTTATATCTAAGTACCTTATTACCCTGGCTGGATTCTTTCACTCTCTAGTTCCAATAAGTGAAAAATCAGTATTACTAATTTTATTTTCTAGCTTTTCTCTCATCATTTTCATAGCTATTTTTTACAAAATAATGACGCCTGAAAAAAAATTACCTCAATCATTACTTTTCATTGGTGCGGCTACTTCTTGCTTTGTTTGGATTTTTCTGCATGAAATGTTTGACTTTATTATGAGCATGAGCCAATCCTACGGCATCTTTTATGGCAGTATGAGAAATTTATTTATTTCATTAATTTGGCTTTTTCTCAACATCGCTGGATTTTTAATCGGAGTTGAATTAATAGCATTTATATTCAATTTAGAGGTCTATAAGTTTAGGTCTTTATTTCTCCAGCCTTCCAAATCATTATTAAAAAATTTTTTTCAGCCCAACATTATTCGGCTCCAAAAAAATTCTGTTCTATTTAGCTATAACATGCCAGCGACATCAGTTTATTTTATTGTTGATGGTCAAATCAAAACAACAATCAATGGTCAAGAAAGGTTATTCCACAATAATCAATATTTTGGGGAATTATCTGTGATTAATAATACAAAAAGGCTAGGGGAAGCTATTGTTGTTTCTGATTGGGCAAAAATCATTAAAATTCCCAACTCAACTTTTAAGAAATTATTAAATGAAGATCTAGAATTTCAAAACTATATTTTAAAAAACTTAAATAAAATTATTATTAATTAATTCAGGATTCGGTTTCAAATCAAATGCGATACAAATTCTTTCTTCATCAGAATTAAATGGGATGGTGCGGTGAAAAACAGAAGATGGGAAAAATATTACATCTCCTTCTTTAGGCAGAATTACTTTTCTAGGAAAGTTATCATGCTCGGTAGGATAGCTGTCCCCGTGAGTGCTTAGCTCAATTGCACCTTCTTCCATTGTATCTCTGTGTTGAGGAATTTTGAGATAAACTGCTCCGCTGATCCAACCATCCTCATGAATATGAGAAGTCAGATGACCCCCTTTTTTCATTCGAACATACCACGAGCTGCTAAATATGATCTCTTTAGGGAATAGTTTAATAAACGCACAAGATTGCTCTTGATTTGATTGAAAGTACACATTAATAAGTTTTTTCAAGCCCTCAGATAATGCTCTAAAAGAATTTTCTGAGCGTTGAAATAAATTACCTGACGACTGAGTTCCATTAAAAAGCCGACTTTGCTTGCGATCGGATATCTCTGCTTGCTCAATGTCTTTCAGTAATGATTTTAGTAATGCTTGATTGTTATCGACCAACTCTGGTACTTGAGTATGCATCACAAAATTCAGTGGGTCGGGACAAAAGTTATAGATATCTTGTTTGTTAAAATTAATCGCAAAATGAGTTGAGAGTGTGGCTAAGAGTGGTGAGGTATGTTTTTTCCCGATCACTTTTTTTAATTTTTTCTCAAAGTCTTGATAATATTTTAATTTATATAAGCAATGTAATACTCGTGAATCTGAATCAAATAAATTAGCTTTTTCAAAATGAGGAAGTGCTTGATCCAATAAGCCATGATCATAATAGAAAATAGCTAATTGATAATTTCCCTTAGGGTGATCTGGATCAATTTCAATTGCTTTTAGAAGAAATTTTTTGCCCTCATCGACATTACCATCATGCCAAAGCGCATCCCCTATATCTGTAAAAAATTCTGGGTTGTCGTTTTCAATATTAATTGCATTAGTATACTCATTAATGGCTAGCTTTAAATTTCCTTGATTCCTCAAAGCTCCTGCTAAGTTAAAATGAGTCCTGGATGCTTTAGAAATAGCTAGTGATTTTTTATAGGTTGCAATCGCATCATCCAATTTACCCAATTGCTGATAAACAGATCCAATATTATTGAGTGCTTCATAAAATCCTGGCTGAATTTCTAGTGCCTTTTGATAATTGTCCAATGCTAAATCGAATGCACCTTTTTTTTGATACAAAATTCCTTTGTTAAAAAAAACTTCAACAAAATCTGGTTTGATTAATAACGCTTGATCATAATTTTGTAATGCCCCATCAAGGTCATTTAAATTAAATTTAACGGCGCCTAAATTAAAAACAATCTCGGGGATTTGATTGTTCAAACGAATAGCTTTCTCATAACAATTTTTAGCATTTATAAGATCATTTATTCGTTCATAGCTGGCACCCATGATGTTCCATAGAAAAATTTCATCAGGGTGGTGTTTTAAAAAACTATTTGCCAACTTAATAACCTGCAAATGTTCTCCTGAATTATGCAGAACAATCATTTTTTCAATATCGGCCTGTGTAAACTGTTTCATTGTTATGTAAAGTTATTAAATTTGTTGTTTTACGTTTAATTAATCAAAATTAACATGCTAGAATATTGCCGCTATGGAAACTATATCAACTATAAATTTTATTGGAACAGCCTTATTCGCTATTGCAATTTTACATACTTTTTCAACAAAGTATTTTGAACATCTGGCACACACCCACAAAAAATTTTCTGGAATTCTTCATCTCCTTGGTGAGGTAGAAATTGTTTTCGGCTTCTGGGCAATGGTGTTGGTTGTCTTTATGTTTATTTTTGAGGGTAGCTCCTCAGCGGTTGGCTACGTTGATTCGCGAAACTTTACAGAACCAATGTTTGTATTTGTCATTATGGTCATTGCCGCAACTAGACCTATTTTAGAGTTTTCAGAAAAATTAGTTATATTAATTAGTAGATTCATTCCGATAAAAACTGAAGTTGGAATGTTCTTTCTTTTACTCAGCTTTGTACCTCTGTTTGGATCTTTTATAACTGAACCTGCTGCCATGACACTTGCTGCTTTGCTTTTAGGCAGGTTGTATTACAACAATAAACTATCTGAAAGATTTAAGTATTTAACCCTGGGAGTCCTTTTCGTCAACATTTCAATTGGTGGCACTTTAACCCCTTACGCTGCCCCACCCGTGTTGATGGTTGCTGGGACTTGGAATTGGGACATCTTATTTATGATGGAAAATTTTGGTTGGAGATCAGCCATTGCTGTTCTTATTAATGCATCCGCACTGACCTTTTTTTATAGAAATGAATTAGCTAAAATCAATTTCAATGCACAAGCAAAAAAAGGAGTACCTGTTACTTTAACAGTGATCCACCTGCTATTTCTGCTAGGCGTTGTAATTTTTGCTCACCATCCTGCTGTATTTATGTCGCTTTTCTTATTTTTTCTAGGCATTACCACCGCGTATAAACATTATCAATCCGAATTGATCCTAAAAGAAGCTTTACTAGTGGCTTTCTTCTTAGCTGGACTGGTGGTAATTGGCGGAGTTCAACAATGGTGGCTTCAACCTGTTCTGGTTTCAATGAGTGATAATGCCGTCTATTTTGGTGCGACAATTTTGACCGCCTTTACTGACAATGCAGCTTTAACATATCTAGGCTCTCTGGTTGAAGGCTTAAGCGATCCTTTCAAAATTTCATTAGTAGCTGGAGCGGTCACTGGTGGAGGGCTAACAGTAATTGCCAATGCTCCTAACCCAGCAGGGATTAGTATATTGAAAAAATACTTCAATGAAGAGGCCGTAAGTCCTCTAGGGTTACTTTTAGGAGCCTTAATCCCAACGCTTGTTGCTGTTATATTATTTAGGGTGATTTAATCTGAAGAATTTAACAGTACAGATTGATGGTCAAGCTCTCAAGTCTGCAAGAGAAAAAGCCAAGCTTTCTGTTAATGATGTCGCCTCTACTTGCAGCTTGTCTTCACAACAAATTCTGTCATTAGAAACAGATTCCGATGTAGGTTTTTTTAATGATCAATTTAAAGTAATCTGTGCAAAAAAATACATTAACTTTTTAAAACTTAATGCCGATCACGTCATTATTGTGCCTAATGAAGAATCAAATAATGATCGAGCTACTAGTATTGATGCTGAAGAAAAGAATCTACCGGAATCTGAACATCAATTCTCGTTTAAGAAATTCAACAATACAGAAAACATTAAAGTTCTTATTGCTTTAGTTGTGCTAGTAATTATTTTGTTTATATTTAACTATTACAATCAACACGATGAATTAGAAGCTATGGATGAATCTGTTTTAGATACTGAAGAAACAGAAATCTATAACGATTTAAGTTTCGAAGATAAAGAAAATCAAATCTCTTTGTTCGAGTCTGCAGATACTAGTTCCAATGACAACAACCCAATCGAGCAGGAGCAAGATGTTAAGATTGCTAATAATTCTAACTTTGAGCAACTTAATGAAGCATCATGCAGCACTATTTTTCAATCGACGGATATCCAAAATTATCGCACCCCGAATGTGCCTGATAAACCGGATAACTATGTTCATATAAAATCTAACCTAGAGCTACCCATATGTATTCAATCTAATAGTGGGGATGCTAATTTATTCACGGTGACTGAAAATGATCCCCTCACCTTTAGAGGCCAAGCTCCATTTACTCTTTTCATACCTAATCCAGAAGGTGTTCAGGTTTTTTTTCAAGGCTGGCAAGTGTGGTTAAATCCAAATTATCAGGTTATTAAAATTAATTCTTATAAAGATCCAAACTTAGGAAGCCTCCAATAGCTCCTGCCAAGACGTTGTAAACCTCAAACTTTTATTTGATTGTTTCATGCGCCATTTACCATCTTTGGATTGCCAGCCGCTCATGATGATATTTGCATGATATTTATCTCGAATCGCATCAATGGTATTTGATAAATGATGCCGTTGGGATCCGGCTAAATCGTCTTGATTGAGGTTTATTGACCTTCTTAAGTCACTTAAGATAATCCCAGCCTTATGGTAGTCAATGCCCTGATGGTATATTTTTTCTAACCCGCGTATTGCTAAGCGCAATAACTGTTGATTGCTATCCGTGTAGTCGTAATGCTTTAATCGAACGGCATGCTGTATTCTATGCTGACTGCTAAATGGATTATTACGCATAAATAATGTCATTTCCCTGGCCGTCAATTGCTGCCTTCTTAATTTAATCGATGCCCTTTGTACAAAAGTCGCTACCGCATCAGCCATATCCTCATAACAATTAATCTTTTGTCCAAAACTTCTTGAACATACAATTTGTTTTTGATCCGGCTTTATTGATTCAATCGGATAACATTCAATATTATTCAGCTCATATACCATTCTTTCTATATTGACACTGAAGGCTTGTTTCATCCATTTTGCATTAGCCGTTTTTAAATCATGTACGGTTAGTATGCCTAATTCATTTAATCGTTTTTTTAAGCGTACGCCAACCCCCCATAACTCGCCGACAGATATCTCACGCATTAATTTAGTTAAGATTTCGGGGTTAGTTTCTGAAAAACAGACCACACCATTAAACATGTGATATTTCTTTGCCATGTAATTGGCTAACTTTGCCAAAGTTTTTGTTTTTGCGATGCCAACACAAACCGGTAATCCAATATTTTTGAATACCGTGGTCCGAATATGCTGACCGTATAGTAAATATTTTTTTTGATATATTTTTAAAAAAGATTCGTCAATCGAATAAATCTCTTGATCTTGGGATAATTGTGCTAACAGCTGCATCACCCGATTACTCATATCAGCATAGAGGGGGTAATTAGAAGAGTAAACGTGAACATGATTTTTTTTAATCAAATCCTGTGCTTGAAAAAAAGGCATCCCCATTTTAATACCAAGAGCTTTTGCTTCATTGCTCCTGGAAATAATACAGCCATCATTATTGCTTAACACGACAACAGGAATATTCTCTAACCTTCTATTAAATAAACGCTCACAACTAACATAAAAATTATTAACATCGACCAATGCAATCATTATTTAAACTTACGCACTGATCCCGTTACCACCCCCCAAATTTCAAATTGACTTCCTTCTTCAATATAAATTGGCTTGAATTCTTTATTGGCTGGCATTAAATAAGGTCCTTTGTTGTTTTTAGTCAACACCTTCACAGTAAATTCACCATCAATCGATGCGAGCACAATATCATTAATTGCAGCTGATTTCGAACGGTCAACAATGACAATATCGTTATCCAAAATTCCTGCATCGACCATGGAGTCTCCTTTGATTCTGACAAAAAAAGTTGACTCAGCCTGGTTGATCAAATACTCATTTAGATCTAATCGACTTTCTGCATGATCATCTGCAGGTGAAGGAAACCCTGCAGGCACCTTATGGCTGAATAAGGTTATAGGAATAGGCTTTTGAATAGATGGTTGTATAAAATCAACAATACTGAAGTTGGTTTTTTTAGTGTTGAGTAAGAAATTTTTAACTTCACTAATGCGGCTGATTGGAATGCGCACCACCTTCGTTGCTTCTGCATAAAGACCGCTGTCTTTTTTACGACCAGCTCCTTTTCTTACGCCACCTCTTTGATTTTTTTTACTGTTCATATTTTGATTAATGTAACATTAATCAAAATATATTTCTATTCATTCATATGAAATAATTATAAAAAATTTATAACAATCGTCTTGACAAGTAAATTTAAAAACGGCAAAGTGAACTACAAGCTCTCAGGAACAGCAGTTTGTGGGCAGTTTAGGCTAATTTCAGTATTATGATTTAGCAAAAATTTATTCAATTAAAAATATGGAGGAATAATAAATGAATAAAGGCGAACTAATCGAAGCAATCGCTAGCGCAACAGGATCCACAAAGGCTGATGCCGGACGTGCTCTTGATGCAACCATCGAAAACATCACTAAAGCTCTAAAAAAAGGTGACACAGTTACATTAATTGGATTTGGTACTTTCAAAGTATCGAAACGTGCTGCACGAACAGGCCGTAATCCACAAACAGGTGCTGAATTAAAAATTCCAGCAAGAAAAGTTCCATCATTCAAAGCTGGTGCTGGCTTAAAAAGCGCTGTAAATTAATCCAAAAATTATTCATTTTAAAATATAAAAAAACCCAGACACTTCTGGGTTTTTTTATATCTCCTTATTTATCCTTCTACTTCGTCATATTTTTAGCAAACATTTTATAGAGCGCGGGGAGAACTAATAAAGTCAAAGATGTTGAGGTAATTAATCCACCGATCACGACAATCGCGAGAGGTTTTTGTACTTCTGAGCCAGGACCTGTAGCAAATAAAAATGGGATCAGTGCTAGCATCGCTACAGATGCGGTCATCAACACGGGTCTTAATCTTTGCTTACATCCTTCGATGATAGCCAGATCTATCTTCATTCCATCTTTTTGCAATCCTTGTATGCAAGAAATCAAAACCACGCCATTCAAAACAGCAATTCCAGCAAGGGTAATAAAACCAACAGAGGCAGGCACTGATAAATATTCTCCAGTTAAAGCTAAGCCAAAAATCCCCCCAATACTGGCGAAAGGTAATACGGTAATAATTAACGTGGCAAAGCGGACAGAGTTAAATAAAAGAAACAAGAGGAAGAAAATACCGACAATCGTTAAAGGAATAATAATGGATAAATGCCCTAGCGCGCGGGTCATATTTTCAAACTGACCGCCATACTCAATATAGTATCCGTCAGGTAAATCTAATTTTTGATCAATGGCTTGCTGTAAATCTGCCACTAGGCCGCCCAAATCTCGACCCTCTACATTAATGCCGGTATAGACTCGTCGTTTAGCAAACTCACGACTAATCCGTGCCGGACCATCTCGTGTTTCAATGGTTGCTAAATCTCCCAAGGAAACTCGAGAACCGTTTGGCGAAGTCAGCATGATGTTCCGAATTACATCCTCATCATCACGATACTGCGCAGGAAATCTGACGGCCGCCCCAAAATTTCTTTGGCCTTCATAAATGCGAGTTGCTTCCTTTCCTCCAATGGCCATCTCAATCAAATCATTAATCTCAGAAACATTAAATCCATGTCGCGCAATAGCTGGACGATCTAAGACGATATTTAAATATTGCTGGCCCGTGATTTTTTCTACTTTTATTCCTGTTGCTCCATCAATTCCTTTTGCTAATTCGGCCACTTCATCTGCTTTTTTTCTTAAGATTTTAATATCATCGCCAAAAATTTTAACAGCAACATCAGCTCTTACACCTGTTACCAACTCGTCAACCCGATCGGAAATTGGTTGCATCATCATCAATACCACACCAGGTAAAAACTTGAGTTTTTCTTTAATGGCATTAGCAATATCATCCTGTGTCCATCCTTCTGGCCATTCTTCTTTTGGCTTCAAGCTCACTAAAGGGGTAGATTCATTCTGTGCTTGTGGGTCAGCTGGACTTTCCCCTCGGCCTAATGCACTGACTACTGACTTCACGCCAGGGACTTCCATGATTGCTTTCATGGCTTTAAATTCCATATTGATCGACTCTTCAATAGAGATATTCGGAACTCGATCAATACCAGGAACAATGGACCCCTCCTTCATCTCTGGAATAAATGAAGTCCCTAAAAAAGGAATAGTCATGATTGATGCCACAAAAAAACCAACTGCGATGATAACCACTTTCTTCTGATTCACTAAAACTTTCTTTAAGACATTGACATATGGAGTCTTAATTTTTTGAATTAATTTTGTATCCTCACCAGAACCACCAGTTAAGAAAAAACTGCAAAGAGCAGGAGATAATGTGAAAGATAGTATTAAAGAAATGGTTAATGCAATCGCAATAGTTAAAGCAAGAGGAGAAAACATTTTTCCTTCCATGCCTTGCATTGTCATCAACGGCAAGAATACTAAAATAATGATGCCCACACCAAAAAGGACTGGGGTAGCTACCTCTTTACAGGCATTAAAGATGACATTATTTTTCAGGAAACCTTTACGTTCAGATTCGTTTAGTTTCTCAAAGCTTTTCATGAAATTTGAATTAACATTCATCATCCCTTTCTTTTCTTTTCCATGCTTTTGTCCTAAACGATGAAAAGTATTCTCAACAATCACCACTGAACCATCAACCATTAACCCAATGGCAATTGCTAAACCACCAAGTGACATCAAATTAGCAGAAATTCCTAAGTAATTCATCACCATAAAAGTAATTAACGGGGTCAGTACAAGGGTCATCACGACGATCATGCTTGATCTAAAGTCACCCAAAAAAATAAATAAGATCGCAATCACCAAAATAATACCCTCAATCAAGACTTTAACTACCGTCGAGATTGCTGCGCTGACTAATTCACTTCGATCGTAATAAGGAACAATTTTTAAGCCTCCTGGAAGCATTTCATTGTCATTAATTTCCTGAACTCGCTCTTTAATATTTTTTACTACCTCTTTAGCATTTCCACCTCTCAACATCATCACCACACCACCAACGGCTTCACTAACTCCATTCTTGATTACCGCACCAACACGAACTTCATAACCAATTTTGACTTCTCCGATATCTCGCATGTAAATTGGAATACCGTCTGTCTCTTTCAATACAATATTCTCAATATCATTCACGGTTTGAATTAGACCTTCGCCTCTGATCAGATATTGTTGAGCACCTTTCGGCAAAACTCCAGCTCCGCTATTAATATTATTTTTTTCCAATGCCTCAAACACTCGAGACATTTTTATTTTGTAGTGTGCTAACCTATCAGGATTCACCAACACCTGATATTGCTTTACGTAGCCTCCTTGTGAATTGATCTCGGCCACGCCTGTAATGTTTCTAAGCAAAGGTCTGACGACCCAATCATTGATTGTTCGGCGATTGGTTAATTCAGGAATTGTAAGTTGTCGCCCCTCTTCACCAGGAAGTTCAAGAGTGTACTGAAAAATTTCACCTAAGCCAGTAGATACAGGTCCTAAAATAGGCGATATGCCTTTTGGCATGACATCTTGCACTTGCATTAGACGCTCCATCACCAGCTGTCGAGCAAAGTAAACATCTGTGGCATCATTAAAAACTAAAGTGATTAATGAGAGAGCATCTTTGTTAAGAGATCTCATTTCCACCAATCCGGGCAGTCCGGTCATAGCAATTTCAATTGGTACGGTAATGAACCTCTCCACCTCTTCAGGAGATTTTCCGGTTGCAACCGTTGCTACCTGAACCTGAATATTGGTTACATCAGGAAATGCATCTAAAGATAATTTTTGTGCAGCTAAAAAACCACTAATAATTAACATGGCAGATATCACCATGACAATTAATCTCTGGTTTAATGACCCTCTTATTAAAGCTTCAATCATATGAAATTATTCTTTGGCATAAAGTCGTTCATTATTCAGATGAAAAGCGCCATCTATCACCACTTCTTCACCCTCAAGAAGACCGTCATCAATATGAACGGCATCTTTATTTTTTATTCCTAATGTCACAGGGCGCATCAAAAACTTATTTTCGCCAGTTCTGACAAAAATATTAGGGATATCATCAATGGATACAATCGCATTGATAGGTACTCCAACTTTTTCAATGCTTTTGCCAGAGACCTTCATAGTGATGAGCATATCTGGCTTTAATAATCCATGCGCATTATCAATTTCCGTTCGTATGGTCACTGTTCTCGTGACAGGGTCCACGATATCACCTAAATACGTAATTTTTCCTTCAACGGATTTATTCTCATATGCTGGAACATCAATCAGAAGATCGTCACCTTCTTTTAAAAAACCAATTTGTCTCTCGGGCACTTGAGCCACGCCCCACACTTCATTCAACATGGCAATAGTAAAAATATCTTCTGTGGGATCAACGACTTGACCAACATTTACGTTTTTCTTGATAATCTTCCCGTCAATCTTAGCCACAATATTTGTTGTAGCATCAATTTGTATTTCAGATTGAATGGCCTCAATTTCATCTATCGTCATGCCCATTACGAATAATTGATCTTTACTAGCCTCCATATCTGCCTTTGCTGCCGATAACTCAGTTTTTCGTTGTAATTTTTGAGCCTCACTCACTACATCTGCATCAAAAAGAAGGACAGCCCTTTCATATGCTTTTGTTTTTAATTCCACCATTTGAACAGCCTTAATGTAAGCAAGCTGCTGCTTTGCAAGCTCTGTGCTATTGATCACAGCGAGCACGTCTCCTTGTTTAACGGTTTTGCCTAACTCTCCTTTTATTTCAATAATTCTGCCTTGCACCGGCGAGCCAATCCTTGCCAACAAATTTTGCTTCACTTCAATACTTCCAGGAATATCTAAGCTTTTCTTTATCGGAATGATTTTTGCTGGCTCAAATTTAATTTGATCGAATATCTCCGCACTAGCGATAACTTCATTAGGATTTTTTTTCTTCACATCAGTAATCTCTTTATCGTTGCTACAAGATCCTAGAATTAAAAAAATAAATAATAATAAGTATTGTGTTTTCATATCACTCCATTATTTTTGACCCTAACAACTGTTCCATCTCCATAATAGAAACAATGTAATCAAGTCGTGCTGATAGATAATCTTTTCGAACAATTCGTTGTGTTCTTTGCGCATCTAGATATTCTAAAATTCCTCTTTCTCCAAATCGATAAGCGGCCTCCACCACCTTTAATACCGATTCTGCTTGAGCTAATAAATTTTCTTCAAATGTTAATACCTGGTCTTTCGCGATTAAATAACGCTGATAAGCAGCATCGATATCTCTTTTTAACAATAACGATTGTTGGTTATAAGTTGCCTCAACCTCTCTTAAATTAGCCTCTGCTTGACTGATTTGACCTTCTCTTTGATTCCAAATAGGGAGAGGGATACTTACCCCAAACGTATAATTTCTAATGCCAGGGTCTTGATTAACACCAGCACTCAAGGTTACCCCAGGATTAACAAGATTTTTTTCTAACTTAATTTTATTTTCAAAAACTGATGAAGCAGCTTTCAATTGCTTTAATCTCGGACTGTTGGAAATTAAGTTAGTTACATCTGATTTACTAATATTGATATTAGACTCCGGAAACTTTCCTTCGAGATCAAAATCATCCGGCATATTTTGTCCAATCAAACCTTTTAGAAAAAACTTTCTTTCTTGAATCCTTAATTTTGCTGCCTGTGCATCTCGCTTGGCCGCCAATAACTCAGTGTCTGCTTTAATTAACTCATATCTGGGAGATTCACCTACATTGACTCTAAGCTCCACACGGTCTCTAATATCTTGAATGACTTTTTGATCCGCATCAGCAATTTTTAAAATTTCTTGATTATGAATCACGTCATAAAAGGCTGATTTGATATTTAGCATTAAGTTGATTTTTGTTCCACGGTTTAATTCATCCACAAATTCTAGATTAGATTCGGCTATTTCTTTTCTGGATCTACGAACATCTGAGAACTCTAATGGTTGCGATATACCAAATTCCCAGTTTTTATCATTTTCAGTTGGTGGCGTTCTCGTTTTTGTTGGACCCACAGCTAGACCAACCGCAGGATTTAAATATTGCTGCGCCACAGTAATTCCAGCCTTAGCAGCATCTTGTTTTGCTTGGAGCACATCCATCACTGGATTGGCTTGATTTGCCATGTCGATCAGATCATCGAGGCTGTAGATTGGATTTGAAAACAATTCAAATGATACAAAAAAAATAAATAAAAAATATTTCGACTGTTTTAAAATCATTGGAATATATTATAAAGTATTCACATTATAAAAACAGAATATATGAGGCAAAAATGAGTAAAATTTTTATTACTGGAACAAATCGTGGATTAGGTTTAGAGTTTGTGAAACAATTCTTAAACAGAGGTGACCAAGTCACTGCAACCTGCCGCAATCCAAAGGTCGCAAGTGAGTTAAATCAGCTTCAAGATAATCAAAACTTACAAATTTTTTCTCTTGATGTCGGTGATCATGGGGCCGTTCAAAAATTACAACAGCAACTTGTTGATCAGCCCATAGATATCTTTATTAACAACGCTGGCATTTGGCGAGGCAGTCAATTAGGAAATATTTCCATTGACGAGTGGATGGAAAGTTTTCGAATTAATACCATCGCACCCATTAAAACCATTGAGTCTTTTCTCCCAAACATCAAGTTAGGGGAAGATAAAAAAGTGATTTCCATTACTAGCAAAATGGGGAGTATTGATGATAATACCAGTGGCGGATCTTATATTTATCGCTCATCAAAAACTGCTTTAAATTCAGCCATGCACAGCATGCATCATGATCTTAAGAATCATGGCATTGCAACCTGCACTCTTCATCCTGGTTGGGTTCGAACTGACATGGGCGGTCCTGGCGGCTTGATTGATGTAGAAGAGAGTGTTTCCGGCATGATTAAAGTCATTGACCAGCTATCAATTGAGAATTCCGGAAAATACATAGATTACGCAGGAAAAATTATTCCTTGGTAGCGCTCTATGAAGAGGCTGAAAAATTTTTAGGCAAACAAAGTGAACAGTGGTCAATTCTTATCCAGCGAATTGGCCCGTGTTGTTTGAAGGTGAGTAATGAACTCTTGCCACATCAAAGTATTATTAAAAGTGTTTTTTTTCAACAACTTCATCCAACAGCAGCAGCAGCAATTTACCAACGTTTTTTAGATTTATTTAACAACGTTTTTCCTACAGAACAAGACATTATTAAAAATAAAAATTTACTGAGTTCGACAGGGTTATCAAAGCAAAAGAAAGAAACAATTCTATCTATTGCTTATGGCTACTTAAATAAATCAATTCCTAGCGAGAGAAAAATAAAATTGCTTAATGATCACGAGATCATTAAGCAATACACTCAAATCAAAGGAGTGGGGGTGTGGACTGTCCAAATGATGCTCATTTTTAATCAGGGTCGCCTTGATGTCATGCCTTCTTCAGATTTAGCGATCCGTAAAAAATATTCATTACTAATGCAAAAAGAATGTCAGATCACTCCAGCTCAATTAATAAAAGAAACAGAATATCTGAGTCCCTATAGAACTATCGCCGCTTGGTATTTATGGCAAATGAAATAAACTTTTTATTTCTTACTTTTTTTCTTCACTGAATCAGGCTTAGTATGACAAGAGCTGCCTCTTTTATAAGCACACATGACTGTTAAAAGGTCAATAATGAGTTGAAAAATTACCACATAAGCTAACACCTGAATGATGTAGTTACCCCAACTAATTGATACAATATCAGTGACAGGCTGACTCATCGAGTTTGCTCCAAGACACATAAAAAATACTCTTGTATTTTCATAGAAAGTCATCCCATCCTGGACTGTTGAAATCACAGCAGGAACATAAGTTAGGGGGAGTAGTAAAAATATCCAAAAAAATACACGAACAAATGCACATCGCATGTTTATAACTCCTTATTAATTAGTAAATGAAAAATCTCTAACAAAATGACAAGAATACCCGTTTGGATTCTTCTTGATATAGTCCTGATGATCGAGCTGAGCAGCATAAAAGGCTTTAAAAGGAAGAACGTCAGTTACCAATGGGTCTGGCCAGTGACCACTTTGATTCACTTTGTTAATCACTTCATTGATGATCTTTTTATCTTCTTCATTTAAATAAAAAATAGCCGAACGGTATTGCGTTCCAACATCATTACCTTGTTGATTTTTAGTCGTTGGATTATGCATCCGAAAAAATTCAAACAGCAATTGTTCTAGTGACAAAACTTCTTCATCATAAGTAATATAAATCGTTTCAGCATGGCCGGTTAATCCAGTTTTAACATCATCATAGGTCGCATTCTCTAGCGAACCCCCAGCAAAACCTACCTCGGTATCCATTACACCAGGAAGATCTTGCAGCAGATATTCTAATCCCCAATAACAACCGCCGGCTAAATAAATTTCTTTTTTTTGCATTGAAAAAACCGTAAAAGATTGAATAATTAGCAGGATGCCTGCCAATAAAAATTTCATAAAAATTAATTACGCACAATCACCAAAAGCTTCAAGATATCTTGTTTGACATTCTTTATCTTCGCTTAAACATTTGTCAAGATCTTCAACCGTTGATTTTTCTTTAGGTAATTTTTTATCTTTGGATAAGGTTTTCATCACCTCGAATCCACTTGTGTGATAACTCGGCATCATTTTTCTCCTTGTGAGATCAAATTGTTATAAATTTTAGCTTGTGGCTAAAACAGATATGATTAAGGATATCAAAATTAGTTCAGGAAGGGAAAGATAAAATTAATTAATTAACATACAAGTTCCCTCTCGCATTCGAGAAGAAAATTGTTTGTCTTGTTGTTCGAGCTCAGAATAATCTTTTAACATCAAGTTATATCGATTCAGATAAGTTTTTTGATAGTGAGCAACAGACTTTGAATCCATATTTTGTGTGTATTTTTCACAAACCAATTCTTCTTCGCCTAACTTACATTCTGTAAGACTATAACTGACATGACTGGTTTTCAAACCAACCTGGTCGTCATACACCCATGCCTCTTTTTGATTATCAGAAGCCTGTTCTGTCCAATCACTAGCGGATGTTAGTTTTAAATCACACTCAATATTGATTGTCTTTGCGTAAGAAGAGGTACAAAAAATTAGCAAACAAAAAAGCCATGACTTTAAGGAAGTCATAAAAAATCCTTTAGTTATTTTTAAAAGAAAAAGGTGGTTACCACCCTAATTCACAAATCAAATTTTCATCACCAAGCAGTTTTTCGCAACGTTCTGGATAAATATAAAAATAACCAACGATTAAAAGCAAAATGATAATAATATAAGTAACTTTTTTCATAATTCCTCCACACTAAATTTTAGAGTACTTCTCAGTTACTATACTTATGATATGAAATCCAATGAAAAGTTACATTTATTTTTTATCTTTATTTTTTTCTTGTTTCGCCTGCTCAGATAATTTTTGCTTTTTTTCTTTTTCTTTCAATTTTGCGAGCTCTTGCAATACCGTAAATCCACTTTCAAAAAAATTTGCCATATTTAATCCAAAATTATTGAAACTTTATAAATCTTACATAAATTTGTTTCTAGCATGTTAATTATTATTAATTGAATTTCTCTGACCCAATATAAGATCATTAATTCCATCAATGCATAGCTAAATAGTCAAAGTCTTCAGGCTCTTTCATTGGTAATGATTCTAATGCAATCTTTGCATCTTCATTGCCCTGGTCTGCGGATCGTTGATAATAATCTTTAGCTGTTTCTAGATCAACAGACGTCCCTAATCCTTTTTCATTCATCAGTCCTAAATGATAATTAGCTTGAGATAGATTATAGTTTGAAGCCGTTTGGTAATACTGGTAAGCCTCTAAATAATCTTTAGCTTTTCCCATTCCGTAAAAGTGAATGTGAGCGATGTTTAAAAATGCTTCAGGTTGATTGATCTTCACCGCTTTTTGATAATGCAGCAAAGCTTTTTGATAATTAGGGTAGACGCCGTGACCATAGTGCTCCATCAAACCTAAATTAAACTCTGCTTCAACTAGCCCTTGTTTTGCAGCTTTCGTATACCAGTGATGAGCCTTAAGGTAATCTTTTTGGAGATTATTATAATGATACTCCCGTGCCAAATTAAGTTGTGCTTCGGCTAACCCCTGCTCTGCAGCTCGCTGATAATATTGTATAGCTCCATCATAATCATAGTGTTCTCCGATTCCTGTCATCATCAGTTGTGCTGCATTAAATTGTGCTTCTTTTAAATCTTGATTGGCCGCTTCTTTAAACCACAATAATGCCTGATCCAAATTTTTTTCAACGCCTAAACCGTAACGAAACATCTGTCCTAATTGAAATTGAGCTTCTGCCAGACCTGCTAATTCTTCTTCACAGTTATTTTTTGCAACAACCTGATTTGAAGCAGCTTGTTTGAAATAATCAAATGCTTGCTGATGGTTGGATGCAGTCCCAATTCCATAACGGTGCATCAAACCAAGGTTGAATTGTGCTTCTGGATTCTTAGCTGCAATGGACTCATAATACTTAATTGCTTTTGTATAATCTTTGTTGGTTGATAAACCGTAACGATAAATCAAGCCTAATTTTGCTGTTGATTCTTGATTGCCATGATTGTGTGCTCGTTGAAAGAGATCTAACGCTCTAGCTAAATCTTTATTGAATAGTGAACCTTCAAAATAATGATTAGCAAAAATATGTTGAGCATTGCTAATAACACTGTTTGTCATTTGTGAATAAAAGCCATTGAATTGACCATTGGTAAAATTGGTTTGCCAGAAAGTTTTTTCTTTACAGGGATTCTTTTCCTGGACTTTAACTTCACGTGCTTGAATCTCATTAGCTGTAACAGCATTTGAGATGACGAACACATTGGCGATCACTGCCATGATTGTTTTGATTTTCATTTTCTAACCCTTGATTGATTAACTACATCTAATAGATGGAGCAATCTTTAAAGGTCAGGGATTATTTAATTAAATCTTGGTTAATTAAATACTCAAAATTTACACGAGCATAATCATTACCAAGTGCTGCGGCTTTTTTGTAATATTCAGCCGCTTTTTCAAAATTGACCTCAGTATCAAAACCCATCTGGTAAATCAAACCGATATTAAATAAAAGATTTGGATTGCTGGGGTATTTTTTAAGTAACTCTAAACAACCTTTAAGATCAATCTGATCACCGTCACATCCACCAATATTGGTAGGTACAGGATTAGCTAAATAGCGATGGCCAAACATAATGAAAGAGCCATTATTAAACCACTTCTTCCAAAATAATTTTGGGTCTTGTCCTTCTAATTCTTCTTGAGTATGGGTAAGCTCTAATGGAAGCGGTGTGGTAAAATGAAGGTATTCTTTTGTGGCATAGACTCCTGAAGCACCAATGAATAGTGCAAGTATCCAACTCTTAAATGCAAATGTTCTTCTTTGTTTAGGTATGAGATATCGAGCTTGTAACACTTTACCAATTCTCTTTTCAAAATTTTGTTCTCGAGTTGCAATCATCTGTTCTTCAATATTATTTTCTTTGATTAAGATATTTCTGACCATGCGCGCAACAACTCGCCACTTGGCATCCATACCTGACACTTTCTTGCCCTGCAATATACTTATAAAATCATCTTGTATCTGTTGCTCAGTCATCATGCTTCCATCTCTTTGCATTCCTCAAAGTAAGACTTCAGTTTCTTTTTTGATTGTGATAAAAATTCTTTTGTTGCAGCATAGGAGCGACCAATCCTGATGGAGATGTCTTTAATCGACACATCTTCCATTTGCAATTTAATGGCATAATGCTGATCAGGCATATCTTCTTGGAATAATTTCATTTTTTCTTCGACACAATTATGCTGATCATCATATTTCTGACCATAACTTACTTTCACATCTGCATCACCCGTTAAATTTTCTAAGTCTTCTGCTTCTATGCCAAACATGACATTATTATTTTTATTAGATTTTCGATAAAACTCATTCATATTATTTCTTAGAATCGTCCATAACCATGATTCGAACTTGCTGTCATCTTTTAAGGTATCTATTTTTTCAAAAACTTTTATGAATGTCTCTTGAATTACATCATCTGCATCGGCAGCATTTAATTTATTTGCCATTAAAAAACGAAAGGCATTTCTATAGAAAAAGCTATTTAAGGACTTATAGGCAATATCTAAATTTGCCTTATCTTGTAATTGTTCTAATACTTCCCCAGCAAGCATTGTTATCCCCTGCTTTTTCTTTTTATTTTATTGATGCACAAATTATGTAATTGTCAGGAAAATTTATTCCTGACCTTTTTAATTTATACCATCAATCAAATAAGGAGGCGAACTTTAATCTCTCTACACAACCTCCATTGCCATGGTTATCTGGCATAAAAGTTGATAACCGCTTACTTCCCCTGTAGTGTCGCCATGACTAGCCGGCGTATCAAATAGGCTAGTCACTAAAATATAAAGGACTGTTTGATGGGTTTAAAAAATATTTTTTTGATTTGCTGTGTTTGTTTTTGCTTTTTAATTGGTTATGGGTATGCTATAAATTAAGTAGAAAAAAATTTAATAAAATATATTAATGAATGAATTAATTATTAAAAGTTTTTTAATTAATACCTACTCACTAATTTGTCTTTTACCAAAAGAGATTGAAAATATCTCTGTAACTGTTAAAAAAATTACTAATGATGATTTATTTAACAAAACTTTAATTGATATTAAAAACTTTTCTCCTCTATTTACTAAAGAGGCAATTCAAGAAAGTCTGAATAATGCAAAAAGTCTAAATGGAAATGAATGTCAGATTTACTTGAGTGCTTTAGAGGATAAATTTAAAAACATCACTCAAGCATCTGAAGTAATTTCCAAAAATGATTCTTCCTTTATTAAAAGGGTTGAATTGCAAAAAGAAGATTTATTGTACAAATTTGAATAAATTAAGAGACGATTAAAATTAATATTTACAGTCGATTAATTGTCTTCCGAGCTATCTATATATGTTCTTAATATGTTCTAATATTTTTTATCTATAATAGATTGTAAAGTAGTAATGGTAGAGTCATAATTTGGTCCTTTTACTATAAAAGTTCTTCTACCATCAGCATAATCCAAATTATAATCAATAATACCCTTCTCTCTTAGGTCATGAAGACGTCTATGAATGGTTGATATTGATGAGTTATTAGGACACTTTAAATGAAGATCTTTAGCATTAATTCTTTTATTGGTTTGAATAGCTACAAAGATGTTTGATATTAAAAAGAGGTCTTGAAAACTAAAACCTGATTTTAAAAAACCTGTTAGAAGATTATAAATTCGTTCCATAGCTATAGAATACTCTATGAAAGTTTAAAACAGGAGTTTTTTACCTAATTTTATACCATCATTATCATTAAAACTCAGATGAGGTTCATCTGTTTTTTATTAATGAAGCTAGGGCATTTCTCGGATACATAATCTGACCACCATTGCATCATTTCAATTCGAGTGTCCATATATTCAGCCCTGTTATATGCTCTCCTGACACGGTTTTCTTCTTCGTGGGCTAACTGCTTTTCGATTGCATCTGGATTAAAACAATTGTTATTTAATACGGAACTGGCAAGAGCTCGAAATCCATGGACCGTCATTTTATTTTTATACCCAAGCTTATAAAGTGCATAGATTAATCGATTAGATTTTAGTGGTTTATTATAAAAATAATGTGGGAAGACATACTCGTTATTATTTGTATATTCTTTGATTTCATTAATTAATTCCTTGGCTTGAGAGGACAAGGGAACATGATGCTCACGCCGTATCTTCATCCTTTCGGCTGGAATTATCCACACTGAATTTTCCATATCAATTTCAGACCATCTTGCATTAAGCAGCTCATTTACCCTGACAAATGTGAGGACCATAAATTTTAATGCTAGCTTGATGATATCGCTTCGTGCATTCTCATAACTGCATATTTTTAAAAGTAATTCTTCAATTTCTGATTCATTGATACAAGCATGGCCTTTTACTTTTTTCTGAACAATGGCCTTTCTAATTTTTGGGCAAAAGTTATGATCAATCAAATTCATAACAATCGCATAATCAAAAATTTGTCCAATGTCTGACAAAAGCCTATGAGACAAATCAATAACCCCTCTAGCTTGATAAGATTTTATTAAGCCTAATACATCATCCAAAGAAATATCCTGAATTAATTTATCTTTAAAATAATTTTTAAGATCGGTGTGATATCTTCGAATTTTTTCGTTGTAGTGCCTTGGGGACCACTCACTCTTTTTAATCTGAAAATATTCAAGGCACAAATCATTAAATAGTTTTTGTTTGGAAATTATTTTTTGATTTTGTTTTTCTTGGTTGTGAGATTTTGGCATTATATAAAATAAAATCTTGTCATTTTTAATAACACCCACCTTTTCATCAAAGGCGTGAGAAATTAGCTCAGGATTTTTTATTAAGGCAGCATAACTAATCAACTTAGAAGCGTTGATAGTTTCAATATCAAAATTACTTTTTGTGTCAGTTTTATGTTTCATCTGTTTCATATTTTTAGTTTCAAAATGATTTTAAGTTTTTTTTTGAAACATAAACTAACTAAGTATAGTATAAAACAGTTGCTGGTTCAGTGCTAGCACTTTCAGCTTCTGCAAACGCAGGTATTGTAATTCCTGCTGGTGATTGGACATTAGACATTAACGGTAACGTAAATGCTTTTGCAATCTTTACAGATTCAGGTTCTAGAGGTACGGGCACTACAGTTACTGGTGGCATAGCTTCAACGGAAGATGCAGATGGTGAAGATCAATCGTATGCTATTAACACAGGTCTTTTACCTGCATGGTTAGGCTTTTCAGGTACAACACGTCAAAATGACTTAGATGTATCATTCACAATTTCATTCCAGCCTAACGTTTCAGATAATAATGGTGGTGGTACAGGTGATGCATTGACTCCATTAAATCGTCAAGCGTTTGTAACTTTCGGTGATAAATCATGGGGTACAGTGAAATTAGGTAAAGATTTAGGTATCTTTGCAGGTCAAGCTATTCTTCATGACATGACACTTCTTGGTGTTGGTGCAGGTGGTTCAAGATCTGGTGGTGTTACCACTTACGGCGGTATCGGTTCTGGTTATATCTATCCAGCATGGAGAGGTCAAATTGCTTACACGACTCCAAACATGAATGGTTTCCAAGCAACAATCGCTATTACTAACCCTGATCAAGGTCAAGCTGATTCAGCAAGCCCAGCAGTTACGAATGGTGGTTACAACCAAGATCGTTTCGGTGTTGAAGGTCAAGTTTCTTATGACTGGACTGGCGATGTAGCTGGTAAAGTGTGGGCATCTTTTGCTGACTATGACCGTAATTGGCATTCAGGCGGCGTAGGAGCAACTGGCCTAGATGATTACAATACAAGAGTATTTGATCTTGGTGTTCATGTTAATTCAGGTAACTTAGGTCTGACTGCATACTACTTTAACGGCGAAGGCGCTGGTTCTACTCTAAACCTTTTAGGTTCAGAAGGAGCACAATGGGTTGGAGCGAATAACGTTAAAGAACGTGATAATGATGGCGGTTATGTGCAGGCAACATATGTTATCCCAACAGGAACTAAGCTTGGTGTAGCATATGGTGTGAACAATTTAGACCGTGCGTCAGGTGAAACAAAAGCAACTGCCGGTACTTTGCTTGAATCAAATGAGCGTTGGACAATTGGTGCATATCATCCACTTACTAAGCATTTAAACATAGTGGCTGAGTACAATAAGATTGATTCTGAAGCTCATAATGGTAATGACCAAGATTCAGACTCATTATCTTTAGGCGCGATCTTATTCTTCTAGAATTTATAATTCTTAAAGAAATAAAAAACCCCACTTTGGTGGGGTTTTTTTTGTGAATTAGAATTTTTCAATCTCATCAAGCTACTAATGCATCAGTATATCTAAATATTTTTAGTCTTAATTTAATAATGTTGGGATAAAAGCTTTCGTAAATTGAACGCCTTGTTGTAAATGGTGGGCCCACCTGGACTCGAACCAGGGACCAAAGGATTATGAGTCCTCTGCTCTAACCAACTGAGCTATAGGCCCTATTTAAATTAATCTTTTCCTTCAAGGAAGCTTTTTAATCGATCAGATCTTGTGGGATGTCTTAACTTTCTTAAAGCTTTAGCTTCAATCTGACGAATTCTTTCCCGAGTGACATCAAACTGTTTTCCAACCTCTTCTAAAGTATGGTCTGTATTCATCTCAATACCAAACCTCATTCTCAATACTTTAGCCTCCCTTGGAGTAAGTCCTTCAAGAATTTCATTGGTTACACTTCGAAGACTTGAATAAACTGCAGCATCATCTGGAGTTAATGTACCAAGGTCTTCAATAAAATCACCTAAGTGAGAATCCTCATCATCACCAATTGGAGTCTCCATTGAAATTGGTTCCTTAGATATTTTTAAAATTTTTCTAATTTTATCTTCAGGCATTTCCATTTTTTCAGCTAATTCTGCTGGTTCAGGTTCTTGGCCCGTTGCTTGTAAAATTTGTCTTGAAATTCGATTCATCTTATTGATGGTCTCAATCATATGAACTGGGATACGAATCGTTCTTGCTTGGTCAGCAATAGAGCGAGTAATCGCCTGACGAATCCACCATGTAGCATAAGTTGAAAACTTGTAACCTCTTCGATATTCAAATTTATCAACCGCTTTCATCAATCCAATATTTCCCTCTTGAATGAGATCTAAAAATTGCAAGCCACGATTGGTATATTTCTTAGCTATTGAAATCACCAAACGTAAGTTAGCTTCAATCATTTCTCTTTTAGCGCGTCTGGCACGAGACTCACCTCTGGTCATTTGGCGGTTAATCTCTTTGAAATTTTTGATCGGAATTCCAGAAAAATCTTCTAATTCTTTTAATTGCGCTTGTTGATCTAAAATCGAATGTTTTAATTTTTCTAAATTATCAATGTAAGGTTTATCACCCTTCATTTCATCTTTTAACCATTTGTTACTGGTTTCATGTCCAGGAAATGATTTTATAAATTGTGTTCGAGGCATCTTCGCTTGGTTTACACAAAAATCCATGATGGTTCGCTCATGTGCGCGAATCTGAACAATAAATTGTCTGACTTTGTCACATAATACTTCAACAAGCTTTGCTGAAAATCTAAAATTAATTAATTCTTTTTGAATAAGATCCTGGTGTTTCTTATATTCTGGATCATCAATCCATTTATTTTTCTCACGTAGTAAGGCTAATTTTTTATGTGCTGTTTTAATTTTTTTAAATCGTTTCAGGACTTCTTCTGTTAACACTTTCAAGTCTTCTGATGACATGCCTTTCCCATTGTCAGATGAAGAATCATCGTCATCCTCGTCCTCACTATTTTCAACATTGGAAGATTCTTCTTCATTCATGCCAAGGGCTTCATTAAGTTCTTTCTCAGCTTCTATATCAATCAAGCCATCCACGAACTCATCAACAGCTAATTCTCCAGCCTTCACTTTGTCGCCCATTTGCATCAAGTCATCAATAATGCCCGGACAAGCTGAAATGGCTTGAACCATATGCTTTAAGCCTTCTTCAATTCTTTTGGCAATTTCAATTTCTTCTTTTTTATCAAGCAGGCCCACCTTACCCATTTCACGCATATACATTCGGACAGGATCAGTTGTTCTACCAAACTCAGAATCCACAGTCGCTAGAGCTTGTTCTGCTTCTTCAGCAGCTTCTTCATCAGTAACAGGGGCTGGTGCATCATCCATTAATAAATTTTCAGCATCCGGGGCTTCGTCATAGGTTCGTATACCCATGTCATGAATAATAGAAATAATTTCGTCGACTTGATCAGTTTCAGATATCTCATCAGGGAGATGGTCATTAATTTCAGCATGGGTAAGATAGCCGCGCTCTTTACCTAAAATGATTAATGCTTTTAGTTGGTTTCTTCTATTTTCAGCTTCTTTTGGACTTGAAGCCTCATCCAAATATAAATCTTTTAGTTTTTTGACACGAGGTTTTCTAGTTTTTTTAGGGGTAACTTTTTCTTCAGGATTTTTTCTTGGTCTTCCCATGCATGAATGCCTTAAATTAATTAACAGAACGACCCGACATAATAACAAATTCAGTGTTTTACATCAATATATTTGGTTAAACTCGAGTTTATTTTTGAATATAATTATTTCTTATAATTTTTCAAAAATTCTTTTTCCTCATCACTAAATTCACTTAACTTTTTGTTTTTTAGTGCTGCAAATTGTTGCGATTGTTTATTGCTATTTAATTGTTGATTTAAAGAATTTTGAATTCCCTTAAACTCTTCAAGCAAATCAATATTTTCAGAATAGTCCATCATCTGTCTTTGTAATTCATCCAAAATATTTTCATCAATTTTATTTTGTAAAGAACGTAATAAGCTGGCAGTATTTTTAATATTTGAATTATTTTCTTCCATTGAATTTTTGATTTGTTTAAAAAGCTCATCCTCAACTAAATTGTTCTGAAAAAATATTGCATCTTCACTTTTAAAAAGCTCAGGCTTCATTGTTAATATAAGAATATATTTGCGTTTAGCTGTTAATGAGTTCTTAGAGGATCGTGAATATTTCATTTGCGGTGGAACAGAAAAATTTTCAGTGGGCTCAATGCTCATCATTTTTTCGATTTCCCTTTGTGAAAAATGAATCAAATCCGCAACTCTTTTAATTAGAAAGATCTTATATTTGTTTGAATTTATGTTTTTATAAATTGGCTCAAAATTATTAATAAACTTAATCTTATTTTCTTGACTAGACAGATCATTCTTTTCAGTTAACCTTTTAACAATGAATTCAGTTAGGGGAGTGGCTTGATCAATATATTTTTTGAAATCTTGAATTGAATGTGTTTTTATAAACGTATCAGGATCTTCACCTTCGGGTAAAAATAAAAAATAAAATTCGTAATCATCTTCTAAAATATCCACAGCAGTATTTAATGCTTTCCAAGCAGCTTCTTTACCAGCATTATCTCCATCAAAACAAAAAGTAATTTTTTTTGAGTAGCGAATTAATTTTTTTAAATGATAAATGGTTGTGGCAGTCCCTAAAGTTGCAACTGCATTTTGAATGCCATGCTGATATAAAGATATAACATCCATATATCCTTCTACAATCAAAATATTTTTATCGTCTCGAATCCCTTTTTTGGCTTGGGGAAGGCCATATACTTCATAACTTTTTTTAAACAATGGAGTTTCTGGTGAATTGTAATATTTGGGCTGATCCTCTGAATTAATTACCCTTCCACCAAACCCAATAATATTGCCTTTAGCGTTTATAATTGGAAAAATAATTCTATTTCTAAATCGATCATATATTTTCCCAGAATCATTTTTTTGAACTAGGCCAGCAGTTTGTAATTTTGGCTCCTCGTAGTTTTCAAATTCTTTTTTCAATCCTTGCCAATCATCACTCGCATATCCAATCTGAAATTCACGAGCAACAGCTCCAGTTAGACCTCTTTTTTTTAAATAATTAATGGCCAGATCTGAAGAGCGTAGATTTTTTTTAAAATGTTGATTTGCTTTTTTGAGTATTTCTTCTAACTTAAAATCATCGGCTGTGTCTTTTTTCGTATTCTGTTGATCATTAGGTACCGCTAAACCAAGCTGATTTGCAATTGTTTGAACGGACTCAATAAATGTTAATCCGTCATATTCCATTAAAAAACTAATAGCAGATCCATGGGCGCCACATCCGAAGCAATGATAAAACTGTTTGGAAGGGCTAACTGTAAAAGAGGGTGATTTTTCTTGATGGAAAGGGCAACATGCTACATAGTTTGCTCCTGCTTTTTTTAGTTTTACTCTTTGGTCAACAACATCGACAACGTCAATTCGATTTAAAATTTCTTGAATAAAGGACTCAGGGATCATCACATAATGATAACTGAAAATATTTCAATTTTTATAAGTGATTTAAGAGAGTTTTTGTCTAACTAATTTTGATACTTCAGCCATATCCGCACGACCTGCTACTTTGGATTTGAGAATACCCACCACTTTTCCCATATCTTTCATATCAGATGCCCCAGTTGTTGCAATGGCCTCTTCAATATATTGATTTATGTCTTCATCAGATAATGGTTCTGGCATATATTTGGATAAAACTTCAATTTCTAATTGTTCCTGGTCAATTAAATCTTGACGACTTGCTTTTTGATAAGCTTCTATTGAGTCTTTTCTTTGTTTCAGCATTTTTTGGATGACAGAAAAAATTTGATCGTCATTTAATTCGATTCTCTCGTCAACCTCTTTTTGTTTGATAGCAGCCTGAAGTAAACGAATGGCTCCAAGACGAGCCGAGTCTTTGGCTCGCATGAAGATTTTCATATCATCTGAGATTATTTGTCGGATCGACATCTCGGAGGGATTAATACATTTTAGGAGGTAACATTTGATTGCGAAGACGTCTGTATTGTCTTTTCACCGCAGCTGCTGCTTTTCTTTTACGCTCCCATGTAGGTTTTTCGTAAAATTCCTTAGCTCGAAGATCATTCATAAGACCTGTTTTTTCAACAAGGCGCTTAAATCTTCTCAATGCAACGTCAAATGGTTCGTTCTCTTTTACTTTAATTGTTGTCATAAATTATTATTTTATTAATAGTTCGTTTAAGGTTCGCTATTTTAATGCTAATATCATTTTTTTTCAACAAAAATTGTCAAAATGTTAATCTTAGGTATTGAGTCTTCTTGTGATGAAACGGGTTTAGCCCTTTATGACTCTGAATCTGGGCTAATCGGACATGTTCTAAATTCTCAAGTTGATCTGCATCGTTTATATGGTGGAGTAGTTCCAGAACTAGCATCACGTGACCATATTCGCTTCATTCTTCCTTTATTGGATGAATTATTCAACAAAACTAACAAAAATGTGACTGAGCTTGATGCTGTTGCTTATACAAAAGGTCCAGGGCTTTCCGGGGCTCTATTGGTGGGAGCTAGTGTTGCTGAAAGTTTAGCAATGAGCTTAGATATTCCAACAATACCAATACATCATCTTGAAGGACACCTCTTATCTCCCTTTTTAGAGAATGATCAACTTATATTTCCTTTTTTAGCATTGCTTGTCTCAGGTGGACATTCACAACTTATTCATGTGAGAGAACTCGGTGATTATGAAATCATTGGAGATACATTGGATGATGCAGCAGGCGAAGCATTTGATAAAAGTGCACAACTCTTGGATCTTGGTTACCCTGGGGGTGCAGCATTATCAAGCCTAGCCTCTACCGGTTCTCCTTTTTATTCTCTACCAAAACCATTAATCAATAGTGATGATCTCAATTTTAGTTTTAGTGGATTAAAAACGGCGGTGCTCAATCTTGTCAAAAAAGAACAGCCGTTAGATGAGATTAAAAAAGCGAATATTGCCTACGCATTCCAAGAATCCATTACCGATGTCCTAACTACCAAATGTTTAAAAGCCCTTAACGAAAAAAATTTGAGCTGCTTAGTTGTTTCTGGTGGTGTGGGAGCAAATAGACAATTGCGAGACAAACTAAAATCACTTTCCCAGAAACATGGTTTTCAATTATTTTTCCCTAGTCTGGAATTCTGTACTGACAATGGTGCAATGATTGCTATTGCTGGATTTTTTAGGCATCAACTATCACAGAATAAAAATTATGAATTTTCTGTCAAACCTAAATGGAAGCTAACAGAAATTTAATTTTTTTATTTAAAATTTGACTCCTTTTTTTCTAATAAATTTTTGATGTTTTCTTTGTGGCGATAAATTAAAAACATACTTAAAAAGAGACTGAGCCATAAAAAGTTCTGATCAATGTGCATGAAAAAAGCGATTATAGGTAAACATAATGCTGCCGTGATGGCAGATAAAGAGGAAATGCGACTTACCAAAAATACAATTAACCAGATCAGTAGTACTAAAATTGCAATATTGCTATCGATTGCTAGCAATACTCCTAAAGCGGTAGCAACACCTTTACCGCCTTTAAATTGATAATACACAGGGAACAGATGTCCTATAAATACTACTGCAGCAATAAGTAACACTTGGTCATCATTAAAATTTAAATAATATTTTGCGATTAAAACGACTAATGTACCTTTAAGCATATCGCCCAAAAGTGTTAGAAGGGCTACAAATTTTTTTCCAGATCTCATAACATTGGTAGCTCCTGGATTTTTTGAGCCAAAACTTCGTGGATCTTGTATTTTAAAAATCTTACTTAATAAAATTCCAAACGAAATTGAACCAATAAAATAAGCTAGAATAATGAAGATAGTATTAACCATATGTAAATTATAAGGGATTGCTAATCAGATGAATAATCAAATTTTCATATCCAATCTTGTTGTTCCCATTACCATCGGAGTTCCGAATTGGGAAAGGGCAATTCCACAAAGTTTGTTCATTGATTTGAATATTATTCTTAAAAAAAAGGATGCTTTCAATTCAGATAACCTTGAAGACACTATTGACTATGGTGCTGTGATTGAATTAATTAAATCCCTCGCAGAAACAAATAAAGACACTTTACTTGAAAGTTTCGGAGAAAAAATAGCATCTAAAATTCTTCAAGACTATCCAGCTCAGTCTTTGACCTTAAAAATATCTAAGAAAAAAATAATCGCTGATGCTGACTTCGTTGGAATAATTATTAATCGATCAATCTAACCTCTTGGATGATGCTTTTGATGTAAATCTTTCAATCTTTCTCGCGCCACATGAGTATATATTTGCGTGGTAGATATATCACTATGTCCTAACAGCATTTGAACAACTCTCAAATCTGCACCATGATTGAGTAAATGAGTGGCAAAAGCATGTCTCAAGACATGTGGTGAAATTGGATGATTTATGCCGGATGTAACAGCGTACCTTTTAATTAAATACCAAAAGGCTTGACGTGTCATAGCACCACCTCTTGCAGTTACAAAAAGATACTTTGATTTTTTCTCTTTTAATAGATTTTCTCTTGAAGATTTAAGGTATTGCTCAATCCAATGAGAAGCTTCCTCACCCATCGGAACTAGTCTAGTTTTATCGCCTTTACCAGTTATTCTGATCACTCCATCATTTAAAGATACTTCCGTGACCATAATGGTAATTAATTCACTGACTCTTAAGCCACATGCATATAATAATTCCAACATGGCACGATCTCGCAAACCTTGGTCATCAGCAATATTCGGTGCATTGAGAAGATCTTCAACCTCATTTTCATTTAAACTTTTTGGAAGTCCTTTAGAAAGTTTTGGAGCCTCAATCATTAATGTAGGATCCTCATGAACAATATTTTCTCTTAATAAATATCTATAAAACCTTCTTAAACAAGCCAGTAACCTTGCAATGCTCCGTGATTTTGACAATGGAAAACGATAAGCTAAATATTCTTGAATTTCACTTTTTGTAATATGAGTAATATCACGATTAGAATACCAAATGACTAGTTGCTTTAAATCATAACGATAGCTGTCTAATGTATTTTTTGACAAGCCATCCTCTAACCACAAGCTATTAATAAATTGATCAACAATTAAAGGAAGGTCTTTAGATGTTTCATTCATAATTGAAATTTATTATGGCATAAAAAAAGCCCCTAGTAGGGGCTTTTCATTTTGTTTTAAAACTTAATTAAGCATCTTTTTTGTCTTCAGCAGGAGCTGCATCTTGAGCTGGTGCTTCAGCAGGAGCTGCATCTTGAGCTGGTGCTTCAGCAGGAGCTGCATCTTGAGCTGGTGCTTCAGCAGGAGCTGCATCTTGAGCTGGTGCTTCAGCCAATTCTACTTCAGGAATTGCTTCATATTGAGAATCAGACTCACGCGCTTTCAATCTTTCCTTAATACGCGCAGACTTACCTGAACGCTCTCTTAAATAGAACAGTTTTGCACGACGAACGTTACCACGTCGTTTAACTTCAATTGAATCTATTAAAGGTGAGTGAAGTTGGAAGGTTCTCTCAACACCCTCTCCGGAAGATATTTTTCTCACGATAAAAGAAGAGTTAAGTCCTCTATTTTTTCTGGCAATCACAACGCCCTCAAAGACCTGAACTCTTTTTCGCTCTCCCTCAACAACGTTTACGCCAACAGCAACGGTATCACCAGGAGCAAATTTAGGGATTTTTTTGCCAAGACGCGCAATTTCTTCTTTTTCAATAGTTTGAATAATGTTTGTCATATCTATTTCCTCTTTTTTAAATCTTGTTCCTGCTCATCCAATGCCTCCTGGAGCAGCCCAGATTCTTCTATTGTTAATTCCTGATCTTCTAATAAGTCAGGTCTTTTTTTAAAAGTTTCTAACAAAGCAGTTTTTTTCCGCCACTTTGATATCAGATTATGATCTCCAGACAATAAAACATCCGGTACCTTTAAATTCTCAAAAACTTCAGGTCGAGTAAACTGAGGATGGTCGAGGAGTCCTTTATAGAAAGAATCATCCTCAAAAGATTCATTGTTGTTTAACACGCCAGGAATTAGCCTGGACAACGAATCGATTAAAACCATAGCCGGCAATTCACCGCCTGTCGTTACAAAATCTCCAATGGAGATCTCTTCATCCACAAAATGATCTATCACTCTTTGATCAACACCTTCGTATCGACCCGAGATTAAAATCATATTATCTATCTTTGATAACTCAATTAGTTTTTTTTGATCAAGCCTTGTACCTTTCGGGCTTAAATATATCACTTTCGAGTTATGTACTTTCTTTGTCTCATGATTTTTTTTGATGTCTCTTATTGTCTTCACAAGAGGTTCAATCATCATTACCATTCCTGGACCACCGCCATAAGGTCGGTCATCAATAGTGTGATGAACATCATTCACATAATCACGAGGGTTCCATAGATTTAAATTAACCTTAGAATCTCTCAAAGCTCTACTGACTACTCCGTCAGATTTAATTACATCAAACATTTGAGGCATTATTGAAATGACATCAAATGTAATCATTAAAATTCCTTATCCCAATCTACTTCTAAGAGCTGATTCTGTATATCCACTTTTTTAATTACCTGTGGAATATAGGGTATTAATCTTTCTTTATCTCCTGAAACCACCAAAACATCATTGGCTCCTGTTTCAATTAATCCAACCACTTTACCTAAACCCAAATGGTCAACACCAATCACATTTAACCCTATCAGATCATCCCAATAAAACTCGTTTTCAGGCAATTGTGGGAGCTGATCCCTTTCAATTGCTAAGAAATATCCTTTTCTCGAGATAGATTGGTCTCGATCTGTTAATCCAATATCAGCTACAACATCCTGACCTTGAATTTTTATTTCTTTAATTTCAACACTGTTCCAATCTTTTTGATTTCTAGATAAAAACTGTGTTCTGTACTGTATAAAATTTTTAGCTGTTTCGGTAAATGGTCTTATCTTTACCCAACCTTTAACCCCATAGGCAGAAATAATTTTTCCTATGATGACAAGGTTTTCCAACAATTATTCTTCTTTAGGCGCTTCCTCAGCAGGAGCAGCAGCTTCTTCAGCAGGAGCAGCAGCTTCTTCAGCAGGAGCAGCAGCTTCTTCAGCAGGAGCAGCAGCTTCTTCAGCAGGAGCAGCAGCTTCTTCAGCAGGAGCAGCAGCTTCTTCAGCAGGAGCAGCAGCTTCTTCAGCAGCAGCTTCTTCAGCAGGAGCAGCAGCTTCTTCAGCAGGAGCAGCAGCTTCTTCAGCAGGAGCAGCAGCTTCTTCAGCAGGAGCAGCAGCTTCTTCAGCAGGAGCAGCAGCTTCTTCAGCAGGAGCAGCAGCTTCTTCAGCAGGAGCAGCAGCTTCTTCAGCTACAGGCTCTGCTGCTGCAGCTTTTTCAGCTGCTTTTTTCGCTTTCTTTGCTTCAGCTTTTTTCAAATCTTTTTGTTTCATGGCTTCTAGGCCAGTCGGGCCTTTTGCCTGTAATTTGATAATTCTAGACATTGTTTCTGAAATTTGAGCCCCATTGTCTTTCCAATAAGCAATTCTTTCTTGATCAAGCCTTAAACTTTCAGCTCCTGATTGTGCCATTGGATTGTAGAAGCCAACACGCTCAATAAAACGACCATCTCTTCGTTTACGTGAGTCTTGAACCACTACGTTATAATAAGGTTTCTTTTTGGAACCACTTCTTGATAATCTAATAATAACCATAAATAATCTCTAAAAAATTTTATACAGAAAAGTGGTGGATTTTACGCTATTTTTACGTGTTTTGGCAAGTTTTCTTACAATTTAGTTTAAGTCATCTTGCATAGGGGGTTGGGTCTTGAATGCCTGCTTTTTCAAATCCTTGACTTCTCAGGTAACAAGAATCGCATTTTCCACAGGCATAACCATTTTGATCGGCCTGATAGCATGAGATACTTAAAGAGTAGTCTACGCCCAAATCAATTCCTTTACTAATAATCTCTTCCTTGGTTAATCCAATCAGAGGAGTATGAATATCGAATGGAACTCCTTCTATTGCTGCCTTAGTGCCAAGATTCACCATTTTTTTGAAAGCTTCTATAAATTCTGGTCGGCAGTCGGGGTAACCTGAATAATCAACTGCGTTAACACCCAGAAATAAATGACTAGCTTCCAAGGATTCGGCCCAAGCTGCGGCAAATGACATCATAATGGTATTTCTCGCTGGAACATAAGTCACTGGAATACCCTCCGACCTTTGTTCCGGAATAGAAATATCATGGTTAGTTAAAGCTGAGGATTTGAGCCAACTCATATCCACATTAATTTCTCGAAATTCAGTGAGATTATAATTTTTTGCGATATTTCTTGCCGCCATTGTTTCAGAAGAATGCCTTTGGCCATAAATCACATGTAATGCATAGCATTCATATCCCTCATTTTGTGCAATGGCGAGAGTTGTTAATGAATCCAGTCCGCCCGATAACAAAACAATCGCTTTTTTAGACACCTTGTTTTTCTCCCCATAATATTTTATGGAGTTGAAGCTGCAACCTCACATTAAGTTGATGTTTTAAAATCCATTCTGCCAATTGTTCACTTGCCAAGAACTTATATACTGGGGAAAAAAGAATCTGTTGTTGATTTAACTGATATTGTTTAATAATATCTATGGACCAAGAAAAATCCTCATAATCTTGAATTACAAATTTAATTTCATCAGTCTTTTTAATATTTGCTAGATTCGGCCAAAAATTATTTTTATCCTCATTAGATTTTGGAGTTTTTACATCCAAGATGATTTTTACTTGTGAGTTAACGTCTTTAATATCTAAACCACCCCCCGTTTCCAAAGAAACTTGGTATCCTAACGCACACAATTGATTCATTAACTCTATACAATTTTTTTGCGCCAATGGCTCGCCGCCTGTCACCGTGACATAATTGGTATCAAACTTTTGTATTTCTTGAATAATTTCATCTATTTCTTGTTGTTGGCCAGCATGAAATGCATAAGCCGTATCACAGTATGTGCATCGCATAGGGCAACCAGTCAATCTAACAAAAACAGTAGGTCTTCCAATGCGGGATGATTCACCCTGAATCGAATAAAAAATCTCATTGATTCTTAATGTTGGCATAATTTTTTTTAAAGCTTGATGGATTCAAGAGCTTTTAATCTCTTCTTCGCATTCTCGATATTGGAAGCATTTGGGTATTCTTTAATGATTCTTCTTAAGGTTTGTTTAGCTTTGGTAATTCGCGTCAACTGTATCTCCGTATTCGCTTTTCCATATAAGATTTCCGGCATCAGCTCATGACTGGGATGATTAGCAATCAGCTTCTCATAAGTATTTAATGAAGCTTTGTAATTTTTTAATGCAAACTGAATGTAGCCAATATTTTTCTTTGCCTCAACAAGACGTTGGGATTTTGGGTATGTTGTGACAAATCGATCGAATGATTCAAATGCCTCCTTGTATTTAGCTGATCTCATCAACCCTTCGGCTTCATCAAACATATTGAGCTCTTGTTCTTCATCAATCAGCGGTGGCAAATCCGTGCTAGTTTCAACATTACTAGCGTCACTTACGATCGCTTGTTGCTCATTGCTCTCTAATTCTTGAGTGATATCACTTTGAATCGATTCAACAGATGGTGTTAAGTTTTCTTGAATTTCTGTCGTTTGGATATTTTCTTTTGCTTCTTTTAAAGTTTCGTCATTTTTTTGTGGATTATTTTTTAGTGACTCCAACTCTTCTTCAATACGACTAAAACGATTCTCAAAATCCTGATAATTAATCTTCTGACGATCTTCAAAACTTTCAAAATTAAACTGCAAGACTTCAACATCACCTCTTATTTTGGCAATATCGTCCAATATCTCATTGATTTTATTGTTAAATTTCTGGAGGCTTCCACCTTGAAGGACTTGTTGTAGATCAGTGACTTTATCTTCAAGCGACCTAAGTTGATCACTTTTTAAAGAATTGAGCTGGTTTTGCAGGTCATTAATTTTTTCTCTTGCTTCCTCATCCTCAAAAAAAGCATGAGTGTTAAGAGATAAAACTAAAAAACCAGCCCATAGTATTCTTTTCATATATCTACAAAGTAAAAAATTATTCTACTTCGTAGCTGATATCTACACGACGATCTTGGCCACATTCATTACCTTGACAGTTTTGGTTAGATTCTTCTTCACCATAACTGACCGTTTCAATTTGTGAGTCGTTTGCACCTGAAGTGTTCATGACATCTTTTACTGATACTGATCGTTTTTGACCTAACGAAAGATTATACTCATGAGAACCTCTATAGTCAGCATGTCCTTTAAGAGTCATTTTTACACCCGGGTGATCTGCGGCATATTGAGCATGAGCATTAACGATATCTAAGTACTCAGATTTCACTTCAAATTTATCAAAGTCAAAATAAATGCTTCGTTGAGTCAACAAACTATCGGATCTTAATTTATCTAAACCAAGCTCAGAAGTTTGATCAACCGCTTCACTAGCTTTACCAGCTTTTGCATCTGATGGGGCATCAGCATCATTTAACGGAGTTGAGCTACAGCCTGCAAGTAATGCTAAAGTAAGACCTGCAAATACTAATTTTTTCATTGATTTATCCTTTCATTAAAAATCAATTGGAGACCAAGTAGCTTCATAATTTTTAGATGAATCCAAGTTGATCACCTGTTGTTTAAAACCATTCAAAGAGACAGTTGAGAGTGTTGTTTCTTTTTCTGAATCTTTATGTGTGTATAGTACCATATGTCCGTTCGGACTGAAAACAGGGGCTTCGTCATTCCTTCCCTGAGTTAATTTCATGACCTGATTAGAAATTAAATTTTGAACGCCTACCTTAAAAAATCCATTATCATTGGTAATAAAAGTTAATAATTTTCCATCCGGAGACAACTGAGGGCTGACATTGTATTTACCCTCAAAAGTTACTCTTCTAATTTGCTCAGTTGCCAAATCAATTTTATATATTTGTGGACCACCCCCTCGATCAGATACAAAATAAATTGATTTCCCATCTGGGGCCCAAGTTGGCTCTGTATCGATAGATCGACTTCGCATTAATCGTTTAATATTCTTTCCATCCGCATCCATGACATATATTTGTGAAAAAGCATTGTAAGTTAAAACAATTGCGAGCTGCTTGCTATCCGGAGACCAAGCGGGTGCACTGTTATTTCCCTTAAAGTTAGCCACTAACTTTCTTTCACCATTTCGTAAATTTTGCACATAAATCACAGGCTTCTTTTTTTCGAATGACACATAGGCAATTTTTTCTCCGTCTGGGGACCATCGGGTTGAAATAATTGGCTGAGTCGAGGTGACGATTGCTTTTTTATTGAAGCCATCCATATCAGAGATGTTGAGATGATATTTATTATTATTAATTTTTTGAACGAATCCAATTTTGGTATGAAATACGCCCTGACTTCCAGTAATCTTTTCATATATGACATTTGAAATTTGATGTCCAATCTGACGGTCTTGTTTGGTGTTTCCTGAATATTCAGAAGACACCATCATTTTCTCTTTAAAAACATCAATTAATTCATAAACCACTTTGATTTGTTCATCGCTCCTTTGCACACGCCCAATGACTAGTAACTCAGCCTGCAAACCTGACCAAAAACTGTAATCAACATCATTTACAGATGTTGGCAATTTATTAACGCCACCGGTATCAATCACTCTAAAAAAACCTGATCGTGACAGATCGGACTTAATCACATTGTGAATTTGATTTTTTTCGTTTTCAATTAAATCGTCTTGAAACGGAATGACAGCAACTGATAATTCATTAGCTTTGCCACCCAGAATATCAATCACTTCAATCGCATGAAGAGGAATAAAATAAAAAAGAGCAAAAAATAAATAGATGATTTTTTTCATTGAGGCTGTCCGTTTGGATAAAATTTTAATTTAATTTTTTTTAGTTTAGCAAAAATTTTTGGGTCAGTTGGAACTGGCAATGGTTCAGATTGATATATTGCTCTTTCGACCGCTTCATCGCAACTTAAATTTCCACTTGAATCCTTCAAGATCGGGTCATTCAATAACTCACCTGATGGTAATAATGTAATCTCAAAACTTAAACTTAAATAATCCAAACCACATAAATTATTATTCACATTCTGTTGTATTTTTTGTTGAATTAACGCCTTGTATTTGTCAATCTCAGATTTATTTTTACCTGCTTCGATATCTTGGTCTGCCTGTATCGCAATTCTTTCAGATTTCTTTTTATCTTCTGAAATAATCTCTTGATCAGCATTTTGAGCATCTTGTTCTAATAATTCTTTTTGAAGTTGTTCTAATTGTTCTTGTTGAAGTAATTGGTCTTGAAGTTGTTTGATCTGCTCTTGCTTGAGTAATTCTTGTTGCACTTTTTTAATTTGTTCTTGTTTCTTTTTTTCAGCTAATTCTTTTTCTTTTTTCTTCTTAAGATTAATTTCAGCTTGAGTATCTTTAATTTGTTGATTTACCTTTGGAGTAGTTTTTTCATTTATTACTGTCTCCGCCTGTTTTGGCTTTGGTGGCGTTTGAGCTTGCTCTTTTACTGAAGGCACAGCTTCCCATAATTCGACTTCACCAAAATAAGGGTATTGCGGCGACCATTGCACCGTAAAAATCATAACAAAAAGAATCGATAAATGGATTAAAAAAGAAAATAAATTTGATTGTAAATTTAAATTTTCATCGTAGTTCATTGAATATCAATTATTTCTCTGGTTTAAGTAACAATCCCACTTTATGAATCTGATTTTGTTTCAACAAATCCATAATTGTTATCACATTTTCATATTGAGTTTTTTTATCTGCTGCAATCACTACAGACAATTCTGGATTCTTTTCAAGCGCTTGATTTAATTCAATCAATAATGCATCTGCTTTGATTTTTTTCCCTTCCATCTCAAGACTGCCGTCTTTTTTAACAGAGACAGTAATTGGGGTATTTTGTTGTTTTAAATCTTGACCGACTCGCGGTAATTCAACTACCCCAGGATTGGTCATCGGTGCTGTCACCATAAAGATCACTAATAACACCAACATCACATCAATATATGGCACAACATTGATGTTGTTCATTAAACGACGTTTTCTCATTAGGCTCTGCGATCTACGTTATTAATAAACTCTTCCATAAAACTTTCATACCGAATAGCCAATCGATCTACTTTTGCTGCAAATCTATTGTATGCAATCACAGCAGGAATAGCAGCAAATAAGCCAATGGCAGTTGCAATTAATGCTTCAGCTATGCCTGGAGCTACTTGAGCTAAGGTAGATTGAGCCACATTAGAAAGCCCAATAAAAGAATTCATAATGCCCCATACCGTTCCGAACAAGCCAATATAAGGGCTAACAGAGCCAACACTTGCTAAAAAAGGCAAGTGTCTTTCAAGGGAGTCAACTTCACGATTATAAGCAACTTGCATTGCTCGTCGAATACTCTCTTTGCTTTGTTTATCTAATTTTTGATCTCGTGTATTGGCTATAAATTCCTTATAGCCAGCAAAAAAAATAGATTTCAATCCACCAACATTATTCGGAGCATGGTTTGCAGACTCATATAATTGTTTAAATTGAGCCCCTGCCCAAAAATATTTTTCAAATTCTGTAGCATGTTCTTCTGCATTTTTGATCGTTTTGATTTTAATGAAAATATATTTCCATGAGAAAACAGAGGCGGCAATTAAGATTAACATCACCAATTGAACAGGAATACTTGCTCCCATTACCAAGGATAAAAAGGAAAGATCACCACCTAGGCTCATTATTTATTCTCCATTAATAATTGTATGTCATTAGGGATTCGCATCGGCTTCATCGAAATAGAATTTACTGCTGCTACAACAACATGAGACTCAATTAACAGCTCAGACGATCGAAAAATTTTTTGCTCAAGCTCAATCTTTACTGATCCGAAATGTTCTAATGTTGTTTGCACCTCAACTTCATCATTAAACACAGCAGGCCTATTAAATTTTATATCAATTTCATGAACAACAAACATTAAGTTTAAATTATCTTTTAATGTTTTTTGATCAATTTTAAAATCCCTTAACCACTCCGTTCTGGCGCGCTCCATAAATTTTAAATAATTGGAATGATAAACTACACCTCCGCTATCGGTGTCTTCATAATATATTCTTATTGGCCAGTGATGAACCCGTCCTACCATAAATTTTTTGTGTTACTCGATTGTTCAATTTGGATATTAAAATGCTTCAAACTAATATCTGTAGCTATTCTTCCTTTGGGAGTTCTCATCAAATAACCTTGTTGAATTAAATACGGTTCAATTACATCCTCAATCGTTTCTTTTTCTTCCCCAATCGCTGCCGCAAGATTATCTAGGCCAACTGGTCCTCCTTTAAATTTTTCAATGATTGCTAACAATAATGCACGATCCATATTATCTAAGCCAATTTTATCAACATCTAACATCTTCAAAGCAGCATCGGCAGTTTTTTCATTAACATTTCCATCTGCTTTTACCGAAGCATAATCCCTAACACGTCGTAATAAACGATTAGCGATTCTTGGCGTCCCTCGTGATCTTTTCGCAATTTCTGCTGCACCGGTATCATCAATAAAAATATCAAGTAAATTTGCTGACCTTTTCACAATTCTGATGAGTTCATCCTGAGAGTAAAATTCCAAACGAGACACTATTCCAAACCGATCTCGCAGAGGGTTGGTCAACATTCCTGCGCGCGTCGTTGCCCCCACTAAGGTAAATGGAGGTAAGTCGAGCTTTACTGAGCGAGCTGATGGTCCGTCACCGATCATAATGTCTAGATGATTGTCTTCCATTGCCGGATATAAAATTTCCTCGATGATGGGAGACAGGCGATGAATCTCATCAATAAATAAAACATCATTTGGCTCAAGATTAGTAAGCAATGCTGCTAGATCGCCAGCTTTTTCCAAGACAGGTCCTGACGTTTGTTTTAAACCGACTTTCATTTCACGAGCAATGATATGAGATAAGGTTGTTTTACCTAAACCTGGAGGGCCAAACAAAAGCACATGATCTAACGCCTCTCCTCTTTGCTGTGCAGCTTTGATAAAAATTTCTAACTGATCTCTAATTTTTTCTTGACCGACATATTCATCAAGATCTGCAGGTCGCAGGGATTTTTCGAGAATCTCTTCATTCTCTTTAGGGGTGTTGGCAATAAAACGATCTTCTTCAATCATAATCAACTAGACAACCATTGTAATGCTTGTTTGATTCCCTCATTAACATCTGTTTCTTCATTCAAATTCTTAGTGACTTTTTGAATATCGCTTTTGGAATAGCCTAGCGACTCTAATGCATCCATAATATCAGTTAAATTTTTTGAATGCTGAGATGATTGTTGCAGCCTCAGATCTTGTTTGTCCTTTAATTCAACAATCAATCTTTCCGCCGTCTTTCTTCCTATTCCAGGAATCTTTATGAGAAGCGAGACGTCTTGTTGTTCGATTGCATTAGAAAATTGATCCATTGACACGCCACTTAAAATTGAAAGCGCCACTTTAGCTCCGATGCCGTTAATTTTAATTAAGCTTTTAAAAGATGATTTTTCTTCTTTAGTGTGAAACCCGAATAATAGCTGAGCATCCTCACGAACCACCATATGAATATGCAAGAAAATATCAGATTGCAATTCGGGTAAGTGATAATAGGTCGACATTGGTACTTCAATTTCATAACCAATACCTCCACAATCAACTTGAATCCAAGGGGGTGATTTATCAATAAGAGTCCCACGTATACTTCCGATCATAAAATACGACCACCTTTATAGCTGACAGGGATATTATCTTGATTAATTTGCATGACTTGATTGTGACATAATATGCAAGCCAGTGCATCAGAAGAATCCGGTCCTAAGATTTCTGGAAGATTTAATAATCTTTGCACCATTGATTGCACTTGAATTTTCTGGGCATGGCCATTACCCACCACAGACTTCTTTATTTGCAAAGCCGTATATTCATATATTTGTAGCTGGTGTTGAATCCCTGCTGCCATTGCAACCCCTCTTGCTTGCCCAAGGGCCAAGGAGCTATTTGCATTCATATTGACAAAAGTTTTTTCAATACACATTTGATTGGGCTGATATTGAGAAATAATCTCTGAGACCTCATCAAAAATGATTTTTAATCTTTCCGGGTAGGGAAGTTTTTCTGAGGTTGTTTTAATAATGCCGCTTGTAATATAAGTCGCTTTCTTATTTTGGCAATCAACGATGCCATAACCTGTAATTCTTAATCCCGGGTCAATCCCAATTACCCTAGAAGCGTTCAAGCTAATTCTCGATTACTGCGTTGGTGTATACCTCTTGTACATCATCAAGATCATCAAGAACATCGAGAATTTTTTGCATTTTTGCTCCTTCATCGCCAGATAGTTCCACCTCATTATCTGCTTTCATTGTTAATTCAGCCATTTCGAATTTTAGATTATCTTTTTCAAAAGCTTCTTTAATTGTTAAAAAATCATTTGGTGGGGTAATCACTTCAATAGAACCATCTTCATTAATCTCAACATCCTCAGCACCTAAATCAATCGCTTTTTCCATGATCTCTTCTTCATTAGAGCCTGGAGCAAAAAAAATACTGCCACAATGTTTAAACATAAAAGCCACACAGCCATCCGTTCCCAAATTTCCCCCATTTTTAGAAAAAGCATGGCGTACATCAGCGACGGCTCTATTTTTATTATCAGTCAAACAATCAACAATGATTGCTGCACCATTAATTCCATAACCTTCGTAACGGATCTCCTCATAATTAACCCCCTCAAGCTCACCTGTTCCTCTTTTAACAGCCCTAGTAATATTTTCTGCAGGCATATTTTCATCTTTTGCTGCTGCTATTGCCGCACGTAATCTTGGATTAAAATTTGGATCACCGCCACTCATCCTCGCCGACACAGTAATTTCTTTAATTAATTTTGTGAAAATCTTTCCTCTTTTTGCATCTTGGCGTCCTTTACGATGCTGAATATTTGCCCACTTGGAATGTCCTGCCATAAGTTTTCCTAATAATTGTTTAATTTGTATTTTATCATTTTGAGCCCCCACGTGAAGCGAGAAGAATCATCATTAATACCCCACATAAGATCATTGCTAGCCCAATACCTTCATTTATTTTTGGAGCTTCATGGAGCTCAACAAATGCTGCCAATGAACCGATGACAGGAGCCAATAGTGAAATGGTAGATACCTCACTAGTTTTTAAATGTTTGACTCCATAATTCCATAGCAACCAAGCTAATGCATTACAGAAGATAATGTTGTAGAGCGAGGCTTTCCATAAATATGGATTGATTTCATAAATTGCTAAACCTTTTGCAACGATAATAAAAAGAATAGGTATAGACCCCAATAACATTTGCCATGCCGTGAGGTTTAACAAATCGACTTGTGGATATTTTTGATTATACTTTTTGACACTAATCACTCCACAACCCCAAAAAAAACCTGCACTAATCGCAATTAACATGCTTTTAAAATCAGCATTTTTATGGACAGGGTCAAATATGAGGAGCAAACCTATCACACTGACAGCTATTGCAAAAATTTGCTTGTTAGACATTTTTTCTTTTAAAAAATATAGTGCCAGTAAATTTGCCCATATGGGCATTGTAAAAGTTAACACAGATATTTTTGCTGTTCCTCCATGAACTAGTGCAACCAACACCAGCACAGTGAAACCAATCATTTGAAAAATACCAATTAAAAAAACAAACTTAAAATTTATAATTTTTAATGACTTTTGCATTACAGCTAAACATAACAAAAGAACGACGGCCCCAAAAAAATTTCTTACAAAAGCAAACTCCCAAGGTCCCACTAATTGAACAGCTTGTTTCATGACCACCCAGTTATAGCCCCAAAAAAAAGTCATCAAAACCACACTCAAAATTGGCAGCAGTTTACTTTTAAAAGAATTTTGCATGTTTTATAAAATTTGTTATTCTAGTTTTTAGAAATTTTATTAATTATGCATTATGAAAACAGCGCAGCAAATATTAAACGATAAAAAACATAATGATATTTTGTCTATTGAGCCTGATAGGCCAGTGATAGATGCATTAATCATCATGGCAGAATATAAAATAGGAGCCTTGCTTGTTATGCAAAAAAATAAACTACTTGGCATCATCTCAGAGAGAGACTATGCCAGAGAGATTGTGTTAAAAGGCAAATCCTCAAAAGAATGTTTGATTGAAGAAGTCATGACAAAAGATGTAATTACTATTGATGCCAATGACTCGTATGATAAAGGTCTAGAGATAATGACAGAAAATCGTATTCGTCACCTTCCAGTTGTTGACAATAAAAAAGTTGTAGGAATGTTATCTTTGGGGGATTTAGCCAAAGAAACTATTACTCATCAAAGATTTCTGATTGACCAACTTGAAAGTTTTATTAAAAGTTAGTCTCCAATAATTTTGACTAACACTCTTTTCTTTCTGCGGCCATCAAACTCACCATAGAAAATTTGTTCCCATGGCCCAAAGTCTAAATTGCCATCGGTAACCGCAACCACCACTTCTCTTCCCATGACCTGTCTTTTCATATGAGCATCAGCATTATCTTCACCGGTATCATTATGACGATAACCACTGACAGGTTCATGTGGAGCAAGTCTTTCTAGCCACTTTTTATAATCACTATGCAAGCCAGATTCGTCATCATTAATAAAAACACTTGCCGTGATATGCATTGCATTGACTAAAACCAGCCCCTCACTGATGCCGCTTTCAGCTAAACATTCTCTGATTTCATGAGTGATGTTTGTAAAATGCATCCTTTCTGGAGCATTAAACCATAATTCTTTTCGGTAGCTTTTCATTGATCAAATCCTTTTTTTGCTGATTCATAATAATCATACCAAATCTCAGCCATATCAGTATCTCTAAAATCCTTGAAACATGGCGTACCAAGAGTGTAATGTATTAAATTCGCTTGTTCATTTTTTTCATACTCACAAGCCAGCCAATTCCATTCCAACGGTAGCTCACCTATTTCATTATCATCCAGCCAACTAAATCGATGTAAAAATTTTCCTGTTTGATCTGCAACAAACTTTGGCGTCAGGATTTTATGTTTTGGATGAGAACAATTCCATAAGACTACGCTTGACCAATTTTTTCTCGGATAATTTTCATTAATATTCCCTAAATATTTTATTGATGCCTTTGTTTCATAGTCGTGTTTTACCACCATGAGAGCCTTGTTAGGATCAGCCATTTCAATCAGCTCTTTCAAATCAGCCTGGCAAATCATATCTCCATCAACAAAAATTGCCCAACCTTTAAATTCATTTAAATAAGGAGTTAAAAATCTAGAATAAACAAAATCATTGCTGCGATCTTGATGGGTTTCATTAAATTCTTTTAATTGACTTAAAACTAGTGGTGTAATTTTAACTGGAATTGAGGTATTTTTAATTACTGAATGACAAAAGACATGGTAAGCAATTGCTTCTCTTTCATCGTATCCAACATATAGATTAATAATCGACATATTAGCTATTTGGAAAGATCAGCTCGATGCCATTTCCAGCTGGGTCTTTGAAAAAAATTTGACGGGTACCAATTTCGGGAACTTCACGAATTGAAAACTTAATATTTTTTTTAGTTAAGAGATCAATATATATATTCTCATCTTGGCATGTAAATGCCATGTGGTCGAATGTGGAGTTCACATTTAACTCATTAACAATACCGTTTTTAGAAAAACTTAAATGGAGCACATCTTTTTGATTTGCATATAACCAATAACCGCCATTTTTAAATGGGGGGCGATGACCTAACTTTAAACCTACGATTTCAATATAAAACTCTTTTAAAACTTCAATAGTTTTTTCGTCAGCCCTTAAGTTGTAATGATTAATTCCTTCAATCATATTAAAAAATTAACTAGATGAAACGTTTTGATTTCGAACACGAATGTGTAATTCTCTCAATTGTTTTTCGTCAACCTCATTTGGTGCTGAAGTTAATAAACACTGCGCTCTTTGAGTTTTAGGAAATGCAATCACGTCTCTAATTGATTCTGCTCCTACTAATAATGTTGTTAAACGGTCTAAGCCAAAGGCTAAGCCCCCATGAGGAGGCGCTCCGAATTGCAGAGCATCAAGAAGGAAACCAAATTTTTCACTTGCCTCTTCATTAGAAATATTTAATGCTGAAAATACTTGTGATTGAATAGATTGATCATGAATACGAATTGATCCTCCACCAACTTCCCAACCATTAATAACCAAATCATAAGCCTTTGAAAGGCATGCTCCTGGATCAGAAGCGAGTAATTTTTCATGTCCATCTTTCGGGGATGTAAACGGATGGTGTAATGCATCCCAACGATCTTCATCTTCGTTAAACTCGAACATAGGGAAATCAACCACCCATAGAATTGACCACTCATCGCCCGTAAGTATTTTACGATCCTGACCAATTTTTTCTCTTAAAGCTCCAAGGGCTTCATTTACAATTTTTTCTTTGTCCGCGCCAAAGAATATCAAATCTCCATTGTCAGCGTTTGTCTTCTCAATGATTGCTTTCAAAGCTTTTTCATGAATATTTTTAACAATTGGGCTTTGCAAGCCTTCTTCATTGAGCTTGGTGACGTCATTGATTTTTATATATGCTAATCCTTTAGCTCCGTATATCTTGACGAATTCCGTGTATTGATCAATTTCTGATCTCGACATATCTGCTCCAGATGGAACTTTTAATGCAGCTACACGGCCACTAGATGAGTTTGCTGGTGTTGAAAATACTTTGAAGTCGACATCTTTCATATCATCAGTTAACTCGATGAGCTCTAGATTAACGCGCAAATCAGGCTTGTCGGATCCATATCGAGTCATTGCCTCTTTGTAAGAGATTTCCTGAAATTTTTCTGGTAGATCTATATTCAGCACATCTTTAAATACTTTTTGAGTTAACTTTGCGGCAATATTTTTTACATCTTCCTCTTCAACAAATGATGCTTCAATGTCAATTTGAGTAAATTCAGGCTGTCTATCTGCTCTTAAATCTTCATCCCGAAAACATTTAGCAATTTGAAAATATCGATCAAATCCAGAAACCATCAACAATTGTTTAAAAAGTTGAGGAGATTGCGGTAGTGCAAAGAATTCACCATGATGAACTCTTGATGGCACAAGATAATCTCTTGCCCCCTCAGGAGTACTTCTAGTTAATATCGGAGTTTCAATCTCCATAAAATTATCATCATCTAATGATTGACGAACGCTTTTAGTGATCTCATAACGTACCTTTAAATTTTTCTGCATTTGATCACGTCGCAAATCAATGAAACGATTTTCTAAGCGGATATTCTCAGTAATATTTTCATCATCAATAACAAATGGTGGTGTTAAAGATGCATTGATAATTTCTATTTCAGAAACTAGCATTTCAACTTCACCAGTCGGTATGTTTTTATTAACTGTGCCTTCAGGACGTTTTCGAACCTTACATTTAACTTTTAAAACATATTCGCTTCTCACAGTTTCAGCAATTTTAAATGCCTCTGGCGTATCAGGATCAATAACAATTTGTGCCAGACCCTCTCTGTCCCTTAGATCAATAAAAATGACACCCCCATGATCTCGTCTGCGATGAGCCCATCCACATAAATATATTTCTTGATCGATATGGGATGCATTTACATGCCCACAATATAAAGTTCTCATCATAATTATCTCTTAGCTTTGTTTGAACGTGTGTTTGATTTTGGTGGGACAACCCCCATGGATATGACATATTTTAATGCTTGATCCACGGAAACATCAATTTCCTTAATTTTATTTCTTGGAACCATCAAGGTATAGCCTGACGTTGGATTTGGTGTAGTAGGAACATAAACGTTAACGTATTTGCCTTTTAAAATTTTCGAAATTCTTTCGTCCGTCTCGCCAGTAATGAATGCAAATGTGTAATTTTTTGCATCTGGAAACTCGATTAACACAGCTTTAGAGAAGGCATTGGAATTATTGGAAAATAAAGTGTCAGAAACTTGTTTAATTCCTCCATATATTGATTTAACAAATGGAAGCTTATCGAGGATAATTTCATACAAAGAAATGAATCTCTTACCAAAAAAATTATTTGCGATCAAACCCACTAAAAAGATTGAAGCTATAGTTAAGATGACTCCAACCCCAGGGATATTAAATCCGACTAACTGATTAGGTTGATATTCATAAGGTAAAAATAAAACCACTTGATCGAGGAAGTGTGCCAATGAGTATATGACCCAGAGAGTTAAAACAAGGGGGATAAGGACAATGAGTCCTGTAAAGATATTTTTTTTAAACATTTTTTTGATTTTCCGTCTTTAATGGGCTTTCAGAAGTGGTTGATTTAGCCTCTGATTTTGTTGATGTCGTCTCTGATTTTGTTGTAGGTTTTTTAAAATCTGTCTCGTACCATCCTGATCCATTTAATTTAAATGCAGGAGCAGAAACTTTTTTTTCAAAAGTGTCTTTGCCACACACAGGACAATTTTTAGTAATAGCCTCTGAAAGCTTTAAAAAAAGATCATCCGAATGGAAACAGCTAGAACATTTATACTCGTAAATAGGCATTGATTTCTCTAAAATGGAATATCGTCTTCAAATTCATCAAATGAATTACCACTAGATGGTGATGTCTGACTATTTCGAGAAGGAGTTTGGTCGAATTCATCCTTTGCTTCAGGCTGCGGGCTTGGTTGTGAATCCTGAGCAGGAGCTCCATCCCGTCCTCCAAGCATTTGCATTGAATCAGCAATAATTTCAGTGGTGTATCGGTCTTGGCCTTCTTTAGTTTGCCATTTTCTTGTCTGAAGTCGTCCCTCAAGATAGACTGGACGTCCTTTTTTTAAATACTCACCGGCAATTTCTGCTAACCGTCTGTACATGACAATATTATGCCATTCTGTTTTTTCTTGTCTCTCTCCTGCTTTATCCTTCCATGAGTCAGTCGTTGCAATACTAAAATTACAAACCGCATCTCCGTTAGGCATAAACCTCACCTCAGGGTCTCTTCCAAGATTACCCATAAGTATGACCTTATTAACTGATGGCATTTTTTTCTCCTAAAATTTTCATAACCTTATTGTTATCAAATTTTGTATTACGTTTTAATTTTATAATTATATAGCTTTCGCTAGGGAAAATTAAGGCTTCATCAATAAAATCTAATTTTTCAATCTTATTAAAAATTAAATTTTTTGATTTATCAGATTGTTTAAAAAATTCAGGTTTTATCTTGATAACCATATCATTTTTGCTGGATGGAAAGATAAATCTAAGCATAAGAATAAACCAGACTGCCAACAAAATAGCGCTTAAGATAAATATGGCTTGATCGCTAAATTGCATAACAATAAATCCACCTAAAATCCCTCCCACGAAAATTCCTAAAGATTGGGATGTATTGTATGCGCCAAGGACCAATCCTTTTAAATTTTTAGGTGACAATCGACTGATCAAACTGGGCAGGGTTGCCTCTAAAAAATTAAAAGCAATAAAATAGATCAATAAAGTGATCATGATAGCCTGTTTACTATCCGACCAAATTATAAAGAGGAATTGAACAAAAATAAGCAGAAAAACATTTAGGAGAAAAAAACTTCTTAACATCTTTTTCTTGGAAGATAAAATTATCATTGGAATTATGGCCAGCATGGATAAAACAAAAACCGGTAAATAAATTTGCCAATGATAATTTATGGTATACCCGATTCCATTGAGCATTAATGGAATCATCATAAACATAATAATTTGAGATGCATGTAAAGCGAAAATTCCATAATCCAGTTTGAGAAAAACTTTGTCAAAAATAATTTGTTTTATAGGGTAATCAATTTTTTTATTCTTTGTATATCTAATGGGGTTAGGAATATAATAAATGACTACTGCCATTGCAACCAGGGAAAGTATGGCAATTAACATAAATATATTTTGAAAGCCTAAATAGGTATTCAAAATAGGAGAGAGTACAATTGAAATTCCAAAGGTCAGGCCAATGGATGCTCCAATAATTGCCATGGACTTTGTTCTTGTTTGGTCCGTAGTCAAATCAGCAAGCAATGCTAAGAGAACCGCTGATATTGCCCCAGCTCCTTGAAGTGCTCGACCAATAGTGATCATAATTAATGATTCTGAAAAAAAAATAACAATTGAGCCGATGAGGAAAATACTTAAACCAATAATGATCATCTTCTTTCTTCCAAAGCGATCAGATAATATACCAAATGGGATTTGAAATAGTGCTTGAGTTAAACCATAAATACCAAATGCTAGACCAATTAAAAATGTTGATGCGCCAGTACCTAGCTCAGTTAAGTAGACTGACATGATCGGCAGAACAATAAACAAGCCAAGCATTCTTAACATATAAATGAATGCGATACCCAGTGTCGATTTGATTTCAAACGATGTCATTTTATGAAGTACTTATTACATAAATTTTAAATTTCTCGTATATTAACAGGTTATGCAAAAAAATAATGACAATCTAATTATCAAGGGGGCAAGAACCCATAATTTAAAAAATATTTCTGTCTCAATGCCCAAAAATAAGTTAGTTGTCATCACCGGACTGTCAGGGTCAGGTAAGTCATCCCTTGCTTTTGACACCATTTATGCTGAAGGACAGAGACGATATGTTGAATCTCTTTCAGCCTATGCCAGACAATTTTTGGATAGGATGAGCAAGCCGGATGTGGATTTAATTGAGGGTTTATCGCCTGCAATATCCATTGAGCAAAAATCCACGTCACATAACCCAAGGTCAACTGTTGGAACCGTCACAGAAGTCCATGATTATTTGAGATTACTTTTTGCCCGTGCTGGTGATCCACATTGCCCAGAGCATAAACATAAACTAGAGGCTCAAACTATTTCTCAGATTGTGGACAACATCTTGTTACTTGGAGAAGACAAAAAAATTGTAATTTTGTCTCCAATCATTAGTAAGCAAAAAGGAAGTCACAAAGATCTTATTGATGAACTTCGAGCGCAAGGCTTTATTCGAGTGAGATTAAATAATTCGATTTATGAAATTGATGATTTACCTGAGATTGATAAAAATAAAAAACATACTATTGAAGTAGTTATTGATCGTCTAAAAATTGACCCAGCTTCAAAACAGAGAATTACTGAGTCTATTGAAACGGCAGTGAGGTTATCGAAATCAAAGGTCATCGTTTATGATATTGATAATGACAGCACACATTTATTTTCTACCAAATTTGCTTGCCCCGTGTGTGATTTTTCTCTAGAAGAACTAGAGCCACGAATTTTTTCCTTTAATAATCCGATGGGTGCGTGTCCCTCATGTGACGGGCTTGGAAATAAAACATTTTTTGATTCAGACAAAATAGTGGCAATGCCTGACCTGTCTTTATCAGCTGGCGCTATAAAAGGATGGGATAAGCGAAATCATTTTTATTTTCAAATTTTAAAGTCACTCGCCGATCATTATCAATTTGATATTGATCAACCATTTAAAGAGTTATCTCAAGAAATCCAACACATTATTCTCTATGGAAATAATGAAAAAATTGATTTTTCATATCTCAGCTCTGATGGCAAGATTTACAAAAAAAATCATACCTTTGAGGGAGTTCTCAATAATTTTTCAAGACGGTATCGCGAATCAGATTCTCATTTGGTTCGAGATGAATTAGCAAAATACCTTAGTCATAAAGAATGTCCTGATTGCCAAGGCAAGAGATTAAAAGAATCATCACTTAGTGTATTAATAAATGACGTTGATATTCATTCGATCTGCGATATGTCACTTAAAGAATGTTACCAGTATTTTGAAAATTTAAATTTAACTGGATCAAAAAAACAAATTGCCGAAAAAATAATCAATGAAATAAAAAGCAGAGTTTTCTTTCTCAATAATGTTGGACTTAACTATCTTAGTTTGTCTCGAACTGCTGATACTCTTTCTGGTGGCGAGGCTCAAAGAATTAGGCTAGCTTCTCAAATTGGCAGTGGCTTAACTGGGGTCATGTATGTTCTCGATGAACCTTCAATTGGTTTACATCAAAGAGACAATGACAGGTTACTAGAAACTTTAAAAAATCTTCGAGATCTTGGCAATACAGTTATTGTAGTTGAACATGATGAAGATGCTATCTTAAGTGCTGATTATGTCATAGACATTGGTCCTGGTGCTGGAGTGCATGGTGGTGAAATTATTGCTTGTGGCTCACCACAAGAAATATTGAAAAATAAAAATTCACTGACCGCCCAATACCTATCAAAAAATAAAAAAATTGAAATTAAGAATCTTTCAAAGACTACCAATAACTTTATTAGAATCAAAGGAGCTAGGGGAAATAATCTCAAGAATATAAATGTAGATATTCCTGTTGGTCTATTTACTTGTGTTACAGGTGTGTCTGGAAGTGGAAAGTCCACTCTAATTAACGATACCCTTTATTTATCTTTATCAAATCAATTAAACCGAAACAATCATGAAACGGCCCCACATGATGAAATTTTAGGAGTGAATTTATTTGATAAAGTTATCGATGTAAACCAAAGCCCAATTGGAAGAACGCCACGATCTAATCCTGCCACTTACACTGGCCTATTTACTCCTATTAGGGATTTATTTTCTAAATTACCCGAAAGCAAATCAAGAGGGTATGGTCCTGGAAGGTTTTCATTTAACGTGAAAGGTGGAAGGTGTGAGGCATGCGAGGGTGATGGTGTTTTAAAGGTTGAAATGCACTTTCTTCCTGACGTGTATGTTAAATGTGATATTTGCAATGGGCATAGATATAACCGGGAAACTTTAGAAATAAAATATAAAGGTAAAAATATCCACGAAATTTTAACATTGACCGTTGAAGATGCCTATCAATTTTTCGAGTCTATACCTGTTGTTGCAAAAAAATTACACACCCTTTTAGATGTTGGCCTTGGATACATTACCCTTGGTCAAAATGCCACTACTTTATCGGGAGGGGAAGCTCAGAGAGTAAAATTAGCATTAGAGCTCTCGAAGAGAGATACTGGGAAAACGATGTATATTCTTGATGAGCCAACGACGGGACTTCATTTTGCAGATATTCAATTACTCTTAAATGTTCTTCATAAGCTTCGAGATAATGGTAATACCATCGTTGTTATTGAACATAATCTCGATGTCATCAAAACAGCTGACTGGATTATTGATTTAGGTCCTGAGGGCGGTTCTGGTGGTGGCGAAGTGATTGCTTGTGGTAGCCCAAGGGAATTATCTAAAGCTAAAAAAAGTTATACAGGACAGTATTTAAAAAAATTAATTTAAGGGATGCTTGAATAATCCATTCTTTTAAAAATTTGGTTAGTTTTTTTTGTCAAAAATTCTGAATTAATATCTTTCTGATACTTTCTTGGATTAGTTAACATAGATGCAAGTTTTGCTGATTGATATGAACTTAAAGAATTTGGGTCAATATTAAAATAGAATTTTGATGCATTTTTAATCCCATAGAGTCCGTCGCCCCATTCTGCAATATTCAGATACAGTTCTAATATTCTTTTTTTACTTAAAAACATTTCTAAAAAAATGACCAGAACTGCCTCATTAATTTTTCTAAATATATTTTTTGATGGGCTGAGAAATAAATTTTTAACTAGCTGTTGAGAAATTGTTGACCCACCTCTTTTATTTTTTAGATGAAGATTATCAACAAATGCATCCTTAATCGACCTAATATCAATTCCTGAATGCACTATAAAACGGTCATCTTCAGCAGCAACAACCGCTCTTTTCATTGAGTTGCTTATCATCTCATAAGACACCCAATCAATTGTTATATTTTTTGCATCATCAATTCCTAATTGATAATTCATCATCGATGTCGTTTTTGGATTGATAGATTTGAATTTGTAAATCTCTATGATTTTTGGAGTCAGAAAAAATATATATCCAATTGTTAGTATTGAAATTAAAAAGAATATTTTTTTTAAATTAAAGTTGATCTTAAAGATTCCTCAATGCTTTTAGATTCAACTTTTTGCTCATGCCAAATTTCAAAACTTGCTGCAGCTTGCTTTACTAACATGCCCAATCCATCAAAAAAAGCTAAGTTATTATCGCTTGCACTTTTTAAAAATGGAGTCTGTCTACCATACATCATGTCATAGCAAATGATCTCTTTATGACTATCATTTAAAGATATTGGGGACGAGGCAGTATTATCTATCCCTGCAGATGTGGCATTAATGACTATATCGATTTTTTTAAAATCAACATTTTCCATCACTGAAATATTTTCATAACTTTTATGCCAATGATTAGCCATATCAAATGATTTCTGTATAGTCCTGTTCCATAGATAAAGATGAGAAATTTCTTCATTCAATAAGGATGGAATGACTCCATTGGCAGCGCCACCTGCGCCTAGCAACAAAATGGAAGAGCTTGAAAGTGTCCCAATTTTTTCTAATAAATCATTCACCAAGCCAATTCCATCCGTTGTATGAGCTGCAATGGCATTATGATCAAATGAAAGTGTATTTGCAGATCCAGTTAAATCGACTTCTGAAGTTTTTGTTGTTGAAATTTTAGCAGCGTATCCTTTGAAAGGGAGGGTGACATTCACTCCCGCATAACCTTGATTAATTAGGTTTTGAATTGTTGATATGAAAGTTATTTCATCATCAGCCAAAATTTTTTCATAAGTCAAATCTATTGAAGATTGTTGAGCAAATTCTGAATGAATTAGTGGTGATAATGAATGTTTAATTGGATTACCTATAACAGCAAATTTTTTCATTTTTCCCTATTTTTGCACTAATATAGTGCATTTTTTAGTAAATTTGTTTTAAAGTTGATCAAAAAAATAACTTTTTTAACTACACTAGTATTAATTTATTACTGATCAACTAATATATTACATCTATTTTATTTTGGCATAGATGTTGCATTAATAAAAAGTGAATAACTAAACATGAGAGGAAATTTTACTATGGCAGTTTCAGATGTAATGAAAATGGTAAAGGACAACAATGTAAAATTTGTTGATTTCAGATTTACCGACACAAAAGGAAAGGAACAGCATGTGTCTGTTCCTGTATCCGCTTTTGATGAAGATAAGTTTAAAGAGGGTCATGCTTTTGATGGCTCATCAATTGCAGGATGGAAAGGTATTAACGCATCAGACATGTTGCTTATGCCAGATCCAGATACTGCTAAAATTGATCCATTTTTCGAAGAAACAACACTGACCTTAACATGTAATATTGTAGACCCAACGGACGGCAAACCTTATGACAGAGATCCAAGAAGTATTGCTCTAAAAGCTGAGGCTTACTTAAAGTCAACAGGGGTCGGTGATACCGCTTATTTTGGCCCAGAACCCGAATTCTTTGTTTTTGATTCGATAACTTGGAAGACTGATATGAGTGGCTCTCATGTAAAAATTTACACGGAAGAAGCCTCCTGGGATTCAGAAAATAATCATGAAGGTGGAAATGTTGGCCATCGTCCAGCAGTGAAGGGTGGTTATTTCCCAGTTCCTCCAGTAGATTCATTACAAGATCTAAGATCAGCCATGTGTATGACACTTGAGCAACTTGGTGTTCCTGTAGAAGTTCATCACCACGAAGTTGCTGGCGCAGGACAATGCGAGATAGGAACAAAGTTTTCTACACTAACGCAAAGAGCTGATTGGACACAAATTCTAAAATATGTAGTTCATAATACTGCTAATAATTTTGGTAAAACTGCGACATTTATGCCTAAACCGGTCTTAAATGACAATGGCTCTGGTATGCATGTTCACCAATCAATCTGGAAAGATGGAAAAAATACATTTGCTGGTGACGAGTATGCAGGTTTAAGTGAAACAGCTTTGTTCTATATTGGCGGTATCATTAAACATGCAAGAGCATTAAATGCTTTAACAAATCCATCTACAAACTCCTATAAAAGACTAGTGCCTGGATTTGAAGCACCAATTAAACTAGCTTACTCGGCAAAAAATCGATCTGCATCTATTCGTGTACCATTCGTGTCAAGCGATAAAGCGAGGCGAATTGAAACCAGATTCCCAGATCCAACAGCGAATCCATATCTTGCTTTTAGTGCACTTTTAATGGCTGGTTTGGATGGTATTCAAAATAAAATACATCCAGGTGAAGCTGCAACAAAAGATTTGTATCACCTTCCACCAGAAGAGGATGCAGCTATCCCAACAGTTGCTAGATCTTTAGAGGAAGCTCTTGAAGCATTAAACGAAGATCGTGCATTCTTAACTCAAGGTGGTGTGTTTTCAGATGACTTCATTGACAGCTTTATTGATTTAAAAATGAACGAAGTAACAACACTGAGAATGACACCTCATCCGGTTGAGTTTGATTTGTATTATTCAGTGTAATATTTTTATTTTCGGGGTGATTTTTCACCCCGATTTAAAATCTAAATGTCGCCCCCAATTAAAGAAAAAGAAAATAACGAATTAGAGCAGCTGGCAACATCAGTTGTACTGCTTGATAAAAATCTTAACATTAAATATTTAAATCCCAGCGCGGAAATTCTTTTTCAGGTCTCATTAAAAAAAGTCATGGATAAGCAAATCTCTTTAATTTTCGAGGATATTGATTATTTAAAATATCGAATTGATAAATCCATAGAAAGGTCTTCCACTTATAAAGAGCATGAATGTCAAATTAAAATTAAAAATATTATCAAAACGGTCACTTTTACAGTAACCCCATATGATGATGATGAGTATGATTTTATTTTAGAATTTATTCAAATGGATCAGGTTCTTCAAGTAGCCAAAGAGGAAAGGATGATGTTGCAACAAAAAGCTAATTCTGAACTCTTGAGAAATCTTGCGCATGAAATAAGAAATCCTCTTGGTGGAATTAAAGGCTCAGCTCAGCTTTTATCTGACGAGGTCAATGAGGATTTGTCTGAATATATTCAAATAATCATTTCCGAAAGTGAACGTTTACAAAAATTAATGGATAGCTTATTAAGTCCTCATAAGATTCCAAAATTTGAACAAAATAATATCCATGAAATTATAGAAAAGGTTCGTAGCACGCTGAGCTCAGAATACTCAGCAATCGAATTTATTAGAGATTACGACATATCCATACCATTGATATCTTGTGACTATGAAAAGATTTACCAAGCCCTATTCAATATTGTTAAAAATGCGTGTGAAATTTTAACCTTATCGCCATTTGAAGAAATAAATAAAATAAAGTTAGTAACTCGCTCTGAAAGAAAAGTCATCTTTCATAAAAAACTTCACCACACTGTTTTAAATATATCCATCATTGATAATGGGCCTGGGATTCCTAAAGAAAGAATTGAAGAAATATTTTTTCCACTTGTTAGCGGAAAAGATTCTGGAACAGGACTTGGACTACCTTTAAGTCAAAACTTTATTACACTCCACAACGGCATTGTTGATGTTAATAGCCAACCTGGTGTGACCGAATTTAAAATTTTATTACCAATTAAAAATTAAATATGGATACTTCTAAAAAGAAAATCTGGATTCTTGATGACGATAAATCAATTCGATGGGTTCTTCAAAAGGCCTTAGAAAAAAATAATTATAATGTTTTAGCATTTGGGAATACTAATGAAGCGATAAATCATTTTAATCATGACATGCCTGATCTAATCATTAGCGATATCAAAATGCCAGGTGAATCAGGTCTACAGTTTCTTGAAAAAGTGAAGGTAAAGTTTCCAAATATTCCTGTGATAATTATGACAGCATTTAGTGATCTAGATTCTGCAATCGATTCTTATTCACACGGAGCATATGAATATCTCCCAAAACCATTTGATATTGATAACGCGATCAGAGTAATCAACTCTGCATTCAAAGATAATACAGAGGATCTTAATGAAATTGAAAGTTCAAATAAAATAATTGGAACTTCAAAAGTAATGCAGGATGTTTTTAAACAAATTGGAAAGTTAAGTAAGTCTGATGCATCCATCCTTATCACTGGTGAAAGTGGGACGGGTAAAGAGCTTATAGCAAAAGCCATACATGACAATAGTTTAAGAAAAGATAAACCTTTTATAGCGCTCAACTCTGCAGCAATTCCAAAAGATCTACTTGAATCTGAATTATTCGGCTACGAGAAGGGAGCTTTTACTGGAGCAAATGTTTCAAAAAAAGGTTACTTCGAAGAGGCTGAAAATGGAACATTATTCCTTGATGAAATTGCCGATATGCCAATTGACCTTCAGTCCAAACTTTTAAGAGTTCTGAATGATGGTTCTTTTCAGAAACTTGGGAGCAGCTCAGTCATAAAAGCTAATGTTAAGATAATTGCTGCAACTCATCAAAATTTACAAGAAAAAATTAAAAATCAAACTTTTAGAGAAGATTTATTTCATAGACTTAATGTAATTACTATTGATCTACCACCTTTAAGAGAGCGTGAAAATGATATTGTTCTTTTAGCAAAATTTTTCCTCAGTCAAAGTGCTAAAGAATTAAAAACTAGCTCAAAATATCTTAATGAAGAAACTCAAGACTATTTTAGGAAGTTAAATTGGACCGGAAATATTAGACAGCTGAGAAATATTTGCCACTGGCTGACTGTAATGTCACCTGGTAAAGAAATCGGGGTATCTGATCTTCCAGGTGAACTTTTAAAAGAAAATATTTATAATAAATCATCTGGTAATTGGGAGGAGTTGTTAGGTGGTTTAATTATTAATGATTTAGCAAATGACGTACCTAATATCTTTGATTTATATATTCAAAAATTAGAAAATATTCTCATAAAACAAACTTTAGAAATTTGCAAAGGTAAAAAAATACTTGCCGCAAAAAAATTAGGTATTGGTAGAAATACAATTACAAGAAAAATAAAAGACCTCGATATCTAAATTGTAATATTATTACCTAATGGACAACTCTAATTTTAGTAAAGCTTTAGAATTTCACAAAAAAAATCAACTTAAAAAAGCTATAAAGATATATTTAAGTTTACTTAGTATGTCGGAAGGTAATAAAAATCAAATTTTATTTCTTCTAGGAACTGCTTACTATCAATCAAAAAATTTTAAAGAATCTGTTAATTGTTTTAATAATCTATTAGCAATTGAACCAAATAATTTTCATGCATATTCTAATTTGGCCCTTGCTCAAAAAGAATTAAATCAGATTGAAGAAGCGATATCCTCTTATAATAAATCAATCAGGATTAATCCCAATTTTAGTCATAGTTATAATAACTTAGGCAATCTTTTTCTTTTTATAAACGATTATAAAAATGCATTAATTAATTTTAATAAAGCATTAGAAACCGAGAGCTTACCCGAATTTTTTTTTAATAGGGCTAAAGCTTACAACAAACTTCAAAATCCTAATCAAGCCCTAATCGATATTGAAAAATACCTACTTACATTCCCTGAATCTAGTAAAGCAATTATTTTCAAAATTGAACAATTAATTAATTTAAATAATCTAACTACATGTGCAGAATATTTAAAATTATCTTCTAAATATATTTCAGATAGCGAAAGATTATATGAACTATATGCTAGATATTATCTAGCATCTGAAAAACTAGAGGATGCAAAGGAAAATATAATTAATATAAAAAATGATGTAACTAAAAATTTTTACTATTCTATTTATTTTTATAAAAAAAATGATCTGCAAGCGGCAATTGATAAATTAAATGAAATATCTTCTGCTGATTACAACTCAAATATTCTTAATAACTATGGATTAATTTATAGAGATATGGGTGAAGAACAAAAAGCAAAAGATTTTTTTTCACTATCACTTGAGCATCAATCTGATAGTACTTTTGCCAAACTAAATTTAGGTCTTTTGGCATTAAAAAACTATAAATTTTCGGATGGTTGGTTATATTATTTTTATAGATTTAAACCGCCCCTAGACTTTAAATTAAAATTAGATGAATGGAAAAGTGATATTTTGCCAAATGAAAAAATACTTGTCTTAAGCGAACAAGGTATTGGAGATCAATTACTTTTTTTAAGTACACTTCCATTTATCAACCCAGATAATTTTATTTTTGTGATTGATAAGAGAATCTCTAATATTTTAAAATTGAATTTTCCTAAAATTTCTTTTATATCGCATGAAAATATAAACACAACTGAAGCAAGATTGTATATCTTTTTAGGTGATATCTTAAAGTTTTTCATTAAAAATAAAAATGATTTATTAAATATAACGCCAATATTCAAAAAAGTTATTGATTTTAATTTTTTTAAAAAAGATACCTCGTATCTTAATATTGGATTGAGTTGGAAATCACCAAACTCAAAATCAGAATCTCAAGCTAGAAATATTGGTGTAGCTAATTTAATTGAACCAGTTATATCTAATAATGTAATTTTTCATAATCTTCAATACGGGGATATTAGCCAAGATATTGAGACTGTCCGTGATAGATTTGATATTGATTTATTAATTCAAGACATAGATTACTTTAATGATCTTGAAAAATTAATTTATATAATTAATCAAATGGATTGTGTAATCACAACGGATAATATAACCGCCCATTTAGCAGGAGCTTGCGGGAAACAATCATTTTTATTAATTCCTGAATCAGCATCAAGAATTTGGTTTTGGCATGCTGAAAAAAAACATAAGTGGTATAAGAACACACAAATTTACTTCTTCGAAGAATCAAAAATTAATGAGTCGTTAACAGAAATAAAAAACGACATACAAAAACATTTTCATTTCAAACTATAGTTATTAAAGTTTCGTTTTATAAACTATATGTTTTTACTAAATGCTCTGCTTCTTTTATAGACCGCTGCCAACCTCCGTCTATTTCATAATCTATTATTCTTACTGATGGATACCATATGGATTTGTTAGATTTATCTTTTGTCCAATACCACATTTTTCCATTATTTTTTGGAAGCATTAATACAGTTGGTTTATTTATCAACCCTGCTATATGAGCTGTTACATTACTTATAGTAACAACGATATCACATTCATTTATTAATTGAGCTAAACCATAAATATCGTTATATAAATCTAGATTGTGTTGATTATTTATTTTTAAACTATACTTTTTTAACGAATTTTCTATCTCGTTATTGACATCACCATATTGAAGATTTATTAAATTGAAGTTTTCTTCATTAAAAACTTTAAATAATTCAAGGGCAATACTTTTATCATCCCCCCATTCTTTATTTTGACTTTTCCACGATATTCCAATGTTTACCTTTTCTCTGTCTAATATTTTTTCAAACTTCTCTGTTTTGCTAACTTTCCATGGTCTAATATTTTTTATTGTTTCTTTTGATTTAATTACAAATCTTCCAATCGAACCCAAATTTATATTTTGTTTATTGGAGTCAATTTTTTTATCATTAATAAAATTGATGACTTCATAATTTTCTTCGATAAGCTTATGCATTCTGCTATCTATTGCTATCGATAAATTTAGTTTTTGATTAGGCATTGCACTTAACATTCTTAAGTGAAAGAGCCAATCACCAACTCCTTGCTCAGAATATATTTTTATTTCTCTTAACCAATCAATTTTTTCTAATTCAAAATCATTTACTTTACATTTTTTTGTATCAACTAATTGTCTGTATCTATATAAACTCCATCCATCATTAAAATTTAATGATTTTAATTGTACAAACCCTTTTTGAAGATACGCAGGATAATAATTTGGGTTACTATTAATTATTGAGTCATAAATTTCTAAAGCTAATTCTTTTTTGCTATCAAGGAGCAATATAAAAGCTTTTTTTATTAACAAATCATGATTATATGGCTCATGCTCTATTGCTAAATCAAGCTCATCTATGGCCTTTTGGTAATCGTTCTTAAACATATAGCTAGCAGCAATATTCATTTTTATGCTTGTATCAACAATCTTTATTTTGTCTTCAATTGCCCTAAATACTTTTATTGCATCATCATAATGTTTGATGTTATTTAATGCGATTGCATAATTAAATTGAAAACGATTGTCATTAGAATAATATTCTTTATTTTTTTCATAAATTTTTATTGCATTAAAATAATCACCTAAAAAATTATAAGTGTAGCCAGTACTTAGTATTATTTCCAAATCTCTAGCTATTAATTTGTACTCTTTTGATTGTGTTATTTCATTTAATTTATCTAAGCTTCCCAATAATCTATACGCTTTAATGATACTCAGAAAATAATTTTGATTTTTTTGCTTTATTTTTTCAGATAATTTTATTGCTTCTTCCGCCTTATTTAGCTCTAATTTTATGTTAATCAAGTCTTGAATTTGGTTTTCTTCAAGCTTTGATATATCTGAAAGTGATTGCAGGTAAGTCTCTGCAGCCTCATAATTTTTCTCATGACAAGCCAGATTTGACAATAAACTTAATGCTTGTGGTTGTTTTGGAAATTTCTTCAAAATTTTTAATAAAATTTCTTTAGCATTATCCAGCTTGTTTTCTGAACAACAATCAAGGGCCTCTTTTATTTTATTTTGGATATTCATAAAGACTCATTTTAAATAAAAAAAACCCCATTTTTCAATGGGGTTTTTTAAATCTAAACTTCTAGTTAAAAAATTAGAAGAATAAGATTGCGCCTAATGATAATGTATCTGAGTCAGCATCGTTACCATTATGAGCTTCAGATTCAGCGCGGTTGTACTCAGCAACTAAGTTTAAGTGCTTAGTGAGTGGGTGGTAAGCACCAACTGTCCAGCGTTCATTCTTCTCTACTAAGAATGTACCTGTTTCGCCAGATCCTTCGTCAAGGTTATTTACACCGTAAGCCACACCAAGTTTTGTACCTGTTGGAATTACGTATGTAGCTTGAAGATAGCCGCCATCACCATCACGCTCTTTAAGAGCTGAACCGTTATCAAATACACCTTCACCACCTAATAAATTAAGGAAGGTACCTGCACCTTCAGTATTGTAGTAATAAGCTACGATACCTAAGTTACCTGAAGTAATAGCTGTACCAATATCGTATGCAGTAGTACTAAAGCTATCTAATCTGTAAGTTTGAGCTACATTTGCTGCGTTTGTACCTGCAGCACCTGTTCTGTCATAATCAGCAAAAGATGCCCACACTTTACCAGCTACATCGCCAGTCCATGAGTAAGACACTTTACCTTCAATACCGAAACGATCTTGATTATAACCACCGTTTACAGAACCTGATGCAGCTTCTTGTCCTTGATCAGGGTTTGTAATAGCGATTGTTGCTTGGAAGCCATTCATGTTAGGTGTTGTGTATGAAATTTGACCTTTCCATGCTGGATATACATAACCAGAACCAATACCACCTAAAGTTGTTGCACCGCCTGAACGGCCGCCACCAAGACCAACACCAAGAAGTGTCATGTCGTTAAGGATCGCGTCACCAGCAAAGATACCAAGATCTTTACCAAGTTTTACTGTACCCCAAGATTTGTCACCGAATGTAACAAACGCTTGACGATTTAAAGGTGTTTTTGTGTCACCCATACCTGATGATTGGTTATCAGATACGTTTGGTTGGAATGAAATAGTAAATGATACGTCTAGGTCATTTTGACGAGTCGTACCAGTAAAGCCTAACCATGCTGGTAAAAGACCTGTGTTGATAGCGTATGTATTATCTTCACCATCAGCATCTTCATAGCCTGCTAAACCACCAGTAACTGTTGTACCAGTTTTTACTGATTCTTGATTACCCATGATTGCAAAAGCATTTACGTTACCGTTAACGTCTAATGTCCAATCACCAGCAGGAATTACAATACCTGCGTTTGCAATTGAAGCTGCAGAAAAAACTGCACCAGCAACTGCTAATTTGATTTTATTATTCATAAAAATCTCCTAAGTTAAAAAATACCTCTCAAACAAGTTGAGAGAAAGTTCGCGAACTTTCTCAACGTTAAACGTTAAGAAGTTAAGTTAATTATGCTCAATTTATTTTATGAATGCTAGGCTTGAGTGTGTTTTTGCAACAATTTTGTTATATTTGTTGTTTTTTTGCAACAAAAAGTACCATTATTTAATTAATTCAATGATTTATGGATTTCATTCGCAAAGCGATCGGTCATTCCTGATAAGAAATCGGCAATTGATCGATATTTTTTTTCATGTATTTTGTAATCATTGGGTAAAGCTTTAAAGTTATCTTCATAGTAGCTGAATAAATCGATAATAATTCTTTGGGCATCACTCGTCATTTTATTCACTCTTGGATGTTCATATAAATTAGCTCTTAAAAATATTCTGCAGTCATTTAAGTAATTCTGGACAGGCTCAGATAAATTAATCAAGGTGGTTTTATGATTCCTTACCTCATCAATTGTCTTGATATTTGCCTCACTGATTAATTTTTTTGAATTGTTTGTAGCATCATTTATTAAAAGAAATATCATATGCCTCAATGTTTCATAAACACAAACTTTTTCATTAGCTTCATTAGAATCAAAATCTTTTTTTAAATAATTGTAATGCTTTGCAAAAAAATCAAGTTGATTTAATTTTGATATTGGTAAAATCCCAGATCGATAGCCATCCTCAAGGTCATGAATGTTATAGGCAATACTGTCTGCAATATCTACGATTTGAGCTTCAAGGCTAGGGTGAGTCTTATTGAGAAATCTTTCGCCAATTCTTCCAAGCAATGATGCATTTTTTTTTGAACAATGTTTAAGAATGCCTTCACGACTTTCAAAAGTTAGATTTAAACCTGAGAAATTGCTATATCTTTTTTCAAGTTTATCTACGACACGTAAAGATTGATAATTATGCTCAAAGCCTCCATGATCTTTCATACATTGATTCAATGCATCCTGGCCAGCATGGCCAAAAGGGGTATGCCCCAAGTCATGAGCAAGAGCAATAGTTTCTGATAAATCTTCATTTAACCCTAATGAACGGGCAATTCCCCTCGAAATCTGTGATACCTCAAGCGAGTGCGTTAATCTTGTTCGAAACATATCGCCTTCATGATTCACGAAAACTTGAGTTTTATACATTAATCTTCGAAAAGCGGATGAATGAATAATTCTGTCTCGATCTCTTTGAAAGTCATTTCTCAAAGGTGATTTATTTTCTGGATACTCTCTTCCAAGTGAGTTTTTCTCAGATACAGCATATTTTTTCATTTTTATAAAAAAATGTTCCGCTTAATTTTTAATTATATTATCCAACTCACTGGATGGATAATTATTTGTTACTATGGCTTTTCCAATTCCTTGTTGAAGCACCAAATAAATCTCTTTGTCCTTATTTTTTTTATCTAATCTCATTGCTCCAATAAAGTCTTCATAAGGGATATCAGGTTTTTCAATCGGTAAATTAGCACGAGAAATTAGATTTTTTACTTGATCGAACTCAGACTCATTTAACCAGCCCTGAGCAAGAGACATTTTGGCTGCAAGAACCATTCCACAACCTACAGCTTCACCATGAAGCCAATGCCCGTAACCTAAACAATTTTCAATCGCATGCCCAAATGTGTGTCCTAAATTAAGAATAGCCCTTATTCCTGACTCCTTTTCATCTTCAGAAACAACTTTAGCTTTAATTTCACAGGATCTGTATATGACATGCTCTAAATGTTCAAATTCTAGCTGTTTTAAATTGTCAATATTCTGTTCGAGATATTCAAAAAAACCTTTATCCCAAATCAGTCCATACTTAATGACTTCAGCAAGCCCTGCTGCTATTTGTCTTTTATCAAGAGTATTTAAAACATTTAAGTCAATGACTACAGATTGTGGCTGATAAAAAGCCCCTACCATATTTTTACCCAACAAGTGATTTATGCCGGTTTTTCCTCCTACAGAAGAATCAACCTGAGCGAGAAGCGTTGTTGGTATTTGAATGAATGGTATCCCTCTTAGAAATGAAGCGGCAGCATATCCAGCAATATCACCAACAACGCCTCCCCCCAGTGCCAAAATTGTTGTGTCACGATTACACTGATTCTCGAGTAATGTTGTATAGATATGATTTAAAGAATCGTAATTTTTAAATTCTTCCCCATCAGCTATTATTGCCTCTACTACTTGATAATCATCAAGTAAATTTTTTAAATTTTCTAAATATAATTTAGAAACTGTTGTATTTGATACGATGCAAATAGTTTTTGTTTTGATATGGCTTGTAATTATTTTTTTATCTTTTAAGAGACCTATGCCGATGTAAATTGGATATGAACGATCTCCAAGATCAACGTTTAATATTTTCATATAACATCCATTTTTTTTATTATTAATTTCACAACATCAATTGTTTTCATATGAGTTGTATCAACAGTCATATCCGCAAGATCTTGATACAGCGGCTCTCTTTCATTAAGAATCTTTTCAATCATTTGCTCTTTATTATCAACATTTAAAATTGGTCTAGAATTATCATTTTTCAATCTGCTAAAAAGGGTCCCAAGATTTGCCTTCAGATAAATAATTAAAGAAACATTACATTTTATAAGGTGAGTCTTACTCTTCTCATTGGTCACTATGCCTCCTCCAGTCGAAATGATTACCTTTTCTTTTTCAATTGAATCTCTTAATACCTGAAACTCTCTCTCTCTAAAACCTGCTTCTCCTTCAATCTCAAAAATTGTATTGATCTTGACGCCTGACTTTTCCTCGATAATTTTATCGAGATCAACAAAATCGTAACCCAACTTATTAGATAAAAGTTTTCCAATTGTGGTTTTTCCGACCCCCATCATTCCAACTAATATTATTTTTGATACCATATCTAATATATAATCTTTCTTTAATAAATCATTATACAAGACTATTAAATACTCTAAGATTGATCATGAACTCAATCAAACAAATTTTATTAATTTCAACATCCATAATCTTATCTTCAATAGCATTAATTTATTATGTCTACCTTCTCATTGTTCCAACACTACCTCCATTAGATAATCTTGCTGACTATCGCCCCAAAGAGCCGCTGCAAGTTTTTACCAAGGAGGGTGACTTAATAGCTGAGTTTGGTGAGGAGCATAGAGATTTTATAAAAATTGGCAATGTTCCTCAAAAAATGATCAATGCGATTATTGCTACCGAGGATAGAAGATTTTTTGAACATTATGGCATTGACTTGATTGGGATATTCAGAGCTACCTATAAAACACTCCTTGGAATAAGTTTTGAAGGGGCAAGTACAATCACTATGCAAGTTGCTCGTAACTTTTACCTTACATCTGATAAAACATTAAAAAGAAAAATTAGTGAAATTTTATTATCTCTTGAGATTGAAAAACATTTATCCAAGGAGGAAATACTTGAGTTATATATGAATCAAATCTATCTTGGGCAAAGAAGTTTTGGTTTTAATTCTGCGGCTAATACATACTTTAGTAAAAATCTGAGTGAACTTAATACTGCTGAAATGGCACTTTTAGCCGGCCTTCCTAAGGCGCCTAGTCGATTTAATCCTTTTAACAATTATGATTTAGCAATTAAAAGACAAAAAGACGTATTAGCGAGCATGTTAAGACATGGATTCATTGATGAATCCACTTACATTCTTGCATTAGACCAACCGATTAATCTTAAAGAGTCAAAAGTTAAAAAAGATGTCGATGCTGAATTTATTGCTGAGATGGTGAGAAAAGATTTGTTTGATGAATTTGGAGAAAAAATATATTCGAGTGGACTAAAAGTATTCACCACGATTAAAAATAAAAATCAAAAGCTAGCCAATCAAGCTGTCAGGGATGGCATTATCAACTACATCAATAGACATCAGCCTCGAGAACCTGATGGATTTTTAGATTTAGAAAATATTGCCTTAAAACACATTGATGGTAATGAAGAAGAGCTAATCAAAGAAGTTACGAAATATTTAAAGAAATTTCCAACTTTCAGTGATTTCATTCCTGGAATAATTACCAAGATGCAACCTTTAGAAATAGAAGTGATTTTAAAAGATGGAAGAATCATCAATGTGTATAAAAAAGGATTAAAGCTTATTGAAAATGATAAAAATTATGAGGATCAAACCGAGGATTATAGAAGGATAAAAGTTGGTGGAATTTATCATTTTATAAAAAATCGTAATGAATGGATTCTCACACAATTGCCTGAAGTTGAATCTGCATTAATTGCAATGGACCCAAACACAGGGGAAATCAATGCCCTTGTCGGTGGTTTTAATTTTGAAAAGAATAAATTTAATCATATTACCCAAGCTTATCGACAACCTGGATCTATTTTCAAACCCTTTATTTATTCTGCTGCCATTGAAAAAGGGGTAACACCAGCGACCTTAGTTAATGATAATTTTTTCTTTATGACAGCAGATGAATTAATGACTAAAGAAAATTGGGAACCAAAAAACTATAATGATACGTATGACGGTCCTACAAGATTAAGAGTGGGTTTAAGTAAATCAAAAAATATGGTGGCTATACGAACATTAAAATATATTGACCCAAAATATGCTCAAGATTACGTCTCAAGATTTGGTTTTGACAAACAAAAAATTCCTCCTTATTTATCTTTGGCGCTTGGAGTTGCAGAAGTGAGACCCATTAATCTAATTTCTGCATTTGCTGTATTTGCAAATGGCGGGTATTTAAAAGAACCTTATTACATTGACAAGATCATCGACTCAAATGATCGACAAATTAAATTAAAATCTAGCATTACCAATGAAGATACTCCCCGAATTATTGATCCAAGAAATGCTTTTATCATGGACTCCATGCTTAAAGATGTCATCAAAGATGGAACAGCAAAGAGAGCACGAATTTTAAAAAGAACTGACATCGCCGGTAAAACAGGGACAACAAATGATCTCATAGATGCGTGGTTTGTTGGTTACAATCCTGAACATATAGCTCTTACCTGGTTTGGCTATGACACTCCGCAATCATTGGGAGACCAAGAAACAGGTTCCAGAGCAGCATTACCAATTTGGATCGATTATATGAAGGGAGCATTAGATGGATTACCAGAAAAAATTTATGCAGAGCCTGAAGGAATTATTCCACATAAAATAAATCCAGATGATGGAACATTAACCTCCAATGATGATGAATCAGGAATTTATGAATATTTTTACGAAGAATTTTATCCAAAAGATAACGCCTTCTTTATGATCAATTAATATGAAAAAGCTATCAGATCATCATGTAAAAAAACATATTGCTTCAATGGCTGCTGAGATTATTATTGGGGAAGGTGTGAGTGATTATTTATATGCCAAAAAAAAAGCTGCAAAATATTTAAATTATAATTCATACCAAATTCTTCCGAGCAATAATGAAATTGATGAAGCGATAAGGGATTATCAAGCTACATTTCCAAGTAACAATGTAGCAGATTTTATTTTTTATCAAGATATTGCCATTAAAATTATGAGTGAATTAGAGCCCTTCAATCCTCTGATAACAGGAACCCTAAAAGAGGGCAGGGTAACCAATAATCAAAAAATCTTAATAAATCTTTTTACAGACAATTTTAAAGAAATTGAGTATTTTTTATTAAGTAATAATTACCAATTCAAAACTAAAGACCCAAAAAGGCTTGATAATTTTTTGATTAAATATATTTTATTTTATGAAAATATTGAAACAGAATTAACAGTGTTTGATATTTTAGAACCAAGACATAAGGACAAGAATAAAAGTATGATCAAAGGCAGGGGGATTAAAGTTGACGAATTCATAAAAGTAGAATCAACGAGCATCGTCCTTTAACCATTTTGCTACATCTAATGCAAAGTAACTTAAAATTGCATCAGCACCGGCTCTTTTAATCGATAATAGTGATTCAATCACTGTAGCTTTTTCCTCAAGCCAATTATTATTTGCAGCAGCTTTTAACATGGAATACTCACCAGATACCTGATAAGCAAAAGTTGGTTTATTAAATTCTTTTTTTAATTTATAAATGATATCTAAATACAATCCTGCTGGCTTCACCATTAATATATCAGCACCTTCGTGAATGTCTAACAAAGCTTCATGAACTGCTTCATCGGAATTAGCCGGGTCCATTTGATAGCTATCTTTATCAGCTTTGCCTAAATTAGTTTTTGAACCAACAGCTTCTCTAAAGGGGCCATAAAATGCGGAAGCATATTTTGCTGTATACGAAAGTATTTTGATATTTTTTTTATCATGAGACTCTAGTGAGTCTCGTATAGCGCCCACTCTTCCATCCATCATATCCGAGGGAGCAACAACGTCAGCCCCCGCCTCTGCATGACTGAGCGCTTGCTTCACAAGCACATCAACTGTTTCATCATTTAAAACATAACCATTTTTATCGACTAATCCATCTTGCCCATGAGAGGTATATGGATCAAGAGCTATATCTGTAATAACACCCATATCCGGAAATTCTTTTTTAATTGCTCTGATCGTGTTTTGTACTAAACCGTCCTCACGAAATGATTCATGAGCACTTTCAGATTTATATTGATCTTCAATAACAGGGAACAAAGTAATCGCATTAATTTTTAATTCTTGAGCATCGTGAATTTTTTTTAACAGTAAGTCCAAACTTAATCGGGATATGCCAGGCATAGATTGAACAGGTTCATTTTTCTTACTTCCATCCAAAACAAATACCGGCAAGATTAGATCATCAGAAGTTAATTGATGCTCTCTCATCAAAGATCTGGAAAATTTATCAGACCTCATTCTTCTCATTCTATTTATAAGCTTCATACTACCTAGTCTCAAATAATTCATTTAATGCTTCGCCCGGATTTGCATGGCGCATAAATGATTCACCTATTAAGAAAGTGTGAACATCATTTTTATTCATGAGCTCAACATCAGACCTTGTAAAAATTCCTGACTCTGTGACAACGATTTTATCTTCTCCAATTTTATTTTTTAGGTCAATAGTTGTATCCAGTGTCACATCAAATGTTTTCAAATTTCTATTGTTGATTCCAATTAGCTCTGTCTGTAGTTGTAAAGATGAATCAAGCTCTTTTGCATCATGGGCCTCAACCAATACCGCCATTCCCAAATCGTGCGCCATTTTTTCATATTCAACTAATTGTTGTTCACTTAGTATGGCTGCAATCAATAATATACAATCCGCACCATTAATCTTGGATTCATAAATTTGATAAGGATCAACGATGAAGTCTTTTCTTAAAATAGGTAGCTTTACTTCTTGCTTTACTAAATTTAAATATTTTAAATCACCTTGAAAATATTGCTCATCAGTTAAGATAGAGAGACATGCAGCCCCGAATTTTTCATATGATTTTGCAATATCTACAGGATTAAATTGTTCTCTTATAACGCCTTTTGAAGGGCTAGCTTTTTTTATTTCAGCAATAACAGATGATCTTCCAGACAAATGATTTTTTTTTATGGATCCCACAAAATCTCGGCAAGGGTCTTTTAATTTATTATGTGCCATAATTTCATTCAGGCTGACATTACTTTTTAATCGCTCAACTTCTTGAAACTTGGTCGCTTCAATTTTTTTTAAAATATTACTCATTTGATTCTTTTACTAATTCTTTTAATTTATTTAAGGCATGACCATCTTGAATTGATTTGACTGCCGACTCTATTGCATCGTTTAAATTTTTTGCATGTCCGGCAACATAAATAATTGCAGCTGAATTCAAAAGCACAATATTTTTTGCAGGTAGGTCTTCTTTATTTAAAATTTTTAAAATGATTTCCTTAGACGCATTTACATCAGCGGCAAATAAATGTTTATTATCTTCTACATTAAAACCAAAATCATTGGGGTGTATTTCATAATTAGTGACACTTCCACTATCAAGTTCAGAAATATATGTTTTTCCAGACATCGAAATCTCATCCATACCATCGTGCCCATGAACAACTAGAACTTTTTTTGATTCAAGTTTCTTTAACACCTCCGAAAAGATTGAGGTTAATGGTTTATTAAATACTCCTATCACCTGTCTTTTAGCATTCGCTGGATTGGCAAGAGGTCCTAACACATTAAATATGGTTCTAATACCCAGATCTTTTCTTATTGGGGCGACATGTTTCATAGCAGGATGAAAATTGGGTGCAAACATGAAACCAATACCAATACTATCAACCAGTTGTTTCATCTTTATATTATCAATTGACACATTCACCCCAAGACTTTCAAGCACATCCGCACTGCCAGAGGATGATGAAATGGAGCGCCCCCCATGCTTTGCTATTCTGACCCCAGCACCAGCAGCAACAAAAGATGCACATGTTGATATGTTAAAAGTCTTAAGCCCATCCCCTCCGGTGCCACAAGTATCTACAACATCATCCTCTAAATCTACAGGAGTGAGGTTATCTCTTAACACTTGAGCCGCAGCAGAGATTTCATCAATAGTCTCACCTTTAATGGAAAGGGCCGTCAGAATTCCTGACACATAATTAGGGGATAACCCACCTGACATGATTAATTGCATCAGATCAGTCATCTCATCATGACTTAAATTTTCTTTAGCTATTAATTGTTTTAAAAAATTATCCATAAGTATCTAAAAAATTTTTCAATAGAGCATGTCCATGCTCAGTCAAAATTGACTCAGGGTGAAATTGAACACCTTCAATTGGTAAAGTTTTATGTTTTATACCCATGATCTCGTTATCATCTGTTGACCAGGCGGTTATATCAAAACATTCCGGACAGCTCTCCCTTTCTATCACAAGGGAATGATATCTGGTGGCAGTGAAAGGATTGCTCAAATTTACAAATACTCCTTGATTATCATGTTCAATTTTAGAGGTTTTGCCATGCATTATTTTTTTGGCATGAATAATTTTTCCACCAAATGCTTGAGCAATTGATTGATGGCCAAGACATACTCCTAATAATGGAATCTTACCTTGAAAATAATTTACAATTTCAAGTGAAATGCCTGCCTCATTGGGTGTGCAGGGTCCTGGAGATACAACAATATAGTCTGGTTTCATCTCATCAATTTCAGTTACTGAAATCTTATCGTTACGAAATACTTTTACCTCTTGACCAAGCTCGGCAAAATACTGTACCAAGTTGTATGTAAAAGAATCATAATTATCAAGCATTAATAACATTATCCGAAATCCTTTTCTGCTATTTCAGCAGCACGTAAAACGGCTTTTGCTTTGTTATTTGTTTCGTCCCATTCATTTTTAGCTATTGAATCAGCAACCACACCAGCCCCAGCCTGAACATATAGTTTTCCTGATTTAATTACACCCGTTCTAATAGCAATTGCAACATCTAAGGTACCATCATATCCAATGTAACCAACAGCACCTGCGTACACGCCTCGTTTTGTTGATTCAAGTTCATTGATTATTTCCATGGCGCGAACTTTAGGCGCGCCACTCACCGTTCCTGCCGGAAAGGTAGCTTTTAACACATCCATGGGTGATAAATTTTCTTGAATTAAACCTTCTACATTCGATACGATATGCATCACATGCGAATATCTTTCTATTGTCATTTTATCAGTAACCGATACGCTGCCTGGTTGAGAAACGCGACCAATATCATTCCTTCCTAAGTCCATTAGTTGTATATGTTCAGCAATCTCTTTAGGGTCATTTAATAAATCTTTTTCCAATGCCTTATCAAGCTGACTATTTTCTCCTCTTGGCCTAGTGCCTGCTATTGGACGAACTGTCACCGTATCATTCTCTAAACGAACCAAAATTTCTGGTGAAGCACCAACAATAAAATAGTCATCGAAATGATAAAAAAACATGTAGGGCGACGGGTTAATACTTCTTAATACTCTATAAAGAGAAATCGCAGGAAGCTGAAATTTTTTTACCATCCTTTGAGATAAAACAACCTGCATTACATCACCTTCGACGATATATTCCTTTATTTTATTCACCGCTTGATGAAAATTTTTCTCACCAAATTCAGAATCTGCAAGAGTTTCTTCAATATTTTTTTTCGATTGTGCATTTTCATTTTTAAGTTGTGATTCAATCATCAACTCAATCTTAGTAAGTCTGTTAATAGCATGTTCATAGGATGATAAATCATCATTCGCATAGACAACTATGGATAATTTACCCGTCAAATTATCAAAAACAATGACCTCATCAGACTCCATTAAGTGAATATCAGGCAAATCTAAATCATCTTTTATGAATTCTTTGATAAGCTTTGGCTCAATATAGTGAATTGTTTCATAGCCAAAATATCCAGCTAAACCTCCAGAAAAACGAGGGAGATCTAAATTATCAGGTGTCTTGTAATTGCCCAGATATTGATCAATGAATCCAAGTGGATCTGAATTATTTTCAGTAAAAATAGTTTTTCCAGATTCAATAATTTCAACGGTTTTTTGACGAACCTGAATTAATTTTTTTGCAGGCATACCGATGATTGAATATCGCCCAAAATTTTCTCCGCCTTCGACTGATTCAAGCAAATATGAGTATGAGCTATTGGCAACTTTAAGAAAAATAGATAGAGGGGTTTCAAGATCAGCATAGCAAGTTTTCACCAGAGGAATTCTGTTATACCCCTTGGATTGATATATTGAAAACTGCTCTTTGGATAGATTAATTTCCATTGATTAATGCACTAAATGCTTAAGATCGCTAAATTGTTGGAGAGCATAACTTACAGGGAAATTTTCTATCGGTTCTTCATACTGATATCCATACGGAACAGTTGCCACGCTAACTCCTGCATTATTTGCAGCCCTAATATCATTACTAGAGTCGCCAACCATTAAAGTTTCAATTTCTGCTACATCCAATTTTTTTCTTACGTAATCAATTGAAAATTGGTGAGGTTTCTTAAACTTCATCTCATCGCCACAAATTATACAATCAAAAAATTTTTCAAAGTTTGATTCTTCTAAAATTAAATATGTATGACATGATGGCTTATTGGTTACACAGGCTAATTTAATTTGTTTTTCTTGTAAAAATTTAAGAGTACTTTCAACATCATCATAAGGCTTACTTTGTTTTGCAATCTTTTTATAAAAATCATTAAACAACTTCAAAGCCTCATTTTTTTTAATATGGCCTTTTTCATTTGAAGCCAATAATGATTGATTAACTAAATTATCAACCCCTTTACCAATAAACTGTCTGATTGTGTCAAACGAAAGAGTTCTAAAATTTAAGGCCTGTAAGGTCTGGTTCATTGCAATAGCAATTTCTGGGGCAGTATCAAACATTGTGCCATCAAGATCAATGAGAATAGCTTTTAATTTTTTTTTTGATATTCCAGCAGTCATATTTTTTTAAGCACTGGCCAATGAGTCTCTTAATTGTTTAATAATTGTATTGTATCGATTTGGGTCGTTATCATTAGCTGCACCAAAAACTGCAGATCCTGCAACAAAAGTATCAGCCCCTGCTCTTGCAATATCGGCAATATTATTGGCATTTACACCGCCGTCAATTTCTAACCAAATTTCTCTTCCTGTTTCTTGTGTGTAAGCATCAATTTTTTTTCTTGCTACTTTTAATTTTTCTAATGCTGAAGGAAGAAACTTTTGACCTCCAAAACCAGGATTAACTGACATCAGTAAGACCATATCAACCTTGTCCATGACATAGTCTAAATAGTCAAGTGGTGTTGCTGGGTTAAATACTAATCCAGATTTACACCCTTGATCACGAACAAGAGATAAACTTCTATCGATGTGATTTGAGGCTTCAGGGTGAAAAGTGATGATGTTTGCACCGGCTTTAGCAAAATCTGGAATAATTCTATCCACTGGCTCAATCATCAAATGAACGTCAATTATGGCATCTGTAACCGGTCTAATTGCTTCACAAACAAGCGGACCAATTGTTAAATTGGGAACATAATGGTTATCCATTACATCAAAATGAACAATATCAGCACCTGAGGTAATTACATCATTAACCTCTTGTCCTAATTTCGCAAAGTCTGCAGACAAAATACTTGGCGCAATCCTAAAGTCTTTACTCATACTTTTAATCCTTAATATCTAATTAGTCATGTAAAATGACTATTTTAACTGCTTTTACATAATATTAGTAACAACGTAAACAAATTTCGCGACCAATCTAAATGAAAGTAACTGTCCTTGGGATTAATCATAAATCTGCTCCTGCTTCAATAAGAGATAAATTTGTTTTTAATCAAGATTCCTTATCAAAATCATTAAATGAATTTAAAGTAAATTTGAAATCTGGAGTTGTGATTTTATCAACATGCAATAGGACAGAAATATATTCATCCATATCAAATGATCATCTTTTACGAGAATGGCTGTGCAAACATCACAATGTAAAAATAAAAGATATTAATGATCACTGTTATTTTTTAAATGGAATCGAAGCACTTCGACATGCTATATCAGTCGGAGCTGGTCTGGATAGCATGATTATTGGAGAACCTCAAATCCTAGGTCAAGTGAAACAAGCGTATCGTATTTCTGAAAATGGTAATTTACTAGATAGTAATTTAATCCCTTTTTTTAGCAAGGTGTTTGAGTTATCAAAGATGATTCGTACAAAAACACAAATAGGAACCAACTCAACTACCATTGCATCTGCTGCAGTTAAACTCATTTCAAAAATTTTTGGAGCCATTAGTGATCTTAGTATCTTGTTCATTGGAGCAGGAGAAATGAATGAATTAAGTGCAAAATATTTTACAAAATATTCCCCAAAAAAATCCACAATAGCAAATAGAACTTTAGACAAGGCCTACAAGCTAGCAAAAAAAATTAATGGTGATGCATGCTTAATAAGTGATATTGAAAAAATTATTCATCAATATGATGTTGTCGTGTCATGTACTGGTAGTCAATTACCCATCATAGGACTTGGCATGATCGAAGAGGCAATCAAGATCAGAAAACACAAACCGATGTTTTTTGTCGACTTGGCGGTACCAGCAGATATTGAAAAGGAGATAGAAAAACTTGATGATACTTTTTTATACAACCTAGATGATTTAGCGATGCTAGCTCAAGAAGGTATGGATCTTCGCACGCAAGAACTCGAAAAAGCATTTAAGCTTCGAGATAAACTTTTAAATGATTTTCTTAATAACCAAAATACAAAAAATGTTCCTTTGACTATTTCACTAAAAAATCTTTTTGATGACACAAAATCTAAGGAGCTGGAGAAGGCGATGAAAGATATCCAAAAGGGTATTGATCCAAAAGAGGTGTGTGAAAAACTTGCCAGGAACCTTACTAAAAAATTACTTCATTTTCCAACAAAATCCATTAATGAAGATAAAAATAATGCAAACCTAATTAAACAAATATATAAGCTAAAGGATTAGAGAATGAAAGATTCAATGAAAAATAAATTAGAGAATTTAATCCTTAAATATGAAGAATTAAATAATAAATTAAGCTCTGAAGGTATCACTTCTGATTTAGATCTGTTCAAAAAAATCTCAAAAGAGCATGCTGACCTAACACCTATTATCGAAACTTATACTGGATATAAAAAACTCACTCAAAATATTCAAGAAGCAAAAGATATGTTATCTGACCCTGAAATGAAAGAATTTGCTCAAGAAGAAATTGATAATAGTAAAGATGAAATCATAAATTTTGAATCAAAATTACAAACACTGTTGATACCAAAAGATCCTAATGATGATAAAAATATTTTCTTAGAAATTAGGGCTGGTACTGGCGGGGATGAATCTGCTTTATTTGCTGCGGATCTTTACCGAATGTACACGCGATATGCAGAAAGAAATAATTGGAAAGTTGAAGTTATTTCATCAAATGAAAGTGGGCTGGGAGGCTATAAAGAAATTGTGGCTAAGATTAATGGAGACGGGGCGTACTCAAAATTAAAGTTTGAGTCTGGTGGGCATCGGGTGCAACGAGTTCCAGATACAGAAACACAAGGAAGAATTCATACCTCCGCATGTACTGTCGCAGTATTACCTGAGGCAGATGAAATTGAAGATGTAGATATCAATCCTGCAGATATCAGAATAGATACATATCGTGCATCTGGCGCAGGTGGTCAGCATATTAATAAAACAGATTCAGCAGTTAGAATTACCCATGAACCAACTGGGATTGTAGTTGAATGTCAGGATGATCGCTCGCAACATAGAAATAAAGCACAAGCGATGAGTATTCTTGCAGCAAAAATTAAAGATAATCAAATTCAAGCTCAACAATCCCAGCGTGCCAGTGAAAGAAAAAGTTTGATCGGCAGTGGTGATAGAAGTGAAAGGATTAGAACATATAATTTCCCACAAGGAAGAATCACAGATCATCGTATTAATTTAACTCTCTATAAGATAGATTTTATTATGGACGGTGATCTTAATGAAATGATCAATGCACTTTCTCTAGAGCATCAAGCATCACTGCTGGCTGAAGAAAATGAATAATGATTTTAGTCAATCTTAGCGAAATCAAACAAAAATGTATAAATTTAATAGCAGATAATTTAAAAATATCATCTAGAGAAGCATCTTTAGAATTAAATCAAATTTTATTGTTTACACTAAAAATTAATAATTCAGAGTTACTATTAAAAAAAACAATAACCAAATCTCAATATAACAAACTAATTAAAATAATCAGTATCAGATCAACAGGAAAACCTCTCGCTTATATTTTTAAAGAGTGGGGGTTTTATGGACGAACTTTTTATATCAATGAATCGATGTTAATTCCTAGACCTGAAACAGAGTTAATTATTGATGTATTGAAAGAGAGAAAAATCTTAAAAGACAATATTCAGCTACTAGATTTAGGTGCAGGAAGTGGAGCAATTGGAATTACAGCTAAATTAGAAATTTATAACAATGCCGATCTTCATTTAAGCGATATTTCAAAACGTTGTACGCGTGGTATAAAAAAAAATCTGCAACAATTTGACATACAAGCTAATGTATATTTAAGCAACTGGTTTGAAAATATCCCCAAGATAAAATTTGATCTCATTCTCTCTAATCCACCCTATATCTCAAATAAAGATCCCCATTTAAATGAACTTTATTTTGAACCAAAGCGGGCACTTGTAGCAAAAAAACAGGGGCTTGCTGATATTCATACAATTATCGAAAATAGTGTCCACTTTTTAAATAAAGACGGATTAATTATTATTGAGCATGGATATAATCAAAAAGATGAAGTGCAAGAGATTTTTAATAGGTATAATTTTAATCAGATAGAATCTTATAAAGATTTATTAGGTCATTACAGGATCACAAAAGGATTATTTTCTTAAATTGGGCAAATCGGTTGGAATTGTAGAGTCAAAAATATTTCATTGTCATGATGAGCTGGCACTAGCTTGTGGCAAAAAACTCAGCGAGTTTCATTTAGTGTATGAGACTTATGGAAAATTAAATAATAAAAAAACAAATGCCATCTTTGTACCTCATGCATTGTCAGGGAATCATCACGTAGCTGGCAAATATCATAAAAATGATAAATATGCAGGGTGGTGGGACAATATGGTTGGCCCAGATAAGCCAATTGATACGAATAAATATTTTGTTATCGGAATTAATAATCTTGGTGGTAACGATGGTTCTACTTCCGCAAAATCTATAAATCCAAACACAAAAAAAATATGGGGATCTTCATTCCCTATTTTAACTGTGAAGGATTGGGTTGCCTCTCAAAAAAAATTAATTAATAGCTTAGGTATTGAAAAACTATATGCAATCGTGGGTGGAAGCTTAGGTGGAATGCAGGCTATGCAATGGTCCATAGACTTTCCTGATGCAGTGGAAAAAATATTATGTATTGCTGCAGCTCCGAGTCTTACTGCACAAAATATTGCGTTCAATGAAGTTGCTAGACAAGCCATTCTTCAAGATGATGAATTTTATAAGGGTAATTTTTATCAAGAAAAAACAAAACCAAAAAAGGGGCTTCGAATAGCGAGAATGCTTGGTCATATCACCTATTTATCAAATGATTCTATGGATAAAAAATTTGGAAGAAAATTAATTCATGGGAAATATAATTATAATTTTCAACAAAATTATGAAATTGAATCCTATTTAAACTATCAGGGTGATAAATTTGCAATGACTTTTGACGCAAATACCTATTTACGAATGACTAAGGCGCTTGATTATTTTGATCTTGAAAAAAATTTCAAAAACAAACTATCAAAAGTTTTTGCAAAAATTAAAGCAAAATATATGGTTATTTCTTTTTCAAGTGATTGGAGATTTCCACCATCACGATCTAAAGAAATAGTAAAAGCTTTATTAGACAATAACATCAATGTTACGTACGTAGAGATTGAAGCTGAAACTGGACACGATGCATTCTTGTTAGAAAATGAACATTATCATAATACTGTGTGGAGCTATCTAAGGTCTTAATATGAATAGACTCGATTTTATTAAAATTTCTGAATGGATAGAACCTGGTAGCAAAGTTCTAGATTTGGGTTGTGCTGATGGAGCCTTATTAAAATTTTTGCAAGCAAAAAAATTAACTACTGGCTATGGTATTGAAATCAGTCCAAAAAATATTGAAAAAGGAATTAAAAATAAAGTAAACATTATTCAAATGAATCTAGAGGATGGTTTGTCTGTTTTTGATACTCAATTTTTCGATACCGTTATTTTGTCCCAGACCCTACAAGCGATGGTCAACATAGATAAGATTATGGACGAAATGAAAAGAGTTGGAAAAAATATCATTGTTTCATTTCCAAATTTTGGTTACTGGAAAAATAGATTTCAAATTCTTAACGGTAAAATGCCAAAGTCTTCTGATTTGCCACATGAGTGGTATGACACCCCAAATATTCATTTGTGCACGGTAAAAGATTTTTATGAATTATGTGAAAAAAAACGTTTAATTATCCAAGATCAGCTATTTCTAACTGAAAATCAACCTATAAAATATTTTTCTAACTTAAGAGGATCAATTGGTATTTTTAAATTAAGCAAATAGCCAATGAATAAATACCTAAAAGTTCTTTTAAATAAAAAAATGGGCATTTGCTGCCTCACCGGTTTTTCTTCTGGTCTTCCACTTTTTATCTTAATTAGCTTAATACCTGCTTGGTTAAGAATTGAAAATATTGATTTAAAGGTTATTGGATTATTTTCTCTGATTCAGTTACCTTTTACCTGGAAGTTTTTATGGGCTCCCATATTCGATCGGTATAAAATTTTAATGGGCCGGCGGAGGGGATGGTTAATTATTTTCCAAATTTTATTACTCTTTTCAATAGCATTGCTTGGTTTTTTTAATGCAGTGATAGATTTAAAAACTATCGCTCTTATTTCATTTTTAATCGCAATTTTTAGTGCAAGTCATGATGTAGTTATTGATGCCTATAGAAGAGAAATTCTAGATGATGCTGAACTTGGCATTGGAAACGCGATTCATGTCAATGCTTATAAAATTTCTAGCTTGATCCCAGGATCCCTATCCCTCATTCTTGCGGATATTATGTCATGGCAAAATGTTTTCATTATTACTTCCTTATTTATGCTTATTGGAATTGGTATGACCTTATCAGTCAAAGAACCACACATAAAACATATTCAACCACAGAATTTTAAAGACTCTGCCATTCAGCCGTTTATTTCTTTTTTTAAAAAGAACGGCAGGGAGAATGCTTTATATATTTTGTTGTTTATATTTTTGTACAAGCTGGGTGACAGTATGGCAACAGCATTAGTTACTCCGTTTTACATTGATCTCAATTTTTCCATGACAGAAATAGGAGTCATCGCTAAAAATGCAGGCCTTTGGGCAAGCGTAATTGGAGGGTTTCTTGGCGGAATTTGGATGATCAAAATTGGTATTAATAAAGCTCTTTGGATTTTTGGTTTTCTTCAATTGATTACAATTATTCCGTTCATCATCTTGTCAGTGGTCGGACATAATCTTATATTACTAGGAGTCACCGTGGGTTTGGAATCTTTCGCAATGGGTTTAGGTACAACTGCACTGATTGCTTTTATCTCTAAACAAACTGATCCTAGATATACAGCAACGCAATTTGCTTTGTTCACAAGCCTTGCGTCTATACCAAGATCGATCACCAATGCTTCAACAGGCTTTATAGTTGAATCATTGGGGTGGACGAATTTCTTTTATTTATGCTTGATGCTGGCTCTCCCTGGGATGTTATTACTTCTTAAAGTTGCTCCTTATAAATCAAAGTCATAATCAACCATTAAAGGGGAATGGTCGCTAAAACGTTCATTTTTGTATACAGAAGCATCTATTATTTTGTTTGTAAAGCCAGGTGCAACCATTTGATAATCAATCCGCCATCCAACATTATTTGACCAAGCCTGACCTCGGTTACTCCACCACGTATATGCCAATGCTTCTTCATTTGGATAAATTTTTCGATAAGCATCTTGCCAACTCAAATCTTCTAATAAATATGTTATCCATGCCCTTTCTTCAGGTAAAAACCCTGAATTCTTTTTATTACCTTTATGATTTTTTAAATCGATCTCTTTATGAGCAATATTTAAATCACCACACAGAATAACTTTTTCTTTTTTTTGAGTTTTTTTAATTAAAAATTCAGTCATAAATTTAAGGAAGTCAAATTTTACTTCCTGGCGAATGTCACCACTTGATCCAGATGGAAAATATGATGAAATTATGGATATATCATCATAAATTAACTCAATATATCGTCCTTCATCATCAACAGTGGCAAAATTTAATTTGGAAATTATCATTTTTGGTTTTTTTTTTGTATAGATACCCACACCACTATACCCAGGCTTCTCAGCATATGAAAAATACCCATTATATCCGCCAACATTGAGCATTTCGTCGGTCATATCTTTCTCTTGAGCCTTTAATTCTTGAATGCAAATAAAATCAGCTTGTTGTAATACCATCCACTCAAAAAATCCCTTTCTTAAAGCAGATCTGATACCATTTAAATTAATTGTTATAACTCTCATATATGAATACACTCTCCGAACAATTTATCAATTTTACCATTTCAAATCAGATACTTAAATTTGGAGAATTTAAAACAAAAGCCGGAAGAATTTCCCCTTATTTCTTTAATATGGGTCTCATCAATAACGGTAAGGATTTGAAAGAATTAGGTCAGTTTTATCTTGAACTTATTAATAAAAATAATATTACCTTTGATTTATTGTTCGGTCCAGCATACAAAGGCATATCGATAGTAAGTGCAACAGCCATAGCGTTTGGAGATGCGAATATAAAATTTGCTTTTAATAGAAAAGAAGTAAAAGATCATGGTGAGGGAGGTCAAATTATTGGACATCCAATTCAAGGTGATGTGGTCATTATCGATGATGTTATTTCTGCTGGTACTGCTATTCGTGAATCAATAAATATTATTAAAGCGCACGGGGGAAATCCAAAGGCAATTATCGTGGCTATTGACCGCCAAGAAAAAGGTCAAGGTCATGAAAGTGCAATTCAAGAAGTTAAAAATGATTTCAATATTGATGTGTTTCCTATAATAAATCTTGATGACGTTGTAGATTTCATTAAAAAAAATGAAGAATTAAATCAATATTTAGAAAAAATTGAGGATTATCGCAGTGTTTACGGAGCCTAAGCTTTATTCAATTCGTCCTTAAGGATTTCACTGACCTGACCTGGATTTGCCTTCCCTTTAGATAATTTCATTACCTGTCCAACAAGTGCATTAAATGCTTTATCTTTACCAGATTTAAACTGCTCAACCATGGCTTGATTATTTGCAATAACCTCTTGGACAAAAGGAAGAATCGTGGATGAATCACTCACTTGTTTAAGTCCCAATACTTCTATAGATTGATCAACATCTGCGTGAGAATCTTCCCATAACAGATCAAAAATTTTCTTCGCTGCATTGTTTGAAATAGTCTTATCCATTATTCGTCGAATAAGTAATACAAACTGATTTTTATTAATTGGAGACTCTTCGATACTTAATTCATTATCATTTAATTTTGCAAATAAATTAACCACGATCCAATTCGCTGTAATTTTTGGATCTAGTCCTTCAGAAATTAAGGATTGAAAGAATTCATAAGTTTGTTTATTGGAGGTAATAATTGAAGCATCTGCATTGTTCAATTTAAAATCCTCTATCAATTTTTTTATTGATGCTTCAGGAAGTTCGCCTAGAGAAGATTTAATGTCATCAATATCTTCTTGATTTATTTTTAGAGGAAGCAAATCTGGATCTGGAAAGTAACGATAATCGTTAGCCTCTTCTTTAGATCTCATGGCTTTAGTTTCACCAGTGTCAGGATTAAATAAGACTGTAGATTGAATAATTTCATTTCCATCCTCAAGCTGTTCAATTTGCCAATTAACTTCATAATTGATTGCTTGCTCCATATTTCTAAATGAATTTAAATTTTTAATTTCCCTTCGTGTTCCCAACTTCTCCGAACCACTTGGTTTGACAGATACATTGACATCACATCGGAAACTTCCCTCTTGCATATTTCCATCGCAAACTCCTATCCATTGGACAAGATTGTGTAATTTTTTTGCATAAGCAATTGCTTCTTGAGCAGAACTCATATCAGGCTCTGTCACAATCTCGAGCAAAGGAGTCCCAGCGCGATTTAAATCAATGCCTGTCTGATTATTTAATATCCCATGAACAGACTTACCGGCATCTTCTTCTAGATGAGCACGTAGTATTCTAATTTTTTTATTGTCCCCAATTGTTAAAAAACCATTGTTCACGACAGGTAATTCAAATTGACTAATTTGGTAACCTTTAGGTAGATCTGGATAAAAATAATTTTTTCTAGCAAATACAGAATACTCGGCAATATCAGCATTCACAGCTAGACCAAATTTAATTGCTTTTTTGACAGCTTCTTTATTCAGCACCGGCAGGGTTCCAGGATATGCTAGGCTGACTAAACAAGCATTTTCATTGGCCGGCATACCAAACGCAGTTGAAGCCCCGGAAAAAATTTTTGTCTGAGTGGTTAGCTGAACGTGGGTTTCAATCCCTATAACAATGTCCCAGCTCATACATCAGCCTCAGGAGTTTTTTGATGCCAATCTGTAATCTGCTGATATTGATGTGTAAAGTTTAATATCGTTGCCTCATCAAAATAGTTTCCAATCAACTGAAAACCAACCGGCATTTTGTTTAAAAATCCTGCAGGAGAGCTAATCGCAGGAAGTCCAGCTAGATTTGTTGAAATTGTATACATATCTTGCATGTACATTGCGACAGGATCTTCTGTTTTGTCTCCAATTTTAAAAGCTGTGGATGGACAGGATGGTGCCAAGATTAAGTCACATTCATTAAAAGCGTTTTTAAAATCATTAGCTATTAGTCGTCTAATTTTTTGTGCTTTCAAATAATAAGCATCATAATACCCTGCACTAAGAACATAGGTACCAACTAAAATTCGTCTCTTAACTTCGTCTCCAAATCCCTGTTCTCTTGTTTTCAAATACATCTCTTCAAGATCTTTGAATTCTTCTGCTCTATAACCAAATTTAACTCCATCATATCTAGATAAGTTACTTGAAGCCTCTGCGGGCGCAATTACGTAATAGACAGGTATTGATAAATGTGAATTCGGTAGAGAAATTTCTTTGAAGTTAACCCCTATTTTCTGATAAGAATCAATAACTTGCTCTAAAATAACTTTTATATCCTGATTTAAATCATCGTTAAAAAACTCTTTTGGTAGGCCAATTGTTTTACCATTAATCGGGCTGTCAAGATTTTTCAGATAATCAGGAACATTATGTTTAATTGAGGTCGAGTCTCTCTCATCATGGGCTGCCATAACCTTTAACATCAGCGCGCAGTCTTCAGCAGACTTTGCTATCGGGCCAGCTTGATCTAGGCTGGATGCAAAAGCGATCATTCCAAAACGAGAGACCAAACCATAAGTAGGTTTTAGGCCCGTGAGTCCACATAAAGATGCTGGCTGCCGAATAGATCCACCGGTGTCAGTTGCAGTTGCAGCTGGTGCCATTCCAGAAGCTACAGCGGCTGCACTCCCCCCAGAACTTCCACCCGGTACATAATCTAAATTCCATGGATTTCTTACCTCACCATAGTAAGAAGTTTCATTTGAAGAGCCCATGGCAAATTCATCCATATTTGTTTTACCAAGGTTAATTGCTCCATGTTGGTTGAATAACTCGATGACCTTTGAGTCATAAGGGGCATAAAAATTATCAAGCATTTTAGAGGCACAGGTGGTTTTCCATCCTTTAGCACAAAAAATATCTTTTTGTGCAATTGGTATACCCGTCAATTCATTCATATCATTTTGGCTGATTCTTTTATCAGCGTCCTTTGCCTGCTGGAGACTCTTTTCTTCATCAACAGTAATAAAAGCATTGATTTTAGGATTAGATGTTTTTATTTCATTTAAGAAAAATTTTGTAAGCTCTTCACTTGAAAATTTTTTATTTGAAAGTCCTAAATTTAATTCTCTTAAAGATAAATTTTTCATAACACTATTCAACAACTCGAGGAACTATAAAATAATCTTCGTTTGATTCAGGGCCTAATTTTAAAAAATCATTTTTTTGATTCTCCTCCGTCACCACATCCTCTCTAAGAGGTTGGGTAATATCCAGAGCATGAGACATTGGTTCAATGTTATTTGTATCAACTTGCTGCATTGTGTCAATGAGCTTAATAATCCCTTCCAATTTTGACAGGACTATTTTTTCATCTTTAGAATCAATATTGATTTTAGCCAAATGACTTAATTTTTTAATATCTTTGTCTGTTAGGGCCATAAATATAAGGATATAATTATCAGAATGCAGTATTATACATGGACAGATGTATTCATAAATAGTTTGTAAGACATAATTTAATCATGAAGAATTTTTTAAAAAACCTCTTTTCTGAACAAGATATGGCGATTGATCTTGGAACAGCAAATACCCTAATTTATGTTAAAGGTAAGGGGATTGTTTTAGATGAGCCGTCAGTGGTAGCAATGAGATATCAGTCTGGTCCTACTGGATCACAACCTAAAACAGATATTCTAGCAGTTGGTGCGAAAGCTAAGACCATGCTTGGTCGATCACCACAAAATATTACAGCGATCAGGCCAATGAAAGATGGTGTCATAGCTGACTTTAACGTCACGGAAGAAATGATTAAATATTTCATCAATACAGTTACATCCAAAAGCTGGTTTTCGCCCAATCCAAGAATTGTTATCTGTGTTCCTTATGGGGCTACCCAGGTTGAACGAAGAGCAATTCGTGAATCTGCCGAACGTGCTGGAGCAAAACAAGTGTATCTAATTGAAGAACCCATGGCTGCTGCGATTGGAGCAGGCCTTCCAGTCAATGATCCAACAGGATCTATGGTTATTGATATCGGTGGAGGAACTACCGAGGTAGGTATTACCTCTTTAGGTGGAATTGTATATGCTGAGTCTGAGAGAGTTGGTGGAGATAAAATTGACCAAGCCATCATTGATTATATGCGCCGTAACTATGGAATGATGATTTCTGAACCCACTGCAGAAAAAATAAAAAAACAAATTGGTAGCGCCTTCCCTTTAAATGAGATTTTAGAGATGGAAGTGACTGGAAGAAGTATGTCAGAAGGGCTACCTCGTAAAATTATTATCAGTAGCAATGAAATTCTCGAAGCACTGGCGGAGCCATTAAATGCAATAATCAGTGCGGTTAAAAGTGCGCTTGAACAAACTCCACCAGAACTAGGTGCAGATATTGCTGAAAACGGTATGGTTCTAACTGGTGGAGGCGCCCTACTAAAAAACTTAGATCGATTATTATTTGAAGAAACTGGGATCCCAGTATTGGTGGCTGAGGAACCATTGATGTGTGTTGTGAATGGTTGTGGGATGGCTCTTGATTCTCTGGATGAGTTTAAAACTGCATTTGCAAATGATTAATGTTTTTATCTTCAAAAAAAAGAAAAAGTAAAAATCTTTTCACAAAAATTGACATAAATTTAAATCTGTTAATTATTCTTTTAATCATAAATTTTTCAGTTTATTCGAGTAATCAAGACAGTAGTTTTCTCAATTCGATTAAAAAATCACTTCAATTAGCCCCTCAATCAATTAGTTTAATTTTTGAGTTTGGAAAAGATTTGATTAATGACGTATCGAGTTACCTTGCTTTTAAACAAAATCTTCTGAGTGAAAATGAAAATCTTCAAAAAGAAAATGCTGAGTTAAAAGCCTATGTCATGCAAATGGCAGATATCGAGTCAGAGAACCATGAATTAAATAATAAATTAAATATCCAAAAAAAATATTTTAAGGACTCCCTCGTCACCCAAATTTTAAATTTAAATTATCAAGGTCAAAATCATCATTTTTTGGTCGATAAGGGAGAAATAGATGGCGTTTACAGTGGACAAGTTGTTGTAGATAAATCAGGAATTGTTGGACAGGTTATCGAAGTAAACAACGCCAGCTCTGTAATTAGAACAATATTATCCAACCAACTGTATCTTACTGGTTACATCAAATCAGGAAAAATAATTTATCAATCACTCATCAAAGGTGATGGAAAAAATCTCATCGTAGATTATTTCAACAAAACCAATAAAATTAATTTGGGTGATGAGGTATTTACGACTGGTGATAATTTGAATATACCCAAAGGCTTGAGAATAGGAAAGGTAAAAAAGTTACTTAATACTGAATTGAATGATTTTTATAAACTAGTCATTGAACCATCTTCAAACCCCTACAAAGAAAGGTTCTTGGTGATCGTTAAATGATGATTAAATTTTTTCAGATAAAGCTCTTTGTTCTTAGCGCTGTACTTACCTTATTGGCAAGCCTCTTTGATATCCTATACCCCACAATAAGTTTGATTACTGCATTTTTTATCTATTGCTTTTTTGTTTCAAAGAATGGATTTAAATATTTCTGTATATTAATCAGTGGCTTTTTATTTGATGGTTTTTTTAATTTTAATTTTGGTACGTGCAATTTAATTTTTTTAAGCTTGGTTTTATTTGATTTAAGCTTAAAAAAGTTCATTTCCATAAAGAAAAAACAAATCAATTATTATTTTCTTTTATTAATCATCCTGGCACAGCTTATTTTTTTGCTTCTTCACCCTTTAAGCCAAAATTATATTTTCTATTTCATCATTAACAGTTCTCTCAGTTTTATTTATCTTATGATTTTAATTAGGTATGCTGAATAGTCGATTCATACTCGTTCGAAGATTTAATATCCTTCTTGCAATTTTATCTTTATTTCTGCTTTTAATAGCCATTCGATTATTTTGGTTACAAATATATAAAAATGATTTTTATCTTGAAAGATCAAAATCAAATTCTGAGAGAATCGAACCAATAAAATCGCTGAGAGGTCTCATTTTTGATAGGAACGATAATATCCTTGCAGAAAATATACTCACTTACAATTTAGAAGTTGATATTGAAAATAAATCTACAGAAGATCTCAATAACATCATTGGAGAGTTATCAACAATACTTTCTATATCTGAGCATGAAAGGGATCTATTTTTTAAAATGCGATCCGAGCGCAAATTTCTCAGAGAAATTCCCCTTAAAATCAATATTAATAATGAGGAATTAACTTTTTTTGTATCCAAAAAGTTTTTATTTCCTGACGTAACTATAAAAGAAGATTTTTTAAGAAGCTACCCGCATGGCATAGAGAATGCTCATTTAATTGGCTTTATTAATCGAATATCCAAGAAAGATCTTGAAAAGATCGAAAATGATCCTGAGATGTTAGATGCCTATTTTGGGATGACACATATCGGTAAGCAAGGGATAGAAAATTCATTTGAAAATGACTTACGAGGAAAATCTGGTTTTAAAAAAATTAGGGTCAATGCCAAAAATTCATTTATTGCTGAGATTGAAAATAAAAAAGCTTTAGATGGACAAGATTTAATCTTATCAATTGACCTTGATCTTCAAAGAAAATCACATGAGCTTCTTAAAAACTACAAAGGTTCATTAATCATGACAGATATTTCTAATAGTGAAGTATTAGCCTATCAAAGCAACCCCAGCTTTGACCCGAACCTTTTTGTTAATGGCATAAGTTTTGCCGAGTGGGATAAATTAAATTTGGATCCTGACAAACCTATGCTTGATCGAGTAACTAATGCGGTTTATCCGCCTGGATCTACAATAAAACCCTTTCTTTCTATAGCTGGACTTGAGAACAACATAATCAACGAAGATTATTCAATCAGTGACCCTGGTTTTTACAAACTCCCTAAAACAAAAAAAATATTCATGGACTGGAAAAAAGAGGGTCATGGAAATGTCAATATTGTTAAGGCAATTGCTGAATCCTGTGATGTCTATTTTTATGATTTGGCATATCGACTGGGAATTGAAAAGATGAGTGATGGTCTGCGAAAATTTTCTTTTGGTCAAAAAACAGGGATTAACTTGCCTTCTGAGAAAAAAGGAATTCTCCCGTCACTGGAATGGAAATTAAAACATCATAAAAAAAAGTGGAATGCTTATGAAACCATCAATACCTCAATTGGACAAGGGGACTTTTTAAGTTCGCCAGCTCAACTTGTTCATGGTTTAAATATACTCTTGAATAATAAGCCAATGCCTCCGTTGAGTCTAATAAAAGACAAATTTTCTGATGTCTCTTTAGGGGTAAAAAAAATTACAGATGAAAAATATATTGAAATAGTAAAAAGAGGCATGCAAGAAGTGACGAGCTCAAACGGAACATTTAGATCCATTGCCAATAACAATAATAATAAAATTGCGGGAAAGACAGGAACAGCTCAAGTTTTTTCCTTAAAAAATCAAGCCTATGATGAAAATAATATTGCTGATCATCTCAAAGATCATTCTCTGTTCATCGGCTATGCGCCATATGATAACCCTCAAGTATCAATTGCTGTTATTATTGAAAATGGCGGTCATGGAAGTACTGTTGCTGCACCCATTGCAAAAAAAATGCTTGATTTCTATTTTGAAACAACAAAATGAATAATTTCTTTACCTTTTTGTTTTCTAGAACAGATAAACAATTATTTATCTTTCTATTAATAATCTTATTTTTTAGTTTAAATTTAATTGGTCAAGCAGTAGGGTTTGATTCTTCTTTCTTTTTTAAACAACTTCTTTTTATTTTTACTGGCCTCATCATTTTTATGCTGGTTAGCATTTTAAATCTAAGATTTTTATTTAGGTATTCATTAATCATTTATATATTGTCGATTCTACTTTTACTTTTAACCGCTTTCTTTGGAACTGAAATTAATGGTTCCAAACGTTGGTTAGATTTTGGCATATTTAAACTCCAATCCTCAGAAATTTTGAAACTTACATTACCTATTTTTCTTGTTTCACTCATTGATTATTTTAAAAATAGATCACAAACTTTGACCGAATTAGTATTTCTGTCGATTAGTTTCATCCCATTTTTTATTATTTTGAATCAACCTGATCTTGGCTCTGGGCTAATTATTCTCTTTTCAGGATTGATTATTATTTTTTTAAATGGGCTTAGTTTAAAAAAAATATTAATCGGGATTTTGGGTTTTTTAATACTTTTACCCTATGCGTGGATCAATATCCTCAAAGATTATCAAAAGGGAAGAATACTAAATCTTATTGATCCCTTTAGTAATCCTCTTGATGGAGGCTATCATGCAATTCAATCATCAATAGCTATTGGCTCTGGTGGTTTGTTTGGAAAAAGTTCTGAATTCTCTAGCCAGCATGACCTCTTATTCCTTCCCGAAACTCATACTGATTTTATTTTTGCCGTATTATCTGAAAACTATGGATTTTTAGGAAATATCATTTTTTTCTTAATTTTCTTCCTATTCGTTTATAGATTAATCATCATTTCCGTTAACCTTCACTCCCATTCCCACCGATTGCTAGCAATGACCTATGTTATGATTTTTATTTTATGTTTTTTAATTAATATTGCCATGGTCACTGGTCTTTTTCCAATTGTTGGAATTCCTTTGCCGCTTATCAGCTACGGTGGCTCATCCCTATTTATTTACCTTATTATGTTTGCTTTAATAAATTCATTAAACTATAACAAAACATTAATTGCTGATTAATTATGAAAATAGTATTTACATTCCTTTTTATCATTTTAAATTCTTGCTCCTCTGTAAAAATCTCTTCAGATAACAAAGGTGCGTATTATCAAGATGATGGTCCACATGAGGTCATTGATGTCAAAATTCAGGATATTAAAAATGCTATTCCAAAAGCTGAGCCAATCAATAAAAATACAAAAAAACCATATAAAGTATTTGGTCAAAAATATATCCCAATGACAAAAATAGTGCCATTTAAAGAAAAAGGATATGCCTCGTGGTATGGCAAAAAATATCATGGCAATAAAACATCCACGGGAGAAGTCTATGATATGTATGCCATGACAGGGGCACATAAGACTCTGCCTTTACCTTCGTATGTAAAAGTAACTAATTTGAAGAATAAAAAATGGGTAATTATCAGGCTAAATGATAGAGGTCCTTTTCTGAAGGATAGAATCATTGACCTTTCTTATGCTGCAGGACATAAATTAGATATTATTGAAAAAGGGAGTGAATTAGTTGAGGTTGAATTAATAAACCCTGAAGATTTCATAGAGCATGACAAAGAGAATAATGATGACAATTATTTGCAAGTAGGTGCTTTTAAAGACTTTATCAATAGTCAAACCTTGCTTGATAAAATTAACAATTTAAAAATTATTGATAATTATGAAGCAAAAGTTATTCAGATCAATAATTTATTTCATGTGTTAGTCGGGCCAATCAAAAAAGATGATGAGCTTAAAAAAATTCAAGAAAATTTAGAATCAGAATATAGTCTTCCGGTATATGTCAAAAAATATCATTAATGAACAGACGTCTTTAATTGAGTTTCCATGTAATTTTATAATTAAAGTTACCGGGGTCATGAAAGATAATTTTACTCATTCAATCATTGAGGAAATAAATAAAGTCGATAAAAGTTTTAATGCTTCAAAAATAGAAATTCGGCCCAGTCAAAAAGGAAACTATATCGGTTTGACTTGCAACGTTTATGTTCATTCTAAAAGCGATTTAGATTTAATTTACCAACATCTATCTTCCCACCCTGATACCAGATTTGTCATCTAAAGTTAAAATCAGATATTTTAAAATCGAAGATTACAATGTAATTTTTGAAAATATGAAGGAGGTAATAAAAACGCCTCTGGATATCAGTCAATTTTGGATTCTTGAACATTATCCTGTATTTACTTTAGGGGTCAATAAAAAGAACATTGCGCTTCCAGATACAACGATTCCATTAGTATATTCAGATCGGGGCGGGAACATTACCTATCATGGCCCTGGGCAAGTGATCATTTATACACTCATTAATCTTAATCAATTTGATATAAAGATTACTAAGTTAGTCAGGATTTTTGAAGAATCAATAATAGAATTCTTATCTCAATTCAATATATCTGGAAATCAACAAGCTGGAGCACCTGGCGTATATGTCAATTTAAAAAAATTAGCATCCATTGGCCTTAGAATTAGAAATAATAAGACATACCATGGTATCAGTATTAATAATCATATGGATCTAACACCTTTTAGTTTAATTGACCCATGCGGTTATAAAAATCTACAAATGACTCAACTAAAAGATTTAGGAATTAGTTTAGATAATAAAGATGTTGCTGATAAAATAATAACCATTATAAAAAACAAATTAATGGAATATGAAATTACCAGGAACCAAAGATAGTCATAAAGATAAAGTTTCACGCAATCCAATAAAAATTTATCCTAATGTTCCAAAAAAAAAGCCTACTTGGTTAAAAATAGAGTTACCGCACTCAGAGAATTTTAAAAAAGTTAAAGAAATTATTCATGAAAATAATTTACATACTGTTTGTGAGGAAGCTAGCTGTCCAAACATTGGAGAATGTTTTAGTAAAGGCACAGCGACATTCATGATTATGGGTGATATTTGTACAAGACGCTGTCCATTTTGCGATGTCGCTCATGGAAGGCCACTGCCCCTAGATAAAAATGAACCAAAAAATCTAGTTGAATCAATCTACAAGCTTAATCTAAACTATGTCGTAGTCACAAGTGTTGATCGTGATGATTTGAAAGATGGAGGAGCTGCACATTTTGTTGAATGTATTAACTCAATCAAAAATAAAATTCCGAATATCAAAATAGAAATACTCATTCCTGACTTTAGAGGAAGAGAAAATTTAGCTATTAAAAGTTTTGCAAATTCATTGCCTGATGTTTTAAATCATAATATTGAAACCGTTCCTCGTCTGTATAAAGAAGTAAGGCCCGGTTCAGTCTACAATCAATCTCTTAAGTTATTAAAAAATTTCTCAGAAGCCTACCCTGAATTAATTACTAAATCAGGGTTTATGATTGGCTTAGGCGAAACATTTGAAGAAATCGAACAAACGCTTGCTGATTTAGCTGCGCACAATGTAAAAATGGTGACTATTGGCCAATACCTTCAACCATCATTGGATCATCTACCTGTCCACACTTATCATGATCCAAAATATTTTGAACGAATTAATCAGATGGCAACAAAGTTTAATTTTTCCTCTATTGCCTGCGGTCCCTTTGTAAGAAGTAGTTACCATGCAGACATACAAGCAAAACAGTTATCATGAATCCTGAATTAAAAACTGCTATCAATTCTGAATTTTTAAAATTAGAAAATCTTATTATTAGAAATTCGTGTGAAATCGAACAATGGTTCAGATCAAAATGGCTTGATCAGGAGGCACCCTTTTATGCTTCAGTTGACTTAAGAAATTCTGGTTTTAAAATTTCTCCAGTCGATACAAATTTATTTCCTGCTGGATTTAATAATTTAAATCCTCAATTTGAACCATTAGCCATTCAGGCTACCACAATTGCTATTGAAAAAATTTGCCCTGAGGCAGCCAAGATAATTATCATCCCAGAAAATCATTCGCGAAATATTTTTTACTTTAAAAATTTACTCAGCTTGTCTGAGATTTTAAAAAATGCTGGGCTTGAAGTAGAAATTGGCAACCTGGATCCATCTTTTCAAAAAACAGAATATGAAATTGATGGCCACAAAATTATTGTTTACCCGTTACAAAAGGAAAACCATAGAGTTTTTATTAAAAAAAATGATCATAAATTTATTCCATGTTCGATTTTGTTGAATAATGACCTTTCATCAGGTGACCCTGAATTTTTAAAAGATATTACACAGACTGTCATTCCTCATACCTCTGCCGGTTGGTTTAATCGTAGGAAATCAAATCATTTCAAATTTTATAATCAAGTTGCTAAAGAATTTACAGACTTTTTAAATATTGATGAATGGCTGATAAATCCTTACTTTGATACGCATGAAGATATGGATATTAATAACGAAAATGATTTAAAAATAATTACAGAAAAGTCTGAGTTTTTGCTCAGAAAAATTAAGGATAAATACAAAAAGTATGGTATTAGTCATCAGCCTTATTTAGTTATCAAAGCAGATGCCGGCACTTACGGTATGGGAATTATCACCATTCAAGATCCTAGTGAAATCATGCAATTAAATAGAAAAAAAAGAAATAAGATGAGTACCATCAAAGATGGTCAAAAAGTTACCAAAGTTATAATTCAAGAAGGCATTCACTCTGAAGAAATTTTAAATGAGGCAGTCAGTGAACCGGTTGTTTATACAATTGATCACTATGTGATTGGTGGTTTTTATAGAGTTCATACATCAAAAGATAAAAATGAAAATTTAAACTCCCCGGGAATGGAATTTTTTCCTACTCCCTTTGAACAGTCATGCTTAATGCCAGATCAAGGCAGGGATTGTAATGATCCTCCAAATCGATTTTATGTTTATGGGGTTATCGCAAGACTAGCTTTACTCGCTGCAGCAAGAGAAATATATGGCTAAATCAATCCTATTTATTATCGATCCAATCCAAGATTTAAATAAAGAAAAAGATACTAGTCTTCTTTTAATGCGAACATCCATAGAAATCGGACATCATGTTTATTTCTGCTCTCATACTGATATAAGTTTAAAAAGCAATATACCTCATGGAAAAATCAAGGAAATTAAGTCATTTAATAATGAAAAGTTGGAAGTAGTTGAAAAACAATTTAATTTAAATCAATTGGACGTTATTTTTATTAGAAAAGATCCTCCCTTCAACAAGGATTATTTATTTTTAACTATCTCTCTAGGCCTTTTAAAAAAACCAAAAATTATTAATTGCCCTCATGCGCTCCAATCACATAATGAAAAGTTATCTATCTTGAATTTTCCAAAATTAATTCCGAAAACATTAGTTAGTAGTCAATTAAAGGATATAACTCAGTTCATTGCAAAATATAAACAAGTTGTTTGCAAACCGATCGATGAAATGGCTGGAAATAAAATTTTTCTTTTAAAAAAAAATGATCCTAATATCAACGTAACCTTAGAGGTCCTTACAGATAATTATTCAACTCTGATAATGATTCAAGAATATATTCCCGAAATTAGGAAAGGTGATAAAAGAATCATTATGGTCAATGGGGAACCACTACCGAATGGCTTACTAAGAATTCCAAAAAAATCTGACTTTAGAGGTAATTTAGCAAAGGGTGGTAAAGCTAAAATTTTTAAATTATCGCCATCTGATTTAAACATTACTCAAAGTATTAAACCATATTTAATCGAACATAATTTAAATTTTGTGGGTATAGATGTAATTGGAAATTACCTCACAGAAATTAATATAACAAGCCCTACAGGTCTAGTTGAAATTCAAAAGCTAACTAAACAGAATGTTGCCAAGACAGTTATTCAAAGCCTTTTTTAATTTATTGTTTATTTGTTTGCTGCTACTCAACAGCTCTTGTACAAAATCAAATTTCTATGAAAAAAAATTTTTAATCTACGGGACTATTTTAGAATTTAAATTTTTTCAAACACCAAAAAAAATTGCTGATGAAGCGATGTCGAATGTTATTGCACAATTAAACGAACTAAATTCAATATTTCACCCATGGCAGGATAGTTTAATTGAGGAGTTTAATAACAATCCAAATGCAACAATTTGTGATGAGCAACAAATTCAAATGATAAAGAAAGCCTTTCATTATGAAAAACTTACCCATGGGTATTTTAATCCTGCAATTGGTGCCCTAATTAAAGAATGGGGATTCCATGCTGACGAAATCACAAAAAAAACGCCTGATTATTCTTTGATAGAAAAAATAGTCAACTCTCGCCCCAGTTTAAACCAGCTAAATCTCAAGAAAGGTTGTTTCGAAAAAATAAATCATTATCTTCAGATTGATTTAGGAGGAATAATAAAAGGCCATGCATTAGATTTAGCAAAAGCTGAATATCAAAAGCTGAATATCAAAAATGTCTTAACTAATTTTGGAGGTAATATTTATGCTCATGGAAATCCCAAAAATCGTTTTTGGGAAGTTGCTATTCAAGACCCTTTCGATCAAACTAAAATTCTAGCTAAATTAAAACTTCCACCAGGGTCTGCCATAGGCACTTCAGGTAATTACGAAAAATATTTCATAAATGAAGGTATTAGATATTCACATCTTATCAATCCTAAAAATGGTAACGCATTTTCTAATCATTCCTCGGCAACTGTTTTTATTAGCCCTCAGGATGAGGTGGGACTTAAATCAGATGTCTTTTCAAAACCGTTTTATTTTTCTGATGATTTAAAAAAAACGCAGTTAGATATGAACTTTGATTATTTTTTTGTTACTGATCTTAATCATAATATTTATATTACAAAATCTATGTTAGAAAAAATTGAATGGTTGTTTGAGGAGGGTAAATATTTTGTTCAAGGTATTTAAAGTAGGCGATTTTTTAATTCTTGCTATATTCTCCGTCATCCTATTCATATCATTGTCAATTTATCTAAATTTACCCAGTGGAGATATATTGAAAATTGATTATCAAAATCAAACCATTAAATATTCATTAAATCAGAATAAAAAAATTGACCTGGAGAATTTAAGCATTGAAATCAACATGGGTAAAGCACGCATCAGGCATTCCAATTGCAAGAATCAATATTGCGTAATGCAGGGTTGGATTTCACATATCAATCAATCCATCATATGTGTCCCAAATCTTTTCAAAATGACAATTAGTCAAAATATGGATGCGCATGACAGCACAAACTACTGATATTCATATCATCGCAAAACTTTCTGCTATTGCAATAGTGCTTCACACTGCTGAATTTTTTTTACCATCTCCCATTTTTGGGCTGAAGCCAGGTATTGCTAATATCGTCGTTCTCTTTACTTATTATTATTTTAACGTTAGATCAGCAGCGTATGTATCTCTCATTCGAGTATTTATTTCGAGTCTAATTCTAGGCACTTTCCTGACTCCCACCTTTTTTCTTAGCTTTTCAGGAGCAATATTTAGTCTTGGATGTTTAGCAATTGCCTCTTATTGTTTAAAAAGTAAGTATTTTTCGATTTATTCTTTTAGCATGATCATGAGCTTAGGTCACATTGTGGGTCAATTTGTTTGTGTGAGACTGTTCATCATTCAAGATAATGGGGTATTTTTCTTACTGCCAATATTTATCATTTTTGCTTTTATTTTTGCTGTGATAAATGCATATATCGTCGACAAAATATTAAGAGTAGCCAAATCGCATATTAAAAATGATAAAATTTACCCATGAAAAAAATACTTTTTTTGTTTCTTTTATTTATTCTTCAATCCTGTGGAACAAAAGGTTCGTTGTATCTTCCTGAAGAGCTTTATCCTCTTGATGATTCCCAATCAAATCAAAGACCTGCTGCTGAGGAATTAGATGACTCATCAGGAACAGTGGATGAATAAATCAATACTGCGACAGGAGTCAAATCAATACTTTATTGAAGATGTCAAACTGAATGACATCGCCCAAAAATTTGGAACTCCAGCTTATGTTTATTCGAAAAAAAATATTCTTGATCAAATAAATTTTTTACAAAGCGCCTTAAGCGACATAGACCATCTCATATGTTTCGCAGTAAAAGCAAACTCTAATTTAAGTATTCTAAAAATATTTAAAGAATCTGACTGTGGCTTTGATATTGTGTCCGGTGGTGAGTTGCAAAGAGTTTTAACGGTCGATTCTTCAAATTCAAAGATTGTTTTTTCAGGCGTTGGCAAAACAGTTTCCGAAATTGAAATGGCATTAAATAATAATATTCTTGCTTTTAATGTCGAATCTGAGGAAGAGCTAATACGTATAAATAATATAAGTAAACGATTATCCAAAACTGCAAAAATATCTATTCGAGTTAATCCAAATGTTGATGCTAAAACCCACCCATATATTTCAACAGGCTTAAAAGATAATAAATTTGGGATTGATGAAACAAATGCCATTTCTTTGTATAAAAAAGCAGCGGCTTTAGAACACATTAAAATTACTGGCATTGATTGTCATATTGGATCTCAACTCACTGATCTCTCTCCATTTGAAGATGCTTTTATAAAATTGGCATCTCTAATTGATGAATTAGAGTCTAATCAAATATCAATAGAACATATTGATATTGGTGGAGGTATAGGAATTTCCTATAACAATGAAGAAATCTCACCGATTGATTTTTATGTGCAGATGATAAAAAAACATCTCTTAAAATATAATAAAAAAATTATTTTAGAGCCAGGAAGATTTTTAATCGGTAAAGCTGGGTTGATGCTTACCAATGTTGAATTCATAAAAAAATCTGATCATAAAAATTTTGTTATTGTAGATGCTGCCATGAACGACTTAATGAGACCATCTCTTTATAATGCCTTTCATGAAGTAATTAATTTATCCAATTCTAAAGAATCAAATGATTCTTTTGATATAGTTGGCCCAATCTGTGAGACTGGTGATTTTCTTGCAAAAGAAAGGTATATGCATGCTAATCAGGGGGATATTCTAGCCATTATGGATGTAGGGGCTTATGGATTTTCAATGAGTTCAAACTACAATACAAGGCCCAGAATTCCTGAAATTATGGTTGATCAAGATAATTTTTATTTGATTCGAGAGCGTGAAAATTTTTCTGATTTGATTGCTCATGAAGAAAAATTATTAGAACGAAGTTAACCTTACCTTAAGAATAATTATCATAAATGCTACGATAACCAATAACTATTTAATAAGAAAAACATTTAGCAATGGATAAAAAAATAATATCAATTTCATTAGCCAATCCCAGAGGATTTTGTGCTGGTGTTGACCGAGCTATTGAGATTGTTGAACAAGCCTTAGCTAAATATGGTTCTCCGATTTATGTCAGAAATGAAGTTGTACATAATAAATTTGTTATTGAAGCACTTAAAAAAAAGGGTGCGATCTTTGTCAATGATCTAAAATCAGTTCCAGAAAATTCATATCTTATATATAGCGCTCATGGTGTTTCAAAAAAAGTTAAATCTGATTCCGATAACCTTAAGCTTAAAAGTATTGATGCAACTTGCCCTTTAGTCACCAAAGTTCATAAGGAAGTAAATCATTACTTAAAAAATAATTACGAAATTATTATGATTGGTCATAAAGATCACCCTGAAGTAGAGGGAACCCTCGGACAGGATCTAACTTCAAAAAAAATGCATCTAATAGAAAACACATCAGATATAGATCTTCTTAAAATTTCCGATCCAAACAAAGTAGCATATGTGACACAAACGACATTATCACTCGATGAGACAAAGGATATAATTGAAAAATTAAAAACTAAATTTTCAATGATTGAAGGTCCAAAAGCTGATGACATTTGTTACGCAACACAAAATCGTCAAGATGCAATTAAACAAATATTACCTTCTACAGATATTCTTTTTGTGGTCGGATCAAAAAATAGTTCTAATTCAAATCGCTTAAAAGAATTGGGTGAGAAAAAAGGAATACCAAGTATATTAATAGATAATATGTCTGATTTCAATCCTGCTTGGCTTGATGATAAAAAAAATATTGCTATTACTGCGGGTGCCTCAGCCCCAGAAGTGTTAATTAAACAGCTAACTACATTAATACAATCTCATTCCAATGCAATTATTAATGAAATTGACGGTCCTAAAGAAAATATTGTATTTAAATTACCAGTCATCTAGTTGTTTTGAAAAAAATACCAATCTCTATTCAGGTCATCATCTATTGTGAGAATAATAAAATCTTACTCTTGCAAAGAAAAGATAATCCCAATTATTGGCAATCAGTCACTGGCAGTATGGAAAAGTATGAATCACCAAAACAATGTGCTGAACGTGAGGTTTTTGAAGAAACAGGTTTAAATGTCAATCGGTATAGTTTTTACTCACTTCATCAAATGAATCAATACCAAATTTATCCTGAATGGAAATATCGGTATGATAAAAATGTTTCAACTAACATTGAACATTTGTTTGCCTTACAATTGCCAAAAAAAGAACATATAATAATTAATCCACAAGAACATGTCGATTACCTGTGGGCTGATCATGAAGAGGCAATGAAAAAAGTATTTTCTTGGACCAACAGAAATGCTTTAATTAATTTTAAAAAATTATATGAATGAAACAGTAATACAATTTGAGAAATTTAATCAGCTCCAAGAAAATGATTGTCAGCAAAAAATCATTGACGCTAAATTACAACTTAAAGGCAAGCTTGTTATTCTTGGCCATCACTATCAAAATGAATCAGTTTATCGACACGCTGATTTCACCGGGGATTCTCTTAAATTAGCCCAATATACTCAAAACTTAGAAGCGCAATATATTATATTTCTAGGTGTCCATTTTATGGCTGAAGTCTCCAACATTTTATCTCGAGAGGATCAAATAACAATACTCCCTGACCTATCCGCAGGATGTCAAATGGCAGACATGGCTGATCTTCAAAAAGTGCAAAGAACATATCGTGAAATAAATAAAGTTTTGAATTTTGATGAAGTCATCACTCCCATCACTTACATTAATTCTGCAGCTGATCTCAAAGCTTTTTGTGGGGAACATGATGGCATCGTCTGCACCTCAACGAATGCCCCAAAAGTTCTTGAGTGGGCATTTCACCAAAAAGAAAAAGTATTATTTTTCCCTGATCAACATTTAGGGAGATGGACTGGATTTAAAATGGGGATTGATCTTGACGACATGGTTGTCTGGGATCCCGATTTACCCTTAGGAGGGTTAACAAAAGAACAAATACTCAAAGCTAAAATCCTCTTATGGAAGGGACATTGTGCAGTTCATCAGATGTTCCGAGAGGATCATATTAAAAAATTTAGGGAAGAAAATCCTGACGGTTTAGTCATTTCTCATCCCGAATCACCTTTCGAGGTTTGTGTAAACTCAGACTTGGTTGGATCCACAGAGTTTATTTTGAATACCATTAAAAACGCTGAATCGGGAACAAAATGGTTAGTTGGAACTGAATTAAACCTAGTCAATCGTCTTGCCAATGAAATGGTTAAAGAAGATAAGGTAGTGAAATTTATGTCACATATCGTATGTGAATGCACGACCATGGCCAGAATAGATCCGCAACATTTATCATGGGTGCTTGATAATTTGCTCGAAGATAAAGTAGTGAATGAAATAATTGTTCCCACATCAATCGCTCAGTCCGCCAAAATTGCTCTGGATAGGATGATGGCGATTGTCTGATTGTGAATTATGCCTCACCTCAACTTTACCCATATTATGGCAAAACAACCGCTTTAGGGTTATCTTAGTAAATAATCAGAATATAAGAGGTTATCTCCGTTTAGAGCTAATTGAGCACGTCAAGGAAATTCATCATCTGACTCCTGCCATTCAAAGTGAAATGTATAAGATTATGAATATAATTGAGAATATTGTTACTGATGTTTATAACCCAGACAAAATCAATTTAGCATCATTAGGAAATAAAACCCCTCATATCCACTGGCACATCATACCAAGATTTACTAATGATAATTTTTTTCCACAAAGCATATGGTCCGAACCTGTTCGACAGAATAAATTTGAAAATTCAATAGATGAAATAGATCAACTTAAACAACAACTACATTTAAAATTAAATCATTAGACGTTCAACTGCTATGTTATTGATAATGTGAGATTCAATAATCTCATCAATGTCTGTTTCATCGACAAACGTATACCAAACCGCATCTGGATAAACAACTAGCATCGGTCCTTCTGAGCAACGATCAAGGCATCCAGATCGATTTATCCTCACCAACCCTTTACCTCGCAAATTTAATGATTTTATTTTTTGCTTCATATAATCAAAAATATTTAATGCATTAAACTGCGAGCAACACTGAGCGCCATCATCCCTTTGATTTAGGCAAATAAAAATATGATATTTATAATAATTGTTCATATCACTCCATTAAGTTGTTTGTAAATCTCCATATCCGTCTAATCTGTAAAGTATCCACCTGCTCTTTAATTGATGGAGGAAATGGCGAGTAGGGCGACCCAAGATTCACAATTTTTTTTGCAGCATCATCTAACTGTGGCACCCCTGAAGACTTATTAATCTTTATATCTAAAACCTCTCCCTGGTCATTCAGAATCACTGTCATCACCAATGATTCACTTATTCCATTTCGCGCTGCTGCAGGATAATTTAAAGCCCCTATTTTTTCTACTTTATTTTTCCACACCTGATAGTAAGATTGGTAATCTCGCTCTTTAGTTTTGCTAGATATCACCTTTGTTCTTTTATCAATCTTTCTCTTGTCCACAAGATGAGACAATTGAGATTGAATAAAAGACGGATCAAGATTAATTGTTTTTGTTTTTTCTTGTTCAACTATCTTATCTGGTGTGCTTTCTTGGGTTAAATTATTGGTGGGCTCTTTGGTTTCTTGAATTATTTGTTGTTGAAATTTTTTTTGATCTTGTTTTATCTTTTTTATAACTTCTGGTTTTTCTTCTTTTTTAAGATCAATCATTTCTATATCTGTTACTTGATTAGGTATCTTTAAAATATTTACAATCAATTCTTTATCATTAATCACCTCGTTTGATTTTATATTGAAAAAATAAAAGAGGGTGCCATGTAATAGCACTGAAATAATGAAAAAGATCGTAAAATAATTTGATTTAAGAATTTTCATTTTCTAAATAATTCGTTATTTTTCTTTGTATGCCTTCAAAGCTTCCATTACTTAAAAAAACAACATTGTCATAATCAAAAATTATATTTTTTAATTTCTCAAAAATAATAGAAATATCATCAGAGATGAGGATTTTTGAGTTTAAGTCTTTAAGGAATCTGGCTGGGTCCCATAGTAAATCTTTTGAAAAAAGTATAAATGCTGAAATATCTATTAGATTGTTTTTTAATTCTGCTTTCAGATCCCCTCTTTTCATAGTATTTGATCTGGGGTCAATCACAAATAGGGTTTTATCATCCGGGAAATTCTTCTTAAATGTATTCGCTATAAAATGTATGGCCGTTGGATGATGTGCAAAATCATCATAGATGGTGAGATTATTTTTGTTGTAAATTATCTCTAAACGTCGTTTAGTATTTTTAAATGATGATAATGAGCGTAACGCATTTTCTTCTGAGACCCCTATATGTCTTGCTGCTAAAATCGCTGCCATTGCGTTTATCTCATTATGCTCACCTATCAAATTCCAATTAAGATTTCCTATTTTTTTATTTTTATAAAATAATGATTTCTCTTCATTAATTGAATCAACATACCATGACTGTGAAGAATTAAACTCTTCCACCTCAGACCATATTCCCATAGCCACTGTGTCTTTTATATTCTCATCTTGTTGATTAATTATGATTTTTCCTTGTTGAGGAATTGTTCGAATCAACTGATGAAAATGTCTTTTAATGTGGGTAATATCGTCAAATATATCTGCATGGTCAAATTCAATATTATTTATCACCAATGTTTTTGGGTGGTAATGAATAAATTTTGAGCGTTTGTCAAAAAATGCTGTGTCATATTCATCAGCCTCGATGACAAAAAATGGTGAATCAGATTGTGATAAAGAGCTACTTGATAAAAAATTACCTGGAACGCCTCCGATCAGATAACCACAATCGATATCATTATCTCTTAAGATCCAGTTGATCATGGATGTTGTGGTAGTTTTTCCATGAGTCCCTGCAACCGCAATAACCCACTTATCATGCAAGAGGTTCTCATATAACCACTGCGGTCCAGATTGATACTTTAAATTTTGATTGAGAACTTCTTCCATCAAAGGATTGCCTCTAGAGATAACATTACCCACAATGAATAGATCAGGTTTTAGATTTACTTGGTGGGCATCAAACCCCTGGATAATCTGAATATCTTTTGATTCTAGAAAAGTTGACATCGGCGGATAAACATTTTGATCGCACCCAGTCACCTTGTGGCCTAGATCCTTTGCAAGAGAAGCCATGCCTGCCATAAATGTACCGCAGATCCCAATCACATGAATATGCATAAAGATTACTTTATATTAGAAGATAGCAACCGTCGAGCATTATCCACATCCATTGAAGATCGATTGGCAAAGTCATTTAATTGGTCCTCTTCAATCTTATCCACACTGAAATAGGTGGAATCTGGATGGGCAAAATAAAATCCTGAGACAGAGGAAGCTGGAATCATGGCATAGTTTTCAGTCAAAGACATGCCTATCTCATCTGTTTTTAGAAACTTAAATATTTCCTCTTTGACCGAATGCTCAGGGCAGGCAGGATATCCTGGTGCCGGTCTTATGCCAAGATATTTTTCTTGAATGATCTCTTCATTGGATAATTTTTCTTTTTGCGCATAACCCCAGAGATCTTGCCTGACTCTTAAATGCATATATTCTGCACAAGCTTCAGCCAACCGGTCCATCAATGCTTTAAACATGATGCCGCTGTAATCATCTTTATTTTTTTCATATTGGTTCAGATAAAAATCACCCCCATCCCCAGCCGTCACAGCAAACATACCAATATAGTCATCAATATGGGACTCTCGCGGGGCAATGAAATCACTTAATGATAAGTTTGGCTTAGGCTTTCCACTAATAATTGGTTTTTCCGATTGCTGTCTTAGCGTGTGAAAAGTAAATTGTAAGTTATCTTTCTCATCCAAAATGACAATATCATCATCTATCGCATAAGCTTTACAAAAGCCCACTACCGCATGAGCTTTTAATTTTCTATCATTGATAATTTTCTTTAGCATCGTTTGAGCATCATCAAATAATTGACTTGCGGTATCACCAACCACCTCATCCTGTAAAATCTGCGGGTACCTTCCAGCCAAGTCCCATGTCTTAAAGAATGGGGTCCAGTCAACAAAATCAACCAATTCATTTAAATTGATGTTTTTAAAAACTCTTCTGCCGATAAACTTTGGTTTAATTGGCTTGAAATTTAAAGATAATTTATTTTCTCTAGCGGATTTTAAACTAATGTATTTGACCCCTTTTTTTTGCCCATGAAGTTGTCGGACTTTTTCATAATCAGCTTTTAATTTCTCAATATAGTCCACCTTAGTGTCTGGTGATAATAAAGACTGCATCACAGAAACGGATCGAGATGCGTCAGCCACATGCACAACCGGTCCCTCATAGTTAGGTGAAATCTTGACGGCTGTGTGGGCTCTTGATGTGGTTGCCCCCCCAATTAACAGTGGCATTTTTACTGATCTAAAATACGGGTCTCTTTGCATTTCACTGGCAACATGGGCCATCTCCTCTAGGGAAGGAGTGATTAATCCTGACAGCCCAATGATGTCGACATTTTCCTCTTTCGCCTTATTTAAAATTTCAGCACAGGGAACCATGACACCCATATTCACCACTTCAAAGTTATTACATTGGAGCACTACAGACACAATATTTTTTCCAATGTCGTGGACATCGCCTTTAACTGTTGCTATCAGCATTTTGCCCTTTGGCTTCGATTTTTTTCCTGTCCTGGCTTCTTCTTCTTCCTTTTCCTTCTCAATAAATGGGATCAGATGCGCCACCGCCTGTTTCATCACTCTGGCGGATTTAACCACCTGAGGTAAAAACATTTTCCCTTCAGCGAATAAATCACCCACCACATTCATACCATCCATTAAAGGCCCTTCAATCACATTGATAGGACGACCGCCACTTTCCATAATCTGTAATCTTGCTGTTTCTGTGTCTTCCTCAATATAATTGGTGATGCCGTGAATTAAAGCATACTCGATTTTTTTCTCAACAGACACCGGCTGCTCATCAGAGCCTCGCCACTCATTAGTGTCTTTTTCTTTTTTCTTTCCTTGTAAAGAACCGGCAATGTCAATCATTCGATCGGTAGCATCCTCACGACGATTTAAGACCACATCTTCAACCACCTCTTTCAATTCTTCCGTCAGATCATCAATCACACCTATCATGCCAGCATTCACGATACCCATGGTCATGCCATTTTTAATGGCATGATTTAAAAATACGGTGTGTATGGCCTCTCTAGCAGCTTCGTTCCCTCTGAAACTGAAACTGACATTGGATACCCCACCAGAAATTTTTGCATGTGGGAGATTATCTTTGATCCATTTTGTCGCATTGATAAAGTCCACCGCATAATTGTTGTGCTCCGCAATACCCGTGGCAATGGCAAAAATATTTGGATCAAAAATAATATCTTCCACCGGGAACCCCACCGTGTCTTTTAAGATTGTGTAAGCACGCTGACAAATTTCAATTTTTCTCTCATAGGTATCCGCCTGTCCATCTTCATCAAAGGCCATGACAATGACCGCTGCTCCATATTGCATACATAATTTGGCTTGATGAATGAAACTCTCTTCACCTTCTTTTAATGAGATTGAATTGACTATCGGTTTGCCCTGGATGCATTTTAATCCAGCTTCAATCACTGACCACTTGGAAGAATCAACCATGATCGGTACCCTTGAAATATCAGGCTCAGAGGCAATTAAGTTAAGGAATGTCGTCATTGCCTTTTCGGCATCTAACATGCCCTCATCCATATTAATATCAATGATCTGGGCCCCATTTTCAACTTGTTGCCTCGCAACGCTTACCGCTTCCTCATAATTTTCATCAATGATTAACTTTGCAAATACTCGTGACCCGGTCACATTGGTTCGTTCACCAACGTTCACAAATAAATCATCATCCCCAACAATCATCGGCTCGAGACCTGATAGGCGCATTTTTTTTGCAATCGTTGGTAATGTTCTTGGCTGAATATCTTTGAGGGATTGAGTAATCGCAGCAATATGTTCCGGTGTCGTTCCACAGCACCCGCCCGCCACATTCACAAAACCACTCTCAGCAAATTCTTTTAATAAGGCGGATGTATCTTCCGGCTTTTCGTCAAATCCAGTGTCTGACATTGGATTTGGTAATCCTGCGTTTGGATAAATACAAACATAAGTATCTGCGATGTTAGATAACTCTTCAGCATAAGGTCTCATGAGTGCCGCTCCAAGGGCACAGTTTAATCCGATGGTTAAAGGTTTCGCATGACGTATCGAGTTCCAAAATGCTGTCACCGTCTGGCCTGATAAAATACGACCTGAGGCATCAGTCACCGTCCCAGAAATCATGATTGGGAGAGTTTTTCCTAATTGATCAAAGGTAGATTGCACTGCGGCAATCGCTGCTTTGCAATTAAGAGTATCAAATACTGTTTCGATTAAAATGATGTCCGCCCCAGCAGATATGAGGGTCTCAGCTTGTTCAGCGTATGAGTCAAATAACTGGTCAAAGGTAATATTTCTTGCCCCTGGATCATTCACATCTGGTGAAATGGATGCTGTTTTGGGAGTTGGTCCGATCGCACCAGCCACAAATCTTGGTTTATCTTTGGTTGAATATTTTTCTGCCGCCGCCTTTGCTAATTTAATCGACTCAATATTCATCTCTTTCACAAGGCTCGCCATAAAGTAATCTTCTTGCGCCACGCTATTCGCCCCAAAGGTATTAGTTTCAATAATATCCGCACCCGCAGCGAGGTAATCTTCATGGATTTTTTGAATCACGGCGGGCTGGGTAATACTAAGGAGCTCATTATTCCCTTTTAAGAATAATTCACGTTCACCTTCTGGGGCGGCAAAAGATTTAAATCGCTCGCCCCGATAATCTTCCTCATTAAATTGGTGCTGTTGGATCATCGTACCCATGGCACCATCCATAAAAAGAATACGTTTTTGTAATTCAGCCTTTAAAAATTCTTCTGTATTTTTATATGGGTCCATGGGAGATTAAGATATTAGTAGTGATTTTCTATATGAGATTACTTCGACTGTTTAGTTTCATACTCAGCCAAAGCTTTTTCCAAAGTTTCTAACTTTTCACGAGTTTTGCGGAGCACTTCGGTTTGGACATCAAATTCTTCACGGGAAACAAGCCCCAATTCAGTGCACTTGTTCTTTATTAGTGCATTTATATTGTTTTCAATGTCTTCTATTGGTGAATTTTTTAGTAACTCACGAATTTTGTCAGAAATATTTTGAAAGTTATCTTTCATAGGTATAAAATGTCGTTGTAAATCGTTGATTCTAACAGAGTTTTCTGATTTACATAAGGCAGAAAATTAACATTGTTATTCCCCAATAATAAATTAATTCATGCTTTAAATTTTAAGTTGGCATGGAAATTGCATTATATATATTGCATGTGTTTATGTTTTTTTCGGATCACTTAAACATTTTATAAATTTATAAAATCTTAGGAGAGTATTTTATGAAAACTTTGAAACTTGCGTTGGCAGCTGCTTTAACATTGCCAGCGATGAGTGTTTTTGCGGAGGAAGAAGCTGCTTCAGACCATAGCGTATCTTACAATATGGCTCTTCACAGTGAATATATTTTCCGTGGCTACACTCAAACACATAACGATCCTGCCTTATCTGGTGGTATCGATTATGAACATTCTAGTGGATTCTATCTAGGCTTATGGGCTTCAAACGTATCATGGATTCGTGATGCAGACGCTTCTGATAGTGGTCACTCTTTAGAAATCGATGTCTACGGTGGATATGCCGGTGAATTTGGTGATACGGGTATTGGCTATGACGTCGGCTTCCTTCAATATTGGTATCCAGGCGAAATGAAAAGTACTTTTGCAGCGGCAAATACTTTAGAGCTTTATGCTGGTTTAAGTTATAAAGACTTGAGCGCAACCTACTATGAAGTTATGTCTGAAGATGCATGGACATGGGGTAAAGCACAAGGGGCTGGTGATAGCGCAAAAGGCACATGGTACTTATCAGTCGACTATGATCATGACGTAGGTCAATACATGGGTATTAATGGTTTGACTGCTACCCTACATTACGGTCGTCAAGAGTTCGAAGGATCAGCTAATAGTCCTTACGACTATTCTGATTACTTAGTTGGGCTTGATAAAGAAGTGATGGGCTTAAATGTTGGTTATAACTTTACAACAACTAATCAATCTCAAACCACATGGGGCAAGGTTGATGGTAAATATCTTGGTGAAACAAGACACGTATTTTACGTAGCTAAAGAATTTTAATTAATCTTTAGCATTTTAATTTAAGGGGAATAACAATGAAATTAATCACTGCGATTATCAAGCCGTTCAAGCTTGATGAAGTCAGAGAAGCCCTGTCCGATATCGGTGTACAAGGTGTCACCGTGACAGAGGTAAAGGGCTTTGGACGACAAAAAGGTCACACTGAACTCTATCGAGGTGCGGAGTACGTCATCGATTTTTTACCAAAGGTAAAACTCGAAGTCGCTATTTCTGACAAGCTCGAAAAAAAGGTAATCGATGCAATTGAAAAATCTGCGGTCACTGGAAAAATTGGTGACGGTAAGATTTTTGTATCTGATTTAGAAAAAGTTATCCGTATCCGAACCGGTGAATCCGGCGAAGATGCGTTATAAGGAGATCAGTATGAAAAAATTATTATCCAAATTAGGATTAGTAAGTCTCATCAGTCTTTTTTTAATGGGCTTTACTAATATCAGCATCGCTGACACGAATGTATTCAGCGACAATTCATATCTGGTGGCAGAAATGGAAGAGATGCCAGCAGGAGATGAAGCAATGGCTTCGGAAGAGGCCGCAGAAGAAGCGACGATTGATACCGGGGATACAGCCTGGATGATCGTGGCAACCATCCTTGTTATCGTGATGGCAATTCCTGGCTTAGCATTATTCTACGGCGGTTTAGTAAGAGCTAAGAATATGTTATCCGTGTTGATGCAAGTGTTTGTCACATTCTCGCTCATGTCAGTTTTATGGGTGTTCTATGGTTACAGCTTAGCATTCAGCGACGGTGGAGCCTGGAATGATTATATTGGTGGCTTAAGTGCAGCATTCTTAAGTGGCATCACAGCCGATTCGGTCTCAGATACGATTCCTGAATATGTGTTCGTGACCTTCCAATTAACATTCGCAGCACTAACACCTGCACTGATTGTCGGTGCTTTTGCTGAACGTATTAAATTCTCAGCGCTACTATTATTTATGCCACTGTGGTTAACATTTGTGTACCTCCCAATCTGCCACATGGTCTGGGGTGGTGGTCTAATCGACTCATGGGGCGCAGTTGACTTTGCCGGTGGTACCGTGGTGCATATTAATGCTGGTATAGCTGCTTTAGTGGGTGCAATCATCCTCGGCAAGCGTATTGGTCTTGGTAAAACAGCCATGGCACCTCACAACTTACCTATGACTATGATCGGCGCATCATTACTATGGGCTGGTTGGTTCGGTTTCAACGTAGGTAGTGAATTAGCTGCTGACGGAACTGCTGGTTTAGTGATGATTAACACACAGGCTGCGACTGCTGCTGCGGTTCTCGGTTGGTTAGCCATCGAATGGGCTGCTAAAGGTAAACCATCCATGCTAGGTGGCGCCTCTGGTGCAATTGCTGGACTGGTTGCAATTACTCCTGCTTGTGCAGTCGTTGGTCCAATCGGCGCAATCGTTCTTGGTTTTATTGCAAGTATTGTGGCTTTCTGGGCTTGTAGTTCACTTAAAAATGCTCTCGGTTATGATGACTCATTGGATGTCTTTGGTATCCATGGTGTCGCAGGAATCATCGGAGCGATTGGTTTAGCAGTCTTAATGGCTCCACAATTTGGTGGTGTTGGTTATGATGACGGCGTGACGATGGCTACACAACTATGGTCACAAACTAAATCCGTCTTATTCACCATTGTTTGGTGTGGTGTGATCAGCTTCATTCTATTCAAAATCGTTGATGCAGTGATCGGTCTTCGAGTGTCTGAAGAAGATGAAGTGTCTGGTCTAGATACATCATCACATGGTGAGACAGCTTACCGCAACTAAGATACCTCTCCTCTCTTCAAGATATCTTAGTGATCCTAAAAGGGTGCATGTAAATGCACCCTTTTTTTATTCATAAGACTTAATCTTTCAGTATAATTCGCTTAAGCAATAAAAAATAATTAATGTATGTTTCCTGACCTATCACGTAATCCTTACTATCCATTTCTAAAGGCTTATTTTTTTGGTTTAATTTTTTTTAGTCTTTCTCGGCTAGGGTTAATTTTCTCGCAGTTGGATGCCGTTACTGCAACCGACAAATTTCTAGATGTCTTATTGCAAGGCATTCGAGTGGATCTGATTCAACTGGGTTTAGTATTTTTAATACCTTTATTGATTTTTCCACTCAGTTTTATTAATGGTCAAACAAAACATATTTATCATTCCTTCTTAAGATTTTGGATCATTCTTAGTTTTATCATTTTATTTATCATCGAAGCCTGCTCAATCACATTCATCAATGAATACAATACAAGACCCAATGTCTTATTTCTTGAGTATTTAAAATACCCTAGAGAAGTCTTTGAAATGTTATTCAAGGGATTTACCCTAGATGCAATTTTGGTCATCGGATCTGTGTTGCTTGTCTCAAGATTGATCATTGTTGCTTTTCTTAGGCAAAATGAGTTTGAATATAAATTGATGCATCTTGTGATTTGGCCAATCGTCATAGTCCTGATATTGATCAGTATTAGATCTAGCTTTGGCCACCGTCCAGCCAACCCAGCAATGTTTGCCATCACAGATAATGCCATGGTGAATTCTCTTGTTCTCAATTCCCCTTACTCTGTGTTTTATGCAGCTTACAGTATGAAGCATGAAGCATCAGCATCCAAAGTATATGGGAAGATGGATATCGAAAAAATTTATTCACTGACCTCCCAACATGGCCCGGCTGAATATCCAACCCAAAAAACATTGACGCCTAGCTATCAAGGCAAACCAAAAAATATTGTCATCCTCCTGCAAGAAAGTTTGGGGGCCACTTTTGTAGAATCTCTTGGTGGAGTACCAGTGACCCCTAATTTAGAAAAACTAAAAAATGAAGGTATTTGGTTCTCCCAGCTGTATGCCACAGGAACACGATCAGTGCGCGGAATCGAAGCGGTTGTATCTGGTTTTCCTCCAACTCCTGCACAGAGCACGGTGAAGCTGCCCTTGTCACAATCTAACTTTTTTACGCTTGCCTCTTTATTAAATGAGAAAAATTATGAAACAAGTTTTATTTACGGCGGAGAAGCTCATTTTGATAATATGCGTAATTTTTTTACTGGGAATGGTTTTAAAAAAATAATTGAACAAAAGGATTTTGCTAACCCAATGTTTAAAGGTAGCTGGGGAGCCTCAGATCAGGATCTATATCAAAAAGCACATGAAGAATTCTTAGAGCGCCATAATCAAAATCAACCCTTCTTTAGCCTTGTCTTTAGCTCATCTAATCATGCCCCATTTGAATTCCCAGAAGGTGTCATTGATCTTTACGAACAACCACAAGCGACAGAAAAAAATACTGTGAAATATGCAGATCATGCCCTCGGTGAATTTATACAAAAAGCAAAGCAGAGTGATTATTGGGAGAACACTATTTTCTTAATAGTTGCGGATCATGATATCCGGGTCCGAGGCGATTTTTTAATTCCGATTAAAAATTTTCATATACCAGGCTTGATCATTGGGGGTGGTATAAATCCAACAGTAATTAACTCAATCACTAGCCAAATTGATTTGCCTGTTACCATGCTCTCATTAGCGGGTATCCATGCCAGACATCCTATGATTGGAAAGGACATGAGTGCTATAGATCATAACTACAGAGGCCGAGCGATTATGCAATACTATGATAACTTTGCCTGGATGGAGCCTGACGAACTCTTTGTTTTACAGCCTAATCAAGAAATTTTTTATGGGAAATATGACTTTATGAATAATAAAATTATCCCAAATGATCAAAACAATATTAATTACGACAAACAACTAGCGCATGCCCTGCTGCCAAGCATTTTATATAGTCAAAAACTTTATAGATTGCCTCCTCAATGAAATTAAGTCATTTATACATAAATTTAAAATACTTCACACAATTTCTTCTTTTTTATGCACGATCAGACTTGAGGCATATTGAAAGAGCAGATGTACCGCACGTTGTTCCCGAAAACTTTATTGGAGTAAATATCGCCAGCAATAAAAATGAAGACACTGACGAATATATTTTAGATAAGATTCAGGATCTTAGATTAAAAAATCTACGGATATATTTCACATATGAAGATTTAAACAACCATAAAGCAAGATTACTAAAAAAATTAAAGCATTTTAATGGCTCTATTATTGTCAATCTTAGTCCGCCGCCAAAAGATGCTGGAGATATTTCTTCTGAGCATGGAATGATGGCTTGGAAAAATTTTATCAATAAATTCTTTAATGATTTTAAAGAGATTCCTTTTGCCGTTGAAATTGGATCCACAATCAATAGGCCATCATGGACAAAACTGTCCTTTAAAAGCTTCTTTATGATCTGGGCTTCCACTTACTCCATGTGCCGAATTCATAAGCGCTCTATCATAGGTCCAAATGTTACAGACTTTGAGCCCTTTATTAATTTTGGGATATATAGATATTTACAATCAAAACATCAGCTTCCAGATGAGATATCAAATAATTTGTTTATGGAAAGAACGATTCAGCCAGAGCCATACGACCGTCGTATCTTTTTGAGAAAATATCCAATGCTCTTTAAATTTGATATTTATAAAAAATCAGCTCTTTATAAACTTATTGCAAACCACTTTAATATTAAATCTCTGATATCGCCTTGTGCTTTTTGGAGCAAAAAAAGAGTACACAGATTAATAGAGCAACCAAATCTTCAGAGGTCAAAGTATGTTACTCGCTACTTTGCGCTGTTGGCCGCTAAAGGTGACTTTGCAAAAGTATTCTGGGGGCCTCTCATCTGTGGACGTGAGGGATTGATTTCGAATAGCATCCAAGAGCCCAACTATCCTAATCTCGAGCAGGTCACATACTATAAAGAGGCGCGGGGTAAGATTTCTGATTTTAATATTAAAAAAATGTACTATGCGCTCCGTTTTTTTAACATAACTATTCCTGGTGCTAAATTTATTAAAGATTACTCACATGATACAAATATCCATATTTTAGAGTTCGAAAAAAGTAATCAGATCATTCATATCTTATGGACACAAAATTGTCTTGTTCAAGATATTCAACTTCACTATCATTTAAATGATTTAAGGAATGGACAATATAAAGATCATCTCGGCAATGAGATTGAAACACCAAACGCTATAACTGAGAACCCTATCTTTATTTATTGGAAAAAATCTCATCAACCCAATTTAATTCAGGCCCCCAAAATCTCTAATAATTACTTTATTAATCATGATCCTCAACATTATTTTTTTCTACATGATGCCGAATGGGAGGGGTTGATTAAAACAAAAAATAAAAATGCACTGCATTCATTTTTAAAAGCTTGTCATCCATCAAAACTATCCAGTCCTGACAAAAAAGATAGTCTCAGGTTATCTAGAAATGCTGTTTGGAGTCTTGATATTCCAAATTTTGGCAAGGTCGTGATTAAAAAGCCGGCACATATTTACCCGCATAAACTTTACCTTGATCGACATCGTCCTAATAAATCCATAAGAGCATGGAATGGCGCAAATGCCTTGCTTGCCAAAGGGATTAATACTGCATCTCCAATTGCCGTATTCAGCAAAAAGAGTGATAAGACAGGCCTTGAAAATTATTATATTTGTTCATACAGTAATGCCTATAACTTTAACGAACTAGCTATGCATTTCCGATCTGAAAATACATTTAAAGGTTTAAGTAAAAGACATATTTTTGAGCACTGTGCCCAGTTTATAAATGATATGCATGGTCGTGGTTTATTTTTTAATGACCTTTCTGCAGGTAATATTTTTATTAAAATTAATGATAACCACTTTGATTTTGAATTAATTGATACTGGAAGGGTGAGGAATTACTTCAGAAATCTCAGTTTCCAATCACGCAAAAGACAAAGAATGAAAGACATAGTCAGGCTGCTTAACAAATTCGATTGGGAAACAAGAAATATTTTCCTTAAATATTATTTCCAACTTAATAACAAATCTTTATCACTATTAGATAAGTTATCCCTTATAAATTATGATGTTTTTGTTGAAATCAAAAGATTTAGAAAGAAAATCCAAAAAAAACTCTCATGAAAATCATTAGGTTTTTTTCAGCGTTATCGAATGTTTATTTGTGAGTCTCTTCAGTAAAGTGATAATACTGTTTATACAGAATCTAATTGAAAGGAGATTACATTATGTGGACAACACCTGCTGCTACTGAAATGCGTTTCGGTTTTGAAGTAACAATGTACGTATGCAATAAGTAATTATTGTTTAGGTATAAAAAAGGAGCTTACTGCTCCTTTTTTTTATTGATCTTAAACTCTTTGGGTAACATGACCCAAATATTACCTTGCTGCTTCATAGCACCTGCTTTTTTACCTGCTTCTGGTCCTGACCCCCAATAATAATCTGCCCGAATTGGTCCTCTGATTGCTCCTCCTGTGTCTTGTGCAATCACTAAACGATTCAGTGATTCATTTGAATTTGGAAATGTGGTCGCAAGAAATACGGGGGACCCAATTGGAACATAACGTCTATCAATGGCAATCGATCTCTCAGCAGTAATTGGGACTCCTTGAGCGCCAATGGGTCCATCCAGACCACTATCAAGCTCTCTAAAAAATACAAAACTAGGATTTTTATCTAAGAATTTTTTTAGCTTTTTCTTATTCTTATTGGCCCATGACTTTATTCCTTGCATAGAAGCATTATCTTTTGTTAACTCGCCAGCATTAATTAATGCTCTGCCCATTGATCGATAAGGGTGGCCATTTTGGTCAGCATATCCGATGGGGACCTCACTTCCATCCTCCAGTTTTATTATTCCTGAACCTTGAATCTCTAGAAAAAATGCTTCGACAGCATTATCAACCCAGAATAATTCATTGCCTTTTAAAATATTATCACTTGATGAAATTTGTTCTCTTGAAAAATAAGGTAAGAGTTTATTACCTTCAACTTTTCCTCTCAATCTCTTATATTTCATCTCTGGATAGAGTTCAGATAAATCAACGGTAATTAAATCTTCTGGGGTTTTATAGATCGGAGTTGAGTATTTTATTGTTTTTTCCCTGCTGCCATTAAGAATAGGTTGATAATACCCTGTGATTAATCCATGATCTGTTCCATCATCTTTCCATGACTTGTAAAGAATAAAGTTTGTTTTAAAAAAATCAATAATCTCTTCATTGGATGGATCATCCATTAAGTTAGAGATGCTGCAAACTTTTTTCCATTGTTTTTGATTAATAAGGGTAGAACAACTTTTTTGCCATGCGGGCCAAGAAGCTTTTACATTATCACTCTTTAAAATAAAATCTATCTCATACCATTCAGATTGCTTAAGTTGACTAAATGGGACAACAACATCCTCAGATTTTTCTTTTACCTCAATAATATTGCATTCTTCAGTCTTTTTATTTTCTACTTTTTCTTCACATTGACAATCAGTTTTTTCTATTTGATTAGGCACACAGCCAATGAATATAAAAAACATGAATGGAAGAATAAATTTAATCAATGCAGACTCCTCGGCATAATCAAATCAAACTTTGGTATCTCTGCATCAAACCTATCCCCAAACTCGGTTTCCATAGAGTAGGTACCAAACATTTCTCCTTTAGGTGTATCTATTTCAGTCGCGCTGGTATAGGTAAAATTATCTCCAGGATAAATGATTGGTTGTTCGCCAATGACACCGATCCCGTCCACTGTTTTGATATTACCGTTAGAATTGGCTATCTTCCAATGCCGAGAAACTAATTGAACGTTGATATCAGATTCATTTTTGATAGTCACTGAATAAGCAAAAAAATATTTTCCTTCTTCGTCGGATGAGTGTGAAGGCATATATTCAGTCAGCACACTGATTGCAATTTTTTTACTCAGATCATTCATTTTATTTGATAAGTCCAGAAAGTGGTGAGCTCGGATCTGCTTGGTATAACTTTTTGTTCATCCTGCCGGCAAGATAAGCTTCTCTTCCTGCCTCAACAGCTTTTCTCATAGCTCTTGCCATCATGATAGGATTTTTTGCCTCTGCAATCGCCGTATTCATTAATACGCCATCGCAACCAAGTTCCATCGCAATTGAAGCATCGGATGCTGTCCCGACCCCTGCATCGACAATAACTGGTACCGATGAATTCTTTATGATGATTTCAAGATTCCAGGGATTCAAAATGCCCATTCCCGAGCCTATTAAGGATGCTAGAGGCATGATCGCAACACAACCAATATCCTCCAACATTTTAGCAACAATGGGATCATCTGATGTATACACCATTACCTCAAAACCATCTTTAACAAGGACCTTTGCTGCCTCAATCGTTTCAATCACATTTGGGTACAAAGTTTCTTTATCTCCTAATACCTCAAGCTTCACCAAATTATGACCGTCTAATAATTCACGAGCTAACCGAAGAGTTCTGATAGAGTCTTCAGCATTAAAACATCCGGCTGTATTTGGGAGGTAAGTAAAGTCTGAAGGTGGTATGAAATCAATTAGGCTGGGCTCATCTAAGTTTTGACCTATGTTAGTTCTTCTAATAGCAATGGTCACGATTTCAGCTCCAGATTCACTAATGGCATCTTTGGTTTCTTTGAAGTCCTTATACTTTCCAGTGCCCACCAAGAGTCTAGAATTAAATTTTCTTGAACCAACTATAAATTTATCTGATGAACTATCCACCACCAACTGCTCCGACAATTTCAAACTTATCTCCTTCTTTGACTAGTGTGTCTTGAAGATTACTTTTTGGGATAATCTCACCATTGCACTCAACTGCAAATTTTTTATTCAAAACACCAATTTCTTCGACTAGGTTGTATACAGTTAAATTTTCATCAAAAATTTTTATTTCACCATTAACCCAAATCTTCATAATCTTGATTCGCTATGCACTAAAGTTTCTTGTAAAAAATCTAAATGACATCTCATAACAAATTGAAGCTAACTCGGCATCATAACGATCACCCTCATCTCTCATAAAGGCGTGCTGTGCATTGAATTCGTGCCATTCAAATGTTATATCTGTTGATAATAATTTTTGTCTAATTTCTGACAAAGCCTCTGTTGATACATGAGTATCTTGTTTGCCCCAAATCATCAACAGCTCACCCGAGATATCATCTAACCGCTCCATGCTGTGTTGACCAGGCTTATTAGGAATTATGGTTGTATGAAGGTCTGTGGCATAAAAACATGCAGTAGCCTTTATATTTTTATTCAGCGCTGCGCGAAAAGCTAGATGACCACCAATGCAAAATCCCATTGCACCAAAATTACCGTTATGCCAATCTTGTTCTTTTGCCCAATGAATGAGTGCATCGTTATCACTATCATATGCCTCCACATCTTTATTTGCCTTATCCGCATTTCCTTTATCTCTTCCTGCATCATCGTATCCCAACACTGTTCCAATTGGATTTAACTCATGAAATACTTCTGGCACAAGAACGTTATATCCATGACTTGCCACTATTTGTGCAGCGCGTAAGATAGGGCCGGTTTGTTGAAAGATTTCAGAATAAAATAAAATGGTTGGAAACTTAGCTTTTTGCTGAGGCTGATGGACATATGTTCTCATCTTTCCGGTAGGAGTATCAATATCAATGTGATGGGATTTTATTAGCATTTTCTTTCCTTAATAGTCAGCACTTCTTCCTGTTGCATAATTTTCTGGAAGATCATTTTGCCATCTATTGCAGGATTCGCATTGATGATCTTCCATCGTTGGGCAATATTTTAAGCCTTTGTTATTACAAAATTTACATTCATTATTTTTATTTTTTTTGTGAATTTCTGTCGCTACTTTTGAACTTCCTAGACCGTATTTATTATCCATAATAAGCACCTCATGAAGTTTAATAATATAACTATAAGTTACTCTATGTTATGTATGTTATCAAGCATGCTATTTGCTTCGGACAGGGTTACAATTTGTAAAAACAAAATCGTTATTGTCTTGCTCTGTTAATGTTTTAACACTGGCTTCACTATTAGAAAGCTTCAGTATCAGCATATCGTTTTGATAAGTCGCATCATCTATATAATTGAGTCGATACTCCATATTTTTTAAGATAAGCCACTTATCATTTTTTTCATCGACACCAGGAATCTCTCTTAGATAAAATTCTTTGTTTTCTTCACATAGATATAACGTTGAGTCCTTTGGAGTGGTATCAAGCTCATAATAATCGGTTGATAAGACCCGGCCGATTTTTTCTGTATTCACGTATGAACAAGCTTGAAAATTTAAAGCCACAAACAATAAACTAATTTTTACTAAATTCTTGAATTTCACTATCTAATTCCATGAAGATTTTTGAATGGTATTTAGATTTTACCAAATTTCCTTCATCTGCATATATTTTTGATAGTAATTGATGAGCCATGGAATGATTCTCTCTTTTGGCTAGGACTTGAACGAGTTCTGTTTTCGCTTCCTCAATCTGATTAAGATGGTATAAGCTTCTGGCTAGATAGTATTTAGCCTCAAATGCATTTGTCTCTTTAATCCACTCGCTGGTAACATTTTTCAACTCGTTCCAATCTTCATCAAATAAAGGCTTAACAATTCTCATGAAATAGGGAAGACTAATGGGTGGTTCATCCCAAAAAGGAATCTGTGCTGGTGTCGTTACTTCAATACGCTCACCTTTTTTCATCAGATCTTCAACTACTTCTATTGGAATTGAATAATACAAGGCGCCACGCCCTGGAGTTTTAAACGTTGTAATGCCAAGCAACTTCCCTGTTTCATCAAACAAACCTCCACCGCTCGCTCCAAGAGAAAACCATGTTGAGGACTGAATTACTTTTTTACCTTTTAAATCAAAAATATCTCTGACTTTGCCAATGGATGTTACTGGCCTGGTCGCATTACCTCCATAGCTTTTAGCGATTACATTTGTACCATAATCAACATCAGAACTAGACCCTAATGTAACAGGCTCTAGATTGAGGTATTTAAAAGTAAGAATACAAATATCGTGTTCCCAATCAGCGATTAACTTTTCAGGGGGATGGCTAGTTCCATATTTTGTTACATGAATGCCTGTTGAGTTTGCAATGACGTGGCAGTTCGTGACAACATGATCTTTCGCTATAACAACGCCAGAGCCAACACCATGATTTCCAGCCTGATTAGCAGAGTGAACTTTCACTATGGATCGATTTAACTGCAATGTCAGCTCTTGAGTGAGTCCAGCTGAGTAACTAATTGTTGGAATTAAAAAAAGAATTACTAATAATTTATGCATCGTGTCTTAATCATGATTTATTAATATTCAGATAAGATACGATGCAGTTAGTTCATGATTAACCGCATTTACTTTCACCGCAGTTTAAACATGTTAAACATCCATCCATAAAAATGGCAGCTTTGGTATTACATTTGGCGCATAATTGACTATCCTTGGGAAATCCTGACTCATCAAGCTGATCTTGATTCTTATCTAAGTATTCTCTTTTTTTTTCTTCGACCAATTTTTTTTGATGTTCATCAAGCTCTTTTGTTTTCAACATGCCGATGTCAATCAAATGTTTTTCTAAAACTTCACCAATCTCCGCAACCAGGCTTGGAACGTACTTGCCGCCTTTCTTGTAATATCCCCCATTTGGATCAAACACGCTTTGCAATTCTTCCAGCAAAAAAGTAACGTCGCCACCTTTACGAAAAACGGCGGACATCACTCTAGTTAAACCTACGATCCATTGGAAATGATCCATATTTTTTGAATTAATAAATATTTCAAATGGTCTCGAGTACTCTTGATCTGTACCTTCATTCATCACCACGTCATTAATCGTGATATATAAAGCATGCTCAGTGACTGGTGTTTTTACTTTATAAGTAGTCCCACGAATATGTTCAGGTCTCTCAAGTGGCTCACCTATTTGAAGAACATCAGCCTTAGGGGCATCATCTTTATCATTTAATACAGAGTAACCAACAATCTTTTTTTCAATCTTCTTTGCCATATTTTTCCCCTAAAACTTTCCGTAATATCCCTCTTTTAATGCATCATACAAGTTAGCAGCGGTATGTTTTTCGCCATCGTATTCTACTTCTTCGTTACCTTTTAACTCGACTGTAGATCCGTCATCCAACTTAAATTGATACTTCGTATTTTCTAAATCTTTTTCGGTCACTAGAACGCCCTGAAAGGCCTCAGGATTAAATCTAAATGTCGTACAACCTTTTAAACCCTTTTCATAGGCATACATATAAATCTCTTTAAAGTCTTCAAAGTCGTAGTCTGTTGGAACATTAATAGTTTTTGAAATAGAACTATCAATCCATTTTTGTGCAGCTGCTTGAATATCCACATGATTTTTTGTTTTAATTGTAGATGAGTCAATAAAATAATCAGGTAACGCCTCATCTTCTTTTTCAGAAAAAGGCATAGCCTTGTCGTTGACCATTGCTCTATAAGCTAATAATTCAAATGAAAAAACATCTACTTTTTCCTTAGTTTTTTTACCTTCTCTGATCACGTTTCTACTGTAATGATGGGCAAATGAAGGCTCAATACCATTACTTGCGTTATTTGCTAATGATAACGAAATGGTCCCCGTAGGAGCAATGGAGCTATGATGACTAAATCGGACCCCATTTTCAGCTATCTCGTTTCTTAACTCCTCTGGAAATTGTTGCATGTATTTACTGTATTTTCCCATTAATACTTTACCTGCAACCTTGTCTCCAACTTTGATTCCATCAGCTTTCATTTCTGGTCTCATTTGAAGCATTTGTTCGGTTATTTCAAATAATTCTTCCATAATAGGCGCAGAACCTTTTTCTTTCGCCAGCTCAATGCCAACTCTCCAGCCTTCTTCAGCAAGTATACGAGTTACTTCTTCAGTAAATTTAATTGACTCTGGGTCACCATATTTTATTTTCATCATGGTTAATGTTGAGCCAAGACCAAGATAGCCCATCCCGTGTCTTCTTTTCTTAGTGATTTCATCACGCTGCTTGCCAAGAGGGAGGCCATTAATTTCAACAACATTATCGAGCATTCTAGTAAAAATACTAACGACCTTCTTATACTCATCCCAATCAAAATAAACATTGTCCGTGAATGGATTTTTTACAAACATCGTGAGGTTTACAGATCCTAACAGACAGGCTCCATATTCTGGAAGAGGCTGTTCTCCACAAGGGTTTGTGGCACGAATATTTTCACAAAACCAGTTATTATTCATTTCATTAACTCGATCAATCAAAATAAAACCAGGCTCTGCATAATCATAAGTTGATGCCATAATGACATCCCATAATCTTTTCGCTTTAATCGTTGAATAAACCTTGCATGCAACCTTACCAGCATCTTTACCTGACTCTTTAACTACGTACTTCTCTTTTACCGGCCAGTCACGCCAAACTATGTTTTCTGAGCCTTTGAGGTCTAGGTTATCTTGTTTTGCTTCTTTGTCAGTCACAGGAAAAGCTAATTTCCAATCTGAGTCTGATTTAACAGCCTCCATAAATTCTTTAGTAATCAAGCAAGATAGATTAAACTGGCGAAGTCTGCCGTCCTCTCTTTTTGCTTTAATAAAATCAGTCACATCAGGATGAGCAATATCAAATGTTGCCATTTGAGCACCGCGACGACCACCCGCACTGGACACTGTAAAACACATGCGATCATATATGTCCATAAATGAAAGTGGTCCACTGGTATATGCGCCAGCTCCTGCCACAAATGCTCCTTTTGGTCTCAAAGTAGAGAATTCGTAGCCAATGCCGCAACCTGCTTTTAAAGTTAATCCTGCTTCATGAACTTTATCTAAGATATCGGTCATGCTGTCCTGAACTGCTCCCGAAACGGTGCAATTAATTGTACTTGTCGCTGGTTTATGCTCTTTCGCACCAGCATTAGATGTAATTCTTCCTGCTGGAATTGCACCATGCTGTAAAGCCCATAAGAAATTTTCTTTCCATTCTTTCTTATTAGAGGGTTCTACATCAGCCAAAGCTTCTGCAACTCGTTCATAGGTATCTTGAATCGTTTCATCAACAAAATTTCCGTCTTTCTTTTTCAGTCGATATTTTTTATCCCAAATATCAACAGAAACTGACTGCATTGCTACTTTTGTTGCGACCTCACCTTGGTCGGATTTATCTGAATGAACGGCCTCTAACATGAATTTCCCCTGAAATTTATTACAAAATAGTATGATATTTAAGAAAATTGTAGCAATTCTTGAAATCATTTAAAACCACCATATGTTGTGGTTTATGTCTTAGATTTTATCATCTAATTGTGGTTGGTCAATACATAAAATTGCTCATAATTAGTGCAAAATAATAAAAAGCATATAAATCAAAGACTTCAGGATGAAATTTTTTTTTAGAGGTAAAATAACACTAATTATGAAATTCTTTCTATATCAAATAATAATTCACGTACTTGTTATTTTGTCACCATTGAAATTTATTTACCGAGGCATAAAACAACCTGATTATTTAAAATATTTAGCTGAACGATATGGTGTATACAATCTTAAAAATTTAAAAAACAAAGATCTTATTTGGTTTCATTGTGTTTCTGTAGGTGAAACTAAAGCTATCGATAGCTTGCTATCTCATTTAGTTCCAAAATTTAAAAATAAGTATTTTTTAATTACTCATTCCACCCCTACCGGAAGAGATGTTGAAATTTATGAGTCAGACAGAATATCTCGTGCCTACCTATGTTTTGATAGTTGGTTTTTAAACAAACTTTTTTTAAATTATTTTAAACCGAAAGTGGCGATTTTTTTAGAAACAGAAATTTGGCCAGGGATAACTAGAGAACTAAAATTAAGACATATCCCATCCTTATTGATCAATGCAAGATTATCAGATAGGTCTGTAGTTAAATATCAAAAAATCAAACAGTTTATTAGCCATACCCTAGATTCATTTGATTTGATCATAGCGCAGTCAGAGCATGATAAAAAAAATTTTCAATTAATTACTAATAACAAAATTCAGATTTGTAACAACCTAAAATTTAATCAGCCCATTAAAGCTTTACAACCATCTGAAAAAAATAAATTTAAAAAACAATTGCAGATAAATTCTAAAAGAGTTATTTCTTTAATTAGTTCCAGAAAGGGCGAAGAAGAGCTTTTTTTAAATCAAATAAAATTGCTACATAACTTTGATGATTTTATATTTATGATTGTTCCAAGGCACCCTCAACGTTTTTCGGAAGTAGAAACATTAATATTGAAAAATGGATACGTTTGTAATTTAGCCAGCCATCCTAACAAGTCAAATCAATCCAATACCATTGTCCTTGGAAATACAATGGGGGAAATGTATAAATATATTTCTGTTAGCGATCTAGTCTTAATAGGTGGGAGTTTTAAAAATTTTGGCTCACAAAGTCCAATAGAAGCTCTGTTATTAAAAACTCCATGTTTAGTTGGACCATCAATTTATAATTTTTTATCGATTATTCAAAATGGAATAGCTGCAAAGGTGGTCAAGCAAATAACTACAAATACAATCGCAAGTGAAATCACCAATTTTTTTAAAAACAAAAATGAAAAAATATTTGAAAAGAATTTAGAAAGATTTCTTGCAAAAAATAAAAAAGATGAAGAGAAAGTTATACAGCTAATTAGCAGATATTTTTAATCAACGGTGCAATTGTTTTAAAACTTGAATTATCAGAATTTTTTAACCATTCGAAAACAATTGATTCAACATTGGTTAGGATACATCCCGCATCACGTAGTCTGAAAATTGCATTTTGTTTATTAAGAATATTTCTTGATACTATTGCATCTTCTAAAATATATACCTTCTTACCTTGATCAATCAAATCAAGAGCCGTTTGAAGGATACATATATGTGACTCCATTCCTGCCAAAATAATTTGATCCCTGGTTTCTATCAATTTTGCATTAAACTTAGGATCATCCACACATGAGAAAGCTGTTTTTTCAATAAAGCTTGCATGCGTTAAAAAAGGAATCATGCTCGAAAGAGTTTTACCAAGCCCTTGGGGATATTGTTCGGTTACTATAACTGGAATTTCTTCAATTTTTGCTAAAGTAGCAATAAGCTCACAACGTTGAATAATTTTATTGACCACCTCTTTTGGCATAGCGCCTGCAAGTTTATCTTGCATATCAATAATGACTAATTGACTTCTCTGTATTTCAGCTTTCATCTTCCTGACTAACCGTTAAATATTTGTTAATTTCTTCTAAATCTTTGATGGATAAAGTGCCAACTGTGTGTTTCAAGTTTAACAGATTCTTTAAATAATTATACCTAGAAGATAGTAAATCATACTTTGCTGAAAATAACATTTGCTGAGCATTTAACACCTCAACACTATTTCTTAAACCTTCTCTAAATCCCACTTGTGTAGATTTTAATTGTAGCTCAGATGATTTTAATGCTTGCTGATAAGCATCGATTGCAGAAAGATTGGTTTGAAGATTTAAATATGCTTCTCTCACCTGCAATTCAACTTGCCTTTTTAATGCCTCGGCTTCTTGAATTGACTTTTCTTTTAATAATTCTGCCTCTTTAATTCTTGATGATGTAAAACCTCCTGAAAAAATAGGGATATTTATTTCTACACCAATCGTATCTGAATAATTTCTCAATCCAAAAGCGTAACCGTCTTTATCCCAGGTTCTTCTTCTAGAAGCAAGGGCATCTATTGTTGGATACTGATCCCCTTTACGTACATCGATTTCTTTTCTGGCAACTTCAACCTCAGCATCTTTAATTAAAATAGCCACACTATTTTGCATTGCTATATCGACCCATTCCTCAGGGAGATTATCCATTTTTTCAAATGAAATTAAATTCATTAAAGGTTTTAGGGTGCCTGGCAATTCCCCAGTAATTGCTTCAATCTCTCTTTTTTTAATTTTTAATTCTTTGACGGCATTTAACAAATCTACTTCCATTAAGTCTTTTTTGGTTTTAGCTTCATTAATATCAGTAATAGAGATGAGACCTGCCTCAAATTTAATTTCAGCCTCTCGGAGTTGCTCTTGAATCGCTCGCCTTTGGGTTTGAATTAGATCAACTTTATCTTTTGCTAGTAGTGATTCAAAATAAAGCTCGGATACCTTCATCATTAAATCTTGTTGAACTAAATGATATTTTTTATCAGCTAAACTTGTCTGGGCAAGAATTTGCTTATAACTTGAATAGGCAGAATAATTAAAAAGAGGTTGACGGATTACAACATTATATCCGTATGCATCATAATTAGCTTTTGTACCCCTAGTAAATAAACTGTTACCAAGTGCTGTATCTGTATTTAAAAATTTTCTTTCTTGATTACGATCATCATAATTCATTGAGGCTGTTACAGTTGGAAGAAAAAGTGATCGACCTTGATTAATTAATTCTTTAACCGCTTCATTTTGAAATTTTTCAGAAGATAACACAGGGTCGTTTTGTAAAGCTTGAAGATATAACTCGAAAAGATCTTTATCTTCAGCACTTGCATGACTGAAATAAAAAAAGAGTAGCAAAAGAGTGAATAAATTATTTAGCCTTAAAATAAAAATTTGTTTGGCTCCCATGATTCAATAAGCTGAGGGATTACAGCCTCAAACATTGTGTGTATGCCATATTCAGAATCAGACAGTCTTTGGATGACTTTTGCATACTGCAGTGATTGATCGCCTTCAAAAATAAAGAGCTGTCCACCGACTTTAAGTTGCTCTCTCAATCCTGGGGGCTCTTTCACATGCGAGGCAGTAAATACAATTAGATCATATGGAGCTTCTTGGTAATATCCATTAAAACCATTGCTTACAATATACTTAACATTATGTAATTTATTTTTTTTAAGTACTTTTTGAGCATGGTCAATAAATTCAGAGTCAATATCAACTGTGTATAACTCACTAACATGGCTTGCCAATAAAGCTGTAAAAAAACCACTGCCGGTCCCCACATGCAAGGCTTTCATTTTTTTATTTAAATCAAGTGAATCTATTATTTTTGCTTCAACTTTTGGGGCTAACATTGAGGCATGAGCATTTATAGGAATTTCTAAATCAGCAAAAGCTAAACCTTGATATTTTTTAGGTACAAAAAGTTTTCGATCGTATTTTCTAAATAAATCAAGAACAGACTCGTCAAGAACATTCCATGTTCTTATCTGCTGCTCAATCATATTAAATTTACTTTTTTCGAGATGCATTTTATGAATACTATAAAGAAGAATACTTGAATTATATCCCAAATTATTGATCCATATGAATGAAGACATTAACCTAAATTCATAATTTATGTACAATGGATAAATATTTGCTAGGGGTCAATTTTATATTGTGAGAAATACCCTTGGAACCTGATTCGGATAATACCGACGTAGGGAATGCAAAAGATGCACTCCTTACTTTTCAACTTAAGGAGACTTAATGAACGCACCAGACAAAAATATCAATCAACATCCCGATTTTAATAAATCAGATGCCGCGATTGATCCCAATGCCTTACACTCTTTCAAAAATTCAAAAAAAATATATGTGGAAGGAAGCCACAATATTAAAGTTCCCTTTCGTGAAATAAGTCTTTCAGATACTGCTTCTCAATTTGGTGCTGAAAAAAATAATCCTGTGGTGGTCTATGATACATCTGGTCCATATACAGACCCTGGATATCAAATTGATATTCGAAATGGTTTACCAGCCTTAAGATCCCAATGGATACTTGATAGAGCGAATGTTGAAGAATTAGATGGACCAACCTCAAATTTTGGCAAAGAAAGACAAAATGATCCAGAGCTTGAAAAAATGCGTTTTAATTTAAAAAGAAAACCACTAAAAGCAAAGTCTGGGCAAAACGTTTCACAAATGCATTATGCCAAGAAAGGAATCATTACTCCTGAAATGGAATATATTGCAATTCGTGAAAACCAAAGAAGAGAGGGAATTTCAGAATTCATTCAAACGCAGCATCCTGGTCAAAGTTATGGTGCTTCGATTCCAAAATTAATTACTCCTGAATTTGTAAGAGATGAAGTCGCTAAGGGAAGAGCTATTATTCCAGCAAATATTAATCATCCCGAAACAGAACCCATGATTATCGGTAGGAATTTTTTAGTCAAAATTAATGCCAATATTGGAAATTCCGCACTAGGATCAAGTATCAGTGAAGAAGTTGAAAAAATGGTTTGGGGAACACGATGGGGAGCTGATACCGTTATGGACCTATCTACAGGTAAAAATATTCATGAGACACGTGAATGGATTGTTAGAAACAGTCCTGTTCCTATAGGAACAGTTCCAATCTATCAAGCCTTGGAAAAAGTGGATGGTAAGGCTGAAGATCTGACATGGGAAATTTTTAAAGATACTTTAATCGAACAAGCTGAACAAGGCGTCGATTATTTCACTATTCACGCCGGTGTTAGACTGGAATACATTCCTATGACGGCTAAACGAATGACTGGAATTGTCAGTCGTGGTGGTTCAATCATGGCCAAATGGTGTTTAGCACATCACAAGGAATCTTTCCTTTACACTCACTTCGAAGATATTTGTGAAATTATGAAAGCCTATGACGTGAGTTTTAGTCTAGGTGACGGGTTACGTCCTGGTTCAATTTATGATGCTAATGATGAAGCTCAATTTGCTGAGTTAAAAACATTAGGTGAACTCACTAAGATAGCTTGGAAACATGATGTACAAACCATGATTGAAGGTCCGGGCCATGTCCCCATGCATATGATTAAAGAAAATATGGACTTACAATTAGAGCATTGTCATGAAGCTCCCTTCTACACCTTGGGGCCTCTCACTACAGATATTGCTCCTGGATATGATCATATTACATCTGGAATTGGTGCCGCAATGATAGGGTGGTATGGATGTGCGATGCTTTGTTATGTTACGCCAAAAGAACATCTCGGCCTTCCTGATAAAGAAGATGTTAGAGAAGGAATCATTACCTACAAAATTGCTGCGCATGCTGCAGATCTTGCGAAGGGTCATCCAGGTGCACAAATTCGTGATAATGCCCTTTCTAAAGCAAGATTTGAATTTAGATGGGAAGATCAATTCAATTTAAGCCTTGATCCTGAAAAAGCAAAAGAATTTCATGATGAAACACTTCCTCAAGAAGGTGCTAAACAGGCTCATTTTTGCTCCATGTGTGGACCACATTTCTGTTCGATGAAAATTACGCAAGATGTTAGAGAGTATGCCAAAGAAAAAGGTATCTCAGAAGAAGAGGCTCTGAAGGATGGAATGGAACAAAAATCTATAGAGTTTGTAAAAAAAGGTTCTGAAGTTTACCAAAAAGTTTAAACTTTAATGACCTTAATTTTCTTTATCCAAGCAGTTATATTAGGAGTTATTGAGGGCCTCACCGAGTTTTTACCGATCAGCTCCACTGGTCATTTGATCATTGGAGCTCATCTCATTAACGCCAATCATCCGAATATTGAAGTTTTTGAAATTTTTATTCAACTGGGTGCAATATTGGCCATCATTTATGAATACAGAATACAGTTGCTTAAAAAAACACTTCATTTTTCAGATCAGAAATCAAAAACATTCTTTTTAAATATTTTTCTGGCATTTCTACCTGCTGCAATTGTAGGTTTAGCATTCCATGACGTGATCAAAATATTTCTATTTAATCCTATTACTGTAAGCTTTGCTTTGATTATTGGTGGGATATTAATTTTACTCATTGAAAAAAGAGCCAATATTGGATCAACAAAGGCTGTTGACAGTATTTCTTACAAGCAATCTCTTGGTATTGGATTGTTTCAATGTTTAGCATTAATTCCTGGAACATCAAGATCTGGAGCCACAATCATGGGAGGTCTACTCTTAAAACTAGACCGCAAAACAGCGACTGAATTTTCATTTTTTTTAGCAATCCCTATTATGTTTGCTGCTTCATTCTATGATTTATTAAAAAACTTACATTTATTATCCGCGAATGACTTTTGGTTTTTCTTAATTGGCTTTATCACAGCTTTCATATCTGCACTTATTGTAGTGAGATTATTAATAAAATTTGTTGCACATAATGATTTTAAAATTTTTGCCTACTATCGAATTATTGTCGGAATTATTTTCTTAATTCTTTTTTACTAAATGATAGCTTCTCAGTCGAAAAAAAAATTTTCAGATAAAATTTTAGAATGGCATAGGCATCATGGAAGATATGATCTGCCTTGGCAGAAAAATAAAGACCCCTATTTGGTTTGGATATCAGAAATAATGCTCCAACAAACACAGGTCGGCACCGTCATTCCTTTTTATATTAAGTTTATTGATCGATTTCGAACCATTGTTGATTTAGCAGAAGCCTCTGAAGATGAAGTCATGGCCTATTGGAGTGGGCTTGGATTTTACTCAAGAGCAAGAAACTTACACAAAACCGCAAAAATTATTGCTGTCCAATTTTCCTGCAAATTCCCTGATAGCTATGAAAACCTGATTCAACTTCCTGGGATAGGCAAATCAACGGCTGGTGCAATATTGTCATTTTGCTATAAAAAAAAATTTGCCATTTTAGATGGCAATGTCAAACGTGTGTTAAGCCGTTTTTTTGGTATTCAAGAAAGTATAAATTTAACTAAAACCGAGAAACATTTGTGGGACATCAGTGAACAGCTATTGCCTGATAATGACATTGATATTTATACTCAAGCCATTATGGATTTTGGTGCGACATTATGTACTCCAAAGAAACCTCAATGTGATTCCTGTCCTATAAATCAGACATGTATTGCAAAAAAAAATAATTTAACCGGAACCATTCCTCTAAAAAATAAAACAAAAACCCAAGCGGATCGATCGACCGAATTTTATATTTACGAATGTAATAAACAAATACTGTTAGTCAAAAATCGGACAGGGGTTTGGAATGGGTTATGGTTACCGCCTCAGCAAAATTCTTTAAGCAAAAAATATATTATTCACAAACAAGGCGAAAGGCAATGCGTCTTTTCGCATTATCGATTAAAGTACAAATACTTTTTAATTAAAATTACAAACAAAAAAGATTTAATGGTTGATGGGTTGTGGTTTGATTGGAAAGAAATTTCAGACCTTGGTCTTCCGGCTCCTATTAAGTCTCTGATGATTAATTTATCGAACTAACTCCATATCATAATGAATAATTCCAGCATCTAAGTATTTGTCCCCTCTAATTTGAAATAAATTTTTTTCATAGAAAGGGATGGCTTGATCTTGGGCTGATAACATAATTTTTTTTGAATGATTCCAACCATCAATATGGTCAATAATATTTGATAACAAAAAAGAACCTAACCCCACTCGTCTAAATTTTTTTCTTACAGCCATCCGGCCTATATGAATTTTTTGTTTAATCAGCACTCTTGCATAAGCAATTAATATTTCGTTAGATATAATTCCAAAATGATGTGCCCCTTCATCATCTTGATCCCACTCAAGTTTTTCTGGAATCGTTTGTTCTTTGATAAAAACTTCTAATCTAATATCTTTGATAATTTGAATATCCTTAACCCAGGATAAGAGAACAAATTTTTTGTTGTTAACTTGCATAGTTTTTATTTTAAAGGCATCATCATAATCAATTAATTAATCATAAGGAAATATAAATGACTAAACACTTTGGACTTATATCAAGAATCCTATTGGCCCAAATCTTCTTTATTTCTATTTTATTTATTCTAAATAATATCATCACTACACCAGGTGGCTATGGAATGTATCAAGATATGCTTGGAGCAAGAGGTCTGCCAGGAATTATGGCACCGATTAGTATTCTGGTGCAGTTCTTAGGTGGACTTACTCTCATTCTAGGTTATAAAACTAAAATTTCTGCGTATGTTTTATCTGCTTATTCTATTTTATGGGCATTGATTTACTTCATGAATGCCATGCAAGGTCAGCCCGTATTGATTATGAGCCTTTTATATATTGCTATTGCAGGTGGACTTCTCTTAGTTGGTGCTCATCCAGAAAATACTGGATGCAGCCTTGATCAAAAACTATCAAAAAAATAATTGATGCCGTGATGGGAATAAAATTTTTATTCCCATTCCATCATCGGAAAAATAAGATTTACATTTCTTTTGTTTTGAATATCAAATAGTAGCCATTGATCTTTTTGTGAACTAGCTGCATTGTCTATTGCAAATTCAAGTGACTCCCCATTATCTATAAATTGCCTGATGTCATCTCTTAATATAATAAGATACTCCAGCATTGGTTGAATTGCATATTGCTTCGATGAGGGAAGTCCGTGACCTGGAATCACCAAATCAATCTCCTGTTTATTTAAATCCTCTAATACATTAATAAAACCATGAATATCGCCATCAACAACAGGCGTCCTTTCACTAAAAACTAAATCACCAGACCATAATATTTTAGTTTTTTCATCAAAAACGGTTAAATCTGATTCTGTATGAGCAATTGGGTGAGCTTCAAGTCTAACTTTTCTATTGCCTAGATCAATATATTCAGGTTTGTTGATATCAACTAATTTATTAGGCAATATCAAAGGGCTGCGGTCGGAAATTTTTCCTAAATACCTTTCATTAATGCCTTGATAAATATCCGCTCTTGATTTTAATGCCTTTGATAAATCTTTGTGGCCATATATATCTGCATCCGAAAAAACGACATTTCCATAGACGTGATCAAGATGTGCATGAGTATTGATAACATATTTAACAGGCTGTTTAAAGTTATCAGATATGTATTTAAGTAGTTTATTTGCAACAAGATAACTTCCACCAGTATCAATAACTGCAATAGATTCTTCACCAACAATAAAGCCAATGTTACAGATATCTCCGTCATAACCCTCGTCAACATCAAGATGTTTACCAATATGAACGAACACACCGGGTCCAATTTCTTGCACGAATGCATGTGCATTTATATTTATAACAAGAAGCAACAAAAAAAAGATTTTTTTATACATCTGCAATACATATTGATTTTTTAGATATGGTCTATAATATCCCTAATATGGCAAAAATTAAAAATAGTTATTTTGGTCCAAAAAAAGACAGATACAACAACGTAGCAATCTTGCTGCATTGGCTACTTGCTATTGCTATTCTTTTTATGTTTGTCCTTGGGTGGTACATGCATGAACTCCCAAAAGGCGGGCCTAAGGTTTCAAGCTTTGATCTCTTTGATCTAGGACTCATTACTTTTGAAACATCAAAAGAAATTTCAATCAGAACCTTTTATTTCAACTTACACAAATCTATTGGGGTAACCATATTCTTTCTTGTGTTATTCAGAATATACTGGCGTTTGACCCATAAACCACCAAAAATGCTATCCTCGATGAGTCCATTCGAAATTAAATTAGCGACCGCAGCTCATCATGCACTGTATCTATTAATGTTCTTAATACCACTTAGTGGAATCATTATGTCGGTTGGCAGTAAATATGGCGTTCATTGGTTTGGTATCCCATTTCTTCCTGGCATAGATAATGAAACGCTTAGAGATTTATTCAAAGAATTTCATGAAATATTTGGACTAATTCTATTATTATTTTTTATTCTTCATTTTGCTGGTGCACTTAAACATGCCATATTCAATAAAGATGGCGTCCTCAAAAGAATGTGGTTCCACAAATAATTCAAACTTTTTACTGTTAACAATTTCAAATTCCTATGCGGAATTACATTATTTTTTCAGATCTAGATGGGACTCTTCTCGATCATAAAACATACACATTTGATCCAGCTTTGGAGGCCCTTTCTATAATTAAATCTCGTCAGATTCCTTTAATCCTCAGCTCAAGTAAAACTAGAACTGAAATCGAAAGAATACAGTCCCATTTAACTCTCAAAGATCCTTTCATTTTTGAAAATGGATCAGGTGTTTTTTATAACAATCAAGTTGTTAGCTTTGGCATTAACTTAACTGAAATTCACGACAAAATAACTCCTTTGCAAAAAACTTTTAATTTTAATTGTTACTCTTTACTAACAATTGAGCAGGCGATTCACTATACTGGGTTGACAGAAGAGGAGGCCAAGCTCTCTCAACAAAGGCAGTTTTCAGAACCCATTATTTGGCTAGATGATGAAGAAAGAAAAAATGATTTTATGGAAAAAATTCATCAATTAGGGCTAAATGCAACTCAAGGTGGTCGATTTTTAACCATTTCATCGCACCACGATAAAGCAAAAGCACTAAAATGGATCAAAAACTCTCTCGAAAATGACTATCAAACAAAATTTATCAGCATTGCATTGGGAGATGGTGAAAATGATATTAGTATGATTAACGCATGTGATATTAAGATATTGATTAAAAATAATAATGAGCACTTGCAAAGATCAGATTGGGTCTTGAGTGAAATGTGTGGCCCCTCTGGTTGGAATCAAGAAATAATGAAAGTATTAAAATATGAGTGATTTTTACCAAAACGGGATTATCAGCACCCTTCATAATTTAAGAACACAGTCCTTAGATGATTTAGAAAAAAATCTAATGTCATTTGCAAAATCAAGGCCAATGACATTGGTCTTGCCTAGCTTATTTTCTGAACTTGAAAAACCAGCACTTCAGTTAATTATAGACGAATTAAAAAAAGTCCATTATTTAGACTCCATTGTCATCGGGTTAGATCAAGCGACCAAAGAAGAGTACAAGTATGCATTACATTTTTTCAATCAGCTCCCTCAAAAACACTTTGTCTTATGGAACGACGGCCCACGCTTAAAAAAAATAGATGAAAATCTCAAAACGTTTGGTTTATCACCAAAGGAGTTAGGTAAGGGGCGAAATGTATGGTTCTGTTTTGGATTTGTCCTTGCGGACGGCCGTGCAAAATCAGTGGCCCTGCATGATTGCGATATCGTGACTTATAACCGAGAATTACTGGCACGTCTAATTTATCCAGTTGCTAATCCAAATTTTAACTATCAATTTTGTAAAGGCTATTATTCGAGAGTTGCCAATGAAAAAATTAATGGCAGAGTTTGCCGTCTTCTAGTCACACCTTTGATCCGTTCTTTAAAAAAAATCTTTAATGACAATGAGTATTTAAATTACCTAGACAGTTTTAGATATGCGCTTGCTGGCGAATTTTCAATGCGTACTGAAGTACTTAATGATATTCGTATTCCAAGTGACTGGGGTTTAGAAATAGGTGTTCTTTCTGAAGTGAATAGAAATTACTCCAATAATCATTTGTGTCAGGTTGATATTGCCGATCATTATGATCACAAACATCAGGATTTGAGTCTAGATGATCAAGAAAAAGGATTATCAAAGATGTCCATTGATATATGTAAATCCATTTTCAGAAAACTTGCCACTAATGGACATGTTTTCAATTCTGAAACTTTCAGATCGATCAAAGCTACATATTTTCGTATTGCGCTAGATTTTATTGAAACCTATAACAATGATGCACTGATGAATGGGCTTAAATTAGATATTCATTCTGAAGAAAAAGCTGTTGAAATGTTTGCACAAAATATTCTTGATGCTGGAAATAGCTACCTCGACAATCCTATGGAAACCCCATTCATTCCATCCTGGACAAGGGTTAATAGTGCCATTCCGGGATTACAACAAGAATTTATATCAGCAGTTACAGAGGATATGAATGAGTTTTCAAAATAAAATCTGTGAGCAGATTTTCAACCATCTCAATATCATTTATCCCAAATCAAACAATACCCATTTAACTAATAAAATTTTTTCTATTTTTTTTGAAAAAAAATCACCGAAACAATATGTAATTCAAAATAGATGGGATGAATCAGATGTTGCCTTAATTACCTATCTAGATACTTTTTACAATAATGATGAAAAAAATATTCAGACTTTGGAACAAGTTCTAAACACTTATCTTCAAGATAATGTATCAATCATCCATCTCCTGCCTTTTTTTCCCTATAGTTCAGATGATGGCTTTGCTGTTATTGATTATCTAAAAATTAAAAAAGGATTAGCTACCTGGAGTGATATAAAAAAACTTTCTTTAAAGTATAAAATTATGGCTGATCTTGTAATCAACCATTGCTCTAGTCAATCAGAATGGTTTCAGCAATTTTTAAATAATCAACTTCCAGGAAAAAACTATTTTTTAGACTATAAGGACAAATTTGATACTTCTAAAATCGTGAGACCCAGAAGTCATGATTTATTGCAGATTTTTAAAACAAAGAAAAGTGAAAAATTTGTATGGTGCACATTTAGTAGGGATCAAGTAGATTTAAATTTTAAAAATAAAGAAGTTTTAATTGAATTTTTAAAAATTATTAAATTTTATCTGGACCAGGGTATTTCAATTTTAAGATTAGATGCTGTGGCATTTCTTTGGAAAAAACTTGGTACCAATTGTATTAATCTCAATGAGACTCATGAAGTTATTAAGTTATTCAGATTACTGTTAGATGCTAGCTCACAAAAGACATTTTTAATTACAGAGACGAACCTTCCTAATAAAGAGAATCTTGATTACTTTGGAAATGGTAATGAAGCTCAATTAATATATAACTTTTCACTACCACCGCTAATTCTTTATTCAATGCTTTATGGTAACTCAACCATTTTAAGAAAATGGTTGATGTCTATGCCTCCCCCAATGGAAGGGACTACTTACTTTAATTTTATTGCTTCCCATGATGGGATTGGAATAAGACCTGCAGAAGGTTTGATATCGGAAAAAAATATCAAAGCTATCTTAAGAAGAATGAAAGAATTTGGGGGTGAAGTTTCTTACCGCAAAGTTGAAAATAAAAATAAACCATATGAAATTAATATTGCTCTCATTGATGCACTTAAGGGAACAATTGATAATCTAGATAATTTTCAAATCGAAAGATTCATATGTGCACATGCCATTATGCTTAGCCTTGAGGGAATTCCTGCCATCTATGTTCATAGTTTTTTTGGAACAGAAAATGACTACTCTGGAATGCAATCAACAAAACAAAAAAGAAGTATTAATAGAAAACGATATGATTTAAAAGACTTAAGAAATAAGATGAATAAAAAAACGATCAATTCTACTGTCTTAAAACAACTTAATTCTTTAATTTCTATCCGAAAAAAACAACCTGCATTTCATCCGAATGCAACCCAATTTACATTAAACCTTGGAGAAAAAATATTTGCCTTGTGGAGGCAATGTCAAAATAGAAAACAAAGTATTTTTGTCTTATGTAATATTACTAGCCAAAAACAGCCAGTGGATCTAAATGAAATAAATTTAATTTTCAATAAAAATTGGATCGATCTTATTTCAAATAAGAAAATTGAATCTAAAAAGATTTTTTTAAAGCCATATCAAACTATGTGGATCAGCAATTATTAATTTGTTGTAAATTAATGATGGCTTAAAATTAGATATAATTGAAGCCATGAACAAAAAAACGTACACCCTTCATACTGAAGATCATGACAGGAATATATTTGATTCAAAATATGTTTATCCGGTTGTCTCAAGGAGAGCAGGAGGATTATCCTTAGGAGTTAATCTCAATACCAATAATGCTTGTAACTGGCAATGTATTTATTGTGAAATTCCAAATCTCACAAGGGGAGGGCCAGAACCCATCGATATTGATTTATTAAAAGATGAATTAAACTTTTGGATTGATCAAATCATTAACTCTTCGTTTATTCAAGACAACACTCCTCCTGATACAACTTTTGCTGATGTAGCTTTATCAGGAAATGGAGAGCCGACTGCAGCTCCAGAATTTTTGAACGTGTTAGAGATTATCATTGATTGTTTAAAAGAATTTAGCCTTATTGATAAAATTCCTGTTCGTTTAATTACAAATGGAAGTTTCATTAGCAAAAAAAAAGAATGTCTGAATATTATTAATCAACATCATGGGGAGATCTGGTTCAAAATTGATGCGGCTGATGAAGACTCTATAAAGCGAATTAATCAAGTTAATTTGGATCCTAACTCAATGATCAATCATTTAAAAATATGTGCAGAGGTCTGTCAGACAGTAATTCAAACTTGCTTTTTAAAAATTAATCAGCAACTTCCAACAAATGATTTTTTAGAAAATTATTCCAGATTAATTAAGCCTTACGAGCATATAGTTAAAAAAATTGATCTTTATAGCCTGGCAAGGCCCTCTTTACAAAATAATCAAGACATTACTATTGAGAGATTATCTTTTGATGAACTCAATAATATAAAGAGCATATTAGAAAAAGAATTGACTATTAAAATCGATGTTTTTCCATGATTATGTTTTGTTAATAATGTTATATTTACATCATGAAAGATATTAGTAATCTTATCAGTATCAAAAAGAAAATTATTCTACCGCTGTTATTTACAATCATATTTTCCTATTTCTTATTTATTATTTTTATTGCTTATTTTCCTGAACTATTGGGCCAGCAACTTACTAATTCCTCAATCTCTTATGGGATCATTTTTGGTTTCTTATTAATTCTCATCATATTCATCGTGACCCTTGTATATGTATTTTTATCTAATAAATATATAGAACCGGAGATCAAAAAAATCACGTTATGAATACCATTGCTGTTAGTTTATTTTTACTTTTTGTCTTAGTGACGCTTTATATAACCTATTGGGCAGCGAAACAAATCTCAAACCGAGATTCTTTCTATACAGCAGGTGGGAATATATCTGGCTTTCAAAATGGCTTAGCCATTTCAGGTGATTTTATGTCGGCTGCATCCTTTTTAGGTATTTCAGGCCTTGTATTTGCGACGGGTTTTGATGGGCTGATTTACTCAATTGGATTTTTAGTGGGATGGCCTATAGTCCTCTTATTAATTGCCGAGCCATTAAGAAACTTAGGGAAATATACCTTCGCAGATGTCGCATCCTATCGACTTCAACAAAAACCTATTAGAACATTATCAGCACTAGGTTCTCTAGCAACAGTCTCTCTATATCTCATTGCACAAATGGTTGGTGCAGGAAAATTAATTCAAATTTTATTTGGTCTTCCATATGATTTAGCTGTTTACATTGTTGGTGGGTTGATGATTTTGTATGTGACGTTTGGCGGAATGATTGCAACAACCTGGGTTCAAATCATTAAGGCTGTTTTGCTTCTTTTTGGAGCGACGGTAATATCTATCCTGGTTTTATATCAATTCAATTTTAATCTTAATTTATTTTTTTCTACCGCGGTGAATAATCATGAATTAGGCTCAAAAATTCTTAATCCGGGAGGCCTTATCAAGGATCCAATTTCTGCCATATCTTTGGGTTTAGCACTGATGTTTGGGACGGCAGGATTACCACACATATTAATGCGTTTTTTTACAGTTAAAGACTCCATACAGGCAAGAAAGTCGGTAGTCTATGCAACCAGCTTTATAGGATATTTTTACATTCTTACATTCATCATTGGCTTTGGAGCAATTATTCTTATTGGCTCCAATACTGACTATCTTAATCCTGAGGGTGGGCTGATTGGAAATAATAATATGGCTGCAATCCACTTGGCTCATGCCGTTGGTGGTGATGTATTATTAGGATTTATTTCAGCCGTTGCCTTTGCAACTATCTTAGCCGTTGTATCAGGGTTAACTTTGGCCGGTGCATCAGCCATATCTCATGATATTTACGCAAATGTGATTAATTCCTCAAACAAAAATGAGAAAAAAGAATTACTTGTTTCAAGACTTGCAACGATTTTTCTAGGTATTTTGGCAATTTTTCTAGGTATCATATTTGAAAAGCAAAATATTGCTTTTATGGTCGGTCTTGCCTTTGCTATAGCAGCTAGCACTAATTTTCCAATTATATTTTTATCCATGTTCTGGAAGAATCTAACAACCAGTGGGGCTTTTTTTGGCGGGCTAATTGGTCTTCTAGTGACCATTGCGTTAGTTATCTTAAGTCCTGTTGTATGGGTAGATGTATTCAATTTCAGTGAAGCTATTTTCCCTTATAAGTATCCAGCTTTGTTCTCTATGACTACAACATTCTTCTTTGTTATTTGTATATCTTTATCAGATCGATCAAATCAGGCAATTAAAGATAAAAAGGGATTTCAAGAACAATTCTATCGATCAATTACTGGGATTGGGATTGAAGAGGGTAAAAAACATTAATGGTATTTTTTACTATACTCTTTCACCACATCGAGCATTAATGTCACTTTTGCAGGATCAGTGAATTGGGTAATACCATGTCCAAGATTGAATATATGACCTTCACCATGGCCGTAATTATCGATTACTGATTTTACTGTTTCTTCAATTTTTTTATCCGATCCTAATAGAATTGCTGGATCCATATTTCCTTGAAGTGCCACTTGATCTTTTGTTAATTCTCTAGCTGTTTTTAAACTGGTTTGCCAATCTAGACCTATTGCATTGGATCCAACTTTTAATTGTTGATTAATCCATTGTCCACCACCCTTGGTGAATATTATTTTTGGCACATCATCAAAGCCAAGCATATTAAGATTGTCTATAATTACTTTCATGTAATTCAATGATAATTTTTCATATTCCATATGACTTAATGCTCCACCCCATGAATCAAAAATCATGACCGCATCTGCTCCTGACTTAATTTGTTCAGCAAGATATTGACTAACAGTTTCCGCATTAATTTTTAAAATATGGTGCATTAAATCATCTCGCTCATATGCCATTTTTTTAATATTCAAAAAATCTGTTCCGCCTTTACCTTCAACCATATATGTTGCAAGAGTCCATGGACTTCCAGCAAATCCAATAAGGGGAACTTTGTTTTGCAAAGCATGCTTAATTGAACGAACAGCATCAAAAACGTAAGATAGTTTTTCCATGGATGGAATATCGAGTTTGTGTACGGATGATTCATCGATTAACGGGTTTGAAAATGTGGGGCCCTCACCAGGAAGAAAATTTAATCCCAGATCCATTGCGTCAGGTATGGTCAAAATATCAGAAAATAAAATAGCAGCATCTAAATGAGGATAGCGCTCTAATGGCTGCATGGTGACTTCAGTTGCAAAAGATGTATTTCGACAAAGATCCATAAAAGACCCAGCATTTTTTCGAGTTTCTCTATACTCAGGCAGGTACCGTCCTGCTTGCCTCATTATCCATGCGGGAGTGTAAGATGTCTTTTCAAGTCTTAAAGTCTTAAGAAATGAATCATTTAATAGATTCATAATAATTATCTAGGTAGCGAGGTGCTTCCCATGAGGAACTCATCAACTGCATGCGCACATTGTCTACCTTCACGAATTGCCCATACAACTAATGATTGACCTCTTCTCATGTCCCCAGCTGCAAACACTTTGTCTCGAGACGTAAAGTAAGCTTTTTTCCCTTCAGTATCCGCTTTAACATTGCCACGAGCATCTTTGTCAACACCAAATTTTTCAAGTATCGATTGTTGGGGGCTAACAAAACCCATTGCCAATAACACTAGATCCGCTTTAATTCTGAACTCTGAGTTTGGTATTTCAGCCATCTTACCATCTTTCCATTCGACTCGACTGGCGACCAATTCTTTTACAACTCCATTTTCACCAATCAATTCTTTGGTAGCGACAGACCAATCTCGATCGCAACCTTCCTCATGTGAGCTTGAGGTTCTCAACTTCAGCGGCCAGTATGGCCAGACCATCGATTTATTTTCTTTTTCAGGGGGCTGTGGCATCAATTCAAATTGCGTCACTGATTTTGCACCATGACGATTAGATGTCCCAACACAATCAGAACCGGTATCGCCGCCACCAATCACCACCACGTGTTTATCTGTCGCTAGAATTTGCTCTGATAACTTGTCTCCAGCAACAACTTTATTTTGAGAGGGTAAAAAATCCATAGCATAATGAACGCCCTCAAGCTCTCTTCCAGGTACAGGGAGATCTCTAGGCCATTCAGCGCCGCCCGATAAAATTACCGCATCATAATCCTTAATTAAATCATCAGGATTAATATTTTCACCAACGTTATGATTGGTTAAAAAATTAACCCCTTCAGCAGCCATCTGCTCCATTCGTCGATCAATATGAAATTTTTCCATTTTAAAGTCCGGAATTCCATAACGAAGAAGTCCACCAATGCGATCATTTTTTTCCATTAAATCTACATCATGGCCTGCGCGAGCTAACTGCTGCGCTGCGGCTAGACCCGCTGGTCCAGAACCAACAATGGCAATTCTTTTGCCAGTTTTCTTATCTGCTACCTGAGGTTTTACCAGACCTAGCTCCCATGCTTTATCAATAATTGCATGTTCAATTGATTTAATGCCAACCGCATCGGAATTAATATTTAATGTGCAAGCAGCCTCACAAGGGGCTGGGCATATTCTTCCAGTAAACTCAGGAAAGTTATTAGTAGAATGAAGCACCTTGATTGCTTCTTCCCAATTTTGACGATACACCAGGTCATTCCAGTCTGGAATAATATTATTTACAGGGCATCCATTATTACAAAAAGGAATCCCGCAATCCATGCATCGGGCACCTTGGACTTTGGCTTCTTCATCCGTTAAGTGTAGAACAAACTCTTTATAATTCTTTACTCGCTCATGAGGAGGAATATTTTGTTCAGATAGCCTGTCAAATTCTAAAAATCCTGTTGCTTTTCCCATTAAACTGTTTCCTTATTCATTTTTTCTTGCAGCTCATTAAGCGCTCTTCGATATTCATTTGGCATAACTTTTACAAAATGATTCAACATATCATCCCAATTATCAAGAATATGTTTTGCCACTGTACTATTAGTATATTTAAAATGATCAGTGACTAAAGATTTTAAGATCACCTCATCTGGTTGATTTAAATGTTGAGCCTCAATCGATTGTGTGCTCGCAGGTAAAACTTTTTCTAAGGTCACTATTGATTTATTACAATTGGCTTCAAACGTTTTATCGACATCAAATATATAAGCTACGCCACCTGACATACCTGCTGCAAAATTTTGACCTGTAGGTCCAAGCACTGCAACTGTTCCGCCAGTCATATATTCACAACCGTGATTACCAACCCCTTCAACTACAGCGCTGGCTCCAGAATTTCTAACACAGAATCTTTCTCCAGCAATCCCGCTGAAAAATGTTTTTCCTGATGTGGCTCCGTACATCACTGTATTACCAACAATGATATTTTCAGATGCTTTTGCATTGAATGTTTTTGGAGGTTTTATAATGATTTTTCCCCCACATAAACCCTTGCCAACATAGTCATTACCTTCACCCTCTAAATTAAATGTGATCCCTTTTGCTAAAAAAGCACCAAAACTTTGCCCTGCGGTTCCAGATAAATTCACCTGAATTGAGTCTTCAGGAAGCCCATCGTTTCCATATCTTTTTGCAATTTCATGAGAGAGAAGGGTCCCCGCAGTTCGATTAATATTAGTAATTGGGGTATTAATGATACAAGAGCCTTTATTTTCAATCGTACCTTTTGCTTGCTTAATCAGCTCATGATCAAGTGCCTTGTCTAGTCCATGATCTTGTGTTTCTTGATGATATGTACCAACTTCGTCTGACAATTCTGGACGATAGAAAATTTTTGTAAAATCTAGACCCTGAATTTTCCAGTGATCTATGCCAGTCTGCATATCTAAAAAGTCTGAACGACCAATAAGATCATTGAAATTTTTAACGCCCAATTCAGCCATAATTTCTCTTACCTCTTCTGCGATGAAGAAGAAGTAATTGACCACATGTTCTGGTTGACCTGTAAACCTTTTTCTCAACTCAGGATCCTGGGTCGCCACGCCTACAGGGCATGTATTCAAGTGACATTTTCTCATCATAATGCATCCTTCCACCACTAATGGTGCAGTTGCAAAACCAAATTCATCGGCACCCAATAGTGCTCCGATGACAACATCTCGGCCGGTCTTCATTTGACCATCCACTTGTAAAATGACACGGCTTCGTAACTTATTAAGCACTAGAGTTTGTTGTGTTTCTGCAAGCCCAAGTTCCCATGGAGTCCCTGCGTGCTTAATGGATGAAAGTGGTGAAGCACCCGTACCCCCATCATGACCAGCGATCACAATGTGATCTGATTTTGCCTTGGCAACTCCAGCTGCAACGGTACCGACACCAGTCTCAGACACCAACTTTACTGATATATCAGCCTGTGGGTTTGCATTTTTTAAGTCATGAATTAACTGAGCCAAATCCTCAATAGAATAAATATCATGGTGAGGTGGTGGTGAAATTAAGCCAACGCCTGGAACAGAAAATCTTAGCTGAGCAATATATGGACTCACTTTGTGGCCAGGAAGCTGACCGCCTTCGCCAGGCTTCGCACCCTGTGCCATTTTAATTTGAATTTGATCTGCTGCCGCAAGATATTCTGCGGTTACTCCAAAGCGGCCGGAAGCCACTTGCTTAATTTTAGACCGTAAAGAGTCCCCTTTTTTAAGCTGAATATTTGCTTCAATTAAATCTTTACCAAACATTTCTTCCAAGCTGGAATCTTTCGTCAGCGGTATAAATCTTTTTTTATCTTCACCGCCTTCACCCGTATTAGATTTTCCACCAATACGATTCATTGCAATAGCTAAAGTGGTATGTGCTTCGGTTGAAATAGAGCCTAATGACATCGCACCCGTTGCAAATCGTTTAACAATTTCCGTGGCTGGCTCAACGTCATCAATAGAAATTGACTTATTGAAAGACTTAAATTGGAACAAGCCCCTTAATGTCATGAATCTCTCGGATTGATTATTAATCAATTCGGCATATTCTTTATATGTTTGAAAATCTTTTTTTCGAGTAGCATGCTGCAATTTTGCGATGGATTCTGGATTCCACATGTGTTGCTCACCACGGATTCTGAAGGCATACTCTCCACCCGCATCAAGCGCATTGGCTAAAACAGGATCGTTTCCAAATGCATCACTATGTAATTTTTCAGCTTCTGCAGAAACTTCGACTAAACCAATTCCTTCAATATTTGTTATTGTGCCAGTAAAGTATTTTTCAATAAATTTTGAATTTAAACCAATTGCTTCAAAAATTTGCGCCCCACAATAAGACTGAAATGTGGAGATACCCATCTTCGACATAATTTTGTATAAACCTTTACCAACCGCTTTTACAAAATTAGTTTGTGCCTGATCATAATCATCCGTAATTTCTTTCATAGTTTCAAACACAAGCCATGGACATATCGCTTCAGCTCCATAACCTCCAAGCAATGCAAAATGATGAACCTCTCTAGCAGAGCCAGTGTCGACGATCAGTCCGGTTTTTGTTCTATTGCCTGCATGCACTAAAAACTGATGTGTTGCAGATGAAGCTAAAAGTGCAGGAATGGCAATTCGATCGTTCGAAACGTTACGGTCAGATAAAATTAAGATATTGTAACCATCACGAATAGCTTGATTTGCATCCATGCAAACATTTTCTAAAGCTTGCTGCATTCTTGATTCGGCATTTTCTGCAGATGATTTTTCATAAGTGATATCAATCACTTTTGATTTGAAGTGGCCGCTGGTTAATTGTTCGATTGATTTTAGTTGCTCTAATTCCTGAAGACTCAATACAGGCTGGCTGGCTTCAAGGCGCCATGGTGGATTTGTTTCTTCAATACCTAAAAGGTTTGGTTTAGGTCCAATAAAAGTCACCAGCGACATCACGATTTCTTCTCTGATTGGATCAATTGGTGGATTCGTTACTTGTGCAAACAATTGTTTGAAATAGTTATATAAAGATTTTGCTTTATTAGATAAAATTGGAAGGGCTGCATCATTACCCATTGATCCTGATGCTTCCTGACCAGACTCAAACATAGGTTGTAAAATAAATTTGATGTCTTCTTGAGAATAGCCAAAACTTTGCTGAATATCTAAAATTGGTTGAGACATTGTTTGCGATTCATCAACCTTATCCAAATCACCAAGGAAAAATCTTGAATCATTAATCCATTTTTCGTAAGGCTTGGCAGAGGATAAAAGTTTTTTAACTTCCTGATCGTCAATAACTCTGCCAGCAACGGTATCAATTAACAACATCTTGCCAGGCTCTAATCGCCACTTTTTAATAATTTTCTCTTCTGGAAAAGTTAGAACACCCATCTCGGATGCCATCATGACAACGCCATCATCCGTCATCAAATATCTTGCTGGTCGTAATCCATTTCGATCAAGCGTAGCGCCAATCATTTGACCATCAGTAAATGCCACTGCTGCAGGTCCATCCCATGGCTCCATCAGTGCTGCATGATATTCATAAAAAGCTTTTCTTTCCTTATCCATCAAAGGATTTCCAGACCATGCCTCAGGTATTAACATCATCATGGCATGCGGCAAGCTGTAACCTCCAGCAACTAGAAGCTCTAAACAATTATCAAAACATGCTGAATCAGATTGTCCATCTTCGATTAATGGCCATAATTTTTCTAAATCCTCACCGAGTAACATCGACTTCATAGTCTCATGCCTCGCATGCATCCAATTCACATTCCCCTGAACCGTGTTGATTTCTCCATTGTGAGCGATCATTCGGAATGGATGGGCAAGATCCCATGAAGGAAAAGTGTTTGTTGAAAAACGCTGATGAACTAATGCAATGGCAGAGGTGAATTTTTCATCTTTGAGGTCTTTAAAGTAAACACCCACTTCTGCCGCTAATAACATACCCTTGAAGACGATCGTTCTTGATGACATCGATGGAATATAAAACTTAGCGCTATCTTCAAGATTCGATTTATTAACAGCAATTTCAATTCTTTTTCGAATAACAAACAGTTTTCTTTCAAAAGCCGCTTGTTTTTCGCATTCATCACTTCGATGAATAAAAATTTGTTTGATGACTGGCTCAACATCTTTAGCAGCATCAGCGATATCAGAATTATCCACTGGGACATTTCTCCAGCCTAGCGTTGATTGTCCTTCTTCTTCTACTATTTTTTCAATAAGTGTCTCCACTTCATTTCGAAGTGTGTCATTCTGAGGGAGAAATAGCATCCCGATGCCATAGTGACCAAATTCTGGCAGTTTAAAACCTACTTTATTTGCTTCAGCTACGAAAAATTCATGAGGGATTTGGCTTAACAGACCAGCGCCATCACCGAGTTTAGGATCGTATCCAGTCGCTCCTCGATGGGTGAGGTTGTCTAAAATAGTTAGGCCTTGTTCAACAATCTCATGACTTTTTTTACCATGGATATTTGCCACAAATCCAACACCACATGCATCATGTTCATTGGATGGATTATAAAGACCTTGCTTCTCAATATTTGATTTTTTTGCCATAACTTTTTATCTGTTGTTTTAAATGAGCCGAACCAACAATAATACTGGTTTTATCCAGTAAATTCAATGGTTATGAGGGACTTATTAGAGTTAAGTTTAGATTTTTTGAAATGCATTTCTTGCACAATTAATCGTAAAGTTAATATCTTCATCTGAATGTTGTGCGGATACAAAACCAGCCTCAAATGCTGATGGCCCAAAGTAGATTCCTTGGCTTAACATTTCATGGAAAAATGCATTAAATTTTTCACGATCTGATGCCATCACATCTTGAAATGAGTTGGGAGGTTGTTCGCTAAAATATAGACCAAACATTCCGCCCACATTTCGAGCACAAAATTTAATACCCAATGCTTTTGCTGCTTCGGTTAATCCATCTGTCAGTTTTTTAGTTTGTTGAGTTAAAGATTCAAAAAAACCTTTAGCCTGAATCAACTCTAATGTTTTCAAGCCTGCTGCAACAGCCACAGGATTCCCAGATAATGTTCCAGCTTGATAAACTGGACCGAGAGGTGCAAGTTTTTGCATGATCTCTTTGCGCCCGCCAAATGCACCCACGGGCAAACCTCCTCCGATCACTTTACCTAGGGTGGTCATATCAGGGGTAATACCAAAAAGCTCTTGAGCACCACCAAGCGATACTCTAAAACCAGTCATCACCTCATCAAAAATTAACACTGCTCCATGTTTTTCTGTGACACTTCGCAGGGTGTTTAAAAATTCTTCTGATGGCACAATCAAATTCATGTTTCCCACCACCGGCTCGAGAATGACGCAGGCAATTTCATCACCTTGCTGATCAAATAGCTGTTGCAATTCTTCCACATTGTTATAGCTTAATGTTAAGGTATCTTTAGCTACATCAGCTGGCACCCCAGCAGAACTTGGTTGTCCAAAGGTGAGTGCTCCTGAACCTGCTTTCACAAGCAGGGCATCTGCATGCCCATGATAACAGCCTTCAAACTTCACAATCTTATCTCGACCAGTAAAGCCACGCGCTACGCGAATAGCACTCATGGTGGCTTCAGTGCCTGAGCTTACTAATCGAACTTGCTCAATAGACGGAACTATTTTTACAATTTCTTTTGCCATTAAAAGCTCGCGGGCTGTGGGGGCTCCAAAAGAAAGACTATCTTGCGCAACATCTTGAACAGCCTTAATCACTTGGGGATGAGCATGTCCTAAAATCATTGGCCCCCAGGAATTGATATAATCAATATATTCTTTTCCTTCTTCATCCCATAATTTTGATCCCTTGGCAGATTTAAAAAATATTGGGGTGCCGCCAACCGACCCGAAAGCCCTCACAGGTGAATTCACACCGCCTGGAATATAGTGTTGAGATTCATTAAACAGGTCGATATTTTTAGCCATTTATAAACTTTCTTTTAATTTCAAGTATTTTGTTTGAGACTTTATCTGTTGAATAAAGTGCATTGATCATCGCAATCGCGTTAACACCGCTATTGATGATTGGTACACAATTATCCAAATTAATTCCTCCAATTGCAACAACAGGCTTAATTGAAATTTCAACAACATTCTCCAGAAAATTTAATGAGGCATGCGGTGCATTAGGTTTTGTTTTTGTTGGGAAGCAGGCCCCCAAAGCTATGTAATCACAATTAGTTGCCATCATTTTGTTGACTCTTTCAAAATCGTTGTAACAGGATATGCCAACAATAATATCATTTCCTAGTCTATTCCTAACTTCTTCGATTGTGATGTCATCTTTTCCTAAATGAATTCCATCTGCATTTAAAATACCACATAATTCATAATCATCATTAATTATGAATGGGACTTGATAATGATGGCAAAGTGCTTGAAGCTCTTTAGCCTGTGTCATCCTTAATTGCTTGCTAACTTTTTTATTTCGATACTGTAATAAGTTAATTTTATTTAACAGCAATTCCTCTGTTTTAATTATTAATTGGCGAGTATCTTCCCAGTCAGGGGTAATTGCATAAATTCCATTAATGATGTTTGAGGTCATTTTCATCCTCATCAAAATTGCTTAACATCCAGAAAAATCGATTTGGTATCAACTGGCCTTGTCCATTTACAAGGCTGTGTTTAAGTGTATCAATCGTAAATTTTTGAGCCTCTTCAACCGCCGTATGTATTGACATTCCTTGGGCTAAATATGCTGCAATTGCAGATGCAAGAGTACATCCTGATCCATGAAAACTCTGAGGCAATCTTTCATATTCAAAGTTAAATACTCCCCCATCTTGACAATACAATGTGTTGGTCAGAGTTTTTTTGTCTACCTGATAATCTGCTGCTGTCAGTAATACATTTTTTGGTCCCAGGTCCATTAGAGATTTCCCAATAAATAAAATGCCTTCATCGATTTCAGAGATATTTTTGTTTGAAACTATTTGCGCGCCCTCATTCACATTAGGGGTAATGATTTCTGCCAAAGGGAAAAGGTGCCTTATCATTAATTGGAGGGAGTCTCCTAGGGCTAAATTATCACCCCTTCCAGAGGACAATATAGGATCAATCACTACAGGAACATCTGGGTAATCTTTTATAATTTCTGAGATCACTTTAATGTTCTCTTCACTGGCCATCACTCCACACTTAATAACATCAATCTTAGTTTCATTAAGAATCAAGCGCGCTTGTTTTTCGACGACTAAGGAGTCAATTGGAATCACATCACTCACCCCAGAGGTATCCTGACAGGTAATCGCTGTAATAACTGATAATGGGTAGCAACCGAGGCTAGTTTGTGTCATCAAATCAGCTTGAATGCCAGCCCCACCAGTCGGATCAGAGGCTGCAAAGGTTAATATTTTAGGTACATTTGATGTCATTTTCTTAAAATATTTGTTTTATTGTACTGCAAATGTTAACATGCGCGGCTGTAGTTCTTACCAACAAATTATCTGGAGATTATGTATGTTAAACAAATTTTTATTAGCTTTATTATTCGGTTTATTCTTAACTGCCTGTGGCGATGATGTTGCAAATGACAGCGCTGATGCTGAATTACCACCATTAACTGAAGAAGCTGCTGAAGAAGCTGCAGCAGAAGAGGCTCCAGCTGAACAATCTGCTGAGTAATTAAATTGTTTGACAAAAAAAGCTGGATTACATATTCAGCTTTTTTTTAGAAATCTACCGGATCAACATCGATATTCCACTTCACTTTATTTAAATCTTTTTCTTTTAAAATTTTTTCTTTAACTATCCTTAAAAATTGATTTAGTATTTGTCGGCTAGTTGAGTGAAAATAAATCTGATATCGCTCAAATCCCTTTACACGATCAAGAATCGGCTGAACGGGATGAAATACATCAACCTCTTTTATGCCACTTTTGCTTGCAATTGAATATACCTGATTAATGAAAGATTCTAGATTCTTTTTATTTTTACTTTCTGCGCGCAACACAGCTTGAAAACAAAATGGTGGAAAATTGAGTTCTTTTCTTAAATTTATTTCTTCTGATGCAAATGATTCATAGTCCTGATTTTTTACAGATTGATACAAAGGATGTTCAGGAAAATTAGTTTGTATAACGACTTCACCAGGAGTTGATCCTCGACCAGCTCGTCCAGCAACTTGTACTAATTGTGAAAATAGTCTTTCTGAGGCACGAAAATCTGAACTGTATAATGCATTGTCAGAATCAAGCACAATCACTAAGCTTAAATTTGGAAAGTCATGTCCTTTAGATAGCATTTGTGTTCCAACTAATATATCAATTTTTTTATGATTCATATCATCATACAGTTTATCCAATGCTGCTTTTGTTTTAATAGTATCCCGATCAACCCTTCTCACTTGCGCATTAGGAAATAATTTGTTTATCCTCTCTTCGACTTTTTGTGTTCCACTTCCCAGAGACATTAAATCAACATTGCCACAAACTTTACATGAGGTGTCTACCCCTCTTTGGTAATCACAATGATGACATCTTAAGAGCTGTTTACTTCGATGCACAACCAATTTTGAACTACACCTAGAACAACTTGCATACCATCCACATGATGAGCAAAATAAAACTGGTGCATAACCTCGTCGATTGATAAAAATTAAAATTTGTTGACGTAAATCAAGATGATGTTTAATGGCAGATTTTAAATATTCTGATATTCCTTCATTTTCTATGTTTGTTTCATCTTTAATTATATTGATTTTTGGCAGCGTTGCATCTTTCACGGCCCTCGTTGACAACTTATAAAGCAGCAATTTATTTTCATTTACTGAGCGATGCCAAATTTCAATAGACGGGGTCGCGCTCCCTGCTATAAAGGGAATGTTTAGTAATTTTGCTCGCATCATTGCCACATCTCTAGCGTGATAACGCAATTTATCATGCTGCTTAAATGATAAATCTTGCTCTTCATCCATAATAATAGCTCTCAGGTTTTTGAAAGGTGTAAATACAGACAATCTTGTTCCGATGATTATTTGCGCCTTTCCGTTTTTTGCTTGCTCCCAGTTTTCTAATCTTTTTTTCTGAGTTAGCTGACTATGTAATGAGATTACTGAATAGCTTGAAAATCTGGAGGTGAATCGATCTTCTAATTGAGGAGTTAAATTTATCTCGGGAACTAAAATAAGAACCTGACCATTATTTTTGACATATTGTTCGATGAGATGCATATACACCTCTGTTTTTCCACTTCCAGTAATGCCATAAATCAAAAAGGCTTCAAACCCCTGTGCACCTAAAATTTTTTCGTATATTTCCGACTGTTCTTGATTAAGTTTTAATGCTTTTGTTTGTTTAATAATTTCAGTTTTGTGAAACTCCCTTTCTATAACAAAATTTAGATCTATTAAAACTTTTACGTATTTTTTCCAATTAATAGAAATCGGCTTTAAAGCTTCGTCTGTTTGCTTTTCTTTGAAGATTATCTTTGCTATTTGTATAAGGTTTTTTTTCCGTGCATGAATTTGTTCGATCACTGACTCATTTAAAAGATCAGTTGCTTCATATATATATGATTTTTTGTTTAAAACTTTTTCTGTTTTTTTTAAGTTTGACGGAATCGCAATATGAATTGTTTGACCAATGGGATAATGATAATAACTGGATACAAATTTAAATAATTTAAAAAGCTCTTCATTAAATAAAATATTATGATTAACCCGTATTATTTTTTTTATTTGGTGGGCTTCCAGCTCTGTGGAGGAATCAACTTCAACAACAACACCAATTACCTTTCTCGAACCAAAAGGAACTAGCACAGCCTGACCTAATGAAACATTTTCTTCACACTCATAATCAAAAAAATCATCGATTGGGACATCAATGGCAACTTTAACAATTGAAGTTTCTTTTGAATTCATAACAGATTAACTATATCTGGCATAAGGAGTCAGGTAAAATAATATTTTTTTAAGATATTACCATTAGTGAAAACTCAATTAGCTAGCATTATCTCCTTAGCATTAGATCAGATCCTTGATGATTCTTCTATTATTGATATCCACATTGAGCGTCCTAAAACATTGGAACATGGTGACTATTCAACAAATATTGCACTTCAATTAACAAAGATATTAAAAAAGAATCCTCGAGAAATAGCTCAACTGATAATTGAAAAAATCGGACTAGACCCATCTATTGATCGACTAGAGATTGCCGGACCAGGGTTTATTAATTTTTATTTAAGTGCTGCTGGAAAGTCCTCGATAATAAAAAATATTTTTACTCAGTCAATCAACTATGGTCATAACGAAGCTGGTAAAAATCAAAAATTACAGGTTGAATTTGTATCAGCGAATCCTACAGGGCCGCTTCATATTGGACATGGAAGGGGGGCGGCTATTGGTGACTCTTTAGCCCGTATTATGCAGGCCAACGGCTGGGATGTGACAAGAGAGTTTTATTACAATGATGCTGGTCAGCAAATCAATAATCTAGCCTTGTCTGTTCAATCAAGAATAAAAGGTATTGAACCAGATGATACAAATTTTCCAGAAGATGGATATCGAGGCGAATACATCTTAGAAATTGCAGATGCTTACTCAAACTGTAAAACTGTCGAGGTTGATGGGGAAATAGTAAAGTCTAACGGAAATCCTGATGATGTTGAAAATATCAAAAAGTTCAGCGTTGCCTTTTTAAGAAAAGAACAAAATATAGACCTTGATGCATTCCAAACAACTTTTGATGTCTTTACTCTGGAGTCCACTTTTTATCAAAATAAAGATGTGGAGAAAGTTTTAGATTTATTAGAAAAAAATGGCTTCAGCTACAAAAAAGATGATGCCACATGGTTAAAGACAACTACATTTGGAGATGACAAAGACCGGGTCATGATTAAAACTGATGGATCCTACACTTACTTCGTTCCTGATGTTGCGTACCATTTAAATAAATGGGAAAGAGGATTTGTTAGGGTTATAAATGAACAAGGGGCAGATCATCATAGCACCATCACAAGAGTAAGGGCAGGGCTCCAAGGTCTAAATTTGAGCATACCAAAAAATTGGCCTGAATATGTATTACATCAAATGGTTACGGTGACAAAAAATAATCAAGAAGTAAAAATCTCGAAGAGAGCGGGAAGTTATGTCACCTTAAGGGATCTTATTGATGAAGTAGGATCTGATGCTACAAGATACTTTTTACTAGCCCGAAAACCTGACTCTCAACTTATTTTCGATATTGATTTAGCTAAATCGCAAACGAATGATAATCCTGTCTATTATATTCAATATGCTCACGCCCGAATATGCGCTGTTCTGAATCAAGTCCTAATGACAAAAGAAGATTTGCACAATTTTGATGAATCACTTTTAACATCAACTCACGAGCACCAATTAATAAAAAGACTATCTGAGTTTCCTGAAATTATTTTACTTTCCGCTAGTGAATCTTCTCCTCATTATATTGCAACATTTCTAAAAGATCTTGCCGCTGATTTCCATAGTTATTACAATGCAAATAAATTTTTAAGTGATGATAAAGCACTTCAAAATGCAAGACTGGCATTAATTGGTGCAACGAAAATAGTTATAAAAAATGGGTTACAATTACTTGGAATTTCAGCTCCTGAAAAAATGTAGAGGACATCATGGCTCAAGATTACCGAACAAAAAAAGAAATTAATCAAACACAAGCCTTATTTACTAATGGTTTATTCATTGGGGTGCTGTTAGGAATTTTATTATCAATTGGTGTTACTTTATTTATTACTAGCGGCAAGTCTCCTTTTGTTCTTAAAGATACAGAAGGGGCATGTATCGAGATTAATTCTGCCTTTGGTGACGAAGATGTCATTGCCATTGACGAAGATGCATCTTTTGATTTCTATGAAAATTTACCAGAAAGCCAAGAAACTTATAGCAAAAATAGTCCAGCCAAAGTTAATGACGATAGAGCAATACAATATTACTTGCAGGTTGGGGCTTTTTCTGAAGAATCACAGGCAGATAATCTAAAAGCGAAACTCGCATTAATGAGTTATGAATCGGTCATCATGTCAGCCAGAATTGGTGATGATACATTTCACAGAGTGAGTGTTGGTCCCTATGAAGATATGGATGAAGCAAAAAAAATTCGTGAAAATCTGATTAAAGAAGGATTTAAGGCGAACTTAATCAAGCTCACTAAGCCAAAAGATTAAGTTATAAATTATTTTGAAGGAATCGCAATGAAAAAAATATTATTTCTAATTTGTTTGTTTATCTTCCAATTCTCTCATGCAGTTGATCCACAATTAAATGTCAACTTTAAACCAACTAAAGAGAAAATTGCGACAGAAGCAAGCGATAAAATTGAAGTCGTCGAAATGTTTTGGTATGGTTGTGGTCATTGTTATTCATTTGAACCTGAGTTAAAAAAATGGCAAGCGTCACTTCCAAAAGATATAGTTTTTAAAAAAATTCCAGCTGTGCCAAGAAAAGACTGGATTCCAATGGCAAGAGCTTATTACGCAATGGAGTCACTAGGCGTATTGGACGATTTACATAGTAAAATTTTTGAAGCCATTCACAAAGACAAAACTCTTAGCCCAGTTGATGAAGCTGGTGCTATTAAATGGATTGCATCCAACGCTAAATTAGATACCGACAAGGTGAAGGCTGCATTCAAATCATTTTCAATGGAAGCGAAACTAAAAAAGGCAAATCAAATGTTTCGAAGTGCAGGAGCGACTGGAGTCCCTACCCTCATTATTAATGGGTCGTACATCACTTCATCTACAATGGCAGGTGGGCCTAAAAATGCTATCGATGTAACTAACGGAATTATTGATTCGATTCGATCACAACAATAAAATCGATTGATTAAAAAAATATTTATTACCGGGGCATCCTCTGGATTAGGTTGGGCGCTTGCAAAAAGTTATGATTCTGAGAATAACATCCTAGGTTTGGTTGGTCGTAACAAAGAAAACTTACTCAAATTACAAAAACAACTTAGCTGTCGCTCACAAATATTAGTTGCTGATGTTGCAAAACCTAATTCAATGCGCATAGCTGCAAGTATCTTTAAAAAAAGATACGGCTCTCCAGATATTATTATAGCCAATGCCGGAGTGAGTTCTGGAACACTAGCCTCAAAAAAAGAAGATTTAGAAATCATTCATAAAATATTTCAAATTAATTTTCATGGGGTATTAAATACTTTTAGCCCATTCATGGATGATTTTCTGAAAAGAAAACAAGGCCAACTGGTGGCTATTGCATCCGTTGCAGGAGTCAGGGGGCTTCCGGGTGCTGGAGCTTATAGTGCATCAAAGTCAGCATTGATAAATTATATGGAAAGTATTCGGGTTGAATTAAAAAAATTTAATATCCATGTCACTACAATTTCACCCGGATATATTAAAACTCCGATGACAAACATCAATACATACCGAATGCCTTTTTTAATTGAAGCAGAACAAGCAGCAACTAAAATTATCAAGATAATAGAAAAGAAAAAATCTCATGCTATATTGCCATGGCAAATGTCCATGGTTGCAAAAATTATGCACTTTTTACCTAATTTCCTTTGGGATTTTTTAGCAAAAAATGGACCCAAAAAGAAGAGAAATATTTTATAAAAACATATTATATAAATTTATATAATGTTATATAATCAGTTATATGTTTGAAGCCATCGATCTAGCTCGTTTTCAATTCGCCTTTGTGGTTAGTTTCCACATTATCTTTCCTGCCTTTACTATTGGGCTGGCATCTTATCTTGCGGTTCTAGAAGGACTGTGGTTGTGGAAAAAAGAAGATCGATATCTCAAGATATTTAATTATTGGTTGAAGATTTTTGCTATTGCTTTTGGCATGGGTGTTGTTTCTGGAATAGTAATGAGCTATCAATTTGGCACAAACTGGTCTGTATTTTCTGATAAAACTGGCCCGGTTTTAGGTCCTTTAATGGGTTATGAAATTTTATCTGCCTTTTTTTTAGAGGCAGGTTTTTTAGGAATTATGTTGTTCGGCATGAACAAGGTAGGCAAAAAACTTCATTTTTTTGCAACCCTGATGGTAGCATTTGGCACATTTTTTTCCGCATTTTGGATTTTATCCGTTAATAGCTGGATGCATACACCTGCGGGATTTAGCATCAATGATGTAGGCCAATTTGTTCCAGAAAATTGGATTGAAATTATATTTAATCCCTCCTTTCCTTATCGGCTGACTCATATGTTAATGGCAGCCTATCTAACAACTGCTTTCGTTGTAGGTGCAGTTGGTGCATGGCATCTCTTAAAAAATAATAAAAATTTATGTGCTCGTACCATGTTATCAATGGCCATGTGGATGGCTGCAATTGTTGCTCCATTGCAGCTGATTGCAGGGGACATGCATGGTTTAAATACCTTAGAATACCAGCCTGCCAAAATTGCTGCTATGGAGGGTCACTATGAAACTAAAAAAGGTGCGCCACTTATATTATTTGGCATCCCTGATGACGAGGCGATGAAGATCAATTCAATTATTGAAATACCAAAATTAGGTAGCCTGATATTAAAACATGATATTGATGCTGAAATTAAAGGTTTAAAAGATTTTCCACCAGATGAAATACCTCCAGCTGAAATAATTTTTTGGTCTTTCCGCATTATGGTTGGTATTGGTATGGCTATGATTACTTTGGGATTATGGAGCTTATTGTTGCGATGGAAAAATAAATTTTATTCAACAAGACTATTTCATTATGTCTGTTTAGTCATGGGTCCAGCAGGATTTGTTGCCGTCATTGCTGGGTGGGTCACAACTGAGGTTGGTAGACAGCCATTTACTGTCTATGGAATATTAAGAACAATTGATTCTGTATCGCCTATTGATGCTCCCGCAGTTGCAACTTCCCTCATTGTTTTTATTGTGACCTACTTCTTCGTATTTGGTGCAGGAACTTATTATATTTTTAAACAGTTTTCGATTAACCCTAACTCAGATAAAGATCGAACAAAAAAAGTTGGTTCTTTGGGTGTTTCATTAAAGTTATTTGATAAAGCATGAGTATCGAATTAATTTGGGCTATCATTTTATGTATTGCCATATTTGCATATGTGGTGTTGGATGGCTTTGATCTAGGCATTGGCATTAACTACCCCTTCATAACATCCAAGTGGGAAAGAGATATCGCGATGAACACCGTTGCTCCCATATGGGATGGAAACGAAACATGGCTTATTCTAGGCGGCGGGGGTTTATTCGCTGCCTTTCCGCTTGCCTATAGTGTTGTTCTTCCAGCACTGTATGTGCCATTAACTGCCATGCTTGTTGGTCTTATTTTACGAGGTGTGGCTTTTGAATTTAGATGGAAAGATAAAAGCAAAAGTCAGATTTGGGATAAAGCCTTTATTATCGGGTCGATTTCAGCAACATTTTTTCAAGGTGTAGCACTTGGGGCTTTTCTTCAAGGAATACCCATTGAAGGTCGATCGTTTAATGGAGACTGGTGGCATTGGTTATCACCATTCTCAATTTTTACTGGCATTGCACTTATCTGTGGATATGGTCTTCTTGGATCAACTTGGCTAATTTATAAAACTGAAAATAAAACAAAACGTCATATGCAAGTTTTAGGTAAACGTTTTTTTATTTTAACTCTCATGATGATTCTAATTGTTAGTCTTTGGACACCTTTCTTACATCCGGAATATTTTCAAAAGTGGTTTAGTTATCCACGAATTTTTTATGTATTGCCTGTGCCATTGCTAGTTTTAATTGCTACCGTCTTTTGTTTTAGAGCATTAATTAAGAACTATGATTTACAGCCTTTTCTTTGGAGTGTTTTATTATTTTTACTTTCATTTATTGGTTTAATGATTAGTATTTATCCAAATATTGTTCCACCGGGGCTTGATATTTGGCAGGCTGCAGCTCCTCGAAAAAGTCTACAGTTCTTATTAATAGGGGTGCTAATTTTTATCCCGATTATCATTGCTTACACATCTTTTACTTATTGGGTTTTTCGTGGCAAAACTAAACCCAATGAAAGTTATCATTAATTGAAAAAAATAATCTACTTTATTTTTATTTGGATTTTATCGGTGGGTTTTATTTCTTTGATTGGATATTTAATCAAACTGTTAATTAAATAACTATAAATCTAGATCAATATTTTTTACTGAATTTAAAAATTGAGGCTTATATTGTGTTTTAGACTTTGTTTTCCCCTTAGGATCACTTATATTGTTGGCTGGTTGGTTTGATTTCTGATCCATTTCTTTAAATGCATAGATGATTGAATATAGCGCAACTAAAAATGAAAAAATAAGTATTAGTGATAATAAAGGTAAAGATAAATCCATATCTATCATTATAAATCGTCTACAGCTTTAACTAAATCCTCAACGCACTCTTTTGCGTCACCTAAAAACATCATCGTTTTATCATCATAAAATAATTCATTATCGAGTCCTGCATACCCAACTCCCATTGTTCTTTTATTAACAATGATCGTTTTTGCTTTTTGCGCCTCCAAAATAGGCATTCCATAAATTGCTGAACCGGGCTTCTTGGCCGCGGGATTAACAACATCATTTGCGCCAATAACAAATACCAAGTCTGTATCAGAAAAATCATTATTAATTTCTTCCATCTCAAACACTTGATCATATGGAACATCTGCTTCAGCCAGAAGGACATTCATATGACCTGGCATTCTTCCGGCAACTGGATGGATTGCATATCGAACATTAATATCTTTTTCTAAAAGTTTGTTTGTTAATTCTTGCAAAGCGTGTTGGGCTCTAGCTACAGCCAAACCGTAGCCAGGGATGATAATTATATTTTCTGATGAGGTCATTAAATATGCCACATCCGCAGCTGAACCTGTTTTATGTTGTTTTTTATTTTCATCAACTCTTGCCTCTGCCACGTCCGATCCAAAGCCTCCAAGTAATACAGAAATAATGGACCTGTTCATTGATTTACACATGATGTATGACAATATTGCTCCTGATGATCCTACACAGGCTCCCGCGATAATTAATACAGAATTATTTAAAGTAAATCCGATGCCTGCAGCGGCCCATCCAGAGTAACTATTTAGCATGGACACCACAACAGGCATATCAGCTCCGCCTATGGGGATAATGAGTGTAATCCCTAATATTAGGGCGCAACAATTCATTAATATAAAAGCAAGATTGCTTTCATAAATAAAAAAGATCATTCCAAAAATGATCATCAGTATAAAAATTAGTAAATTTAAAAGGTGCTGCCCCTTAAAAATAATTGTTTTAGTAATAAATTTTCCTGATAATTTTCCGAAGGCAACCAGGGATGCTGTAAAAGTAATTGCTCCAATAAACGATCCTAAAAATAATTCTACCCTTTGCGTTGTTGAATATATATTTGTGAAATTATAAATAGAAGCAAAAGCAATCAGCATTGCTGCCAACCCTACAAAAGAATGCATTAAAGCAACTAATTCTGGCATCTTGGTCATATGTACTTTTTTTGCAATAACAAATCCTATTGCCCCGCCTGCAAAGACTGAAATTGCGATAAGCCATAAAATATAATTCAAATTCATGCTTAGAGTAGTCATGACGGCAATAGTCATTCCAATCATTCCATAATAATTTCCTCTTCTAGAAGATTGAGGAGAAGACAGGCCGCGCAATGCTAAAATAATTAATATTGCTGACATCAAATACAAAGATAAATTTAGGGTCGTCATTATTTATTTTTTTCTTTCTTTTTGAACATATCCAGCATTCTCTGGGTAACCATGAATCCGCCAAAAATATTAATCGATGCAAAGAAAATTGCTATGGCGCCTAAGATACTGCTTAATGAAAAAATATTTCCATCAATTTCAACCACCTGGAGTATTGCTCCCACAATCACAATTCCGGATATAGCATTAGTAACTGACATTAAAGGGGTATGAAGTGCAGGGGTCACATTCCAAACCACATGGAATCCAACAAAAATAGCTAAAACAAATATTGTGATATTTTGTATCGTTAATATTTCATCCATATTTAATTCCTAATTTATTGAACACGCTTTTACAAGCTCGTCCTCTTTATTAATTTTTATTTGATTGTCTTGAACTATTAATTCAAGAAAAGAAAACAGATTTTTTGCATATAAAATTGAGGCATCATGCGCCATCATTGATGGAAGGTTCTGATAACCAATAATTGTTTTTCCATCAACCTTGCGTACTTGATCAACCTCAGTTAGTTCACAATTACCACCTGCTATATCAACAATTACAGACCCTGGTTTCATTGATCGCACATCATCTGCGCTAACTAATACAGGTGGTTTTTTTCCTTGAATCAAGGCCGTTGTAATAACAATGTCAGATTTTTTGATAGTCTCAGATATGATATGTCTTTGTCTATCCAGCCAAGATTTTGGCATCATCTGTGCATACCCGCCCTTACCTTCTGCTATAGCTTTTTCTTCATCTGTTTCATAAGGTACATTAACAAATTTAGCCCCTAAAGACTCAACTTGGTCTTTGACTGAAGGTCTTACATCAGATGCTTCAACTACAGCACCTAACCTTTTAGCGGTTGCTATTGCTTGTAATCCAGCAACCCCAACACCTAAAATTAAAACTCTTGCCGGTTTTACAGTACCAGCAGCCGTCATAAGCATAGGCATAAATTTTTTATAATATTCTAAGGCTAATAAAACAGATTTATATCCAGCAATATTGGCTTGTGAGGATAAAACATCCATTGATTGAGCGCGAGTATTTCTTGGTAATTTTGAAAGATCAAAAGCATCGTTTTTAAAAGATCTGTTCTCAATAGGGTCTAAATTTCCAATCACTATTCCCTTTGTTAAGTCTTTTAATACTTCCTCAATTGGAGTTGATACTGTTAACAGAACATCAGCTGTATCTATTATTTCTTTTCTTGTTTTTATTAGAGCACCTGCATCAGTAAAATCGCTTTCTGTAAAATCAGCTTGAATATAACAATCTTGCTCAATAAAAACTTCTATTTTTTTTGCATTTAATTTCTTGGTTATCTCAGGGCTTATAGCTACCCTATTTTCATTTTTATCAATTTCATTTAATACGCCAACAATCATTGATTTTTACCTTAAAAAATTTTGATATTATTTGATTTTATATCTTTCAATGCTAATACAAACTTTTCAATTGCCTCCATTCTCACTGTACTCTTTCTGTAAGCAATTGCTATTCTTCTAAATGGTACTGGATTTTTAAAAGGAATAATTTTTACAAGCGGATTATTATAATTTACAGCTGTTGCAGTTTTTGGTAAAACAGAAATACCTAAATTCGATGCCACCATATTGCGAATTGTTTCAAGTGAGTTTCCTTGTAATACCTCACTTTTTTTTGAGAGATCTGGACAAGCTTCTACCACTTGCTTACTAAAACAATGTTCATTGTTAAGGAGTAATACTTTTTCGCTTGATAGGTCTTTGGCTATAATTTCTTTTTTCTTAACCCAATCATGGTTTGATGGAACAACGACATTAAACTCTTCATCATATAGCGGTATATATTCCGTTCCTGGTATATCAAAAGGCAATGCTATAACAGCCGCTTCGATTGATCCATTTTTTAAAGCTATTTCTAGGTTTTTTGTTATATTTTCTTCAACATCCAAAGGCATTTCGGGTGTTTTTTTTCTCAACACAGGAATAATTAAGGGTAATAAATATGGAGCCACTGAATATATAAGACCAATTTTCAATGGGAATTTAAGTTGTTCCTGGCCAACACTAGATATGTCTTTAAGCTTATTCGCCTCGTCAAGGACAATGATTGCTTGATTAATTATTTTTTGACCTATTGGTGTAACTTTTACTTCGGTCCGACTTCTTTCAAATATTGTTACATTAAGGTCTTCTTCAAGTTTTTTTACTGCCAAACTTAATGCAGGTTGACTAACAAAACATTTATCAGCAGCCCGTCGAAAATTTTTTTCTTTTGCTACTGCAATGATAAATTTCAGTTCACTTAAAGTCATCAAATATCCAAGTTATTAACTCCAAGTGCATTTGACTCAATAAAGTTTCTTCTTGGCTCAACTTGATCACCCATAAGCGTAGAAAATACCTGATCTGCAGATATTGCATCTTCTATTTTAACTTGGAGTAAACGTCTTACAGAGGGATCCATTGTAGTTTCCCATAATTGAGATGGGTTCATTTCTCCCAAACCCTTGTATCGTTGAATATTTAATCCTAATTTAGCTTCAGACATTAACCAATCCACAGCTTCTTTAAATTCTCTAACTTCTGCAATTTTTTCGTTTCTTGAAATAACAGCTATTTCTTGAATTAAGTCTTTCGTCAATGTGGATGTTTTAATAATTTGTTTATAGTCGCCTGAAAGTAAGAATTCCTCATCTAAAATAGACGTAATTAAATTACCATGCCTGAATTGATTAATTTCTATCATGAATTTTTCAGAATTAGGGTTTTTCTTTACATCAAAATTGATATTTTCTATTGATGAGGAAGTTTTTAATTTTTCAACATATGATAGTGCTGCATCCTCAGAATCAAGATTAATTTCACCACATGAATAAATCGCTTTTAAAATTGAAGGTTCATACCTGTAAGACAATCGTCTAATAACAGCATCATTTAAAATCATTTCTCTAGCCAAATTGCCAAGCGACTCTCCTGATAAAGGGCTATCACCAATTTTAAGCTCTGCTCCCTCTAATGCTGATTCAATTAAATACTGTTCCAACTCTTGTTCATCTTTTAAATATTGTTCTTTTTTATTTTGTCTTACTTTAAATAAAGGTGGTTGTGCTATATATATATAACCATTTTCAACCAGTTGAGGCATCTGGCGATAAAAGAAAGTCAACAATAGGGTTCTGATGTGTGCGCCATCAACATCAGCATCGGTCATAATAATAATGCGATGATATCTTAGTTTTTCGAGATTAAAATCTTTGTCGATTCCAGTTCCCAAAGCAGTAATCAATGTTGTAATTTCTTGTGATGATAATAATTTATCTAATCTGGCTTTTTCTACATTTAAAATTTTTCCTTTTAAAGGAAGAATGGCTTGATTTTTTCTATCTCTTCCTTGCTTCGCTGATCCACCAGCCGAATCACCCTCGACCAAATATAATTCACATAAGCTAGGATCTTTTTCCTGACAATCCGCTAATTTTCCAGGCAAACCAAGCGAATCCATAGCGCCTTTTCGTCGCGTCATATCTCTTGCTTTTCGTGCAGCTTCTCTTGCACGGGCCGCATCAACAATTTTTCCACAAATTATTTTTGCATCAGCAGGATGTTCTAATAAATAATCTGTTAGTTTTTTGGCGACTATATCTTGAACAACGGGTTGAACCTCACTGGAGACAAGTTTATCTTTGGTTTGTGAAGAAAACTTTGGTTCTGGAACTTTTACCGATAAAACACAAGCCAGCCCTTCACGCATATCATCACCAGTTGTATCAACTTTTGCTTTTTTTGCTAGGTCGTTCGATTCAATGTAAGTATTAATTGTTCTAGTCATTGCACCCCTTAAACCTGTAAGGTGTGTCCCGCCATCTCTTTGAGGAATGTTGTTTGTAAAACACTGCACATTCTCACCATAGGAGTCATTCCATTGCATACTTACTTCGACCGTAATTCCATCTTTTTCACCTTCAGCAGAAAATGGATTTTTATGAATCGTTGTTTTAGTTTTATTAAGATACTCAACAAACCCCGTCACCCCACCTGAGAATGCAAAGTTTTCAGATTTACCGGAGCGATGATCAATTAATTCAATTTTTACCCCATTGTTTAAAAAAGATAGTTCTCTTATTCTTTTAGCGAGTATGTCGAAATGAAAATTAATATCAGTAAATGTACTTACTGAAGGTAAAAAATGAACCTCGGTTCCTGTTTTATTTGTATCTCCAACTATTTTTATATTTTCTTTTCTCTCACCTCCGGCAAATTCAATTTCATGAATCTTGTTATTACGGTGTACTCTTAATTTTAACCAATCTGATAAAGCATTAACAACAGAAACACCCACCCCATGAAGGCCACCAGATACCTTATATGAATTCTGATCAAATTTTCCTCCTGCATGAAGTTCGGTCATCACTATCTCAGCAGCAGACCTTTTTTCCTCGTCATCTTCTTTTATATCAGTAGGAATTCCACGACCATTATCCTGAACAGATAATGAATTGTCAGGGTGAATGATAACCTTGATATCATCACAATAACCTGCTAATGCCTCATCAATTGCGTTATCCAACACTTCAAAAACCATGTGATGCAAACCACTACCATCGGAAGTATCTCCAATATACATCCCTGGTCTTTTACGAACTGCTTCTAGGCCTTTTAAAACCTTAATACTATCTGATGAATATGTTTTATTTTCTTCGGTCAATTTAAATCCTCATTGGCATTACAACGTATTTATAATCCTCGTTGTTTGGAATTGTTACTAAACAACTACTATTAGAGTCTTTGAAAGAAAAAGATAATTGATCAAATTGAATATTATTTAAAACATCAATTAAATAAGTCACATTAAAACCTATATCAATTGCTTCTTTTTTATAATCAATCTCAATATCTTCCTGAGCTTCCTCTTGTTCACTATTGGTTGTAATAAGTTGCATATTGTTTTCAGATAAAACAAGCCTGATGCCGCGATATTTTTCGTTAGATAAAATTGAAGCACGTTGCATTGCATTTAATAACATTTGTCTTTCAATCAAAAAACCATTCTCATATCCAGAAGGAATCACACGATTATAGTCAGGAAATTTACCATCAATTACTTTAGTGATAATACAAATATCAGCAAAATTAAAAATAACTTGTTGGTTTAATATTTGGATTTCAACATCATCATCAACCTCTTCTAATAATTTAATTAACTCCATAATTGTTTTTCTTGGAATAATTACTTCTTTTTTATCAAAACTTTCTTTAAGTTTTGATGAAGTAAAACTTAATCGATGTCCATCCGTACCAACAATGTTTAATTTTTGTCCTTGTATTTCAAATAATAGTCCGTTTAAATAATATCTAATATCTTGTTGAGCCATTGCAAAGTCTACTTGCTTCAATAATCCTTTTAATTTTTTTTGAGATAAATTAATAGTCACTGCCTCCGAATCATTTTTCTTTAATATCGGATAATCTTTTGATGGAAGTGTTTGTAAATTAAATTTGCTTTTTCCTGCTTTTACATTTACTCGTGATTCATTTATTTGAAAATCTAAAATACTATTTTCTGGGAGAGCTCTTGTAATATCAAATAGTTTTTTTGCAGATATAGTGATTTCAAAATCTGTTTCAATTTTTGTTTCAATATTCAAACTAGTCTGCATCTCCAGATCTGTGGCGGTAAATGATAATTTATTATCTTTACCCACCAATAATAAATTAGAAAGAATTGGTAAAGCCTGTCTTTTTTCAACAATACCTATAACACTACTTAAAGGTTTAATTAAAACTTCTCTATTTATCTGAATATTCATTTTTTAAATTATTTATATATATATTTAATAGTAATAATAATACATTAAAAAACTGTGAAGAACATTTGTCTCTCATATATCAAGGACCATTTGAAGAATTTTATGCAGTGGATTATGAATGAATAAATTGTGGTTAAATTGTGGATAGATTTTAAAATCTTTTTAAGCTTGTGGTTATTCACAATTCCTTAACATGTAATCCACATAGTTATCCTCTCAATACCTGTGTTAAAAATCCTAAATCTTGTCCTAATGATTGGTTATTAAGTCTTTGGTCTTCAATTTCTTCGCAGGCATGCATTACTGTTGTGTGGTGACGACCACCAAAATAGTTACCAATCTCTGGATAGCTTAAATTAGTCAGTTCTCTAGTTAATGCCATTGCAATTTGCCTTGGTTTTGAAAAATTTCGAGACCTTTTTTTCCCGACCATATCTGAAATTTTTATTTTGTAATAATCTGCTACCGTTTTCTGTATATTTTCTACAGTTACTTGTCGACCTCTAACAGCTATTAAATCTTTAAGTGCTTCTTTGGCTAAATTAAGATCAATCGCTAGGTTTGTAAAGTTTGATAAAGCTACAATTCTGTTGAGCGCGCCCTCTAATTCTCTAACATTCGAACGTATTTGTTTGGCAATAAAAAAAGCTACATCTTCTGGAAGGTTTATTTTTGAAATCGAAGCTTTTTTTAATAAAATAGCAACTCTCATTTCTAATTCTGGTGGCTCAATGGCTACTGTTAGCCCCCAACTAAATCGTGTTCTTAATCTTTCATCAACACCCTGAATTTCTTTTGGGTAACTATCGCAAGTAATAATGATTTGTTTTTTATTTTCAATAAGGGTGTTAAATGCATAGAAAAACTCCTCTTGAGTTCTATTTTTCTTACCAATAAATTGAATATCATCAATTAAAAGTAGATCTAAGGAATGATAGTTTTTCTTAAACTGATCAAATGTTTTTCCTTCATAAGCTTTAACCACGTCAGTCACATAACGCTCGGCATGAAGGTATTTCACCTTAAAGTCTTTATTTTCTTCTTTAACTTTATTACCAATTGATTGTAACAGGTGTGTTTTACCAAGCCCTACACCACCATATATAAATAACGGGTTGTATGATTCACCCGGCTTTTCAGAAACTTGCTTTGCAGCTGCTGTTGCAAGCTGGTTTGCTCGTCCAGTCACAAAATTATCAAAGTTTAAATTCTTATTTAGTCCGGTGATTTTGTTGATTGCTGATTTTGACGACAATTCTTCAAGTTTTGTTTTTGATTCAGTATTATTAATTGAGTTTTCAACAGGTTTTGGATTTTTTTTTGCTTTGTTGGACACAAATTTGATTTGTTTTTTATATTTACTTTCTTTGCCAAGCTCAATTATTTCTTTAGCAAATCGATCCATAATCCATTGTTGAACAAATTGATTGGGTGCTAAAATTTCAAAATCATTTTCATTTTCATGAAATGCAAGAGGTTTAACCCAGGTTTTAAATTGCTGTGAGGAAAGTTTCTTCTTTAAATGTAATACAATTACTTCCCAAAAATCTTCAGTTTTCAT